>UBQW01000022.1:323447-377179 GCA_900467745.1 Hyphomicrobiales bacterium
AGGGCAGAGGGGGGTACCCCGCGGTAAAACCTCCCCTGAGCGCGCGAAGCACCCCTAATCCCGCTTCCCCTGAAAGAACCCCCGCAGGATCTCCGCCGCCTGCACCTCGCTCATCCCCGAATACACTTCCGGCGCATGATGACACGTCGGCTGCGCATAAAACCGCACCCCGCTATCCACCCCGCCTCCCTTCGGATCTTCCGCCCCATAATAGAGCCGGCGGATGCGGGCAAACGAGATGGCCGCCGCGCACATCGTGCAGGGTTCCAGCGTCACGTAGAGATCAGCACCCGTAAGTCGCTCTTGGCCGAGCGCCTCGCAGGCCATGCGGATGGCGGCGACTTCGGCATGCGCGGTGATGTCGTTGAGCTCGCGGGTGCGGTTGCCGGATGAGGCGATGACCGCGCCGTCGAGGACGACGACCGCGCCGATCGGCACCTCGCCGCGCGCGCCCGCGGCACGCGCCTCATCCAGCGCCAGCTCCATAAATTGATTTGTCTTCACGATCCGACAATTTCCACTTAACCGCAGGGGCGCGAACTGATAGAAGGCCCCAAAAGGCAGGCAAACAACAAATGACATTCAAAGACAAGCCAAAACGGCCGGGTGGCAAGCCATCCCCGCGCGATACCGGCGCGAAATCGGGCGAAAAGCCCGCAAGGAAGTTCGCAAAATCGGCTGACAAGGCGGATGCCGTGTCCGACGTGACGAGCGACAGCAAGGCGGAACGCATCTCCAAGGTGATGGCGCGCGCCGGCGTTGCCTCGCGTCGCGATATCGAGCGCATGATCCTCGATGGCCGCGTCACGCTGAACGGAAAGCCGCTGGATACGCCCGTCGTCAACGTCACGCTGACCGACAGAATAGAAGTCGACGGCATGCCGATCCGCGGCATCGAGCGTACTCGCCTGTGGCTCTACCACAAGCCGGCCGGCCTGGTGACAACCAACGCCGATCCGGAAGGCCGCCCGACCGTATTCGACAACCTGCCGGACGATCTGCCGCGCGTCATGTCGATCGGCCGCCTCGACATCAACACCGAAGGTCTGCTGCTGCTTACCAACGACGGCGGCCTTGCTCGTGCGCTGGAACTGCCGACGACAGGCTGGCTGCGCCGCTACCGCGTGCGCGCCCACGGCGAGATCGACCAGGAAGCGCTCGACAAGCTGAAGGACGGCATCGCTGTCGACGGCGTGCTCTACGGCGCCATCGAAGCGACGCTCGACAAGGTGCAGGGCTCCAACGTCTGGCTCACCATGGGCCTGCGCGAAGGCAAGAACCGCGAAATCAAGAACGTGCTCGGCGCGCTCGGTCTCGACGTCAACCGTCTGATCCGCATCTCCTACGGCCCGTTCCAGCTCGGCGATATCCCCGAGCGGGCGGTGATCGAAGTGCGTGGCCGCACCCTGCGCGACCAGCTCGGCCCGCGCCTCATCGAGGATGCCAAGGCCAATTTCGACGCGCCGATCTACAACGCGCCCGCCGTGACCGAGGAAGACGAAGCCGACGCCAAGCCCGAGCGTCGCGAACGCTCGTGGAAGCCGGAAGACAAGCGCGAACGCGCGCTGAGCCGCCTCGACACCAAGCGCGACGACAAGCGTGATGATCGCCGTGGCGGCGATCGCGACCGTGATGGCGGCCGTGGCCCGAGCCGTGGTGGCGACCGCAAGGACGAGGGCCCGAAGCGTCCGGCGCTCGGCAGCCGCCGCAACGCCAATGTCTGGATGGCGCCCGGCGCCCGTCCGCTCGGCGAAAAGGCAGCCGCCAAGGCCGAGAAGAACGCCCAGACGGCGCTCCGCCGTGGCGAAAAGCCCGGCCGTTCCAAGCCGCAGCCGACAAGCTACGACGAAGGCCCGCGCGTGCAGATCAACCGTGCCCGCGACGAAGAGGGCGAATGGATCCGCTCCAGCGATGTGAGCCGCGACGACGACCGTAAGCGCGGCGACCGTGGCGATCGCGGCTTCGGTGACCGTCCCCGTGGCGACCGCTCCTTCGGAGATCGCGGTGACCGCTCCGGCGGCGACCGCACGGCACGCGGCGACCGGCCTTATGGTGATCGCCCACCCCGTGGCGACCGTCCCCAGGGCGAGCGCCCAAGAGGCGATCGTCCCTTTGGCGACAAGCCTCGCGGCGAGCGCAAGCCGCGCGAGGATGGCGACCGTCCGCGCTCCTTCGGCGACCGTCCACCGCGTGGTGACAGGCCACGCGGCGATCGGCCTTTCGGCGATCGTCCGCCCCGTGGTGACCGGCCAGCTGGCGACCGCCCGTTCGCAGGAAAGCCTCGCGGCGACCGCAGGCCTCGTGAGGATGGCGACGACCGTCCCCGTTCCTTCGGCGATCGTCCGCCACGCAGTGACCGGCCGTTCGGCGACAAGCCGCGCCGTCCGCGTGAAGAGGGTGACGAACGTCCCCGCGCCAACCGTTTCTCCGGCGAGGCTCGCTCCGAGCGTCCGGCCGGCGAACGTTCGTATGGCGACCGCCCCCGTGGTGAACGTCCGCAGAGTGACCGTCCCCAGGGCGAGCGCCCACGCGGTGATCGTCCCTTCGGCGACAAGCCGCGTGGTGACGGGCCGCGCGGCAAGAGCTTTGGCGGCAAGCCAAGCGGCTCCAAGCCGGGTGCAAAGAGTTTTTCGGGCAAGCCTTCGGGCGATCGTCCGGGTGGCGGTGGCAAGCCCTCGGGCGGGCCGTCTCGTGGTGGACCTAAGGGCAAGGGAATAGGACGCGGTGCGGATCGTCGGCGGTGAGTTTCGCGGACGGTCGCTCGCCGTGCCTAAATCCAACGACATCCGGCCGACTGCTGACCGGACGCGTGAGAGCCTGTTCAATATTCTGAGCCATGCCTATCCGGAATGCGTCGATGGCACCCGGATACTCGATCTCTTTGCAGGTACCGGCGCCGTCGGTCTGGAAGCCGTCTCGCGCGGTTGCCGCCATGCGCTCTTCGTTGAAAACAGCGTCGAGGGCAGGGGCCTGCTCTGGGAAAACATCGATGCGCTCGGCCTGCACGGCAAGACGCGCATCCTGAGGCGCGACGCGACCGATCTTGGGAGCGTCGGCAACCTCGAGCCGTTCCAGTTCCTCTTCGCCGACCCGCCCTATGGCAAGGGTCTCGGCGAGAAGGCAATGGCTGCGGCCGCCAAGGGTGGTTGGCTGTTTCCGGGCGCGATTGCCGTGCTTGAGGAGCGCGCCGACGTTGCCGTTTCGGTCGATCCTTCCTATCTGTTCCTGGAAAGCCGGATTTTCGGCGATACCAGGGTGCATTTCTACCGCTACCAGCCGGAGTAGGTAGCGGATATCGGGGGTAAAGGGTGACACAGCAGGCCGAAAAGACCAGTTCCGCGTTCCCTGCTCTCGAAGATGTCGCCTCCGGCGCATCGCCGCGCGTGGCCATCGCGTTTGGCGGCGGCGGCGCCCGCGGCCTTGCTCACATCCACGTCATCGAAGCGCTTGACGAACTCGGTATCCGCCCGGTGGCGATTTCGGGCTCATCGATCGGCGCCATAATGGGCGCCGGCATGGCGGCCGGCATGACCGGCGAAGCGATCCGCGAACATGCGCTGATGACTGTCGGCAACAAGACCGCCGTGGTGAGCCGCCTCTGGGGCCTGCGCCCGCAGACCGTGCGCGATGCGGTGGCGAACGGCGTGCGCATCGGCCAGTTCAACCTCGAGCGCATCCTGAAAGCATTTCTCCCGGCCGATCTCCCCGATCGCTTCGAGGACCTGCCGATCCCGATGACGGTGACCGCCACCGACTATTACGGCCAGCAGGAAGTGCTGGTGAGCGAAGGCCAGCTGTTTCCGGCCCTTGCGGCCTCTTCCGCCATACCCGCCGTCTTCATGCCGGTCCGGCTGCATGGCCGGGTGATGATCGACGGCGGCATCAGCAATCCCGTCCCCTATGAATGCCTGATGGACCGCGCCGATATCGTCATCGGCATCGATGTGGTCGGCGCGCCCGAAGGTGACGGCACGCATATCCCGAACCGCATGGAAAGTATCTTCGGCTCCGGCCAGCTGATGATGCAGACGGCGATCACCCTCAAACTCCGCATCCAGCCCCCCCATATCTTCCTACGCCCCGCCGTCGGCCGCACCGGCGTCATGGATTTTCTAAAGGCCCGCGAAGTGCTGGCCATGTCTCAGGGCGTGAAGGACGAGCTGAAGTATGCGCTGGACGGGGCGATCGAGGCGCATGCGAGATCCGAGCGGCTGTGATAACGTCCGCTTAGGAGGGCGTCATGAGCAACGCGAACCCACCAATGCGTACAGTCAGATTGAAAGCCTCCGAGGCCGTCTGGTCACTGATCGATCGCGCCGCGAAGCTACGTGGGCAGACAGGCGCCGAGTTCATAGTCGATGCCGCGCAGCGCGTCGCCGAGGATGCCCTTGTCGATTGCCCGGTCGCGTTGGTCCCGGCCTCAAGCTACGACCACTATCTCCAAATCTTGGATCAGCCGCCATGCAATGATGGTTTTCGACGTCTCATGCGCGTGGAAAAGCCCTGGCAGGACTAAGCATCCGCCACCGCATCCCCCGTGCCCGCCAGCGGGTCCTGCGAGAAATCCATCGTCCGCTTCGGCTTGACCAGCGGTTCCGGCTTGACCGGCTGCGAGTAGAGCATGTCGCGGCCGGCTTGCAGTCCCTCGGTGACCTGCAGCACCAGCCGCTGTTCGTCGCGGCGGCGGATGTCTTCGCCGATCTCGTAGGCGGCGGCCTCGCTGATGCCGAGGGCTTCCAGCGTCCGCCGGCCGAACAGCAAGCCTGATTCCAGCGTTTCGCGCAGCTCGTAGTCGACATTGAGGTTGCGCAGCGCGATCGAGTGGACGCGGTCGTAGGAGCGCACGAAGAGCTTGGCCTCGGGGTAATCGGCCTGCACCAGCTCGACGATCTTGTCGGTCACCTCCCGCTTCTGCGTGCAGACGACGACGATCTTGGCGTGGTCGATGCCGGATGCCCGCAGCACGTCCTTGCGCGTGCCGTCGCCGAAATAGATGCGAAAGCCGAAGGAGGAGGCCTGGCGGATACGGTCGGCCGAGGTGTCGATGACGGTCACCGCGCGCCCGCCGGCAAGCAGGATCTGCGCTGCGATCTGGCCGAAACGCGAGAAGCCGATCATCAGCACGTCGGCGCCGGCACCCTCGAAATCTTCTTCCAGCGTCTCCTTCGTCTCGCCGCTCTCAAGCCTTTTGGCAAGCTGGTGCCGATCGGCGTCAGCGCCATGGAGAGCGTCACGATGGCGATCAACAGGGAAGCGGTGCTCGAAGGCATCAGCGACGAAGCGCCCGCCGTCGAAAACAGCACGAAGCCGAACTCCCCGCCCTGCGGCAGCAGGAAAGCGATGCGGATCGCGTCATTGTGATCGGAGCCGGTCAGCCGGCAAAGCCCGTAGATGATCAGCGCCTTCGCCGCCATCACGACAGGCACGGTGACGAGAATGACCAGCGCGTTGTCCCAGAGCACGTCGAGCTGCAACGACAGGCCGACGGCGATGAAGAAGATGGCGAGAAGCACGCCGCGGAAGGGCTCGATATCGGCCTCCAGTTCGTGCCGATACGAGGATTCGGCCAGCATCACGCCCGCCAGGAACGCCCCCATCGCCATTGATAGCCCGGCCATCTGCATCAGCGCTGCCGATCCCATGACGACGAAAAGGGCTGCCGCGATCATCGCCTCGCGCGCGCCGGTGCTGGCGATGATCTGGAACAGCGGCGTCAGCAGATAGCGCCCCATCACGATCATCGCGCCGACAGCGCCGATGGCGATCCCGAAATCGACGATCGGCGTGCCGTGGCCCTTGCCGGTGTCGAGAATGTTGATCAGCGCCAAAAGCGGCACGATGGCGAGGTCCTGGAACAACAGCATCGAGAAGGAGCGTTGTCCGTATCGAGTGCTCACATCGCCGTCGTCCTCGAGGATCTGCATGGCAAACGCGGTGGACGACAGCGCCAGGCCGAAGCCGGCGATGATGCTGCCGCGCCAGTCGAGCAGGCCGGAGAGATCGGCAAGCGCCGTCAGCACCAGCCCGGTCAGGATGACCTGCGCCGTTCCCAGCCCGAAGATGTCACGCCGCATCTGCCAGAGGCGGCTCGGTTTCAGCTCCAGCCCGATGATGAAGAGCAGGAACACGACGCCGAGTTCCGCGACGTTGAGGATCTGTTCTCCATCCGTCAGCCCGTGAAAGATCGGACCGATCACCACGCCGGCGGCCAGATAGCCGAGCACCGTTCCAAGCCCCAGCCGCTTGAAGATCGGGGCCGAAACGACGGTGCCGCCGAGCAGCAGGATCGTTTCGGTGAAGAGGGCGTTGGGCTCGGACATCCGCTAAGCTTCTTTCAATGGTCATGGTTGCGCAAGCAGCGCGAAAAAGAATCGGCACCGTCGGCCTTGATGCTTTCCGTAGCGCACAATAAATGGAACGCGAAGGAAAGGCCAAACCATGTCCTCTGAAATTGATTCCTCGACGCTGCTCTCCCGCGCCAGCCAGCTGATCGATCTCGCCAGGAAGGCGGGCGCCGATGCCGCCGATGCGGTGGTCGTCCGCTCCCGTTCGCAATCCGTCAGCGTGCGGCTCGGCAAGGTGGAGGAAACCGAATCCTCCGAGAGCGATGATTTCTCGCTGCGCGTCTTCGTCGGCAAGCGCGTCGCCAGCGTCTCGGCCAATCCGGGCTTCGACATGTCGGTGCTCGCCGAGCGCGCGGTCGCCATGGCCAAGGTCTCGCCGGAAGATCCCTTCGCGTGCCTCGCGGATGAGAGCCGGCTCGCCAAATCCTATCCCGATCTGCAGCTGCTCGACAGCACCGAGGTTTCCGCAGATCAGCTGCGCGAGGCAGCCCTTGCGACGGAAGCCGCCGGCCTTGCGGTCAATGGCGTCACCAATTCCTCGGGCGCCGGCGCTTCGGCCGGTCGCGGCGGCATGGTGCTCGTCACCTCGCACGGCTTTGAAGGCAGCTACATGGGCTCTCGCTTCGGCCGCTCCGTCAGCGTCATCGCCGGCGAGGGCACCGGCATGGAGCGCGACTACGATTTCGACAGCCGCATCTATTTCTCCGAGCTGGACGATCCGGCCGAGATCGGCCGTCGCGCCGGCGAGCGCGCAGTCAAGCGCCTGAAACCACGCCAGGTCGATACCGGCAAGAACGTTACTGTCATCTTCGATCCGCGTATCGCGCGCGGCTTCGTCGGCCACATCGCCGGCGCCATCAATGGTGCCTCGGTCGCCCGCAAGACCAGCTTCCTGCGCGACAAGATGGGCGAGCAGGTGCTGAAGTCCGGCCTCTCGATCACCGACGATCCGATGATCGTGCGCGGCCCGGCCTCGCGCCCCTTCGATGGCGAAGGTGTGTCCGGCGAGCGCATGGTGATGATCGAGGACGGTGTGCTGAAGCACTGGTTCCTTTCGACGTCGACCGCCCGCGAGATTGGCATGGAAACCAACGGCCGTGGCGTGCGCGGCGGCAATGCGGTGACGCCCGCTTCGACCAACCTGGCGCTCGAGCCCGGCGATATCTCGCCCGAGGACCTGATCCGCGGCGTCGGCAACGGCTTCTACGTCACCGAACTGATCGGCCAGGGTGTCAACATGATCACCGGCGAATACAGCCGTGGCGCCACCGGTTTCTGGATCGAAAACGGTGAATTGACCTTCGCGGTTTCGGAAGTGACCATTGCATCGAACCTCAAGGAGATGTTCATGCGGGTGACGCCTGCCAACGATATCGACCGCAAGTATGGGGTAGCCGCCCCGACCATCGCGATCGAAGGAATGACGCTGGCTGGACGGTGACGGATTGGAACTTGAGATGAGCGACGTGGACAATGCCCGCTGGCAGAGCGATCTGGACCTGATCGCCGACGCTGCAAAGCGGGCGGGTGCCGTGGCGCTCAGCCATTTCAACCAGTCGCCGGAGGTCTGGTGGAAGAACGAGGGCCGCTCGCCGGTCAGCGCCGCCGATTTCGCCGCCAACGAAATCCTCGAAACCATGCTGCGCGCCGCCCGCCCGGATTACGGCTGGCTGTCTGAGGAGACCGAGGACAGCGCCGATCGTCTGTCGCGCGACACGCTCTTCATCATCGATCCGATCGATGGCACGCGCGGCTTCCTCGCCGGCCAGAAGCTCTGGTGCGTCAGCGTCGCCGTCGTCCACAAGGGCAGGCCGGTGGCAGGCGTGCTCAACGCGCCGGCACTTGATGAGCTCTATGAAGCGGTCGCCGGTGGCATCGCCTTGAAGAACGGCCTGCCGATCCGCGTATCGGAGCCGAAGCCGCCCGTTCGCTTCGCCATCGCCGAGGATGTGCTGAACGGCTTTAAAGAGCCGCTGCGCGGCAAGATCGAGCGCGTCAAGCACGTGCCCTCGCTCGCCTATCGCGTCGCCATGGTGGCCGATGCGGCGATCGACGGCACCTTCGTGAAGCGCAATTCTCATGACTGGGATCTGGCCGCCGCCGATCTCATTCTGGAAAGGGCAGGCGGCCGTCTCGTCAATCTCGACGGAACGGCGCTGACCTATAACCGCGCGGATGTGAGACACGGCGAGCTGTGCGCCGGCTCCGAGCCGCTGTTGAATGAATTTCTATCCCCTATCGCCGCGCGCTGAGCAGTTGACGTTTCCGTCAAAATCCCTCAGATGAAACGGCGGAGGAGCAGATGAAGGAAGTGACTGAAATGACCAAGTCCGGTGAAAAGAAGCAACTGTTGCACCTCGTGTTTGGCGGCGAACTGGAAAGTCTCGATGACGTGCAGTTCCGTGACCTGTCTGGCCTGGATATCGTCGGCATCTTCCCTGATTACGCATCTGCACTGACGGCCTGGAAGTCCAAGGCGCAGTCGACCGTTGATAATGCCCACATGCGCTATTTCATTGTCCATATGCACCGCTTGCTTGATCCCGAAGACAAGTCCGGCAAATAAGTTTTCGGCCCTCGTGGCCCTGTTTTACCCAGCCGCCTGCCTTATCCGGGCATAGGGGCGGTTGTTGACGCATTCTGAACAAACTGATCGGTCATTTCGGCCGCAATGATATTTGGGAATGGGTTGATGTCGATCATCGTTGATCGGAGACGTGTTATATGAGCGGCCGCATGGCGCGTTTGGCGCTGGGCGCTTATCAGGCGGTTGGGACGTTGATCACGCCCTTCGTCGGCGGCTACCTGACCTATCGCGCCGCCAAGGGCAAGGAAGACAGGGCCCGGCGGCTCGAGCGCTCTGGCTATGCCAGCGCCGATCGCCCGGCCGGCCCGCTGGTCTGGTTCCACGCCGCAAGCGTCGGCGAAATGAACGCCGTCATTCCTCTTATCCGCGAGATACGTCGCCGCGACGTTCACGTCATCCTGACGACGGGTACGGTGACCTCGGCCAAGCTCGCCGCCGAGCGCGTCGGCTCCGAAGTCATCCACCAATATGTGCCGCTCGACCTGAAGCCTGCCGTCAGCCGCTTCCTCAATTACTGGCAACCCGATTGCGCGCTGATTGCTGAATCCGAGATATGGCCGGCAACAGTCCTTGAGCTCGGCCGCCGCCGCATCCCGCAGATCCTCGTCAACGCTCGTATGTCCGACCGCTCCTTCGCCCGCTGGACACGCCGCCAGGCGCTGGCCGAGGCGCTGTTCGAGAACCTCGCGCTCGTCATCGCGCAGTCGGATGTCGATGCCGAGCGCTTCCGCGATCTGGGCGCCCGCCAGGTGCTGATGTCCGGCAATCTCAAGGTCGATACCGACGCGCCGTCCTATGATCCCGCCACCTTCGCCCGCTACCAGCAGCAGGTCGGCGACCGCAAGACATGGGCGGCGATCTCCACCTTCGACGGCGAGGAGAAGGCCGCCGGCATCGTCCACCGCACGCTGAAAGAGCGCAACGGCCAGCTGACCATCATCGTGCCGCGCCATCCCGAGCGCGCCGATGCCATCGAGGCCGAACTGGTCAAGCAAGGGCTCAAGGTCGCCCGCCGCACCCGCGACGATGCGCTGACGCCCGATATCGATGTCTTCCTCGGCGATACGATCGGCGAGATGGGACTTTATCTGCGCATGACCGAGGTCGCCTTCGTCGGCCGCTCGCTGTTCGGCGAGGGCGGGCAGAACCCGCTGGAGCCCGCCATGCTCGGCTGCGCGGTGCTATCAGGCAGCAATGTCCAGAATTTCCGCGAGGCCTATCAGCGCCTCGCCCGCCGTGGCAGCGCCCGCATGGTACGCGATACCGAGATGCTGGCCAAGGGCGTGCATTATTTGCTGACCAACGACCCGGCGCGCCGCAATATGATCGAGGCCGGCGCCGCCGCCGTGCAAGAAATGCGCGGTGCGCTGACGGCGACGATGAAGGGTCTTGAGCCCTACATCAACCCGCTGACGGTGAAGGCCAGACTGCTGCCGAAGACGGCGGCGCAACGCTAGAGCATGTCGCGCAAAAGTGTGAAGCGCTTTTGCGATAACGACATGCGGTAAAACAAACAGCTAAAGCGCAACGAGCGAATCTGAAAGATCGCGAGGCGCTTTAAAGCTAGGGACAAGGCTATGCAGGCGATCAAGGGTATCCTGTTCGACAAGGACGGCACGCTTCTCGATTATGATGAGAGCTGGCTGCCCGTGAACCGCGAGCTGGCACGCATCGCCGCCAGGGACGACGCCGCACTTGCCGACCGCCTGCTGCTTGCCTGCGGCATGGATCCCGTCACCGGCCATATCGTTCCAGATAGCCTGCTCGCCGCCGGCAATACGCATCAGATCTCGGAGGGCCTCGTCGCCGCCGGCTCAACGGTTCCGGTCGAAGAGCTGACGGTCAGGCTCGACGAACTCTTTTCCCACGCCGCCGATTTCTCCGTGCCGGTCACCGATCTCGCCGCTTTCTTCGCCCGCCTGCATGCGCGCGGCTTCAAGCTCGGCGTCGCCTCCAGCGACAATGAACGCTCGATCCGCCAGACGGCCAAGCGCTTCGGCTTTGCGGAGTACATCGACTACGTCGCCGGCTACGACAGCGGCCACGGCACCAAGCCGGAGCCAGGCATGGTGCTCGGCTTCTGCGCGGCCACCGGTCTCGACCCCTCGGAAGTCGCCGTCGTCGGCGACAACAACCACGATCTGCACATGGGCCGCAACGCGCATGTCGGCCTGACGGTCGCGGTTTTGACCGGCACCGGATCGCGTGAATCGCTCGCCGCCGCCAGCGATCATTGCCTCAATGATATCACCGAACTCGAAGGGCTGCTGCCCGACCTGCAGTTCGCCTGATCGACCAAAGGCTTGCTTTTTCTTGAAAATTGCCTTCTCTTTTCGCCCGGTTAGGGGTGACGTCCGCGTGGAGCGGGCCGGTGGCGCGAAAGGCAGGACGGCAAAGATGGTATCCGAAGCGCCACCGTTCTGGTGGACGAAAGCCGATTGGCGCGCCTGGACGCTTTATCCGATCTCCTTTCTTTACGGCCGTATCTCCGGCTACCGCATGGTCAACGCCAAGCGCGCCTCCGTGCCGGTCCCCGTCATCTGCGTCGGCAATTTCACCGTCGGCGGCGCCGGCAAGACACCGACCGCGATAGCCATTGCCCGCGCCGCCAAGGCAAAGGGCCTGACCCCCGGTTTCCTCAGCCGAGGATATGGCGGCTCGCTCGATGTGACGACCGTGGTCGACGCCGGCCACCATCGCGCCGTGGCCGTAGGCGACGAACCGCTGCTTCTCGCCCGCGAGGCGCTCACCGTCATCTCCCGCCGCCGTGTCGAGGGCGCCAAGCGCCTCGTCAAGGAAGGCGCTGACCTCATCATCATGGACGACGGCTTCCAGAGTGCCAGGCTCGCCATCGACTACGCGCTGCTCGTCATCGACGCCACGCGCGGCCTCGGCAATGGCCATATCGTTCCCGGCGGCCCGGTGCGCGCGCCGATCAAGCTGCAGCTGCGCTACGCAACCGCACTTCTGAAGGTCGGCGCGGGTGCTGCCGCCGACCAGATCGTGCGCATCGCCGCCCGCGCCGCCAAGCCGTATTTCACCGCTTCCGTCACTGTCTCCGATGGCGCGGACCTCAAGGGCCGGAAGGTTCTGGCCTTCGCCGGCATCGCCGATCCCTCGAAATTCTTCCGCACGGTGGACGGCATCGGCGCCGAAACAGTCGCCCGCCGCTCCTTCGGCGATCACGAGCACCTGACCGACGACGAGATCGACGACATCCTCGAAACCGCCGCCCGCGACGACCTCCAGATCGTCACCACCTCCAAGGACTTCGTGCGTCTTGCGGGCCACCACGGCAAGGCCGAGACGCTGGCGGCGAAGTGCCGGGTGATCGAGGTGGAAATGACCTTCGAGGACCATCTGGCGCCGGGGTTGATCATCGACCGCGCGCTCGATGCGTGCAGAGAACGGCGGTTGAAGGAGATGGCGGCGGCGGGGTAGGGGCATTAACGGGCGTTCTGCCGTGCAACACCCCCCTCTGTCCTGCCGGACATCTCCCCCACAAGGGGGGAGATCGGCTCGTGGCTTGCTATCCATCCGAACACCGAGGTAGGAGCGAGCGGCTGCGCCCAGCCAATCTCCCCNNGGGCAGAGGGGGGTAATCCTCGCTCCGCGCCTGCCTTGAACAACCCTTGCTCCGGTGCTGCCCAAAGCCCCCTCGGCTCCACGCCCGCCGTGAGCGACGCCTGACGGATATGGCGGCGGGGCAGGGGCACTTCTCTAGCGATCCTCCAATGCCGACGAGGCGCTGGCGATCCGGTCTAGGTTCCCGATCAAGCGGGTCAGCAGCGTCACGAGCTGCTTGGTCTCCGCTTCCGAAAAACCGCTCAAGGCGTCGCGATTGCCTTGCATCAGGGTTGCGATCGCTTCCGGCATCCGCGCCCGCGCGTCCTCAGTCAGCACGATGCGGCGGCTGCGGCCGTCGGCGGGGTCGGGTGTCCGTTCGATCAAGCCGTCGCGCTCCATCCGGGCGAGCATTTGCGCCATCGGCGGCTGCTCCACCTTCGCGAAGTGAGCAAGATCGCGTTGCGTGCTCGCATTTCCCTCTTGAAGCGCCACCAGCACCGGCAATTGACCCACACCGAAGCCGTGCCGCTTGAGGCGCGCTTCCGCCAGCCGTGCGAAGCCGCGCGCTGCAAGGCTGATGAGGTGGCCCGGCGTGGAAAGTACGTGCATGTCCATATTCAGCAGTGTCCGGTTCAACGGTTGACGAAAATACATACGTGCATATATAAATTGGCAGGCCAGCGCGGTCAAGGACAGCCGCACACTGGTTTTCAAAGGGAATTGGAGAGACGTCATGTCGGAAAAAGACAGCCTGCTGATCGGCCACATCTATGATCGCTTCAACGCACGCGACATCGACGCTGTGCTGGCGGTGCTCACCGACGACGTCGCTTGGGCGAACGGAATGGACGGCGGCCATGTCCACGGGCATCAGGCCCTGCGCGATTACTGGACGCGGCAATGGTCCATCGTCAGTCCCCATGTCGAGCCGGTGTCGGTGCGCCGGACATCAGATGGCCGTATTGCCGCCGAGGTGATCCAGACAATCACCGATCTCGATGGAAGGCCGCTGCAGGGGCAAAGCCATGGACTGAAGGACAAGACGGTCGTGCACATCTTTCAAATGGCCGGCGACAAGATCGAGCGCTTCGATATCGAAGACGCCGAGTAGAACGGCATGTCGGATGCCGCAGTGGCCATTCGTCTCTACAATAGGATCAACATGGAGGAGACGTCATGCCCCGCTATCTGCTAGCCATCCACCACCCCGACGACTACGACCCCGCCGTCTCGGAAGACGAGGCGATGCATCGGGCGATCGATGCGCTGAACGACGAGATGATCGCGGCCGGCATCCGGCTCTTCGTCGGCGGCCTGCATCGGGCGGGCACCGCCAAGTCGTTGCGCGCCGATGCCGATGGAAACGTGTCGGTGAGCGACGGCCCCTATCTCAAGACCAGCGAGCATGTCGGCGGTTTCTGGGTGCTGGAGGCTGATGGCATGGAGGATGCGCTGGCCTGGGGCAGGAAGGCCGCCATCGCTTGTCGGGCTCCTGTCGAGGTTCGGGCGTTTCACTAGGGCGCTGTCGAGACGAGGGGCGTTGGTGCCAGGATTACCCCCCTCTGGCCTGCCGGCCATCTCCCCCACAGGTGGGGAGATTGGCTGGGCTTGGCCGCTCGCTCCTAGCTCAACGTTTGGCGAAGACCTAACCGCGAGTCGATCTCCCCCCTTGTGGGGGAGATGCCCGGCAGGGCAGAGGGGGGTAATCCTGGCTCTAACCTCTCGACCAGACAGCTACTCCACCACCCCAAACACCGGCCCAAACCCACCATGCCAGGAAAAATCGCTGCGCCCCAATTCGCCGCTATAGAACCCCGCACCACCCCCGCCATCGAGAAACAGCGCATCGGCGCATTGCAGGTGATCGCGAAACAGCCGCGCGAAATCGTGGAAATTGACCGCATCGTCGCTGACCGCAAAGCGCACCATCCCATCCACGCAGACACCCACCCCACTGCGTCGCGTCCGGTCGCTGGAGCCGACGATGAAGATCGGGTTGATCTTGTTTGAAATCACCAGCATCGGCCCCGACTGCGTGGCAAGCCTGACGTCGGGACGTTGCTTCTCGAACGTCGCGGTCGGTAGGATGCCCGCGCCCTTGTCGCCGATAAAGAACACGCCGTTGGGGTTCTTGTAGAAGTTCGGCACCGGACCGCTCGCCTTTGGCGGCTTGACGCTCGCCACCGGCCGCAACTCCCGGCCATCTTCGACATAAAGCCCGATCGGCGAGAAATCCTCGTGATACATCCCGGCATTGAGCGCGAAGACGAGCGTCTTGCCTTTTGCGGTCACGGCGTCAGCGATACCGGGGAAGGAGCGGTAGGGCGCCCCGTCGTCGCCCTTCCAGAAGAGACGCAGATCCGCCTTGGCGGGATGGACGGTGCAGATCACGTAATTGGTGTTCTCGACCGTTTCCGGCGCGCAGGGCCCGGCAAGCACAGGCCGGGTGGAGCCGAATACAGCACCGAGCAGAATGGCCATCCCGGTGAGGGCGGCGGAGAGCAGGGCGGATGAACGGATAGGCACCAGTTCTCGTCCTTTGCGGTGTGAGAAAGGTCGCGGCGGGCCGGGTTTAGCTCTTGCGCGCTTCCAGTCGCCGGCGGTCGCGCTCGACGGTCTGGAAGCCCATCGGCGTCAGGCGGAATTGCCGCTTCTGGAATTCGCCGCGGATTTCGACGAAGCCCTGCTGCTCGGCCTCATAGAGCGTCTTCAGCCCCATCTCCTTGGGAGGTGTCTGCCAATCCCGTCCAACGGCGCTGTGCAGCAATGCGAGGATCTTGATCATTGTTTTCTCCATGGCCGAGGCGCGGCTTCCGCCGTCCCGCCAATGCCGTCAAGCGAGCGATTAGCGCTTCTGGTTCGGCAGCACGCCGGCGCGCTTGTCGGCCTCGAAGGAGGAGACGGCGTCGGCATAGGGTTCTTGGCGGGCAACGCTCCAATAGCGCAGTTCGTCGAGCGGAATCTGCTTGCCCGTCATAGCGCAGACGACATAGGAACCCGGCGACAGGATCTGAAAATCCGCATCGAGATAGCGTATCTTCGCTTCGCGGTTTCCGTTTCCTTCAAACAAGTTCATGCGCTCCAATCCTTAAAGCCAATCCTCAAAACGAGGCCGTCATCGGATTGCCATAACCCGCCACAGCCGCCATTGCCAGCGTTTTCAGCTCCGGCCGAACAGCCGCTCGATGTCGGAAAGCTTGAGTTCGATATAGGTCGGCCGGCCGTGATTGCACTGTCCGGAACCCGGCGTCACCTCCATCTGCCTGAGCAGCGCGTTCATCTCCTCCGGTCGCAGCCGCCTTCCCGAGCGCACCGATCCATGGCAGGCCATGGTCGCCGCCACATATTCGAGCTTGGCCGAAAGCCCCGAGGCCGTGTCCCATTCGGCGATCTCGTCGGCCAGCTGCCGGATCAGCCCGGAGGCATCGACCTCGCCCAGCATCGCCGGCGTCTCGCGCACCGCGATCGCCCCCGGCCCGAAGCGCTCGATGCCGAGCCCGAGCTCGCCGAACTCCGATGAAAACTGCATCAGCCGGTCGCAATCCTCTTCCGGCAGGTCGATGATTTCGGGGATCAGAAGCACCTGCGAGGCCAGCCGCTTGGAGTGCAGTGCCTTGCGCATCGCCTCGAACACCAGCCGCTCATGCGCCGCATGCTGATCGACGATCACGAGACCTGTCTCTGTCTGCGCCACGATATAGTTTTCGTGCAGCTGCGCCCGCGCCGCGCCAAGCGGGAACCGCGACGGTGCCTCGGCCTCGGAGGCCGGCGCCGTCCAGGACGAGGCCTGCGCGGTCTCGGCCCGCGCCGCCGGCATGGTCAGTCCATCGAACGAAGCCTGTGGCCGCTCGCCGAAGGCGTTGCCAGCAGGGCGTTGATAGGATGGGGAATAAGACGACGAACCGGCAGGGGCGGAGGAGAATGGTCGCGATGGCGAGGTCTCGGCGCTCCAAGGTTGTTGGGGTTGTTGCTGCGGCCGGTATCCGTTCGGCTGGAAGCCGGGGCGGAAGGCGCGCAGCATGCCGTCGGCGCCTGTGGTTGCCGCCCGGCTGCCGTCGCGCGCCAGGGCCTCGCGGATCGCGCCGACGATCAGTCCGCGCACCAGCTGCGGGTCGCGGAAGCGCACGTCGGACTTGGCCGGATGCACGTTGACGTCCACAAGCGCCGGATCGAGCCCGATCGACAGCACCGCCACCGCGTAGCGTCCCGAGGGAATCGTCTCGGCATAGGCGCCGCGGATCGCCGACAGCACCAGCTTGTCCTGCACCGGCCGGCCGTTGACGAAGGCATATTGATGCGCCGCGTTGCCACGGTTGAAGGTCGGCACGCCGGCAAAGCCTGTCAGCGTCACATCCTCGCGCTCGGCGTTGATCTCGATCGCGTTGTCGCGGAAATCCTTGCCGAGGATCTGCGCCATGCGCGCCAGATGGTCCTCGCCGGTCGCCGGAAATTCCAGCGTCGTGCGGTCGGTGCCCGAGAGCACGAAGCGCACCTGCGGGAACGCGATCGCCATGCGCTTGACGATCTCGGTGATCGCGGCCGCCTCGGCCTTCTCCGTCTTCAGAAACTTCAGCCGCGCCGGCGTCGCGAAGAACAGGTCGCGCACCTCGACGATGGTGCCGGGGTTGAGCGCTGATGGCCTGAGATGCTGCAGTTTGCCGCCGGCCACCGAAATCTCGGCCCCGCCATCGCTGTCGCGGCGGCGGCTCGAAATCGTCAGCCGCGCCACCGAGCCGATCGAAGGCAGTGCCTCGCCGCGAAAGCCGAGCGTGCTGATATCGTCGAGCGTATCGGTGATCTTCGAGGTGCAGTGCCGGCGCACGGCAAGCTCCAGATCGCGCTCGTCCATGCCCGAGCCGTTATCGGTAACGCGCAGCAGGCTTTTGCCGCCGCCGGATGTGGCGATCTCGATGCGCGTCGCACCTGCGTCGAGCGCGTTCTCGATCAATTCCTTGGCCGCACTCGCGGGCCGTTCGATGACCTCGCCGGCGGCGATTTGGTTGATGAGCGTTTCGGAAAGCTGCTTGATCGACATGCCGCCATTTTCGCGGATTCGACGGGGATAGGGAAGGGTGAAAACGACGCTTCCGAGGCTTGTCCAGATCCTAGGATTCCGCTGCTTAATGTTAAGCACGCCTTAAGACAAAACTGGCATTTTGCCGATAATACCCCGCCGAGAATACAATCCATTCGGACAGATGTAGGACGCGTAAGTATGAGTGCCGGTCGCGATCAAGCGGACACAGCCCCGCAGGAGGGCGCGGTTGAGACCGCTGCTGGCCTCCAGTCGGCGCTGTTCGACGCGGTCTGCGAAAGCCTGTCTTCCGCCTTCATCGTCTATGACAAGACCGATCACATCGTCTTTGCCAGCCGGCAGGTGCTCGATTTCTTCCCGATCTGTGCCGATCTCTTGCAGCCCGGAACGCGGCTTCGCGATTTCCTCGGCGCCGTCTACGAGACCGGCATCCGCAGCCGTTCGGCCGGCAAGCAGGGCGCGCTCAGCCGCGAGGACTGGCTGTCGCAGAAGATCGCCACGCACTGGCGCGAGCGCTACGAAGCGGTCGAGCGCTACGGCAACGATTGCTGGGTCGGCTTCCAGAAGCGCCGGCTGCCCAATGGCTTTGGCGTCTGCGTCATCTCCGATATTTCTGAAGTTAAGAAGCGCGAGGAGCAGTGGCGGCTCGATCTCGAGCGCGTGCAGCTTACCGAGGATATTCTCGACAATCTGCCATTCCCGCTCTTCGTCAAGGACCGCAACCTCGTCTACGTCGCCGTCAACGTTGCCTTCTGCGAGAAATACCAGACAACCGCCGACGAGGTGCTGGGCCGCAGGAGCACCGAACTCTTCTCGCCCGAGGTCGCCACCCGCTTCGAGGAAAGCGATCGCCACGTTCTCGAGACCGGCGAGATGTCGGTGGTGCGCCAGCGCCAGATCGCCCGCGATGGGTCGGAACGCGAAATCATTTCGCGCAAGCACCGCATCGGCAAGCCGGGACGCTATTTCCTCGTCTCGACCATGCAGGACCTGCCGCGCGAGGGTAGTGATCTCGAAGAATTCGAGAAGGCATCGAGCGTCACGACATCGGCCAAGAGCAGCTATCGCCGCGCCTATGTTCCGATGAACGACGACAGCGAGCGCCGCGAGCCGGCAGCCATGGAAGCCATCGTGCCCGAGAATTTCTCCGGCCGCCGCATTCTCGTCGTCACCGGCGATATCGCCGCCGAGACCGCGGCGCTGAGAACACTCGCCAAATATGGCTTCGAGGCCTGCTCGGTTCGTAATGAGGATGAGCAGGAGCAGTTTCTGGAGATCGCCTCGTCGGCCGGTCTTTCGCTCGATCTCGTCATCATCGACAACCAGATGGGCATGCGCTGCCTCGAACTTGCCGAACAGTATGGCATCTCGTCGCTGGTGATGGACGGCTTCCAGATCTCCACCGAGCTCACCTTCCAGATCGCCCGCCACTTCAACCGCAACAATCGCGGCGCCATGGCCGACCGGATCGACAGCGACTGGGAGATCACCACGTCGGACGACCAGCTCGAACTCGATGTGCTGGTGGCCGAGGACAACGATATCAACCAGATCGTTTTCTCGCAGATCCTCGAAGGCCTCGGCTACCGCTACCGCATCGCCGCTACCGGCGACGAAGCCGTGCGGATGTGGACGGAATACCGCCCGAAGATCGTGCTGATGGATATCTCGCTGCCGGGCTTCAACGGTTTCGAAGCCGCCCGCCTGATCCGCCAGGTGGAAGGCGATGGCCCCCGCACCCCCATTATCGGCGTGCTCACCCAGGCCTTCGAGCGTGACCGCGCCGAATGCGCCAATGCCGGCATGGACGACGTGATCATGAAGCCTGTCAGCCCGGACATTCTGGAGACGGTCTTCCAGAAATTCATGCAGCCCGAGGCGCAGCGGGCCTCGCTCTAAGCATTGATTGCGGTCAACTCCCCAATTCTTGGGAGGCAATTCACGATGATCCAGGGTTGTCGAATATCGAATTTTTAAGACTTGCCAGCCATTCTGCCGGGCATTGGGGAAGCTCTGGATCAGAATGATGATGTTGGCGGATATGCCATTGGCGCCGGTAAGCCAGAACGAGCTTCAGACGATGGCCTATACCGACCCGCTGACCGGGCTCGGAAACCGCTATCGCATGCGCGACCGTATCGCCCAGATCTCGGCTGAACGCGCCGACGATCCGGCGCCGTTTACCATCGGCATCGCCAATCTCGATAGCTTCAAGCCGATCAACGACCTCTTCGGCTCGGCCGCCGGCGATGAAATTCTCTGCCAGGTCGCACACCGCCTGAAAGCCTGCATTCCCGATGGCGCCGTCGTCACGCGCCATGATGGCGACGAGTTCGCTTTCGTCCTGCCGCTGGTCTTCGAGCGCGCCAGCGCCGAAAAGTTCGGCCAGATGATCCGCGAGGTCCTGTCGGCGCCTTACGATCTCGGCGACCGCAACGTCCGCCTCTCCGCCTCCTTCGGCTTTGCCATCTATCCCTTCGCGGGCGAGGAGTTCGAGGAACTCTTGAAGAGCGCCGAAACCGCGCTCTATCGCTCCAAGCGCCGGGGCCGCAGCCAGATCACCGTCTATTCGCGCGAGATCGCGCAGGAGATGAAGCGCGCCACGCAGCTGGAGCAGGCGCTTCGAAACGCCATCATCTCCGATGCCATCGACGTGCATTTCCAGCCGATCGTCTCACTCGCCACCAGCCAGGTCCTCGGCTTCGAGGCGTTGGCGCGCTGGAACGACCCGGATCTCGGCTTCGTCTCGCCAGGCGTCTTCGTGCCGCTCGCCGAAGAACGCGGCTTCATCGATGCGCTCTCGGAAGCGCTGTTGCGCAAGGCGGCGGAAGCGGCACTTTCCTGGCCGCGCGAAATGTTCCTGTCCTTCAACCTCTCATCCGCGCAGCTGATGGACCCCGGCACCAGCGCCAACGTGCTCTCCATCCTCGGCCGCGTCGGCTTCGATCCGCACCGTCTCGAACTCGAAATCACCGAGACCGCGGTGATGGGCTCGGCTGATACCGCCAACCGCATCATCGCCGACCTCAGACAGGCCGGCGTGCGCATCTCGCTGGATGACTTCGGTACCGGCCAGTCCAGCCTCGGCCGCCTGCGCGATTTCATGTTCGACAAGATCAAGATCGACCGCGCCTTCGTCTCGCGGATCAATTCCGACCGCGCCTCCGAGCATATCATCAAAGCAATCCTGACCATGTGCGAAGGCCTCGATCTCGAAGTCGTCGCTGAAGGCATCGAGGATTATTCGGAAGCCGCGAAACTGCGCATGCTCGGCTGCGGCATGGGGCAGGGCTACTATTTCGGCAAACCCGCCGACGCCATCGCGACGCTCAGGTTCCTGCACGAGAACGAATACGACACCGGCGAACGGGCGATGGCTTAAGCGTCGGTCTTTATTTGATCAGCGCAAAAAGGCCTGCCGTGGCAACAATCGCCGCGAGCACGACGCCGAGAATGATGCAGACCAAATTGATGATCCAACCCTGATCGGGCTTGGAGTCAAGCTTTGCATCGATACGCGCCAGCTGTCCGAGCACTGTGTTCAGCATCGAGCGCATGTCATCGGCAATGGCTTTGGCGGCGCGATTTTCCATGCTGTTGATTGTGCCATCTCCGCTACCCGTCAGCAACGATCTGCACTTACCACAAAAGCCGATGGCGCCCTCTCGGACGCCATCGGTTACGCATGCACTGCGACTAACGATGCAGTGTTTACTTGGCTGTCGTGGAGCCGGTTGCGGTGTTGTCCATCGCGCCCGGAGCCGGGGCCTTTTCGGCCGACTGCATCTGCAGCGTCTTGAATTCCGGCGCTGCCTTTAGCGTTTCGGCCGTTTCCGAGGTCGTCAGCTTGACGCTGCCATCCGTCGTGTTTTGGGCCACGGTGATCTTGTCCATCGGCACGGCGACGTTCTTTTCGCCGATGCCAAGGAAGCCGCCGACACCGATCACGGCTGCGACGAGGCCGCCATCCTTCTTCATGATCAGGTCGTTGACGTTACCGATGCTCTCGTTCGTACCGTTATAGACGGCCTGACCGATATAGGTGTTGGCGCTGACCTGATCCGCGGACTGCTCCGTCAGATAGGTGCCGCCGGCAGCTTGTGCGGTGTCAGTGGTAGCGGCCGGTGCGGGTGCCTGTGCGGCATCACCTGCCGGCTTCATGGCATCCGGCTTCGGCGCTGCCGGGTCGGCCGGTGCCGACATGGACGGTGCGCTCGGCGAGGCCGGCTGGGTCGCGCTCTGCGAGAAAGCGACCGGTGCGAAGGCCGTGGCAAACAGGGCGCCAGCGGCAACGGTGGTGAGAAGTTTGCGTGTCATATCGTACCTACTTTCAGTGTCCCTGGGTGATCTCTGGCCGCGCTGTTCTCTTCTAGCGAGAGCTGTCTCAGCTCGGCCGGTTCGTGAAGTAAATGAATGGGTTGGCTAATGGTTCCCAGAAAAATACACGCAGAAACTGACGAAATTTACGGAACTTTTCAGGTGCTGGGACTGTGCGGGTGCAAGATCATTGCGCGATCGAAACGCAAAAGGGCGCCCCGAGGGACGCCCTTGAAAACACATCCTGGAAGATGCGTCAGAGAATGTAGGCCGCGTCGAAAACACCACGGACGCTGACGCCGAGCTCAAGCAGGGCGCCTGCATCCGGCTGGTTGGCGCGGGCTGCGTCGTCGAGGCCTTCCCAGGCAGTGGTGACCGCCAGCCGGTCGGCATCGGGGCCGATGAAGGCGGGGCAGGAGGGCTGTGCAGCGGGCACTTTGTAGCGGGCGATGCGCAGGCCGTCGGGGCTGTAGCGATCGACGGTGCCGGCACCCCAGCGCGCGTTCCAGATATAGCCGTCGGCATCGACCACGGAACCGTCGATCCCGCCATCTTCCTCCATGCTGTCGACAAGCACGATCGGCTCGCCGGTCGGCAGGCCGGTCTCGCGATCGACCATGACCCGCATCAGCCGGCTGAGATGGGTATCGGTGAAATAGCCGACAGAGCCATCGGGCGAGAAGCAGATCGAGTTCGGAATGGTGATGCCGCCGAAGAGCTTCGTCACCTTGCCGCGCGCCACATGATAGATCGCGCCGGCCTGGCTTTCGGCCCGCTTGCTCATCGTGCTGATCCACAGGCTGCCCGAGGGATGCATGCGTCCGTCATTGGAGCGGTTTTCCGGCCGGTCGTTTTCGAGTGCCGCGTAAAATGTCAGGCCGCCGCTTTCGATATCGCGCACGAACAGGCCCTGCTCGGTCGCGAGCAACTGCCGCTTGTCATCGATCCGCGCCAGCACGCTCGCCATCACAGGCAGCGTGTGCACCTTCTTCTCTTCGGTCGAGAGGTTCAGCTCGTGCAATTCTTTGCCGAGAATGTTGAACCACCAGATGGTATTGGTATCGGGATCGTAGGTCGGTCCTTCGCCCAGCACCGAATTGGTGCTGGAAAGGGTCCGCCCCGCGAACTCATGAATGTCGGTCATACGCTCAAGCTCCCACTGCTGCGTCGTATGCGTAAATGGTTGCCTTGGCGCGCTCGGCAACCTCGGCGACAGTCATTCCCGGCTTGTAGATGCTGGTGCCGAGCCCGAAGGCGAGGATTCCGGCCTTGGTGTATTCGGCGAAATTCTTGTCGGACACGCCGCCGACGGCCGCGATCGTCAGCTCCGGCGGCAGGATGGCGCGGATTGCCGTGATGCCGGATGGGCCGAGCACGCTGGCCGGGAAAAACTTCAGGCCCGTGGCGCCGGCGCGTGCCGCGGCGAGCGCTTCGGTGGGCGTGAAGACGCCGGGCATCGTGACCATGCCGTAGTCGCGAGCGCGGATGATCACGTCCGGTTCGACATTCGGCGTCACCAGAAGCTTGCCGCCGGCGTTGTGGAGATTATCCACCGCGTCTGTCGTCAAAACGGTGCCGGCGCCGATCAGCACGTCGGCCGGCGCCATCTTGGCGGCGATCTCGATCGACTTGAACGGCTCGGGCGAATTCAGCGGGATCTCGATCGCGGTCAGGCCGTTCTCGATCAGCGCGCCGACGACGCCTTCGGTTTCCTCGGGCTTGATCCCGCGCAGGATGGCGATCAGCGGGCGCTTCATGGCGGGGAAGGGGATGCGGTTCATCGCTCTGTTCTTTCTTGATTGGGCTTAGTTGGGCCAGATGGCGTTTGCAGCGGCCGAAAGGCCGGCAAGCACCGCCGTATCGGCATCGATGGTTGTGACGTTGAGGGAAAGCGCCTTGAAGGCGGTCTCGTAAAGCTTCTGCAGGCGGCCGGAGGCGACCAGCGCGATCGGCGTGTCATTGGCAGCGTCGGCCAGCGCGCCCGAGATCTCCAGGCCGATCAACGTGCCCGATATCCGCGCCTGCGCCGCCGATGCGGTCATGCCGTGCAGCAGTTGGCCGGAGCGCGCCGTGAACAACAGGTTGGTCGCCATCTGCGGCTGGCGGAAGGCGGTCGACACCGATGCCTTGAAGGCTGAATTGTCGGCCGGCGATTGCTCGGCGCCGGCAACCGCATGCGACAGGATCGTGTGCTTGGTGATCGCGTCGAAGAGTTCGCCGGTCATGAAGGTGGAGAAGCCGATGACTTCGCCTTCCTGCACATGCACCCATTTCGAATGCGTGCCGGGCATGCAGACGGCCTGCGCGCCCGTGCTGTCTGGGCCAAGCGCGCCGAGAAGCTGGGTCTCTTCGCCGCGCATCACATCGGGCGATGCCCGGTCGCGCTGGGCGAGGCCCGGCAGGATGCGGATGTCGCGGCTCTGGCCGGGCACAGGGACGGCGCCGGTCAGGATCGCCGACAGCGAGGTGGGGACGTCGACATAGCCAGCCTCGACCCAGCCCTGCTTCGCGCCCGCCATGCCGCAAACGATGGCGGGGATATTATCGGGCGCTTCGACCTTGGCCAGATGCTTGGCCAGCACCTCGGCGAAACCGGTCTTGGCCGCCGTCGTCATGCCCTCGTCGCTGCGGCTTTCATTCAGCACGCTGCCATCGCTGCCGATCAGCCACAGCCGGAAGCTGCTCGTGCCCCAGTCGACCGCGATATATCGGGGTGTTGCCATCAGAAAATGCCTCCATCGACAATAAGGGACTGCGCCGTCACTGCGGAGGCGCCGTCGGATGCTAGAAACAGGCAGGGCCCGACGATGGCGTCGGCCTGCAAAACGCGTTTGATGCACTGCCGCTCGATCATGCCGGCGATGCCTTCTTCTGTGAGCCACAGCTTCATCTGCCGCTCGGTGACGATCATGCCCGGCAGGACGCAGTTGACGCGGATGTTGTCGGGACCGAGCTTGCCGGCCAGGCTCTTGGTCAACCCGATGATTGCCGCCTTCGCCGTCGTGTAGGCCGGGAAGTCGGGCATGTTCAACATGAAGGCGATCGACGACATGTTGATGATCGCCCCGCCGCCGGCCTCCCGCATCGATGGCGCCACAGCCTGCGCCGCGAAGAACACGTGCCGCAGATTGGTCGCTTGGTTGTTGTCCCAGTATTCGGGCGTCACCTGATCGAAATCATGCCGGTCGTCCCGCGCCGCGTTGTTGACGAGCACGCCAATCGGTCCGGAATGGGCAATGATCGCCTCGATGGTTGCGCGGATCGCCGCGACATCGCGCAGGTCGGCATGGTGGAAGCGCACCGGGTGCAGGCTGTCGCGCGACAGGCGGTCGACCAGAGCGTGGCTCTCTTCCTCGGCGATGTCAATGAAGGTGACCTTGGCGCCCTGGCGCGCGAACCCCTCGACGATTGCAGCACCTATGCCGGAGCCGCCGCCCGTCACCACCACGCTTCGGTCCCTGAATTCGGGATATTGCGCTCCAAGCTCCGCCACCACTATCCTCCCGATAGTTCCATTATTCAGAACTCAATTTGACTATATGGAATTATCGGATTAGCCTTGGGTCTCTGTCAAGGCATGAGGGCCAGCATGAGCGCGACTGATGGCGACATCATGGATAAAAATGAGGCCGCGGACAAACGCGAGACGGGTACGCTCGGCAAGCTGATGGTGCTGCTCGATATCGTGACGCACGCCGACGGCCCGATGCGTTTCACCGATATCTTGGCGGTCGCCGGCCAGCCGCGCGGTACACTGCATCGCCAGCTTGGCCATCTCACCGAGGAAGGCCTGCTGGAAGTGCTGGCAGACGGCCGCTATGCACCCGGTCTGCGCCTCCTCGATCTCGCCTCGCGCAGCTGGGCGCGCAACGAATTCCGGCTAATCGCCGAGCCGCATCTGAACGCCCTGCAGCAGCTGACCGGCGAGACCGTGCATCTCGGCGTCCTGCGCGGCGCCTCCGTCATCTATCTCGACAAGGTCGAGGGTAGCCAGCCGGTCCGGATGTACTCGCAAATCGGTAATGCCTCGCCCATCTATTGCACCGGTGTCGGAAAGGCGGCGCTCTCGGCGCTGCCGGACGATCGGCTGGACGCGATCATATCAAGCGTATCGTTCCAGCACTTTACCGAAAACACGCTGACGCCGGAGACGCTGCGCCGCGAGATCGCCGACATTCGTCGCTCGGGCAATGCCTTCGACCGCGAGGAACACGAGGTCGGCATCCGCTGCGTGGCCGCCCCCGTGTTCTCCGAGGACCTGTCCTTCGTCGGCGGTGTTTCGGTGACCGGGCCGGCCTATCGGCTGACCTTCGAGCGATTGGAGGAGTGGGCGTTGCCGGTTCGCGGGGCTGCCCAGAGCATCATGAGCGGCATGCGGATCGGCCTTGGCCCGCGCCGCTAGAGCCCCAGCAATTTGAGAATTGTCAAATCTGCACGCGCTTCGTCACCTTTCGTACAGAAATATGCTCATTTTCCGGTAGTGGACGTATTGTGATTTTGTGAAGAATCGTCACAATTGCCAGTTGTCAACCCCAAGTCTTGGGGTGTAGTGCCGTAGGCTATATTGACGGCGATGCCGCCGTCGGCGTGCGATCCAAGCACGTCACTTACGACGTTCCTGATTTTTTTTGAGCTGATGACATGATGAACCCTTTGCCGCACCAGACTTCCGTGAACGTGTACGTAAATGAGGTATCTGGATTAAACACCCAGTTCGATATCTTTCGTTTCATGAAGAGGCTGACGGAAGCCTACCGGGTTCGCGCATTCATGGTGCTCAATCTCCCCTCGGCCACCGCACGCGATCTGCAGAGCAACACCGTCATCACCAACTGGCCTGCCGAGCTGCTCTCGGCCTATGATCATGAGGCGCTGCTCACGAACAGCCCGATCGTCCGCAAGCTGCGATCGTCGACGGTTCCGTTCTTCAGCGACTTGTCGAAGTCGAAGCTGGAACGCTCGGACGGCAAGTCGGGCATCGTCATGGCCCTGTTTGAGCGCTTCCGCATGATGCGCTGCGCCTATTTCCCGACGCACGATCCCTCCGGCGCCCGCGGCGCGGTCTCCTTCGCCGGCGATCGTGAGCCCTTCGCGCCCGAGGAGATGCTGGAGCTCCACTATATCTCGACGCACGTATTCGACAGGCTGGCCGAGATTCGCGCGCTCGACAACCGCGTGGTCGACGCCCTGACCGACCGCGAGATCGATTGTCTCAACTGGACCGCCGCCGGCAAGACGAGCGTCGAGATCGCCGATATCCTTGGCCTGTCCGAGCACACGGTCAATCACTACCTCAACCGCGCCACCAAGAAGCTCGACACGGTCAATCGCACCCAGGCGGTTGCCAAGGCATTGCGCATCGGCTTGATCAAGTAACTGCCCAAATCCTGTGCGCTATTGTCGCACCCGCCTAAAAATTGCGCCAGGACGTGAGCGCTGCGCGGTTATTCAGCTAGCGTTGCCGCCGAATTCGTCGCCAATTCGAGTTGGCACGCTTCATGCTTCTCTATTGCCAGCGGTCCAGAGGGGACTTGGCAACGACGCCATAAAAGGCGCGACCTTCAACCCGCCGCTCGGTGCCGGCACCTGTGCTTGCTGGACATCGAGCGGCGGTTTGTTGTTTTTGGGATACGCCCGCCGGTCCATAAGCGCGAGCTGATGCATTTTTCCCTCAATTCTGACTGGTCTTTCAGATCTGACGCCCTAGAAACCCCTTATCCACTTGGGTGACCGTTGTGCCATCAGGGCGAAAGCCCGGCGGACTTGATGGCTCAGCGGTCTCCTTTGGAAACTCCCCCTCGTTTCGCAGCTATCGATGCCCGCCATTTTGTCCGGCACCGATTTTGTTTGGCGATCACTTCGCGCTCCTCTATCTACAGAGCCAGATAAGGGTGTGAGGACGATATGACTGAAGTCACCAAGGAACAGGTGCTGGAAACGCTGGCAACGGTGCGCGGCCCCGATCTCGAGCATAATATTGTCGAGCTCGGCATGGTCTCCGATGTGTTCATCTCGGATGGCAAGGTCTACTTCTCCATCACCGTCCCCGCCGAGCGCGCCAAGGAGCTGGAGCCGCTGCGGCTCGCCGCCGAGCGCGTCATCAAGGAAATGCCGGGCGTCAAGGGCGCCCTGGTCGCGCTGACGGCCGACAAGAAGGGCACGCCATCGGGCGCCGCCGCCCGCACGCCGCCGCAGGCTGGACATGGTCATGCCGGCCATGGTCATGAAGGCCACGCACACGCGCAGCCACAGCAGCGTGCCGGCAAGATCGGCGTGCCCGGGATCGGCGCCATCGTAGCCGTCGCCTCCGGCAAGGGCGGCGTCGGCAAATCCACCACATCGGTCAACCTCGCGCTCGGCCTGCAGGCCAACGGCCTGCGCGTCGGCATTCTCGACGCCGATATTTACGGCCCCTCCATGCCGCGCCTCCTGCAGATCTCCGGCCGCCCGACCCAGACTGATGGCCGCATCATCAATCCCATGGAGAATTACGGCCTCAAGGTCATGTCGATGGGCTTCCTCGTCGATGAGGAAACCGCGATGATCTGGCGCGGCCCGATGGTGCAGTCGGCTCTGATGCAGATGCTGCGCGAAGTCGCCTGGGGCGAGCTCGACGTTCTCGTCGTCGACATGCCGCCCGGCACCGGCGACGCGCAGCTGACCATGGCCCAGCAGGTGCCGCTCGCCGGCGCCGTCATCGTCTCGACACCTCAGGATCTGGCGCTCATCGATGCCCGCAAGGGGCTGAACATGTTCAAGAAGGTGGAAGTGCCGGTTCTCGGCATCGTCGAGAACATGAGCTACTTCATCGCCCCCGATACCGGCGCGCGCTACGATATCTTCGGCCATGGCGGCGCCCGCGCCGAAGCCGAGCGCATCGGCGTGCCCTTCCTCGGCGAAGTGCCGCTGACGATCAACATCCGCGAAGCCTCCGACGCCGGCACGCCGCTGGTGGCCAGCGAGCCGAACGGCATCGTCGCCGGCATCTACCGCGACATCGCCGCCAAGGTCTGGGCGCAGCTTGAGGGCAAGCCGCAGCGTGCCGCTCCATCCATCGTCTTCGAGTGATGTGTGCCGTTTCGGACCGCGTGGCTAGACTCCCAATTGCGGGCAAAATGTGATCAAACAACGCAGTTCACGTAAGATGTCTTGATTCTTGCGTGGGTTTCCGTCATATGGCGCGCCGTCGCCATGAGGGCGGCGTGTGCGAATGCTCGATGATAGCCAGCCCTGCAGCGGCGAATGCCTGCTGCATGTTCGGAGTTCTCTTGTCGATCGAAGGATTGGTGACTGCGATGCGGTTGAGCATAGTGCATACCCGAGCTTCGGCCGGCTATGACGGGATATTGATGAACATTCTTCAGCCGCTTTCGTTAATCTCAAAGACTTGCAGCTCGAGCGCCGCTTTTTCTGGCGCTCCGCGGAAGGTTTTTTGATGCGAACGGCGATGGCCCTCACAGCCCTGGATCACGGGAGACGCGCCCGGTGATCACTGCCTATTGCTCCAATTGCCAATCGGTCGAGCTCGGTGATCTCACCAAGGTCGAGACCATGCGCGACGATATCGTCTGGATCGACATGATCGAGCCGACGCGCGAGGAAGAGGCCTATGTCGAGAAGGCGCTCGGCATCGAGGTACCGACCCGCGAGGACCTCAAGGACATCGAGCCTTCCGCCCGTCTCTATACCGAAGGCGATGCCGTCTTCATGACCGCCTCGCTGGTCTGGAAGGCCGAGACCGATGCGCCGGTCCTGACCGATGTCGCCTTCATCCTTGCCGGCAAGCGCCTGATCACTATCCGCTACGCCCAGCCCAAGTCCTTCGCGCTCTTCATCGCAGCGCTTCACCGCATTCCCGCCCACTGGCGCAACGGTGCGTCGCTGCTGGCGAAGCTGTTTGAGACCATCATCGATCGCACGGCGGAAATTCTCGAAATCTCGGTCGCCCGCATCGATATCCTGTCGACCCACGTCTTCGGCGATCGCGCCAAGAAGGTTCGTAAGCCCTCGAACTATCTCGAGGAGAAGCTGCGCGATATCGCCGCCCATCAGCGCCTCGTCAGCAAGGTGCGCGACAGCCTGGCCTCCATGTCGCGGCTGATGACCTTCTTCTACAACGTGCCGGCCGTGCAGCAGGATCGTGCGACGAAGGAACTATGCCGAACGGTCTCGCGCGATATCCAGTCGCTGAACGAGCACTCGTCCTATATCGCCGGAAACATCACCTTCCTTCTCGATGCATCGCTGGGTCTGATCAACATCGAACAGAACTCGATCATCAAGATTTTCTCGATCGCATCGGTGGTCTTCTTGCCGCCGACGCTGGTCGCCTCCATCTATGGTATGAATTTTGAATTCATGCCGGAACTGCATTTTGCCCAGGGCTATCCCTATTCGCTCGGGCTGATGCTGGTTTCCGCCGTAATCCCCTTCTTCTTCTTCCGTTGGAAAGGCTGGCTCTGAAGAGCCTGTTTTTGTTTCATGTCCGCAGACAGCCATTCACACGACCAGAACATGAGCCCGCGCAAGCTCTTCTATCTTGCGCTGGGTTCTGTCGGCGTCGTCTACGGTGATATCGGTACCAGCCCGCTTTACGCGTTTCGCGAAGCGCTGAAGCCCGTCGCCGCCGATGGCCTCACTCGTTTCGAGGTCATCAGCGTCGTCTCGCTGATGATCTGGGCGCTGACCATCATCGTCACGATCAAATACGTGCTGCTTCTCTTGCGCGCCGACAACGAAGGCGAGGGCGGCACGCTGTCGCTGCTGGCGCTTCTATTGAAGACTGCAAACGGCCACACCGCGCTTCTGATGATGCTCGGCCTCGTCGGCGCCGCACTCTTTTTGGGCGACGCGATGATTACGCCGGCGCTGTCGGTTCTGTCGGCCGTCGAAGGTCTGAAGCTCGTCGCGCCGCAGCTGAGCAGCTACATCGTGCCGATCTCGGTCGCCATCCTCGCCGTGCTCTTTGCCGTGCAGTCGCGCGGCACCGGAACGATGGCGCGCTATTTCGGGCCGATCACCGCGCTCTGGTTCATCGTGCTCGCCGTTGTCGGCATCTCGCACATCTCGGATGATTTCGGCATCCTCGCCGCCTTCAACCCGTATTACGCGGTGAGCTTCCTCATGCATGAGGGCTTCTTCGGCGTGATCGTGCTCGGCGCCGTGTTCCTGACGCTGACGGGCGCCGAGGCGCTTTACGCCGACCTTGGCCATTTCGGTCGTCGCCCGATCCAGTGGGCTTGGTTCGTGCTGGTCTTCCCGGCGCTGACGCTGAACTATCTCGGCCAGGGCGCTCTGGTGCTCGGCAATCCGCATGCCATGAGCGATCCCTTCTACCTGATGTTCCCGAAGTGGGCGCTGCTGCCAGCCGTCATCTTGGCCACCGCCGCCACCATCATCGCCAGCCAGGCGGTCATCACCGGCGCGTTCTCGCTGATCCGCCAGGCGATCAACCTCGGCTTCCTGCCGCGCATGGAAATCCTCTTCACCTCGGAAACCAACACCGGGCAAATCTTCGTGCCGTCGGTCAATCTGCTCTTGTTCCTGGGCGTGATCTTCCTGGTCATCTCTTTCGGTTCGTCGGATTCGCTGTCGACGGCCTATGGTATCTCCGTCACCGGCGCCATGGTCGTGACGTCAATCATGGCCTTCGAGTTCGTCCGCGTCCGCTGGAACTGGTCGGTGCTGACGGCGACCGCCGTGCTGGCGCCGCTCTTCGTGCTGGAAATGATCTTCCTCGGCGCCAACCTCATCAAGATCCACGATGGCGGCTATATCCCTGTCTTGATCGCCACCGCCTTCGTCGTCGTCATGTGGACATGGCGTCGCGGCTCGGCGCTTCTGATGGAAAAGACCCGCCACACGGATATTCCGCTGGCTTCGTTCATCTCCTCGATCGAGCGCAAGAGTGACCACTCGCCGGCCCATGTGCCCGGTACGGCGATCTTCCTTACCAGCGATCCGGAATCCGCACCCGCAGCGCTGCTGCACAATCTGAAGCACAACCACGTCCTGCACGACAAGAACGTGATCCTGACGATCCGCACGGTCAACAAGCCGCGCGTGCCGAGCGCCGATCGCTACAAGGTCGAGCAGATCTCCGAGCGCTTCTCGCGAGTCGAGCTTCTGTTCGGCTTCATGGAATCGCAGAACGTCTCGCAGGCGCTGGCGACGCTGCGCAAGACCGGGCTGAAGTTCGACATCATGTCGACCTCCTTCTATCTCGGCCGCCGCAAGCTGGTGCCGGATGCGAAGTCGGGCATGCCCTATTGGCAGGACCGCCTCTACATCGCACTCGCCAACGCCGCCGCCAACCCGTCGGATTACTTCCGCCTGCCGGCCAACCGCGTGGTCGAGCTCGGCTCGCACGTCATCATCTGACGGCGCCCACCCATCCCTCGAAAGCCCGGCCTCGCGCCGGGCTTTTGCGTTTCAGTGTCTATAAGCAAATGCTGTATCAATTGGGGGGCGGCGTATTAACCAAGCATCAAGGTTAATGAGACATTTTTATCGGCATGTTCATGCGTCCCATGCCGGAGTCTGGTGTTGCGTCGAAATAGTCGTGTCCCTGGCAAATCACGCACCCTTGGTGCGTCGCGCCGCTTCGATAAGCTGCGCCCTTTGCTGCAAAGATGGAGTTCCCCCGCGCTCTTCGGCGTCTGCGCGTGGCTGGCGTTTCCCACCATGGCCTCGCATGCCGATCTGGCAGCCCTTCTGGCCGGCCTCGACCAGGGTCGCGAGAACTGGCGCATGGTGCTGACCAACTCTCCCGCCGGCTCCATCCACCAGGCCGAGCTCGCCTTCGCCGATCCCGCTGTCACCGGCGCGATCGCATCCGGCGCCGGCATGGTGCTGCCCGATGGCCGCAAGGTCGCCTTCACCGCCGAGAACAAGGGCCACGAAGACACCCCCGATGAAGACCGCGTCAACCGCGCCACGAAGAAGGGCAGGGTGGTCGCTGTCGAGCGCGTGCAGCCGCCGAAGGATTTCTCCGCCGGCTCGATCCTGCAGCGCACCCGTCTTCTGTTTCAGCCGACCTTCAATCTGAAGGACAAGTCGGCCTTCGTGAAGCCGAAGATTCGCGGCAAGGAAATCGAGATCGCTACCAACTTCTATCGCAAGCAGCCGCCGAAGCCCGCAGCCGACATCTCGCCGATGCTGGCCGATCTCGTCACCAGCAACAAGTCCGACGTGCTCGCCACCGCCTTCGCGCCCGCCGCTCCCGATTACGCCCGCCAGTCACCGTTCGATTCGATCCTGACGGAGAAGGTCGACAATGGCCGCTTCGTGCCGCAGATCGGGCCTAAGGATCACGCCTGGGCCGCGAGCATCCTGCCGGCCAGCGTCTTTTCGCCTGCCGAGCAGCAGTGTCTCGCCTCGGGCATCTATTTCGAAGCGCGTGGTGAAACCGTAAAGGGCCAGGCGGCCGTCGCCCAGGTCATCCTCAACCGCGTGCGCAACCCTGCCTATCCGAAGACCATCTGCGGCGTCGTCTACCAGAACGAGGATTGGCGCAACCGCTGCCAGTTCTCCTTCGCCTGCGACAACATCAAGGACCGCGTGAACTCGCAGGCCCATTGGAGAATCGCCCGCGATGTGGCGATGGCGGTGACCGCCGGCCGCATCTGGCTGCCCCAGGTTGGCTCCGCAACCCATTACCACGCCGTCTATGTTCGCCCGAAATGGGCAAAGACCATGGAAAAGGTCGGCCGTATCGGTCTGCACGTCTTCTACCGCACCTATGGCGGCGGCTGGAGCTGACAAAAACCCGGTAAAAGGCGCGTTTTCGCGCCTTATTGCCGCGTCAGCCCGCGGATTCTTTCCCCCGATTCCGCCACAACCCGCCCGTATCGATCTAACCATATGTTTTTGATCGCTTATTTTATGGCTGGACATCGGCCTGCTACGCCTTGACTATGGATTTTGCTAAAACTATGTTGCGCGCGACTTCAAAGCGGGCCGGAAGGTTCTTCAGCCTTGGGGTCGTTGTCGGTAAACCGGGGTAGCGGCGTAGCGGACGGCGGCAGGCGGAGGAGAGCACGATGGCGGATGACCGCGAGGAGAGTCTGGAAAAGCGCCGTGCGCAACTGGGAGCGGAACTCGCGACCAAGCGCATCGAGGCGGGGAAGGACGAGGCCGACGAGGCCCGCGCCGAGGTAAGCCGCAAGGGCTATGCCCAGGCGATGAAGCTTTCGAGCGAGTTCATTTCCGCAGTCGTGGTCGGCGCTGTCCTGGGCTATCTCTTCGACCGTTTTGTCGGCACTGCGCCTTGGGGATTGATCGTACTTCTTCTTCTTGGATTTGGTGCCGGCGTGCTGAACGTGATGCGCGCTGCGGGCAAGGTTGCGAAACCTGATCTCGATATGCGCGAAAGCGACCGGAAATAGGGCGGAACGTTCAGGCGTTCGATCCAGTGCAATAATCCCGTCTCGTGCGGGTATAAGATATAGAGAGAACAAGCGGTGTCTAACGATCCGACTCATCAGTTCCTGATCCAGAAGATTGTGCCGATCGAAATCGGCGGGATTGATTTCTCGTTTACGAACGCCTCGCTGTTCATGGCGGCTTCCGCTGCCGTGGCCGCCGGCTTCCTCTATTTCTCGACGTCGAACCGCGCCATCGTGCCGGGCCGCTCGCAGTCGGTCGCCGAAATGTCCTACGAGTTCATCGCGGGCATGCTGAAAGAAGGCGCCGGATCCAAGGGGATGAAATTCTTCCCGCTGGTCTTCTCGCTCTTCATGTTCGTGCTGACCGCAAACCTGCTCGGCATGTTCCCTTACTTCTTCACCATCACCAGCCAGATCATCGTCACCTTTGCTCTTGCCTTGCTCGTCATCGGCACGGTTCTGGTCTACGGCTTCTACAAGCACGGCTTCCACTTCCTGAATGTCTTCGTGCCTCAGGGCGTTCCCGGCATCTTGCTGCCGCTGGTCGTCGCCATCGAAATCATCTCGTTCCTGTCGCGTCCGATTTCGCTCTCCGTTCGTCTCTTCGCCAACATGCTGGCCGGTCACATCACCCTTAAAGTGTTCGCGGGCTTCGTTGCCTCGCTTGGAGCCATGGGTGCTGTCGGTATCGGTGGCGCCGTTCTTCCCCTCATCATGACCGTCGCCCTGACGGGTCTCGAGTTCCTCGTCGCCTTCCTCCAGGCTTACGTCTTTGCGGTACTGACTTGCATGTACCTCAACGACGCGATCCATCCGGGTGGCCACTAAGGGATACCGACATTGACGCCCGCGGGCGTCAGTCAATTCGCCGCAACAACCATTTCAAAGGAGTACAACATGGACGCGGAAGCAGCAAAATTCATCGGTGCAGGCCTCGCTTGCTTTGGTATGGCCGGTACGGCTCTCGGCCTCGGCAACATCTTCGGCAGCTACCTGTCGGGCGCCCTGCGCAACCCGTCTGCCGCTGACAGCCAGTTCGGCCGTCTGGTATTCGGCTTCGCCGTTACGGAAGCTCTGGGCATCTTCTCGCTGCTCGTCGCTCTCCTTCTGCTGTTCGCCGTTTAATTTCGGCGCACTGAGGGATCACGGCCTGCGAACAGCGAGCCGTGATCCTTTGTATTTGCAGTACACCTGGAGGTGAGCATGTTTTTTGTGACCCCGGCTTACGCTGAAGAAGCCCCGGCGGGAACCGCAGAAACTGGTGCAGCGACCGGTACAGACGCGCATGCTGCCCCGGCCGCAGGCGAGGTTCATACCGAGACCGGCGTGCCAGCCGAACACCATGGCGGTGTTTTCCCGCCTTTCGATACTTCGACGTATGCGTCCCAGCTGCTCTGGCTGGCGATTACCTTCGTCATTTTCTTCGTGCTCATGCAAAAGGTCATTGCACCGCGCATCGGCGGTATCCTCGAGCAGCGCCACACGCGCATCGCGCAGGACCTCGATGAGGCCGCACGCCTGAAGGCGCAGGCAGACGCAGACGTCGCTGCCTACGAAGCCGAACTCGCAGAAGCCCGCGCCAAGTCGAACGCAATCGGCACGGCAGCGCGCGACGCCGCCAAGCTCAAAGCCGAGGCCGACCGCCGTGCGGTTGAAGCCGCTCTGGGCGAAAAATTGAAGGCTGCGGAAGGCCACATCGCCGATATCAAGGCGAAGGCATTCGCGGATGTCGGCACGATCGCCGAGGAAACGGCAAAGGCCGTCGTCGAGCAGCTGATCGGTGGCACCGCCACCAAGGCTGAAGTCACGTCCGCCGTCACCGCGGCCAAGAAGGGAGCTTGATCGATGGAATTTGCACTGGACGCAACATTCTTCGCATTCGTCGGTCTCGTCCTGTTCCTGGCACTGGTCGTCTACCTCAAGGTTCCCGGCATGATGGCGACGTCGCTCGACGACCGCGCCGATCAGATCCGCAACGAGCTGTCGGAAGCCAAGCGCCTGCGTGAAGAGGCCCAGCACCTGCTGGCCGAGTATCAGCGCAAGCGCAAGGAAGCCGAAGCGGAAGCTGCCCATATCCTGGCAGCTGCCGAGCGCGAAGCGGAAATGTTCACCGCCGAAGCCAAGAAGAAGACCGAGGAATTCGTCGCCAACCGCACCGCGGTTTCTGAAGCGAAGATCAAGCAGGCCGAAGCCGATGCGATGAAGGCGGTTCGTTCCGCAGCCGTCGACCTCGCCATCGCCGCCGCTGAAACGGTTCTCGTCAAGAAGGCCGATGCCAAGGTTCAGTCCGAACTCTTCGGCAACGCTCTTGGTCAGGTAAAGACCCGCCTCAACTGAGAACGGTCCTATCGGATTTGAAAGCCCCGGTTCGCCGGGGCTTTTTGCGTTTTGGGGATGTTGTCGCGGTAGCGCTGAAACGACGTGCGAGGTGTCGCCTACTCGCCGTCGGTGACCAGGAACTGCTTGAGCCGCCCGAAGCTCATGCGGTGCAGCGGGCAGGGGCCGTGGCTGTCGATGCCGGCGCGGTGGCGTGCGGTGCCGTAGCCGGCATGCGCGGCGAAGCCATAGGCGGGGAAGATGAGGTCCGCGCGCGTCATCATCCGGTCGCGCGTGACCTTGGCGACGATGGAGGCGGCGGCAATCGACACGGAGCGGGCATCGCCCTTGACGACGGCCTGGCCGGGGCACTCAAGCCCGGGCGGCACATCCAGCCCATCGGTCAGCACATAACTTGCCGGGATGGAGAGGCTGAGGATCGCACGGCGCATGGCATCCAGGCTCGCCTTGCGGATATCCGTCTCGTCGATGCGGCGCGAGCTAGATGAGGCGATCGCGACGGTCGCGGTGGCAAGGATCTGCTCGAACAGCTCTTCCCGCCTCTGCGCGGAAAGCTGCTTGGAATCGTTCAGGCCATCGGGGATGCGCTTTGGGTCGAGAATGACGGCGGCGGCAACCACGGGCCCCGCCAGCGGCCCGCGCCCCGCCTCGTCGGCGCCGGCAACCGGCCAGTGGCCGGCCTTGCGCGCCTTCAACTCCAGCCGGAAATCCGGAAGCAGCGGGACATCTTCGAAAAGCATGGGAGAATCGGGTGGCGTGCGACGTTTCATGCGGCTGAACTTCGCACGCCAACCCGATTTCCTGCAAGTCCCCGGATCAGGGCGGCGGGCCGGGGACTTGAGAACGGAAGGCCAGGGTCAGCCGTCCGTAAGGGAATGTCCGAGCATGTCGCGCAAAAGTGTGCAGCGGTTTTGCGACAACGACATGCTGCAAAACTAGAGCAGCGACAGCTGCACGCCGCTGCCGTTGGGCGGCACGAACAGGTCGTCGCGCAGCGGCATGCTGCGGCGGGTCATGCCAAGCCGCTTCGTCGCCATCTCGAAGCGTCGGGCGATCTGCCAGGCATAGGGACCGGCGCCCTTCATGCGCTTGCTGAAATCGGCGTCGTAGTCCTTGCCGCCGCGCATCGAGCGCACCAGCGACATGACGTGCCGGTAACGATCAGGATAGTGCTGCAGCAGCCAGTCGCGGAACAGCGGCGACACCTCCAATGGAAGACGCAGGATCACATAACCCGCTTCCGTGGCGCCCGCGGCATGCGCCGCATCGAGCACGCGCTCGATCTCATGATCGTTTAGCGCTGGAATGACCGGGGCCATCATCACAGACGTGCGGATGCCGGCGTCGCTCAGCGCCTTCAGCGCATCGAGCCGCTTCGACGGGGTAGAGGCGCGCGGCTCCATCGTCCGCGCCAGCTTGCGATCCAGCGTCGTCACCGACAGCGAGGCGCGCACGAGGTTCTTCTCCGCCATGCGCTGCAGGATATCGAGATCGCGCAGGATGAGCGCCGACTTGGTGACGATGGAAACAGGATGGTTTGCCCGCTCCAGCACCTCGAGTATATCCCGCATGATCCGCCATTCCCTCTCGATCGGCTGGTACGGATCCGTATTGGTGCCGATCGCGATCACCCGCGGCTTGTAGCCTGGCTTGGCGAGTTCGCGCTCCAAAAGCTTGGCTGCATCCGGCTTGGCAAACAGCCGTGCTTCGAAATCCAGCCCTGCAGACAAGCCCATATAGGCGTGCGTGGGCCGCGCGAAGCAGTAGATGCAGCCGTGCTCGCAGCCGCGATAGGGATTGATCGAACGGTCGAAGGGGATATCCGGCGATTCATTGCGGGTGATTGCCGTGCGCGGCTTTTCGATCTGCACCTCGGTCTTGAACGGCGGCAGCTCTTCCAGCGTCTGCCAGCCATCGTCGAAGCCTTCGCGGCTCTGCGGCTCGAAGCGCCCGCTCGGGTTCAGCCCCGCACCGCGGCCGCGCCGGCGGTCGACCTCGATCCTGAGGCCGGAAGAAACGATCATCGCGTCGGCAATATCCGCCGTATTGGCAGGCGCGAATGCGGCCTGCCCTGCAAGGGACTGTTCGTTCATCGGGTTTCTCCGTCGATGGAAGACTCGGCGTCCCCATCCGTTCTGGTGATTAAATTCCTATCGCCGAAATGAGAACAATGCAAGAACAAATTTGGAAAACTGTCGCTGGTAATGTTTTGTGCGTCGCACTATAAATGAGCAATGTTGACTGTCCTATTGGAATGCCGGGATCAGGAACCTGAGCTGGCACAGACGTTATCGGTGTTGGTTGCTGGTGCCGTGGAGGGGCTGGTGAGCGATGTGGTGGTGCTCGACCACGGCTCGCGCGATGGCTCGTCCAAGGTCGCTGATGCCGCCGGCTGCTGCTTCCATCAGCATTGGGATATCAAGGACATACTGCGTTCGGCGCGCGGCGAATGGCTGTTGTTCGTCGAGCCAGGCGCCCGCCCACAAAGCGGCTGGATCGACGAGATCGCCGAATATGTGGCGCTGAACAAGCTGCCCGCTCGCTTCACCGCCTCGCGTGGCTATCGCCGGCCCTTCTATCAGCGCCTGCGCCGGCTGGCGCCGCTGGAGCTTGGCCTGTTGCTGCCGAAAAAACATGCGCTGGCGACGGCGCGCAGCGGCATGCAGCTGGCGGAATTCGTCAAGGGCCAGAAGCTTCGCAAGCTGTCCGCCGAGCTCATCCCGTCCTGGGTCGCGCGTTCGGCGCGGAGCTAGTTTTTAAGCTCCGCGCTTCAAGTGCTCGTCGAGCCTGGGCATGATTTCCACGAAGTTGCACGGCATGTGGCGATAATCGAACTGCGCCTTCAAGATGCCGTCCCACGCGTCCTTGCAGGCGCCGGGCGATCCCGGCAGCACGAAGACGAAGGTGGTGCCGATCAGCCCTGCCGTCGCGCGCGACTGCACGGTCGAGGTGCCGATCTTGTCCTGCGAGATGCGGTGGAAGACGGCCGAAAAGCCATCCATGCGCTTGTCGAACAGCGGCTCCAGCGTCTCTGGCGTCACGTCGCGGCCGGTAAAGCCGGTTCCGCCCGTGGTGATGATCACGTCGACATCCGATTGTGCCGTCCATGCCTGCACCTGCGTGGCGATCGCCTGTCTGTCGTCGGGCGCGATGGCGCGTGCGATCAACCGGTGTCCGGCCTCCGAAATGCGGGCCGCCAGCGTATCGCCGGAGCGGTCGTCTGCAGCTGTGCGCGTGTCTGAGACCGTCAGCACGGCAAATCCCACCGGAATGAACGGACGCGTGTCGTCAACGCCTGTCATCATCGTCTCCCGCCAATGTTTCGGTTGCCTCGAAATACCAGTCCGGCCGCTTGCCGTGAAGCGCGTCCGCCGCAGCCTTCGCTTCGTCTGCGCTGGCGAATATGCCAAAGCACGTCGCGCCCGATCCCGACATCCGCACGAAGCGCGCGCCTTGATCGGAGAGCATATCGGAGATCTCGGCGATTTCAGGCAGCAGGGCGCGCGCCGGCGGCTCGAGATCGTTGCGCATGCCGCGCAGCGCGTCGAGCCACGGGAGGCCGGATGCTACCGCAAGCGCGCCGTTCGTCTTCGTCGCCAGCCGGCGGAACACATCTGGCGTCGAAACCCCCTTCAGCGGATTGGCGAGCACCATGGGAAAGGCAGGCAAGTCGCGCACCGTCTCGATCCGCTCGCCGATCCCGCGCGCAATCAGCGGTCGGCTCGCAAGACACATCGGCACATCGGCGCCGAGCTTGATGGCGATGGCGTCGATGGTCGCGGCGGGCAGGGGAGTGCCCCAGAGCCGCATCAGCCCGCGCAGCGCCGCTGCCGCATCCGCCGAGCCGCCGCCGATGCCTGAAGCAATCGGCAGGTCCTTGCGCAGGTGGATACTCACGGGCGGTGCCACGCCACCCGCCTCAAGCACGGCTGCGCGCAACGCATCGCGCGCCTTCAGCACCAGATTGGTGCCGCCATCGCCAGCAAGCGCGTCGCCAAATCGGCCGGAGATGTGAAACTCGTCGGTATCGGCAGGCGCGAAGTCCAGCCGGTCGCCCGAGCGCGTGAACGTCACCAGCATTTCGAGCAGATGATAGCCGTCGTCTCTCTGGCCCGTCACATGCAGGGCCAGATTGATCTTGGCAAAGGCATGCTCGCTGATCGCAACGCCGTCGGCGAAGCCTGTGTCAGCCATGGATGATCAGGTCTTCTTGTCGGCCGGCTTCGGGTCGACAGGGGCCGGATCGGGCATCTTCTTGTCGACGGTCTTGGCATCGTCGGTCACGGCAGGCAGGCCGTTGGCGATCTTGTCCTTGATCTTCGGGATCTCGGCGGCCTCGGGCTCCGAACCCAGTGCCCGGTTCCACTGATAGACGGCTTCGAGCTTGCGCCCGACGCGCCAGTAGGCGTCGCCCAGGTGATCGTTGATCGTCGCATCGCCGGCCTTGATCTGTGCGGCGCGCTCCAGTTCCTCGGTCGCGTCGTCGAACTTGCCGAGGCGGAAATAGGCCCAGCCGAGCGAATCGATGATGTAGCCGTCGTCGGGACGCAGATCGACGGCCTTCTTGATCATCTCAAGACCCTCGTCGAGGTTCTTGTTCATGTCGATCCAGGAATAGCCGAGATAGTTCAAGACCTGCGGCTGGTTCGGGTTCAATTCCAGCGCCTTGCGGAAGCTCGGCTCGGCCTTGTCCCACTGCTTCAGCCGCTCATAGGCGATGCCGCGCTGGAAGAAGACAGTCCAGGTGTTCTTGCCCGGCAGCGGACCGATCACATCGACAGCCTTGTCGTAGTTTTCGGCCATTGCCTTGTAGTCCTTGGCGTCGGAAAGAACGCTGCCATAGGCGAGGTAGCTGCGAATATCCTTCGGGTCCGACTGGATCAGCCCCTGCAGATGCGCACGGGCTTCGTCGACCTTTCCGCCCTCGGCCAGCGCCAGGCCAAGCTGCAGCTCGGAGATGCGGCTCATCGGCGAATTGTCGGGCACTTCCTTGTAGAGCGCAATGGCTCGGTCCAGCTGGCTCTGCTTCTCGGCGATACCGCCGAGCATGACCAGCGCGTCGGCGCTGTCAGGATCGAGCGCGCGCGCGATCTGCAGGTAGAGCGAGACGATGTCCTCAGCCCCGTCGCGGTTCAGCGCGCCGGCAAAGGAGAACAGCACGCCGGCCGCACCCTGCTTGGCTGTGGTGATCTGCTGCACCTGTTTTTCGTCTTTTGTGATGCTCTGGCGCAGCGCGTTGAGCGGCGCGTAGTTGGGCAGCAGGTTGTCGCCGACCGAAACCGTGTCGAGCGCCTTCTGCTTGTTGCCCTGCGTCGCTTCCAGGCGAGCGAGCGCCATGATGGCGCGCATGAAGGTGTCGGGTGCGGTGGCCGCGCCATCCTTGTCGAGCACGGCGTCGTTCAGGTGCTTGCGCGCCGAGCGCACGTCGCCGTTGACGATGGCGATCGCGCCGGCATTGTAGTTCTGGAAGATCGCGAGCCATTCCGGCCCCTTCAGCTTCTCGACCTGCGACAGCGCATCCTTGCCCTTGCCGGCGCCCAGTCGTGCCCAGGCGGCCATCAGGTCGTTCATGACGCGGTCGAGATCGGTCGGGCCGGTGGTCTTCAGCGCGCTCTCGGCGGTCTTGTATTCGCCGCGGCGGATCGCATCTGCGCCTCGCACGATGGTCGAGAGGCGCTCGATGCTCGGATCGTTCTTCAACTCGTTGGCGTAACGCACGCTGTCCTTGATGTCGCCATTGAGCAGCAGCGAGATCATCAGGCGCTGGCGAATCTCCGGATTGCCGGGCTCGATCTGCAGCGCCTTCTTGTAGAGCTCGATTGCCGTCTCATAGTCGTGATCAACATCGGCGGTGCGGGCGGCAAGCAATGCGCCGGAGAAAGTGTTGACGCTGTCAGGATCGAAGATCACGGTCGCGCTGGCGTCGTCCTTCTTGGCCGCGTCTTCGGCATTGGCGCCGCCGAGCACGCTCAGCGACAGAACTGCCGCAAGCGACGCGCTCGAAAGAAGACGTATGGCAAATTTCCGCCGCATTAGAAAACCTTTCGTGAGAACAGCCCACCAGCGTCGACTGCAAAATCAGTTGAGAAGACTGATTCACGACAGGATGGCTTTTTTGAAGCGACCCCGCAAGAAAATCAGCCTTGGACCAATGATCGTCGGTTAATTGACGCGCTCGATGCAGAAGTCGATGACTTCCATCAGTGCGGATTTCCATGCCGTATCGGGAAGCGGCGCCAGTGCATCGCGTGCAATCGTGCCATAATGGACCGCCCGACCAATGGTATCGTTCAGCGTTCCGTACTTGGTGATCAGGCCGAGTGCCTTTTCGAGGTTCTGATCGTTGCTTTCGCCACCCTCGATCGCCTTGCGCCAGAAGGCGCGTTCTTCCTCGGTGCCGCGCCGGTAGGCGAGGATGACTGGAAGCGTGATCTTGCCTTCGCGGAAGTCGTCGCCGACATTCTTGCCGAGATCTGCAGCCTTGCCGCCGTAATCGAGCACGTCGTCGACCAGCTGGAAGGCGAGGCCAAGGTTCATGCCGTAGGACTTCATCGCGTTGCGTCCGGCCTTGCCGGCATCCGCCACGATCGGGCCGACTTCGGCAGCGGCCGCAAACAGCGCCGCCGTCTTGGCACGGATGACCGAGAGATAATCGTCCTCGGTGGTTTCCATGTTCTTGGCGACGGAAAGCTGCAGCACTTCGCCTTCGGCGATCACGCAGGCGGCCGACGAGAGAACGTCGAGAGCATCGAGCGAGCCGACATCCACCATCATGCGGAAGGCCTGACCAAGCAGGAAGTCGCCGACCAGCACGCTTGCCTGGTTGCCCCAGATCATGCGGGCGGTGGATTTGCCGCGGCGCAGGTCGCTTTCATCGACGACATCGTCGTGCAGCAGCGTTGCCGTGTGCATGAACTCGACCGCGGTCGCGAGCTTGATGTGGTTTTCGCCCTGGTAGCCATAGAGCGCGGAGGAGGCGAGCGTCAGCATCGGGCGCAGGCGCTTGCCGCCGGACGAGATCAGATGGTTCGCCACTTCGGGGATCATCTGCACGTCTGAACCGGCCTTCGAAAGGATCAACTGGTTGACCCGCTCCATGTCCGCCTTGGTTAGATCCACCAAAGGCTTGACGGATGCCAGTTTGTTTTTGCTTTCTTCAAGCGGTATGACCACGCCCAACGACCCGGACTCCTGTTCACTCATTGGATTTGACAATAGAAAGGGGCGGCTTGAGCGGCAAGAGGCGAAATTGCCACGTCGCGGAAAATTGAAAGGGATTTCACGGTAAATGCATGAACTTATCCGCGCCAACGATCCCGTGCTGCTCTCCTTCGCTGAAAGCCTGATGAAGGATGCCGGCATCCATTGCTTCATCGCCGATCAGGGCATGAGCATATTGGAAGGCTCGCTCGGCATGCTGCCGCGCCGCCTGCTGGTCGAAGACGACCAGGCCGATCGCGCCCGCCGCATCCTCATCGACGCTGGTCTCGGCGACGAATTGCGCGAGCAGAAGTGAGCGACGCCGTGACCAGCGAGCCCACGCCCGATCAGCCCGTAACCGAAACTATCGACGCCTTCCACCGCGGCGCCTTTCATATTCTTCAGCCGAAGGGCAGGGGGCACCGTTCCGGCATGGACGCCATGCTGTTGGCGGCATTGGTGGATGATGAGAGAGCGGTGAAGGTTGCCGATCTCGGCGCAGGCGCCGGTGCGGCCGGTCTCGCCGTCGCCTCGCGGCTGCCGAAGGCCGAGGTCGTGCTCTTCGAACGCTCCGCGGAGATGGCCGATTTCGCGCGCCGCAGCTTGGATCTTGCTGAGAACACCCACATGCTGGGCCGCGTCACCGTCATTGAGGCGGATGTGACGCTGAAGGCCAAGGCGCGCAATGATGCCGGCCTCATCGACGAGAGCTTCCACTACGTCATCCTCAACCCGCCCTTCAACGATCCCGGCGACCGCAAGACGCCGGATGCGCTGAAGGCCGAGGCGCATGCCATGACGGAGGACCTGTTCGAAAGCTGGCTGCGCACGGCCGGCGCCATCATGATCCCTGGCGGCCAACTGTCGCTGATCGCTCGGCCGGAATCGATCGCCGAGATCATCGACGGCTGCGGTCGTCGCTTCGGCGGCATCGAGATCACGGCTATCCATCCGCGCGAGGGCGAAAACGCCGTTCGCATCCTGGTGACCGCGATCAAGGGCTCACGCGCCCGGTTGTCGCTGCGCGCGCCGCTGATCATGCACGAAGAAGGGAGCCACAAGTTCTCCCCCTTCGTCGACGACCTCAACAACGGCCGCGCGGCTTACTCCAGGCGTTAGCCGATCACGAAGTCAAACAGCAGCTTGATGTTCAACCCGGCGATGATGATGGCGATCGTGTAGGCGATGGCAGACAGCCAGCGCGGTGCCACCAGATCACCCATCTTCGCCTTGTTGGCGGTGAACATCACCAGCGGGAAGACCGCGAAGGAGAGCTGCAGGCTGAGCACGACCTGTGTGAGGATCAAGAGCTCTGCGGTACCCGCATCACCATACCAGATGGTCACGAAACCGGCCGGCACGATGGCGATGGCGCGGGTGATCAACCGCCGGATCCAGGGCTGCAGCCTGATCTTCAGGAACCCTTCCATGATGATCTGCCCGGCCATGGTGGCCGTCACCGTCGAGTTCAGGCCGCAGCATAGAAGCGCGATGCCGAACAGCGTCGGCGCAAGCGCAAGCCCCAGCAGCGGCGCCAAGAGCGACGAGGCTTCGCCGAGTTCAGCGACGTCGGTGCGCCCATTGGCATGGAAGGCTGCGGCGGCGAGGATCAGGATCGAGGCATTGATCAGAAGCGCGAAGCAGAGCGCCACGGTGGAATCGATCGTCGCATAGGTTAGCGCCTCGCGCTTTTCCGGCACACTGTGGCCGTAATCGCGGGTCTGCACGATGCCCGAATGCAGGTAGAGATTATGCGGCATGACGGTCGCGCCGAGAATGCCGAGCGCCAGATAGAGCATCTCCGGATTGGAGACGATCTCCGTGGTCGGGAAGAAGCCGCGGATCACATCGCCCCACTGCGGGTCGGCCATGAAGATCTGCACGCCGAAGCAGACGGTGATGATCCCGAGCAGGGCGATCACGAAGGCCTCGACCCAACGGAAACCGATCTTTTGCAGATAGAGGATGAGGAAGACGTCGAGCGCGGTGATGAGGACGCCGAGCTCCAAGGGAATGCCAAACAGCAGGTTGAGGCCGATCGCCGTGCCGATCACCTCGGCGATATCGGTGGCGATGATGGCGATTTCAGCAAATAGCCAGAGCGGCATCGATACCCAGCGCGGGAAGGCGTCGCGGCAGGCCTGCGCCAGATCGCGGCCGGAGCCGATGGCAAGGCGGGCGCAAAGCGATTGCAGCACGATCGCCATCAGGTTGGACAAGAGCGCCACCGTGAGCAGCGTATAGCCGAATTTCGAGCCGCCGGCGAGCGAGGTCGACCAGTTGCCGGGGTCCATGTAGCCGACAGCCACCAGATATCCGGGGCCGACGAAGGCGATGGCGCGGCGCCAGCGCGAGGCGTGCTTCTGCGTTCCGATCGAACGGTGGACATCGGCCATCGACGCCTCCTCGCGCTCGTGGCGCCAGCCCGTCTTGGCCTTGGGTGTCATAATGTCCATGCAGCATCCGCCTGTTCTATCAATAAGAGCAATATGGCTGATTAGAATGATAATGCAAGTCATTCGCAACAAGAAAATACTGAGGCGGATCATTTGCGGCTCAGCCATTGCGTTTGCCGTTGCGACGCATACATGGAGGTGACGTTTCACCGAGTTCGCACGAAGGAATGGGAATGGCCGGATTGTTGAGAAAACTGATGCCGAAGCGCTTCCGCAAGGAGGGCATCGTGATCCCGGTCGTCAGGCTCCAGGGGGCGATCATGACCGGCGGCAGCCAGTTCCGCCCTGCGCTGAACCTCGCCTCGACCGCGCAGGTGCTTGAAAAAGCGTTTAGCTTCAAGGACGCCCCCGCCGTCGCCATCTCAATCAATTCCCCCGGCGGCTCGCCGGTTCAGTCGCGGCTGATCTTCACCCGCATCCGCGAGCTGGCGCGCGAGAAGCAGAAAAAGGTCATCGTCTTCGTCGAGGACGTAGCGGCCTCCGGCGGCTACATGATCGCGCTTGCAGGCGACGAGATCATCGCCGACCCGACCTCGATTGTCGGCTCGATCGGCGTCGTCTCCGGCGGCTTCGGCTTCCCCGAGCTGTTGAAGAAGATCGGCGTCGAGCGTCGCGTCTATACTGCGGGCGAAAACAAGGTGATCCTCGACCCCTTCCAGCCTGAGAAGGAAAAGGACATCGAATATCTGAAGACCCTGCAGCTGGAGATCCACCAGGTGTTCATCGCCATGGTGCGCGAGCGCCGCGCCGGCAAACTGAAGGATGACACGACGGTCTTCTCCGGCCTTTTCTGGACCGGCACGCGCGGCCTCGAGCTCGGTCTTATCGACGGTCTCGGCGACATGCGCCAGGAACTGAAGAAGCGCTACGGCTCGAAAACCAAGCTCGAACTCGTAACCCCTGCAAGGGGGCTTTTCGGACGCCGCATTCCCGGCATATCATCATCGCTCGAAGGAGCCGCCTCCGGCTTCGCGGCTGGTCTTGTCGAGACCGCCGAAGACAAGGCATTGTGGAGCCGATACGGGCTCTGACGCAATTGCGTTAAAATAACGAGGGGTTGAAGACAGACGACATGCCGCAGCTTTTGATCATGGGTGTGCTCGTCCTGGGCGCCTGGCTCCTCTACCGCCGCTTCGTGGCCGAAGCCAAGCGCCTGCAGGAAAAATCCCGCCGCGCCCAGAGGGAGCAGCAGACCGGAGCGATCGGCACGCTGGTGAAGGATCCGGTGACGGGCGAGTATCATTTGAAGAAGGATGAGGATTGAGGGGGAGGGCTATTTCCTGTCCCGAACCCTTGCCGCCCAATCAGAGCCCGCATAGCTTACTGTCAGGATGACGACCGCATGGTCGTTTTCTTCGATGGTGAAGCAGATGACGCCCTTGTCCGCGGCGGGTATCGCACGCAATCCTGCAAGGACTTCGTCGCGAACGGTTCCCTTGTAGGGAAAGTCAGTCAGGCTGTTGGTTACATGCTCGATCGCCTGCAGCTTGCGCATGGCGCTGGCCACGCCCGAATAGTCCCTTATGAGCGTGAAAATCTCAACCAGATCGTCTTCGGCAGCCGGATGGTATCGCAACTCATATGGTTGCTTCATTTCGAATGACTGTCTGCAACGCGTCGGCGAACGCGGTCGAACAGATTGTCATCCTTCATTGAAATCAACTGATCCTTCGGCAACTGCGCCCGCCGCCGGATCTCGTCAGCCATCGCAGTGACCGGGTCTTCCGTCACTTGGTCATCAGCCCTTAGTCGCGCCAGCCCTTCTTTGATCACATCGGACACGCTCGCAAACCGCCCATCCTCGACGAGCTTCTCCGCATGGCGAAGATCCTCATCCGACAGCATCACTGCGTTCTTGGCGTTCATAGTCGTCTCCAAGGCAAGGTCGGTAGTTACTATAAGACAACCGACACCGCTTGTCCTCCCTGCAAACTGTGGGGAAGTGAGCGGAGGGTGTGCTTTGGCGCTCCATCGCTGTGTGATATACCTTGCAGCAGTCTACATCGAGGCGCGCCATGCGGATTTTCAAGTTCGGAGATGGTCTCGGAGTCTGCATCCCGCAGGCAATTGTGGATGCACTCGAGTTCAAGGAAGGCGACGACATCGCGGTTCGCGTCGGCATTGATCGCAATCTTGAACTAGCCACGGCGGATGCCCGGTCGAAGGCGTTTGAACGGATCAAGACATTCAAGCTGCAGCTGCCGCCAGATTGGACGTTTGATCGCGACTGCGCGAACAGCCGAAACCCTTGACCCCCATCGCCGCTCGTGGCACCTGTCGCCCACCGATCCAATTGAATGGCGACTAACCTCATGTCTGCACCCAGCATCCCCGACCACATGAACCCGAAGCGCTCGTTTCAGGCGCTGATCCTGACGCTGCACAGCTACTGGGCGGACAAGGGTTGCGCGGTGCTGCAGCCTTACGACATGGAAGTCGGCGCCGGTACGTTCCATCCGGCGACCACGCTGCGCGCGCTTGGTCCCAAGCCCTGGAAGGCCGCCTACGTGCAGCCCTCGCGCCGCCCGTCCGACGGTCGCTACGGCGAAAACCCGAACCGCCTGCAGCATTACTATCAGTACCAGGTGATCCTGAAGCCGAACCCGCCGAACTTGCAGGAACTCTATCTCGGCTCGCTCGCCGCGATCGGCCTTGACCCGCTGCTGCACGATGTCCGCTTTGTCGAGGATGACTGGGAAAGCCCGACGCTCGGCGCCTGGGGTCTCGGCTGGGAGTGCTGGTGCGATGGCATGGAAGTCTCGCAGTTCACCTATTTCCAGCAGGTCTGCGGCCTCGAATGCTCGCCGGTCGCCGGCGAACTGACCTACGGCCTCGAGCGCCTCGCCATGTATGTGCAGGGCGTCGACAACGTCTACGACCTGAACTTCAACGGCCGCGAGGGCGACGAGAAGATCAGCTATGGCGACGTCTTCCTGCAGGCAGAACAGGAATATTCGCGCCACAACTTCGAATTCGCCAACACCGAGATGCTGCATCGCCACTTCATCGATGCTGAGAAGGAATGCCAGGCGCTGCTCGCCGCCGGCGCCCCCGGTGATAGCGATAACCAGAAGCTGCACAAGTGCGTCTTCCCGGCCTACGACCAATGCATCAAGGCCAGCCACGTCTTCAACCTGCTGGACGCGCGCGGCGTGATCTCGGTCACCGAGCGCCAGAGCTATATCCTTCGCGTGCGCACGCTCGCCAAGGCCTGCGGCGAAGCCTTCCTTCTGACCGATGCCGGCGGCGTCAATCTCGCCAGCAAGGCTGCCTGATTAATCAGCGGCGCCTATTGGCCTTGACCTCTACGGTGCGCGCTGCCGGACGCGGCGCGCCCTTGAGCATGAAGAACGAAGCGATGGCAAGCATGTTGAGCAGGAAGATGGCTGCGCTCATGGCTGATTGATCCTCGTGACATGGTTTGGATCCCGCCGCCGTCGGCCGATCCATGGTCAAGATAGGCCTTATGCGGCCGCCGCGGTATCGCGAGATCTTGGGATGCGCCAAACTACAACGGCGGGAGATGACAAGCGCCGCCAAGCCGCATAGTCTCCCGGCCGACCTTGCGTCGTAACGGGGGATTCGCGATGTATATTATTCTTGGCCTCATCGTCCTGATCGCGCTCTATGCGGTCTTTGTCTACAACGGCCTCGTGCGCGCCCGGCAGATGGCCGAGGAAGCCTGGTCCGGCATCGATGTGCAGCTGAAGCGCCGCGCCGATCTGATCCCCAACCTGATCGAAACGGTGAAGGGTTACGCCACCCACGAAAAGACGACCCTCGAAGAGGTCGTCAAGCTCCGCAACCAGGCGCAGACGGTCCCGGCAGGCGATGTCGCTGGCCGTGCGCAGGCGGAAGGTTTGCTGGGTGCAGCACTTGGCCGCGTCATGGCGCTCGCCGAAGCCTATCCCGATCTGAAGGCCAACGAGAACTTCCGTGAGCTGCAGACCTCGCTCGAAACCATGGAAAGCGAGATCCAGATGGCGCGCCGCTATTACAACGGCTCTGCCCGCGATCTCAACGTCAAGGTCGAAAGCTTTCCCTCGAACCTCGTCGCCAACCAGTTCGGTTTTAGCAAGCGCGAGTATTTCGAGATCACCAACGAGGCCGATCGCGCCGTCCCGAGTGTAAAGTTCTGATCCCAAAGTTCTGACAACAGCCATTTGCCTTTGCTGAAAAGCTGCTATGAGCAGGGCAAGATCGCGGCCGGGTATGGCCGCGCGCATTTGCCGGATAAGACGTAATGAGTGAAGACAAGCCCATGAGTAAAGACAAGCTCACCATCATCCCGGCGACCGGGCCGCTGTCCGGCCGCGCCGTGCCTCCCGGCTCGAAGTCGATCACCAACCGCGCGCTGCTGCTGGCTGGTCTCGCCAAGGGCACCAGCCGGCTGACCGGCGCGCTGAAGAGCGACGACACGCGCTATATGGCCGAAGCCCTGCGCGCCATGGGCGTGACGGTGGATGAGCCCGACGCGACGACCTTCGTCGTCACCAGTTCCGGCGAGCTCAAGGCTCCCGCAGCTCCGCTCTTCCTCGGCAATGCCGGCACCGCCACCCGCTTCCTCACGGCAGCGCTTGCACTCGGCCATGGCCGTTATGTCGTCGATGGCGACGAGCATATGCGCAAGCGCCCGATCAAGCCGCTGGTCGATGCCCTGAAGTCGCTCGGTGTCGCGATCGAAGCGCCGACCGGCTGCCCGCCGGTGACGATCGACGCCAACGGTCGTTTTGCGAACAACAAGGTCGTCATCGATGCCGGCCTCTCCAGCCAGTATGTCTCCGCTTTGCAGATGGCGGCGGCCTGCGGCTCAGAGCCGTTCACCATCGAGCTTGCCGGTGCCGATATTGGCGCGCGCGGCTATATCGACCTGACACTATCAGTCATGCGCGCCTTTGGTGCCAAGGTCAGCCAGCCGACGCCGTCCTCCTGGGTCATCGAGCCGACCGGCTACACCGCCACCGATTTCGTCATCGAGCCGGACGCCTCCGCCGCCACCTATCTCTGGGCCGCCGAAGTGCTGACCAAGGGCGCGATCGACCTCGGCGTCGCCAACGAGGACTTCACCCAGCCGGACGCGAAAGCCTACGACGTCATCCGGCAGTTTCCGCATCTTCCTGCCGAAATCGACGGCTCGCAGATGCAGGACGCCGTGCCGACCATCGCCGTGCTGGCCGCCTTCAACGAAACGCCGGTGCGCTTCGTCGGCATCGCCAACCTGCGCGTCAAGGAATGCGATCGCATCCACGCCGTCTCGACCGGCCTCAACAACATCCGCGCAGGCCTTGCGACCGAAGACGGCGACGACCTGATCGTCTCCTCCGACCCGGCGCTATCAGGCCAGCACCTGCCCGCCGATATCGACACCTTCGCCGATCATCGCATCGCCATGAGCTTCGCGCTCGCCGGCCTGAAGATCGATGGCATCACCATTCTCGACCCGGATTGCGTCGGCAAGACCTTCCCTGAGTACTGGAAGGTGCTGTCCTCGCTCGGCGTCGCGATAAAGGACGAGTAAACCGGCCGAAGATCTCGCCGGGCAATCCGAAAGACAATTCTGAAAGACAAGGGGGAGAATGTCTTGATGCGTTGGTTGTCCGGTCTCATTGCCGCTCTGATACTTCTGCTGGCGGCATCTCTTGCCGCCGCAAACGAGCGCATCACCTCCTATCATTCGGAAGTCGAGGTCGCCAAGGACGGCGACCTCACCGTGACCGAGACGATCTCGATCGTCGCCGAGGGGTTCAAGGTCAAGCGCGGCATCTTCCGCGATTTCCCGCTCACCATGCTGGATGGCGAGGGACGCACCATCCACGTCGGCTTCGATCTCCTCTCCGTCACCCGCGATGGCCAGCCCGAGCCCTACAAGACCGAAAGCATCGACGGCGGCATCCGCATTTATGCCGGCTCCAGCGACACCATCGTGCCTGAGGGCGAGCACACCTATGTCTTGACCTACAAGGCCGATCGCATGATCCGCTATTTCCCTGACCATGACGAGGTCTACTGGAATGTCACCGGCACCGGCTGGCAGTTCGCCATTGAGCAGGCCTCGGCGCGCATCACCATGCCATCGGGCGAGGTGACGAGGCTTGCCGCCTACACCGGTCCGTTCGGCTCGCGAGCCACGAATGCCACGTCGCGCATCGAAGGCAACCAGGCGATCTTCGCCACCACCCGCATGCTCGGGCAGAACGAGGGGCTCACCGTCGTTGCCGGCGTGCCGAAGGGCGTCATCGACCCGCCAGCGGCGGCGCAACTTCGCGCCTGGTGGCTGCGTGACCACATGGCCGATGTCATCGCCGTCGCGGGTCTCCTCCTCGTCGCGCTCTATTACGTGTTCTTCTGGGTGAGGGTAGGCCGCGATCCGGCCCGCGGTGTCGTCGTGCCGCGCTGGGACCCGCCGGAGGGGCTGTCGCCGGCGCTGGTCAACTATATCGACAACAAGGGCTTCAACGGCGCCGGCTGGCCGGCCTTTTCGGCCAACGCGCTCGACCTCGCCGTCAAGGGATACGTCACCTTCGATGATATCGGCTCCAGCATCACTGTCACTCGAACCGACAAGCCGTTGCCGAAAGCCCTTCCGGCCGGCCAGGCCGCCTTCTTGTCCCTCGTCGGTCGCTCCGGTCAGAGCTTTGCAATCAGCAAGTCCAATGGCGAAAAGGTGCGCGACGCCGGCCAGAAGTTCCGCCAGGCGATAGAAGGTGAACATCGCGGCAAGTATTATCACTCGAACGCCCTCTACACGGTCGGCGGCATCGTCCTCAGCGTCATCTTCATCATCGCGGTTCTGGCCTTTGGCGAAATCGATGCCGATCTCGGCGGCTTCATCGCCGCCACCGTTTTCTCGGCGATGTTCCTAGGCATCCTGTCGTCGCGTCTCGGTCTCAGTTTCCGCAAGGGGGCGTCGCTGCGCAGCAAGATCGGCGGCGTCATCATCGGCGGCTTCTTCGGCTTCACGCTTCTGTCGATCCTCGCCGGCATCGTCACCGCTGCCGTCGAGCAATTGACAGCAGCCGACCACTGGCCCGTCATCGTCGCCGTCGGCGGCATCGTCATGATCAATGTGGTGTTCTTCTTCCTGATGGGCGCGCCGACGCCGCTCGGCAGCCGGCTGATGGACCATATCGATGGCCTGCGCCGCTACCTGACGGTCGCCGAAAAGGACCGCATGAACATGGCGGGCGCCCCTGCCATGTCGCCGCAGCATTTCGAAACGCTGCTGCCCTATGCCGTGGCGCTCGGTGTCGAGAAACCCTGGAGCGATGCCTTCCAGACCTGGCTGGCAACGGCTGCAGCAGCCGGAGCGGCGGCGGCCGCCTATTCGCCCATGTGGTATCCGACCCATTCCGGCAGTTTCGGCGACAGTATCGGCGGCTTCTCCTCCTCGATGGCCTCCACCATCGCCTCGACGCTCCCCGCACCCGTGACCTCGACCTCCTCGGGCTTCTCCGGCGGCAGCGGTGGCTTCTCGTCGGGCGGCGGGGGAGGTGGGTTCTCCGG
>UBQW01000011.1 GCA_900467745.1 Hyphomicrobiales bacterium
ATAAAATCTTCTCATCACGACAAACGGCCAAGGCCGAAACAAAAGGGCCGCCTAAAGCGGTCCTTTCTGCTTTCCAAAGGCCGAAATGCAGAGCAAAATGAATGGGTAAGGCACCTGAAACAATGGTGCGTCCCTTACAGGAACAAAACTCAATAGGGTTTTGCTCCGGCAGTAAGAGTAAACCCAAAGGGTTTACTCGGACGCGACAAAGCCGAAGGCTTTGCGCTGGCGCGGGGTGGAGCAGCCCGGTAGCTCGTCAGGCTCATAACCTGAAGGCCGCAGGTTCAAATCCTGCCCCCGCAACCAATCTTCTTTCCCAAAGACACAATAGACCTGAGCCCTGTCGGCTCGCGGACTTATCCTGTAATAAGACAGCATGAGCACGTCCTTTCTGTTCTCCGGTCCTGACAACGCACCCGTGACGATCCTTCTCGCGCATGGCGCCGGCGGCGCCATGGATTCTGCTGGGATGGAGCGGTTTTCCGGGGCGCTCGCGACTGCGGGGATGCGGGTGGTTCGGTTTGAGTTCGGCTACATGGCCGAGCGGCGGCTGTCCGATCGGCGTCCGCCGCCGCCCAAGGCGGAGACGTTGATCCCGGAATATCTGGCGGCGGTACGCGAGCTTGGCGCCAGCGGTCCGCTTGTCATCGGCGGCAAGTCGATGGGTGGGCGGATTGCCAGCATGGTTGCCGATGATCTCTATCGTTCGGGCGATATCGCCGGATTGTTGTGCCTTGGCTATCCGTTTCATCCGATGGGAAAGCCGACGCAATTGCGCACGGTGCATCTGACCGCAATCGAGACGCCGACGCTGATTTGCCAGGGAACGCGGGATGCGTTCGGGACGCGCGAGGAAGTCGCTAACTATTCGCTTTCGCCCGCGATCGACGTGTTCTGGCTCGAGGATGGCGATCATGATCTGAAGCCGCGCAAGGCTCTCTCCGGCTTCTCGGCTGCGGATCATATGCAGGCGATGGCATCGCGGGTCGGTGCTTGGGCTTCCGGCCTGCGGTGTTGATCTGCCTTCTCTAAAACACTCTACGCTTGACTAACTGCGCCTGCTTCTGCATCCTCACGTTGAAATGTCAGCATGCGATCCGATCAGTGTCTGCCGAGGGGGGAACATTGTGAGAGATGGTGCCGGTTGCGGCGTGTTCGTCGTTTTACTATCCGTATTGGGGGCTGGGACGCCCGCCCTTGCGGATGATCTCAAGATCGCCATGCCGAACTGGCCGTCCGGTCAGGCAACGGCCTTTATTCTCAAGGTCGCGATCGAGAAAGAATTCAAACAGCCTGCTCTCGTCCAGGAAATAGGCACGCTCAACGCCTTTGCCGGGCTGGAGAACCGCACTGTCGACATCCACCCGGAGGTCTGGCAGCCCAATCTCACCGATGTCATCGAAAAATTCGTGACCGAGAAGGGTGTGGTCGTTCTGGCCAAGCACACGGTTCCGGCATGGCAGGGCATCTGCGCGACGCCCGCGGCGGCCGAGAAGGGGATCACTGATATCGCCGATCTCAGCGACCCCGACAAGACCAGTCTTCTCGATACGGATGGCGACGGCAAGGGGGAGATGTGGATCGGCGCGCCGACATGGTCCTCGACCGGGATCGAGCGTGTCCGGGCGAACAGCTATGGTTACGCCAAGACGATGACGCTCGTGGAGGCCGAGGAGGAGGTGGCGATGGCCGGCATCGATGCAGCGGTTGCGACCGGCCAGCCGGTGGTGTTCGCATGCTATGCGCCGCATTTCGTCTTCGATCTGCACAAGATCGTTCGGCTTGAAGAGCCAAAGCATGATGCGGCCAAATGGTCGTTGGCAAGTGCGACCGATCCGCTTTGGATCAAGAAGTCGTCGGCCTCGACGGCCTGGGACACGGCGACCTTTCGCATCGCCTATTCAACAGCGCTTGCCGGCAAGCACCCCAAGATCGCGGCCTTCCTCGAAAAGGTCGACCTGACGCCGGAGGAGGCGACGGCGATGAGCTATGCGCTCGAGGTGGAGCGGCAGGCGCCGCTTGGCTATGCCAAGGCGTGGGTGGAGCGCAATGCGGCGCGGATCGATGGGTGGGCGAAGCCATGAGGGTTCGGTCTTCTTCTCTGGCTAAATTCGGCGGGGCGCTCGTTTGGGTAACCCGGCGCTTGCGCAAGGGGCTGCCGGTTGCGGCGGCCGCGGTGCTGCTTGCGCCCATTGTCGTTCTGGCGCAGACGCAGATCTATGACGCCAAGACGCGGACATGGGTCGATTATGACAACAAGAAAGCCCGGCAGTATTACGCGCGCAACAAGCAATCGCCGGAGGCCTTTCGCAGGCAGATCGTGACGTTCCGCACGGCGGAGCCGCCGGGGACGATCATCATCGATGGCAACCAGCATTTTCTCTACCTCGTGCAGCCGGGCGGGCAGGCGATCCGCTACGGCATCGGCGTTGGCCGTGACGGGTTCGGCTGGGCGGGAATCGTCCGGGTCGGGCGCACGGCGGAATGGCCGGTATGGACGCCGCCGGCCGAAATGGTGGCGCGTGATGCCAATGCCGCCAAATGGGCGGCCGGCATGCCGGGCGGTCCTGACAACCCGCTCGGGGCGCGGGCGCTTTATCTCTACGCCGGCGATCAGGACACGATCTACCGCATTCACGGCACGGCCGAGCCCTGGACGATCGGGCTCGACGTGTCGTCCGGGTGCATCAGGCTCAACAATGACGATGTGACGGACCTGCATTCGCGGGTGCAGATCGGCGCCAAGGTCATCGTGCTCATGCAGGGGGCCGCGCTTTACAAGGGTATCTGATCGATGGCGCCGGCATTGGCCGGGGATTGATCGGCCCTGAATTTATCAACGTCTGGAGGGGACAGATGTCGAAAGCAGAATTGAAGCGAGGCGGTCGGGCTCTTCTGGGCCTGGCGGGATTGTTGTCGTTGGGCGCCTGTACGCCGGCACCGCCGCCACCAGAAGCCATGGCGCGCACCACGCTGATGACGGCGCCGGCCGATCTGCAGTTGCTTTGCGCCAATGCGGTAACGAGCAGCGCCGGAGCCGGTGTCAAGGTCCTGCCGACAGGCTCTCGGCTGCAGCCCGACGGGACATTCGCCGTCGATCTGGATGCAGGGGGGAAGAAATATTCCTGCATCGTCGACAACAACGGTAGCGTTCGCTCGGTCGCTCCAGTCTGAGCGCCGTAGGGAGCGCATCGAGCCTTGGCCTGTGAAGACCAAGGCTTTGGCCGCGGTCAGATGGCGGCGAGCGTCAGCGTGACTTTACCGAAGCGGGGGCAGGTGGCCTCAAGCCTGATCTCGCCGGTCAGGCCCGTGGTCTCGATCCAGAGACCGGCCGTGCCGCCCTGGAGCGGGATCGTGCTGGGGCCGAGGATCTTTGCCGGGCCGGTGAGAGATATCGTCACCACTTCGTTCAGGAAGGGCAGGCGCTGGCCCTGCTGGTCGAGCGCGCGCAGAACGACGCGAGTGGTGTCACGTTCGCGTGCCTTCAGCCGGGTGCTGTCGGCTACCACCTGCAGCGTCGTCGGCAGCGGATCGGCGACCAGCGTCAGCTGCGCCACAGGCGCGCCGTCGACATAGCCGGTGAAGCTGCCGTCGATCCACTTCTGGCCCCAGATGCCGAGTTCGTCGGCGGTGAAGTGGCGGTGGTCGAAGACCACAGGCGGATGCGGCAGGTGCGGGAAGTTCTCGTAGTCGGGGCCGACGCGCTTGGTCACCGAGCCGTAGGTCAGTTCGACCTCGTCGCAATTGGTCAGCACGATCAGTGGCAGCACGCCGCCGATATTGCGTTCGCCGCGCGCCCAGAAGGTCACCGGCTTCATGATCACCTCATCGGAGGGTTCGCACTGGCTGGCATAGGCGTAAGCGGCGAATTTCGGTTCGCGGAACATGTCCATGACGCCGTGGTAGCAGATGCGGTCGCCGGAGCCGAAATCCTTGTGGGTGTTGTAGTCGAACATGCACCAGCCGATGGCGCCCGCTATGTCGGGGTCGCCATAGGCGGCGTTCAGGACCTCGAGGTGGCGGCGGACATGTTCGGCCTGGCGCGCTTCCTGGTCGTAGATCTTGGTCGGGTACATGTGACCACCGAATTCGGTGATCATGTAAGGCACCTTGTAGGAAAGACCGGTGCTTTCCTGCTGCGGGCGCAGCGGCGTGCGCGGGCGGTTGGCGCCCGGCAGCTCCTCGTTGCCGAGGATGAAGTCGTTCATCGTGTAGACGTCCTCGAGCAGCTCGCTATCGCTGATGTAGCGAACGCCGCCGGTCGGGCGGGTGGGGTCGAGCTCGCGGGCAAGCCGGTTGGTCTCGGCGTAGAAATGGTGGCTGTCCTGGCTCTCGTTGATGCGCACGCCCCAGATGACGATCGAGGGATGGTTCCAGTCGCGCTCGATCATCCGGCGGACGTTGCGGATGGATTCATGCTGCCATTCCTGGTCGCCGATATGCTGCCAGCCGGGGATTTCCTCGAACACGAGCAGGCCGATCTTGTCGCAGCGATCGAGAAACCACTTCGACTGCGGATAGTGCGAGGTCCGGACCATGTTGCACTTCAGCACGGATTTCATGATGTCGGCGTCGCGTTCCTGGGCGGAGCGTCCGGCGGCGTAGCCGACATAGGGGAAGGACTGGTGGCGGTTGAGCCCGCGCAGCTTCAGCGGGCGGCCGTTCAGCCGGAAGCCCTCAGGGGTGAATTCGGCGGTGCGGAAACCGAAGCTGGTCGTCAGCCTGTCGGAACCGTGGCTGGTCTTCAGCTCCACCGTCATCTGGTAGAGTTCCGGATTGTCGATATCCCAGAGTGCGATACCGGTCAGGCCGCTGAAATCGAGCGTGGCGTCGTCGCCGGTCGTGTCTGATGATGCGGTGGCAAGCACGTTGCCATCGATATCGGCAAGCGAGGCCGTCAGCGTGCCGAGGAAATGAACATTGCGGGGATTGGAGAGATGGACGCGGACGGAGGCGGACTTCTCTTCCGAGAGCACATTGTTGGTCTCGATCTTGACGTTCTGGATCGAGACGGGATCGGTGACCTTCAGCCAGACTTCGCGATAGATGCCGGCGTAAGTCAGGTAGTCGATCGCGCCGCCGAAGGGCGGGATGGCGGGGTTCTCGCTGCCGTCGATGGTGACTGATATCAGGTTGTCGCCGCGTTGCAGGCCGTTGGTCAGGCGCGCCTCGAAGGGCGTGTAGCCATCCTTGTGGGCGATGATCTCCTCGCCGTTCAGATAGACCACGGCGTCTGCCATGGCGGCGTCGAAGACCAGCGAGACCTCGCGTCCCTCGAATTCCGGCATCCAGCGCAGCAGTTTCTGATAGGTGAAAGCGCGCTGATAGCTCGCTTCATCGAAATAGCTGAACGGGAGTTCAACCGCCGTATGCGGCAGGTTGACGATGAAGCGGCCGTCGAAATCGCGCAGCAGATGCTGGCCGGCACCCTCATGGAAAGCCCAGGATTCGTTGTAGGGAACGATGGAACGCATGTTAGTTTCTCACGGCAGTAACGGTATCGGGACGGAGGCGCAACGGGACGCAGCAAGTGGCCCGGCGCGTGTTCAATGTCAGCTTTGGCTTACGGGTACTGGGCGCCGTTGGTCGTCGTGTAAATGGCGTAGACCGATTGCGTCGCGGTTATGAACAGGCGGTTCTTCTTCTGGCCACCGAAGGTGATGTTGGAGACCGTCTGCGGAACCTTGATCTTGCCGAGCAGAGTGCCGTCCGGCGCGAAGCAGTGAACGCCGTCGGCGGCACTGCTCCAGAGGTTGCCGGCAACGTCGAAACGGAAGCCATCGGGCACGCCGTTGTCGATCGAGCAGAAGTAGCGGCTGTTGGTCAGCTTGCGGTCGTCGACGACGTCGAAGACGCGGATATGGCGGGGCACTTCGTGGTTCGAGGAGCCAGAATCCGCGATATAGAGCTGCTTTTCATCCGGCGAGAAGGCGAGGCCGTTGGGCTGGATGAAGTCGGTGGCGACCGCTTCGATTTCGCCGGTTCCGGCATCGATGCGGTAGACGTTTCTGGTTTCCTGCTCGGGCTCGGCCTTGTGGCCTTCATAGTCGGACATGATGCCGTAGCTCGGATCGGTGAACCAGATGGAGCCGTCGGAGCGAACGACGACGTCATTGGGCGAATTCAGCCGCTTGCCCTTGTAGCGATCGGCGAGCACGGTGATGCGGCCATCAGGTTCCGTGCGGGTGACACGGCGGCCGCCATGTTCGCAGGATACCAGCCGGCCCTGGCGGTCACGGGTGTTGCCGTTGACATAGTTGGATGGGGAGCGGAAGACCGAGGCGCCGCCATCGGGCACCCAGCGCATGATGCGCTCGTTGGGAATGTCGCTCCAGAGAAGGCAGTTGAGATCGGAAAACCAGACGGGACCCTCGGCCCAGCGGCATCCGGAATAGAGCTCCTCCAGCCTGGCGCTGCCCGCGATCAGGCGATTGAAACGATCATCACGGATGTCATAAAGCGCATCTTGCGACACAGGCTGCTCCTCCCAAAGCGATTTGATCTCCTTCGTAAACGTAAACGAAGCCGCGTGCCAGAGCCCTGCCGCGCAAAAGGGCGGGGCTCCCGTATTTTTGGACCTGGCATGTTTCAGAGTGGGGCTTGCGGGTGCGGCGAGCCGTCGTAGGCACCCCAGATCGATTGGTCGAAACAGATCATCGAGCCAGTCATCAGGCCGGATTCCTGTGATGAGAGATAGGCGCAGGCGCGGGCCACTTCCGCGGGGTCGACAAGGCGGCCGAAGGGCTGGGCGGCGGCGGCTTCGTCCAGCCAGTTGGCGGCGGCGCCATGGAACTCGCGCTGGATACGGTCCTCGCCTTCCGAGGCCATCCAGCCGATGTTCAATCCGTTGACGCGGATACGGTTGCGCAGCAGCGCATAGGCGGTGTTCTTGGTCAGCGTTTCGAGCGCACCCTTGGAGGCGCAATAGGCGGCGATGAAAGGCTGTCCGGCCTTGGCCGACATCGAGCCGATGTTGACGATGGTGCCTTCGGTTTTTTCGCGGCGCATGATTTTCACGCTTTCCTGGATCAGGAAAAAGGGCGCGCGCACGTTGATCGCGAACATGGTGTCGAAGAGTTCAGGGCTGGTGTCGAGAATGGTGCCTCGATCGGTGGTGGCGGCGGCGTTGACCAGCGCATCGACGCGGCCGAAAGCCCTGTCGCAGGCCTGCACGACCTTGCTGGCATCCTCCACCTTGGAGAGATCGGCCTGGACATAGACCACCTCGGCGCCGGTAGCGGTTGAGATCTCCTCGGCCTTCGCGCGGCCCTTGTCGGCGTTGCGACCGCAGATGACGATGCCCTTGGCACCGCGCTCGGCAAAGAGCCGGGCGATGGTGGCGCCGAGGCCCTGCGTGCCGCCAGTGACGATGGCGATCTTGCCGTCGAGGCGGCTGTGGTCTGTGCTCATATATGTTCCTCCCTATGATCTGTGACTGGCGATGCGCGAATGGCCCCTCGCGATGCGAGAGGCCTCTTTCGTTGTTGCTATGGAGTGCCGTGCTGCGTGCTCAGCTCAGCTTCTTCTCCGCCTGTTTCGCCAGCGCCTCCGCGAACATCTCGTCGCTCCAGCCCGCCGCCAATGCCTCGTGCATCAGCTGCGCCTGCGTCTTCGGCGCGAGGCCGCCGACCGGCGGGTCGCGGTCGAGATTGGTGGGGAAGGAATAGCCCTCGGCGCAGGCGGCGACCGCATTGGCGATTTCGGCTTTCGAGAGCGTGTCGGAAAGCCGCTTCAGGGCCGGGAAGAGGGTGGCGCTCATGCGCTGCCGATCGACCGTTTCCATGGCGCGGCCGAAGGCGGAGGAGACCTGCAGCAGGTTGGCGACGCGCTTGATATCGGCCGAGCGGTTGGTGCCGGCGGCATGGAAGAGCGCCGGGTTGAAGACGACGACGTCGCCCTTCTTCAGCGGCAGCTGTACGTGGTTCTTCTCGAAATAGTCGCGGAATTCCTGGCGCTTGAGGGCGAGATAGCCCGGCACGTAGGTCTGGCTATTCGGCAGGAAGAGCGTCGGCCCGCTCTCGAGCGGCATGTCGCAATGGGCGACCGCGCCCTGCAGCGTCAGCACCGGCGAGAGCCTGTGGACGTGCACGGGGAACTGCTCGATCACCTGAGAGGACTGGAAGCCGAGGTGGTAATCGCGGTGCGCGGATTGCGCGGCGCCACCGGGGTTCACGCGGTTGACCTGCGCGGTCATCTGGTAGCTCGGGCCGAGCCATGCCTGGCTTGCCAGAGCCACGATCGGGTTGGCGTAGTATTCGGCGAAATTGTCGGGGTCGGCGAGGCAGTGCTTTTCGAGCGAGTTCCAGATGCGGTCGTTGGCGCCAGCCTTGGCGAAATGATCGCCGCCGCCGGTCGAGGTGCGGTGCTGCTCGGTGATGATGTCGTCGAAGATCTTGCTGGCGCGGTCGATGACGCCGGTGTCCTCGTAGGCGCCGGTGAAGACGACGACGCCGGGGCCTTCGGCGAAGGCTTCGCAAATCTCGGCTAGCAGCGCGCGCTTGCCCTCGGGATCCGCGATGACAGCCCTGACATTGCGGCTGTCGTAGATCAGCACGTTTTTCTCTACGGCGGCTGCATTCGGATAATCGGCGAGCAAGGTGGTCTTTTCGGCCAGCGCCCGGAAGTCCTCGAGATCGCAGGCATCCTCGGTGAGCCAGACGCGGTCGGCACGCAGCTTCTGCAGATTGTCGGTTTTCATCAGATGCTCCTCCATTCCTGATGAAGGCACTATACGGCGCGGCGAGGGGCGTGATAGATCAGAAATCCATCAAAAATACATCAGATTGGATCGGAGCCTGACGGCATGGCGCATGTCTTTCTCGTCAAGGATATCGCCTTTCAGGCGGGCTTGAGCACGGCAACCGTGGACCGGGTGCTGAACGACCGGCCGGGCGTGCGGCGGCAGACGGAGCTGCGGGTGCGGGCGGCGATCGCCGAGCTTGAGAAGCAGCAGACGGAGGTGGCAGCAGGCGGGCGGACGATCGCGATCGATATCGTGATGGAAACGCCCGAGCGTTTCAGCACGACGGTCCGCGCGGCCTTCGAGGCCGAGGTCGCGACCTTTCTGCCGGCGGTGTTTCGCTGCCGCTTTCACTTCGCCGAGGTGATGAAGCCGGCGGCGATCGTCCAGCTTCTCGACCGGATACGGCTGCGCGGCACCAAGGCGGTCGTGCTGAAGGCGCCCGATGTGCCCGAGATCGACGCCGCCGTGTCGCGGCTGGAGGAGGCGGGCATCCCCGTGGTGACGCTGGTGACCGACCTGCCCAATTCGGCGCGGATCGCCTATGCGGGAGCGGATAATCGGGCAGCGGGCGAGACCGCAGCCTATCTGATCGGCGAGCGGTTTGCCGGCGCTCCGGGACGGGTGCTGGTGACGCTCTCGAGCGGGCGGTTCCGTGGCGAGGAGGAGCGTGAGATCGGCTTTCGCCGCGTCATTCGCGAGCGATACCGTGAGATCGGTATCACCGAGATCAGCGAAGGGCACGGGACGGACGCGGCAACCGGCATTCTGGCGGCGCGGGCGATTGCGACCGACGAGACGATCGACGCGGTCTATTCGATCGGCGGCGGAAATCGCGCGGTGCTGGCGGCATTCGAGGCGGCAGGGCGACCGATCCGGGCGTTCGTCGCGCATGATCTCGATGCCGATAACCGCGCGCTCTTGAAAGCCGGCAAGATCGGCTTCGTGCTGCATCACGACCTGCGCTCCGATGCGCGTACGGCGTTCCGCGCTGTGATGAGCCGTGGTGTTTCCGGACGTATCGCGCCAGTATCCTTGTCGGCGGTGGAAATCATCACACCTTACAATATGCCGGTGTGAGATCGCGGCGGGACATGACGTTTGTCAGCTTTGCCGTTCCGTCGGTCGTCAAATCACGGTAAGGCTTGCGTATCAGACAAGGTGAATGTGGCATGGAATACAGTGATATCGGTACGGTTGCGACGTGGCTGACGGAGCAGGGGCTGAATGGCGCGACTGAAACCGAGTTGCTGACCGGCTTCTGCGATACCTGCCGCAGGCTTGGCCTTCCGCTCGACCGCAGCCTGGCGCTGATGGATACGCTGCACCCGGTGCATGAGGGGCGCGCTTTTCGCTGGGATAGCGAGCAGGATGTCGAGCCCGAGTTTGCTTATGGCCCGATGGGCGGCGATGGGAACTCGCTGGAAAACTGGCAGCGCTCGGCCTTCTATCATCTGTGGACGGGCCCCGAGAACGAGGTTCGCCGGCGGCTGGCGTTCGGTGATCCCGCCGATTTCTACATGCTGGATACGATGCAGGCGGAAGGGCATACCGATTTCGTCGCGATGGTGCGCAAGTTCGACAAGGCCGGCACGATCGGCGAGATGGATTGCTTCTTCGTGCATTTCGCCACGCGCCATCAGGAAGGGTTCTCCGATCATCACATGATGGTGCTGCGCAAGCTGGCGCCGGTTCTGGCGCTGGCGATCAAGTGCATCGCGCTCGGGCGCATCGCCCGCACGATCGCCGAGGTCTATCTCGGCGAGGATGCGGCGCGGCAGGTGCTGGACGGCAAGATCAGCCGGGGCAAGTCGGAGCGGATTTCGGCGGTGCTGTGGTTCTCGGACCTGGTGAACTACACGAAGATCTCCGACAGCGCCTCGCCCGAGGAAATCCTGCCGATGCTGAATGCCTACAGCGATCTCGTCATCACGGCGGTGCATGAGGCCGGCGGCAATGTGCTGAAGCTGATCGGCGACGGTGTGCTGGCGATCTTTAAGGCCGACGCGCCGGCCGACGCCTGTTCTGCGGCGCTGAAGGCCGAACGGGTGTTGCACGAGAGACTGGTGACGCTGAACAACGAGCGCGCCTTCGAGGAGCGGCCGACCACCGACGTCTATATCGGCCTGCATATCGGTGACGTGTTCTACGGCAATATCGGCAGCCAGGAGCGGCTCGACTTCACGGTCATCGGCCCCGCCGTCAACGAGGTCAGCCGCATTGCGTCGCTTTGCCGATCCGTCGATTTCAACGTGCTGATGTCGTCCGATTTCGCGGCTGCCGTTCCCGAGGCCGAGCGCGGCGCGCTGGCCTGTGTCGGGCGTTATGCGCTGCGCGGCGTGCAGCGGCCGCAGGAGCTCTTCACGCTGGAGACGGCGGGCACCATCCGCTGATCAGCGCAGCACGGATGCAATCAAATTTTACAAGACTGTCGCCTTCCTGGATTAGAGACTTATATGCTCGGGCGGAGGGGTTTTTGCGCCTCTTGACCGGATGACGCGGCGGGTCGCTGCGTTGGAGAACACTCAGTCCAACAGGAGAACGGCATGCAGATCAATCGCACAGGTTCCGCACAGTGGTCGGGCGGCATCAAGGACGGCAAGGGTCAGATCTCGACGCAGAGCGGCGCGCTCAAATCCTACCCCTATGGCTTTGCCAGCCGCTTTGAAGGTCTCCCGGGCACCAATCCCGAAGAGCTGATCGGCGCCGCCCATGCCGGCTGCTTCACCATGGCGCTGTCGCTTATCCTTGGCGAGGCCGGCTTTACGGCGACCAGCATGGAAACGACGGCGAAGGTGACGCTTGAGAGCGTCGAGGGCGGCTTCGCGATCAGCGCCATCCTCTTGACGCTGCGCGGCACGGTTCCGAACTGCGACGAGAAGACCTTCATCGAACTCGCCGGCAAGGCCAAGGCTGGTTGCCCGGTTTCCAAGGCTCTGGCCGCGGTGCCGATCACGCTGGATGCGCAGTTGGCGTAAGCTTGTATTTTTCGATGGTTCGAGATGCCGCGGTACTTTGTGCCGCGGCATTTTTCGTTTGTGGGTGCGGTGCAGACCCCTCCCCAACCCCTCCCCACAAGGGGGAGGGGCTAAACCGTGGCACCTACAGCGCCCAACACTCAAGATCGTGGCTGTTGAGAGGTTGCGGCTTTCGGCAAGACAGCGCGCCCAGCAAAGCCCCTCCCCCTTGTGGGGAGGGGTTGGGGAGGGGACTTTTGCGAAAGCGATGAGGGAACTTGCCGCAACGCAAAAGATTGACTTTCACCTCCTGATGTCTTACGACTGACGAAAATCGAAATTCGTCAGTCGTAAATCAACACGGCAGAAATCATGAGCGACACCGCTGAAAGCATTCTCGAAGCGACCAAACAGGAGAATGTGACCCGCATTCTCGATGCGGCCGAACGGCTGTTTCGTCACTATGGCTACGCCAAGACGACCGTTGCCGATATCGCCCGCGATCTCGGCATGTCGCCGGCCAATGTCTATCGCTTCTTCTCCTCGAAAATAGAAATCCATCAGGCGATCTGCGGGCGCATGTTGGCTGCGAGCTACCAGCAGGCCTATGAAATCTGCCATCTGCCGCTCAGCGCTTCCGAGCGGCTTGGCCGTTACGTGCGCGGGCAATACCAGATGACGGTCGAGACCATGCTCGATCAGGAAAAGGTGCACGAGATGGTGGTCGTCGCCATCGAGCGCGACTGGCATGTCATCGAGAAGCATGTCGACAGCATTCACGATCTGCTGGCCGAGGTAATCCGCGAAGGTATCGAGGCCGGCGAGTTCGTCGATCAGGATCCTGCTACCGCGTCGCGCTGCTTTGGCGCCGCCACGGTGACGCTCTGCCACCCGATCATGGTGGCGCAATGTCTTGCCAAGACCAATCGAGCGACGGTGGACGAGCTGATCGACTTCTCCATCAGGGCTTTGAAGAGATAATCGGCCCGCACGGCCGCCAACAATTCAACACACAAACATACCGGGAGTGCGAAAGATGATTTCGCTGAAGACAGTCAAGTTGCCGTCCGTTGCCAGTCTGGCCCTTGTCGGCGCCGTTTCGCTCGCGCTTTCGGGCTGTAGCGAAGAGAAGAAGGCGGAGACCAAGGAGATCCTGCGGCCGGTCAAGGTCGTGGAAATCGCCAAGGCGGGCGAGACCCGAGCGCTTGATTATTCCGGTGCGGTGAAGGCACGCGTCGAGATGAACCTCGGCTTCCGCGTGGCTGGCAAGATCACCGAGCGCCGCGTGAATATCGGCGACCGCGTCCAGCCGGGCGATGTGATCGCGCGCATCGACGCGACGGATTACGAGCTTGCGACGAAGACGGCTGAGGCCAATCTGGCGGCGGCCGAAAAGGGCGTCGGCACGGCGGACCTTGCCAACAAGCGCGCCCAGCAGCTGTTCGACAAGAGCGTGACGGCGAAGTCGCAGCTCGAACAGGCATCGCTCAGCTATGACCAGGCGGTCTCCACGCGCGACGCGGCTCGCTCCTCTCTCGATCAGGCGAAAAACCAGGTGAGTTACGCCGAGTTGAAGGCCGACCAGAGCGGCATCGTGACGGCGATCAGCGCCGACACCGGCACGGTCGTTGCCGCCGGGACGCCGGTCGCGACTGTCGCGCTCGACGGCGAAAAGGAAGTTCAGATCGCGGTGCCGGAGAACGACATCGCCGAGTTCAAGCCGGGCAAGACGGTCAAGGCGAGCTTCTGGTCTTCGGCCAAGCTGGTGCTCGACGGCAAGGTGCGTGAAGTCTCCGGCAGCGCCGACGCGCAGTCGCGCACTTTTGCCGTTCGTGTGAGCCTGCCGCATGACGATCGCGTCCTGCTTGGCATGACGGCGACGATCGAGGCCAGCGTCAGCAACGCCAACACCCATGTCGCCATCCCGCTCGCCGCACTTGCCGAGAAGGACGGCAAGAAGATCGTCTGGGTGGTCGATCGCGACCAGCAGACCGTGCATGCCCGCGACGTCACGATTGCCGACTTCACCGGCGATGGCGTCAATATCGCCGACGGGTTGAAGACCGGCGATCTCGTGGTTGCCGCCGGCACGCAGTTCATGACCGACAATCTCAAGGTCAAGCTGCCGGGCCAGCAGTCGGCATCCGCCGAAACTGGGTCCGAGACCGGCGACGTCGTTCGCTAAGCGGTCAGGAGAGGGAACGGGACAATGGACAACTCCAACACCGAGAAGAAACCCTTCAACCTGTCGCGCTGGGCAATCGGCCATCCGAGCATCGCGCGCTTCCTGTTCGGCCTGATCCTCATCACCGGCGTGCTCGGGCTGATGCGCATGGGGCAGAAGGAAGACCCCGATTTCACCTTCCGCGTCATGGTCGTGCAGGCCGTGTGGCCGGGCGCCTCGATCCAGGAGATGCAGGATCAGGTCGTCAACAAGATCGAGCGCAAGCTGCAGGAAACCCCGCATATCGACTGGGTGAAATCCTATACGCGCGCCGGCTCCGCCGTCATCACGCTGCAGATCAAGGGCGATACCAACGGGGCTGACGTCGCCGACGCCTTCTACCAGGTGCGCAAGAAGGTTGGCGATATCTCCAACGAGCTGCCATCCGGCCTGCTCGGTCCCTATTTCAACGACGAATTCGGCGATACCTTCATCACGCTGCAATCGATCAGCGGTGATGGCTACAGCTATCCGGAGCTGAAGAAATTCGCGATCCAGGCGCGCGACATGCTGTTGACGACGCCGGGTGTCGAGAAGGCCGTGATCATCGGCGATCAGCCGGAGAAGATCTTCATCGACGTGTCCTCGCAGGCGCTGGCCGAACGCGGCCTGACGATCGTCGACCTGCAGAACGCCATCAAGGGCCAGAACAGCGTCGATCCCGCCGGCTCCGTCGATACGGGCACGCGCTCTGTGCGCATCGCCGTCGAGGGCGACGTGACCAAGGCCGCCGATATCCGCGAGCTCCGGCTCAAGGCCGGCAACCAGGTGACCCGCCTCGGCGACATCGCTACCGTCTATTCCGGGCTCGAAGACCCCTATCAGCGCAAGTACCGCTTCAATGGACACGAGAGCGTCCAGGTCGGCGTGGTCATGGCCAAGGGCTACAAGGTCACCGATGTCGGCAAGGATGTCGAAGCGACCTACAAGCGCTTCGAGGAATCGCTGCCCTACGGCGTCTCGGTCGACCAGATTTCCAATCAGCCGGATGTCGTGACCGATGCGGTCAGCGAGTTCATGCATGCGCTGGGTGAAGCGCTGGCCATCGTTCTCGTCGTCTCGTTCCTGTCGATCGGCTGGCGTTCGGGCCTCGTCATCGCCATTGCCATTCCGCTGGTGCTGGCCGCCACTTTCGCCATCATGTACGAGCTTGGCATCGACCTGCAGCGTATTTCGCTGGGTGCGTTGATCATCGCGCTCGGGCTGCTCGTCGACGACGCGATGATCGTGGTCGAGCTGATGGAGCGAAAGCTTGAAGAAGGGCTCGTGAAGATCGAGGCGGCGAGCTTCGCCTATTCCTCCACCGCCTTCCCGATGCTGACGGGCACGCTGATCACCACGGCCGGGTTCATTCCGGTTGGCTTCGCGGCGTCTACCGCCGGTGAGTATGTCCGCACGCTGTTCTACGTCGTCGGTATCGCGCTCGTGGTCTCGTGGTTCGTCGCGGTCTATTTCACGCCGTGGCTCGGCTACATGATCCTGAAGCAGCGCCAGCATGCCGGCGGCGCGCATCATGATGCCTTCGACACCAGCTTCTATCGCCGGCTGCGGTCGACGGTCGGCTGGGCCGTGCGCCATCGGATCATCGTCGTCGCCATGACGCTGGTGACCTTCGCCACCAGCCTCTGGGCCTTCCAGTTCATTCCGCAGAACTTCTTCCCGCAGTCCTCGCGTCCTGAAATCCTCGTCGATCTCTGGCTGCCTGAAGGGACCAGCATCAAGGAAGTCGAGACGCAATCGAAGGCGCTCGAAGCCAAGATCATGGACGACAAGGACAAGAAGTTCGTCGCCACCTATATCGGCGAGGGCGCGCCGCGCTTCTTCCTGCCGCTCGACCAGCAGCTTCCGAACCCGAACTTCGCGCAGCTCTTGATCATGGCCAATGACGAGCCGGCCCGCGAACGGCTGATCGTCAAGCTCAGGACCATTCTTGCCGAGGATTTCCCCGATATCCGCGGCAAGGTCGACCGCCTCTTCCTTGGTCCGCCCACCGGCTGGCCGGTGCAGATGCGTGTCATGGGTCCGGATCGCCAGGAAGTTCGCAGAATAGCCGACCAGGTGAAGGCGAAGTTCCAGGAAAATCCGCTGCTCGGCGCCATCCACGATGATTGGCTGGAGCAGGTGCCGGCGATGAAGCTGGTAATCGACCAGGACCGCGCCCGTGCGCTTGGCGTCACCTCGCAACGCGTCCGCCAGATGCTGCAAACCGCGATGTCCGGCGCGCCGCTCGACGATTTCCGCGATGGCGAGGAGACGGTGTCGATCGTCGCCCGCGAGCCGGAAGCCAATCGCTCGCTGCTGTCGGCCGTCAACTCGGTCTACGTGCCGACGGATTTCGGCGGCTTCGTGCCGGTCTCGCAGATCGCCAAGGTGGTGCCGGTGCTCGAGCAGGGCATCGAATGGCGGCGCGACCGCCTGCCGACGATCAGCGTGCGTGCCACGCTGCCTGACGACGTTCAGTCGAACGACGTGGTCATGAAGATGTATGCCGATCTGCAGCCGCTGCGCGACAGCCTGCCTGCCGGCTACAAGGTCGAGATCCAGGGCGGCGCGGAAGATTCCGCCGAAAGCCAGGCCTCGATCGCCGCCAAGGCGCCGATCATGCTTGTCGTGATCGTGCTGCTTCTGATGGCGCAGCTGCAGCACTTCGGCAAGGCGATGCTGGTGTTGGCCACCGGTCCGCTCGGGATCATCGGTGCCGCAGCAGCCCTCCTGATCTCCGGCGCGCCCTTCGGCTTCGTCGCGATCCTTGGCGTCATCGCGCTTCTGGGCATCATCATCCGCAACTCGATCATCCTGATCGACCAGATCGACCAGGACATCAAGGCGGGGATGCACCGGCAGGAAGCAATCGTCGGCGCGGCCGTGCGCCGTTTCCGCCCGATCATGCTGACGGCGCTGACGGCCGTTCTGGCGCTGATCCCGATCTCGCGCGGCGTCTTCTGGGGCCCGCTCGCCTACGCCATGATGGGCGGCATTCTGGTCGCCACGGTGCTGACGATCCTGGTTCTGCCGGCGGCCTACGCGTTGTTTTTCGGCAAGGAGCCTAAGGGCAGGGAGGATGAGGCTGTCTCATCCGGCGAGGATGACGCGGTGGATCACCGGCATCCGCCGGCGATTGCGGCGGAGTGAGAATGCAGACGGCGCGGTGAGAACCGCGCCGTTTTTGTATAGGGTTATTAATTGAGAACTGAGGGTGAGGCCCCCTCATCCGCCTGCCGGCACCTTCTCCCCGTGGGGGAGAAGAGACCTGTGGCAGGCCGCTCGCTCCGATCTCCCCTTCTCCCCACAGGGGAGAAGGTGGCCCGAAGGGTCGGATGAGGGGGCCGCACCCGCTGACCTGTCGATAGCCGCGCGCGCCAAACTCCACTCAAGCGTGCGCCGACTCCCAGCCCAGCATCGCCCGCTTGCGCGTCAGCCCCCAGTGGTAGCCCGTCAGCGCGCCGCTCTTGCCGAGCGCCCGATGGCACGGCACCACGAAGGAGATCGGGTTGGCGCCCACTGCAGCCCCCACCGCCCGCATCGCCGTCGGTCGACCGATGTCGCTGGCGATGTCGCTATAGGTGACCGCCTTGCCGAAGGGGATCTTCAGCAGGCTCTCCCAGACCTGAACCTGGAAGTCAGTACCAATAAGCACCACGCGCAGCGGCTGCTCGGACGTCCAGCGGCCCGGTTCGAAGATGCGTGCCGCGTAAGGAGCCGTCGCCTCGCGATCCTCGACATACTCGGCGTTCGGCCAGCGGCAGGTCATGTCCTCGAGGCAGGCCGTCTCGCCGCCGATATCTGCGAAGGCAAGGCCGGCGAGGCCGCGGTCGGTCGCCATGACCAGCGCGATGCCGAAGGGCGACGGGTGGAAGCCGTAGCGGATGGTGAGACCACCGCCGCGCGCTTTCCATTCGCCGGGAGACATGGCTTCATGCGTGACGAAGAGATCGTGCAGCCGACCGGGGCCGGAGAGGCCGACCTCGAAGGAGGTCTCCAGCAAGGGCAGCTCCTCCTTGCGCAGCAGCCGCTTGGCATGATCGAGCGTCACCGCCTGCAGGAAGGCCTTGGGCGAAAGGCCGGCCCAGCGGGTGAAGGTCTTTTGCAGCTGCGTTGGTGATTGATTGAGGCGCATGGCGATCGCTTCCAGCGAAGGCTGCTCACGGTAATCCTCGGTGATCAGCTCGATCACCTGGCGGACGGTCTCGTAGTCGGGACCATCGGGCGTGATGTCTTGGTTCAGCTTGGCTACCATGTTCATGATCTTTCTCCTTGTCACAAGGAGATAGTCAAGCGGCATCGTTGAAGCCACCCGATTCTTGCGCCTGAATTAGACGATTATCAGATACGCTGCTTGACCGTCGCCAGCGCCCGCTTGAAGGCCTTGGCGAAACTTTCGCGATCATCCGGGTTGAGAAAGCCGCCAATATCCGTCGCCCGCCCCTGTCCGTAGATATGCATGGAGAGGATGCCGATCTCGTCGTGGCGGCGCACCGAAAAGCGTGTCCAGAACGGATTGAAGTGATGCTCGACCGTGCGCCCCGAAGGCGCAATCTTGCGGACCGCGATATCGGTGCGCGACACGGTCACCATCTCGCGTGCCCTGGCCGAGCGATAGTTCAGCCGAAAGGCGCCGTAGAGGAGCAGGAAATCGAGGCCGAAGAAGAAGCCGATCGGCCAGGCGCCGGTGGCGATGAAGAACAGGCCGTAGAGCAGGCAAACGCCACCCGACAGCAGCAGGAGCACCCTGAACCCCCTGCGGCCGAGAGACCGGTGGGGAAAGAGCTCGGCTGAAAACACGGGCTGGTCCAAAACCGCCTGCTGACCAGCGCTGTCGGCGTTGCTTTCCATCATGGCTGCCGAGTATAGATTGTCCATGTCCAGTCCGAAACTCAAATCCTCCGCCACATCGTCGCGGCCCGAAAAACCTGTCGTTCGCCGCAAGAAGAAGGCGAGCGTCCGCTCCGTCTATAGCGAGGCCGAGCGCGAGGAGATGTTCCGCCGCTTCTCCGTGCAGCGGCCGGAGCCGAAGGGCGAGCTCGAGCACTCCAACCCGTTCACGCTCGTCGTTGCCGTGGCGCTCTCGGCGCAGGCGACCGATGCCGGCGTCAACAAGGCGACGCGCGCGCTCTTCAAGGTGGCCGATACGCCCCAGAAGATGCTGGATCTCGGCGAGGAGAAGGTGCGCGACTACATCAAGACGATCGGGCTCTATCGCAACAAGGCGAAGAACGTGATCGCCCTGTCGCGCATGCTGGTCGATGTCTTCGGCGGCGTGGTGCCTCAGAAGCGCGACGAGCTGGTGATGCTCCCGGGTGTCGGCCGCAAGACCGCCAATGTCGTGCTCTCCATGGCCTTCGGCCAGGCGACCATGGCGGTCGACACGCATATCTTCCGCATCGCCAACCGCATCAGGCTGGCGCCGGGCAAGACCCCCGACGAGGTGGAGGAGCGGCTGATGAAGGTGGTGCCGAAGCACTACCTCTACCACGCCCATCACTGGCTCATCCTGCACGGCCGCTACACCTGCAAGGCCCGCCGCGCCGAATGCGAACACTGCGTCATCGCCGATCTCTGTCGCTCGCCCGAAAAGAGCTGCGACATCCCGGCGCCGCTGGTCGAGCTACCACCGCAGGTGATCGGCGAGGCTGTTGACTAAGGACTAGCCCCGGACGCCGAGTTCCTTGCGCGAGAGCAGCTTGTGCAGATGCACCATCATGCCCGCGGCAAACAGCGGCGTCAAAAGGTTGACGATCGGGATAGCCAGGAACGCGGTGATCACGAGGCCGGCGAGAAATACCGTCGGCGCATGTTTCTGGCGGAAGAGCCGCGCTTCGGCGGGCGGGCGGAAGCGCATGGCGGCGAACTCGAAGAATTCCCGGCCGAGCAGGTAGCCGTTGACCAGGAAGAAGGCGACGAGGTTGACGCCGGGGATGAACAGCAGGAACAGCGCCACGATGTTGCCGACGATGACGACGCCGAGGAACTTGATCGAGCTCAGCATGGCCGGGCCGAGCGGCATGGCGGTGCCGGGCACGTCGTCGGGATAATCGCGCTTTTCCACCACGTCGGCGACATCGTCGAGAAACAGGCCGGCGATCAATGCCGTCACCGGCGACAGCAGAAGTGCCAGCCCCAACGCCAGTCCGATCCCTGCCATGATGGCGAAGACGAAGCCCAGCCAGCCTGCCCAATCGGGCATCGCGGGAAAGAAGCTGGCGATCCAGGGAAACACGAAAGCCATGAAGGCGCTGCGCAGTGCCAGCCACAGGCCGATCAGCGCGAGCACAGTCAGCCCGAGCACTTTCCAGAACACCGACCGCGTTTCCGGGGCAAAGAGATTGGTGATGGAAAGGCGCGCCGCTTCGAGGATCATGGTGACGTCTCCGGTTGTGGCGATGATGTAGGAATCTGATCTTTGAACGGCAAGGCTGAAATTATTTCGCCGGATTGAGGGAATTGTTGTTCGAAAGCCTTTCATAATATATATTTAAATCAGCATCTAAGATTACTTGCAGGGCGCTCCGAATATTTGCGGACGCAAGGATTTGTTTCAAGCAGACAGGAAACATCACCCAAAATCGGGACAGCTGCCGTGGAAGACTTTGTTCAGAAGCTCCGCCAATACGCGAAATCCGGCACGCCCGCCGAACGTCGCATCGCGAAATATTTCACCGAACACTTGAGTGATCTTCCGTTCGAAACGGCAGCCTCGGTGGCCGATCGGCTGGACCTGAGCCCGATGACCGTCGGCCGCTTCCTGCGGGCGCTTGGCTATCAGGGGCTCGATAGCGTCAAGGTGCAGATCCGCGACGTCGCCGGTGTCTCGGCCACGCAGATGCAGGCCTCGATGTCGGAACTGCAGGTCGATGCCGCCGATGGCAAGCCGCTCGCCGTGCTGGTCGCCGAGCAGATCCAGGCGCTGCATCACATCTATCATCTCACCGGACAGCAGCACTGGAGCGACGCCGTGGCGATGATCCGCGCGGCAAGCGAGGTGTTCATCGCCACCCATGTCTCGCAGGCGAGCTTCGCCACGCATTTCAGCCAGCGCCTCACCCAGGCGCGTGATGGCGTGCATGCGCTCGACGGCAGCGGAAACCGCTTTGCCGAGCTCTTCGCGCGCGTCAGTGGCGAAGGCGCGCTGCTTGTGATCATCGACAGCCAGCGGTTCAAGAAGGCCCGTCTGCTCGCGCGCATCGCCCGGCGCTACGGATACAAGGTCGTGCTCATCAGCGCCCAGAGCGCCAACTGGGTGCTCGACCAGGCCAATCTCATCCTGCCGCTCCCTCCGACCCGGCCGGGAGAGCAGGACAACCTGCCGCCGGTGATCGCGCTTCTCGACTGTCTATCCTCGGCGGTTGTCAGCGCTGTCGGTGACGAGGCCGTCGCGCGTGCGAGCCGCATGACCGAATTCAGCGTAATGCTCGGCGAAGAGCCCAACCGGTAGCGATCCGAAATCTATTCCATCGCCTCGAGCTCGGCGCGATGGCGATACATGGCGAGCAGCCGGCGGTAATCGCGATCGTAAAGCGCGCGCTTGCTCTCGTCGGGCACATGCACGTCGCCGCCGGGATACATGGCCGAACCCGCCTTGGCGAGATCAGCATGCAGGCCGCAAGCGACGGAGGCCGCCATCGCGGTGCCGAGAAGCACCGCCTCGTTCATCTTCGGCACCACGACCTTGCAGCCGGTCGCATCCGAATAGAGCTCCATCAGCACAGGGTTCTTCACATGCCCGCCTGCCACATGCAGCGTGTCGGGCGCGTAGCCATATTCCTTCATCCGCTCGAGGATATGGCGGATGCCGAGCGCGATCGCCACGCCGGTGCGCCAGTAGAGCGCGCAGAGCCCGTCGAAAGAGGTGTCGAGCGTCAGCCCGCTGACGGTGCCGACCGCATGCGGGTCGGCAAGCGGCGAGCGGTTGCCGTGGAAATCGGGCAGCACGAAAATCCTGGCGCCGAAGGCATCGCCCTCTTCCGCGCGCAGCTGCGAGATCCGCGACACGATCTTCTGGTGAAGCGCCGCCGTCGGCTCGCCCCCGGCCGCATGCATCCGGACGACATGGTCGAGCAGAGCCCCCGTCGCCGACTGCCCGGCCTCGACGAGCCAGGTGCCGGGGAATACGGCTTCGTAATAGGGTCCCCACATGCCGTGGCTCGGGCGCCGCTTGCGCGAGAACGAGACGATGCAGCTCGACGTGCCGGCGATCAGCGCCAGCTGCCGTTCCAGCCGTTCCGGATCATGCGCGTCGCCGCCGAGCGTTCCGAGCGCGCCGGCATAGGCGTCGATCATGCCGGCGGAGACGTGACAGGAAGTGGTGAGCCCCAGCGCCGAGGCCGCCTCTTTCGTCAGCGTGCCGACGCTGCCGCCGACGGCAACGGTGTCGTCAGGCAGCTGCCCGCGCGCCTGCAGATCATCAAGGCCGATCTGCTCGAGAAAATCCTTGCGCCAGCCATCATGGAGGTGGGCCAGATAGTTCCACTTGGATGTCAGCGTGCAGCGCGATCGTGCGAGCGAGCCGGTGGACTTCCAGGTCATGAAATCGGCGAGGTCGAAGAGATAGCCGGTGTTCGCCCATGTGCCGGGCAGCTTCTTCTTCAGCCACATCAGTTTCGGCATTTCCATCTCGGGCGACATGAAATGCCCGGAATGCTCCAGCACCTCGTGGCCGGTCGCCGTGCAGAAATCCGCCTCCTTCAACGCCCGGTGATCGAGCCAGACGATGGTGTCGAAACGACGCTCACCGCCGGTCGACACGCTGATTTGCCCGCCATCGATATCCCGAACCACAAGCGAACAGGTGCCATCGAAACCGATCGCGCCGATGCTCTCGGGTGTGGCCCCCGATTGCTCCATCGCGCGGCGCACGGCGATGCACACGGCAGACCATATATCTTCAGAGTCGTGCTCGGCGTGGTTTTCGCGGGGCCGGTTCATGATGATCGGATGATCGGCCTTGCCCAGCAGCTGGCCGCGCGCATCGAAGACGCCGGCGCGTGCGCTGCCCGTGCCGATATCAACAGCAACCACATGCTGAGGCATTAAAGGTCGTTCCCGTCCCGCTGATGTTTTTTGATAAGGTGGATCAAATCCGGCATGACGTCAAACGTAGCGTCGGGGGAAAGGCGGTCAAGCTCGTCGCGATAGCCGGCGAAATTGGCATGCGAGCCACCGGTGAAGGCAAACACCGTCATGCCGGCGGCCTTGGCGGCCTCGATGCCGGCGGGGCTGTCCTCGATCACCACGCAATTGGCGGGATCGACCTGCATCTGTTTCGCGGCATGCAGAAAGAGATCCGGCGCCGGCTTGCCGTTCTTCACCATCGAGGCGCTGAAGATATTGGGCAGCCGGTCGATCAGCCCGGTGACGGTGAGCGACAGACGGATACGCTCCACCTGGCTGGACGAGGCGACGCAGCAGGGAATGTCGAGCGCATCGATCGTATCCGCGATGCCTGCGATCGGTTTGAGCTCGGTGCGAAAGCGTGCATAGAGATCGGTACGGATCTGCTCAAGGAAGGCTTCGCCGGGATGGACGTTATATTCCGTCTTCATCGTCTCGATCACGGTCGCGAGGCTGCGCCCGAGAAAGCGGCCATACACCTCGTCCTCGGTGATCGGCACGGTGAGATCGTTCATGGCCTTGACGAGAACGGTGACGGAGATCGGCTCGCTGTCGACGAGGACGCCGTCGCAGTCGAAGATCACAAGCCGTGTTTCAGCATCAGCCATGACACATCCAATCAGGGTTCAAGACATTGCAGGCAAAGATGGGTGGATAGCGGCGGGGAGCGCCCGCCGCCTGATGCTTATGCCGCGAGCTTGTTGTCGAGGTAAAGCTGCAGCGTCTCGCGCGTGCCCTTTTCCCACAGCGTCTTCAGCGCGTGCGCGAAGCGCTTGCGGAAGAGCTCCGACTTGGCGACCTCGCCGAAGATGTCGTCGAAGGCAAGGAAGGCCATCGGGTCGTCCTTGGCCTTGATGGCGGCGGCATGCAGCCGGTCGGCGCTGGCATCGTTGAAGACGATGTCCTGGCCGGTATCGGTCTTGCCGGCGAAGTAGCGGCACCAGAGAGCCGAAACCAGCGACAGGCCGATCACGTCGCGACCCTGGTTCAGGTTGTCGAGCGTCGACGGCAGAATGAACTTCGGCTGGCGGTTGGAGCCGTCCTGCGCCAGGCGCGGGATGGTGTCGGCGATCTTCGGGTTGAGCAGGCGATGCTCGATCAGCGCGAAGTAATCCGTCAGCGACGTGTTCGGCACCGGCGGCACGATCGGGATGATCTCGTCCTTCTCAAGCTTGGCGAGGAAGGCGCGGATCAGCGGGTCTTCCATCGAGTCGTGCACGAAATGGATGTCCATCAGCGCCGCCGGATAGGCGATCGCCGCATGGCCGCCGTTGAGGATACGGATCTTCATGTGCTCGTAGGGCGTGACATCGGGCACGAAGGTGACGCCGACATTCTCCAGCGCCGGGCGGCCGGCGGTGAACTTGTCTTCCAGCACCCACTGCTTGAATTCTTCGCAATAGACGGGCCAGTTGTCCTCAATATCGAAGACGTCCTTGAGCAGATCGATCTCGCGCTGGCCGGTGGCCGGCGTGATGCGGTCGACCATGGCGTTCGGGAAGGCGACATTGGCCTTGATCCACTCGGCGAAGGCAGGATCCGACAGCGCCGCCGTGCCGACCACCGCATTGCGGGTGACGACGCCATTGTGCGGAATGTTATCGCAGGACATGACGGTGAACGGCACGAGGCCCTTGTCCTTGCGCGCCTTGAGACCCGCGACGATCAGGCCGAACACGGTCTTCGGAGCAGACGGGTTCTTTCCGTCGGCCGCGATTGCCGGATGATCAGGATTGAACTTGCCCGACGCGTCGATGAAATACCCACCCTCGGTGATCGTCATCGAGACGATGCGGATTTCCGGGTCGGCGAGCTTTGCGATGATGGTCTTGGCGTCGCCAACGGGCAGGATGTCGATCATCGGCGCGGTGACGCGCGCCGAGGTCTTGTTGTTGTCCTGCTCGACGACGGTTGTCAGAAAGTCCTGGGCGGCGAGCTTGTCGCGCATGGCGGCATCGGACGGCAGGATGCCGGCGCCGATGATCGCCCAGTCGTGAGCCTCGCCCTTGTTGAACAGGTCGTCGAGATAGATTGCCTGGTGGGCGCGGTGGAAGTTGCCGACGCCGAAGTGCACGATGCCCGCCTTCAGCGACGCCCGCTCATAGGCCGGTACGGCGGCTGTCTTTGCCGCGTCGGAAAGCGTTGCCAGCGATAGTTTGCACGTCATGTCTCAGTCCTCTTGAAGGTCTTCAGGGTCTAAAGACCCCGGTACTGGCGCGCCGGGCACCTCGTCCGGCACGCGCGCTCTTCCCCACCCCGGATGCCTTGCTCAGATGGCGAGGCCCTGCTCGTTGAACCTGTGAATGCGGGCCTTGTCTGCAGTCAGGTAGACGGTGTCGCCGGCCTTGGCCGGGAAGCTGCCGTCGCCGCGCGCCGTCATCTGGCCGATGCCCTCGACATTGACATGCAGGAAGGTGTCGGAGCCGAGATGTTCGGCCACCACGACCTTGCCCTTCCATTCGCCGCTCTCCATCGAGAGCTGGACATGCTCCGGACGCACGCCCAGCGTCTGCGAGCCCTGCGGCACGAAGTTCATCTTCGGCGAGCCGATAAAGCCGGCGACGAAGAGGTTGCGCGGCTTGGAGTAGAGCTCCATCGGCGAGCCAACCTGCTCGATGTTGCCGCGGTTCAGCACCACGATCTTGTCGGCCATGGTCATGGCTTCGACCTGGTCGTGGGTGACGTAGATCATCGTCGTCTTCAGCTGCTGATGCAGCTCGCTGATCTCAAGGCGCATGTTGACGCGCAGCGCCGCATCGAGGTTCGACAGCGGTTCGTCGAACAGGAAGGCAGAGGGCTGGCGCACGATGGCGCGGCCGATCGCGACGCGCTGGCGCTGGCCGCCCGAAAGCGCGCGCGGCTTGCGATCGAGATAGTCGGTGAGGTTGAGGACACGGGCTGCGTCCGCCACCTTCTTGTCGATCTCGGGCTTTGCCATGCCCGCCATCTTCAGCGGGAAGGCGATGTTGCTGCGCACGCTCATATGCGGATAGAGCGCGTAGGACTGGAACACCATGGCGAGCCGGCGTTCGGATGGCGCGCTCTCGGTGGCGTCCTTGCCATCGATGACGATCTTGCCGCCGCTGACATCCTCAAGGCCTGCGATCAGACGCAGCAGCGTGGACTTGCCGCAGCCCGACGGGCCGACGAAGACGACGAACTCGCCGTCCTTGATTTCGAGATCGATCGAAGGGATGACCTTGGCTTCGCCGAAGACCTTCGAAACTTTCTGAAGGGTAATGCTGCCCATGTTTCTCTCCCTTGTTTCTTATTTCACCGCGCCGAACGTCAGGCCGCGGACGAGTTGTTTCTGGCTGAACCAGCCGAGGATCAGGATCGGGGCGATTGCCATGGTCGATGCTGCCGAAAGCTTGGCGTAGAAAAGTCCTTCCGGGCTGGAATAGGAAGCGATGAACGTCGTCAGCGGCGCGGCCTTGGAGGCCGTGAGGTTGAGCGTCCAGAAGGCTTCGTTCCAGGACAGGATGATGTTGAGAAGAAGCGTCGAGGCGATGCCCGGCACCGCCATCGGCGTCAGCACGTAGATGATTTCCTTGCTGAGCGAGGCGCCATCCATGCGCGCCGCCTCAAGGATCTCGCCGGGGATTTCCTTGAAGTAGGTGTAGAGCATCCAGATGATGATCGGCAGGTTGATCAGCATCAGCACCACGACGAGGCCGATGCGGCTGTCGAGCAGCCCGGTGTTGCGGAAGAGCAGATAGATCGGGATCAGCGCGCCGACCGCCGGCATCATCTTGGTCGACAGCATCCACATCAAGACGTCCTTGGTCCGCTTGGTCGGCGAGAACGCCATCGCCCAGGCGGACGGGACCGCGATGATCAGGCCGAGCAGCGTCGAGCCGAAGGAGATGATCACCGAGTTCAGGAAGTGGCTGAAGTAGTTCGATCGGCTCTGCACCTCCAGATAGTTCTCCGTCGTCCAGTGGAAGAACAGGAACTGCGGCGGCGATGCGATGGCGTCGGCTTCCGACTTGAAGCTGGTGAGAAAGGTCCACAGGATCGGGAAGAAGAGCACGATGCCGATGGTCCAGGCGACCGCCGTGACGATCACCTTGCGCTGGGTTGTGATGCGTCTGGCCATCTCAAGTCTCCAGGTTCTTGCCGACGATGCGGACGAGGAAGATAGCAACGATATTGGCGAGGATGACCGCGATGATACCGCCCGCCGAAGCGCCGCCGATGTCGAACTGCAGCAAGGCCCTATTGTAGACGAGGTAGGTCAGGTTCGTGCTGCTCGTGCCGGGGCCGCCATTGGTGGTGACGAGGATTTCGGCGAAGACCGACAGAAGGAAGATCGTCTCGATCAGGATGACGACGGTGATCGCGCGCGCCATGTGCGGCAGGATGATGTAGACGAACTGCGAGAAGAAGCCCGCGCCATCCATCTCCGCCGCTTCTTTCTGCTCTTCCGACAGCGACTGCAGCGCGGTCAAGAGGATCAGTGTGGCGAAGGGAAGCCACTGCCAGGCGACGATCAGGATGATCGAAAACAGCGGCATGTTGGCGAGCCAATCGACCGGCTGCGCGCCGAACAGGCGCCAGATATAGGCGAACAACCCGTTGACCGGGTTCATGAACATGTTCTTCCACACCAGCGCGGCGACCGTCGGCATGATGAAGAACGGCGCGATCACGAGAATGCGCACGATCCCCTGGCCGAACATCGGCTGGTCGAGCAGAAGCGCCAGCGCGATGCCGCCGACGATGGTGATGACGAGGACGCTCAAGACCAGAACGAGCGTATTGATCAACGCGTCGAAGAAGGCCGGGTCCGTCAGGAAGAATTCGTAATTGAGGAAGCCGAGGAAGCGATTGTCGCTCGGCATCAGGAGATTGTAGTCGATGAACGAGAAGTAGATCGTCATCACGAGCGGGACGATCATCCACGCGAAGAGCAGGAGCACCGAAGGTGCCATCATCATGCGCGCCGCGGAGCGGGTGTGTAACGTTGCCATGGTTCACCGTCTTTTCTGAAAGCGGATGGCTGCAAGGCCTTAGGGACAAAAAGGGCCGCCGATGCAGTTCGGGCAATTCGGCGGCCTAGGGGTGCGGCGTGCAGGCGCACGCCGCATGTCTCGGGAGGCTTACTTAGGGTAACCAGCCTTCGTCATTTCGCGGGTCGTCAGCTGCTGAGCGCTCTGCAGGGCCTGATCGACGGAGATCTGGCCGGCGACAGCTGCCGAGAACTGCTGGCCGACGGCCGTGCCGATGCCCTGGAACTCAGGGATCGCGACGAACTGGCCACCGGTGTAGGGCACCGGCTTGACGGTCGGCTTCTGCGTGTCGGCTGCCTTCATCGCATCAAGCGTCTTGGCGGCGAACGGAGCGGCCTTCTGGTAGTCGGCGTTTTCGTAGAGCGAAGTGCGCGTGCCCGGAGGAACGTTTGCCCAGCCTTCCTTGCTTGCAACCAGATCGCCGTAAGCCTTGTCGGTTGCCCAGGCGACGAACTTCTGCGCGGCTTCAGCCTTGGTCGAAGTCGCCGGGATTGCGAGGTTCCAAGACCACAGCCAGTTGCCGTGGTTCTTCATCTCGCCCTTGGTCGGGAACAGAGCGTAACCGACCTTGTCGGCAACCTTCGATTCCTTCGGGTTGGAGACGAACGAAGCGGCGACCGTCGCGTCGATCCACATGCCGCACTTGCCGGTCTGGAAGAGCGCCAGGTTTTCGTTGAAGCCGTTCGAGGATGCACCGGGAGGGCCGGCTTCCTTCATCAGGTTGACGTAGAAGCCAAGCGCTTCCTTCCACTCGGGGCTGTCGAACTGGGGCTTCCAGTTTTCGTCGAACCAGCGACCGCCGAAGGAGTTGTCGAGCGCGGTGATGAACGCCATGTTCTCACCCCAGCCGGCCTTGCCGCGAAGGCACATGCCGTAGACTTCGCCCTTCTTGTCGGTGATCTTCTTCGCCGCATCGGCGATGAAGTCCCAGGTCGGCGCGTCGGGCATCTTCAGACCGGCCTTTTCGAAGAGGTCGGTGCGGTACATGATCATCGCGCTTTCGCCATAGAACGGCACGGCGTAGAGCTTGCTGTCAACGGTCAGCGCGGCGCTGATCGCGGGCAGCAGATCCTTGGCGTCATACTTGTCGCCGAGGTTGTCGAGCGGCAGAAGCCAGCCCTGCTTGGCCCAGATCGGAACTTCGTAGTTGCCGATCGTCAGCACGTCGTACTGGCCGCCCTTGGTCGCGATATCGGTCGTGACCTTCTGGCGCAGCACGTTTTCTTCGAGCGTTACCCACTCGAGATCGATGCCGGGGTTCTTTGCCTTGAAGTCATCCGTGAGCTTCTGCATGCGGACCATGTCGCCGTTGTTGACGGTCGCGATCGTCAGCGTTTCAGCCGAAGCCATGCCCGCGAACGCCAGGACGGAGCAGGCGCCGAGCAGAAAAGTTTTAAATGTCATGATCTTCCTCCCAGAAGATGTTAGCGAGCATTCGCTTTGCTCATGGGCAATTACTCAACCGTAAGCGACAAATGTCAAGCTCCAATCGTTGCTGCAGCCGCGAAACGATGAACTATCCTGCTGATTTAAAACGAAATAAATTTTTGCCCACTAGGTGAGCAAATACTCGGCGACCTCTTCATCGGTGATCAAACCGTTGATCTGATGACCGGTAACAGCCGCCTTGATCGCCTTCATCTTGCGCTTGCCCTTGCCTATCCCAATGACCACGGAGGTTTCGCGCGAGGGGATCGGAGCGGAGGCGACGCGCTCGTTGATCGGGTTGTCGAGCAGCTTGCCTTCGCTGTCGAAAATCCAACCACAGATCTCGCCGACGGCGCCATTGTCCATCAGCTCCATCATCTCGTCCTTCTCGAGGAAGCCGTCGACGCAGAGCGGTCCGTCGATGCCGAGCTCGCCGATACCGACGAAGGTGACGTCGGCCTGCGCGCTCATGTCGAGCGTCGAGCGCACCAGCTGCTGGGCATGCAATGTCTCGCGCTCTTCGGCAGAGGTGACGAGAACCGGCAGCGGCATCGGGAAGTGCCGCGCCTTGACGGCGTCGGCCATGCTGAAGATGACGTTGTAATAGGCGGCCGAACCATCAGGCGCGATGTTGCCGGTGAGCGAGACGATGCGATGGTTGATGCACTCGATCGCCGGCAGCTGATCGACCGCGGCCTTCAGCGTTCGCCCGGTTCCGACGGCGAGCACGATAGGGTCGGTCTTCTTCAGCCAGCGCTCGATCTCGGCCGCCGCCGCTTCGGCGATACCGACGGTCGCGGCACCGGCGCCCGGATCGCTCGGCACGATATCCACCTGCCGCAGCCCGTATTTGTTGCGCACGGCGTTGGCGAGCTCCAGACAGGCGGCGATCGGGTGGTCGAGCCGCACCTTGATCAAACGCTCGGCCACGGCAAGCGACACCAGCCGCTGCGCCGATTGTCGCGAAATCCCCATGGACGAGGCGATCTCGTCCTGCGTGCGCCCGGCCACATAGTAGAGCCAGCCGGCGCGCGCCGCGTCATCGAGACGACCAGAAGTTTCGGACTTTTTCACCATCTACTATCCATTGCGCGCGACTGCGCCGGCTTTCGCCGGCAAAGCATTTGGTTGAAGCTATGTTCGCGCCAGATGAAAACAAAATTCGGGCAAATGTCGAGTGCATTGAGAAATTGCACAATCTATTTTAGCCTCCATGCAAGCAGTGGATGGTGCTCGGCCCCGCCATTGCGGCGCCATCTTTGCCCGCGAAGCCATGCTTGACCTGACATCGAACGGCACGCTAACTATGTGCCAGAGGGAAAATTCGTGCGAATTCTGCTGGTTGAGGACGACAAGATGATTGGCGAGGCGGTGCGCGATCACGTCGCCGCGTCCTTCCATGCCGTCGATTGGGTGAAGAACCTCGCCGACGCGGAAGCCGCCACGGGCCCTGTCGAATATGGATTGGTGCTGCTCGACCTCAATCTTCCCGATGGCAGCGGCGTCGATTTCCTGCGCAAGCTGCGCGGCCGCGACATCCGCACGCCCGTCATCATCCTCACCGCGCGCGACCAGATTTCCGACCGCATCGAGGGATTGAACGCCGGCGCCGACGACTATCTCGTCAAGCCCTTCAACCTGGGCGAGCTTGAAGCCCGCATCATGGCGGTGGCCCGCCGCTACGACGCCAACCCGCATCCGGTGGTGCAGATCGGCGATATCGAAATCAACCGGCCGCAGCACAAGCTCTCCGTCGACGGCGCCTCCGTCATTCTCACCAGCCGGGAATGGGCGGTTCTCGACCTCCTGACCGCGCGCCCCGGCGCGATCGTCTCCAAGGACCGCATCGAGGAGGCGCTCTACGCCTTCGGCTCGGAAATCGAGAGCAACACGGTCGAAGTCTATGTCAGCCGCCTGCGCAAGAAGATCGGCAAGGATCGCATCCGCACGGCCCGCGGCATCGGCTACACACTCGGATCACAATGAAGCGCGAACGCAGTATCACCCGCCCGCTCATCACCGCGCTGACGACCGTCATGGTCATCTTCTGGCTTATCGCCATCGGCCTCAGCATCCGCGTGATGCAGCATGAGTTCGACGAGATCTTCGACAGCGCCCAGCAGGAAACCACCGAACGCCTGCTGGCGCTGATCCTCGACGATATGGACCAGCGCGGCATCAGCGACCCGCATGGCATCGCCATGCTGAATACGGCCGCCAACCGGGAATATCTGACCTATCAGGTTCGCGACGCATCCGGAAAGATCGTGCTGCGCTCCAACGATGCCCTGTCCGAACCCTTCCCGGCGCCGCTCGAGCCGGGCTTCTACGACAGCGACACGGCGCGCATCTATACGGAGAAGACCTCCGACGGCACGCTTTTCCTGCAAGTCGCCGACCGCTTCAAGAACCGGCGCGAGGCCGTGCGCGAAAGCGCCGTCACGCTGCTGATCCCGCTGATCGCGCTGATCCCGGCCAGCATCTTTGCCATCTGGTTCATCGTCGGCCGCGCGCTGAAACCGCTGGATACGCTGCGCCAGGATATCGGCACCAAGGACGGCGGCAACCTCGCTGCCTTGGAGAGCACCGGCCTGCCGAAGGAATTGAAGCCGATCGCCCGCTCCGTCAACCTGCTCCTGGGCCGCCTGCGCTCCGCGCTTGAAGCCGAGCGCGAGTTTACCGCCAACAGCGCCCATGAGCTCAGAACGCCGATCGCCGGCGCGCTAGCGCAGACGCAGCGTCTTGCCGAGGAACTTCCCCCCGGACCAACCCAGGCCCGCGCTCATCAGGTCGAAAGCTCGCTGGTCAATCTCGGGCGCCTCGCAGAAAAGCTGCTGCAACTCGCCCGCGCCGAGGCCGGCATCGGCGGCAGCGCCACGGCCACGGACCTTCGCCCGGTGCTCGACATGATCGTCACCGATTACGAACGCGACAGCCGCTCGCAAGGCCGCCTGCGCTACACGGCGTCCCCTACGACAAAGCTGGTTCGCAACGCCGACATGGATGCCTTCGGTATCATCCTGCGCAACCTCATCGAAAACGCCCTGGTTCACGGCGACCCGGAGCTATCGGTCGATGTCAGCCTTGACGAGCATGGCGTGGTCCGTGTCGTCAACGGTGGCCCGCCGGTTGCGGAAGGCGATATCGCGACGTTGAAGAAGCGCTTCCGGCGCGGCAATACCAGCGCCTCCGGGTCCGGGCTTGGCCTGGCGATCGCCGATCGCATCGTCTCGCAGATGGGCGGAACGCTCGACCTGATCTCGCCGGCCAGCGGCCAGAGTTCCGGCTTCGAAGCGCGCATCACGCTGCCTGCCTGATCAGGGTTTAGGCTTGCAAATCGCACCGAACGATGCGAGCAGATTCTAACCGTTTGGAACAAGCAGAATACGAATGATCATCTCCTTCGACATCGGCGGCTCGGCGATCAAGGGCGGCGTTGCCCTTTCCGAAACCGAGATCACGCCGCTCGGCCGCCGCCCGACCCCCCTCGATGATTTCGGCGCCTTCGTCGATACGCTCAGAACCTTCATCGCGGAAGCCGGCGGCACGCCGACGCTGCTGTCGATCTCGATCGCCGGCGTCGTCGATCCCGATACGCAGCTGCTCACCTGCGCCAACATTCCCTGCATCCACCAGCGCACGATCGCGGCCGATCTTCAGGCCGAGCTCGGCGTGCCGGTCTTGGTCGCCAATGACGCCGACTGCTTCGCCATGGCCGAAGCAGGCCTTGGCGCCGGTCGCGGCCACCGCATCGTACTCGGCGTCATCCTCGGCACCGGCGTCGGCGGCGGCGTGATCGCCAATGGCCGGCTGATCAACGAGGCGGGCGGCTTTGCCGGCGAATGGGGCCACGGCCCGATCGTTGCGCTGCGTGCTGGCCACCCGCCGGTCGAGATCCCGCATTATGCCTGCGGCTGCGGCCAGAGCGGCTGCGTCGATTCCGTCGGCGGCGCGCGCGGCATGGAACGCCTGCACAAGACCCTCCACGGCCTCGACTTCACCAGCGAAGAGATCATCGGCCAGTGGCTGGGCGGCGAGGAAAAAGCCGCCCGCACGATCGACGTCTACATCGACCTCCTCGCTTCTCCTCTGGCGCTGACCGTCAACATCACCGGCGCCACCATCGTGCCGGTTGCCGGTGGGCTTTCCAATGTGGAGCCGCTGCTGGAAGAACTGGACAAGGCCGTGCGCCAACGCATCCTGCGCAAATTCGACCGAGCGCTGGTTGTGCGCAGCGAGTGCCGCGTCGAGCCGGGGCTGATTGGGGCGGCATTGCTTGGATTGAAGGCGGAAGAGGAGATGTTGGGGTAGGAGTCCGCCCGGCGCTTTATCTCAAAGCGACGATTGCTGAGCAGGAAAATGCGCGTAATGGTGGTTCATCTGTAGTCGAAAGTTAATTCTGACACTCTACCATCTTGGCGATGGAGCGTGTTTGGGAGCGGCGCATGACTGCTGATGACTTGAATTCCAGGTTGGTGCGCGGCGAGCGGGTGCTATGGCGCGGCGTGCCGGCGCAGGGACTGATGTTTACCAGCCGTGACGCGCTGATGATCCCGTTTAGCGCGGTGTGGCTCTCTTTCGCGGTCTTCTGGCTTGTCATGGTTACGCGGACGGGTGCGCCGGTGTTCTTTTATCTATGGGGCGCAATGTTCGTCGGCATCGGGATTTTCTTTGCCGTTGGCCGCTTTTTCGTCGATGCTTGGCTGCGTAGCCGCACCCTCTATGCCGTGACCGACCAGCGCGTACTCATTTTACGGTCTGCCCCTTTTGCGCGCTTTACGTCGCTCGAGTTGGATCGTCTACCGGAACTCAATCTGGTTGGTGACGGCGACACAAAGGGTGATATCCGCTTCGGGCCATCTGTTTCTCTGTTCGGCAATCGGTCGATGGCAGTCTGGATGCCATCCCTCGATCCGACACCACAGCTACTCGGCCTAGCCAAGCCTAAGGCGGTCTTCGATCTGATCCGCGATGCTGGGCAGAAGGCGCGGGCACGCGCCTAGGTCGGCGGATGAGGGGGCCTCACCCGCCGACGTCTCTAGCCAATCAATACTTCGATGGAACGTACAACTCCGGCGGCAGGACCTTGCGTTCGTAATCCGGGTTGAACACGCGCTCCGGCAAGGCGATCTCCTCGTGCGGCACGTCCTCGTAGGGGAACTGCGAGAGCAGATGGTCGATGCAGTTCAGGCGGGCGCGCTTCTTGTCGTTGCCTTCGACGATGTGCCACGGGGCTTCCGGGATGTTGGTGCGGGCGAAGGTTTCTTCCTTGGCCTTGGTGTAGGCTTCCCAGCGGATGCGCGACTGCAGGTCCATCGGCGATAGCTTCCACTGCTTCAGCGGATCGTGGATGCGCACGAGGAAGCGCAGCTGCTGTTCTTCGTCGGTGATCGAGAACCAATATTTGACGAGGCGGATGCCGGAACGGACCAGCATGCGCTCGAATTCGGGCACGTCGTTGAAGAACTGCTCGACCTGATCCTCGTCGGCAAAGCCCATGACGCGTTCGACGCCGGAGCGGTTATACCAGGAGCGGTCGAAGAGCACGATCTCGCCGCCAGCAGGAAGATGCGGCACGTATCGCTGGAAGTACCACTGCGACTTCTCGCGGTCCGACGGTGCCGGAAGCGCCACGACGCGGGCGACGCGTGGGTTGAGGCGCTGGGTGATGCGCTTGATGACGCCGCCCTTGCCGGCGGAATCGCGACCTTCGAAGATCACGACCACCTTTTCCTTGTGGTAGGTGACCCAATCCTGCAGGCGGATCAGCTCGGACTGCAAAGCGATCAGCGAACGGAAATACTCGATGCGCGGCATCGATGGCGGATGCGCCTTGCGGTAGATCTTTCGGATTTCCTCGGACAGCGCCGGCTCGGAGAGCTCGAGCTCATAGTCTTCATCCAGCGTATCGGCCAGTTCGGCCTCGAGCCAGTCGGTTGAAGGCGTGCCTCTCATGGTGGTCATCTCGATCCCTGTTCAGATTTGTCGCTTCGGACGCTTGCGGAGCTGCCTAGCTTTGCGCCGCATGACGATATCATGAAAGCACGCACGGCAAGGCCACTCATGGCGCCAAATAAGCAGCGTGTCATGAAGGATATATGACGCTTCGACCGGACGCGGAGATGCGTGCGCAAAGAGATCGGCAGGCGAGCGTGCCGCCGGCCTCTCGGATCAGCTCAGCGCGTCGGGGCGGTTGGCCTCTTTGACGTGGTCGTCGCTGTGCTTGCTGCGAATGCGGCGCACGGTGAGCCAGACGCCGAGGACGACGAAGGGCACAGCGGCGCCGGTCAGCGTCTCCGGTGCGATCTCGACGCCGACGCCATGCAGGAGCTTGGCGAGATAGCCGACGAGGCCGATAACGTAATAGGAGATCGCTGCGACCGACAGGCCTTCGACCGTCTGCTGCAGGCGCAGCTGCAGATGGGCGCGCTTGTCCATCGAGGCCAGGATCTCGGTGTTGAACTTTTCCAATTCGACGTCGATCCAGCTGCGTAGAAGGGCGGTGGCGCGGGCGAGCTTGCGCGACAGGTCCGCCTGCCGCTCCTCGACCGACTGGCAGGTGCGCATGGCGGGCGCGAGGCGACGCTGCAGGAAGGCGCCGAGGGTTTCGTTGCCGGGCAGAGCCTTTTCCGCCAGCATGGCGACGCGCTCGAGCACGATGTTGTTATAGGCGCGGCTGGCGCCGAAGCGGTAGAGGCTAAGGGCAGCATGCCTCCAGCTCGGCGGCGAGGCGGGTGATCTCCGACAGCGTGGCGTCGGCTTCGGCGCGCGCGTGCTGCTTCATGCCCTGCGTGATGGCGGTGAAGCTCGTTTCGATCTGGCGAATCTCGGGCGAGAGCGTCTGCGCCAGCGGCAGGCCCATCATCGCCAGCGTCCTGTAGGTCTCGATGTCGAGCAGGCGCTGGGCGAGCATGCCGCGGGCGCCATCCGTCATGCCATGGTCGAGCACCAGGAACTTGGTCAGCCCGTCGCCGTCCTGGCGGAAATCGGTAATCACGGTCGCCTGGCTGTCGGCCACCATGCTCTGGCAGAGGCTGGTCGGATCGAAATTGGCGATGACGTCGGCCACGTCCTCGCTATCGGGGCGGATCTCGATCCGAACGCCCGAGATGAAGGGGCCCGGTGCCGCGAAGCTGGCGCCGAAGGGATTGACCGGAATTTCGGCGCCGAATTCCGCCGGCGCCGGCGTGTCCCAGAAATAGGTCGAGAATTCCGTGTGGCGTTCCCAGCGCAACGTGCCGCTGCCCCAGCTCATCGTGTGGTGGCTGGTGTCGGCGGCGGGTGCCGGAATACCCTGGGCGAGCGAGAGCGCCTTCAGGATCGCCTGGTCGGCGATGAAGTTGGCTTCGGTCAGGAAGGCCACCTGGAAGATGACGCGGGAGACGGGGATCAGCGTATAGGGGCGCGAATGGATTTCGCCGAGCGCGCGCGCCCGGACATCGGCTACGGGAAACGAAAAGCTACGCTTCGACAAATCTTGCCTCCTGACTGTGCCCCCACGGCCAGTTCTTCCCTTGGCTATTATCAAATGGCCCGGCGCGTACGACGTGGCGGTTTGACGCAGAACGATCATGCGCCGGCCAGTCGCGGCGTGTCGAGCCGTTTCAGTTCCGTCCGCCGGGCCGAGATCAGTGCGGCGCGGCCAATGGCCAGCGTGCCACCTTGCCGGCAAACAGCGCCCACCAGACGATGACCGGCTGCAGGGCAAGGCGCGGCAGATGATACCACCAGCCCAAGGTAGCCGTGGTCGAGCCGAGATCGTCGATGGCATGCTTGATGTTGGCCGGAAACACACACACGGCATAAAGCGCCAGGCAGATGCCGGCCGAGCGGCGCAACCGTTCAGTCGTCAGGCCGATCGCGCCGGCAATTTCGCACAGGCCGGTGAACGCGATCACCGCGGCCGGGAATGGAACCCAATCCGGAGTGATCGACAGAAATGCAGCTGGAAAGAGCAGGTGCGCGCAGCCGGCAATCATGTAGAGGCCGGCAAGGACAAATCTGCCGGTTGGGCTTTCCGCGTTGTCGGTGGAGGCATCGTCTGCGGCTTTGGTCATGCAGCGTTTACGCAAATGACCGGCGTCTGGATGATGCGACATATGTCGCCGATGCGCGCGGTGCGTCAGGCGGCGTCGGCGAGCTCGATCAGGGCGCGGGCGGCGCTTTCGTCCGTGATCAGCGTGTTGCAGCCGATCCGCTTGATGGTGGCGCTGATGGCAACCGCCCGGTGGGCGCCGCCGGAAGAGAGCACGATGTGCTTGGCCTTCTTCAGCGTATCGAGATCGACGGACATGACCCGGCTGTTGATCGAATGATCGACCGTGTTGCCGTCCTTGTCGAGGAAATTGAACATGGTGTCACAGACGCAGCCGGCGTCGATCAGCTCCTGCAGTTCGCCCTTGGAGATCCAGCCCTCCGACAGCGAGGTCGAATGGGGGCCGATATCACCGCAGCTGACGATCGCGAGATCGAGCGTTTCGGCGAGGCGATAGATGGTGTCGAGGCCGCATTTTTCGATGAGATTGCGCTTGGTCTCGGTGGAATCGACAAGGAGCGGCGCGAGGAACATGTAGCATTCGGCGCCGAGCTGGCTTGCAAGCCGCCAGGTGTAGTCGATCGGGTTGGTCTGGTGCACGGCGACGATGCCGCCGAGCAGCGAGACGACCTTGCAATTGTCGCGGCGCGGCGGACGAAAGCTCGATAGCGAGGCCGTCATGGTGCGGCCCCAGCCGACGCCGATCGTGTAGTTGTCGGGGATCGCTTCGGAGAGAAACTGGCCGAGCGCCAGGCCGACGCTCTTGGCCAGCGCATTCGGATCGGAGGTGACGGGAGCGGGCACCACGATCGCCTCGTCCAGGCCATAGGCGCGCTCCAGCTTCACCGACAGCTCGACGCAATCGCCGATCGAATCGTTGATCCAGATTTGCACCTCGCTGCGCTTCATCGCCTCGTCGAGCAGCCGGATGACGGTCGTGCGGCTGATGCCGAGCTGTTCGGCGACATCTTTTTGCGTCAATCCCTGGTTATAATAGAGCCAGGCAGCGCGCAGTCTGAGCGAGGAGGCTTCCGAATAGGCGGTGTGCGTGCCGCGTTTTAGCTTGACCACATCTCCTCCAAAAGCAAAGGCGCCCTAAATCCTGCTCGAGACAGGGCATGGTTTGTCGCGGCGATAATGACCGGTGTGACACTTATGTCAATTGAAATGCACAAATGTCCTTGACATTATGGCCCTTGAATAGCGATAGTCTTGGTAACTGGTCGTTCCGTCCATTGTAGGAGGCACTGTGCGGGCATATGGCAAATCGCAGCGGTCTTGTGCCGGGGCTCGATTGCCCTTGGACGTCTTCGTTGCGGCAGCCCGAGACGGGAACGATGGGGTACTCGCCGACGTTTATGATGTAAGCCAAACGCGCGGGCACGATTTCACAGACAGCGACTTCAAAGACAGTACGGGCAATCCGTAGATCACCTCATTCGCCGGGCCTCAAGTGCTCCGGCTCGCAGCTCAAGTCAAAAGGACACGCGACCATGACATCCAAGCTTGACCAACTCCGCGAGATCACCACCGTCGTCGCCGACACCGGTGACATCGAAGCCGTTGCCCGCCTGAAGCCGGTCGATTGCACGACCAACCCGAGCATCGTTTTGAAGGCACTCGGCACGCCGATGTTCGCCGATGCGATCAAGGAAGCCGTTTCCTGGGGCAAGAAGCAGGGCGGCAATTCCGAAGCCGTTGCTTCCGCCGTCGCGGACCGTCTCGCCGTTTCCGTCGGTGCAGCACTCTCCAAGCTCGTTCCCGGCCGCGTCTCGACCGAAGTCGACGCCGACCTTTCCTTCGACACCAAGGCGTCGGTTGAAAAGGCACACGGCATCATCGCCGGCTACAAGGAACGCGGCATCGAGAAGGATCGCATCCTGATCAAGCTCGCTTCCACCTGGGAAGGCATTCGCGCCGCCGAAATCCTGCAGAAGGAAGGCATCGACTGCAACCTGACGCTTCTGTTCTCGCAGGCCCAGGCGATTGCTTGCGCCGACGCCAAGGCATTCCTCATCTCGCCCTTCGTCGGCCGTATCCTCGACTGGTACAAGAAGTCCACGGGCAAGGAATTCACGCCTGAGGAAGATCCGGGCGTACTCTCCGTTCGCGAGATCTACAACTACTACAAGGCCAACGACATCAAGACGATCGTCATGGGCGCCTCGTTCCGCAGCGCCGGCGAGATCGAAGCACTGGCCGGTTGCGACCGCCTGACGATCGCGCCGAACCTGCTCGACGAACTCTCCAACGATCAGGGCAAGCTGGAGCGCAAGCTGTCGCCTGAGGGTGCCAAGCCGATCTCCAAGATCGCCGTCGACGAAAAGACCTTCCGCTGGATGATGAACGAAGACGCCATGGCGACCGAAAAGCTCGCCGAAGGCATCCGCGCCTTCGCCAAGGACCTCGGCACGCTGCGCGCCATGGTCACCAAGGAACTGCAGCTCGCTGCCGCTTAAGGGTTTCGCGGGTAGTTGAATGAGGAAAGGGCGGTGCCTGTGGCGCCGCCCTTTTTGCGTGCGGGGGATCTCGAACTGCGTTCAGTCGATCGCCCAAATCCGCTTGGCATTGCCCTGATACAGCTTGTCGCGCTCGTCCTCGCTGCAGCCCGATGTCAGCGCGTGCGTGGCCGCCACCCAGGGCGTCAGCCCGCCGCCGAGCGTGCAGACGGGCCAGTCGCTGCCCCAGACGATGCGATCCCAGCCAAAGCTTTCGATCGTGTGCTCGACATAGGGGCGCAGGCTCTCGACCGACCAGCGGTCGAGATCGCCGTAGGCGATGACGCCGGAGATCTTGGCGGTGATGTTGGGGCGGCGGGAGAATTCGGTGATGCCGCGATGCCAGACGGCGCTCATGCCCGACTTGATCGGCGGATTGGCGCAGTGGTCGAGGATGAAGCGGACATCGGGGTTGAGGTCGACAAGATCGAGAATGCGTTCGAACTGGTGCGGGAAGACGCAGAGATCGAAGGTTAGCCGGGTATCAGCCAGCCGGGCGATGTTCTCGCGAAATAGCGGCCGCTCGGAGGTGTCGTCGGGCGCTACATGCAGGACGCGGCGGAAGCCCTTGATGAAGGGGTCGGCGATGCAGCGCTCGAGATAGGCCGGAAAGCCATCTTCCTCGGGCCGGCAGGCGGCGATGGCGCCGCGCACGAGGCTTTTGGGTCTTTCGGCGATCTCCTTGATGAAGGCCGTTTCCTGTTCGATCGCATCACCTGATACATCGACCTCCATGTGCAGCACATTGGTGATGCCGCAGCGGAGCGCGTCGCGCGCATAGTGCTCGTAGAGGCTGTCGCGGTCGAGATCCGGCACGTCGGGGAGCCAGGGATAGTGCAGGCGATTGCGGTCGATGACGTGCAGATGTGTGTCGAAGAGCATGCGGTTCCTCCCCCTTCATGCAGGCTTTCTTGCCGTCCTTCAGTCTCCCGCCGGATTTTTCTATGCGTGACACAGGCCTCCCACCCGTGTCAGCGTCCGGCGTCGGACAATGTGATTGACGACATAATGAATATAATGTTTGCATATGAATGAATGCGCCGCAAGCGCCACGCATAACGGGAGGAACTATGAGCCACGGTCTGGAAGGCAAGAAGGTCGTCGTCACGGCGGCCGGTCAGGGGATCGGTCGCGCCAGCGCGGAGCGGTTCATTTCGCTCGGCGCCCATGTCTACGCCACCGACATCAACCAGGCGTCGCTGTCGACGCTCGCGGGCGCGACGACCACGGTTCTCGACGTGCTCGACGGAAACGCGGTGCGCGCCTTCGCAGACGAGATCGGGCCGATCGACGTGCTCTTCAATTGCGCCGGCTTTGTGCATGCCGGATCGATCCTCGATTGCGAGGAGAAGGACTGGGATTTCTCCTTCAACCTCAACGCCAAGGCGATGTACACGACCTGCCGCACCTTTCTTCCAGGGATGCTCGACAAGGGCAAGGGCTCGATCGTCAACATGGCGTCGGTGGCATCAAGCGTGAAGGGCGTGCCGAACCGCTTTGCCTATAGCGCATCGAAGGCCGCCGTGATCGGGCTCACCAAGTCGATCGCTTCCGATTTCGTCGCCAAGGGCATCCGCGCCAACGCCATCTGCCCGGGGACCGTCGACAGCCCCTCGCTGCACGAGCGGCTGCGCGCCACCGGCGATTACGACAAGGCGCTCAGCGACTTCATCGCCCGCCAACCGATGGGCCGGATCGCCACCGCTGAGGAGATCGCGGCGCTCGTCACCTATCTCGCCGGAGACGAGGCCGGGTTCACGACAGGCCAGATCCATGTGGTCGATGGCGGCTGGACCGGCTGAGATGATATTGCTCTTGCCGGTATCAAGCTGATATCGTTGGTGATCTCGCAGCGGCGGAGCATTTGATGGCAGAGGTTACGTCAGGCGGCAGCGGCCGTCCCCTTCGGTTGCTGCGCAAGCACGCGATCTTCGTGATCGCGGTGCTCGTCGGCCTTGCGGTCTTTCTGCTTCTGACGACGCGCGAGGTGACGGCACGCAATCTGTTGGCCGGCTGGAACGTGGCCGCGGTGATGTTCATCGTAGCCACATGGCGGCGGATGCTGAAGGCGAGCGTGGCAACGATCCGCAAGCGTTCGGCCGATCTCGATTTCTCGGATTCGCTTCTGATGTTCCTGTCGATCTCGGCGGCCCTTGCCAGCATCGCCGGCATCGGGCTGGAGCTGCATCAGGTCAAGGAGGCAGCGCCCAGCGTCGCGCTCGGCCGAGCGTTGGCGGCCGTCGTCACCATCCTGATCTCCTGGGTCTTCCTGCACACGCTGTTTACCGTGCATTACGCGCACCGCTTCTACGGTGGCGACGATGATGGCGACGGCGTCAAGGGAGACGGGCTGAAGTTCCCCGAGGGGCTGGACGAGCCCGTCTACTGGGACTTTCTCTACTACTCCTTCACGATCGGCGTCGCCTCGCAGACGGCGGATGTGGCGACGAGTTCTACCGTCATGCGCAAGCTGACTCTGCTGCATTCGGTACTGTCGTTTCTCTTCAACACGACCATCCTGGCGCTCGCCATTAATGTCGGCGCAAGCCTCCTTTAGAGGTAGGCGCGCGCGATAGAGCCGCTTGGCGATCTGGTGTAAGAGAGGTTTTCTTCACCTGGGGTTGTTTTGGGGGCTTCATGGGGTCGTTGTCGCGCGAGAGATTGGCGGCGCTTGCCGGTTGCGATGCGGAGCAACTGGATGCCGTGGCGCGGCTGCGGATCATCGAGGCAGGGCCGGAGGGCTATGCGGCGAGCGACGTCAGCCGGCTGCGGCTGGTGCTGGCGCTGAACGCCGCCGGCATCGCGCTGGAGACGCTCGCCACCGGTCTCAGGCAACAGATCGTCTCGCTCGATTTCGCCAGCCAATTGATGTTCGAGCCGGTCACCATGTCGGACAAGTCGCTGGCGGAAGCGCTTGCCGATGCGTCGCTCGATCTTGGCCGCGTCAACGCGCTGCATTCCAGCGCCGGGCTTTCGCCGATGTCGCCCACGCGGGCGCTGCGGGAGGATGATGAGGAGTTCATCCGGCTGATCACCGAATGCACCGGGCTCGGCGCTTCCGACGAGGGCATGCAGCGGGTACTGCGGGTTTTCGGCCAGTCGATGCGGCGCTGTGTGGACACGATGCGCGATCTCTTCCGCGCCGAGGTGGAAGAGCCGATGCTGGCGGCAGGGCTCAGCCATCGCGAGGTGCTCGCGGCGGGTGCGGCCACCCGGCTTTCGCTACAGCGCATCGGCATCCGCATGCTCTTCCTGTTGCAGCGGCGGATGCTCGAGGAGGCGGTGTTCGACAATGTGGTCGGGCGGCTGCAGGATGCCTTGCGCGGGCTTGGTGCCGAGGCCGAAAGTGATCAGGCGCTGCCGGCCGTGGCTTTCGCCGATCTCACCGGCTTCACCGCGCTGACGCGTGATATCGGTGATGTCAGGGCGGCCGAGAAGGCGGCGAGCTTCGAGGCGCTGGCGCAGCGTCTCGCCAATCTGGCCGGCGGGCGGATCGTCAAGCCGCTGGGCGATGGAGTGATGATGCTGTTTCCGGATGCGGAGGCGGCACTGAAGGCGTCACTGTCGCTCGTCGCCGAGAGTGCGGCGCATCAGTTGCCGGAGGTGAGAGTGGGTGTTGCGACCGGTCAGGTGGTGCCGCGCGATGGCGACATTTTCGGCCACACGGTCAACCTGGCGGCGCGGATCGCATCGGTCGCCGCACCTTCGCAGGTGCTTGTCTGCGGCGGCACGCATGATGCCGCCACAGACGAGAGTTCGGAAATGGATTTCGAGGCGCTGGAACCGGTATCGCTAAGGGCGTCGCCGATCCCGTGTCGCTGTTTTCGGTCAAGACCGGGCTATAGAACAGGCTTCCTAGAGTATTGCCTGGCCGGCCATCAGCGCCAGGATCAGGAAGATCACGAAGATGATAAGCGCGATACCGAAGAGAACGCGCGCGATCGTCGCCGTCGCCGCGGAAATTCCGGAAAAGCCGAAGAAGCCCGCAATCAGCGAAATCACGAAAAAGATAAGAGCCCATTTCAGCATGGAGGCGTTCCTTCTAGTTGGTCCGATAGAAGACGCGCCAGAGCGAAAAAGGTTCCATATCCAATGAGATAGCGGTTCGATTTATCCGCTTCGGATAAAATGACGCCGGCACAATTGCTCGCGCCGGCGTTGCTCTCGAAAACCGGGTCGCGCTTATCCGTGGTTGATCATCACGTGGCGGACGGCGGTGTAGTCTTCCAGTGCGTAAACGGACATGTCCTTGCCGTAGCCGGATTGCTTCAGGCCGCCATGCGGCATCTCGTTGGTGAGCATGAAGTGGGTGTTGATCCAGGTGCAGCCATATTGCAGGCGGGCGGCGGTCTTCATGCCGCGGCTGATGTCCTTGGTCCAGACGGACGAAGCCAGGCCATAGTCGCTGTCGTTGGCCCAGGTGACGGCATCCTCGACATCGGTGAAGCGGGTGACGGAAACGACCGGGCCGAAGACCTCGCGACGGACGATCTCGTCTTCTTGCGTGGCGCCGGCGATAACGGTCGGCGTGTAGAAGAAGCCCTTGTCGCCCGATGTCTTGCCGCCTGTCGTGATCTCCATGTGCTTGTGCTCGCCAGCGCGGGCGACGAAGCTTTCGACGCGGTCGCGCTGGCGCTTGGAGATCAGCGGGCCGATCTCGTTTTCGGCGTCGTCGGCAAGGTTGAACTTGATCGAGGAGACCGCCGAGGAGAGGTCGGCGACGAACTTGTCGTAAACCTTCGCGTCGGCATAGATGCGGCAGGCGGCGGTGCAGTCCTGGCCGGCATTGTAGTAGCCGAAGGTGCGGATGCCTGACACGACCGCATCGATATCGGCGTCGTCGAAGACGATCACAGGGGCCTTGCCGCCGAGTTCCAGATGCGTGCGCTTGACGGTCTTGGCGGCCGCCTGCAGCACCTTCTTGCCGGTCGCGACATCGCCGGTGATCGATAGCATCGAGATCTTCGGGTGGTTGATCAGCGCGTTGCCGACGCTTTCGCCGCGGCCGAGGATGACGTTGACCACGCCCTCCGGCAGGATGTCGGAGAGGAGCTTTGCCATCTTCAGCGCCGTCAGCGGCGTCTGCTCGGAGGGCTTGAAGACGACGGTGTTGCCGCCGGCAATCGCTGGCGCCAGCTTCCAGGCCATCATCATCAGCGGGTAGTTCCACGGCGCGATCGATCCGACGATGCCGACGGCGTCGCGGCGGATCATCGAGGTGTGACCGGGCAGGTATTCACCGGCGACCGGGCCGTGCAGGTTGCGCACCGCGCCGGCGAAGAAGCGGTAGCAATCGACGATGGCGGGGATCTCGTCGTTCAGCACCGCGTTGATCGGCTTGCCGCAGTTCAGCGCTTCCAGCGTCGCGAAGCCTGCGGCGTCCTTCTCGATCGCGTCGGCGATTTTGAGCAGATAGCCCGCGCGCTCGCCGGGTGTCGTCTGCGACCATGCCGAGAAGGCCTTCTCGGCAGCGTCGACGGCGGCGTCGATCTGGCCGAGCGATGCCTCGGCAAGGCTCAGCACGGTTTCGCCGGTCTTCGGGTTCAGGATGTTTTCTTCGATCTCGGTGCCCGCTTCGAAGCGGGATCCAATCAGCATCGCGGTGTCCATGATGTTCTCCCTTGTTATCGATGGGGCGGGATGGGGGTATCCCGCGCTCCGGTTATTTTCCAGCTCCGGCGACCTGATCGCCGTCGCGCGTGAGGTAGTAGGCTGCCAGGATCGGCAGGAAGGTGACGAGCACGACGACCATTGCGACCACATTGGTGACGGGGCGCTGGCGCGGGCGGATCAGTTCTTCCAGCATCCAGATCGGCAGCGTCGATTGCTGGCCGCCCGTAAAGGTGGTGACGATGACCTCGTCGAAGGAGAGCGCGAAGGCAAGCATGCCGCCGGCCAGAAGCGCCGTGCCGATATTCGGCAGGATGACATGGCGGAAGGTCTGGAAGCCATCGGCGCCGAGATCCATCGAGGCCTCGATCAGCGAGCCCTGGGTGCGGCGGAAGCGGGCGACGGCGTTGTTATAGACCACCACGACGCAGAAGGTGGCGTGGCCGAGCACGATCGTCCAGACCGAGAAGGGGATGTCGAACAGGCTGAAGGCCGAGCGCAGCGCAATGCCGGTGATGATGCCAGGCAACGCGATCGGCAGGATGACCAGCAGCGAGATCGCCTCGCGGCCGAAGAACTTCGTCTGGCTGACGGCGGCGGCGCAGAGCGTGCCGAGCACCAGCGCGATCGCGGTGGCGATGCAGGCGACCTGCACGGAAAGCCCAAGGGCGGCCCAGACATCCGGCCGGTTCCAGGCGATGCCAAACCACTGCAGCGTCAACCCCGGCGGCGGCCACTGGTAGCTCTTTTCCTCCGTCGTAAAGGCGTAGACGAAGATCAACAGGATCGGCAGGTGCAGGAAGAGCAGCCCGCCGGCGGCGGCGATCTTGAGCGCGATCGGCGCGCGTTGGCCACGGTCAGAGCGCATCGAAAGCTCCCTGTTTCTTGGCCAGCCACAGATAGACGGCCATGATGACGATGGGGACGACGGAGAAGGCGGCGGCCAGCGGCACGTTCCCTGCCGTTCCCTGCTGCGCATAGACCGCCTGGCCGATGAAAAGGCGCGAGGAGCCGATGATCTGCGGGATGATGTAATCGCCCAGCGTCAGCGAGAAGGTGAAGATCGAGCCGGCGACGATGCCGGGCAGCGCCAGCGGAAAGAGCACGGTGCGGAAGGTCTGGCCCGGCGTGGCGCCGAGATCCGACGAAGCCTCGATCAGGTTGCCCTGCACGCGTTCGAGGGCTGCCTGCGTCGGCAAGATCATGTAGGGCAGCCAGACATAGACGAAGACGAGGAAGGTGCCGATATAGCTCACCGACAGCGAGTTGCCGCCGATGACGGGCAGCGCCAGCACGCCGTCGAGCAGCCAGGCCAGATGCAGCTTGGCGAAGAACCAGGTGAGGATGCCTTCCTTGGCGAGGATCAGCTTCCAGGCGTAGATCTTGACGAGATAGCTCGACCAGAGCGGCAGCATGACGCCGAGATAGAAGAGCGCCTTCCATTTGCCCTTGGCGTAGCGGGCCGCATAATAGGCGATCGGGAAGGCGACGACGGCAGAGGCGAGCGTCACCAGCGCCGCCATCAGCACCGTCCTGACGATGATGTCGAAATTGGTCGGCGACAGCAGCTGCGCATAGGTTGCCAGCGTGAACTCGTAGTTCACCAGGCCGGAGAAATCGTCGATCGAAAAGAAGCTCTGCAGCAGAAGCGCCAGGAGCGAGCCGATATAGATGATGCCGAGCCAGAGCAGCGGCGGCGTCAGCATCAGGAAGAGCAGCAGCTTGGGGCGGCGCCAGAACATGTCGGAGAGCCGGCCGAAGAAACCGCCGCGTCCGGGCAGGATCGACGTCGCCGTCTCCTCGTGGGCGAGCGCGATCGCGGTCATGCGGCGTCGTCCATGTAGTGCACGTCGACGGGCTGCCACGACAGGCGGACATCGGCGCCGACTTCGGGCACAGCAGCACCTGCCGGCAGCATGACGTGCAGGCGCGTGCCTCGGGCGGCGACGGTCAGCCGCGTTGCGGCGCCGAGGAAGCTGGCGTTCTCGACACGGGATTCGACGCCGTCGCCGGTGAGGCGGATCGCCTCCGGGCGCAGGCTCGCCCAGCGCTTCTCGCCGCCAAGCGCGGTCATCAGATCGGGGGCGATCACATTCGAGGAGCCGACGAAATCGGCGACGAAGCGGGTTTTCGGGCGGTTATAGATATCCTGCGGCGTGCCTTCCTGGACGATGCCGCCATCGTTGAAGACGGCGACGCGGTCGGCCATGGAGAGTGCTTCGCCCTGATCGTGGGTGACGAAGACGAAGGTGATGCCCAGCGCTCGCTGCAGACCCTTCAGCTCTTCCTGCATCTGCTCGCGCAGCTTCAGGTCCAGCGCGCCAAGCGGTTCGTCGAGCAGCAGCACGCGCGGCTTGTTGACCAGCGCCCGGGCGAGCGCCACGCGCTGCCGCTGGCCGCCTGACAGTTGCCCAGGCTTGCGGGCGCCGTAGCCGGGGAGTTTCACCAACTCCAGCGCCTGTTCGGCGGCCTTGGCGCGTTCCGCCTTGCCCACGCCCTTGACCATCAGCCCGTAGGCGACGTTGTCAAGGATGTTCAAGTGCGGGAAGAGTGCATAGTCTTGGAAGACGGTGTTGACGTTGCGCCTGTAGGGCGGCACGCCCTCGGCGGTTTCGCCGAAAATCTCGATATGCCCCGCCGTCGGCTGCTCGAAGCCGGCGATCAGGCGCAGGCAGGTGGTCTTGCCCGAACCCGACGGCCCCAACATGGCGAAGAACTCGCCCGGCGCGATCTCGAGATCGACGCCATCGACGGCGCGAACGGCTCCGAAATGGCGGGAGACCTTCTGGAAACGGACGGCGGGTGTCATTTTTGGGGCTCCTCGGGATTCGTAGTGTTTTGGTCGTCGGGGACGGTCGTGCCGTGTGGCACCCCCCTCTGTCCTGCCGGACATCTCCCCCACAAGGGGGGAGATCGACTCGTGGCTTGCTCCCAGCCAAACAATGAGCGTGGGGCGAGCGGCTGCGCCCAGCCAATCTCCCCACCTGTGGGGGAGATGCCCGGCAGGGCAGAGGGGGGTAACCCAGGCTCAGAGGCCGAGGCTAACGCCAGAGCTAAAGCTAAAGCCTACCGCCCGCCAATCACGCCAATATAATCCGACACCCAGCGGTGATAGGGCACGCACTCGCCCTGTTCGCACTTGGCGGTGGGCGTGCGCCAGAACTTGATCTTGTCGAAGTGATCATAGCCGTTGGTGGCGCAACCGGTGTCGGTCATCAGTTCGTTGCCCTTGCAGGCCGCCGGAACCGAGGGGACGGCGCCGAACCAGGCGGCGGCGTCGCCCTGGACCTTGGCGGACAGCGAATGCTCCATCCACATATAGGCGCAGTTCGGGTGCTCGCTGTCGGCATGCAGCATCGTCGTGTCAGCCCAGCCGGTGACCCCTTCCTCGGGGAAGGTGGAGGCGATCTTCTGCTTGTCCGCCTGCATCAGGTTGACCTGGAAGGGCCAGGAGCCGGAAGCGACGACGCCTTCGTTCTTGAAGTCGTCGATCTGGATCATCGCGTCATGCCAGTAGCGCGAGACGAGCTTGCGCTGGCCGCGCAGAAGGTCGAGGGCAGCCTTGTACTGGTCTTCGTTGAGCTCGTAGGGGTTCTTGATGTTGAGCTCCGGCTTGTGGGCCATGAGATAGAGGGCGGCGTCGGCGATATAGATCGGGCCGTCATAGGCCTGGACGCGGCCCTTGTTGGACTTGCCGTCGGGCAGCGTTTCTTCCTCGAAGACGACCTTCCAGCTCTTCGGCGCCTCGCCCTTGAATGCGTCGGTGTTGTACATCAGGACGTTCGGTCCCCAGAGATAGGGAACGCCGTAGTGGACGCCACCAACTGTATACCACGGCGCGTCCTGCAGGCGCTTGTCGACGTTCTTGAAGCTCGGGATGAGATCGGTGTTGATCGGCTGGACGCGCTTGCCGGCCACGAGGCGCAGCGACGCGTCGCCAGAGGCGGTGACGAGGTCGAAGCCGCCTTCGTTCATCAGCGACACCATTTCATCGGAGGTGGCAGCGGTCTTGACCGAAACCTTGCAGCCAGTTTCCTTTTCGAAGCCGGTGACCCAATCGTAATTCTTGTCGCTTTCGCCGCGCTCGATATAGCCGGCCCAGGCCACGATGCTGACGGCGCCTTCGCCCTTGCCCAGTTCCTTCAGCGGCTCGGCAGCCACGACCTGCGTCACGAAGCTCAGGGTCGCAAGCGCAGCCGTGCACGATTTCAGAAGATATTTCATCTGATGTCTCCCGGTTTTGGTGCCACTTCGTGGCGTTTTGTTCCCGGCAGAAAAGGTGACGCGAAAAAGCCGCTTTCGCAAATTCATTTATCAGAATGGCGATATCGGAATTTCCGATAGGTGGACTATCGTCCTAGCGCGGCCGCCCGCTTCTCATAGCCTCTGCGATGCCCACAAAGTCCCTTGCGGCCTGCGGCAGGCTGGAACCCTTGCGCCAGACCATGCCGACCTGCACGACCGGAAGCGAGCCCGAGACATCGCGGCTTTCGATACGGTCGCCTTCCAGCGACCATGGGCGGTAGACGAGATCGGGCAGCAGCGCCACGCCGGCGCCTGTCGCGACCAGGCTGCGCACCGCCTCGACGGAGCGGGTGCGGAAAGCGACGTGCGGGCGGGCGCCGAGCGCCGACAAGAGCTTGCCGGTGTTTTCCTCGATTTCGTCGACGGTCAACATGATCAGCGGTTCGCGGGCGATGTCGGCGATCGAGATGATGTCGGCGGAAACAAGCGGGTGGCCCATGGGCAGCCAGAGGCGATAGGGCGAGGTTTCCAGGATTTCGGCCTGCAGCGCCATGCGGTCGCGCAGGTTGGAGATGACCATGACCGCGACATCGAGCTCGCCGCCGACAAGCAGATGTTCCAGATAGCCGCCATTGTCCTCGATCGCCGAGACATCGACGCCGGGGCAGGCGCGGCGATAGCGAGCGAGAAGGTCGGAGAGCACGTAGCCGGCGACCAGCGAGGTGACGCCGATGTTGAGCGTGCCCGAGGGCTGGTTGCTGTTGCCGGAAAAGCTGGCGCGGGCATCGGAGACGCTGGCGAGAATCTTGGTGGCATGGCGCAGGAACTGGTGGCCGTTGTGCGTGATCGTCAGCCCGCGCGGATGGCGGTCGAAGAGCTCGACGCCGAGGTCGGTCTCCAGCTCCTTCAGCGCTTCCGTAACCGAGGATTGCGAGATCGACAGGTTCTGCGCGGCCCGCGTGATCGAGCCCTGCTCGGCCACTGCGATGAAGTATTGAATCTGGCGAAGCGTGAAGGCCATGGCATGTTAGAGCATGGCGCCCGAGGCCATTGCAAGCGTGCACCAGCTGGACCTTTTTTGGGATAAGTCTCTTTGTGGCACAAACTTCTTGCCCGCATTTAAGTATTCCGAAACGTCATTTCTCTAGCGTCCACACCAGTTTATTGCGTTGGAGTGACTTGATGGCGGAGCAGTTGGCGTGAAGGCCTTACTGCGCATCTTCCGGCCTTCCCGGAAATTGGTGCTGATCATCGGCGGAATTGCCCTTCTCGGGGGCGTTTCCGGCGGCGCAGCGCTGTATATCGGCAAGGACACCCTGCTCGGTCCTCCCGCGGAGACCGTGAACGGCGCCGCGTGCACCGACGTCAATCTCGTCACCATCAAGAAGCAGAAGCGGGTCTGGATTCGCAAGTATATCAAGACCGAGCCGACCGACGGCATGACCCGCGTCAAGACGGCGCTTAGGGTAGCAAAAGCCGTCTACGACGCGCAGAAGCCGGATCTGGTTCAGGTCGTGGTTCTCGATGCCAACGGACCGACGCTGCGCTCTGATATTCGCGGCCGGGCGATCGGCGCCGACGTCGTCTATATCCCGCATCCCGATCCGATCGTCGAAAGCATCGAGGGCAACAAGACCTACACCGCCCGCTACTACGACGGCACGGCGGCGGCCAACGGCCTGTTCTTCGGCGAACGCGTCGACCTGCCCGAGGACGAGATCACCACGCTCAACGCATCCTTCAAGGATGTGTCCGACTGTATCGACCCGATCGCGGTTGCCGCGACCGAGGGCGGCGAGGGCAAGCCGGCCGCCAAGGGCGAAGGCGCGAAGCCGGCCGAGGGAGGACACGGCGCTGCACCGGCCGAAGGTGAGGCAGCCCCGGCGGCGGCGCCTTCAGGCGGGCATTGATTGATTGGTTGGTCGGCGGGGTTTCCCCGTCTGACAACGGCCAATAACGCGTCGGTATCTCGTTAGCGGAAACACAAAAAAAGGCGGCCAACCCTTTCGGGTTGCCGCCTTTTCTTGTGTCCGTAACCGATCTCAGTCAGCCTTGGCCTTGCGGGCCGGGAAGAGGATGACGTCGCGGATCGAGGGGGCGTTGGTCAAGAGCATGGTCAGGCGGTCGACGCCGATGCCGAGGCCGCCGGCGGGCGGCATGCCCTGGTCGATGGCGTCAAGGAATTCGTCGTCCAGCTGCTTGTCTTTTTCGCCGCGGGCATGGGCCTGCTCGAGCTGCTCGACCATGCGGCGACGCTGTTCTTCCGGATCGTTGAGTTCCGAGAAGGCGTTGCCCAGTTCCCAGGCGTTGCAATAGGTCTCGAAACGCTCGACGAGGCGCGGCTCGCCCGGCACTTCCTTGGCGAAGGGCGAGATGTCCTTCGGGAAGTGGGTGACGTGGCTCGGCTGGATCAGCGTGCCCTCGACCTTCTCCTCGAAGATAAAGGCGAGGCATTCACCCCAGGTCCAGTCCTTCTCGACCTCGAAGCCGGCGGCCTTGGCGGCAGTGCGGGCTTCCTCGTCGGTCTTCATGGCGAGGAAGTCGATGCCGGTCGCTTCCTTGACGGCGTCAGGCATGGGGACGCGCTTGAACGGGCCCTTGAAGGAGATCTCCTTGTCGCCGAAGGGGAATTCGGTGGTGCCGTGCACCTGCAGCGCCAGCTTTTCGAACAGGCGCTCGACGAGGTCCATGATGTCCTCGTAATCGGCATAGGCCCAGTAGCACTCCATCATGGTGAACTCGGGATTGTGCCTTGTGGAGACGCCTTCGTTGCGGAAGTTGCGGTTGATCTCGAATACCTTGTCGGTCAGGCCCGAGACCAGCGTGCGCTTCAGGAAGAGCTCGGGCGCGATGCGCAGGTACATGTCCTGCTTCAGCGTGTTGTGGTGCGTCTTGAACGGATCGGCCGTGGCGCCGCCATAGACGGAGTGCAGCATCGGCGTCTCGACTTCCATGAAGCCGTCGTCTTCCATGAAGCGGCGGATGCCGGAGAGGATCTTCGAGCGCTGCTGGAAGCGGAGCTTGGATTCGTCGTTGCTCATGATGTCGAGGTGGCGCTTGCGATAGCGGATCTCGATATCGGCGATGCCGTTCCACTTCTCCGGCATGGGGAGAAGCGACTTGGTGAGCATGGTGATCTCTTGCGCGTTGATCGACAGCTCGCCGCGCTTGGTGCGACGCACGGTGCCGGTCACGCCGATGATGTCGCCGATGTCGATCATGGCGAGCATCTCGCGGGCTGCCTCGGGCGTCACGTCCTTGTGGCTGAAGATCTGGATCTTGCCGCCGGCGTCATGGATATCCATGAACATGCCGGAGTTGCGCGAGGAATAGACGCGGCCGGCGACGGTGACGACGTCAGTCGTCTCGATGTCGGATTCCAGATCCTTGTACTTCTCGGCCAGCTCGGCATTGGTGATGGTGCGGTGGAAATGCGCCGGATAGACGTCGCCGATCTTTTCGCGCAGCAGCTTCAGCTTCTGGGCGCGAACCTCAGTCGCGTCGGAGGAGAGGGTGGCGGTTTCGGTCTTGTTCTCGGACATATGTTCGACCTCTTTGGCGGCACTGCCGCAGATATAATTCTTAACTCGGAGCCTGTGGCCCCCTCATCCGGCTGCCGCCACCTTCTCCCCGCTGGGGAGAAGAGACTCGGAGCTGGCGGCTCGCTCCCCCTCTCCCCTCGGGGAGAGGGTAGGGTGAGGGGGCTCCGCGCCCTTGGCTTACTATTTCGGTCCCACCAGCGAGGCCACGGCCTGGGCGGCCAGTTTCAGGCGCTGGCGGACGACCGAGCGGCCGAGGATGGCCATACTGTCAAACAGCGGCAGCGAGCGCGACGAGCCGGAGACGGCGACGAAGAGCGGGGCGACGATGACCTTGAGCTTCTTGCCCATGCGGTCGCCGATGGCGCGGAGTTCCGCTTCGATGGATTCGACGTTCCACTCGAGGATCTTTTCCAGATCCGGCTGCACCGTGTTCAGGATCTCGAGGATCTCTTCCGGCGGCGACTTGATCTTGGCGAAGGCGGACGGATCGAGGTTGAGGTCCGACTTCAGGAGGAAGCCCATCAACTCCGGCAGTTCGCCGAGCTTGGAGATGCGCGACTGCGACAGCGCCATGCCGGCCTTCAGGCGGTCGTTTTCCATCGCCCAGGTGAGAACGCGGCTCTGGAACTCTTCTTCCGACATCTTTTCGCGGATCCACCGGCCGTTCAGCCAGTCGAGCTTCTGGATGTCGAAGATGGCGCCGGCCTTGGAGAGGTTTTCCGGGTCGAACTTGCCCGCCAGTTCCTCGATGTCGAGCAGTTCCTCGCCTTCGGCGATCTGCACGAAGAACAGGCCGAGGAAGTTCATCAGCGCTTCCGGGATATAGCCCAGCGCGGAGTAATAGGAGATCGAGGTCGGGTTCTTGCGCTTCGATAGCTTCGACTTGTCGGCATTTCTCATCAGCGAGAGATGCATGAACACCGGCTGTTCCCACTCGAAGTAGCGATAGAGCAGGATGTGCTTCGGCACCGATGCCAGCCACTCCTCGCCGCGGGCGACGTGGGTAATCTTCATCAGATGGTCGTCGATGACGTTGGCCATGTGATAGGTCGGCATGCCGTCGCCCTTGATCAGGACCTGCATGTCGACCGAATCCCACGGGATCGAGACGTCACCGTAGACGCCGTCGGTGAAGTCGCAGGAGCCCTCGGTAGGGATCTTCATGCGGATGACGGAGCTTTCGCCGGATGCGAGCTTGGCGGAGACTTCCTCGGCGGAATACTTCAGGCAGAGACCGTCATACTTCGGCGGCTTGCCGGAGGCGCGCTGGGCCTCGCGCATTTCGGTCAGGCGCTCGGGCGTGCAGAAGCAGCGGAAGGCATGGCCCTTGTCCAGCAGTTCCTGGGCGTAGGGCTGGTACATCTCCTTGCGGTCGGACTGGCGATAAGGGCCGTAGGGGCCGCCGATATCGGGGCCTTCCGACCATTCCAGGCCGCACCACTTCAGCGCGTCGAGCACCTTCGTTTCGAATTCGGGCGTCGAGCGCGTGGCATCGGTGTCTTCGATACGCAGGATGAACTCGCCGCCGTGCTTCTTGGCGAAGAGATAGTTGAAGAGTGCGATGTATGCGGTGCCGACATGCGGCTCGCCGGTTGGCGAGGGAGCAATGCGGACGCGGACGCCGGAAGCTGTCATTTTATGTGCCCGTCAAATAAATGCCGGACGGCTTTCTGAGGGAAAGCAACGCTCGGCCTGAAGAATGCAGATAACTGGATCAGGAAACCGGCCGGAAAAGGGCATTTCGCCCGCTTGCCCGGCCAATTGTCCGTTTGGCTGGCTTTAAGGCCATATTCGGCTGCAGACGTCAAGGAAAATGCCGCCCGCCCGATGCCGGCGGCATCCCTCAAGTGCCTTCTTAAGTTACCGGCCAGACCCAGAGCAGCAGCGGCACGCTGACGAGGATGATCAGGAAGGACAGCGGCAGGCCGAGGCGGGGGTAATCGCTGAAGCGATAGCCGCCGGGGCCGAAGACCAGCGTGTTGCACTGGTGGCCGATCGGGGTCAGGAAATCACAGCCGGCGCCGATCGCCACCGCCATCAGGAAGGCGTCGGGCTTGTAGCCGAGGGTCTGGGCGAAGCTCGCGGCGATGGGCGCCATGACGAGAACGGTGGCGGCGTTGTTGAGGAAGGGCGTGACCGTCATCGCCGTGATCAGGATCAGCGCCAGCGCGCCGTAATGCGGCATCTGGGCTGCGAGATGGCCGAGCCAGCCGGCGATCAGTTCGCTGCCTCCCGTGGTCCGGAGCGTATCGGAGACCGGGATCAGCGTGGCGAGCATGATCAGGATAGGGGCGTCGAGCGCCTTGTAGACATCGACCAGCGGGATGACGCGGAAGACGACCATGGCGAGCGCCGCGCAGAAGAAGGACGTCGCGACAGGGACGACGCCGGTGGCGGTCGCAGCCATGGCGGCGAGCAGGATCAGCAGCGGCAGATAGGCGCGGCGCGAGGTGCCGAGCATGATGTCGCGCTGGGCAAGCGGCAGGCAGGCGAACTCCTGCAGGAAGGCGGGGAGGTTGCGGCGGTTGCCCTGCAGCACCAGCACGTCGCCGGCGCGCAGGCGGACTTCGCTCAGGCGCTCGTTCAGCCGGTGGCCCTTGCGGGAGACGGCGAGCAGGTTGACGCTGCGGCGGTTCGACAGCGACAGCTGCCGCGCCGACCAGCCGACCAGCTGCGATTCCGAGGCGACGATCGCTTCGATCGAGATGAGGTCGTTGCGCTCGGCGGGATCGGCGATCGGCTTGCCGGAAAGTTTCAGCTTGGCGTTGGAGACGATGCGGTCGAGCGCGTCGGGACTGCCCTCGAGCAGCAGCGTGTCGCCGCTTCTGAGTTCCACGTCGGGGAAGGGCGAGAGGCGAGTGTGGCCACGCAGGATCGCGGTCGCCACGGCGTCGCCGTCGCCGAGCTTGATGAGATCACTGAGCGGCTTGCCCTCGACGGTCGATTCCTCCGCGACGGTGGCTTCTGAGAAGTAGGCCTTGGCGTCGAGCGCTTCCTCAAGCGAGGGGTTTTCGTTCTTTCTTTCAGGCACCAGCCAGTGGAAGAAGATCAGGAAGACGACGCCAACCAGCGCCAGCGTGGCGCCGACGGGGGTGAAGTCGAACATGGTGAAGGGCGTGCCGGTGATCTCGCCGCGCAGGCGCGAGACCACGATGTTGGGCGAGGTGCCGATCTGCGTCATCAGGCCGCCGAGAAGGGCCGCGAAACTCATCGGCATCAGGTAGAGCGAGGGCGACTTGCCGCTCTTGCGGGCGAACTGGAAAGCGACCGGGATCATGATCGCCAGCGCACCGATATTCTTGATGAAGGCGGAGAGGACGGCGACGACGATCAGCAGCAGCGCGAGCTGGGCGTGCAGCGTGTCGAGATTGGGAAAGAAGCGCTTGATCGCGGTATCGACGATGCCCGAGCGGGCCACGCCGGCGCTGACGACGAGTGCACTGCCGACGATGATGACGATATCGTCACTGAAGCCGGAGAAGGCCTTGTCGAAGGGCACGAGGCCGACGGCGATCGCCAGCACCAGCGCGCAGCACGCGACGAGATCGTAGCGAAAGCGGTCCCAGATGAAGACCGCCATCATCAGGCCAATGACGCCGAAGGCGAGAATCTGCTGTGTTGTCATGCGTTTCCGGGAACTGGATCGGAAGCCGGGAGATTTCCCGGCCTTCGCGGATAACTGTGCCGCGCGCGATGCACTTCAATGGCTTAAGGCGTGCAAAATTCGTGAGGCGCGCAGCGCCTGAGGATCCTTCGCATTGAGATTTCGGTCTAGGCCGGTATATGGACGCTTACGGGCGGACGGCGCCGCCGAGGAGTGAGCATGGGCAATGAGACGCGCAAGGGCGCAGCTAGCAGCAAGCGTCCGGATGAGAAGGCACCCGATACGCTCGCGCTCCTGAAAGCGATTGCGGACAGCCCGCGACGCGATAACTCCAGCTATCACGACGCCATGGCGCAGGCGCGCCAGGCATTCGAGGCGGCGGAGGCGGCCATCGGTGGTCCCGTCAGGGTCAAGAAGAGGATCAAGACCAAGCGCAATGGCGACTATGTCGTGAAGTGGACCTTCAAGCCGGCTAAGTGATCGCCGTCAGGCCGAGCCGGGCGTGAAGCCGAAATAATAGACCATGGCCATGACCACGGCGACGGTGAAGATGATGGCGACGAACCGCGTCATGCCGCGGCGGGCTTTCTTTTCTGTGCTCTTCATACGGACCAAACCGATCGAGCGGCGATATGGTTCCGCATTTGGTTGTCGTCAGCGCTGAAGTTCGGCCAGCGCCCGGCGCAGCGGCAGGTCGGAAATCTGGATGAGCCCGTTGAAGGGGATGTCCATGTCGAGCACCAGATAGATCGAGGCTGAGATCAGGAAGGCGGCGATGACGAACATCGAGACGACGATGATGTTCTTCGGCGCGCGATAGCCGAAGCTCGCGAAGATCAGGATCAGCCATGTCGCCAGCATGGCGATCAGCGGCCGCGGGATGACGCCTTCGGATTGCTCGACGAGAACCCAGCGCTGCTCGACGATGCGCTGGTATTGCTGGCGCGCATTGTTCAAGAGCGCGATATGGCCGGGATCATCAGGGGTGAGAAGGGCCAGGCTGTTTCCCACTTCGTTCAATGCGAATTCGGCGGCGGGGTCGCCTTTCACCAGCGGGTCGCTGGATGGGGGCACGTTGCCGAGCGCGATTTCCACGTAGGTGGAAAGTCGCCGCTTGGTCTCGTTGGCTTCCAGCCCGTAGGTTCGAAGCGTCTGGTCGAAGAGGATGATCTCGGTGGCGAAGCTGTGGACGTTGCTGTCGATGCCCTCGAAGGTGTTCTTCGCGGAGTTGATCATCAGACTGAAAACCAGCGAGGTCATGACGACGAAGATGTTGGCCACCAGCCGCACGACGGCATTGGTCTCTTCCTGCCGGTGATGGCTCGGGAGCCTGGAATAGCTGAGCATGGTGCCGATCGAGGCTGCGATCAGGCAGGCGCAGACGATGGCTGCCACAAACACTTCCCGAGACATGCTCGATCCTCCCGCCCCAGATGGCGCCCGCGCCATTCCGTCCAGACTAGATGGTTTGGACGATTTTGCCAGCAGGCGATTTCCGCGCTGGACAAACGGGTGCGCGGGTATAGCTTCCGCGTCGGTATTTCATTTTGGAGATTGATTATGACCGATATCTTGAGCGTGCCGGTAAAGCTCGCCGATGGCCGCGAGACCACGCTGAACGAATACAAGGGCAAGGTCGTGCTTGTCGTCAACGTTGCCTCGAAATGCGGACTGACGGCGCAGTATGAAGGGCTGGAGAAGCTCTATGAAGACAAGCGCGAACGCGGCTTCGTGATCGCCGCCTTCCCGGCCAACAACTTCAAGGGCCAGGAGCCGGGCACCGACGCCGAGATCGTCGAGTTCTGCACGCTGACCTATGACGTCAAGTTCCCGATCTTCTCGAAGATCTCGGTCAAGGGCGATGACCAGCACCCGCTCTACAAGATGTTGACGGGTACCGGCCTGCCGACAACGGGCGAGGGCCCGATGCGCGAGAAGCTGGTCGATCGTGGTCTCGCGGAAGCCGGCGACAAGGGCGTTCTCTGGAACTTCGAGAAGTTCCTGGTCGGCCGCGACGGCAAGGTTGTCGCCCGCTTCGCACCTGACGTGACCGCCGACGACCAGCGGCTGGTGCAGGCGATCGACAAGGAACTTGCCGCCGGCTGATCTGATCAGGCGCGACGGTGCCGGCGGCGAAATTCGCTCGGCGAGCACCGTTCGCGATCCTGGAACAGCCGCGAGAAATAAAAGGCGTCGTCGAGGCCGATCGCGCGCGAGATCGCCTCGATCGCAAGGTTCGACGTCGTCAGCAGCTGCTTGGCATGATCGATGCGCAGGCGCAGTTGGAAGGCCTTGGGTGAGAGATCGGTCGCGGCCGCGAAGCGGCGGCGCAGCGTCGCCGGCGACAGGCCGAATTCCGAGGCGAGGGCGGTCATGTCAACCGGCTCGAACGCCCGGCTCTCCAGCGCTTCCACCACCTTTTCGATCGTCGCATCCGCTTTGGCATCTGCGGTCGCGCGGGATGCCTGACGGGCGGCTTCGATAACGATCCGGTAAAGCGTCGCGGCCGATGCGGCGAGGCCGAGCGGATTGTCTTCGGCGAACTCGTCCTGCAGCGTGGTGAAGAGGTGTCGCATCTCGCGCGGGTTTTCGAGCGGCACCATTGGTGCTGCCTCGTCGATCAGGCGCTGGCGGAGCCATTCGTCGGCGAGGTTGCCTGAAAACAGCGCCCAGCGCTCATCCCAGCTTTCGCCCGGATCGGGGCCATAGCCGTGCGTCATTCCAGCAGGGAGCCAGAAGAGTGCCGGGCCCGATATCTCAATCGCTCCCGCCTTGTCGCTCAGCAGCCAACCGTGCCCGCGTTCCACCATCACGACGGCATGCGTCGGTAGCCTGCGGTTCTTCAGCCGGCTGGTGACGCGCTGGCGGCCGAAGCCTGTGACGGCCAAGCTCGTGGCGCCTGATGGAGGCGAGCGATAGAGTGCAATCGTGGTGTCACTCATGAGCGAAAAGTCCAGCCCGTTCTTCCGTCCATGGTCTTCCTCCCCGGTGAAAGCGATAAAGCACTACGATATTCGCTTGGGAGGTGATCGAAATGTCAAGTCTTGCTGCGCAATCCCGTGACGCACCCACGATAGAGCTGTTCGCCGACGGCAAGCGACTGTCGACCGCGCCGAACCGCATAGGGCGGCTGGAGGCGACGGATCCGGATGTCGGGCTCGAAGCGATCCGCGAGCGCTATGAGCGGGACGGTTATGTCTGGCTGAAAGGGTTCCTCAAACGGGATGACGTGCTGGCGTTTCGCGGATGGGTGTTTTCGCATCTGGCGCGATCCGGGCTGATCGAGGCGGGGTCCGACCCGACGCTCGGGTTGGCGTCAAGCGCCGAGCCGGACAAGCAACTGGCCGATCGCATCCTGATGGCGCTGGTGCGCTCGGCGGCTTACGAGGGGTTTTGCGCGCAGCCGCGGCTGACGCGGTTCATGGATGCGTTTCTTTCAGGCATCTCCTATCTCCACAAGCGCAAGATCATGCGCTTCACCCGCCCCGGCACGCCGACGGCGACGCCCGCGCATTACGATCTCGTCTATCTGCGCGGCGGAACGAGCCGGATCGTCACGGCCTGGATCCCGCTCGGCGATACGCCTGTCGATATGGGCGGGCTGGTCTATCTCGAGGGCTCGCATGCGATCGGCAAGCGGATGGAGGAGGCGTTTGCGGAAAAAAGCGCTGCGCTCACCCCGGAAGAGCGGATCAGCGCCTATAACAGGAACATGAGCGAGGGCGGCTGGGTGTCGAAGGATCTGCCTGATATGGCCGAGCGCTTCGACACGCGCTGGCTGATTGCCAATTACGAGGCGGGCGATTTGGTTCTGCACAGCCCCTACATGATCCACGCCGCGACCACCAATCGCAGCGCTGAACATCTGATCCGACTTTCGACCGATATCCGCTTTCAAAATGTCGAGGACGAGATCGATGCGCGCTGGGCGAGCCACTGGACGCTCGGCGACATGCTCTGACAGATGGCATTGATGCGAAACGGGCGCGGCCTGATGGTCGCGCCCGTTTTGTTTTTTAGTGCAAGGTGTTCTGCTTGTTTGCCTCGCGCTTTCGCTTCTTGGCGTTGCGTGCCAGCATGTTGAGCACCTCAACGAGCGCCGAGAACGCCATGGCGGCGTAGACGTAGCCCTTGGGGACGTGGAAGCCCATGCCTTCGGCGATCAGCGTCGTGCCGATCATCATCAGGAAGCCGAGCGCCAGCATGACGATGGTCGGGTTCTTCTCGATGAAGTTGGCAAGTGGGGTCGCGGCAACCAGCATGACCGTGACGGCGGCGACAACGGCGATCACCATGATCGGCAGGTGCGGCGTCATCCCGACGGCGGTGATGATGCTGTCGACGGAGAAGACCAGGTCGAGAACCAGGATCTGGCCGATGACGGCGGTGAAGCTCGCGACGACGGCAGCGGATGCCGCATCGTTCTCGTGGTCGACAGGGTCCACGGTGTGGTGGATTTCCTTGGTCGCCTTCCAGAGGAGGAAGAGACCACCGGCGATCAGGATCATGTCCTTCCACGAGAAGCCGTGGCCGAAGACTTCGAAGACCGGCGTCGTCAGCTTGACGATCCAGGCCACGGTGCCGAGCAGCGCCAGGCGCATGATCAGAGCCAGGCCGATACCGAGCTTGCGGGCCTTTTCGCGGGTTTCAGGTGGAAGCTTGTTGGTGAGGATGGAAATGAAGATGAGATTGTCGATCCCGAGGACCACTTCCATCACCACCAAGGTGACGAGGGCCACCCAGGCGGCCGGGTCCTGCACGAGCATCATGATGTCTTGCATCTATGTATATCCCTTTGCGCCACATTAGCGGTCGCTCGAATGTAATCGCGCGCCTTTGCTTGGCAAGCATGTCTTGGAAAGCGCGCAAGGGAGTATACGAAAGTCGGCGGGGTTTTATTCCATGGCCCAGGTCGTTCAAGCGGGACCGCTCCTGTGCCGGAACGGTCCTGATACGGGATATGAACCGCAGGTCAGTTCTTGTTCGAGACCCCATAGGTCGCCATGAACATGCGCACGGCGCCATTGATGACGCGCTCGGCTTCCTGTTTCGACGGCGGCTTTTCCATGCTGCCAAACAGGCGGAATTTGAAGAAGCTGCCGCTGGAGAGATCGAGGAACTGGGCGGCCGCAAGTTCGATGTCGCCGATATTGAGCTGGCCGGCCTCGACATAGCGAATGAGATAGTCGCGCAGGATGGTGCGCAGGTTTTCCGGGCCGTTAAAGAAGCGCTGACAGAGCGCCGGCATGCGGTCGCGCACACCAAGCACGGTGCGCATGGCGCTGATGACCTTCTCATCGGTCATATGGGCTATGAAATCCATACCGAAATCATGGAGACCGGTTTCCACGTCCTCGCGCTCGGCAAGCGTGGTGCGCATCGCGGCAACGAAGGCGGCGCGTTCGCTCTCGATCATCGCGGCGAACAGCTCTTCCTTGTTGGCGAAGTATACGTAGAGAGTACCCTTCGAAACGCCGGCCTCGCGCGTGATGTCGTTCATGCTGGCGGCATCGAAGCCGTACTTCATGAACGCGCGGCGGGCACCGTCGAGAATTTGTTTGCGTTTTGCGGGATCTTCACCCGCGGCCCATCTGCCTCCTGCAGATGTCGATTCCTCCACGGAAACGTCGGAAAAGTCTGTCATAGCTCCTTAACCATATCCGCACATGCGAATGTTTCGTTAACAAAATCGAACCGGGTGGTTCGATACATCTTGATATGAACGTAAAAAGGCTCTATGTCAACTAAACCGAACCGTTCAGTTCGATCAGTTTTACTCGATTTACCGGTATTCTCTCATGTCGTCCAGCCAGAACGCCAATGTCACCAGGATTGTCAGCAAGCCTGCGGAAGATGAGGCTCAAGAAGCAGCCGTAACCGCTGAAGCGCCGCGTACGCCGCAGACCGTGGCCGCCCCGGTCGAGACGGCACCTGAGCAGAAGAAAAAGAAGCGCAGCCCCGTGCTGCCGATCCTCGGGCTGGCCCTTCTCGCCGGCGCCGCCTATTTCGGCTACCAGTGGTTCACGGTCGGCCGTTTCATGATCTCGACCGATGACGCCTATATCGAAGGCGATATCGCAACGATCTCTCCCAAGGTTACCGGCTACGTCGCCAAGGTGAACGTCGTCGCCAACCAGCAGGTCAAGGTCGGCGATACGCTGGCAACGCTCGACGACGGCGACTACAAGCTGGCGCTGGAGCAGGCGCAGGCATCGCTCGACACCGAGAAGCTGTCGCTGCAGCGCATCGACGCGCAGATCGCCGGCGGTGAGGCGAGCCTCGACCAGGCCAAGGCGCAGAAGGTTGCGCTCGATGCCACCGTTCGCGGCGCGCAGATCACTCAGACCCGTGCCAGCGAGCTGCAGGCGAAGTCGGTCGGCACGACCGCATCGCTCGACACCGCCAACATCGCGCTCGATCAGGCAAAGGCCAATCTCGTCGGCGGTGACGCCGCGATCGCATCGGCGGAAGCCAATGTGACGCTGCTGCATGCACAGCGCCGCGAAGCCGAAGGCACGATCCGCCAGCTCGAGCTTGCCCGCGACAAGGCCGCGCGCGACCTGTCCTTCACGGTTCTCAAGGCGCCTTATGACGGCGTCGTCGGCAACCGCTCGGTTCAGGAAGGCGATCTGGTTTCGCCCGGTCAGCGTCTGATGGCGCTCGTTCCGGTTCGCCAACTCTATATCGACGCGAATTTCAAGGAAACGCAGATCCAGCATCTGGTTCCGGGCTCCAAGGTCAATGTCCATGTCGACGCCTATGACGATCATGCGATCGTCGGCACGGTGGAATCGATCTCGCCGGCATCGGGCTCGGTGTTCTCGCTGCTGCCGCCTGAAAACGCGACGGGCAACTTCACCAAGATCATCCAGCGCGTACCGGTTCGCATCGCTCTGCCGCAGGACGCGCTCGACACGGGTCGCCTGCGCGCCGGCCTCAGCGTCGTTGTCGACGTCGACACGCGCACGGCGCCGGATGCCGCCAAGTAAGACGCCTCGGGCGTAACCTGGCCACGTAATAGACGAGGTAGGCCGATGGCCGCGAGCACAACAGCAGGATCGATGCCGGCCGCGCCGGCCGCCGACACCATGGACCCCCGCAAGCTCATCGCGTTCTTTGCGATGGTGGTGGGGATGTTCATGTCCATCCTGGACATTCAGATCGTGTCGGCGTCGCTGGCCGAAATCCAGGCCGGCCTCAGCGCCGGCACGGATGAAATCGGCTGGGTGCAGACATCGTACCTGATTGCGGAAGTCATCATGATTCCGCTGTCTGGCACGTTGGCGCGCATCATCTCGACGCGCTATCTGTTCGCCTTCTCGGCTGCGGGCTTCACCGCGGCCAGCGCGCTCTGCGCGACCGCGACGAATATCGATCAGATGATCGTCTATCGCGCGATCCAGGGCTTCATCGGCGGCGGCATGATCCCGTCGGTGTTTGCGGCTGCCTTCACGATCTTCCCGCCCTCCAAGCGCAGCATCGTCTCGCCGATCATCGGCCTGATCGCGACGCTGGCGCCGACCATCGGCCCGACAGTCGGTGGCTACCTCAGCCACGCCTTCTCCTGGCACTGGCTGTTCCTCGTCAACATCATTCCCGGCATCATCGTCACGATCGTGACCTGGAATTTCATCGATTTCGACAAGCCGGAATTCTCGCTGTTCAAGAAGTTCGACTGGTGGGGCCTGGTCTCGATGGGCGTCTTCCTCGGCGCGCTGGAATATGTGCTCGAAGAAGGCAACTCGAACGACTGGTTCAATGACCGCAACATCGTTCTTGGCGCCATCGCATCGGCCATCGGCTGCGTGGTCTTCTTCTACCGCGCCTTCAAGGTCGACTTCCCCGTCGTCGATCTCAGGGCGTTCAGCAACCGAAACTTCGCGGTCGGCTCGCTGTTCTCCTTCGTCATGGGTATCGGCCTCTACGGCCTGACCTATATTTACCCGCTCTATCTCGGGCGCATCCGCGGTTACGATTCGCTGATGATCGGCGAAACCATGTTCGTTTCCGGTCTCGCCATGTTCTTCACCGCGCCGATCGCCGGCAAGCTGTCGGCCAAGATGGACCTGCGCCTGATGATGGTGCTCGGCTTTGCGAGCTTCGCCGCCGGCACCTGGATCATGACCGGCGTGACCACGGATTGGGACTTCTACGAGCTCTTCATCCCGCAGATCCTGCGCGGCTTCGGCCTGATGATGTGCATGGTGCCGATCAACAACATCGCGCTCGGCACGATGCCGCCGGCGCGCATGCGCGGCGCTTCGGGCCTGTTCAACCTGACGCGTAACCTCGGCGGCGCCGTTGGTCTCGCGGTCATCAATACCGTGCTGACGAACCGCCAGGACGTGCATTACCAGCGCATCCGCGAGCATCTCGACTGGGGCAACCCTGTCGCGAGCGACCAGATCAACAACATGGCATCGAAGTTCGACACATACGGCATGGATGGCGCGGCGGTCGCGATCAAGCAGATGGTCGGCATGGTGACCAAGCAGGCGATGGTGATGTCGTTCAGCGATATTTTCGTCATCCTCACCGGGCTTTTCGTGGCGATGATCCTCGGCATCGTGCTGATCGACAAGCCGGCGCCGCCGCAAGGCGGTGGCGGGGGTGGCGGCGGCCACTGACGGTTCACGACAGCTTCGACGAATTCTGGCGCCGGCTTGGGAAACCAAAGCCGGCGTTTTCGCGTATATGCGATGATACCACCGGGATCGACCGCGCTTCATGTTCAAAGCTTCCGCCAGATTCGTTGCACTCCTCACCCTTATGCTGTCCGTTGCCGTGAACCATGTGTTCGCGTCCAATCCATCCGCCGATGAGGCGCGCATCGATGTCGGCGGCTACAGGATGAACAGCCTTTATCTCAAGGCGAAGCGGCCGGATCTGCCGCCGATCGTGTTCATCCACGGCGCCAGCGCCAATCTCCACGATCCGGTATTTTCGTTTCGTGACCGGCTGGAAGGGCGTGCCGATCTTCTCTTCGTAGATCGTCCGGGCCACGGGCGCTCGGATCGCGGCGATCAGGAAAATGCGTTTCCAGACGGGCAGGCCGATGCCATCGCTGATGTCATGACGAAACGCGGTATCAAGAAGGCGATCATTGTCAGCCATTCCTTCGGCGGCGCAGTCGCGGCGAGCTTCGCGCTCAGGCATCCCGACCGGGTGCTTGGGCTCGTTTTCCTGTCACCCGCCGTCTACCCGTGGCCGGGTGGTATCGCCTGGTATTACGATGCCGCGAAGGTGCCGGTGACTGGCGCGCTGTTCAGCGCCATTGTCGTGCCGCCGGTGGGGCTTGCGATGATCGACAGCGCCACGCGCTCGGTTTTCGCGCCCAATCCTCGGCCACCCGGCTACATCAAGGAGGCGCGTGCGTTGCAGGCGCTTGGGCCGAAGGCGTTCCGCGACAACGCCATCGATGTCGCCAATCTTCTGGAATGGACGAAGCGCAATTCGCCGCGCTATGGCCGCATCCATGCGCCGACGGTGATCATTTCGGGCGACACCGACAGCGTCGTCTCGCCTGATATCCACGCGCGCCATCTTGCCCGCGCCATCAAGGGCGCACGGCTGCTGATGATCCATAACATGGGTCACAAGTCGGATTACGTCGCGCGGGATTTGGCCGTGGCGGCGATCGAAAGCACCGCCGGCAGGCCGCGTGATCTGAAGCGCTTGTCGCGCAGGCTCGAAGCCGAAATCGCCAAGGACCACGAAAAATAGCAGTCATTTCAATACGCAAAACACGTCGCCAAAAAAATCTGATTTACGTACATCAAAAATGGCGCTAAAGGTCTCGTCAGGAGGAGCGATGAGACCTACGGTTCACGATATTGCCGCAGCTGCGGGCGTCAGCCTTGCGACTGTCGATCGGGTGCTGAACCAGCGCCCGGGCGTTCGGCACGTGACGCGGGAGAAGGTCGAAACCGCCATTCGCGAGATCGGTTATGTGCGCGACGTCGCCGCCGCCAATCTCGCGAAGGGGCGGACTTATTCGTTCGTGTTCATAGTCCCCGCCAGCGACAATTCCTTCATGCACGGGCTGAACGCCGAGGTGATGGCCGCCGTTGCGCGCTCGCCGGTGGAGCGCACCGATATCCGCACCGTCGAGATTCCGGCCTTCGATCCCACAGCCCTTGCCGCGGCACTCGATACGCTGCGCATCGAGCGGCCCGCCGGCGTTGCGCTCGTCGCAACCGATGCGCCCGAGGTCCGCGATGCGGTCGACCGGCTGGTGCAGGATGGTATTCCTGTTGTCACCGTCGTGTCCGATCTCACCGGCTCGCAGCGCCATCATTATGCCGGCGTCGACAATATCGCGGCGGGGCGTACGGCGGCGCGGCTGCTCGGGCGTTTTCTCGGCGGCGCCAAGGGTGACGTCGCGGTTCTCGCCGGCTCCATGCTGGTGCGCGACCATCGCGAGCGGCTTGAAGGTTTCGCGGCCGTCATGGCCGAGGAGTTTCCCGGTCTCTCCATCCTGCCCGTCATCGAGGGGCGCGACGATCCTGATATGGCGCATATGCTGGTTTCGGATGCGCTCTCCAAGCGCGACGGCATCATCGGCGTCTACAGCCTCGGCGCCGGCAATCGCGGCCTGATCCGGGCGCTGAAGGAAAAGTCCGTCGACCGCGCTCTCACCGTCATCGCGCACGAACTGACTGATCATACGCGCACGGCCCTTCTCGACGGTACGATCGACGCAATCTTGAACCAGGATGCGGGCCACGAGGTGCGCAGCGCCATCCGCGTGTTGAAGGCCAAGGCCGACGGGCTCTCGGTCATCGACGCGCAGGAGCGCATCCGTCTCGATATCTTTCTGAAAGACAATCTGCCGTAACGGCAAAGGGAGAAACACATGTATCTGGGTCTCGATCTCGGAACCTCCGGCGTCAAAGCCATGCTGATCGATGGCGATCAGAAGATCATCGGCTCGGCCAACGGTTCGCTCGACGTGTCGCGTCCGCATCACGGATGGTCGGAGCAGGAGCCTTCGCACTGGGTGCGGGCGACCGAGGAGGCGATCGCTGGGCTGAAGGCGAAGCATCCGAAGGAGCTTGCCGCCGTCAAGGGCATCGGCCTTTCCGGCCAGATGCACGGCGCGACGCTGCTCGATGCCGACGACAAGGTGCTGCGCCCCTGCATTCTCTGGAACGACACGCGCAGCTATCTCGAGGCGGCAGCGCTCGATGCCGATCCGAAGTTCCGCAAGCTCACCGGCAACATCGTCTTCCCGGGCTTCACCGCGCCGAAACTTGCCTGGGTCGCCAAGCACGAGCCGGAGATCTTCGCCAAGGTCGCCAAGGTGCTGCTGCCGAAGGATTATCTGCGCCTGTGGCTGACCGGCGAGCACATTTCCGAAATGTCGGATTCGGCCGGCACCTCATGGCTCGATACCGGCAAGCGCAAGTGGTCATCCGAGCTCTTGGCCGCCACCGGTCTCGATGAAAAGCATATGCCAACGCTGGTCGAAGGCACGGAAGAGGGCGGCAAGCTGCGCGGCGAGCTCGCCTCGCAATGGGGCATCACCGGTTCGGTCGTCGTTGCCGGCGGGGCGGGCGACAATGCGGCCTCCGCCTGCGGCATGGGCACCGTCAGCCATGGCGCGGCCTTCGTGTCGCTCGGCACGTCGGGCGTGCTCTTCGCTGCCAACGGCTCCTATCTTCCCAAGCCGGAAAGCGCTGTTCACGCCTTCTGCCACGCGCTGCCCAACACATGGCACCAGATGGGCGTCATCCTGTCCGCGACCGATGCGCTGAACTGGCACTCGCACGTGACGTCCAAGTCGGCGGCGGAGTTGACCGCCGAGCTTGGCGAAACGCTGAAGGCGCCATCGGGCGTCACCTTCCTTCCCTATCTCTCCGGCGAGCGCACGCCGCACAACGACGCCGTCATCCGCGGCGCCTTCATCGGGCTCGAGCATGAGAGCAGCCGCGTGGTGCTGACCCAGGCGGTGCTCGAAGGCGTATCCTTCGCCATCCGCGACAATCTCGAGGCGCTGCGCTCGGCCGGCACCGATATCGCCCGCGTCACCGCCATCGGCGGCGGCTCGCGCTCGCGCTACTGGCTGGCCTCGATCGCCACGGCACTTGGCGTCCCCGTCGACCTGCCCGCCGACGGCGACTTCGGCGCCGCCTTCGGTGCCGCGCGTCTTGGGCTGATTGCGGCGACGGGCGCTGACCCGGTCGCGGTGTGCACGCCGCCGAAAACGGATGGGACGATCGAGCCTGATACGGCGCTGAGCGGGGCGTATGAGGAGGCTTATGGCCGCTATCGTGCGCTTTATCCGGCGATCAAGGCTTTGGCGCATTGAGGACGGACGGACGCCTGCACTGAGTTTGTAGCCCCCTCATCCGCCTGCCGGCACCTTCTCCCCAACGGGGAGAAGGTGGCCCGAAGGGTCGGATGAGGGGGCCACACGGAACACCATCACCATCGAACCACACCCAAGGAGGAGTACCCCATGAGCACCGGATTTTTCGGCGATATCCAGAAAATCAAATACGAAGGCCCGGACAGCACCAATCCGCTGGCCTTCCGCTATTACCAGCCGGACGAAATCGTTCTCGGCAAGCGGATGGAAGACCATCTGCGTTTCGCCGTTGCCTACTGGCACACGTTCACATGGCCGGGCGGCGACCCCTTTGGTGGACAGACGTTCCTGCGTCCGTGGTTCGAGGACACGATGAAGGCTGCGAAGCTGAAGGCTGACGTCGCCTTCGAATTCTTCTCGCTGCTCGGCGCGCCCTACTATTGCTTCCACGACGCCGATGTGCGCCCGGAAGGCAAGAACTTCGCCGAAAACACCAAGAACCTGAACGAGATCGTCGACTACTTCGCCGAGAAGCAGGCTGCCACCGGCACCAAGCTGCTCTGGGGCACGGCGAACCTCTTCTCCAACCGCCGCTTCATGTCGGGTGCCGCAACCAATCCCGATCCCGATGTCTTCGCCTTCTCCGCCGCGACCGTAAAGACCTGCATGGACGCCACGATGAAGCTCGGTGGCGAGAATTACGTTCTGTGGGGCGGTCGCGAAGGCTATGAGACGCTGCTCAACACCGACCTCAAGCGCGAGCTCGACCAGATGGGCCGCTTCCTCAACCTCGTGGTCGAGTACAAGCACAAGATCGGCTTCAAGGGCCAGATCCTGATCGAGCCGAAGCCGCAGGAGCCGACCAAGCACCAGTACGACTACGACGTCGCCACGGTCTACGGCTTCCTGAAGAAGAACGGCCTCGAAAACGAAGTGAAGCTCAACATCGAGCAGGGCCACGCGATCCTCGCCGGCCATTCCTTCGAGCACGAGCTGGCGCTCGCAAACGCGCTCGGCATCTTCGGCTCGATCGACATGAACCGCAACGACTACCAGTCGGGTTGGGATACCGACCAGTTCCCGAACAATGTTCCGGAAATGGCGCTCGCCTATTACCAGGTCCTGGCAAGCGGTGGTTTCACCTCCGGCGGCACCAACTTCGACGCCAAGCTGCGCCGCCAGTCGCTCGATCCGGCAGACCTGCTGATCGGTCACATCGGCGGCATGGATTGCTGCGCCCGTGGTCTGAAGGCTGCCGCCAAGATGATCGAGGACAAGGCTCTGTCGCAGCCGCTCGCCAACCGCTATGCCGGCTGGGATTCGGCCGAAAGCCAGAAGATGCTGCGCGGCGAATATTCGCTGGAGCAGATCACAGCCCGCGTCGAGAGCCAGGACATCAACCCGCAGCCGAAGTCCGGCCAGCAGGAACTGCTCGAAAACGTCGTCAACCGCTACGTCTGATAGTCGGCGGATTGTTGAAACAAAGAAGCCGGGGAGCATTCGCTTCCCGGCTTTTTCAATTGCGCTATCGGCTCAGGCCTCAGAACACCTGACGCAGGATGATGAAGAGCACGAAGGCGATGGCGATCGAGGCGGGCAGCGTCAGGATCCAGGCCATCAGCATGTTGCGAACCGTCGACCATTGCAGGCCGGAGCCGTTGGCCGCCATCGTGCCGGCGACGCCCGACGACAGCACGTGGGTGGTCGAGGCAGGCAGGCCGAGATGGTCGGCGGCGCCGATGGTGACCATGGCGACCACTTCGGCGGCTGCCCCCTGGCCATAGGTCAGGTGGGTCTTGCCGATCTTTTCGCCGACGGTGATGACGATGCGCTTCCAGCCGACCATGGTGCCGAGACCGAGCGCGATGGCGACGGCGATCTTGACCCAGAGCGGGATGAACTTGGTCGCGTTGTCGACCGCCTTGTGATAGGCGCTCACCGCCTGCAGATCGGCCGGCTCCATGGCAAGCAGCTTCTGCTTGTCGATCAGCTTCAGCGCTTCACCGATCAGGTAGATGTCGTTGCGGACGTTGCTGACCAGATGCGTGGGCACGGCCTCCAGCGTCGGGAAGGCGGCGACTTCGGCGCTCGTGGCGTGGATGAACTGCTGGAGTGCCGGCGTCGTCGCGTCCGTCCAGACCTTGTTCTTCACGGCGTTGCTCACCTCGACGCGGAAATCGCCGGCGGCAGCACCCGGCTTCACATATTTGCCGAGCGCGGTTTCCACCTGGGCCGACGCGCTCTTGTACGCTTCGAGATAGTTGACGTCAGGCGTGCGGTTGAGCGCGAAGGCGGTGGGGACGAGGCCGATCAGGATCAGCATGATCAGGCCCATGCCCTTCTGGCCGTCGTTGGATCCGTGGGCGAAGCTGACGCCGGTGCAGGTGAAGATCAGGAGGCCACGGATCCAGAGTGGCGGCGGGTTGTTGCCCTTCGGCTCCTCGTAGAGCGCCTTGTTGCGCACCAGCACCTTCATGACCAGAAGCAGGACGGCGGAGAGGCCGAAGCCGATCAGCGGCGATATCAGCAGCGACAGGCCGATATTGGTCGCCTGCGACCAGTCGACACCGCTGGTGGCGCTTCCCGCCGGCGCCAGGAACTGGTTGGCGAGGCCGACGCCGATGATCGAGCCGACCAGCGTGTGCGAGCTCGACGACGGCAGGCCGAGGTACCAGGTGCCGAGGTTCCACAAGATGGCGGCGATCAGGAGCGCGAAGACCATGGCGAGGCCGGAACCTGAGCCGACCTGCAGGATGAGCTCGACCGGAAGCAACGCCAGGATGCCGAAGGCCACCGCGCCGCTCGACATCATGACGCCGAGGAAATTGAAGAAGCCCGACCAGATGACGGCGAGTTCGGCCGGCATGGAGCGGGTGTAGATGACTGTCGCGACGGCGTTGGCGGTGTCGTGGAAACCGTTGACGAACTCGAAGCCGAGCGCGATCAAAAGCGCTAGGCCGAGCATGATCCAGGGAACGGCGGCAACGCTGGTGAGATCGCGCCCGAGCGCGTAACCGACATAGCCGAGACCGGCGACGAGCAGCAGGATGATCGCTGGAAGGAACCACTTTTTCGAAGCCGACCCGTGCAGCGGGTGGTTTTCGTGATCCCGGTGGATAGTCTCGTTGGTGATGTCAGCCATCTCAGTTCCTCTCTCAGAAGCCGTCCCTTCGAGTTATGCCTGCTGCGTGAACCTCTCATGACAATCGTCAATTCCATGTGCCGGCATGGCACGCGATGTCGCATTGCGGCTGACCGCGATCTCGGCTCTATTGCGCATAGAAATCAGCATGCATGATCGGGAGGATCACATGAGCTTGCCTTTCCAACTTGCCGCCTGCGCCGAGATGATCTGGCGCGACCGACCGATCGAGTGGCGGGCCTCCAGGCTGAAGGAGATGGGCTTCGGTGTCGGGCTGTGGAACTGGCCGGAGCATGATCTCGCAAAGCTTGAGGCGACGGGCGCGACTTTCACCATCATGAACGGCTACCTCACCGGCCGGCTGACGGATGACGAGGGGGCGGCGGAGCTTTTGAAGACGGCGCGCGAGACGGCCAAGGTCGGCAAGCGGCTCGGCGTGCAACGCCTCAACCTGCACGGAACCGGGCTGGGCGAAGGCGGCCTGCCGGTGCAGCCGGTCGAGGTCGTGACCGGCCAGATGTGGCTGAAGGCGCGCGATACGCTCGCCCGCATCCTCGACATGGCGGAGGAAGAGGGCGTGGTCTTCACGCTCGAAAACCTCAACCTTGATGTCGATCACCCGGGCGTGCCCTTCGGCCGCGCGGAGGACACGCTGGCACTGGTCTCGAGCATCGACCACCCGCGCCTGCGGCTCAATCTCGACCTTTATCACGCGCAGATCGGCGAGGGGAACCTGATCGAACTCTGCCGCAAGAGCCTGCCATGGATCGGCGAAATCCAGGTCGCCGACGTCCCCGGACGCATGGAGCCGGGAACGGGCGAGGTGAACTGGAAAGGCATCGCGCGGGCCTTGAAGACGATGGGCTATGCCGGGCCTGTCGGCATGGAGGCGTTTGCCTCGGGTGATCCCGAGGCGGCGCTTGCGGCGTTTCGCGAGGCGTTTACGGTTTAGCGACCGCCTTTCAGCCCTCTTACGGAATCAACCGGTCGGCCCGCAGCTGCTTGAACAGGTCGAAAAATGCGTCGTCGGTGGGCTGGTAGTCGAGGAAGCCCAACCGGCGGCTTTTCGACATGTCGGTGACGACCTCGATCGGCCGGCCGAGGTCCGCGTCGGTGTGCCAGGGCGAGGACAGGCGGTTGAGATCCGGTTCGGCGAGGCCGTGGCGCCTGGCGATCTCGCGCCAGAGATCGGCGTCGTCGGCCATCTGTTGTTCCAGCGGGCGGACCACGCCGTCGAAGGCAGCGGGTTCGATGCCGAACCACGCGGCGATCCGGCCCCACATCCAGCTCCAGCGGAAGACGTCGCCGTTGACGACGTTGAAGCCGTGGTTGGCGGCGGCTGGTGTCGTCGATGCCCATTCGATGTGGCGGGCGAGCAGGCGTGCGTCAGTCATGTCGGTGAGGCTGTCCCATTGCGCGGCAACGCCGGGGAAGCGGAAGGGGCGGCCGGTTTCCTTGCAGATGCTGGCATAGACGGCGAGCGTGGTGCCCATGTTCATGGCGTTGCCCACCGCCTTGCCGACGATGGTGTGCGGACGGTGGATGCTCCAGGTGAAGCCGTCGCGGACGGCGGCCGCGAAGACCTCGTCTTCCTGCGCGTAATAGAAGTTGTCGATATCGAGACGGCCCTGTTCCTCGCGGAACGGCGTCTGCGGCAGGCTGCCTTTGCCATAGGCTTCGAAGGGGCCGAGATAGTGCTTGAGGCCGGTGACCAGCGCGACGTGGCGCACCGAGCCCGAGGGCCTGACGGCATCGAGCAGATTGCGGACCATGGCCGAATTCACGCGGATGTTCTCCGCTTCCGTCGGCTGCCGCAGCCAGGTGGAGATGACGATGTGCGTGGGGGCGACATCGGCAAGTGCTGATTTGAGCGATGCGGGATCGAGCAGGTCGGCGGCAAGCGGCTGCACGCCCGGCGCCGCTTGCGGCTTGCGCGCGAGGCCGAAGACCTGCCAGCCCTTGCCGCTCAAGAGTTCCGCCGTGGCGCTGCCGACGATGCCGCTTGCGCCTGCGATCAATGCCTTGTTCAAATGCCTGTCTCCTGATGTTTTTCTGGACGTCTCTCGGGCTGTTTTTCCGCATGTAGCCATTTCGATCGTTTGTCGCTAGAAGGCACCCATTCGAGACATAGACACCCTGAGGTAACCACATGCGAGCCGGCTCACCCGATCACGAATGGCGCGAGGATTGCGCGCCGCGCCGCGTTCTGGAGATCTTTTCCAGCAAGTGGACGAGCATGATCCTGCATGTGCTGGACACGCGGCTTGACGGCTGCGCGCGCACCGGCGTGCTGCAGCGAAGCCTTCCCGGCATATCGAAGAAGATGTTGACGCAGACGCTGCGCGACATGGAGGCGGACGGTCTGGTGACGCGCCGTGTTTATGGAACGGTGCCGCCTGCCGTGGATTACACGCTGACGCCACTTGGGAAGCGGTTCGTGGAGCCGATCGAGCTGCTCTACGGCTGGGGGCGGGCGAATGCGGATGCGCTCGACAGCCTGGCCGAAAGGCGGGCGGAGAAGGACTGAACCTGTCCTTGCCGCGCATGGCCGCGTCCGCGCTCTATACCAACATATAGGCCATTTCATACCTCGGTTGCCTGTCGGTCCGTTGGGGCTCGCGCTAGCTCTCAGGCTGAGCATTCGCGCTCTCCTGCAACCGACAATCGAGAGGCCCCCATGTCCGATGATACCAATCACCAACGCCGCCGCTTCCTTGGCGCCGCGGCCTTCGCTGCCGCCGCTGTCGGCATTGTCGGCACCGTGGCCGGCACTGGGCGTGCGCAGACGGCGGGAGCGGGAAGTGGCGCGCTTGCGTCGGTCAAGCCGGGTACGAATACGTCCTTTCCGGCACTGAAGCAGGTCAGGACCGGCGTGCTCGATATCGGTTACGCTGAGCTCGGTCCGGCCAATGGACCCGCCGTGTTGCTGCTGCATGGCTGGCCTTACGACATCTATAGCTTTGTCGATGTCGCGCCGGTTCTTGCCGATGCCGGCTATCGCGTGCTCATCCCCTATCTGCGCGGCTACGGAACGACGCGGTTCCTGTCTTCGAAGACACCGCGCAACGGTCAGCAGGCGGCGATTGCCGTCGACATGATCGACTTCATGAATGCGCTGAAGATCGAGCGCGCGGTTATCGGCGGTTATGATTGGGGCGGGCGGACGGCGAATATCATGGCGGCGCTCTGGCCGGAGCGCTGCAAGGCCATGGTGTCAGTCAGCGGCTACCTGATCGGCAGCCAGGCGATCAACGAGAAGCCGTTGCCGCCGAAGGCCGAACTCTCCTGGTGGTATCAGTTCTATTTCGCGACCGAACGCGGGCGTGCGGGCTATGATGCCAACAGGCACGATTTCGCCAAGCTCATCTGGACGCTCGCCTCGCCGCAATGGCACTTCGACGACGCCACCTTCGATCGCACGGCGAAAGCCTTCGAAAATCCGGATCATGTCGCCATCACCATTCATAATTACCGCTGGCGGCTCGATCTCGCCAAGGGCGAGAAGAAATACGATGCGCTGGAGCGCAAGCTCGCGAAGCTGCCCGATATCGGCGTGCCTGCTATCACCATGGAAGGCGATGCCAACGGTGCGCCGCATCCCGATCCTGCCTCCTATGCCAAGAAGTTCACCGGCAAGTACGAGCATCGGACGATTGCCGGCGGCATCGGACACAATCTGCCGCAAGAGGCGCCGGCGGCCTTCGCCCAGGCGATCATCGATGCCAATAAGCTTGTGTGAGTGGCGGCCATGACAGGGAAAATCATGCTGCTTGCCGCCGCCACCGCTGTCGGCGGCACCGTCTTTGCGATCGGCTCGCTCGCCGGCGAGACACCCGCCGCCAAGCCGGTCTCGCCGATCTATGGTGTCGCCCTTCCGGAGGGCTACCGCCAGTGGGAATTGATCGCGCCGGCGCTTGAGGATGCGCCTTTGAACGAGCTGCGCGTGGTCGTCGGCAACGACATCGCCGTCAAGGCCTATCGCGACGGCACGCTACCGTTTCGTGATGGAAGCGTGCTCGTCAAGCTCGCCTGGAAACGCACGCCATCCGCCGAATTCGCTCCCGCCTCGGTCCCCGGAGCGGCAACGACGGTGCAGGTCATGGTCAAGGACGCGAAGAAATACGCCGCCTCCGGCGGTTGGGGATTTGGCCGGTTCATCAATGGTGTTCCAGCCGATCAGGCCCAGCACGAGACCTGTTTTGCCTGTCACGAGGCGCGCGTTAACAATCACGACTATGTCTTTACGCGCTATGCGCCGTAGCCGATATCGCGTTTTGCGCTAGCGCTTCGACCACTGTTTCGACGGAGCCGAGACCGAGTTGCGGACCACGAGATCGGGCTGCAGCAGGATCTCGGTTTCCGCCGGATGGCCGTCGCCCAAAAATTCCAGGAGCAGGGCCATGGCCTGCTTGCCGATTGCCGTGCGCGGTTGGCGGACCGTCGTCAGTGGCGGCGACATGAAGACGGCCTGGGGGACGTCGTCGAAGCCGGTGACGGAGAAGTCGCGGGGGATGTCGTAGCCGCGCGCGTTGAGTCCGATCATCACGCCGATCGCCGTCTGATCGTTGACGCACATGAAGGCTGATGGCAGCGTGTCGCGCATGAAGAGTTGCTCGACGGCGTGGCGGCCGCTTTCGAGCGTGCCGTCGCCTTCCAGAATGATGCGCTGGCCCTTCGCGACGCCGGCTGCGTCCAGTCCCTCGTCATAGCCCTGGCGGCGCCTCGAATAGGCGAGCCTCGTCTTGCTGTCGCCGATGAAGGCTATCTTTCGGTGGCCTTCTCCGAGCAGCAGGTCGACCGCCTTGCGCGCGCCCTCGATATCGTCGACGCCGACATAGGGAATGCCGCCGTTGAAGACCGGCTCGAAGACGCCGACGCTGGGCGGGAGCCTGGCCGTCATCGTCTGGTGGCCGAAGGGCAGGATGCCGGTGAAGAGAATCAATCCGGCGGCTTGGTTTGAATTCAGGAATTTGAGATATTCGAGACCGCGCTGGGCGTCGTTCTGCGTATGGCCGATCAGAATGCCGTAGCCATGGGCGCGGGCCTCGTTCTCGAGGCCGATCAGAATGTTGGAAAAGTTGGGGTCGCCAATGTCGGGAGCCACGACCAGGATCATGTTGGAACGGCCGAGACGCAGGCTGCGGGCCATGGCGTTCGTCGTGTATCCCGTGATCGCGATCGCCTGGTTCACCTTCAGCCGCGTCGAGTTGGCAACCTTCTCCGGCGTATGGATCGCGCGCGACACGGTCGCGATCGAAACCTCGGCGATCCGGGCGACATCCTCTATGGTTGCGGGCGTGGAATTCGACACTGCGTCCTGCCTTGGGGCTCAATTCGCGGCGACACTACACAGACTGAAGGATACGTCAAAGGGCGAAGCCGAGAGAACTTCGTGATACAATGATGTAAACCTTTACATCGCACATGTAAAGGTTTACACAGGGGTCAAGCGGGTGGGAGTCCGCAGGGGAGGACATCATGAGTTTGGAGACTGTCGAGGCTGCGCCGGTGGTGTTGTCGGCCCGACGCATATGCAAATCCTTCAATGGGGTGCAGGTCCTCTTCAGCGTCAATTTCGAGCTGCGCGCAGGCGAAATCCATGCGCTGATGGGCGAGAATGGCGCCGGAAAGTCGACCCTCGTCAAGGTGATGTCAGGCTTCGAACAGCCGACCTCGGGCGAAATCATTCTCGACGGCCAGCCCGTCGTGCTGCCGCCGAATGGCGCGGCCGAGGCGCTCGGCATCGTCATCATCCACCAGGAATTTAATCTCGCGGATCACCTGACCGTCGCCGAAAGCCTGTTTCTCGGCCGCGAGGTCACGCGTTTCGGCGTGCTCGATCGCAAGTTCATGCGTGCGGAAACCCGCAAGGCGCTGGACCTGCTCGGTTCGCATGTCGATGAGAATGCGCTGATTAGCACGCTTTCGATCGCCGACAAGCAGATGGTGGAGATCGCCAAGGCGATCAGCCGTGATGCGCGCGTGGTGTTCATGGACGAGCCGACGGCGGTGCTGTCGCGCGAAGAGACCAATTTCCTGTTCAAGCAGGTGCGCAAGCTGCGCGACAAGGGTACCAGCTTCGTCTTCGTCTCGCACAAGCTCGACGAGGTCATGGAACTGACCGACCGGGTGACGGTGCTGCGCGACGGGCAGTGGGTGAAGACGGCGCCGACGGCGATGCTCGACGGTGAATCGATCGCGCAGCTGATGGTTGGGCGCGAGCTTTCCAGCCTCTATCCGACCAAGAACGAGCCTGATGTCGACGAGGAGATCGTGCTGAAGGTCGAGGGTATCTCGACCGGCTATGTACAGGATGCGAGCTTCGAGGTGCGCAAGGGCGAGATCATCGGCTTTTCCGGCATGATCGGCTCCGGCCGCACGGAGCTTATGGAGGCGATCGCCGGTCTGCGCGGGCGTACTGCCGGCGAGGTCGTGATCCGTGGTGAGAGCGTTGCCTCGGGCGATGTGCATGCGGCCAATCGCGCCGGCCTCGCCTACATGACCAAGGATCGCAAGCACAAGGGCCTGCTGCTCGGCTCCAACATGCTGGCAAACCTGACGCTGCAATCGCTGGGTCAGCATTCGCGACACGGCTATCTCAGCCCCAGCAGCGAGGCCGCGGCGCTGGCCAAGGCGCGTCGGCGCTTCGATATCCGCGTGCGCGACGCCAATATCGTGGCCGGGCGCATGTCTGGTGGTAACCAGCAGAAGCTGCTGCTCGCCAAGGTCATGGAGACCGACCCGGAAATCATCATCATCGACGAGCCCACGCGCGGCATCGATGTCGGCACCAAGCAGCAGATCTATCATTTCATCTCGGCACTGGCGCGCGACGGGCGCTCGATCATCGTCGTCTCCTCGGAGATGCCCGAGGTGATCGGGCTCTGCACCCGGGTGGCGGTGATGCGCGAGGGGCGGATCGTCGGCGTGCTCGAGGGTGACGAGATCTCCGAACAGGAGATCATGCGCTATGCGGCGGGCCTGAAGAAAAAGGCCGCTTGAGGCGGTCGCAAGAGACAAACCGCCGACGCGGCGGATTATCAGACAAAATGCCTGGAGGATGGCTTTGGATATGAGTGCGAACGACGAGACCAGTCAGATCAGACGGCGCTCCTGGCGGGATATCGATCTCAGGGCCGTCGCGCCGTTCGCGGCGCTGGCGTTGCTGCTTGTCGTCGGCGCGCTGGTCAATCCGAATTTCATCGGCATCACCAACCTCGCCAATGTTGCGACCCGCAGCGCCTTCATTGCCATCATCGCCGTCGGTGCCACCTTCGTCATCTCGTCGGGGGATCTCGATCTCTCCGTGGGATCGATGGTCGCCTTCGTCGCCAGCCTGATGATCTTGCTGATGAATTCCGGCCTTATCGCCGATCCGGCCTTGATGCTCGCAGTCGCCGTCGTCTTCACCATCATTGCCGGCGCGCTTTGCGGGTTGGCGAACGGGCTGATCACCACCGTCGGCAAGATCGAACCGTTCATCGCCACGCTTGGCACCATGGGCATCTATCGTGGCCTGACGACTTGGCTCTCACAGGGCGGCGCCATCACGCTGCGCTCGGCCGAGCAGCAGTCGCTTTACCGCCCCGTCTATTTCGGCTCGATCGCCGGTGTACCGGTGCCTATTATCGTCATCCTCGCGGTCACCGCGGTCGCCGCCTTCATCCTCTATCGCACGCGCTATGGTCGCCATGTCACGGCTGTCGGCTCGAACCGCGACGTGGCGCGCTATTCCGGCATCGCCGTCAACAAGGTGCGCACCATCGCCTTCGTCATCCAAGGACTCTGTGTCGCCATCGCCGTGCTGCTCTACGTGCCGCGTCTCGGCTCGACATCGGCGACAACGGGCATCCTGTGGGAGCTGCAGGCGATCACCGCTGTCGTCGTCGGCGGCACGGCGCTGAAGGGCGGGGCAGGGCGCGTCTGGGGCACGATCTGCGGCGCGTTCATTCTGGAGCTCGTCGGCAACATCATGCTGCTCTCGAACTTCATCTCGGAATATCTGATCGGCGCCATCCAGGGCTCGATCATCATCATCGCCATGCTCGTGCAGCGGTCGCTGGCGCGCAGGTAGCAAGGGATTGGCCGGGTCGGCGGGGCGCCCGGTCTGAAGGTTCGCAAGCCCTGGGGTTTAATGGGAGGAAAACAGACATGCGTAAGACACTATTCAGTTTGGCGGTCGTGACGGCGGCGCTGCTCGCCGGCGTCGCTCACTCGGCGGACAAGAAGACCATCGGCGTATCGATCCCGGCGGCCGACCACGGCTGGACCTCCGGCGTGGTGTTCCATGCCGAGCGCGTCGCCAAGCTTTTGATGGCCGAGCACCCTGATCTCACCGTCATCGTCAAGACCTCGCCGGATGCCGCAAGCCAGGCAAACGCCGTGCAGGATCTGGCGACGCAGGGCATGGACGCGCTGGTCATCCTGCCGTCCGATCCGGATCCGCTCGTCAACGCCATCAAGGAAGTCAAGGACAAGGGCACCTTCGTGGCGCTGGTCGACCGTGCGCCGAGCACCAACGACGACAGCGTGCGTGACATCTACATCGCCGGCAACAACCCGGCGCTTGGCGAAGTCGCCGGCAAGTACATCAAGGAAACCACGCCGGACGCACAGGTCGTCGTCATCCGCGGCCTGCCGATCCCGATCGACCAGCAGCGCCAGGACGGCTTCGACAAGGGCATCGCCGGCTCCAACGTCAAGGTTCTCGACCGCCAGTTTGGCAACTGGAACCGCGACGACGCCTTCAAGGTGATGCAGGACTATCTCACCAAGTACCCGAAGATCGACGTGGTCTGGTGCCAGGACGACGACATGGCCGTCGGCGTGCTGCAGGCGATCGAGCAGGCCAAGCGCACCGACATCAAGTATGTCGTGGCCGGCGCCGGCTCCAAGGACATGGTCAAGAAGGTCATGGACGGCGACAAGATGATCCCCGTCGACGTTCTCTATCCGCCGGCAATGGTTGGCACCGCGATGGAACTGACGGCCGCGTCGCTCTACGACCAGGTCCCGGTTCGCGGCACCTACATCCTCGACGCCACGCTGGTGACGAAGGACAACGCCAAGGACTTCTACTTCCCGGATTCGCCGTTCTGATCCTTGTGAATACGAGGCGCCCGCTCGAAAGGGCGGGCGTCTTTCATTGTGGCGGCAAGCCTGCCTTGGCGAGGTCGCCGACAAAGCGCTCGATGAAGGTTTCGCTCATTGCGGGCTTGACGCCGAAGTAGAATTCACGCCTGGCATCATCAAGCGTCATGCCCGGCCGGAAATTGTAGAGCTCAGCGATCGTCCGGCGCGCCTCCTCGATCTTGCCCTGCCGTGCCTGGATCGCCACCAGCGCCATCGCCGGCCAGAAGGTGACGTTCGGCGAGCGCATCGATGCGCGGGCGGCGTCGGCGGCCTCGTCGAGCTTGTCCATCTGGTAGTTCGCGAAGGCCATCATGCTGTGAAAGGTCCAGAGATGCGGGTCGCGCGGACTGAGACGAAAGGCTTCGCTGAATTCGGGCATGCCCTCCTCAGGCCTGTCGGCGTAGCAGAGCGCCTGGCCGAGCGCGAAATGCGCCTGGGCAAAGCTGTGGTCCAGTTTCACCGCATGACGAAGATGAGCGATCCCAGCCTCCGTGGCGCCGTCGAGCGCAAGCGCCCGGCCGAGTGCCAGATGTGCGGCGGGCTCCTTCTGATCAAGCGTGATTGCCCGTTCGGCAAGCTCGATCGCCTCGCATATGCGCCCGGAACGCTCCTCCAGCGAGCCGTACCAGCCGAGCTGGATGTGGACGTAAGCCAGCCGCGCCTGCGCCTGCGCGAAACTCGGATCGATGGCGATCGCCTGCTCGAACAGCTGTTTGGCGGTATTCAATTCGTCGATGGTGAAGCGGTAGAGATGCCAGAGGCCCTTCAGATAGATTTCCCAGGCGGTCATGTCGACGATCGAGCGGCCGCGCAGGGCCGCGAATTCGATGGCGCTCAATTCGGGCTCGATGGTTCCGGTGATCTCGGAGGCGATCTCGTCCTGGAGGTCGAAGATATCGGCCAGCATGCGGTCATAGCGTTCGGCCCAGAGCAGCGTACCCTCGCTTCCATCCAGAAGCTGCGCGGTGATGCGGATGCGCGTGTCGGAGCGGCGGACGCTGCCTTCGAGCACGTATTTGACGCCGAGATCCTCGGCGACACGGCGGGCATCGACGGCGCGGCCCTTGAAGCTGAAGGAGGAATTGCGGGCGGCGACCAGCAGCCAGCGACAGCGCGCCAGGGTGGCGATCAGCTCGTCGGTGAAGCCGTCGGAGAAATGCTCCTGCCCCTCGATGCTCGACATGTTGGCAAAGGGAAGCACGGCGATCGACGGACGTTTGCGCTCAGGCGGCTGGCTCGGGATCGCCCGCTCCGGAGTATCCTCGTCGAGGCCATCCGTCTGGCCGCCGGGCGGAAACCAGCGCCATACCCGGACGGTCTGCTCGATGTTCTTCAGCTTGCGATTTCCGAAGTCGGTGGCCTCGAAATCGAGCGCCGTGCCGATCTGGTCGCGCACCTGCTGGGAGAGGCAGATGCCACCGGCCGGCGCCAGCGCCTGCAGCCGCGCGGCGATGTTGACGCTCTCACCGAAGATATCGCCATCCTCGTTAAGGACGTCGCCGACATGGATGCCGATCCGCCAGATCATCCGGCGGTCGGGCACGACATCGTGATTGCCGGCGAGAATGGCCTGCTGGATTTCCATCGCGCAGCGCAACGCGTCGACCACGCTGGAAAACTCCGCCAGCGTGCCGTCTCCGACGAATTTCACGACATGTCCGCGATGCTTGGTGATGGTGGGGACGATGGTCTCGGTGTTGTGGCGTTTCAGCGCCGCGAAAGTCCCCGCTTCGTCGAGGCCCATCAGCCGGGAGAAGCCGACAACATCCGCATCCAAGATTGCCGCCAGCCGCCGCGTCATGGACCACCCTCCTGGTCGACCAAGAGTAGCACGCGGTGGCGGGAAGTCCACAAAGATGCGCTGCCGCATGAGCGCCCGCTGAGCGGCGGTCAAGAAATGCGGTACGTACGTCTTGCGGCTAGGTGCCCGACATGGTTTAGTCGCAACCGTCCATTTCCGCCCATCGGGGCAGGATTTGCATTCTCGCCAAAATCGGCTTGCAGAGTGCAAATCAAGTGCTAGAACTACACCAGAAACGTTTACGGTCATCATTCAGGGAGGAATTGACATGAAAACGATCAAGGGCCCAGGCTTGTTCCTCGGGCAGTTCGCGGGCGATGCCGCACCTTTCAACTCGTGGGATTCGATCACCAAGTGGGCAGCCGATATCGGCTACAAGGGCGTGCAGGTTCCGACCTGGGCCGGCCAGCTGATCGACCTCAAGAAGGCTGCATCATCAAAGGACTATTGCGACGAGTTCGCCGGCGTGGCGCGCCAGAACGGCGTCGAGATTACGGAGCTTTCGACCCATCTTCAGGGCCAGCTGGTTGCCGTGCATCCTGCCTATGACGAAGCCTTCGACGGTTTCGCCGCACCCGAAGTGCGCGGCAATCCGAAGGCGCGTCAGGAATGGGCCGTCGAGCAGGTGAAGATGGCGCTGACGGCGTCCAAGCATCTCGGCATCAAGGCGCACGCGACCTTCTCCGGCGCGCTCGCCTGGCCGTTCATCTATCCGTGGCCGCAGCGCCCGGCCGGTCTTGTCGAGACCGCCTTCGACGAACTTGCCAAGCGCTGGACGCCGATCCTCAACCATGCCGACGAAAACGGCGTCGACGTCTGCTACGAAATCCATCCCGGCGAAGACTTGCATGATGGCGTCACCTTCGAGATGTTCCTCGAGCGCGTGAAGAACCATCCGCGCGCCAACATGCTTTACGACCCCTCGCACTACGTGCTGCAGTGCCTGGATTATCTCGACAACATCGACATCTACAAAGACCGGATCAAGATGTTCCACGTCAAGGACGCCGAGTTCAACCCGACGGGTCGCCAGGGCGTCTATGGCGGTTACCAGGGCTGGGTCGAACGCGCGGGCCGCTTCCGCTCGCTCGGCGACGGCCAGGTCGATTTCGGGGCGGTGTTCTCGAAGATGACGGCCAACAACTTCGATGGCTGGGCCGTGGTCGAATGGGAGTGCGCGCTGAAGCATCCCGAGGACGGTGCGCGGGAGGGCGCCGAGTTCGTCAAGTCGCACATCATCCGCGTGACGGAGAAGGCGTTCGATGACTTCGCCGGCAGCGGTACGGACCAGGCAGCCAATCGGCGGATGCTGGGGATTTAACGAGGGGTTTGAGGATGGTGGGGGTAGGCGGGCGTTGTGCCCGGAGCCCCCTCATCCGCCTGCCGGCACCTTCTCCCCGTTGGGGAGAAGAGACTCGTGGCAAGCCGCTCGCTCCATCTTCCCTTCTCCCCAGCGGGGAGAAGGTGGCCCGAAGGGTCGGATGAGGGGGCCACACGGCACAGCGTTAAATCTACCTCACGCGAATACAGCACAATTTTGGAGCAACACATGACAATCGAAGCATCAACGCAGCAGACGCGCGAACCGCGCATCCGTCTCGGCATGGTCGGCGGTGGCGCCGGCGCTTTCATTGGGGCGGTGCACCGCATCGCGGCCCGCATCGACGATCAGTATGAGCTGATCGCGGGCGCGCTGTCGTCGACGCCGGAAAAGGCGATGGCGTCTGGCGCCGATCTTGGGCTCGATCCGACCCGCACCTATTCCAGCTATCGCGAGATGGCGATCCGCGAGGCGAAGCTGAAGAACGGCATCGAGGCGGTGTCGATCGTGACGCCGAACCACGTGCATTACGACGCTGCCAAGGAGTTCCTGCGTCGCGGCATCCATGTCATCTGCGACAAGCCGCTGACCTCGAACCTCGCCGACGCGAAGAAGCTGAAGAAGGTGGCCGACGAGAGCGGCGCGCTGTTCATCCTCACGCATAATTACACCGGCTATCCGATGGTGCGCCAGGCGCGCGAGATGATCGCCAATGGCGAACTCGGCGATATCCGCCTGGTGCAGGCCGAATATCCGCAGGACTGGCTGACCGAAGCCGTCGAGCAGCAGGGCGCCAAGCAGGCCGTGTGGCGCACCGACCCGGCGCAGTCTGGTGCCGGCGGTTCCACCGGCGATATCGGCACGCATGCCTATAACCTCGCCACCTTCGTCTCCGGCCTCGAGCTCGACAGCCTTGCCGCCGATCTCGACAGCTTCGTCGAAGGCCGCCGTCTCGACGACAACGCCCATGTGATGCTGCGCTTCAAGGCCAAGGGCTCGGAAAAGCCGGCCAAGGGCATGCTCTGGTGCAGCCAGGTGGCGCCCGGCCACGAGAACGGCCTGAAGGTCCGCGTTTACGGCACCAAGGGTGGTCTGGAATGGGTGCAGGCCGATCCGAACTATCTCTGGTTCACGCCGTTCGGCGAACCGAAGCGCCTGATCACGCGCAACGGTGCCGGCTCCGGAGCCGCCGCTGCCCGCGTCTCGCGCATTCCGTCCGGTCACCCGGAAGGCTATCTCGAGGCGTTCGCGACGATCTATACGGAAGCGGCGCATGCGATCAACGCGCACAAGAAGGGTAAGGCGGTCGATAAGGCCGTTGTGTACCCGACGGTGGATGACGGCGTGAAGGGTGTGGCCTTCGTCGATGCCTGCGTGGCGTCGTCGAAGCGCAATGGGGCCTGGGTGAAGGTGTAAGTTTCGGGCTTGGCTTGGGTGGAGGGAGTGTGCCGTGGGGCACCCCCCTCTGTCCTGCCGGACATCTCCCCCACAAGGGGGGAGATTGGCTGGGCGCACCCGATCGCCCTACGCTCTTTGCTTGGCGAAAGCCTCACCGCGAGTCGATCTCCCCACTTGTGGGGGAGATGCCCGGCAGGGCAGAGGGGGGTATCCTCGCTCCGACGTCTACGAAAATCGCATCAAGCCGCAACCGCACCCTGCTTGCGCTTCATCATCGCATCGACGCTGAACGGACCAGCACCGGCGGCGACGATGTAGAGGAAGACGAAGCAGAAGAGGATGGCGGCGACGCCGCCGTTTTGGGCGGGGAAGAAGCCGCGCGAGGCGTGGCCGATGAAATAGGCGAAAGCCATCAGGCCGGAGAGGACGAAGGCGGCGGCGCGGGTCTGAAAGCCGATCAGCACCAGAAAGCCGAGCGTCAGTTCAAGCAGGCCGGCAATCCAGGACATCGACCCGACATCGGGCACGCGCTCGGCAGCGGGGAAATGCAGGATCTTCTGCGTGCCGTAGCTGAAGAGAACGAGCGCGGAGACGATGCGCAGCAGGCTGAGCAGGGCCGGCTGCAGGAGGTGGATCGAAGCGAACATGGATGACCTTTCTCGTGAGGGAAGACTGTTTCCAGCCTTTAGCCACGGTCCCGGCAATGACAATTCACGAGTTTTGACATCGGCGTTATCGGCCGGCTTCCGGCGTTCGGCGGCTCAGATGTAGAGTGCGGCCATCTTGCGCCAGGCGCTGGCGCGGTGGGCGCGACCATCCCAGACATGCAGCTGGTGGCCGACCTGCTTGTCCGATAGAAGTCGGCTCAGATAATGGTTGTTGTCGAGAAAGGGGTCGGCATTGCCGATCGTTATGACGATCTCGACCTCGCGCAGCTTGTCCAGCTGCCAGCCGTGATGGAGCCCCGGCAGGAAATGCGTCGGGGTGTGGAAATAGACGGCGTTGTCGTAGTATCCGTCAAGCAAGTCGCCGAAGGCTTCGACCCTCAGCGTCAAGTCGTAGCGTCCCGAGAATGCAACGAGCTTGCGGAACAGATGCGGGTGGCGGAAGACGAGGCTCGCCGCCTGGAAGGCCCCGAGGCTGCAGCCATGCACGATGGTGCAGTCGTGCCCGTTTCTTGCGGCCATCAGCGGCAGGACTTCGTGGAGGATATAGTCCTCGAATGCCTGATGGCGGTGTATGCGGTCGGCCGGGTGGCGGTCGAAGCCGTAGAAGGTCTCGGTGGCCAGACCCTCGATGCAATAGAGCTGCAACTGGCCGGCTTCGAGCTTGTGGGCGAGGCTGGCGACAAGGCCGATCCGTTCATATTCCCAGAAACGGCCGTCGCGCGTCGGAAACATCAGCACCTTGGCGCCGGCATGGCCGAACACCAACAGCTCCATCTCGCGATGCAGGCGCGGACTATGCCAGCGCAGATATTCCCGGTTCATGAACCTTCAAAAAACCTCGCAGCTTTTCGCGCAGAGCAAAATTCTGTTCCGTCATTCCAGGATAGTCGAAATGTCCGGCGTCTAGGATGAAGATTTCATTATATTTTGACGGCGGTACCGCGTTGGCCACGGCGAACTGGCAGGGCGGCGCGACGGCCGGATCGAACAGGGCGACGGCCATCAGCATCGGCGCCTTGATGCGCGTCGCTGCGGTTGCGGCATCGAACAGGCGCAGGTGATCGAGCACGTCGGGATGGGTCTTCTGGTAGGTCTGCACGGAATCGGCGCTGCCGACCGTCGGTAGCGTGAGCCACTGCTTGCGGTCGCCGAAGGTGGGTACGATCAGGTGGCCGCGATCGATGCGATTGTCGAAGGGGATCGCCAGCGCGCCCAGCCCGCCGCCGAAGCTGCCGCCGATATAGCCGATCCGGTTTGCGAGCCATGGATAGAGCGCCTGCAGCGTCGAGACCGCGATCCAGAGATCCTCGACGCAGCCGCCGATGACATAGTCGTCCGGCCTATCGATATTGTGGAGCACATGGCCGGGCGCTTCCGGCGGGATCGGCGCCTGCGCGCTCCGCGACATGCCGCGGGCGCAGGGGAAGAGGATGGCGGTCTGTTCCACCGGCAGATCGAAATCCGGCGCATCGCGGCCGCCATAACCGTGGCCGACCACGAGCCCGCGCCGCACCGGCGCATCGCGCGGCAAAAGCAGCCAGCCGCCGATCGTGACGTTGTCCGTCGAGGTGTAGGCGATGTCGAGCACCTGCCAGGCGGGGTGGGTGAGGCTGCTTTGCTTCAGCGTCGGCCGCGGGTCGATGGTGAGCGCCCGTTTGTACCGCTTCTGCCAGAAGGTGTCGAAGCCTGGTGGTGCCTCTGGCGGGGCAATGGCGCGCAGCGTGTCGAGCGTCATGCCGTAGGTGGGGTCGAAGGGGAAGGGGTGCGTCTTGGGGATGGTCATTGGGCAGTTGTTTCGTGGAAATGGGGGGATTGCAAGGCGGGGTGCGTTTTTGTGTTGGCGGAAAAAGTCCCCTCCGCATCCGACCAAAAGTCCCCTCCCCAACCCCTCCCCACAAGGGGGAGGGGCTTGCTGGGCGTACCCGCTTTGCCAAGCCGACGCCTCTCAACAGCCGCGAGTGATATGAGGGAGCACGGAGCATGCCACGTGTTAGCCCCTCCCCCTTGTGGGGAGGGGTTGGGGAGGGGACTTTACCGCGACGGGACTTTACACCCCAGCCGCCTTGATTTCACCTCACCACCTGCCTAGATTGCAGCCATCCGCAATACCAACAGGACGGTGCACCATGGATTTCAACCCGATCGCAATGCCGCTTTGCCTTGCCATACGGGAACCCCATGTCCATGCCTGCATCCATTACCCTTTCCAATCTTTCGTGGTCCACGCCTGACGGGCGGCCGCTTTTTTCCAATCTTGATCTGAGCTTCGGGGCCGAACGCGCCGGGCTGGTCGGCCGCAATGGCGTCGGCAAGACGACGCTTCTGAGGCTGATCACGGGTGAGCTCGCTCCGCAATCCGGCAGCGTCGCCGTCAGCGGGCGGCTCGGTGTGCTCCGCCAGGCGGTGCAGGTCGCTGCCGATGCCACGGTCGCCGATCTCTTCGGTGTGCGCACCGCGCTCGATGTCGTAGCGCGCGCAGTGGCCGGCGAGGCGTCGGCCGAGGAGGTCGCTTCCGCTGATTGGACGCTCGAGTCACGGCTTGCCGATGCGCTTGATAGCATGGGGTTTGCGGCCGAGCCCGAGACGCCGCTGACTTCGCTGTCGGGTGGCCAGCGCACCCGCGTCGGACTGGCGGCGTTGGTCTTCAGCGAACCGGATTTCCTCATCCTCGATGAGCCGACGAACAATCTCGATCGCGATGGCCGGGAGGCGGTGATTGCTCTCATCAAGAGCTGGCGCGGCGGCGCGCTTGTGGTCAGCCACGATCGCGCGCTGCTTGAACGGATGGATGCGATCGTCGAGCTGACCACGCTCGGCGCCAAGCGCTATGGCGGCAATTGGAGTGCGTTTCAGGCGCGCAAGGCGGTCGAGCTCGCGGCGGCCGAACACGACCTGGCGGATGCGGAAAAGCGGGTGGCGGATGTCGCCCGCAGCGCGCAACTCTCGGCCGAGCGGCAGGCGCGCAGCGACAAAGTCGGCGCCAAGAAGGCGGCGCGGGGCGACATGCCCCGTATCGTCGCCGGCGGCCTGAAACGGGCGGCGGAGAATACGAGAGGGGACAAGGTCCGGCTCGGTGAGAAGCGGCGCGAGGAGGCGATGGAGGATGCCAGTGCCGCGCGCGAGCGTATCGAGATCCTGCAGCCGTTTTCCGCAAAGCTGGCGTCGACACATCTGCCCGCGTCGCGGGTGGTGCTGCGGCTCGATGGCGTGACGGCTGGATACGAGCCGGATCGGCCCGTGATCACCGATCTCTCCTTTGCCATCACAGGGCCGGAGCGGGTGGCGGTCGAGGGGCCGAATGGTTCGGGGAAGACGACGCTGCTGTCGCTCGTGACCGGTCGGATCGCGCCTTGGACGGGGACGGTCTCGGTGCCCGTGCGCCTTGCGGTCTTCGACCAGAGCGTCAGCCTGCTCGACCGGTCGCTGTCGATCGCCGAGAATTTCCGCAGGCTCGATCCCGGTGCGAACGAGAATGCCTGCCGCGCGGCGCTGGCGCGGTTCATGTTCCGGGCCGATGCCGCGCTTCAACAGGTTTTGACGCTGAGCGGCGGGCAGTTGCTGCGCGCTGGGCTCGCCTGCGTGCTTGGAGGCGCGGAGCCGCCGCCGCTGCTGGTGCTCGATGAGCCGACCAACCATCTCGACATCGATTCCATCGCCGCTGTGGAGGCGGGGCTTGCCGCCTATGACGGCGCGCTGCTTGTCGTCAGCCACGATGCGGTGTTTCTCGAGCGGATCGGGATCACGCGGCGGCTGTTGCTGCCATCGGGGGAGGATGTGCTCTGAACGTGCACGTTCCTATCTGCAACGTTACAGATTTGACATTTCAAACCTATACGTAGAGTAGAGAGCAGCCGGAAGCGCGACGCAGCCAACCGGTCGAGTTTGGAGGATTTCAGTTTGACGATTGACGCGAAAACCACCGCCGCGAAGATTGATGCCAAGGCGCTCGCCGCCCGCTTTCCCGGCGATTTCACCTTCGGCGTGGCAACGGCCGCCTTCCAGATCGAGGGCGCTTCGAAGGCCGATGGGCGCAAGCCGTCGATCTGGGATGCCTTCTGCAACATGCCGGGCCGGGTCTTCAATCGCGACAATGGCGACATCGCCTGCGATCACTATAATCGCCTCGACGAGGATCTCGATCTCATCAAGTCGCTCGGCGTCGAGGCCTATCGCTTCTCCATCGCCTGGCCGCGCATCATCCCTGACGGTACCGGGCCGGTGAACGAGAAGGGGCTCGATTTCTACGATCGGCTCGTCGACGGCTGCAAGGCACGCGGGATCAAGACCTTCGCGACGCTCTATCACTGGGATCTGCCGCTCTTGCTTGCCGGCGACGGCGGCTGGACGGCGCGGTCGACGGCCTATGCCTATCAGCGCTACGCCAAGACGGTGATGGCGCGTCTCGGTGATCGTCTGGATAGCGTCGCGACCTTCAACGAGCCGTGGTGTATCGTCTGGCTCAGCCATCTCTACGGCATCCACGCGCCGGGCGAGCGCAACATGCAGGCGGCACTGCACGCCATGCACTACATGAACCTCGCCCATGGTCTCGGTGTCGAGGCGATCCGCTCGGAAGCGCCGAACGTGCCCGTTGGTCTAGTGCTCAACGCCATGTCTGTTATCCCGGGTTCCGACAGTGCTGCCGATCAGGCTGCCGGCGAGCGGGCGCATCAGTTCCACAACGGCGCCTTCTTCGATCCCGTCTTCAAGGGCGAGTATCCGAAGGAGTTCCTGGAGGCGCTCGGTGATCGCATGCCTGTCGTCGAGGAGGGGGATCTAGCTGTTATCAGCCAGAAGCTCGATTGGTGGGGGCTCAACTATTACACGCCGCTGCGCGTGGCCGACGATCCCAAGAAGACCGGCGATTTTCCCTGGACGGTCGAGGCGCCCCGTGTCAGCGACGTCAAGACCGATATCGGCTGGGAGGTCTATGCGCCGGCGCTGAAGCATGTGGTGGAGGATCTCTATCGCCGCTATGACCTGCCGGAATGCTACATCACCGAGAACGGCGCCTGCGACAATACCGGCATCGAAGCGGGCGTAGTCGAGGACAGGATGCGGCTCGATTATTACATCCAGCACCTCGATATCGTCGCCGACCTCATCAAGGACGGCTATCCGATGCGCGGCTATTTCGCCTGGAGCCTGATGGACAATTTCGAGTGGGCGGAGGGCTATCGCATGCGCTTCGGCCTCGTGCATGTCGATTACGACACCCAGGTCCGCACGGTGAAGACGAGCGGCAAGTGGTACTCGGAACTCGCCGCGCAGTTTCCCATGGGGAACCACAAGATCGCCTGATCGCCTTCGGCATAATTGTCTATGCGGCAGGTAGATTTTTTCCTGCCGCATCGCACAAATAAAAAAACATCCCTGTCCGGTTTCAACCACTGGCGGCATAAGTTGCAGCAATCGGAGAGGCGAAACGTCTTTCTTTCCCGTCCGCAACGAAAGCCGCGTCCATGTCTCGCACCCGTGATTGTCTTCGAATGTGCCGCCCGATTGGCTAATCGGTGCGATAGCGGTTATAGAACCGCCAGATTTTGAAGACCAACATACGCGAGCATGAAATGACACTCCAACACCAGGCCCAACAAGACGCTGCCCAGGGCGCGTCCGGGGGCCATTCCGGGCGAGAGCCAGAGGGCGCGGCGGGGGCGATCCCGATGGTCGCCTTTGAAGGCGCTGGCAAGCGCTACGGGCCATCAGGCGAGGGCGGTTTCACCGCGGTCGAAAAGGTCGATCTCACCGTGGCGCGCGGCGCCATCACCGGCATCATCGGCCGCTCCGGCGCCGGCAAGTCGACGCTGATCCGGATGGTCAACGGGTTGGAGACAGCAACCTCGGGCAAGGTGCTCGTCGATGGCGTGGATGTCGGCGGGCTCAGCGAAGACGGGCTTCGCGGTCTGCGCCGCCAGGTCGGCATGATCTTCCAGCACTTCAACCTTCTGTCCTCGCGCACCGCTTTCGACAATGTGGCGCTGCCGCTGGAGATCGCGGGTGTCGACAATAAGACGATCCGCGCCAAAGTCGGGCCGCTGCTCGATCTCGTCGGTCTCGGCGACAAGGCGGGCAATTACCCCTCGGAGCTGTCGGGCGGCCAGAAACAGCGCGTAGGCATCGCCCGCGCTCTGGCGACCGATCCGAAGCTGCTGCTTTCCGACGAAGCCACCTCGGCGCTCGATCCGGAGACGACGCAGTCGATTCTCGAGCTCCTGAAGCGCATCAATGCCGAACTCGGCCTCACCGTTCTCCTCATCACCCACGAGATGGAGGTGGTGAAGACCATCGCCAGCCACGTCGCGGTGATCGATGCCGGCCGGATCGTCGAGGCCGGCCGGACCTTCGACGTCTACACCAACCCGCAGCACCAGACGACGCGCACGCTGCTTGCCTCGGCGCTGAAGCTGCCGGAATGGCTGCGTTCGGGCATCAAGGCCCAGCCGTCCTCGGGCGACCGGGCGCTGGTGCGGCTGGTGTTCTTCGGCGAGACCGCCTTCAAGCCGCTCACGGGTCGGCTGGTTGCGGAACTCGGCTCCGACGTGAATATTCTCGCCGGCGCGATCGAGGAGATCGGGGGCGAGCCCTTCGGTTCGCTGGTCGTGTCCTATTCCGCCGATCCAGACGTGATCGCGCGCGCCGACCGCTTCTATGCGGAAACCGGTCTCAAGACGGAGGTGCTCGGTTATGTCGCCTGATATGATCTACAATCTCCTCTCCAAGGCGCTGATGCAGACGCTGCAGATGGTGTTCGTCGCCGGCATCGTTGGCTCGATCATCGGCCTGCCGATCGGCGTGTTCCTGGCCACCTCGGGCAAGGGCGAGCTGTTTCCGGCGCCGAAGACCAATCGCGTGCTCGGGCTGATCGTCAATGCCGCGCGCTCGACGCCGTTCATCATCCTCGTCGTCGCCATCGTGCCCCTGACGCGCCTTTTGACGGGCACGTCGATCGGCACCTGGGCCGCTATCGTGCCGCTCACCATCGCCACCATTCCGTTCTTCGCGCGCCTGGTCGAATCCGCCATCCGCGAGATCGACAAGGGGCTGATCGAGGCTGCCCGCGCCATGGGCGCCACGCCGTTCCAGATCGTCTTCAAGGTGCTGTTGCCGGAGGCGCGGCCGAGCATCCTGATGGCGCTGACGATGACCATTGTCAGCCTGATCGGCTACTCGGCCATGGTCGGCGCCGTCGGCGGCGGCGGGTTGGGCGACCTCGGCATCCGCTACGGCTACCAACGCTTCAATCCCGAGATGATGGTGATTGTCGTGATCGTGCTGATCGTTCTCGTGCAGCTCGTCCAGAGCGCCGGCGACGGGCTTGCCCGCCGCTTCGACAAGCGCAACCGGAAAAACTGACCCTTTAACAACAAACCATAATTCAACACAGGAGACACCCATGAAGAAGTTCATCATCGCAGCCGCGCTCGCTGCCTTCGCAGCCGGCTCGGCACTCGCCGAAGACATCAAGGTCGGCGTCACGCCGGGCGAGCACGCGCAGATCATGGAAAAGGTCGCCGAGATCGCCAAGACCAAGGGTCTCAACATTGAGATCGTCGAGTTCTCCGACTACGTCGTGCCGAACCAGGCGCTCAACGATGGCGATATCCAGGCCAACTCGTTCCAGCACCAGCCCTACCTCGACAACCAGATCGCCGACCGCAAGTTCGATCTCGTCAGCATCGGCACCACGATCACCACCCCGATGGGCGTCTATTCCAAGAAGGTGAAGAGCCTCGACGAGCTGAAGGAAGGCGCAACCGTCGCCATCCCGAACGACCCGACCAATGGCGGTCGCGCGCTGCTCGTTCTCGCCTCCAAGGGCCTGATCAAGTTCAAGGACAACCCGGGCGTCAAGGTCACTGTCGCTGATATCATCGAGAACCCGAAGAAGATCGACTTCGCCGAAATCGACGCTGCGCAGCTGCCGCGTTCGCTCGATGACGTCGACGCCGCCGTCATCAACACCAACTACGCCATGGAAGCCGGCCTGCACCCGAAGACCGACGCCATCGCCATCGAGAGCGAAAAGTCGCCTTACGCCAACGTGATCGTTGTCCGCACCGCCGACAAGGACGCACCGTGGGCGAAGACGCTGGTCGAATCCTACCACGACGAAAGCATCCGCAAGTTCATCAACGAACAGTTCAAGGGCGCGCTGATCCCGTCCTGGTAAGATCTGGTCTTATCCTTATACAAGATGAAGCGGTCCGGCCTTGCCGGGCCGCTTTTTCGTTGGGGCGAATCGTCTGATGGCTTAGACCCGTGGGATGGAAGCCAAGCCGCTCTTTCTCTATGCGCTCTGCGGCAGCCAGCGGAAGGTCTCGACCAATCGCCGGCTGCTCACGACCTTGCGCGATCACGCGCCGGATGTTGTGACGATCGAAATCTGCGATCTCATCGGCGATCTGCCGATCTTCAATCCCGATCGCGAGGGCGAAAACACGCCTGATATCGTCGAGCGGCTGGGGGCGAAGATGCGTGCCGCCGATGGCGTTATCGTCGCCTGTCCTGAATATGCCCATGGGCTGCCGGGCGGGCTGAAGAACGCGCTGGACTGGTTGGTGTCGCGCGACGAGGTGCCCTTCAAGCCTGTGATGATCGCGCATGCGTCGCATCGCGGCGACTTCGCGCTGGGCCAGTTGACCGAGGTCTTGAAGACCATGTCGTTCGACCTCATCGAGGAGGCGCATCTGCGGATCGGGCTGCTGGGGAAGGACGATGCGGCGCAGGCGGCGGTTCTCGATGCGGCCGTGCGAGACGGCGTTATTTTGAACGCGCTTGCAAAATTCTGCACGCATGTTCGTGAGAGTGCGCTTTATAAGTAGATTTGAATAATTGTATCTATTTGAAATGCAAGTATTTTATCCGTTTCGATCAACGTTCTTCCGAAGCGAAAATGCTTAATCGTTCAATCGTGTTTTAACCGTTTTTTGAAGGCTTCCCGGCAGTATTCGCCCACAGGGAGAATGCATGTCGTCGATCTTCAGCAAACGAAGCGCGATTCTGGGAGCTGGTCGCCACACAACCGTGGCCGGCGTGCTGTTTTCGTTTGCCGTCGTCGTCGCTGTCGTCACGATGATGGTGCTGAACGCGCTCGACCATGTGGCGCAGAAATCCAATGTGCTCGATGACGAGCGCTCGCGCGAAACCGTCTCCGGCGCACTGCAGAATTTCGTGGCCCAACTCGGCGCGACCCTCAACGACTATGCCGCATGGGACGATGCCGCGACCAATGTCTACGCCACCGATGGCATGGACTGGACCGTATCGAACTATGGCGAGATGTCCGTCAACAGCGCGCTGTTCGACATGGCTGTTGTCATCGACGACGACAAGAAGCCGATCATGGTCTATCGCGACGGCAAGCCGATGGCCGACAGCTTGCAGGATTTCTTCTCGCCGGCGCTCTGGGCGCTGTTCGACAAGGTTAAAGCCGCAGGCGCGCAAGACCTTCCCGAGGCGTCCGGCTTCATCAGCACGAAGTCGGGAATTGCCGTCGGCGGCGTGGCTCTGGTGCGCGAAAAATCCGGTGCGCTCGCAGCCGCGCCCGGCAAGCACCGCTATCTCATCTTCATCCGCCATCTCGACGCCGCCAAGATCGACGATATCGGCAAGACCTATGTCATCGGCGGGCTGCAGCTCGTCTCCGCCGACCATGCCGCCACCTATTCCGTGCCGATCGAGGATGCGCTTGGTGCGTCGCTCGGCAAGCTGATCTGGACGTCGCGCGCGCCTGGCGATGTCGGCTATGCCGATGTGCGCAGCCAGGTGGTGCGGGCGATCTGCCTTGTCGGCCTGTTCTTCGTCGTGCTGCTGATCATCGGCTGGCTGGCCGGGCGCAGACTGAAGAGCGAGGAGATCATCGCGCGCGAGGATGCGCTGCGCGACCGGCTGAGCGGACTTCTGAACCGCGACGGCCTGCGCGTCTCCGTCGATGCGATGGTGACGCTTGCCAGGCAGTCTCAGGATAATGTCCAGCTTCTCTATCTCGACCTCGACGGTTTCAAGGAAGTCAACGATTCCTACGGTCACGGCACCGGCGACCAGCTGATCCGGGCGGTCGCGGCCGGGCTCAAGGTGCTGATCCCCGATGGCGCCGTGCTTGCCCGCATCGGCGGCGACGAGTTCGCCATCGTCTTTGCATCACAGCAGGGCGACGCGGCTGCATTGCAGCTCTCCGAGCACATTCTCGATTTCCTGGCCGAGCCGCTGGAAATCGGCCGCCGCGTGGTCGTCATCGGCGCCAGCATCGGGATTGCGGTTTCGCCCGCGGGCAATGTCGATCGCGAGGAGCTGGTGCGGCGCGCCGATCTGGCCATGTACAAGGCCAAAGAAGCCGGTCGCGCGCGCATGACGCTCTACGATCCCGCCATGGATGCCGATCGCGAGGAGCGCAACGCGCTGGAGCTCGATCTGCGCCAGGCGATCGAAGGCGGCGACCTGACGCTTGCCTACCAGCCGCTGATCGGCGCCGACAGCAACGAGATGGTCGGCGTGGAAGCCTTGGTGCGCTGGAACCGTCCGGGCCATGGGCCGGTGTCGCCCGATGTGTTCATCCCGGTTGCCGAGACCAGTGGTCTCATCGAGGCGCTCGGCCTGTTCGTGCTGCGCAAGGCCTGCGAGACGGCCAAGCAATGGCCGGAGCTCAGGATCGCGGTCAACGTTTCGCCCGGTCAGTTCCGCAATCCCGCCTTCACCGATTACGTGCGCTACGTGTTGCGCCAGACGGAGATCGAGGCCAAGCGCGTGACGCTGGAGGTGACCGAGGGTTACATGATCCAGAACCCGAAGCGGACGCGCCAGGCGATCGAGCAGCTGAAGACGTTGGGTGTGAAGATCGCGCTCGACGATTTCGGCTCGGGCTTCTCGTCGATCGGCTATCTCCGCCAGTTCGGCTTCGATCGGATCAAGATCGACCGTTCGCTGATCATGGATATCGAGCATAGCGAGAGCCAGCGCGAGATGCTGAAGGCGACCGTGGCGCTTGCCAGCTCGCTCGACATTCCCGTCACCGCCGAGGGTATCGAGACGCCGGAGCAGGCCGATATCGCCTCGCAGTTCGGCTGCGACACGCTGCAGGGCTTCTTCTTCAGCAAGCCCGTCTCCGCCGAGGACATCACCGAGCGGCTGATGGAAGCACGCGCGCGCAAGACCAGCGGACGGCGCGTCAGCGCCGCCTGATCAAGTCCCTATAACGCCCCTTGAACTATTTCAGGTGCCGATGTGCTTCTGGCCGCGCTTCTTGGCCAGCGCGATCTGCAGCTGGCGCTGGCGGTAGCGCAGCCGGTCTTCCTCGGTGCGGCTGTCGTAGCAATGGCTGCAGGACACGCCTTCCTCGTATTTCTCCGAGGTGATTTCTTCCGCGGTGATCGGATTGCGGCAGGCGTGGCAGAGCTTGTGGTCGCCCTCCTTCAAGCCGTGCTCGACCGAGACGCGTTCGTCGAACACGAAGCAGGCGCCTTCCCACAGGCTCTCTTCCTGCGGCACTTCCTCGAGATATTTCAGGATGCCGCCCTTGAGGTGGTAGACCTCCTCGAAGCCCTGCTCCTTCATGAAGGCGGTGGCCTTCTCGCAGCGTATGCCGCCGGTGCAGTACATGGCGATCTTCGGCTTGTTGTGCAGGCCGGTGTTGTTCTTCACCCAGTCCGGAAACTCGCGGAAGGTCTTGGTGTTCGGGTCGACGGCGCCCTTGAAGATGCCGATCGCGGTCTCGTAATCGTTGCGGGTGTCGATGACGATCGTATCGGGATCGGAGATCAGCGCGTTCCAATCCTGCGGCGCGACATAGGTGCCGACGATCTTGTTGGGGTCGATGTTCTCGACGCCCATCGTCACGATCTCTTTCTTCAGCTTCACCTTCATGCGCACGAAGGGCATTTTCGACGCGCGGCTTTCCTTGTGCTCCAGGCGAGCGAATTCCGGCATGGCGCGCAGATAGTCAAGCACCGTCGCGATCCCCGCATCCGGCCCGGCGATCGTGCCGTTGATGCCCTCATGGGCGAGCAGCAGCGTGCCCTTGACGCCATTATCCTCGCACAACTGTTGCAGCGGCGCGCGCAGGCTTTCGAAGTGCGGCACGGAAACGAAATGATAAAGGGCCGCGACGAGGAAAGGGCTCGTCGCCTGTTGGGTCGATGTGTCGGTCATGCGGCTGGAAATACAGCTTTCAGAGCGCAAGCGCAATCGCCCGCAGGTGCGGCTAATATTCAGCCGCCAAAGGCGATCCAGAGCATCTCGATGCGCATCGCCTCGTCATCCGCATCCGGGCCGAAGATGGTCTCGGCGCGATCCAGCGCATCGTGGCGACCCTGCTGCTGGTGGAAGATGATGGCGTAGAGCAGGTGCGCGAGGTCGTCTGCATTCTCGAAATGGTGATGCTCGGTCTCGACCAGCTCGCACAGCAATTCGAGATCGTTGATGCGCCCGAGCAGGTCGACCAGCGTGCTCGCCGCGTCGTATTTCGCGTTCATGGCGGTCGGCCAGAGTGGATTGAGCAGCTTGTGATAGGCGCGGTAATCCTGCGTGCGCTTGCGCAGCGTGTGAAAGGCTTCGGCCGAGACATGCCCTTCGCAGGCGGCGAGCGCCTTGCGCGCCTTGCGGACTGTCGTGTCCCACCCATGCGCCAGAAGCCGCCCGTGCCTGCGGTGGCCGCCCTTGAGGTTGACGTCCTGAACGGCCGCGATCGCCCGCTTCAGCGCCGAGATGGTGTCGGAGACCACCTTTTCGGGATCGCGGCGGGCGGCAATCAGCCGGTCGCGCCGGGCGGTGAGCGCCACGACGATGCGGCCGAGCGCTTCGGCTTCGTCGCTGTCGCGGGCGCGTTCGTGCAGATAGGTGGCGGTCTCGACGAGGGCCGCCGCATCGCGCAAAGAGGACAGCGAGCGGGCGATGCCGCGCAGGCGGATGTTCTCGCGGGCGGAAAATTTCGGCACGGCGCTGGAGACCAAGCGGTAGAGCGAGCGCACCCGCTTCAGCCGCTTGCGCGCTTCATGGATCGCGTGGTCGGTGCCTTGAGGCCGCGTTTCGAGCACATCGATCGCATGGCGCAGCTGGCGTCGCGCGAGCTTGTAAAACTGTGATTTGAAGGACCGGTCAGGCCGTATGCTGAAGGGCATGCCGGTCGTGCTCAAATTCGGTTGCCAATGCCTGATTTGAGTACCTGAAATCGCCGGTGACCTCGCGGCCGAGCCAGGCGGGAAGCGCCGGCCGTTCGGCTTCCGACCCCATCTCGACCTCGGCGATGACGAGGCCGCGGTGCTGGCCGGCGAAAACGTCGACCTCCCAGACGTAGCCCTCATAGGGCACGCGGTAGCGGGTCTTTTCGATGACGATGCCGATCGCCGCATCGAGCAGCTCTTCGGCGTCGGTGACCGGGATTTCGTATTCGAATTCGTCGCGGGTCATCTTGCTGCGGCCGATCTTGGTGGTCAGCCGCGCGCTCTTCCTGTCGATGATGCGCACACGTACCGAACGATCGTCCATAGACGCGATATAGCCCTGTCTGAGGACAGACTTCGCCTCCGCGCCGGAGCGCCAGCCATCGCTGCGTACCAGGAACTTCCGCTCGATCTCTTTTGCCATGACCGATGAACCTCTTTGACGACGGCGGGTACGCTAGCGCAAATTGGCTGAGGTTGATACCCATTCCGTTCCAAAGATGGTTGCGGTCTCGACAAACTTTAGCGGTAGGTCTATTCCGTTGCCGGAATTAAATCGTTTCAAAGGAACCACGGCCATGGGCGAAAAGACAGAGAAACTCCTTTCCATCCTGAAACTGCAGCCCGTCGTGCCGGTTCTGATCGTCGACGACGTCAAGTCGGGCGTTTCGCTGGCGCGCGCGCTGGTCGCGGGCGGTCTGAAGGCGATCGAAATCACCATGCGCACGCCGGCAGCGCTGGACACGGTTCGCGCCGTGGCCGATGAAGTCGAAGGTGCCGAGGTCGGCGCCGGCACCATTCTCAACGCCAAGCATTGGGAAGCCGCAGTTGCCGCCGGCTCCAAGTTCATCGTCAGCCCGGGCACCACGCAGGAGCTGCTCGACGCCGCGCGCGATTCCTCCGTGCCGCTTCTGCCGGGCGCCGCGACCGCCAGCGAAGTCATGGCGCTGCGTGAAGAAGGCTATCAGGTGCTGAAGTTCTTCCCGGCCGAGCAGGCGGGTGGCGCGGCCATGCTGAAGGCGTTCTCCTCGCCGCTCGCTGGCACGCTGTTTTGCCCGACCGGCGGCATCTCGCTGAAGAACGCCATGGATTACCTGTCGCTGCCCAACGTCATCTGCGTCGGCGGCTCCTGGGTTGCGCCGAAGGAACTGATCGCTTCGGGCGACTGGGCCGGCATCACCAAGCTCGCTGCCGAGGCCGCCGCGCTGAAGGGCTGAGGCGGATTTCTGCGTCCGAGAGGAAAACCCCTCCCCAACCCCTCCCCACAAGGGGGAGGGGCTTAATCGTGGCGCCGCCACGAGTCTCCTTCCCCCTTGTGGGGAAGGTGGCCGGCAGGCCGGAAGGGGTCTTTGCCCCGCGCACTGTTGTTGTGCGGGTCCTAACGCACCCGTTATTTGCAATCCCTCATTGCCGCTCCTATCTCCCCAACATCATCAAAAGGGAGACAATCAGGTATGTTCGACGCGAAGAAGCTTCTTGAGCAGTTTCTGGGATCGCAAATTCCAGGTGTCGGCGGCAGCGTTCGCGATCGGGCGGGCGGCGCGATCGAGATGGCCAAGAACAATCCGTGGAAGGCAGGGGCGCTGGCGACCGCCGTGCTCGGCACCAAGACCGGCCGCAACATCGCCGGCAATGTCGCGACGATCGGCGGGCTCGCAGCCGTCGCCGGCCTCGGTTATCTCGCCTACAAGAACTATCAGTCCGGCAAATCGCCTGAGGCCGCACCGCAGCCTGCTGCCACGACCGGCCAGCCCATCGCGCTACCGCCGCCGGATTCGGCCTTCAGCCTGGAAGGGCCGCAGCTCTCCAATGATTTCGCCCTGACCCTGATCCGCGCGATGATCGCCGCCGCCAAGGCCGATGGCCATATCGACGATGCCGAGCGCGCCAACATCATGGAAAAGGTGCGCGAAGTCGATCTCGGTTCGGAAGCCGAGGCCTTCCTGCGCAACGAACTCGCCAATCCCGTCGATATCGACGATCTGGTGGCCGCCGCGCGCACCGAGGAGCAGAAGGTCGAGCTCTATACCGCGACGCGACTGACCATCAATCCCGATACCCGCGCCGAACGCGGTTATCTCGACCTGCTCGCCGGCCGCCTCGGCCTGCCGGACGCGCTGCTCGACCATATCGACGCGACCGTGTCGTCGGCCAAAGTCACGGCCTGAGCGGAATAAGGCTTGCCGTTTGACGATTGGCAAGCCTGCGCTCGCGGCGAGTTGCACGGCCAGTTGCCTTTCGCCGGCGGCTGGCCTAAGCCCTTCTCCTCACCCGCAGGAGATTTTCGCATGGCCGACCCCAGATCCGAACGCCGCTCGCCGGCGATTGCCGCCGCGATCATCCTCGTTTGCGCCGGGCTCGTCATCTATTTCCTGCCGTCGGTGGTGCTGTGGATCGGCAATTACTCGCCGACGCTGGCGATCGTCGTCGGCGTGTGCCTGGTGATGGCGTTTTTCGCGGTGTTCTGGTTGCGGGCGCGGTATCAGCGCCGGCGGGGTGGGTGAGGTTATCTCACCAACTACCCACCAAACCCCACACCCTGCAGCGACGCGCCGAGCAATAGCGCACCCATCACGATGACAAGCAGCGCGCCCAGCAACTCGATGCCGTTGCCCACCCAGGCCGAGACGCGCGAGCCGTGGCCGGCGAGGCGCATGGCGGTGCCTTTGGCGGTGACGGCGAGCGTGGCGAGGATGGCGACGGTGATGGCGGTGCCGAGCGACATCGCGAAGACCGAGAGCACGCCGCCGAGATAGAGGCCATTCAGCAAAGAGAAGGTGAGCACCAGCAGCGCGCCGGAGCAGGGGCGCAGGCCGACGGCGACGATTGCCGACCATGCCTCGCGGATGCTGAATTTCTCCGCGCCGAGCATCGCCGGATCGGGCATGTGCGACTGGCCGCAGGTCTCGCAGGCCATGCCTGAAATGAATTTGTGGCCGGCCTTGGCGGCCTGGGTTTCGCCGAAGGCGTAAGAGCTGCTTTCGCCGCGCTCGTCTGCGTCCTGCCAGTCGAGCATCATGCTGACGGGCCCTGATGCCAGCGCTTCCTGCCTCGGCTGGAAGGTCGGTATGATGGCGCGCAGTTTGCGCAAGAGGAGCCACAGGCCGAAGAGGATGACCATGACGAAGCTAGCGATCTCCATCGCCTGCGTGGCCATGGTGAGCGTGATGCCCGAGCCGCGCAGCACCAGCCAGGCGCCGCCGACAAGCAGGATCGCCACCACCCCCTGCACGAAGGCCGAGACGAAGGAGATGGCGACGCCGCGCTTCAACTCGATCTCGTTGGCGATCATGTAGGAGGAGATGACAGCCTTGCCGTGGCCGGGGCCGGCGGCGTGGAAGACGCCATAAGCAAATGACAGGCCGACCAGCGTGCCGAGCTGCCAGGGATCCTCGCGCATTGCCTTCAGCGCATTGGTCAACGCGCGATAGAAGGCCTGCTGCTCGTGATTGATGTAGAGAAAGAGCGGCGCCAGCGGGCCGCCGGAGGGCTGGAAGCTCGGCTCCGCCGTGCCAATGCCGAGCGGCGATTGCGCATGCGCGGCGGCGAGGCCGGTCACGAGAAGCAGGCCGGCGGCGTAGAGCAGCAGCGTGGGCTTGCGCCTCAGCATGTGACGTCCAGCTTGGTGGCGAAGAGCTTCGACATGTTGGTGCCGGTCGGGTCGTTGAAGAAGGCGTCGGTCAGCGATTGCTTGTTCTGCGAGATCACCTGGTCGGCGTCGGGCCTCACCACCTGGTGCTTGCAGGCCTTGAAGGCGTCGCCGACGAGGATCATCTCCTTGTCGGTCGGAAAGTCGATCGAGGTGTAAAGCGTCGGATCGTAGACGCCGAAGGTGAGGTTGCCCTTGAGCGGCATCTTCTCGACCGGCTTGACGGCGAAGAACATCAGGAGCTGGCCGTCGCGGTAATCGACATGGATGATGTCGGGCTTCTGAACCGTGATGTTCTTCCCGTTCATCGTCAGGTTCATGTAGTAATCATAGTCGGCCAGTGAATCGCGGACCGTCTTGCCGACCTCGGCGAGCTCGTTCGGCTCCAGCTTCAGGTCGGTATTCTTGTCGAAATCCATGACGACCGAGGAGGTGAAGACCTCGTCGAAGCGCCAGACGTTGCGAAACTCCGCGATATTGCCGTCATCGCCGGCGACGACCTCGAGACGGGCCTCCACGAAGATATGCGGATGCGCGAAGGCTGCGGCGGGCACAAGCGTCAGAAAGCCGGCCGTCAGGAAAGTCGATATCTTCATGCGTCCGCTAACTTCATCTCTAGAGTTCGGGCCAGGTTCGGTTGCCGGAAAGGCGATAAATCCGGGTGGGGCGGCCCAAATCAGTTGCTGCGATCTTGCCGGAAAATGGGACCGAATTGGGACCGGATTTCCTTGGGTTCGGCTTAGGGGTGCTTCTTGAACCAATTGTGAAGATAGTCGACGAAAATACGCACTTTGGCGGGCAGGTAGCGGCGGTGCGGATAGACCGCGTAGATGCCGCGATCGGTGGCGATATAGTCGTTGAACAGCGTCACCAGCTCGCCGCTCTCGATCGGCTTGCGGGCGATGAAATCGGGAATGAAGGCGATGCCGATGCCTGACAGGGCGGCGCGCAACGTCGCATGCGGGCTGTTGACCTCGATCGGGCCGGAGACGGCCACGGCAAACGAGGTGCCGTCAGGGTTTTGGAAGCGGATGCTGCCCTGGCTGCGCGAGTTGGTGTCGATGATGAATGGCACGTTGGAGAGATCGGCCGGGTTCTGCAATTGCGGGTGACGCTCCAGAAACTCCGGCGTGGCGCAGAGATGAATGCGGAAATCCGAGATCTTGCGGGCGATCATGCCGGAATCCTCGAGCTTCGTCACGCGGATCGCGACGTCGAAGCCCTCCTCGATCAGGTCGACGAAGCGGTCGTCGGCGGAGATTTCCAGCTGCAGATCCGGGTTCTCCCGGGCGAAATCGATCAGCGACTGGCCGACATCGGCGTCGACATAGGTGCGCGGCACCGAGATCTTCAGCTTGCCCTTCAGCTGCGCGTTGTTCTCGCGCACGAGGTCGGCAAGGTTGTCGATCTCTTTCAGGATGTCGGAGGCCGTGCGATAATAGGTGTGGCCGGCCTCGGTCATCGAGAACTGGCGGGTGGTGCGGTTCAGAAGCAGCGCGCCGAGTTCATCCTCGAGTTCGCGGACATATTTCGACAACAGCGCCTTGGACCGGCCGGTCTTGCGGGCGGCAGCGGAAAAACCCTCGGCTTCGACGACGTCGATGAAGGCGCGGATGCGGGTGAGGGTGTCCATGAGTGCTTTGCGGTCCTGATTTATATCCGGAATATCAATCAGATAATCCTACAGCAAAGGCAAGGGCGACGTTCATGCGGCAATAGGTCCACGCATTTGGGCTGGCGCTTTTCGTTTTTTTGCGCAACCCCAAAAAAACTCTTGATTATGACCGCGAATATTCTTATTTCGACCTCAGCCCAAAGTCGCACGTGCCCATGGGTGTCCGCCGAACCCTCGAATTGGTGAGGAAATCGGTAAGGTACCTGGAATTAACCCCTCCAGTCGCTATTCCGGCCAACCGGAAAATGCGAGGACGCCTGAAGCAACGACGGTGCGGGCCTTTTTGTTCTCTCCCTGCTTTCCATCAGCGGGGGTTACTGAAGAGGCACACCTTCATTGCCGGAAGTGCGGTAGGGAATCCCCTCCAATCCATGGCAGACAAAGCCGAATCCATGTCGCTTTCGCGGCGTTGATTCATCATTCGCGCATTCGAGCGCTTGCTAAGGTTCCGGGGTCTCCACCGGCTGGTTCCTATGCGAGTGATCGGCTGCCCTTTGTCCTCCGGTTTTTCCGGAGCTCTGGAATTGAGAAGGGAATCGATATGACCACTCAGCGCATCCGCGACTTTCTCGCAACCCGACGTCCCGACGGTCCCTGCCTTGTGGTCGACCTCGACGTCGTGCGCGACAATTTCTCCGCTTTCCGTCACGCCATGCCTGACAGCGCCATCTACTACGCCGTCAAGGCAAACCCGGCTCCTGAAGTCCTGAAGCTGCTCGCCGACATGGGCTCCAACTTCGATTGCGCGTCCGTCGCCGAAATCGAAATGGCGCTCAACGCCGGTGCGACCGCTGCCCGTATCTCCTACGGCAACACGATCAAGAAGGAACGCGACGTTGCCCGCGCGCATGCGCTCGGCGTCAGCCTCTTTGCGGTCGACAGCCACGAGGAAGTCGAGAAGATCGCGCGTGCCGCTCCCGGCGCCCGCGTGTTCTGCCGCGTCCTGACCGATGGCGAAGGTGCTGAATGGCCGCTGTCACGCAAGTTCGGCTGCGTGCCGCAGATGGCCGTCGACGTTCTCGTCTACGCGCATCAGCTCGGCCTCGAATCCTACGGTGTGTCGTTCCACGTCGGTTCGCAGATGACCAAGGTCGATGCCTGGGATTCGGCTCTTGCCGATGCCAAGCGCGTCTTCGTTCAGCTAGCCAAGCAGGGCATCCACCTGCAGATGGTCAACATGGGCGGCGGCTTCCCGACCAAGTACCTGCGCGACGTTCCGTCGGCTGAAGCTTACGGTCGTGCGATCTACCAGAGCCTTCGTGACCACTTCGGCAACAACCTGCCGAAGACGATCATCGAGCCGGGCCGCGGCATGGTCGGCAACGCCGGCGTCATCAAGACGGAAGTCGTGCTGATCTCGAAGAAGTCCGACAACGACGCCGCCCGCTGGGTGTTTCTCGACATCGGCAAGTTCGGCGGCCTGGCCGAAACCATGGACGAAGCCATTCGTTACCCGATCCGCACCGAGCGCGACGGCGACGAAATGGAGCCCTGCGTCATCGCCGGCCCGACCTGCGATTCCGCCGACGTGCTTTACGAGAAGAACCTCTACCCGCTGCCGCTCACTCTCTCGATCGGCGACGAGATCCTGATCGAAGGCACCGGCGCCTACACGACCACCTATTCGGCGGTCGCGTTCAACGGCTTCGAGCCGCTGAAGGCCTACATTATCTGATTTAGCTCGCCCCGTAGCCAGCCGGGGCGGCACCTTCACAATGATCTGACGATACCGTTTGAAACGGTTTTGAGTTCGGGAGGCCACGATGGCCGCTGTTCTTGATTCTGTCCGCGCATTCTTTGCGCATTCCATTTTCACCATCGACGCCGAAAATGCCGGCGATGTCGTTGCGCGCGAGAACCTGCTCGATCGCGCCATGGGCCCGAACCGTCGCCGCAAGTCGTCGGAAAAGATCCGCCGTGGCCGCGTTCCGGCCGAAGGCCTGGCGCTGGTTGCGCGTGATCGCGACGGTCACGTCATTGGCACCGTGCGCCTGTGGAACGTCGAAGCCGGCGTCAATGCCGATGGCACTGCGATCGACGCGCTGCTGCTTGGACCGCTGGCGGTCGATTCCAGCTTCGAGGGCAAGGGTGTCGGCTCGGCTCTGATGCGCGCCGCCATGCTGGAAGCCAAGACGCGTGGTCACGGCGCCATCCTGCTTGTGGGCGATGCCCCTTATTACGAGCGTTTCGGCTTCTTCGCCGCAAAGGCTCAGCATCTCGTCATGCCTGGTCCGTTCGAACGCTCGCGCTTTCTGGCGCTCGAGCTTGTCGAGGGCTGGCTTGACGGCGCGGCCGGCATGATCGTGCCCACGGGGCGGATGCTGGCCAGCGCGCCGGTCCGCAGGGCGGCCTGACTTAGGCCTTGTCCGAGGCGTTGTCCGGCAGAGCCTCTCCCCAAAAGGGAGGGGCTTTTTTGTTTCATTTCCAGTTTCAGGAAATCAGTTTGAAGGGGCGCCGGAAGAGCCGGCGGACTATTATCCCCTCTGTATTCGCTGCGCCCGTAGTGTGAGGGCGCTTACTTGACGACGCCTACTTCACGACGCTGGCGTCAACCAGCTGTGTCCCGGCAGTCTGTACGATATTGTCCGGTATGGCGGCGATGAAAAACATCGTGAAAGCATAGACCGCGAATATGGTCGCTGCGGCTGTGGCCTTAAGAATCATTCATGCACTCCTAGTTCTCTGGTATCTAATGTGAGCGCAAAAGTCGGCTTTCCCAAGAGTTTTCTGAACGCCAGATGAACAAAAAACTGTGACGGTAAATTTTAACGATATTTTAGCAACACTGCAGCTTCGCCTTTATGGGGAAGAAATTCACTTTTCGTTCTAATAAAATGCAGAAAAAACAATCATATGGATGAAAATATGAGCGAGAATCATCCCCATGGCGTAGGGTCGGCGCATCATGAACGCGTCATCGAGCAGGGAGCCGGGTTCATGAACCGGTTCGGTCTCCGTTCATAATTCGGCGCTCGATGACGGTCGCGAAAGGTCGAATCGGATGCCGTCAGGGCAGATGATTCGTCCGGGGACGCCAGATCGAGAGACGCTCCTGTCGGTCTGATGAAGCCGGAAAGCCTGAAACGATCGGGCAGGCGGACCAGCCTGACACTTACTACTCAATACCTCGACCGCCTGCCTTCTCCCTTTTTCACCGCCGTGGACAGTCCGCGCGCGGACATTCGTGCTGCCCGCCGATCGGATGACTTGCCGTCGGCGCGATTCCGTAGGAATGTATTTTAGTGATCACTAAAACGTGAGGGCGAGCATATGATACGGCCTCTACTTCTTTCCCTTTCCTGCGCCTGCCTGCTGTCACTCGCCGGTGCGTCGACTTCCTTTGCAGCAATCAAGACGGTGACGGCGAAGCCGACCGCCGAGACGATGGCACCGGGAGAATCCGTGCTCTTCGACGACAAGAAATGTCCGGCGGGAATGATCGCGAAATTCACCAAGGCGCAACAGCGGCCCTCAGTGTCGCGCCGATGCGTGCATCAGTGACCTTGAGCCAAGCGCGATCATAAGGTTTCACATCCATGTGAGATTGAAGGGACGGCCGATGATTTGATCGGCCGCCCGTCATAGATAATGGCGCATGATCAAGCGCCTCGCACTTCTCTTCATCCTGTCGCTAACGCCAGCCGCCGCCTTCGCGCAGCAGCCGAGCCCTGTCGCCACGTTGCTCGATGGCGGCGCGTCGCGCGAGGAGCTGCGGCCGCTGAAGGCCGTCATCGTCGCCAGGGATGGCGAGATCATCGCCGAGCATGGCTATCGTGGCCATTCCACACGTGAATCCGTCAACATCAAGTCGGCCTCCAAGTCGATCATCTCGAGCCTCGTCGGCATCGCCATTGCGAAGGGCCTGCTGGAAGGGCCGGATCAGAAGATCGCGCCGATCCTGAAGGCAGACCTCCCCGACAATCCCGATCGAAGGCTCGGCGAGATCACCATCGGCAACCTGCTCTCGATGCAGGCGGGGCTTGGTCGCCTGTCCGGTCCCGATTACGGGCGCTTCGTGTCGTCGCGCAACTGGGTGCGGTTCGCACTCGCGCAGCCGTTTGCCGATGAGCCGGGCGGGCAGATGCTCTATTCAACAGCCTCGACCCATCTCCTCTCGGCGATCCTGACAAAGGTCGGCGGGAAAACGACGCTCGCCTTGGCGCGGGAGTGGCTGGCGCCCGTCGATGGCTTTCGCATCGGCGCATGGGAGCGGGATCCGCAGGGGATCTATCTCGGCGGTAACCAGATGGCGATGACCGCCCGCTCGCTGCTTGCCTTCGGCGAGCTCTATCGCAATGGCGGCAAGGCTCCGGATGGCACGCAGGTCGTTCCCGCCGATTGGGTCGTCCAATCCTGGCAGCACCGCACCAATTCGCGTTTCTCGGGCGATGACTACGGTTACGGCTGGTTCTCGCGGCAGATTGGCGGCGAGCAAGTGCATTTCGGCTGGGGCTACGGCGGCCAGATGCTCTATATCGTGCCGTCGCTGAAGCTCACCGTTGTGATGACGTCAGACGAGAACGGCCCCTCGGCGAGGACCGGTTACCGCGATGCCCTGCACGGGCTTCTCTCCGAGATCATCGCCGCCGCACGCCCTGTCTGAGCGGGCTTTTCGGCGCATTGGTTAAAATGCGACCAAGCGTTCCAATCAAAACGCAATAGCGATCTCGTAACGTGTCCGCGCCGGTGGATTGGAGGCGCGTACATGATTTTGGATCTGCGGACGATCTATGTCGTCTCCGCCATGACGCTCCTGGTTCTCGGAAGCGCGCATATGGTGAGCTATTGGACCGGGCGGTTCGGCCGCTGGCCGGCTTGGTGGGGTGCCAGTTATCTGGTGCTCGGCGTCGGTACGCTGCTCGTCTGCCTGCGCAATTTCATTCCCTATGCGCTGTCGATCCAGCTGGGCAATGTGCTGACCATCGCCGGCTACCTGCTGTCGTTCTTCGCCATTCGCGTGCTCGCCGGCCGGCCGGTGTCGATGCTTGCCTGCGCGCTGGCGCTCGTCTGCATCAGCCTCCCGGTCGCGGCTCTGCCCCCCGGCGATATGTCTGTGTCGACGCGGTTGTTCTATGTCTCGGCCATCTGCTGCCTGTGCGATCTGGCGGTGCTGCGCGAGGGTATCGGCATCTACAGGCGCGAGAAGCTTTTTTCGGCGGGGCTGCTGGCGTGGCTCTATCTGCCGACGGCGGCGATTTTCCTGGTGCGTAGCGTCATGGCGGCAACTGGCGAGATTGCCGGTCCTGATCCTTATGGCGCCACCGTCGCCCATAGCTGGATGGCGTCGACGGCGGTTATTTTCCTGGCGCTGCGCAGCATGCTGATCGTATTGATGGCGGCCGAGCGCAACAGGAGCGAACTGATTGCGCTGGCGCATCATGATCCGCTGACGGGCGCGCTCAATCGCGGCGGTCTGGCGCAGCGACTGCCGGTGCGCGATGCCCACGCGTTGGCGCTTCTGGTGGTCGATATCGATCACTTCAAGCAGCTGAACGACCAGCATGGCCATCCCGTCGGAGACGATGTGCTCCGGCTGTTTTCCAGCGCGGCGCGCAGCGTGCTGCGCCCTGATGATCTCCTGTCGCGTCACGGCGGCGACGAGTTTCTCGTGGTGCTGAAGAATACCGCCGAGGACGGAGCGATCGCCGTCGCCGAGCGGATGCGGCTGGCGTTTTCGGAGCAGGTTTCGGCGATGGCGGTGTTCGCATCGCTTCCGACGCTGAGCATCGGGGTCGCTGCCTGCCACGGCCCGGATATCGACTTCAAGAAGCTCCTGGAGCGGGCGGACACCGCGCTCTACGCTTCCAAGCGGCGAGGCCGCGATCGGGTCGAGGCATCGCCCGCGCAGGAGCAGGCGGCTTAGCTCAAGCTCAGATATTCTGGTCCATGCTCTCGGCGGGGATTTCGCTGGCCGAATGGATGCGCACCACCGCTGCCGGGACGCCCGCCACCGTGCAATGGGCCGGAACCGGCTTCACCACCACGCTGCCGGCCGCCACCTTGCTAAAGGCGCCGATCTCGATATTGCCGAGGATCTTGGTGCCGGCGCCGATCATCACGCCGCGGCGGATCTTCGGGTGCCGGTCGCCGGTTTCCTTGCCGGTGCCGCCGAGCGTAACGCCCTGGAGTATCGAGACCTCGTCCTCGATGACAGCCGTTTCGCCGATGACGATCCCGGAGCCGTGGTCGAGCATGATGCCGGAGCCGATCCTGGCAGCCGGATGGATATCCGGGCCGAAGACCAGCGAGGCGAGATTAGCAAGCCAGCTGGCGACCTCGACGCGGCCGTCGTTCCACAATTTGTGGGCGGCGCGGTGGATCTGCAGGGCGTGGAAGCCCTTCAGGTTGAGCAGCGCATGCAGATAGGTCGTGCAGGCCGGATCGCGCTTGCGCACCGCCATCAGGTCGGCCTGGATCTCGGTCAGGATATCAGGTGTCAGCGTTTCCTGGAGAAGCGTCGTCAGAGTTGCCGTATCGACATCGGCGCGCGAGAGGCGCGCGGCAAGCACGCGGGCGACGATTGTCGCGCTATCCGCAGCTTCGATCACCTGCGATGTCAAAAGAGGCCGTAAGACCGGTTCGCGTTCGCACAGCGCCAGGGCCTCGGCGCGGATCAACACCCATGCCGAGGCATCGTTGGCGGCTGCGGTTTCGGCGATGGCGGTTCTGGTCTGCGACATCTGGCTAAGCTCTCTGTTTTCACGCCAATTGTTTTCAAGCGTGTCTTTACCCCGAAACCGGTGATTAGTCTCGGGATATGTGTCTTAAAGCGTGTCGCGATCCTTCGGATTCGCTCGTCACGCTTTAAGTTTTGTTCTGTCGCATGTCGGTGCCGCAAAACCGCTGCACAGTTTTGCGCGACATGCTTTAGGCGGCGATATCGACCACGCCGCAATCGCCGGCTTCCGAGGCGAAGGCCAGCAGCTTGCCGTTCTTGCTCCAGCTCATGGCCGTGATTGCGCCTTTGCCGGGGCGGCGGATCAGCGCTTCCTTGCTGTCGGCGAGGCGAACGGCGAGGATCATGCCGTCGATGAAGCCGATGGCGAGGATGTCTTCGGCCGGGTGGAACTTGACCGAGGTCGCCATGATGTTGGCGCGGGTACCGAGTTCGAGCGGCGCCTTGCCCATCGGGCCGTCCTTGCCGGAGAATGGCCAGACGATGGCGGCGGGAGCGCCCGAAGACGCCAGCCACTTGCCCTTGGCCGACCAGGAGAGCGACTTGACCTTGGCGGGGTAGCCGGTCATGCGCATGTGGCGGGCTTCAGAGCCGGGCTTGATGTCGAGCTTCCAGCCGTGCAGCGCGTTTTCCTGCATTGTCGTGACGAGGAAGTTGCCATCCGGCGAGAAGGTGACGCCGGTATGGGCGCCCTTCCATTCGAGATCGACGGGCTTTGCGTCGCCCGCCACCCAATGCAGCGAGACGCCATTATAGCGGGCTGCGGCGACGCGCATGCCCTTGGGCGCGAAGGCGAGGCCTTCGACGGTGCGTTCCTCGGTGAATTCGCGGGTGGTGCCGTCAGAAAGGCGAACGATCGCGCTCTTGCCGTGGGAATAGGCGATGGCGCCCTGCGGGCCGGCGGCGAGCTGCGAGATCCACTTGCGCGGCGCATGCGCCAGCTCGGTAACGCTGCCATCGGCGGCGATCCGTAGCACCTTGCCGTCTTCGCCGCCCGAGATCAGGCTTTCGCTATAGGGATCGCGGATGCAGGTGAGCATGCCCTGATGGGCTTCGGTGACCTTCTCCGAACCATCCAGCCGGTGAAACGTGCCGGTGGCGCTGGCGAAGAAGGGGGTATCACCTAAAAATTCGACGGCCAGGATATGGCCGTCGATATCAAACGGGGCAACAGTTGGCATCAGGCAGAGGCCTCGCACGCCTTGAAGGAAGCTTCGAGCTTTTCGCGGTCAAGCTCGCGGCCGATGAAGACGAGACGCGTCTCGCGCTTCTCGCCGTCCTTCCAGGCGCGCTGGTGGTCGCCTTCGATGATCATGTGCACGCCCTGAACGACGTAGCGCTCGGCATCGCCCTTAAACGCGATGATACCCTTGAGGCGCAGGATGTTCGGGCCCTGCGTCTGGGTGATCTTCTGGATCCAGGGGAAGAAGCGGTCCGGGTTCATCTCGCCGCCACGCAGCGAAACCGACTGCACCGTCACGTCATGGATCGGGGAGACGGCGCCGTGGTGATGGTGGTCGTGCCCGTGATCATGGTGATGATCGTGCCCGTGGTCATGATCGTGGTGGTGATGATCGTGATCATGGTCGTGCGCATGGTGATGGTGGCCATGGTCGTGGCCGCAATCGGGACCACAGACATGGTCGGGGTGATCGTGGTCGAGGAAGTGCGGGTCGTTTTCCAGCGCACGTTCCAGGTTGAAGGCCCCCTGATCGAGCACGCGGGCGAGATCGACGCCGGACCGGCTGGTCTTGTAGACGCGGGCCGACGGGTTGATGGCGCGCACGACGTCTTCGATCTGCGCCAGCTCTTCCGGGGTCACGAGGTCGGTCTTGTTGATAAGCACGACGTCGGCAAACGCGATCTGGTCTTCGGCCTCGCGGCTGTCCTTCAGGCGCAGCGGCAGGTGCTTGGCGTCGACGAGGGCGACCACGGCATCGAGCTCGGTCTTGGCGCGAACGTCGTCATCCATGAAGAAGGTCTGTGCGACCGGCACCGGATCGGCAAGGCCCGTCGTTTCGACGATGATGCCATCGAAGCGGCCAGGGCGGCGCATCAGGCCTTCAACGACGCGGATCAGGTCGCCGCGCACCGTGCAGCAGACGCAGCCATTGTTCATCTCGTAGATCTCTTCGTCGGATTCGACGATCAGGTCGTTGTCGATGCCGATCTCGCCGAACTCGTTGACGATGACGGCATACTTCTTGCCATGCGCTTCCGTCAGGATGCGGTTCAACAGCGTCGTCTTGCCGGCGCCGAGGTAGCCGGTGAGAACGGTGACGGGGATGGGCTTGGGTTGCGTCTGGAGAGCGTCGGTCATGAGAACCTCGATAGGTGGGGGCTTGCTCGGGTGTTTGTCCCGGGCCTTTCAAATTCGTCGTCTCATATAAGGGGTGCGGCGCGGCAGTTCAAAGGGATTCGTATGTTATAAGATCACATTAGGGCGTGGGGGCCGCGATAGCCGATTTCACGTCGGTCTTTGAGAAGTCGTTGCCGATGTAGAGCAGCGGGCAATCGAATTCCTTGGCGGTCGCGTAGGAGAAGCAATCGCCGAAATATAGGGAAGCCGGGTGAAAGCCTTTGCCCCATGCAGAATAAATATCAGAAACGAAGCGTGCCCGACCGTCGGTTACCGGGATGACCTCACCGATTGACGCGTTAATGATATCCAGCAATTCCGGCAAACGGTTCGCCCGAAGCGCTACAATCTGAGCCTCCGCGAGCGTGCCGGCAGAGATGATCACCTTTTGAACGCTCGCCATTGCCTTTGAGCAGATATAGGCATCTTGCTCATCCTTGACGATGGCGATCAACGCTGACGTGTCGACCGCGATCATCCCGGCAATCCGTTTTCGTCGTAGAGGAAGTCTTGACTGTGGGCGGCATCAGTCTCGAAATTCGCCGGGCCTTTTTCGCGCCCTCGTTGCCTCACCCTGTCAAAGACCGCCATTCTTTCTTCGGGCGGTAAGGGCGATCTGGCAATCGGGAAGAGCTGGAGAGAAGGTTGCCCTTCCTCGGTGACAATGATGTCGGTGCCGTCTTGTGCAAGCTTGGCAATACGCGAAAATTCGCGCTCAGCCTCTTTCACGGAAATGCGCATGCGGGCCTCCTTGGTGAGCCACTGCGATTGCAATCAATATGATGAAAACATCGGGCCGATACAAGCGGCCCGCTATCTCAGCGCGTCGACGTCGAAGGCGTCCACATCCTCCAGCAATTCCACCAGCCCCTTCACCGCGTGGGCGATCAGCGCCTCGCCTTTTGCGGCGTTCGCCTTGGCGGCGTTGCCGGCGACGCCTTTATCGTTGAGGTCCGACATTTTCCAGCCGAAGGCGTGCTGGCCATAGGCGCGCAGGTGCTTGTAGCGGGCGGCGAAATCGGATTGGCGGGAGGGGAAGTTCTCGGCTTTCGCCATGTCCACCTTGTCCGGGTGCAGCGCCAGCATTACCGAGGTCTCGATATCGCCGCCGTGGATGTCGATCGCTTTTTCTTCCGGCGAGATCACGCCATCCGGCAGGCCGAAGCGGGTCCAGCTGGTGGCGACGGCGAGCATGTTGAAGCGCACGCGGGCTTCTGTGGCGACAACAGTCATCAGCGGCGAGTTGCCGCCATGGGCGTTGAGCATGACGAATTTGCGGATGCCCTGTCGTGACAGTTTTTCGGCGATGCCGAGCCAGCGTTCGATCGCCTCGCCGTAGGATAGCGTTTGCGTTCCTGTCACATCCATATGCTCGATTGAGTAGCCGACTGATTCCGTCGGCAGGAAGGTCACCGGAAGCGTCTTGGGAAGCGCGGTTTTGAGCCTGCTAACGATGCCGTCGGCGATCAGCGTGTCGGTGTCGAAGGGTAGGTGGGGGCCGTGTTGTTCATGGGCGCCGAGCGGCAGGACAACGATGTGCCGGTTGCGCTCCGCACCAGAAAATTGCGGATCGTGGTCGTCGAACTCGGTCGCTGGCGCGTTCATCCGGCTAAGGCCTCTTGTTTATGACGAGATCATGCGCAATGTCATAACGCAACGATCTCAATGCTTAATGCATAAGCCTTTAAATCAAAATGGATTTGGAGGAAGGCTTAGGCGCCAAATGAAACTGTTGCCGTCCCTCACAACCTCGATTGGGTGCAGGGCGCGGCAAGATCAAAGGGACGGCAATGGGTAAGAAGCACAAGGACGGCAAGAAGCAGAAGTCGAAGAAGAAGGACCAGACCGAGTATACGGTGGTCGATCTTTCGCCGGCTTTGACGCAGGCCGCCCGCTCGATGCGCACCGTGCTTTCCCGCAACCTTCTGGAGAGCGGGCTCTATGCCGGGCAGGATGGTGTCATCACCTCTCTTGCCGAAAGCGACGGCATGACGGCAGGCGCGCTGGCGCACAAGCTCGGCGTCAAGGCGCCGACCATGACGCGCACCATCGGCCGCATGGAGGCGCAGGGCTTTCTCGAGCGCAAGGCCGATGCCGACGACGCGCGCCTCACCAAGGTCTATCTCACCGATCTCGGCCGCGGCAGCGTTGCTGCCATCGAACAGGCAGCGACAGCCTGCGACCGGCTGGCGACGCTCGATTTTTCCGAGAAGGAAATCCGCAATCTGGTGCGGCTCCTGAAGGCGATCGACGGCAATCTGCAGGCCGATGCCATCGTGCTCGACGAGCCGGATGAAATCTGACGGTTTTGTGAAATTAGAAATTGCCTGCTCCGGTTTAATCTTTTAATTAAACATTTTAAGGACCTCGGCCCATCGTTGGCCGGGTGCATATTTTCATCGCGCGTCACAGTCCTTCCGCGCGATCGGGAGGCACAGTGGCGCAGAAGATCAAGCTTTCGACGATCGCCGAAACGCTCGGCATTTCCACCGCAACCGTATCCCTGGCGCTCCGCGACAGCCCGCTTGTCGCCGGCGCCACCCGCGACAAGATCAAGGAACAGGCGCGCGCGCTGGGCTATATCTACAATCGCCGCGCCGCCAGCCTGCGCACCTCGCGCTCGGGCATCATCGGCGTCGTCGTGCACGACATCATGAACCCGTTCTACGGGGAAATCCTGAAGGCGATCGAAAGCGAGCTCGACCGCAGCCGGCACACCTTCATTCTCTCCAACCATTACGATTCCGTCGAAAAGCAGCGCACCTTCATCGAGACGCTGCTGCAGCTCGGCGGCGATGGCGTCATCATGTCGCCGGCAATCGGCACGCCGCCGGAGGACATGCAGCTTGCCGAGGATAACGGCATGCCGGCCATTCTCGTTGCCCGCTCCATGGACGGGTCTGATCTCCCGACCTATCGCGGCGACGACAGCTACGGCATCTCGCTTGCCACCAATCATCTGATCGGCCTCGGCCATCGCTCGATCGCCATGATCGGCGGCACCGACCAGACCTCCACCGGTCGCGACCGTTACCAAGGCTATGTGAATGCGCTGCGCAAGGCGGAGATCGAGGTCGATCCGGGCCTGCGCATTCCAGGCCCCCGCTCGATGCAGGGCGGCTTCGAGGCGGCGGTGCATTTCCTGTCCCTGCCGCAGAAGCCCACGGCCGCCGTCTGCTGGAACGATCTCGTCGCCATCGGCCTGATGAACGGCATCGCCCGCGCCGGCCTCGTGCCCGGCACCGATATTTCCGTTACCGGTTATGACGACCTCGAGGAGGCGTCGATCTCGATGCCGGCGCTGACAACCGTGTGGAACGGCCAAGCCGAAGTCGGCCGGCTTGCCGCCCGCGCGCTTCTCGATCGCCTCGCCGGCAGCCACGAACCCGACGGCATCCATCTCATCAAGCCCGAGATGCGCATCCGCCAATCGACCAGCCCCTTCCGGCCCCGGTCATAATCCCCGCCCTTTATCCCAAGCTCCAAGGGCGCGCGACAAATCGAAGAGGAAAAGCAATGTCCCGTACCGCTGTTCTCGTTCCGGGGAAAATGCACGAGCGCGTTCTGGCACGCCTGAAGCAAGGTTTTGACGTCATCGAGGCTGACGCCAAGTCGCTCGATGCGCAGACCGCAGGCCGCATTCGCGGTGTCGCCGTGTCCGGCACCTTCACCGCCGCCGATATCGATGCGCTGCCCAATCTGGAGCTGATCTCCAGCTTTGGCGTCGGCTATGACAGCGTCGATGCCAAGCATGCCGCCACCAAGGGCGTGGTGGTCACCAACACGCCTGACGTCCTCAACGACGAAGTGGCCGACACCGCGATCGGGCTGCTGCTCAACACCATCCGCGAGTTTCCGCGCGCCGAAAGCTGGCTGCGCGCCGGCAACTGGAAGCCGGGGCAGAGCTATCCGCTGTCGCGTTTTTCGCTCAAGGGTCGCCATGTCGGCTTCTACGGCCTTGGCCGCATCGGCCAGGAGATCGCCAAGCGGCTGGAGCCGTTCAAGGTGAAGATCAGCTACCACACGCGCTCGCGCAACGAGGCGCTGCCCTACGATCACTATCCGACGCTGGAGGGTCTCGCCGAAGCCGTCGATACCATGATCGCGATCGTCCCGAAGACGCCGCAGACGCATAGAACCGTCAATGCCGATATCCTGAAGGCGCTCGGGCCGGATGGCGTGTTCATCAATGTCGGGCGCGGCTGGACGGTCGATGAGGATGCGCTGATCGAGACGCTGTCCTCGGGTGCCTTGGGTGCCGCCGGTCTCGATGTGTTCTACGACGAACCGAACGTTCCAGCGGCGCTGATGGCGCTGCCGAACGCCGTGCTCTTGCCGCATCTCGCCTCGGGCTCGGTTCCGACTCGTAATGCTATGGCCGATCTGGTGGTCGACAATCTGGTTGGGTGGTTCGATGCGCGCAAGCCGCTGACGCCGGTGGCCGAGACGCCCGTCAAGGGTTGATGGGTTTTGAGGGTGGTGCTTGCTACGAGCCCGCTCACCTCTCCGCCCTCATTCTCGCCCTTGTGGCGGGAATCCAGCCGACGCGCGTCCGCGCGGCGAGAGACTCTTTTCTGATACAGCATTGGGTCGGTCATTCACGGCGCAGACGCGCCGTGGCTGGATCCCCACCACAAGGGTGAGGATGAGGGAGTTTGGGGTTGCCGTTTGTGGCACAACGCTCGCCTAAGTCGTTCACCAAGCGTATCAAGAATGGGCTCCGAGCGCGTTTGCCTCCGGCTTGCCATGGTGTGTAAGATGCGACGCACGAGGTCATGCAAGGGGGAGGCGAGGTGGCGGATAGTTCGAGTGAGACGCAGCGCAAGCTGACGACGATCTTTTCGGCGGATGTGCAGGACTATACGCGGCTGATGGGTGCCGACGAGGAGGGGACGCTCGAGACGCTGAAGCGGTATCGCGACCGGATGTCCCGGCTGATCGAGGCGCATGGCGGACGGGTGGTCAATACTTGGGGCGATGGGCTGATCGCCGAGTTTCCGAGCGTGGTCGAGGCGGTGCGCGCCGCTGTCGACGTGCAGAACGAACTCGCGGGGCTAAATGCCGCCCGGCCCGCCGATGGCCGCATGCTGTTTCGCATCGGCATCAATCTTGGCGACGTGATCGTCGAGGGCAGCGATATCTATGGCGACGGCGTAAACATCGCCGCGCGGCTGCAGGCGCAGGCGCCGGCCGGCGGCGTGGTGATCTCGAACACCGTTTACGACCAAGTGCGCAACAAGGTGGCTGTCGGGTTCGATTTCCTCGGGCCGCTGAACGTGAAGAACGTCGCGGAGGCAGTGCCGAGCTATGCCGTCAGGATCGGGGAAGGTGCTGGCGATGCGGCGGAGTATGCGCGTGCCGCGGGGGCGCCGTCGGGCGCTGCGGCTCAATCGACGGGGCCGGGTCCGTTGTCCGGTGAGCGACTGGGTCCGTTGGCCGGCGTGTTGCCGGGTCGGAACGCGGGGCAATCGCCGGATCAGCGGCGGAACCTTGCGGTGCTCGGCGTGATCGCCGCAGCACTCGTCGTCATCAACACGCTGACATGGCATGGGGTCTTCTGGGCGGCTTGGCCGCTCTTGGCGTTGGCCTATGTCGCGGCGATGCGCTGGGCGCATCTGCAGGATCGGTTCGATCCACGGCTTGTGGCGCTTGCCATCTCGGCGCTCGGGCTGATCGGTATCAACCTTCTCTCCTGGCACGGCAATTTCTGGGCGATCTGGCCGCTGCTTGCCATCGCCGTCGTGGCCGGTCTGCGCTGGGCGCGGCGGGGCTAAAGCATGTCGCGCAAAAGTGTGCAGCGGTTTTGCGGCGACGACATGCGATAAAACAAAGACTTAAGTCTTCGCCTACGCCACCACCTTCGCGGCCTTGGCCGGCAGCTTGGTCGCTGCATAGTCGCGGACGGCGTCGCCGAAGGCGGTGAAGAGCTGGTTGGAGGGCTTGTCGGTTTCGGCCCAGTATTCGGGATGCCACTGCACGCCGACGGCAAAGGCCTTGGCATCGATGACGGAGACGGCTTCGACCGTGCCGTCCTCGGCGACAGCTTCGACCGCAAGGCGGGGGGCCGTCTCGGCGATCGCCTGGCGGTGCAGCGAGTTCACCCTGATCTCGCCCGATCCGACGATACCAGCGATACAAGAGCCTTCCCTGACGATGACGTTCTGGCGGATGGCGTACATGCCGTCGCGGTCGACGTTATCAGGCTTGCGGTGGTCCCAGATGCCGGGCTGGTCCTGGATTTCGCTGGCGAGCGTGCCGCCGAGCGCGACGTTCAGTTCCTGGATGCCGCGGCAGATGGCGAGCAGCGGAATGGCGCGGTCAATGGCGCGGCGGATGAGCGGCAGCGAGGTGGCGTCGCGGGCGGGGTCGAAGGGGCCGTCGGCCTCGGTCGCTTCCTTGCCGTAGCGGGCGGGGTGGACGTTGCTGGCCGAGCCGGAAACGAGGACGCCATCGACGCGGTCGAGAATGGCGTCGATGTCGTAACCTTCCTCGAAGGCCGGGATGATGAAGGCCATGACGCCTGAAGCGTTCAACGCGGCGCGGACATATTGGTGCTGCACGGCATGCCAGGTGGCGCCGTCAAAGCTACGGATATCGGCGGGAACGGCGACGATGGGCTTGGTCATTGTCTATCCTGAGGGCGATCATCTCTTGCCAATGAGAGAAACCAGAACGGCTTTCCTGTCAACGTGTGCCTGATGTGCCCGGCCAAATTGCGGCAAGGCCGTGTGCCGCCCACGCGACGAGACGGCGGCGCGACGACTAAGCCGCTGATTCCGATCGAAATGCCGTACTCGCCATATTGGTGTCGTGATCCCAAAGACTAATAGGCCGGCGCTTGAATCACCTGCGTCCGCATGCTTAGCTTCCCTCGTTCCGCGGGTGGGGAGAGTTTGGCCCCGCAGAACCAACAATGGGAGGTTTTTGATGGATCGTCGTTCATTCTTCAAGAAGGCAGGAACAGCGGGCGTCGGCGCCGTTGCTGCCTCGGCTCTGGCGGCCCCCGCCATCGCCCAGGAAAATCCGAAGATCGCCTGGCGCATGACATCGTCGTTTCCGAAGAGCCTGGACACGATCTATGGCGCGGCCGACGATATCGCCAAGCATCTGGCCGCATCGACCGACGGCAACTTCACCATCCAGCCCTTTGCCGCCGGCGAGATCATTCCCGGCCTGCAGGCGGCCGATGCCGTCAGCGCCGGAACGGTGGAAGCGGCGCACACCTGCTCCTATTACTTCGTCGGCAAGGACCCGACCTACGCGATCGGCACCGCCATTCCCTTCGGCCTCAACGGGCGTCTCACCAATGCCTGGTTCTACGAGGGCAACGGCAACACGCTGATGAACGAATTCTACGCCACGCAGGGCATTTACGGCCTGCCGGCGGGCAATACCGGCGCCCAGATGGGCGGCTGGTTCCGCAAGGAAATCAACACGCTGGATGATCTGAAGGGCGTGAAGATGCGCATCGCCGGCCTCGCCGGCCAGGTGATCAGCAAGCTCGGCGTCATCCCGCAGCAGATCGCCGGCGGCGATATCTATCCGGCGCTGGAAAAGGGCACGATCGACGCCTCCGAATTCGTCGGCCCATACGACGATCTGAAGCTCGGCCTGCACAAGGTCGCGAAGTATTACTACTATCCCGGCTGGTGGGAGGGTGGCCCGACGGTGCATGCCTTCTTCAACCTGGAAAAATGGAACAGCCTGCCGAAGCACTATCAGGCGGCACTCACCGATGCCTGCGCCTTTGCCAACACCAACATGATGGCAAAGTACGACATGAAGAACCCGCCGGCGCTGAAGCAGCTGGTCTCCGAGGGCGCGACGCTCAGGCCGTTCAGCCAGGAGATCATGGAGGCCTGCTTTCAGGCCTCGCTTGGGATCTACGCGGAGATTTCGGCGTCCAATCCCTACTTCAAGAAGATCTACGAGGACCAGACGGCGTTCAAGCGCGATGCGTATCTGTGGATGCAGCTGTCGGAATATACGTTCGATACGTTCATGATGATCCAGCAGCGGGCTGGGAAGATCTAGCTCGAGTTTCGAGGGGGCTGGCGTTCTGCCGTGTGGCCCCCTCATCCGACCCTTCGGGCCACCTTCTCCCCGCTGGGGAGAAGGGAAGGTTTGCGCGAGCGGCCCGCCCCAAGTCTCTTCTCCCCAACGGGGAGAAGGTGCCGGCAGGCGGATGAGGGGGCTCTGGTCTCCCACCCATCCAAAATCATTATCCAACTAAAATCCCTACTTGATCACCGGCGGCTGGCTCAAATCCGGCTGTGCGGGTTTCACCTGCGCCGGCGGCTGTCCCGGCAATCCATTCATCGGCGGCAGCGCTAGGCCCGGCATCCCGGGTGGAGTTCCAAGCCCATTCCCGCCAAAGCCGGGCACCTCGATCTTGATCGTGTTCAGATCCACCTCCGGCCCCTTCTTCAGCCAGTAGGTCACCGATTGCGGCCAGAAGATCACGATGGCGACGAGGATGAGCTGCATGCCGACCCAGGGCAGGGCGCCCATGTAGATGTCGGAGGTCTTGACGCTGCGGTCGGCGATCGAGCGGAGATAGAAGAGCGCGAAGCCGAAGGGCGGGTGCATGAAGCTCGTCTGCATGTTGACGCAGATCAGAACGCCGAACCAGATCAAGTCGATGCCGAGCGCGGAGGCGACCGGGGCCAGCATCGGGATGACGATGAAGGCGATCTCGAAGAAATCGAGGAAGAAGGCCAGCACGAAGATGAAGATGTTGACGAAGATCAGGAAGCCCACCGGGCCGCCGGGGATGCCCGAGAGCATGTGCTCGATCCAGCGCGAGCCGTCCATGCCCTGAAAGACGAGGCTGAAGCAGGTGGAGCCGATGAGGATCATCACCACCATCGACGTGATGTGCATGGTGGAGCGCATCGCCTCCTGCATCAGCGGCCAGGTCAGGCGGCGGTGCATGGCGGCGAGCGCCATGGCGCCGACGACGCCGAGCGCGCCGGCTTCGGTGGGGGTCGCGAGACCCATGAAGATGGTGCCGAGGACGAGGAAGATCAGCACGATCGAGGGCACCATGCCCGACAGCACCTTGAAGAGCAGCGCCCAGGTGAAATCGCCGCGCACCTCCTTGGGAAGCGGTGGCACCGAGGCGGGTTTTACGATCGACAGGATCAGGATGTAGATCATGAAGATCGCCACCTGCAGGATCGATGGGCCGATGGCGCCGAGATACATGTCGCCGACGGACTTGCCGAGCTGGTCGGCGAGAACGACGAGGACGAGCGAGGGCGGGATGACCTGGGTGATGGTGCCGGATGCCGCGATGACGCCGGTGGCGAGCCTCGGGCTATAGCCGTAGCGCAGCATGATGGGGAGCGAGATGACGCCCATGGTGATGACCGAGGCCGCGACCGTTCCGGTGATGGCGCCCAGCACCGCGCCGACGAGGATGACCGCATAGGCAAGGCCGCCGGGGATGCGGCCGAAGAGCTTGCCCATGCCCTCGAGCAGGTCTTCCGCCAGGCCGCAACGCTCCAGGATCGCGCCCATGAAGGTGAAGAAGGGAATGGCGAGCAGGAGATCGTTGGAGACGATGCCGAAGAAGCGCAATGGGAGCGCCTGCAGGAAGGCCTCGCTGAAATGGCCGGTGGCGACGCCGATGATGCCGAAGAACAGGCCGACGGCGGCCAGCGAAAAGGCCACCGGGAAACCGTAGAGCATGAACAGGACCATGCCCACGAACATGGCCGGCGGAATGATGCCGAAATCGAACAATGGCTTTCCTCCCGGTCGCGGTTACTGCAGCGGCTTTTCGTATTTGGTCTCGACGACCAAATGACCCGTCAGCGCGGCGATGCGCTTGATCAGCTCGGAGAGACCCTGCAGCGTCAAAAGGCCGAAGCCAGCGACCAGGATGAGCTTGACCGGCCAGCGGATCAGCCCGCCGGCGTTGGAGGAGACCTCGTGCTGGACATAGGAGAGCCAGAAGAAGGGCCAGCAGAGCCATGTGAGGAAGATGCAGGCCGGAAGCAGGAAGACGATCAACCCGATCGTGTCGATCCACAGCCGCGCCCGGTCCGACACCGAACCGTAGATCAGGTCGACGCGGACATGTTCGTTCATTCTGAGCGTATGGGCGGCACCGAGCACGACGACGAAGGCGAAGAGATACCACTGGATCTCGAGCCAGCCGTTGGAGCTGTAGTTGAAGGTGTAGCGGATCAGCGCGTTGGCGGCGCTGATCAGGCAGCAGAACAGCACCATATATTCGGACAGCTTGCCCATGAACTGGCTGACAGCATCGATCAGCCGGCTGGCGGCTAGAAAAACCGGCATGCCTTTCCCCCTCCTATTTCATGGGTTTTACCCCATGCTCTCCCACCTCAAGTGGTAGATCAGGGACCCTGAAATTGGAAGCGGAAAGCCCGGATGTTGGATTATAGTCTTATATCACGGGCGAACCGCCAGCCGCACTTGCCAGCTGCAAAGACGACAACCTGTGGATGGGCCGCCTCATTGTGAAACATCCCCGTGAAGCTGCAAAAACTGCCGATTCCTGCTCTTGTTCTCGCTAAGATTGTAGAAAAATCAACAAAATGTGTGGGTGACCTGAAATCAATTTTTAAAGGGTTGGCGGTAGGGTGCTGCGGTACAGGGAAAATATTGGATGAAGCCAGATAGCCCGAGCAGGGTCCCTACGGATGTATATCTCTCGTTTGTGAGTTCCCTCTCGGGAAACCGCATGACGCTGCTTGCCGGTGTCATCGTTCACATCGCGACCTGCCTGGCCATTGCCTTCAAGACCGGCACCACCCTCTATCTCTGGCTTGCCGCAGGCTTTCTCCTCGTCTTCTGCGCACGCATGATCATTTTCCGCCAGTTCGACCGCGTCGACAAGCAGACGCTGACGCATGCCGGCATCGAGCATTGGGAGCGGATCCTGGTCGCCGGGGCTGCCTGCACGACGACGTTGCTCGGCATTTGCAGCGGCTATGCGATCTTCATGGTGCACGACAGCTTCTCGGAGCTTGCCAGCATCTCGGTGACGATGGCGACCATGGTCTCGGTCGTTGGGCGCAACTACGGGTCGCGCATGGCGGTCGACCTGCAGACCTTCTCCTGCTGCCTGCCGATGATCATCTGCAGCTTGATGGCGATGGATTTCTATCGCGGCATCCTGTCCATCTTCCTCGTTCCCTTCTGGCTGACCACCCGGGCGATGGCCAACGGCGTGCGCGAGTTCCTTTATGAGAACGTCATCGCGCGGCGCGAGATCACCTCGATCGCCGACCGGTTCGATACGGCACTCAACAACATGCCGCACGGGCTTGTCATGGTGGACGCGGAAAACCGTATCCAGGTGGTGAACCGCAAGGCCTGCGAACTGCTCAAGATCGGTGCGCCGGACCGGTTGAAGGACCGCGATCTCGGCGCCGTGCTGCGCTATGGCGCGCGCTACAATTTCATGGATTCCTCGCAGCCTGAGCTTATCCTGCGGCAGATGACGCATGTCGCCGAGGGCAAGCTCTCGCGCATGCTCATCCATTTTCCGGAAGACCTGTCGCTCGAGTTCTCGGCCAGCCGCCGCGCCGATGGCGGCGCCGTGCTGATCTTCGAGGACGTATCGAGCCGCGTGAAGGCCGAGCAGAAGATCCTGCACATGGTGCGCTACGACGCACTGACGGGCCTGCCGAACCGCGAATATTTCAGCCACCTCGTCCAGGATTACCTGAACAAGCATCCGAAGAAGCGCGGCCCGCTCGGCTTCATGGTTCTCGACATCGACGAGTTCAAGCATGTCAACGACATGCGCGGCCACATCACCGGCGACCGGCTGCTCTGCGCCATCGCCAACCGCATCGAGGAGCGCTCGCGCAAGGCGATCGTCGGCCGCCTGATGGGTGACCAGTTCATCCTGTTCTTCCCGCACGCCAAGGACGCGGAAGCGATGGATGCGGAGATCCGCCGCGTTCATGCCGAAATCCAGGGGAACTACGAGGCCGACGACGTCACCTTCCTGGTGTCACTCTCGGCCGGTTTCGCCATCCTCGAAAGCGACGCATTCGCGATGGACGAATGGAGCATCAAGGCGGATCTGGCGCTGTTCGAGAGCAAGTCCAAGGAGCGCGGCGGCATTTCCGGCTTCGAGCGCGAGATGGACGGCCGCTATATCGAGAAGCAGAAGCTGAAGGCGGATCTGCGCGAGGCGGTGGCTGCCGGCGGGCTCAACATTGCCTACCAGCCGATGTTCAAGGCCGACGGCTCGCGCATCGAATGCGCCGAGGCGCTGGCGCGCTGGGTGCATCCGGAGAAGGGGGCCATTCCGCCGGATGTGTTCATCCGCCTTGCCGAGGATATGGGCATTATCTCCGACATCACGCGTTTCATCCTGATGAAGGCCTGCATGGACTGCATGACCTGGCCGGATCACATCGCGGTCTCCGTCAACCTTTCGGCGCGCGACCTGCGCGACAACGATATTCTCGCCGTCGTCTCGCAAGCGCTCAAGAACTCCGGCCTGAGCCCGGATCGGCTGCACCTCGAGATCACCGAGAGCTGCCTGATCGACGAGCCGGCAGCGGTGCGGGCAATCCTGGCGGAGCTGCGCAACAGCGGCATCACCATCGCCATCGACGATTTCGGCACAGGCTTCTCCAGCCTCAGCTACCTCGATACGCTGCCGCTCGACATCATCAAGATCGACCGCTCGTTCCTGCGCAATATCGTGGAGGACGGCCGCCGTCTGAAGCTTCTGCGCGGGACGGTCAACCTAGCCCGCGAACTCGGGCTCAAGATCGTCACCGAAGGTGTCGAGACCACCGAGCAGCTGGCGTTGCTCAACAAGTACCGGGCGACCGATCTCGTCCAGGGCTACGTCTTCTCGCCGCCGGTACCGTCGCAGAACATCGCGCTGTTGCAGGAGGCGATTGGCCGCCGTACGCCGGTGCCGCGTCGCCGCAACAACGTCGCCTGATCCGTCATCCCACCACTTCTGATCGCCGCTGATGCCGTCTGGTTTGCAACCGGGCGGCTTTTAGCTGTTTCTTAATGATTGCGGCACGTTAACCTTAACAACTTAAATACGATTAAATTATTCTTAAAATCTTGCGTTCCGGGCCATAATCGTATGATTAATAAGCCGTTAACGAACGGACGGACAAAATGTCAGGATCACATTCCAACGTAAGTGATTTCAGCCGCAAGATTCTTGAAGTTCTCGATAATGTCGAATACCGCCGCGTCGAAAGCAACGAGGACCTGGCACAGGTGGAACGCCTGCGCTACAAGGCCTACAAGGCGCACGACGTGCTGGCGCTGGCCCCCAAGGGCCTGCTCGACGACAGCGATTTCGACAGCCATGCCTATGTTTTCGGACTGTACTATTATGGGGAGATGGTCAGCACCGTCCGCATCCATTATGTGACACCCGACCATCGGCTCAGCCAATCGGGCGGGGCATTCCCCTGGGCGATGGACGCGATGCTCGACGCCGGCCTCACGCTGATCGACCCGGCACGCTTCGCCGCCGATCCCGAGATGACGGCCGATCTCTCCTGGATTCCATATCTCACGCTGCGCCCCTCGATCGTTGCCGCGGCCTATTTCCGCGCCAGCCGGGTGCTGCAGTTCTGCCGGCCGCCGCATGCCGCCTTCTACAAGCGCGTCTTCTATGCCGACACCATCGTGCCCGGCCAGCTGGCGAAGAACTACGGCATCGACATGACGCTGATGGCGACCAACGTGATCGAGGTCGGGCGCAAGCTTTTGACGCGCTATCCGTTCTTCATCTCCAGCGCCAGCGAACAGCGCATGATGTTCTCGCGCAACCCGAACGACACGCTGCCGCCGCTGACCATCATCCCGACGGCGCGCTTCGTGCCCGCGGGCCAGTTCGGCACCGATCTGCCGCTCTGAGGCGATCCAACACGATGCATGGGAAAGCCGCGTGGCCGCGGCATTCTCATGCATTGCGCTTTTGAAGGCTTTGTGTAATTCCTCTAGCGGGACATTTGCGCGTGGGAGCGCGTGGATGAGAAAGTCATGCGGCCGCATCGTGATGCGGGCCGGGGTTTCAGGGAGATGACAAGCATGGCCGAGCACAATACCGGACCCGCCGAAGTCGGCGCGCCGATGGACTACCCAGCGCACGAGCAGACCTACAACATGTTCCTGGCGGCCGCGAAGTTCGGCACGCTGTTTCTGATCGCGCTGCTGCTCGGAATGACCGCCGGCTTCTTCGCGGGCGCCGGCCTGCTCGGCGGCATCGTGGTGCTGCTGATCGTGTTTATCGCCGGCCTCGTGCTGCTGCGCTAATCAGTCACCCAAATCAGATCGACGTATCGAGAGCAGGGCGGGAATGCGTTTCCCGCCTTTGCGCGTGTATTCGCTTGCCAATTATTGCAACATGCGGTTTCATTCGTCATTGCGGCATCGTTCAAGTGCATTCCTTGCAAAGCAACTCGATTTTGATGGGTGTCACAAATGGCTTTTACACATGGATCGTGAAGTCTCTATCTTCAGTGTCATTGCCGGGTGGGGCTTGAGCGCGCTTGTTTGCGTGGCGTTGCTTGCCGATGCCGGCATCAATCTGTTTGCGCCGCAGATGCTGGCGACCGACATGGCAGCATCGGGCTTCCCGCCCGAACTCGCGACCACGCTTGGGCTTATCATCCTCGTCTGCGTCGTGCTTTACGCCATTCCGGCAACGGCTGCGCTCGGCGCCGTCATGATAACGGTGTTTCTCGGCGGAGCGATCAGCATTCATTTCCGGCTCGGCGAGATATTCTCGCCGCCGCAGCTGATATGTCTGATGCTTGGCGTGCTGGCGTGGGGTGGTCTCTATCTGCGTGATGCGCGGATCAGGAACATCATTCCGATCCGCCTTTGAGGCTGTGTACGGTCGGGCTTCAGTCGCGCTGCAGCACGCGGCGCGGGGCCGTCAGTTCCCAGCGCAGGCCTTCCGGGCGGAAGTCGACATGGACGCTACCGCTGAAGGCGGCGGCGGCGTGGTTCTTGATGACAGTCGTGCCGAAGCCGGAGCGCTCAGGTGCGGTGACAGGCGGGCCGTTTCGCTCGTCCCAGACGACGCGCAGCATCTCTTCGGTGTGCTCGTCTTCCTGAATACTCTGCCAGTAAAGCCGAACGCGGCCCTGGGGGACGGATAGCGCGCCGTACTTGATCGAATTGGTGGCGAGCTCATGCAAGGTGAGGCCGAGGTTCTGCACGGCCTCGGGCTTCAGCATGAAATCGGTGCCGGTCACCTCGATCTGCTGCAAAGCGTGCGGGAAGGCTTCGAGGTGAATGTCTATGACGCGGCGCAGCGACGCGCCTGCCCATTGCTCGCTGGTCAGAAGCTGGATCGAGCGCGCCAGCCCTTCGAGGCGATCGGCGACGGCTGCCTGATATTCCTCCACCGAGCTCGCCTGCCGGGCGATCTGGCGCATCATCGCCTGGGCGAGCGCTAGCAGGTTCTTGGTGCGGTGGACAAGCTCGTTCATGACGAAATGCAGCCGGTCTTCCGTCTGGCTGCGGTCGAAGGAGGCGTTGGAGAGGGCCACGGCCACACGGTTGGCCTCGATCACGCTGGTCTCGATCGGGGCCACGATGTGGCCTTCGCCCATGCGATTGGCCATATCGGCGATGGCGCGGATGGTGGTGCGGACCTGCCGGGCAACGATATAGGCGCCGAAGATGGCGACCAGAAGCAGTGCGATACCGCCGATGATCAGGAAGCGCCAAGTCGTGAGGATGGAGGCCTGGGCGGTGGCGACCGGTCCCCAGACCACGGCCTTCCACGACCAGCCGGGGATTTGTGCATAGCCGAGCAGGGCCTTCGGCATGACGACGCTGTCTTCGTAGACGCCGCTTGAATTGATCAGCTCGGGAAGGATGCGGGGGTCGAAAGGCTTGCCGAAGGCGAGGTTGGTGGCGCCGGCGGAGGCGACGACATGGCCGCTCTGATCGAGGATCGCCGCCGACCAATCGGCCGCCAATCCTTCCGTCGAGACCATCTTGGCGAGGTCCTTTGCATTCTGCGTGATGATCAGGGCGGCGACGTCGCCGATCTTGACAGGCATGGCGACGTTATAGACCCACTCGCTGCTGGTGCGGCCCATGAAGACGTCGGATGCCTCGATGCGGCCCGAGCGTATCACCGATTCGACAGATGGCAGGTTGCCCACCTTGCCAAGCGGCGTGCCGTAATCGACGCGGGTATTGAGCAGCAGCTGGCCCGATTTGTCCACCGCCAGCACATAGAGCGTATCGGCGCGCATCGCGGTTTCGGTGCGGTTGTGGAAGGCGGCGAAATCGTCGTGCTCGAGTTCGGGCGAGGTCGAGAGCAAGCGCAGCGTTGTCGCCATGTCCTGCAGCTGGCGGTCGACGGTGCGGGCAAGGGCGGTGGCGTCCTGTGCGGTCTCGCGCTTCAGGATCGAACGCTGGCTGTCTTCCAGCTGGCCGAGCAGCAAGGCCACCAGCGCGAAGATCGGCAGCGCCACGGCAACGGCCATCGCGATCAGGTAGGTTCCGATCGATGCCTTGGGGAAAAACCGCAGGCTACGCTTCATCGGCACCGGCATCGCTCGCAGGGCAAGAGGATGACCGGGGACGCACGTTTCCAACCGGGAACAGCAAAGACTTCAATCACGACATCCGCCCTCAACGCGCCTTTTTACTCCCAATAGCCTGCTATCGACCCAGGGCATGTTAGGGGCAGGGGGAAATGGTTGCAACACACTAAAACATGCCAGAGGGCATTTGTCGGAAAGCGTGCTTTAGGGTGTCAGAGGAAGCGGGTCGGCCGGAAGGGCGTGAGCATCGGATCGCTTTCGCCCTGCAAAATCTCGCTGGAGGCGAGCAGGCCTGCGAGCGGCGCCAGCGTCACGCCGGAGTGCATGACGGCGATATAGAGGCCGTCGCAGACATCGCCGATAACAGGAAAACCGTCCTTCGGTGTCGGGCGGTAGCCGACGGTGAAGAAGTCCATGGCGAGCGACTGGCTGTCGGCCAACGCTGCCTTCACCTTGGCGAACAGGGCTTGCGCCGTCGCATGCTGGTCCTCGCCCGGCTGCGCGCCGCCGAAATCGCTGCCGGCGATGATGCGGCCCTCCGATGTCTGGCGCATGTGCAGCTCCGGCGCCATGACGAGGCCGTTCAGCCGTCTGCCATGCGGGCGGGAATGGACGATGAGGCCGGCGGGTGTTTCGATCGGCAGCGTGATGCCGATGCTTGCGGTCAAGGGTGCGGTACCGGCGCCGGATGCGAGCACGACGTGATCGGCCTCCATCACGCCCGCCGACGTCACCACGCCGGAGATACGCTCGCCGGTGCGCAGCAGCCCGCGCACGGCGGCGTCGATCACGGTCGCGCCGCGCGTCTTGGCATCGGCGAGCATCATGCGGGCGGCGGCGACCGGCTCGACGGCGCCTTCCTCGGCAACGACCACGGCGTGGTCGGGATGATCGGCGAGATAAGGTTCGCGCTTGCGGATCGCATCGCCATCGACGCGTTCGATGCCGTAGCCCCAGGCGCCGTGCTCGGCGATGAAGGCGTCCAGCCGCTCCGGCGGCAGGTCCCATGAGAGGCTGCCGCACCATTCGAGCGGCAGGCCGGGCAGTTCGCCGGCCAATCTCTTCCACTCGGCCATCGAGCGGCGGCGGAAGCGATAGTAGAATTCGGGATTGCCCCAGCTGGCGTTGATCCAGGAGAAGGAGCAGGGGGTGGCGACGCCGCCATTATCCTCGGCGACGACGGTGACCTTGGCGCCATCGCGGGCCAGATGCCAGGCGATGGAGGCGCCGATGATGCCGGCGCCGACGACGATCACATGCGGTTTGGCAGCCATCGTCGTCCTCCGAAGTTAGGTTTGATCAGCCGGCGGCGCTGACGCGGGCGAGGCCGTCCTTGGCGGGCTGGTACTTCGGGCTGAGGCCGATGGCGTGACGATAGGAACGGGCGGCCTTCTGCTTGTCGCCGCGGCGCTCGTAGACCAGCGCCTGGTTCGCCCAACTCTCGGCGATGTTGCCGTTCAGCTCGATCGCGTGGTTGAAGTCGGCGAAGGCGTTGTCATCGTCGTTGAGCGCGATGTAGGAAATGCCGCGGCCGTTATAGGGTTCCGGCGAGTTCGGCGAAAGCGAGATCGCCTTGGAGAAATCGTCGATCGCCTTGTCCTGCTGGTTGCGCTTCTGGAAGATCAGGCCGCGATTGTGGTAGGCGCGGCCGTCGGTGGTGCCGTTCTGGATCGCCTTGTTGAAATCGTTGAAGGCGGCGTCGTCCTGGCCGGCGGTGCGGTAGACGTTGCCGCGGCCGATCAGAGCCACGTCGTAGTTCGGGTTGATCTGCAGCGCCGAATTGTAATCCTGGATCGCCTGCTGCTGCTGGCCCATGTTGCGGTAGACGAGCGCGCGGTTGGCGTAAGCCTGGTAGAACTTCGGATTGATCTGCAGGGCGGTGTTGAAATCGTTCAGCGCCGCGCGGAAATCGCCGCCGCGGCCATAGGCGGAGCCGCGAACGTTGTAGCCTTCGGGATCGCGCGGGTTGGCGTTGATGACCGAGGTCAGCGATGCGATGTTTTCCTGCGAGCCCTGTGCCTTGTCGATGCGGATGACGGCATCGGAGGTGCTGTTCGTGGTGCAGCCGGCGAGGCCGAGAGCGGCGACCAGCGCCAGCACGGGCAGGGCGGTCATTTTCGTCGACGAACGCAAGGATCGGGCATTCAACATCGTATCAGCCATGCGGGCTCGTTTTCCCCATTACGGCCGGCCGGTCTTGAGACGGGCAGGCTAAGCAGCAAACAAAAAAGGCGGTGGCGACCAGATCGCCCCCGCCAACATGCATCTGAAAACGTCGAAATAACGACGGGAACGCCTTAGCGCGAGGAAGAAGCTCCACGCGACGGAGCAACTCCGCTTTCGCGCTGAAGGCGCTTGCGGGCCAGCTTGCGAACGCGACGAACAGCTTCGGCCTTTTCGCGAGCGCGCTTTTCCGAAGGCTTTTCGTAGTAGTCGCGCATCTTCATTTCGCGGAAAATGCCTTCGCGCTGCATTTTCTTCTTGAGAGCGCGGAGAGCCTGGTCAACATTGTTGTCGCGGACGAGTACCTGCACGAGAATCACGTTCCTTTGGTTCGGTTGATGCCTGGGTCATCCCAATGACAGAGGCAAAAAATGTTCATTCCGCGCGGCAGCGCCTCGCGATTGGTGTGCGGGATAGCAGATCACTTGGCTGAAGTCCATATGGATCAGCGGGTTTCAGCCGAAAAAACCCTGCAATCCAGGCTCGCATTGGCGCAAAAGGTATTTTCCCCCTCGCATCGCGCCACAAGTGCCCCATGCGACGCCCGAAAGCCCCGTGGCGGCAGGGCTTGGCGGCTAATTCCGGTTCGTTCCTTGCATCGGCTGTCGTTTGCACTATAATTGCGCCATCGACTATTGCTTGTGACCTTTGTCAAAGAGCCCAATCGCTCCGTCAGATCTCCTCTCAAAATCGATCATGCCCGGCACGCAATTGTCGGGAAATGCCTCGCATTGGAAGTGATCATTGGTATCGCTGCGAGGATCGGCTTTTTGCCGGTCGCCTCAGGATTTCGATCCTTCGGCGCAGCAGTTCAGACCGTTTCGGGGCCCTGGGTCTCGATTGTTGAAATTGCCGGCGGCGATTTCGGCACCACTTAGCCGGCATCCTCGATGCCAGACACGAAACCGCGACGATTGCCGTCAAGACATCCCGGCCTCGCTTATGGCGCCAAGGGCGGGAAACAGTTTTCGGCTCGTCACAAACCGGCAATTCGTTGCCGCAAGAAAGGAATACAATTTGCAGGTTCTCGTCAGGGATAACAATGTCGACCAGGCGCTCCGCGTCCTGAAGAAGAAGATGCAGCGCGAAGGTCTCTTCCGCGAATTCAAGGCGCGCAGCGCCTATGAAAAGCCGTCGGAAAAGCGCGTGCGCGAAAAGGCAGAAGCCGTTCGCCGCCAGCGCAAGCTGACCCGCAAGAAGCTGCAGCGCGAAGGCCTGCTTCCTGCACCGAAGAAGGCCATGCGTCCGGCCCGCTAAAGGCTGGCCCAACGCTTAGATGTAGAGAGCGCAGATGACTTCAGACAATGAATTCTTCAATCAGGCCAAGCTCTCGTCTCGCGATAAGGCTGTCGTGACCGACACGACGGCCCGTGCGATCATTTCAGCCGAGGCCGCGGCTCGCGAATTGAAGACGGAGAAGCTCAAGGCTCTCCGCCTGCAACGCGCTGCCGAGGCCCCGCCTGAGGCCGAACCCGTCAAGAAAAAGCGGGCAACGTCCAAGACCGTGTCCTCCTGACCTCGGAGCGCCCGATCGGGCACGCGTCATTCCTCCCGATAATCGGTTGATTGTGCACATCGGCATCGGGCCTCTTTGGGTCTGTGTCGCCGATCTGCGGTTTATTCCTCTGTTCTAAAATGACCCGGACTTCTCGGTAGGCTTACCTCCGGTTAAGTGCGATTCAACGTGCGATGGCACTTTTGCGCCGCGTGCTCGTTTTTGAGCATGCTGTACGTTCAAGAGATAAAGCGTCTCCTGAGGCGCCGGGATGGAAACTTCGGCATCACCACCGCGCTCGTGCTGCCTATTCTCGTCGGTGTGGCGGGGCTGGCGGTCGATACCGCAAACCTTTCGCTGTCGCAGCGCCAGCTGCAGGAGGCGACGGATGCGTCGGCGTTGGCCGTCTCGACCGCGCTTGCAAAGGGAACTGCCGACGAGACCTCGGGCAAGACGCTGGGGCTCGATTTTCTCTCCGGTCAGGTGGCTAGTGTCGCCGGCAGTACGGCTGCGGCCGCCGCCAAGCAAGCGGCCACGGTGGCGATCACGACGACGACCACCGCAGCCGGCAAGAATTTCGTGGTTGCTGTCAATGCGTCGATGCCGGTGACCCTGTCGCCGCTGAGCGCGCTTATGGCCGGCAATACGAAAACCGTGTCTGCCGGCAGCAAGACCACCAGCGGCTCAGGCACAACGAAGAACGGTATCTCGATCGAGCTTCTAATCGACGCATCGACATCGATGGCCGACGATGTGAACGGTTTGAAGTGCACGCTCGGCCTGCTTGGCATCTGCCTCATCACCCCGCCTGGCTATTACGCCAAGATCGACGCGTTGAAGAGTGCCGCGGGCAAGCTGTTCGACTCGCTCGACAAGTACGATCCGACCCCTCGCTATGTGCGAAGCGGCGCGATTTCCTACACCAGCAGCATCAAGGGGCAATCGGCGATGGCCTGGGGCACGGCCGGCGCGCGGGACCACGTCAAGAACATCACAATCGTAGGAAATAGCGGCACGGACGCGACGGCGGCTGTGAAAACGGCGAATGCAAATATCGCCCAGAACTCATATGGCACGGACAAGGAAAGCGTCGAGCAGGCGAAGAAGCTCAATACGAGTTCAGACCGCATCATCGTGTTGATGACCGATGGCGACATGACCGGCGACAGCAGCACATGGAACAGCAATCTCGATCAATCCGTGCGCAATGAATGCACCAACGCCAAGGCGGCCGGCATCAAGATCTACACGGTGGCGTTCATGGCGCCGGACAAGGGCAAGGCGCTGCTGAAGTTCTGCGCCTCCACCGAAGCAAACTATTACGAGCCGAACACGATGGACGCGCTGACGGCAGCGTTCAGCTCGATCGGCGAGGCGGCGACCAAGACGATGAGCCGGCTGACGAATTGAGAAACGGAAACGGCTCGCCTTTCCTTTTCGGAGAGGCGAGCCGCGGCGTCATAACATGGATATCGATCAGAATTCCTGGGCCGTCGGGCGCAGGACGATCTCGTTGATATCGACATCGTCAGGCTGGGCGATGGCATAGGCGATGGCGCGGGCGACGGCGCTTGCCGGAATGGCGATCTTGTAGAAGTCGAGCACGGTCGATTGCGCGGTACCCGTGGTGTTGTGCTTGAGCTCGCTGTCGACGGCACCGGGCTCGATCGAGGTGACGCGAACCTTGGAGCCGACTTCCTGGCGCAGACCGTCGGAGATGGCGCGGACGGCGAACTTGGTGCCGGAATAGACGGTTCCACCAGGCGCGAAGACCTTGATGCCGGCAACCGAGCTCAGGTTGATAATGTGGCCTCGGCTCTTTTCCAGGAAGAAGGGCAGGGCGGCGGCGATGCCATAGAGCGTGCCCTTGATGTTGACATCGATCATGGCGTCCCATTCCTCGGTGTTGACCTCGGCCATCGGACGGATCGGCATGATGCCGGCATTGTTGATCAGCACATCCAGCGTGCCGAAATCGGCGATCACGGCGTCGGTGACCTGCTTGACCTGTTTCTTGTCGACGACGTCGAGCTGGTAGGCGCGGGCTTCGCCGCCGGCCTTGGTGATTTCGGCCACGACTTCGTCCAGCTTGTCCTTGCGGCGGGCGGCGATCGCGACGCGGGCGCCGTTGGCTGCAAGATGGCGCGCGGTTTCAGCGCCGAGGCCGGTGCTGCCACCGGTGATGAGTACGACTTTACCCTTGATGTTCTCACTCATGATCGTTCTCCTTGTTTGGCCTGAACTCTGCTGGCCTTTGATGATTGGATCATGCGCCTCGGATATCTATTTCAGAAATTTATTTGTTTGATCCTAGATATTCACCGTGCATTATAACTGCATGCGATACGACCTCAATCTGCTGCCTGTTTTCGTCACCCTGATGGAAGAGCGCAATGTCACGCGCGCCGCCGACCGCCTGGGTATTACCCAGCCGGCGCTCTCCAATGCGCTGGCGCGGCTGCGCGTCGTCATGCGCGATCCGCTTTTCGTGCGCGAGCGCTATGGGATGCAGCCGACGCAGATGGCGATGGAACTGGCGCCCGTGATCGCGACCGCGCTGGCGGCGATCGATGGGGCGGTGCTCGGGCAACAGGAGTTCGATCCCGTCGACGCCGATCTCTCCTTCACCATCGCGCCCAACAGCTATGTCGAATATGTGCTGATGCCCGCCATCGTCGCGAGGTTGCGCGAGACGGCGCCGGGGATCCGGCTTCGGCTGACGCCCTATGGCAACGACCTGATCGAGACCGGTGTCATGTCGGGCACGACGGCCATGGTGCTCGGCCGCATCGTCGAGCCGCCCGACAATCTGGTCGTGCAGCATCTGATGGACGAGGGGCTCGCCTGCGTGGTCAGGGCCGATCATCCCGAGATTTCGGACAGCCTATCGAAGGAGCAGTACGAGCGTATGCGGCACGTCAACGTCGTGCCCCATGGCCGCTTGCGCGTCGGGCTGTTCCAGGCGCTCGAGCAGCGCGGGCTAAGGCGCGAGGTGTCGGTGTCGGTGACGCACTTCCTCGCCGTGCCGGAGATGATCGCGGTCACCGACTATTGCGCGACGCTGCCGCGGCTGATCTGCCGGCACCTGGCGGCCGACCCCAGGCTGAAGATCGTGCAGGCGCCCGTCGATCTCGGCAGTTTCCCCGTCGATCTCGCCTGGCACGTCCGCCACCGCAACGACCCCGCCCACCGCTGGCTGCGCTCGCTGATTGCGGATGTGGCGCGCGAGGTTTCGGAGGTGCGGTGGACGCCCGGCGAGGGTGAGGGGGATTGGCCGGTTTGAGGCTGCGTGGCGACGGCTTTTCGCCGAGATCGATGCCCTCAGTCCAGTTCCTGCGCAAGGCCGATCAATAGGCCGCCCGGACCTCTGATGTAGCAGAGCCGATAGGCGTCCTTGTATTGCACCAGCTCGCCTTCGAGCCGGGCGCCGCGTTTGCCGAGGCGTTTGAGCGTGTCGTCGATGTCATCGACGGCGAACATGACGCGGAGATAGCCGAGAGCGTTGACCGGGGCGTCGCGGTGATCGGCGATGATTTCAGGCGAGATGAAGCGGGAGAGTTCGAGGCGGCTGTGGCCATCGGGCGTGCGCATCATGGCGATCTCGACTTGCTGATCGCCGAGCCCGGTGATGCGTCCGGCCCACTCGCCCTCGACCATGGTACGGCCCTCGAGTTCGAGGCCGAGTTCGCGGAAGAAATCGATCGTCTCATCGAGGTCATCGACGACGATGCCGACATTGTCCATGCGCTTGACTGCCATGCGTCCTGCTTCCCTTACGCGAAACGGAGTGCCGATTTCGCACGCGCCTTGGCGGCCACTTCCTCGCGGTCGCGCGGCGGTTGAGAGGTTTCCAGCGTGTCCAGGAGCTCTCGGGCGCAAGCGGCGATCGACGAAACGGCGGCCTCGAAGGCTTCCTCGTTGCGTTTGGATGGCTTGTTGGTGCCGCTCAGCTTGCGGACGAACTGGAGTGCCGCATCATGAATTTCCGCGTCCGTTGCCGGCGGGTCGAAATTGAACAGGGGTTTGATGTTCCGGCACATGCCTTGTCTCCCTTTCTTGTCATGCCGCCCGGTTGGCTGCGGCGTGACCTATAAGGGAAGCTAGGCGAGGAGGCGGCGATTGCAACGGCAGGCGATGTCAGCCGCTTACGGATAAAGATAATACCGCGTCCAGTCCTTGCGGGCGATGATCGCGCCGCGCTTGAAGGCGAAGGCGACGATGGACAGGTGGTCGGGGCTTGTCGTGCAGGCATAGGACAGGCGATACCAATCGCCGTTGCGGCGGAACACCGCGCCGTTAGCATCGACATGCACCGCCGTGCGCTTGGGATGCGAGAAGGTGTAGGAGATGACCTTGTCTGCCTGCAGGCGATCCATCGCCTCGATGTCGCATCGCTGGTCGAGCTGATCTGCCGGGGTGAGCTTCTTGATCTGGGTGATCGTTCTGCCGTCGAGCGCGAGCGCGTTGGTCGAAAGGGCCGAGATCGCGAAAAGGGCGAGGCCCATCTGGGGGAGTAGCTTTGCCATGCGGCGCGACTAGCATGCGCTTCAAAGCCCGATCAAGGGCAGAGCCGGACGTTTGTGCCCAGATCACGACATTGCTATTTCGGTGTCATCTCGCTCGTCCGGTCGAGTTCATCCGTCGCATCCGCCGCAATCGCGCGCGTGTCAAAACAAAAGCGCATCGGCGTCGCAAAAGAAACGTTGTGCCGCATTTCGATTTGCGATTTGTATGGCCGACGACAGGGGATTTTCCCCGCAAGGAGATGAAGGCGGATGCGCAGATATTCGGTTTTTGCCGTGGCACGTGAGGCTCTGAGGGGCCACAAGGGCTGGGACAAGCAATGGACGTCGCCGGAGCCGCGCGCCGAATACGACGTCATCATCATCGGTGGCGGTGGACATGGCCTGGGCGCGGCCTATTACCTGGCCAAGGAGCACGGCATCACCAATGTCGCGGTGCTCGAAAAGGGCTGGCTCGGCGGCGGCAATACCGGCCGCAACACGACCATCATCCGCTCGAACTATCTCTATGAAGAGAGCATGCACATCTACGAGCATTCGATGAAGCTGTGGGAGAACCTCTCGCAGGATCTCAACTACAATGTCATGTACTCGCCGCGCGGCGTGATGATGCTGTCGCATAATGTGCACGACCAGCAGTCCTTCAAGCGCCATATCCATGCCAACCGTCTCTACGGCATCGACAATGAATGGCTGACGCCGGAGCAGGCGAAAGCTTATTGTCCGCCGCTCGATATCTCCGCCAGCGCTCGCTACCCGATCAACGGTGCCGCGCTCCAGCGCCGCGGCGGCACGGCGCGCCACGATGCGGTTGCCTGGGGCTATGCGCGTGCGGCGTCCGATCGCGGCGTCCACATCATCCAGAACTGCGAAGTGACTGGCATCCGCCGTGGCCCAGACGGTCGCGTCACCGGTGTCGAGACATCGCGCGGTTTCATCGGCGCCAAGAAGGTCGGCGTTTCTGCCGCCGGCCACACCACCACGGTCATGAAGATGGCCGATGTGCGCGTGCCGCTGCAATCGAGCCCGCTGCAGGCGCTGGTATCGGAACCGCTGAAGCCGATCTTCCCCTGCGTGGTCATGTCCAACACGGTGCATGCCTATATCTCGCAGTCCGACAAGGGCGAGCTCGTCATCGGCGCCGGCACCGACCAGTATAATTCCTACAGCCAGACCGGCGGCCTGCAGATCATCACGCATACGCTCGATGCCATCTGCGAGCTCTTCCCGATGTTCCGCCGCGTCAAGATGATGCGCCAGTGGGGCGGTATCGTCGACAACACGCCGGATCGCTCGGCCATCCAGTCGAAGACGCCGGTTCCGGGGCTCTACGTCAACTGCGGCTGGGGCACCGGCGGCTTCAAGGCGACGCCGGGCTCGGCCAATCTCTTCGCGCACCTCATTGCCCGAGACGAGGCGCACAAGTTCAATGCCGGCCTGACGCTGGACCGCTTCCGCACCGGCCGTCTGATCGACGAAGCCGCCGCCGCAGCCGTCGCGCACTGACACGAGGACATCATGCTTCTTATCTATTGCCCATACTGTCAGGAAGAGCGCTCCGAGCTCGAATTCCGCGGCGCCGGCGATGCGCATATCGTTCGCCCGACCAATATCGCCGAGATCTCCGACGAACAGTTCGAGGAGTTCTTCTTCCTGCGCGACAACCCGAAGGGGCTGATCTTCGAACGCTGGCGCCACCAGCACGGATGCGGTCGCTTCTTTAACGCGGCGCGCGACACGATCAGCGACAAGTTCATCATGACGTACAAGGCCGGCGAGCCGAAGCCCGATATCGGTGCTGCGGCTGCGCCCCATGCTCCCGTCGAGACCTATGAGCAGCTCGAAGGAGAAGCGAAATGAGCGCTGCGAACCGTATATCAGGCAAGGGCCGCCTGACGCCCGCCAAGACCGCGCGCTTCACCTTCGACGGCAAGACCTATACCGCGCTCGAGGGCGACACCGTCGCCTCGGCGCTGATTGCCAACAACATCCATCTGGTCGGCCGCTCGTTCAAGTATCACCGCCCGCGCGGCATTTTGTCGGCCGGGGCCGAGGAGCCGAACGCGCTGATCGACGTGTCGCGTGACGCCGCCCGCAAGCAGCCGAACGTGCGCGCCACGGTGCAGGAAGTGTTCGACGGCATGATCGTCGAATCGCAGAACCGCTTCCCGTCGCTCTCCTTCGACATCGGCGGCATCAACAACCTGCTCTCGCCCTTCTTCGCGGCCGGCTTCTACTACAAGACCTTCATGTGGCCGAAGGCCGCCTGGAAGAGCCTCTATGAGCCGATCATCCGCCGCGCGGCCGGCCTCGGCGTCGCGCCGAAGGAAGCCGATCCCGATCACTATGCGGGTCGTTACGCGCATTGCGACGTGCTCGTTGTCGGCGCCGGTGTGGCTGGTCTTTCGGCGGCATTGGCCGCGGCGCAGACCGGCGCCAAGGTCATCCTCTGCGACGAGCAGGCTGATGTCGGCGGCGCGCTGCGCTACGATAGCGGCGTGACGATCGACGGCCTTTCCGGCTACGAGTGGGCGCAGAAGACGGTTGCGGCTCTGAAGGCGATGGACAATGTGCAGGTTCTCACCCGCACCACCGCGTTCGGCTATTACAACCACAATTTCGTCGGCCTCGCCGAGCGCGTGACCGACCATGTCGCGAACCCCAGCCGCCATCTGCCGCGCGAGCGTCTGTGGCAGCTGCGCGCCAAGCGCGTCATCCTCGCCAATGGCGCCATCGAGCGCCACATGGTGTTCCCGAACAACGACCGCCCGGGCATCATGCTGGCATCCGCCGCGCGCATGTATCTCAACCAGTACGGCGTCGCCGTCGGCCAGAAGGTCGGCGTCTATACGGCGCACGACTCGGCCTATGAGGCAGCCTTCGATCTGAAGCGCGCCGGCGTCGAGATCGCGGCGATCGTGGATTGCCGGCAGACGCCGGGTGCTGATGTTCTGGCCGAGGCCCGTTCGCTCGGCATCGATGTTCTCTCTGGCCAGTCGGTCGTCAACACCTCCGGCAAGCTGCGCATCGCGTCGATGACGGTTGCGCGCAACGGCGGCGGTTCGCCGCGCAAGATCGCGGTCGATGCTCTGCTGGTCTCCGCCGGCTGGACGCCTTCGGTGCATCTGTTCTCGCAGTCGCGCGGCAAGGTGAAGTTCGAGCCGGAGACGCAGCGCTTCCTGCCCGGCACCTATGCGCAGGATTGCCTCTCCGTCGGCGCCTGCAACGGCACCGACGACCTGCAGCGGACGATCGAGGAATCGCTGGCAGCCGGCGAACTGATGGCGCAGGCAGCTGGCAAGGCGTCGGCGGGCAAGATCAGCATCTCGGCCGAGCAGGCGCATCAATGGACCGGCGGCATGATCGGTGCGGCGGAAGGAGCGGGTCCTGAGACCAGCGCCAAGGCCTTCATTGATTTCCAGCACGACGTCTGCGCCAAGGATATCCGCCTTGCGGTGCGCGAGGGGATGCACTCGATCGAGCACATCAAGCGCTTCACCACCAACGGCATGGCGTCCGACCAGGGCAAGCTCTCCAACATGCACGGTCTGGCGATTGCCGCCGAGATGCTGGGCAAGGAGATCCCGCAGGTCGGTCTCACCACCTTCCGCGCGCCCTATACGCCGGTGACCTACGGCACGCTGATCGCGCATTCGCGTGGCGAGCTGTTCGATCCGACGCGCAAGACGCCGCTGCACCAGTGGGAAGAAGCCCAGGGTGCGGTGTTCGAGGATGTCGGCAACTGGAAGCGTGCGTGGTTCTACCCGCGTGCCGGCGAAACCATGCACCAGGCGGTCGCGCGCGAATGCAAGACGGCGCGCGATGTGGCCGGCGTGTTCGATGCCTCGACGCTCGGCAAGATCGAGGTCGTCGGCCCTGACGCCGCCGAGTTCATGAACCTGATGTATACCAACGCCTGGGACACGCTGAAGCCGGGCAAGTGCCGCTACGGCATCATGACCCGCGACGATGGCTTCGTTTATGACGACGGCGTCGTCGGGCGTCTGGCCGACGATCGCTTCCACGTGACGACGACGACGGGCGGCGCGCCGCGCGTGTTGAACCACATGGAAGACTATCTGCAGACCGAGTTCCCGCATCTGAAGGTGTGGCTGACGTCTGTGACCGAGCAGTGGGCGGTCATCGCCGTGCAGGGTCCGAAGGCGCGCGAGATCATCGCGCCGCTGGTCGAAGGCGTCGATATCTCCAACGAGGCCTTCCCGCATATGAGCGTTGCCGAGTGCACGGTCATGGGCGTTCCGGCCCGTCTCTTCCGCGTGTCGTTTACCGGCGAAACCGGCTTTGAAATCAACGTGCCGGCCGATTACGGCCAGTCGGTTCTCGAAGCGGTCTGGGCCAATGCCGAACCGCTCGGCGCCTGCGTCTACGGCACCGAGACGATGCACGTTCTTCGCGCCGAGAAGGGCTACATCATCGTCGGCCAGGATACGGATGGCACCGTGACCCCTGACGATGCCGGCCTCAACTGGGCGGTATCGAAGAAGAAGACCGACTTCGTCGGCATTCGCGGCCTGAAGCGGCCGGATTTGGTCAAGGAAGGCCGCAAGCAGCTGGTCGGCCTCGTCACCAAGGATCCGACGCTGGTGCTCGAAGAGGGCGCGCAGGTCGTCGCCAACCCGAACGAGCCGAAGCCGATGACGATGCTGGGTCACGTGACCTCGTCCTACTGGTCGGAAAACCTCGGCAAGTCGATCGCGTTCGCGCTGGTCGCCGGTGGCCGCAAGCGCATGGGCGAGACGCTCTATGTGCCGATGCCCGACAAGACGATCGCGGTCGAGGTGACGGATATGGTGTTCTTTGACAAGGAAGGAGGCCGCATCAATGGCTGATACGGCAGTTCGCACATCCGTTCTCACGGGCAAGCAGGGCGGTTCGGCCAGCGTACGGCTGACGGCAGCACCTCACGCCACGCGCGTCGCACTGCGCGCTCCCGCGGAAGCGCTTTCGGCTCTCTCGTCGGCGCTCGGCGTCACCATTCCCGACGCGCCGAAGACCTCTGGCCGCAAGGGCGGCCGCGCAGCACTCTGGCTCGGGCCTGACGAATGGTTGGTCATCGACGAGAGCGGCGCCGACCTGATGGGCGCGCTGAAGGATGTGGGCGTCGTGCATTCGGCAACTGACGTCTCGCACCGCAATGTCGCGATCATCGTCTCCGGACCGGGTGCCGAAACGACGATCTCCACGGGCTGCCCGCAGGACCTCTCGCTCGAAGCCTTCCCCGTCGGCGCCTGCTCGCGCACGCTGTTCGGCAAGGCCGAGATCGTGCTCTTCCGCACCGAGGAGGATACGTTCCGGGTGGAATGCTGGCGCTCCTTCGCGGACTTCGTCTTCTGCCTGCTCGCCGAGGGCGCCGAGGATGCGGGGCACTGAGCTTCGCCGTGTTGTGATTATGCGATCGGGGACGGTGCCAGCGCGCCGTCCCCGATTTGGTTTTGGTTATGCCCAAGGCCCTGAGGACCGGCAGGCGACGCCAACCGCATCAGCAATTTATAACGTCGACGTAGCCAGTGGATGCCATCGCCAGCATCACGTTCGCCGATCTTTCAAGGCCTGCGATAAGATCGGCTTGGTCAGATCGACGTCCTTGCGAATCTTCAGGTCGCTATCCTTCAAAGCGCCCGCACCACGCACAGTGACGGTTTTCCCGGTCTTTGTGTCGCGAACGGTAACAGCCGATTGTGCCGAGGATTTTGCCATGTGCTCAGTATAGTCGATCCGCGTGGGGAAGGCGACTTCAACTTTTGGGTGTGTTTCAAGTGAATGCTCTCTAGGGTTGGCTACTCGCCCGGCTGATCGCGATGCTTGCGCCATTCGCGTTCGTGCAGCAGGAAGGCGATATAGGCGAGGGCCGCGATGATGGCGGGCAGGCCGAATGAGATGAAGAATAAGGCGCCAGTATTCATGGTCTGAGCCCTTTCAACGTTCTGGCCAGAGAATTTAATAGCGCGGCGACAAAAGCCAATCTGCAAAGCAGCTGGCTCAAGGCTCGGCGGGCTTTGCCTTAGCTGATCTACTCGCCCGGCTCGCTATGATGACGCTTGATGTCCCACATGTGCAAGCGCATGGCGATGTAGCCGAGTACGATCACGACTGCCGGTGTGACGACAAAAGCAAATGTCCAATCGCTCATCGATCGATCCCATTCAGAACGTGTCTTATCGGTAGACTACTACTCGCCCGGCTGATCGCGATGCTTGCGCCACTCGCGCTCGTGCCACAGAACCGCAGCATAGGCGAGGATGGCGATAATGGCCGGGAGCCCGAATGATACGAACAATAAGGCACCAGTATTCATGGTCTGAGCCCCTTCAGCGTTCTTCTCGCCAAAGAATGTAATATCGCGGCGAGCAAAAGCCAACCTGCGAAGTAGCTGGCAAGCCACCAGCTATATATCTGAATGAAATTGCCGATCCCGTAGAGCACGCCGGCGATCGGCGTGACGATGCCGACGGTGAAACAGGCGGTGGATGCCCGGTCCAGCGCGTTGGCCAGGAGCTTGATCTGTTCATTCTCAACCAAGCTCATCGCCGCCCTCCGCGCGCTATATGGCCCCGCCTAATGGTCCTCCGGCCGATCCTTCGGGTCGAATTGGATGATCGTCGTCCAGCGTGCCGTCAGCGCCGGCTTGCGTTCGTTTTCGATCTCGATTGAGACGTCGTAGGTGGTCATCAGCATGCCGCCGCCGCGGAAGCGGGCTTCGGCCAGCACGAAGTGGCCGCGGATGCGGGCGCCGGATTTGACCGGGGCGACGAAGCGGACGGTGTCGAAGCCGTAGTTGATGCCCATGGTCTGCTCGCGCACCTTGGGCAGGCAGTTGTAGTTCATCGCGGACAGCAGCGAGAGCGTCAGGAAACCATGGGCGATCGTGCCGCCAAACGGGCTGTCGGCGGCGCGGGCCGGATCGACATGGATGAACTGGTGGTCGTGGGTGGCGTCGGCGAAGGCATTGATCATCGTCTGATCGACGACGATCCAATCAGAAAGGCCGGCTTCCGTGCCGACCAGCCCGCGGACATCCGCGAGCGAGATTTCCTTGACCATCAATTCCTCTTGAAAAAAGCTGCTTCGAAAAGACTTACAATGGCTTCGTGACAATTACGACAAGGATATTAGTACAACTTACGGGCGCGTCAATTTCCTACAAGAAAAGAAACGGACCGTGCCGATACGCGCGCCTGGTTCTGCGGCTCGGAGCCTTCCTCTTCGTCAACCCGGCGCCATGTCGCATCGGCGGGCAGCGAAAACGTTTTTTCTGATTGGGCGCGGTTGAAGAGCACCGCCAGCCTGACCTGTTTGCCGGTGATTGCGTCCTCGGTTTCAAGGATCATGCCGAGCGTGGCGAAGTCAGGTGTCTCCCAATCCGAGACGCTCATCGGCTGGCCTGAGGGCGCGATCCAACTGACGTCGCCGTCGCCCTTGAAGAAGGAGAACTGCGAGAAGACATCGAAGCGTTTGCGTAGCTTTGAGACGAAGGCGGTGTGGGCGATCAGCTCTTCGTCGAGGGAGGCCCAGTCGACCCAGGTGATGGCGTTGTCCTGGCAATAGGCGTTGTTGTTGCCGCGCTGGCTGCGTCCGCCTTCGTCGCCCGCCGTCAGCATCACGGTGCCGCGCGTCGCGAATAGCGTGGAGATGAGGGCCTTAAGGTCGGCGCGGCGGCGCGCGATGATTGCGGGGTCGTCGGTCTCGCCCTCAGCGCCGTTGTTCCAGGAGTGGTTCTCGTTGTGACCGTCGCGGTTGTCCTCGCCGTTCGCCTCATTGTGCTTGCCGGAGTAGGAGACGAGGTCGTTGAGCGTGAAGCCGTCATGGGCGGCGAGGAAGTTGACGCTGCGGGTGGCGGTAGCGTTGTTGCGGGCGAAGATGTCGGAGGAACCTGCGAGTGCCGAGGCCAGCGCGCCGGTCTTGTAGTGATCGCCGCGCCAGTAGCATCTGAGGTCGTCGCGGGCGCGGTCGTTCCATTCGAGGAAGGGGGCGGGGAAGTTGCCGAGCTGGTAGCCGCCGGGGCCGATGTCCCAGGGTTCGGCGATCATGATGCGGTCGCGCAGAACCTCGTCGTCGAGCATTGCCTTCAGCGTTTCGCCATGTGCCTCGAAGCCTGACGCTGTACGGCCGATGATCGGCGCGAGGTCGAAGCGGAAGCCATCGATGCCGGCGTTAGCCACGAAATGGCGGAGCGTGTCGACGATCAGTTGGCGGACATAGGGGTGGTCGCAGGCCACCGTGTTGCCGGTGCCGGTGTCGTTGACGAGCGTGCCGGGTTGGCCGGGGACGTGGCGTAACATGGAGCGGTTGTCGAGGCCGCGCATGGAGAGCGTCGGGCCGAAGCGGTCGCTCTCGCCGGTGTGGTTGAAGACGAGGTCGAGGATGACGCCGATGCCTTCCTCGTGGAGCTTGGCGACGGTGTCGCGCAGCTCTGTCATGCCGCCGGGGGCAAGGCGCGGGTCGAGCGCCATGAAGGCGACGGGGTTATAGCCCCAGCCGTTGGTGAGGCCGAGCGGGGGAAGGTGGCGCTCGTCGATCCAGGCGGTAATCGGCATCAGCTCGATGGCGTCGACGCCGATGCGCTTCAGGTGGGCGATGATCGAGGGGTGGGCAAGGGCCGCGATGGTGCCGCGCTCGGCTTCCGGCACATCCGGGTGCAGCATGGTGAAGGGGCGGACCGCGACCTCGTAGATGAAGCCGCCGGGGCGGAAGATGGGGGCTGCGGGCTTGACGGCGACGTCGCGGGTGACGATCGCGCGGGGGACGAGGTGTTGCGTGTCGGCGCCGAATTTCGAGAGTAGCGGATCGTAGCGGAAGGGGCGGTCGAGTTCAGTCGCGTAGGGGTCGACCAGGAGTTTGGCGGGGTCGAACCAGAGGCCGTCGTCGGGGGCGTAGGTGCCCTCGGCGCGGTAGCCGTAGCGGGCGCCCGGCGCGATGCCTTCGACGAAGAGGTGGTGGAGATCGTCTTCGCCTCGGGTCATCGGCAGGCGGTCCGTTTCGCGGCCTGTCTGGTCGAAGAGGCAGAGGTGGAGCTGCGTGGCCTCGCTTGAGCGGACGACGAAGGTGGCGCCTGTGGCGGTGAGGGTTACGCCGGAAGCGAAGGGCATGGGGTGCTCGGTCCTTGTTCCGGGGGGTGTTTGATGTGGGTGGGTTTGATGTGGGTGGGTTTAATGAGGTTGACGTGGTGCCGTGTGGCCCCCTCATCCGACCCTTCGGGTCACCTTCTCCCCTGTGGGGGGAAGGGGAGGTCGGCGCG
>UBQW01000076.1 GCA_900467745.1 Hyphomicrobiales bacterium
GAAATTCCCCGTCCCAAACCCTAAAGCCCGGGACCAATCAGCATCGCAGCCAATTCAAGAAATCCAGAGCGAAAGTCACCGTCGCCAGCAGCGCCGCCGCCCTCGTTCTGTGAAGCGGCTTATAAGGCCCAGGAGCCAAACAAGTCAACAAGCCTTTTTCAAAAAAACGCAGTTTCTGGCAAGCGACTGAATTTGATAGGGAATTTCCAGGGGTCTTGTTTGGGTGTAGGAAACGGCGTTGAAGCAGTCGAGGTTATCCCCTCCCCCGGCCTGCTCAAAGACCAGACGCCGGCTGACGGTGGCATGAGCAGGATCGATCTGCCATATAGTGACGCGCACCATTGAGGTTCTGATGCCGTTTCGCTTCATACATACCGCCGATATTCACCTGGACTCTCCCTTGCGCTCGCTCGCGCTGCGCGATGAAGCGCTGGCCGAACTGATCGGCAACGCCACGAGGGCGGCTTTCGTTTCGATCATCGACCTCTGCCTGGGAGAACAGGTCGACGCATTGATCATTGCCGGCGACCTCTATGATGGCGATCAGACGTCTATGAAGACGGCGCGTTTTCTGGCCAGCCAGATGCAGCGACTAAATGCGGCAGGGATCGCGGTCTACAAGATACGCGGCAACCACGACGCGCTTTCTAAGATCACCCAGGAGCTCGTACTCCCTGAAAACGTCAAGGTGTTCGGCGGGCGCGCCGAAGCCGTCGATCGGGTCAAGGGTGGTCTCGATATCGCAATCCACGGCTTGAGCTTCGCCAAACCGCAAGCGCCGGAATCGCTGCTGCCGAGATTCAAGGCACCGGTCGTGGGCGCGATCAATATCGGCATCATGCATACGAGCCTCGCCGGCGCGCAGGGGCACGACGTCTACGCTCCCTGCAGTGTCTCGGAACTGCATGCCTCTGGTTTCGATTACTGGGCGCTTGGGCATATTCATCAGCGGGCACACCATCACGGCGCGCGCACGGTGATCATGCCCGGCATGCCGCAGGGCCGCGACATCAACGAGGCCGGCGCGAAGACCGTGTCGCTGGTGACGATCGCGGATGACCGGACGATCACCATCGAGGAGCGCCTGACCAGCGTTGCTCAGTTCGAGCGGGTGAGCGTCGATTTTACCGGCATCTCCGAATGGCGCGAGGCGGCGGGCGCCATCGAGCTGGCGCTTGCGCGACAACGCGAGAAGACTGCCTCGCCCCACCTCGTCACTCGCTTGCGGCTCAACGGGCAGACGCCGTTATCGTGGCGGCTTCATCGCGATATCGATCTTTTGCGCACCGAGGCCGAGGAGCGCGGTGATCGTATCGGTCAGACCTGGATCGAGAAGCTGGAGCTTGCCGTGCACACACCCGAGGAGGTTGGCAAGGCAACTGCCGATCCCGTCATTGAGCTCGGCCAGCTTATGCGCGACCGGGTCATCGCGAGCGCGGGTTTTCGCGACGAGATCGGCGAGATGGTCAAGGACCTGCTGGCGGACCTGCCGCCGGAGAGCCGTCGATTTGCCGGCGACGACCCAGCGAGCTTCGAACGCTTCATCGATGAGTTGATGCTTGACGGCGCCGACGACATCACCGCGCGGATGAAGACCTGGGATCACGGAGAGAACTGATGCGCCTTCGCCGTCTCGACCTGACCCGCTACGGGAAATTCACCGATCATTCGATCGACTTCGGCCAGACTCTCGAGGGCAAGCCGGACCTGCACATTATATACGGCCTGAACGAGGCCGGAAAATCGACGACATTCGATGCCTTTCTCGATCTGCTTTTCGGGTTCGGGGCCACTAGCAAATACGACTTCATTCATCCCTATAACACCATGCAGATCGGCGCACGGCTGGAGTTCGACGGCGGCGACCACGAACTCGTCCGGCTGAAGCGTCGGACCGGCAGTCTCGTCGACAACAACGGCCAGCCGGTTAACGAGGGCATGCTGTCGGCAGCACTCGGCGGGATCGGGCGCGATGCCTACAGGACAATGTTCTCGCTCGACGACCACTCCCTGAAAGAGGGCGGCCAGGCGATCATCCAGAGCAAGGGCGAGTTGGGCGAATTGCTGTTTTCGGCGAGCTCGGGGTTGGCTGGCCTCAACAGGTCGCTGGTCATGGCGGCGGAGGATGCGGCGGCCATTCATCGCAAGCGTTCGTCGAGCACCAAACTCGCCGAGCTGAAGCGAGCACTTGAGGCGCTGAAGAACGAGCGCAATGCCATCGACACCTTCGCGACCGCCTACTCCGTGCTCGCGACAACCTTGACGCAGGCCAGCGCATCCTACGATGCGGCTAACGCGGAGTTGGTTGAGGCCAAGCTCCGGCAGGCGGAGCTGAACCGTATTCTCGCGACGCTGCCGCTGACCTCAGAACTCGATCGCCTTGCGGCGGAGTTCGCCGGTCTCGGCGAACTACCGCGCCCACCGGCCGATTGGTTCTTGCTGCTGCCGCAGCTTTCGCGTGATGAGACGCGGTTGCAGGCGCTCGCGGAAACGGCCGAACGCTCGATTCGCCAATTGTCGGATGAGATCGACGGCATGGTTGTGGATGAGCAGGCACTATCGATCGCCGCGGTTATGGAGACACTCGAGATCGGACGAGCGCGCTATCGGGCGGCTGCGGACGATCTGCCAAAGCGCAGAATCGCCGTCGCCGAGCAGGAGGGCATCCTGTCGCGGTCGCTGTTCGATCTCGACCAAGCGGGACATGCAAATCCCGAGAGGTTGTTGCTACCAGCACCATCCATTGGCGCCATCCGCGACTTAATGGAGAAACGCTCTGGGATCGACGCCGAGATCGCTTCCACGGAGCGCGAGCTCAAGCGGGCCAACGATACGCTCAATCGCTTGAAGGAAGACACGGCCGAATTTGACGGTGAAACCGAGCTGGAACCGGATACGCAATCGCGCATCGAGAATGCGCTGGCGAGACTGACGGATACAGACCTTCTCTCGCGTCTCGCCGTCGAGGAGCGCTCCTATCGCCAGGTGTGCCGCAATCTCGACGATCGCATTGCGCTGCTGGTTCCTTGGTCGGGCGATCTAGACGAGCTAGCTTTGACGAAGGCGGCTGACACACGGCAACTAGATATGTGGCGATCACACGCGGCGTCGATCGAAAAGCGCGTGAGCGAGCATCGCGGCAAGCTTCGCGACCTCACCGGCGAACGAGCCGCGACTTTGGCGCGGATCGCTGCGTTTGCGAGCGAGGGCACCGTCGACGACAGCGCGGCGCAGGCCCTGCGTAGCGCGCGCGATGCGGCTTGGCAGAGCCATCTTGCCACGCTGGACAGCGCCACCGCTTCGACATTCGAACGGGCCATGCGGCAGGACGATGCCGCAACGGACAATCGGTTGGCCCGCGCCAAGGATTTGGCCGAACTCCGGCAGCTGAAGCTCGCAGCCGCTGCCAGCGCGGCCGCCATCGATCGGCAGCAGGAGCTGCTTGCGGAAGGGCTGGCGGATCACGATGCCTTGGCGGACAAGATCGGCAATTTTTTGCCCGATGCCATTGAGGCCGGGCCGGATGCACTGGAGCGGCTGGTTGCGCTTGAGAGCTGGGCCGGCAGGCGAAATACTACGCTTTCGGCCCGGGACGATTTGAGGAAAAGCGAATATGAACTCGAGGCGCTCCGCTCCGAACTCGGGCGGCATAGCACAGAGCTTGGGGCAGCCCTCACCGAAGCCGGCGCGCGGTTTGATGGCGACATGCCGATCGCAGACCTGACGCGAGGGGCGGCGAGACTGCTGGCCGACAGCAGGAGGCGGGAGGAGGTGCGCGCCAACCACCGGAAGGCAATGAGCGGGCTGACGCGCGATATCGCCGAGCGGGAGCGTGACCATCAGCAGGCTGTCCTGATCGCGGATGCATGGCGTGATGCCTGGTCGGAGGCGCTGTCAGTCACATGGTTTGCCGACAAGGTCACATCAGTCGCCGCCGTCAGTGCTATTCTCTCTACCCTTTCAAGCCTGCCCGGCGTCTTGAAGGAACGTCACGATCTGGCGCAGCGCGTGTCGGCAATGGAGAATGACCAGACGCAGTTTCGGACCGAATTGGCCAACATCCTTGGGCAACCAGAGGCCGACATTCATTCAGCCGATGTGCTTGCCGCCGCCAATGCGCTTGTCGAACGCTACAACACCGCCTTGCGCGATCGGCAGCACCGCGCGGACAGACAGGCCACGCTCGAAAAGCTGCAGACCGATCGCGAGGCACTCGACGCGGAGCTTGCCGTTCACAACGCCCGCAAGGCGGAGTTGACGAGCTATTTCGGCGCCGACACGCTGGCGGCTGTCGAAAACTACCTCGAGGCGGCCAAGGAAAGGAACCGGATCGAGAAGCGCATGGCGGAGCTTCGCGAGCAGATTGCGCAGGGGCTGCGCACCAGGACCTTTGAGGATGCTGCAAGGCTGTTATCGGAGACTGACGCTGTAGAGGTCGAACACAGCGCGCTCAATCTTGCCGCCCGTATCGAGGATCTGACGGAGCGCGCGCGGGAGCTTTACGCCGACATGACCCGCGCCAAGGACAAGCTCGATGCCGTGGGCGGCGACGACGCGGTTGCCCGTATCGAGGCGAAGCGGCGCACACTGCTACTCGATATCGAGGCGCTCGCCATCCGCTACCTGACGGTTCGAACCGGCACGCTGGCGGCCGAACAGGCGCTGCATCTCTATCGCGACAAGCATCGCAGCTCGATGATGAACCGTGCTTCACGGGCGTTTCAGACAATCACCGGCGGCAATTACTCTGGCCTCGCGACGCAGCCGGACAAGGACAAGGAGATCCTGATCGGCGTATCGCGCGATGGTGGATCGAAACTCGCAGATTCCATGTCGACCGGAACGCAGTTCCAGCTCTATCTGGCGCTCCGGCTGGCCGGTTACGAGGAGTTCGCAGCCGTTCGGCCGGCCGTACCCTTCGTCGCCGACGATATCATGGAGAGCTTCGACAATCCGCGCTCCGAAGAGGTGTTCCGCCTTCTCGGCGAGATGGCGAAAGTCGGCCAAGTGATCTATCTCACGCACCATCTGCACCTGTGCGAGATCGCCAAATCCGTCGTTCCCCAGGTGAAGATCCACCAGTTGAGCTGAGCGCTCGAGCGTACTGCGGTGCATCTTGCACCACCGCGCTTGACCTCAAGCCAATTGCTTCCCAGGTATCGTTGAGCCCATCCGAATGGCATGGGCGCAGCAGGAGATAGCACGATGCAGATTACCTATCACGTCGGACAGCACGATGGTGGCTATGGATATCGCCTTGGCGATGTCTGGTCCGAAACATTTCCCACGCATAGCGCAGCACTTGCCGCGGCAAAGGCCGCCGCGAGCCGACAGCATGTCGAAGGCCGCGATGCCGAAATCCAGTATCAGACCGCTGATGGTTCGTGGCATACGGAACATGCCAGCGGCGGCGATCGCCCCGATACAGAGGTTATTGACGATCGCTGAACGCTGGGCGACCTTTCGCCAGAACTTCTCCGACACAGGAACATAGAATGGCCACGACACCCCGACGCCCCGTCAATGCAATGGACGCGGCGGAAGCCTTGTTCAGACCCGCCAAGAAGCAGCCGGCCGCTGCCGTCGAGCGGCCGGCAATCCCGAATGCGAAGGAAATGGTGTCGATCAAGATCGACAGCGACGTGCTGGCGTTTTTCCAGGAAGACGGCCCCGGCTGGCAGGAGCGGATCAATGACTGCCTGCGCGCTGCGATGAAGGCTGGCCGCTGATTGCCGGACGAGCGGTGCGCGTTGCCGTGGTGCTAGCCGAGATGCTTGGCAGGGGGCCACGGCGATACGTGCTGCGCGGCAAACTCAGACTAGCGCTCGCCTTCAACGGGGGAATTTGGGCATGAATATGACGTGTACGTAAAAGGAAATATATCGGATCGAATATCCCTTGGTACGGACACTTTCTTATCGAAACGCGCCGATCCGTAGCGATCGGAACCGAAAGCAGCGCTAACGACCTTGACAGCAAAAGCCTTGCGCTCAAAAGCCGGGGCATATGTTTGCTTAAGGTTATCGGCATGAAACTCCTCACGTCACTCTCCGCGTTTGTCGGCAAGACATTCGCCCTCTGGGTCATCCTGTTCGCCGTGCTCGGCTTCCTGCTGCCGGATGTGTTCAAGCATGTGACGCCCTATATCGTCACGCTGCTCGGCATCATAATGTTCGGCATGGGCCTGACCATCTCCGTCGATGACTTCCGCGAACTGAGCCACCGCCCGGTCGAGGTCGCGATCGGCGTCGTCGCGCATTTCGTCATCATGCCGGCGCTCGCTCTGCTCTTGACCGTGCTCATCCCGATGCCGCCGGAAGTTGCCGCCGGCGTCATTCTCGTCGGCTGCTGCCCCGGCGGCACATCGAGCAACGTGATGACCTATCTCGCCAAGGGCGACGTAGCGCTGAGCGTCGCCTGCACCAGCGTCACCACCTTGGCAGCTCCGATAGTCACGCCCTTCCTCGTCTGGATGTTCGCAAGCCAATACCTGCCCGTAAACGCCATGGCGATGTTCATGAGCATTCTGCAGGTCATCATCCTGCCACTGGCGCTGGGCTTCCTGGCACAGAAGGTGCTGCCGCGCCCGGTCGAAAAGACCGTGCCTGCCCTGCCGCTCGTAAGCGTCGTCGGTATCGTGCTGATCGTCGCGGCCGTTGTCGGCGCCAGCAAGGGCGCAATCGCGCAGTCCGGCCTTTTGATCTTCGCCGTCGTTGTCCTGCACAACGGCCTCGGGTACCTGCTCGGCTTCTTCGCCGCCAAGGCGTTCGGGCTCAATCTCTACAAGCGCAAGGCGCTGGCCATCGAAGTCGGCATGCAGAACAGTGGCCTTGGCGCCGCGCTCGCTACCGCATATTTCTCGCCGGTGGCAGCCGTGCCCAGCGCCATCTTCAGCGTCTGGCACAATATCTCCGGCGCGCTTCTGGCGAACTACTTCTCCAGTCGGACCGATGACGCCGCGGAAAACAAGCCGCTCGAGGCATCCTGATCTCTCACCGCAAACGCCACACAATCGATCGAATGGCCCGCCGAAAGCGGGCCATTTTCATTTTCCGTCACCCGCCCGGCAGGGCCTCACGATAAAATAACCAGTTGGTGAATTGTTTACTTGAACGGCCGGTTCGAATCGTCAAAAGTAAGCGCGCTAACCAATCCCGTCATCGATTTGCCGTCCCTTGCGGACCCGCGCCGATACACCTCTATTTTGGAATGATACCGTGAGCAGCGATGCTTTGAACCGTGTAGCGAAGCCGTCGGCTTCGATGGCAAAGGCGACTGCGGCAGGATGGGGCAAGGGCCTCTCCACGTTGGTCCGCATCACCGTCATGGCCTTGCGCCACCCATGGCAGTCCGGCCTTGCGATCGGCGCCACCCTGATCGCCTCTTCGTTCCAGCTGATGATCCCGCGTTTGCTCGGGCACGCGGTGGATCACACCCAGGCGGTCGTCGAGGGCGGCGCTGCTGGCCTTGTCGCCCAGGATGCGCTGCTGACGACCGCCTTGTTGTTGCTCGGCGCCAGCGTCATGCGCGGCGTCTTCACCATGGTGCAGAACTACTACAGCGAAAGCGTCGGCCACCACATGGGCTACGAGCTTCGCATTGCCTGCTACGAAAAGATCCAGCGGCTCTCCTTCAGCTTCCACGACAGCGTGCACTCGGGCGACCTGATCACCATCGGCCTGCTCGATCTGGAAGGCGTGCGCATGTATTTCTCGACGGCGTTGGTGCGCATGGTGCTGCTGACCATGCTGATAGGCATCGGCGCCTACATGCTTCTGTCGACCGACGTGGTGCTCGGCCTCCTGGCGCTGAGCTTCGTTCCCTTCGTCGGCTGGCGTTCATCGGTGACCCAGCTGCGGTTGCGCGCCACATGGTTGGTGCTGCAGGAGCGGCTTTCGGTCCTGACCCGGATTATGGAAGAAAACCTCGGCGGCATTCGCGTCGTCCGCGCCTTCGCATCCCACGCCTATGAGATGTCGAAATTCGAAGCGGCGTCCAAAAGCGCGCTGGAGCTCGCGCATCAACGCGTCGGGATCCGCGTCATCAATACGAGCGCCATGACCTTTTCCTTTTTCGCCGCCATGGGCCTCGTGCTCTGGGTTGGCGGCGGCAAGGTGATATCGGGCGAAATCACGGTCGGGACGCTCGCATCCTTCCTCACCTTCATGACCATCCTGCAGATGCCGGTGCGCCAGCTCGGCCTGATGGTCAACGCCTTCGCCCGCGCTTCGACCTGCGGCACCCGACTGTTCGAGCTGCTCGATCTCGAGATCGCCGTTCGCGATGCGCCAGATGCGAAGGAGATGAAGATCACCGAGGGTACGCTTCGGTTCGAGCATGTAAGCTTCAGCTATCCAAGCACGCCAACACAACAGGCGCTGCGCGGCATCTCCTTCGAGGCGAAACGCGGCGAGACAATCGGCATCGTCGGCCCACCCGGTAGCGGCAAGTCGACGCTCGCGCATCTCATCCCGCGCTTCTACGATGTCACCGGCGGCCGCGTCACAATCGACGGCCAGGATGTCCGCAAGGCGACTCTTCAGTCGTTGCGCCGCTCCGTCTCCATCGTGCAGCAGGATTCTTTCCTGTTCACGACATCGATCGAGAACAATATCGCCTATGGCGACCCATGGGCAAAGGAAAGCCGCATCGCCGGCGCCAGTGAAAGCGCGCAGCTGCACAACTACGTGCTCGGGCTGCCGACGGGCTACGACACCGTCGTTGGCGAACGCGGCGTGTCGCTCTCCGGCGGTCAGCGCCAGCGCCTGTCGATCGCCCGAGCCCTGATGCTGAAGCCCGCGGTGATGGTCTTCGACGATTCCACGGCCGCGATCGATGCCGCGACCGAGCAGCGCATCCGCTCCGCGATGCGCAAATACGCCGCCGACCGGGTAACGATCATCGTCGCCCACCGGCTGAGCTCGCTGATGCATGCGGACCAGATATTGTTCATCGAAGAAGGCGAGATCGTCGAGCGCGGCACACACGAGGAGCTGCTGGCCGCGAACGGGCGCTACAAGGCGCTTTACGATCTGCAGGTGCGTCCCGGCGATGAAGCTGTGAGCGCCTAGGGAGGAAGACATGGCCGAGGAAATGGAAACTGAACGCTCCGACGTTCGCGAGGACGGACGCCGGCCGCCGCGCGCGGTGGTGGGATCGCAGCGCGTCGAAGAGGAGATGTTCGGCAAGGCCTTTGACGGCAACGTCATCAAGCGGATATGGGCCTTCGTTCGCCCCTATCGGCGCGACGTCGTGCTTTCGGTCTGCGCGGTGCTGACGTTCACGCTGATGCAGCTGATGATTCCGCTGATTATCCGCTATGCGATCGACCATGGCATGCAGCAGGATGGCAGCCATTCGGCGCTGACATGGGCCGTCGTGGTCTTCCTCGTCGCGATCATGATCAATTACGGGGCGAGCTACGCACAGGAGACTCTTGTCGGCGGCGTGGCGGAGAACGTGCTTTTCGATATTCGCCGGCAGATGTTCTCGCATCTGCAGCGCGTCTCGCTGTCCTTCATGGACAAGACCGAGGTCGGCCGGCTGATGTCGCGCCTGCAGGGCGACGTCAATTCGATGCAGGAATTCCTGGAAACATCGGTTCTCTCGGTCGGCGATATGACGCTGCTCGTCGGTATCGTCGGCGTCATGCTTTATCTCGATCCGAAACTCGGCCTGCTGACGCTTTCGGTTCTGCCGATCCTGTTCATCGTCCGCCTGTTCTGGTTGCCGCTTGCCCGCAAATCCTTCATGGCAGCGCATGAGACCAATTCGGTGGCGAACGGCGCCTTGGCTGAGGCGATCCATGGCGTGCGCGCGGTGCAGAGCATGGACCGGCAGGGCGTCAACTTCACGCTTTACGACGACAAGGCGAAGGCAAACCTTCTGACGCATCTCACCGCAGCGCGTTACGCGCAGGTGATGGTGCCGATCGTCGATTCACTGACGGGCGTCGCCATGGCGCTTGTCATCGTCGTCGGCGGCGCGCGCGTGCTCAACCAGGCGCTGGATGTCGGCGTGCTCGTGGCATTCCTCTTCTACATCCAGCGCTTCTTCGACCCGATCCGTTCTCTTACGCTCCAATACTCCGTCATGCAGCGCGCCATGGCATCCGGCCAGCGGTTGACCGAAGTGCTCGATGTACCGATCGACATCAAGGACGCAGCCGATGCGGTGGTTCTCTCCAAGGACATGGACGGCTCAGTCGAGTTCCGCGACGTGGTCTTCGGATATAATCCGAAGCATCCGGTGCTCAAGGATGTGAGCTTCAAGGTCAACCCGGGCGAAACGGTCGCTCTTGTCGGCCCGACCGGCTCGGGCAAGTCGAGCTGCATGTCGCTGATCCACCGCTTCTATGACGTGCAGCAGGGGCAAGTGCTCGTCGGTGGCCACGATGTCCGCGCGCTTACTCAGGATTCGCTCGGCGACCAGATCGCCATGGTGCTGCAGGAGCCGTTTCTCTTCACCGGAACCGTGTTCGAAAACATCCGTTATCACAAGCACGACGCGACGCGGGAGAAGGTTATCGAAGCAGCCAAGGCAGTCGGCGCGCATGATTTCATCATGCGGCTGCCCGAGGGATACGACAGCATACTGGGCGAGCGCGGCGGCAATCTCTCGCTCGGGCAGCGCCAGCTTCTGTCCTTCGCGCGTGCGCTGGTGGCCGACGCGAAAATCCTGGTGTTGGACGAGGCGACGGCGAATATCGACAGCTATACGGAGATGCTGATCCAGAAGGCGCTGGTCAAATTGCTGGAAGGCCGCACCGGACTGGTGATCGCCCACAGGCTGGCGACCATTCGCGAAGCCGACCGGATCATCGTTCTGCAGAACGGCGAGTTGGTCGAGAGTGGCAGCCACCAGCAGCTCATGGCGAACCGCAAGCTTTACGCGCGGCTATACGACCTCAACTACGCGTCATTTGACGATATTCCGGAAACAGTTCTGGAAGAGACGGCAGCAAGCGGACCGGCGACCTAGCCTTATCGGCGATCCAAACAGAGAAACGATTTCGACACGGAGGATGTTCAATGGATTATCGAAAGCTTGGACCAAGCGGGACAATCGTCGCGCCATACTGCCTGGGAACGATGACCTTCGGCGCGGAGGCCGACGAAGCCACCTCGCACAAGATACTCGACGACTATTTCAAATGGGGCGGCAATTTCATCGACACCGCCGACGTTTATAGCGCCGGCGTTTCGGAAGAGATTATCGGTCGTTGGCTTAAGGAGCGGCCGACCGAGGCCCGCCAGGCGGTGATCGCAACGAAGGGACGGTTTCCGATGGGAAACGGCCCGAATGATATCGGGCTGTCGCGGCGGCATTTGAACGTCGCGCTCGACGACTCGCTTAGACGTCTCGGCGTCGAACACATCGATCTCTACCAGATGCATGCATGGGACGCCCTGACGCCAATCGAGGAGACGCTGCGTTTCCTCGATGATGCCGTCTCCAGCGGCAAGATCGGCTATTACGGCTTTTCCAATTACGTCGGCTGGCATATCGCCAAGGCGGCCGAAATCGCCAAGGCGCGCGGCTACACCCGGCCGGTGACGCTGCAGCCGCAATACAGCCTGCTTGTGCGCGATATCGAACTCGAGGTCGTGCCGGCTTGCCAGGATGCGGGCATGGGCCTGCTGCCTTGGTCGCCTCTCGGCGGCGGCTGGCTGACGGGCAAATACCGCCGTGACCACATGCCGACGGGCGCGACTCGGCTTGGCGAAAATCCGAAGCGCGGCATGGAATCTTACGACCAGCGCAACGCCCAGGAGAGGACTTGGGACATCATCGGCGCAGTGGAAGACATCGCAAAGTCCAAGGGCTGCAGCATGGCGCAAGTGGCGCTCGCCTGGACCGTGGCGCGGCCGGCCGTGACGTCTGTCATCCTTGGCGCCCGCACGACGGAGCAACTGGCGGAGAACCTCGGCGCGGCCAAGATCAGCCTCTCCGACGAGGAGATGCGCCGCCTCACCGAGATCAGCGCGCCGCACCCCTTCGACTATCCCTACGGGGTCGGTGGAACGAACCAGCGCCACCGCAAGCTCGAGGGCGGGCGGTAAATCATTAGTCAGCGGCGGCATATACCGCCGCTGCCTTGTACCTTCAGATACGGACGCCAGTCGCGTCGTCGAACAGATGCACCTGTGCCGGATCGATGGTAACGCCGATCGTCTCGCCGCCGCGGGCCGTGCTGCGGCCCGTTTCAACGATCGTGAGTTCCGGTGTAGTCGCCGCGGTGATGAAGGTTGCCGAACCCGTGGATTCGACGACGTCAACGGGGATGTCGAATGTCCCCTGCCCTGTCGCTGTGATGCCGATATGCTCCGGACGGATGCCGACAGTGACCTTGCGGCCCGGCTGGAGCTGGCGATTGCTCAGCAGCGTGTGCTTGACCGTTCCGAGATCTATCGCCAGGCCGCTTCCGTCCGCCTGCACGACACCAGGAATGAAATTCATCGCCGGCGAACCGATGAAGCCGGCCACGAACTTGTTGGCCGGCGTGTCGTAGAGCTCGAGCGGCTTGCCCTGCTGCTCGATGACGCCCTCGCGCATGACGACGACGTGGTCAGCCATGGTCATCGCCTCGATCTGGTCATGGGTGACGTAGACCGAGGTCGCGCCGAGCCGATCGTGCAGCGCCCGGATTTCCTTGCGCATGTGAACGCGTAACGCCGCATCGAGGTTCGACAACGGCTCGTCGAACAGGAACGCCTTGGGGTGACGGATGATGGCGCGGCTCATCGCCACGCGCTGCCGCTGACCGCCCGATAATTCCCGCGGATATCGCTTCAGTAGGTTGGAGAGACCGGTGGTCGCCGCCACATCGGCCGCGGCCTTCTTTGCTTCGGCCTTGGCGACACCGCGAATGCGCAGGCTATAGGTCAGGTTTTCCTCGACCGTCATGTGCGGATAAAGCGCGTAGGACTGGAACACCATGGCAACGTCACGCTTGCGCGGCGGCACGTTGTTCATCAGCTCGCCGGCGATCTTCAGGTCACCTTCGGAGATGCTCTCCAGGCCTGCCAGCGAGCGCAGCAGGGTGGACTTCCCACAGCCCGATGGACCGACGAGCGCCACGAAGCTGCCCTTGGTGATCTCAAGGTTGATGTTCTTCAGCGCATGGAAGGCGCCATAATGCTTGTTGACGCCGCTGAGCTCGATCTGATTGGTCATTTGAGGGCTCCAGAGGTGAGGCCGGATACGATGCGGCGCTGCAAGAGAACGAAGATGGCGAGAACGGGCGTCACATACATCGTGGCGTAGGCCATGATATTGTTCCACTCGCTGGTGTTCGGTCCCATGAAGGAGTTGAGACCGACGCTGGCTGGCTGAAGCTCGGCTTCCTGGATCATCGACTTCGAATAGACGAACTCACCAAAGGCCTGCATGAAGATCAGGATCGCACTGACGAGAATGCCGTTGCGGGCCAGCGGCAGTACGATATTGAAGAAGGCGCCGAAACGGGAGTTGCCGTCGACAAGCGCTGCTTCCTCAAGCTCCATCGGCACGGCCATGAAGGTCGCACGCACCAGGACCACGAAGAACGGCATGCTTTTCGCGGCGATCGCCAGGATCACGGCGAAGCGCGGATAGTCGAGCAAGCCGAATTGCGAGAAGCCCACGAAAATCGGCGTGATCATCAGCGATGCCGGCAGGACCTGAAGCATGAGGATGAGGAACAGGCCGATATCCACCCACATGTTGCGATAGCGCGCCAACACATAAGCACAGCCGACGCCGAGCACCGTGATCAGCGCCACGGAACCGAAGGCGATGACGACAGAGTTCCAGAGATAGCGCCCCATGTTCCGGCTTTCCCACACATAGGTGTAGGTTCCCCATTGCGGTGAGGATGGCCAGAAGCTCGGCGGATTGGCGAACATCTCCGAGCCACTTTTCAGCGCCGTGATATACATCCAGTAGAGCGGAAAGAGATAGATTGCCGCCAGAACGATCGCGATGAAAAGCATCAGGCGGTTGCGGTTGGTATCGCTCATCCGCGCACCTCATGTTTTGTCGACCGGACATAGACGATCGAGGCGAACATCACGAAGACGATCATGATGACGGAGATCGTGGCGCCCTTGCCGAAGTCGTATTGTCGGAAGGACAGGTCCCAGGCCCAGTACTGCGTGACGTTGGACGAATTGTTCGGCCCGCCATCGGTGATGGCCGCGAACAGGTCGAATTGCTGTAGCGTGAAGATCAGACCCAGCGAGACAATGGCACCGATGGTCGAGCGCATCATCGGCAGCGTAATCGTCCAGAAGCGCTGCCAGGCATTGGCGCCGTCGAGTTCGGCTGCTTCATAGAGATCGCCAGGGATGGAAGACAGGCCGACCGAGAGCAGGATCATGTTGAACGACGTGCCAAGCCAGATATTGGCGATGACGACGGCCCAGAGCGAGAAATTGGGGTCCGAGCGCCAGAAGATGTTGGAGCTGATTAACCCGCTTTCGCGCAGGATGAAATTCAAGACGCCGAAGTCGCCCGATAGCACCCAGTTCCAGATCGCGCCGACGACTAGGCCGGGCATGACCCAGGAAACGAGGAACAGACCTCGCAGCCAAGAGGCGCCCGGGAAGTTCACCCAGAAGAACAGCGCCAGGCCGAAGCCAATCAGGAATTGGCCGGCAATGGAGCCGACGACGAACAGCACAGTGTTATAGATGATCGGCAGCGTTTCGGGCTGCTTGAACAGATCGACATAGTTCTTGAAACCGACGAAGGGGCGCACGAAGGTCCCGAGGCTGAACATGTCGACCTCCTGGAAACTCATGACGATGTTATAGACGAGCGGCAGGCCCGCGAGCACGAACAGGAAGATGAGCGGCAGGGTGACAAGCGTGATATCGAACCCGCGGCCATCGGTGATGCTGGAAAATAGCCTCTTCATGGATACCCCTTAAGCTCCGAACGGGGCTGCCTGGCGCTTGCGCGGAAGACAGCCCCTGCCGGGAGGAAACGGTGGGATGGCGAAAACGCCATTGGGGTCGGACAGGCGGAGCGCGTCGCGCACGCTCCGCTTGCCCTGATATGTCACTCTTCGACGGCCTTGATCTTCTCGGCGGCCTGATCAAGCGCATCCTTCGGCGACATCTGGCCGGTCAGTGCGGCCTGGATCGCATCCTGGATTGCCTTGGAGATCTTCGGCCATTCCGGCGACGGACCGCGCGGCTGAGCATATTTCAGCTGCTCGACGAAGGTCTTCAGCGCATCGTCCTTCAGCTTGTTGCCAGTCGGCGGGATGGCGATGTCGGAGCGAGCCGGCAGCTGGCCGAACTTCTGGTACATCGTGTCATCCTTCGAGGCGAAGAACTCGAGCGCCTTGAAGGCTTCCGCCGGATGCTTGGAACTGGAGAAGATCGCCCAGTTGTAATCGCCCATGGCCGAAGACCGCGTCGCGCCTTCTTGCGGAACCGGCAACAGCGCAGTGCCCCAGTCGAACTTGGCGTCCGTCAGCATGCGGTCGATTTCCCACGGACCGGAGATGGCCATGGCCGCATTGCCGGCGTTGAAGGTGGCGGTCGCGTCCCACTGGCTGCGAGTCAGCGTATCAGGAGAAGCAAGCTTCTCGTCCATGATCTGCTTCCAGACCGTCAGCGCCTTGACGGCACCGTCTGCGTTGATCGTCTTGTAGGTCGCACCGCCCATCTGCGCCCAAGGCAGGAACTGGAAGGTGCCTTCCTCGTTGGCCTTTGCCGAGAAGGTCAGGCCGTAGACGTTCTTCGACGGATCGGTAAGCTTCTTGGCGTCCGCAACGAGCTCGTCCCAGGTCTGCGGCGGCTTCTCAGGATCGAGGCCAGCGGCCTTGAACATGTCCTTGTTATAGTAGAGCGCGATCGTGTTCGTCGCCTTCGGCACGCCGTAGAGCTTGCCGTCCCAGGTGGCGGACTTCAGCGGTCCGGGGAAGTAGTTCTCGGGCTTGATCACGGTCGACTTGGCGATCATGTCGGTCAGGTCGAGGAAGGCCTTGCGGGCAGCGAACATCGCGTGGTTCGGGTTGTCGATGGCAATGATATCGGGCGCCTTGCCGGTCGAAAACGCGCGCATCGATTCACTGACGACGTCGTCGAATTGGATCTGGCGATATTCGATCTTGATGCCGTTGTTCTGATCGTTGAATTCCTTGATCAGGTTCGGCGCCGGCTGAATGTCGCGGTCAAGCGACCAGAGGGTCAGGGTGACGTCTTCGGCCTTGGCGGCTAGGCCGAAGAGCGACACGCCCGCCAGCGCAAGTGCGCCGATCATTGCAAATTTACGGATAGCCATGGTTCTCCTCCTTTGTGGTTATCCTAGATCGAAGGCCGGCAATTCCTCCTTGCCGGCCGCGATATCATCAAACCGGATCGACGACGAAGTCGCCGCCCCGGGCATGCTTCAAATGGTTCAGCGCATGAACTTGGCCGGTCATCTCGAGCGCGTCGCGATAAACAGGATCGTGCCAGCCTTCAATGTCGATGGATCCCGACCAGCCGGCGAGGCGCAGTTCCGAAATGATGTCCGTCCAGTTGCTGTCGCCAAAGCCCGGCGTGCGCATGAACACGAACTTCTCCTTACCGAAGATGCCATGCTCCTTGATGACATCCCAGCGGATCGTTGCATCCTTACCGTGAACGTGGAAAATTTTCGACGCCCACTTGCGGATCTGCGGCAGCGGCTCGATCAGATAGACCATCTGATGGCACGGTTCCCATTCGATGCCGATGTTGTCATCAGGCGTCTCGTTGAAGATCAGCTCCCAGGCATCCGGATTGTGCGCGATGTTCCAGTCGCCCGTCTGCCAGTTGCCGTCCATCGCGCAGTTTTCGAAGGCGATCTTCACGCCCTTGTCGGCAGCGCGCTTGGCAAGCTCGCTCCAGATTTCCTTGTAGCGCGGCAGGCTGTCGGTCAGCACCTTGCCACGGATACGGCCGGTAAAGCCGGCGACGCAGGTGGCGCCGAAGTGATGCGCATTGTCGATGCAATCCTTCCAGCCCTGGAGCGTGTCGAGATCGATATCGGTGGTTTCGAGCGGATTGCCAAACATGCCGAGCGTCGAGATGGTGATATCACGGTCGCCGATGGCGTCGACGCAGCGCTTTCCGAGTTCGGCAAGGTTCTGGCCGTTGGTCGTCTGCCAGAAGAAGGGTTCGAAGCTTTCGAAACCCATATCGGCGATCTGGCCGATCCGCTTGTCGGCGCCGCCCTTCGACGCGCTGACCATAGTTCCGATGCGAATGGACTTGGCGGGGTTGCTCACAATCTCAATCCTTATGCTGAAATTTCGATACGCTTGCCGGTCTTGGCGCTTTCGATGGCGCCGAAGACCATGGCGAGGCTTCTGATGTTGTCGGAACTTGCTGTTTCCGGACGCTTGCCCGTCTTGATCGCCTCGACGAAGCTCGCAATCACGCTAGCGTGGCCGTGCGTCTCTTCGTCATGTTCGGGTGCGGGGACCTCGACCGGCGTGAAGCCGTGCAGCAGCCCCGGGACCTGGCCAGCGGTTGCGGCCTTGAAGCCCTCTTCGCCATCCCAGGTCAGCATTCCGTTGGAGCCGACGAGGCGCCACTGGCTTTCCCAGCTCGTACGCTCGCCTTCCGCGCACCAGGAACCGCGATAGGTGAAGACGACATCATCGGCGAATTCGAAGGTCGCATTGGCGGAAGCGCCGTGCCGATACCAGGAACCCTTGGGATTGCGCTCGACGCAGTAAACGGCAAGCGGCTTCTTGTCGGCGACGAAGCGCGCGGCGTCGAAAGTGTGGATCGCCATGTCGAGCAGCAGCACGTTCTGCATCTCTTCGCGGAAACCGCCGAAATGCGGCGCCAGGAAGAAATCGCAATGGATGCCTGTGATATCGCCGATCGCACCGCTTTCGACGAAACGGCGCATGCGGCGAACGCCCGAGATGAAGCGGCGGTTCTGAATGATGGCATGGACCTTGCCGGTCTCGGCGGCGAGATCGATAAGAGCAGCCCCTTCGGCTAGCGAAGTCGCCATCGGCTTTTCGCTCAGCACATGGCAGCCGGCCTTCAACGCCGTTGACACCACGTTGAAGCGCGCGCTCGGGATGACCACGTCGAAGACGATGTCGGCTTTTGATTTTGCGATGACGTCGGCGAGATCCGTGCCAATCACGGCACCGCTCAAACCAAACTCCTCGGCAAGCTTTTCAGCCGCCGCAGGATTGACGTCGACGAGGCCCTTGACCTCGATCTCGGCTGCGAGAGCCGGGGTTTCCTTGATGGCGCGCAACCAGCCCTTGGACATGGCTCCGCAACCGCAGAGAACGGCATTCAATGTCACGATTTCCTCCCGTGGACAGTTTCCGGCTTTCCTCCCGAAACTTGCCCCGTAAACGTTTACGATACTAAGCGGAAACGTTTCTCGCTGTCAATCCCACGCGATCAGACAAAAAATGCTGCGAAAAACATCTGCAAATGCGGGGCCTTAACACCGGCTGCGCCGCAGCGCAGCACGAAAAAATTTCGCACTGTTTTGCACCGCGTTCCGTCGGGAACACAGGTGACCGGATCAGATTGCGATTCTTCGGTTAGCAGATCAGGATCGCGCGGAAGTCGTTGACATTGGTTCCCGTCGGGCCGGTCTCGAACAGGTCGCCGATCGCAGCGAAGCCCCTATAGCTGTCGTTGCCATCGAGAAGTCGGCGCGGATCGAAACCGGCGGCGCGCAATCGTTCGACGGTTTTCCCGTCCGCGAAGGCACCCGCGTTGTCTTCGGACCCATCGATACCATCGGTGTCAGCGGCAAGCAAATGCATGTCGTGACCCTGGATCGCTAGCGCCATCGCGAGCGCGAACTCGCCGTTGCGGCCGCCCTTTCCGCCCTTGCCTCGGAGCGTAACGGTCGTTTCCCCACCGGAGAGAATAACGACTGGCTTTTGGAACGGCCGATCTTTGGCAAGCACTTCGCGAGCGATCGCCGCATGTACCGAAGCGACATCGCGCGATTCTCCCTCGATAGCATCCGACAGGATGGCGGCTTCCACCCCGTGCGATCTGGCAAGCGCGGCTGCCGCCTCCAGCGAGACGCCGGCCGAGGCAATCACATGATGTTCGTGACGGCCGAAAACCGGATCATCCGGGCTCGGCGCATCGGCAGTCGGCGTGGCAAGGAAATCGAGCGCGGCTTGCGGAAGCGACATCTTGTACTGCGCGATGATGTCAAGCGCATCGTGCCGCGTCGAGCGATCCGGAACGGTGGGGCCGGAAGCAACATAAGCAGGATTGTCGCCGGGGATGTCCGACACAACCATGCTGACAACACGCGCCTTGGTCGCCGCCGCCAGCCTGCCGCCCTTGATCATGGAGAGATGCTTTCGCACCACGTTCATCGCGGAGATCGGCGCGCCCGAGGCGAGCAGGATCTCGTTCATGGCAATCTCGTCTTCGAGCGTCAGCCCCTCAGGCGGCGAAGGCAGCAGGGCGGACCCTCCCCCGCAAATCAGCGCGATGACGAGATCGTCCTCACCAAGCCCGCTCACCGCATCCATCAGCCGCTTCGAAGCGACGAGACCGGCGTTATCCGGCACAGGATGCGAAGCTTCAAGGATCTCAATGTTTCGGGTCTCGCAGCTATAGCCGTAACGCGTCACCACGACACCCTCGAGCGGACCGTCCCAGACACTCTCGAGCGCCTGCGCCATCTGTGCAGCGCCCTTGCCGGCGCCGATCACGACCGTTCGCCCCTTCGGCTTGGCAGGAAGATGGGCGGTGAGGCCCGTGAGCGGGTCGGCCGCCCTAACAGCGGTGGAGAAGAGATCTTTTAGGAAATCGCGCGGTTGCATGGGCTGGCTTTCGAGAAAATTCAAATGTCGAGGCTGAAGGCATCGCTTTCGCCCGCAACGAGCTCAAGCGGCCAAATCGTGTTGCGTGCGCCATCAGGATAGAAATCCGCATAGGCAGGCATGGTCGCGAGCAGCGTTTCCGCAAGCTCGGCGCCGAGATCGCGCAACGACATCCTGAAACAGGTGAGTGTCGGCTGCAGGAACCGGGCACGCGGCTCTTCGCGAAAACCGATGACGGCGAGATCTCGACCGGGGACGATGCCCGCCTCGACCATGCGTCGGTAAAGCCCGATCGCCATCAGTTCGTAGATCAGAATAATCGCCGTAGGCCGAGGATCAAGGCGGATGAGTTCGTCACCGGCCTGATATCCACCTTGCTCACTCGACTTCGCGCGAATGACGAGTTCGGGATCAAAGGCAATGTCGTGACGTTCCAGCGCGCTACGATAAGCATCGAGAAAAATGTAGCCGAGATTGACGTCTGTTGATGGCACCGCGATCGCGATCCGTCGATGCCCCTTGGCAACGAGCCGATCGACGGCGCAGGCTGCGACGCCTTCGAAATCGAGGTCGATCCAGCTATAATTGCCGCCGGACGAGCTACGGCCGAGCGCAACGAAGGGTATTTTTGCCTTGGCCAGGAAGTCGATGCGCTTGTCGACGCGTTGCGTGGCGGAAATGATCAGTGCATCGACCACACGACGCGCCACCATGCGCTTCAGATACTCCTGCGGGTCCTCGTCACTCGGGCAGGGCAGCATGATGAGATCGAGCTTGTGGCGTGAAAACACGCTTTGCAGACCGCCGGTCAGGCCGAGGAAAAAGTTGTCGGCGTTTTCGACCGTTTCCTTGCTGGACTCGATCATCAGGCCGATGACGTTGGTGGTTCCCTGCCGCAGGCTTCGGCCCGACTGGTTCGCTACATAGCCAAGCTCTTCGGCCGCCGCCAGCACTCGCTTGCGAGTCTCCTCATTCACATCAGGTTTGCCATTGAGCGCCCGCGACACGGTCCCGATCGAGATATCGAGATGCTTGGCCAGTTGGCGAATTCCCCTCATTCCGACAATCGTCCTCCCAGTGGCGATGGCTAGCCGACCTTATGTGACACACCAAAACCGATCCGGAAAGGACCAAGGGCAACGATATGTAGTGGAGCCAAAGACGGCGGGCCGACGATCGCCAACTTTCGCGCCTCGTCTGAGCTATGCCTACTACCGATGTGGCGATGGTCGCGAAACGCCGTTACGGAAAAAGATCCGCATCTCTCATCAGCGGCGCCTGCGCGTCCTTGGATGAAAGGATGGGTGTTGTCGCGATCGGCCAGGCGATGTTGACCGTCGCGTCGTTCCAGATGATGGCACGCTCGTGTTGCGGCGAGTAGAAATCTGTCGTCTTGTAGAGAAACTGCGCGGTTTCAGACAGAACCACGAAGCCATGCGCAAAGCCCGGCGGGATGTAGAGCTGGCGTCTGTTGTTCGCCGACAGGATTTCGCCAACCCACTGCCCGAAGGTTGGAGAGGACCGCCGCAGGTCCACGGACACATCGAAGACCTCGCCTTCGACCACCCGAACCAGTTTTCCCTGAGCTTGGCTGATCTGGTAGTGCAGCCCGCGTAGCACGCCCTTGGCCGACTTGGAGTGATTGTCCTGAACGAATGAAACCTCAGCTCCGACCGCTTCGTTGAAGCGGGCCTGATTGAAGCTTTCGAAAAAGAAGCCGCGTTCATCACCGTAGACGGTGGGCTCGATCAGCAGGACCTCGGGAATTGCCAGTGAAGAGACTTTCATCGGTCAACCTGCCTCCGTCAGCAGTCGCATCAGGTATTTCCCGTATCCGTTCTTGCAGAGCGGCGCCGCCAGTTGCTCCAGCTGTCGGCCGGTGATCCAGCCGTTGCGAAACGCGATCTCCTCCGGACACGACACTTTCAGCCCTTGACGTCGCTCCAGCGTCGAGATGAATTGCCCGGCGTCGAGCAATGAATCATGCGTTCCTGTATCGAGCCAGGCGTAGCCGCGGCCCATGATTTCGACGGTCAGGCTGCCGTCTTCCAGATAACGCCGGTTCAAGTCCGTGATCTCGAGCTCGCCGCGCGGCGAAGGACGCAGCGACTTGGCGAATTCAACGGCGCGTTCGTCGTAGAAATAGAGTCCCGTCACCGCGTAGTTCGATTTCGGCTCCGCCGGTTTCTCCTCGATCGAGACCGCCCTGAAGCGCTTGTCGAACTCCACGACGCCATATCGCTCCGGATCGAGCACGTGATAGGCGAACACCGTTGCGCCTCGATCGACCGACATGCCGCTTGCCAAAAGGATCGGCAGGTCATGGCCGTAGAAGATGTTGTCGCCGAGCACGAGCGCCGACGGCGCTCCATCGAGAAACGTCTCACCGATGATGAAGGCCTGCGCCAGACCATCGGGCGATGGCTGTTCGGCGTAGGAGAACTTGACGCCCCAAGCGCTGCCATCGCCCAGCAGCTGCTCGAAGCGAGGAATATCCAACGACGTGGAGATGATCAGGATGTCGCGGATGCCGGCCAGCATCAGCGTGCTGAGTGGATAATAGATCATCGGCTTGTCGAAGACAGGCAGCAACTGCTTGCTCATGGCAAGTGTCGCCGGATGAAGACGAGTGCCGGATCCACCGGCGAGAATGATGCCTTTTCGGGTCACAGCGCCCACCCCCGTTCCTTCAATTGATCAAGTACGCGATCGACATGCACCGTCCATTCAGGCAAGGTGAACCCGAGGGCGGAACTCAAAGCATTCGTGTTGAGCGACGAATTTCGCGGCCGTGCGGCCGGCCGTGGAAACTCTTCGGTCGTAATCGCCTCGATATTGGCCGGATCGACAGCCGAGACGAAGCCGTGCTCGATCGCCTTCTGGACAATATGCTGGGCAAGTCCGTGCCAGCTTGTTCGTCCGGACGCAGTCAGATGATAGGTTCCGTCGGCAATGCCGCCGCGCCGATGCGCGGCAATTGCAAGCACGGTGACATCAGCGAGCACCTCGACGGCCGTCGGCGCGCCAAACTGGTCCGCGACGATTCGCAGGTTCGGACGCTCCCGCGCCAGGCGCAGAATGGTTTTCACGAAGTTCGTGCCATCAGCAGAGACAACCCAGCTCGTGCGAAACAGCAGATGCCGACAGCCGGACTCGACAATCGCCAACTCGCCGGCACGTTTCGACTGGCCGTAGATATTCAACGGATGCGTCTCGTCGCTCTCGCAATAAGGCGTTTCCTGGCGACCATCGAAAACGTAGTCCGTCGAATAATGCACCAGCAGCGCGTCGCTCCGGCGGGCGTAATCCGCCAATACCCTCACGGCCTTGTGGTTGACGCGAAACGCCGCATCGGCATTCGTCTCGGCAAGATCGACCTGCGTATAAGCCGCCGCGTTGACGATGATATCAGGGCGAACCGCATTAAGACGCTCGGCGATGACTTCCGGCTTATCGAGATCAAGTTCGTCGCGCGCGAAGGCGACGAGATTACCGAATGGGAGCAGCGCGCGCTGAAGCCCGCGTCCAAGTTGACCATTCTTTCCGAGAAGAAGCACGGTCATGCGTATTGCTTCTCCACCCAGTTGCGGTAGCTGCCTGAGGTTACGTTCTCGACCCAGTCGGAATTGTCGAGATACCACTGGACAGTCTTGCGAATTCCGCTCTCGAAGGTCTCAGTCGGACGCCAGCCGAGTTCGGCCTCGATCTTGCGCGCATCGATCGCGTAGCGCCGGTCGTGCCCGGGGCGATCGGTGACTAAGGCGATCTGCTCACTATACTTTTTGCCATCGGCTCGCGGCTGCAACTCGTCAAGTACCGCACAGAGAGTTGTGACGACATGAAGGTTGGCGCGCTCGTTCCAGCCGCCGATATTATAGGTTTCGCCAAGACGTCCGGCTTCCAGCACACGCCGGATCGCGCTGCAATGATCCTTCACGTAGAGCCAATCACGGATCTGCAAACCATCGCCATAGATCGGCAGAGAACGGCCTTGGAGCGCGTTGTGGATCACTAACGGAATGAGCTTTTCCGGGAAGTGCAGCGGGCCATAATTGTTGGAGCAGTTGGTGGTGACGACAGGAAGCCCATAAGTATGGAAGTAGGCGCGAACCAGATGGTCGCTTGCCGCCTTGCTAGCGGAGTAAGGGCTGTTGGGCCGGTAACTCGTTTCTTCGTTGAAAGCAGGATCGTCAGCATCGAGCGTCCCAAAGACCTCGTCGGTCGAAACGTGCAGAAAGCGGAAATCGGATTTGGTCTCAAGGCCAGTCCAATAGGCGCGCGCGGCTTCCAGCAGACGAAACGTGCCCAGAATGTTTGTCTGAATAAAATCTTCCGGGCCGTGGATCGAGCGATCCACATGGCTTTCCGCGGCGAAGTTTACAACCGCGCTTGGCTTGTATCGCGTGAAGAGATCGCTCAGAAGCGCTGCGTCGCCGATGTTGCCATGCACGAAGATATGGCGCGGATCCTTCTCCACAGACCGCAAGTTATTCAAATTTCCGGCATATGTCAGCGCATCGAGATTGACGATCGGCTCGTCGTGTTGCACCAGCCAATCCAATACGAAGTTCGAGCCAATGAATCCGGCTCCCCCAGTGACAAGTATCATCGCCTACGCACCTCTCAACCAACGCAAACACCAGGATTGACGAAGAAATCTCAGTAGACGTTGCTCCGATCCCGCAAGCCGATCGCCGTCATCACGACGATCCTGAGATCAAGCCACAACGACCAGTTGTTGATGTACCAAATATCATGCCGCACGCGGTCAGCCATCCTGTCGACGGTCGGCGTCTCGCCCCTGTGCCCATTGATCTGCGCCCAGCCCGTCAGGCCCGGCTTCACATGCCGGCGAGAAGCGTATTGGGCGATCAGTGTTCCATAGAGATCGTCATGGGCCAACGCATGTGGACGCGGGCCGACCACGGACATCTCGCCGCGCAAAACGTTCCAGAACTGCGGTAGCTCGTCGATGCTAGTCGAGCGTATGAAGGCACCGACACGGGTTACGCGCGCATCGTTGCGTGTCGCCTGGCGGATAACGCCAGAATCTTCCATCACGCTCATGCTGCGGAACTTCAGAATCCGGAACGGCTTACCGTTGTGTCCTTTGCGGCACTGCATGAAGAAGACAGGGCCACGACTATCTAACTTGATCGCCATCGCCACCAGCAAGCACAGCGGAAGGGTAACGATCATCGCGCCCATGGAAAAGGCAATATCGAACAGTCGCTTCACGATACGCTCGACCAAGCCAAGCGGAGGCCGGTGGATCTGAAATGCGCGGCTCTCGCCGATATCCTGAGCGAAACCCTGGGCGATATCGCCGACCAGGCCCGAAAACATGACGCTGACAGGAACGCAGAACTCACGCAATGCCGACAGGCACTCTTCTAGAACGGCGGCGTTGGCATAATCGCCCCAGACGATCAGGACCTCATCGACCTCGGCTATGCCATTCTTCTGAAGTCGCTCTTGTAGCAGGCTTGGAGCCTCGTCGGCAGCGCGAAGGTGCATAGTATGCTTGATGGATAGCCCGCCCAGCGCAGCCTTGTGGATGAAAGGATCAACCGGCGTCGAGTCTGGGCATATTAGTAAGACGCGCCGGGTCGGGAAAGATGCATGGGCAACCGCGCGGTTCAGGTAGGAATACCAAGCGAGCCTCAGGGTCGTCAGCGTGCCAAAAGATAGAACGGCGGCCGATAGGATGGCGCCGCGCGACACCGTTGTTCCAATCTTGAGGAAGAAAACAATCGCAAGAAGAAACGCAACGACCGCTGGTAAGAACGTGCAGATAATAGCCATCTGCCGGCGAAACGACAACAGCCCGGCAGGACGGTAAGCATGAGCGCCGCCCATAGCCAAGACGAAAACCGTGGCGACAAGCAGGCCGATGCCCGCAAATCGCGACAAGTCGCCATCCATCCCCAAGAATACTTGCTCGTACAACATGTACCCACCGGCGCTTGCAAAGAATAGCGCCGCGAAATCAAGAACAGCCGCGACATAGGTCGTCGCGACGGCATTGAAGCTGAACCACAGTCGATCATTTCTGGCTGAAAGCCGCGCGTTCCAGCTGTGTTCCACTGGCATGGTCATAACGTTTATCCTCAACCCGCCAGTCTAGTTAACACAAGATTAATACGCCCAACAATTCGCCCAGCAATACTCCTTATTTAGTATTTCGCAGCCAGAGTATGTTTTTCTCCGATGTTTCGTCGAACATACTACTTAGCGTGGGAGTAACTCTCGAAAACACAAACCAAGAGTAGGCGATTTATACGCCAACAAATTTCGACCGTACTGGTAGTATATGTCTGATGTGGCATGGCCCCTGAGCGGGAGGACGCGTAATCGAGCGAACGATTGGTTAGCGACAAGCCACGCCACGAACGGCCTTACAACCTCGGGCCAGACAGCGATGCTTACAATGAAAGGCAGGCCGTTCATGCGCTGTAAGCGCGCCCAGTGTCGGGACCGACCTGCATTGCTCATTTAGAATTAATACTTCAAACTTATACTTCAGATTTATTCGAAACTAGGGTTGAGACGGCCCATTCCACTGCGCCATCACTCTTCGAACTGATCGTCGTCATCGTCATCAGAACCAAATGACCGGGCCCGCATTTCGGCAGAACTATGCTGATAGGCACGTGACTTTATCTCGTTGCTGATCAGAACGATCCAGTTATGCGCACGGCCGCTGCCGGATCCATTTTCGGGCATGACAAGAGCCATGCAGGTCATCACGCGCGGTCCGGTCTCCCGATAGGGCTGCATGCTCCAAGCGAAGGGCTCATCCCGCTGTTGGCGCTTGCGAAATGTAACGCTGCGCTTGCGTGCGCTCTTCCACGCCATCGTCATCGACCTCGGTTATCGATGCCACAAACGCAGAACTGCCGCCTTCCCCCATCGGGCGTCTGATGGATCGATCGGCAAGCAACCGGCGCTGTAGGCAGCAGCCGGTATGCGATCGTGGCTTTCCGACCCGGGATTGCGTGTCTCGCGCCAACGCGCATGATCTCCCTAAGTTCATCTGTCATCAGCGTGCGCCTCAAATGTCATCTCACTCATGTCGCGATGAAGAGCGGCTTGCGCGCTCGGATATCGTCCCGCCGCGTGGCGGCAGCACCCCGCGAAGAAGCACGCGATCGGTGAGATTTTCTCAGAATGGAATGTCGCCGACGCGCAACTCCATCCGCCGATCCGCTGCTGAGTAGCGGCAGCGCGAGCTCAACTGTAACGTGAGCGGAGGCAGACGCGATGACGAAGGGGCTATCGGAGCGTGAGCGATAACGTTTTTCGTCTGATCCCCCATCGAGAGAGGTGGCGATTCTCATTGTCTTTCGCATATCTCCCCCCGGAAAGCACGCAAACAACACCTCCGAAAAAGATTTTTCCGGACACAATACTTAGACTCTAAGGAAGCCGCACTCGACGATATTGCTCTCGTTCACTTTATTATTAACTTGGTACGATGCTAAGCGCAAAAATTCACCGATGCAATAGTCAAAATTCATTACGGAAACAGTGAAGACTGACGCAAGCGGCAACGGCAATATCGCTAGCACAAACGCAAATATCAGGGGTAGGTATATTTGTATTGGCGCATCATCACTTTTGATATACAGGCAAATACAATGAAATTACTTCGCATAAAGAACGCCGTAAGCATATCAACCAGAAGTGTTCTTGAAGCTGCTCTATCGGCTCGCATAGGGCGACGGGTGGTGACGGTTCTCTGTGAGAACTGATCAGGCAATTAGACGCCGACCAGCAAACCGCACAGCGCTTCCGCCACAAGCGTAAACTGGGGTAACCAGTAACGACCGCGCCGATAACGAGGTTGACCGTCGAGATCTCAGACCAGATGAATAGCAAGTCGAAGCGTCCAGACGAGGCCGCTGCATTGACACTGCAAACGATGACGAGAGGGAAGCCGGTCGCCATCATCTGATCGTAGGCGCTATTGATGCTGTGGACGGCTCCTCCGCCAGCATCGCGATGTGCCATACTTGCGGTGTTGTTTAGGAACCGCATGTGAGGAGCCATCCATGGAAGAGATTACCACGATTGGACTCGACATTGCTAAGTCGGTGTTCCAGGTGCACGCAGTTTCTGTAACCGGCACAGTCGTCATCCGTCGTCAACTGAAGCGGCGCTACGTCGTTCAGTTCTTCGCGAACCTCAAACCCTGTCTTGTCGGGATAGAAGCCTGCGCAACCGCGCATCACTGGGGGCGTGAGCTGGAGAAACTCGGGCACCGAGTGCGGCTTATGCCGCCGCGCTATGTGAAGCCTTACGTCAAGCGCAACAAGAATGATGCGGCGGATGCCGAGGCCATATGCGAAGCGGTGACACGGCCGAACATGCGGTTTGTCCCAATCAAGACCGCCGATCAGCAATCAATCCTGATGCTTCATCGGGCCCGGATGCTATTTATTCGCCAGCGAACGATGACCATCAACGCTGTCCGTGCCCATCTCGCCGAGTTCGGAATCGTTGCGGGGATCGGTCGTAACGGACTGATTGAGCTTCTACATCTCATTCGCGAAGGTGAAAAACCTGAAATACCAGCAGAGGCGCGTGTATGCCTTGCCGCCTTGGCCGACCAGGTCGATCTCTTGAAGCAGCGAATACTGGAACTGGATCGGCAGATCATGAAGTGGCACCGTGCCCATGATCTCAGCCGTAAGCTCGAAGGGATTCCAGGTGTTGGTCCATTGGTAGCAACAGCACTGGCTGCCAGCGTCCCCGACCCTAGCGTCTTCCGTTCCGGTCGTGATTTGAGTGCCTGGATTGGCTTGGTCCCGAAGCAAAACTCTAGCGGCGGCAAGGAGAAGCTCGGAGGGATCAGCAAGGCTGGGAACCGATATCTACGGCAGTTACTGGTGGTCGGAGCAATGGCGGTGATCAAGCGAGCCAAGTTATTGGGTTATGCCCGCCATCCTTGGCTGGTCTCATTGATGGAGCGCCGATCTACGAAGGTCGCCGCCGTAGCGCTCGCCAACAAAATGGCGCGGGTTGCTTGGGCAATCATGACCCGAAACGAACCCTATAGAGCACTGCCGGTCGCCGCCGGGAATTGATACACGGCGCATGCGCCGTGAACGTCGTTGGTAAGAGCAGGAGACTATAACGCACCTACGCCAGTCGGCCCAAGGAGAGGGACAACCCATTTCGCGCCAGGCGCTTCGAGCGCGGGCTATTGACCGGGACCCAATCCGCGGAGAGCATTATGGCCAGCGGCCTCGTTCTGTGCCGCATCCAAAGGCCGGACACATGGCAGCTCCGACCAGCAATGTGCAAAAAAGTCGACAAAACTCTTGCCAAACCGGAGCCGTCCACACATGGCGCGA
>UBQW01000092.1 GCA_900467745.1 Hyphomicrobiales bacterium
AGTGCCAAAGTAGTGCTAGGCGACAATGCGAGATCGGTTGGTTTCGCCCGCATCTGCAGGCACCGACGACGATGAGCAAGGACGCATTGAATGAAAACCAATCCGCCGCTGCCGATGGGCTATTCCGAACTCCCGCGTGGCAAGCTCGCCAACGTCGTAACGTGTCTCGAAATGCGCGAGAAGCCCGACGTCAGTGTCCCCGCCCCGGGCGCCCTGCGTTTCGAGCGCTGGCAAGCGCCTTCGCTCGACGACTATCGCAAGCTGTTTCGCGAAGTCGGTGAGAATTGGCTCTGGCTGTCGCGGTTGATCATCAGCGACGAAAAGCTTGCAGCGATCATCCATGATCCCGATGTCGAGATTTACACGATCCTGTCGGAAGAAGGCCGCCGGATCGGTCTGCTCGAGCTCGATTTCCGCGAGCCCGGCGAATGTGAGCTCGTATTCTGCGGCCTCGTTCCCGATGCGATCGGCCAGGGTGCCGGCAAGCTGCTGATCACCCAGGCCGTTGCCCGCGCATGGGCGCGGCCGATCAACCGCTTCTGGCTGCACACCTGCCACTTCGATCATCCGTCGGCCATCTTCTTCTACCAGAAGGCCGGCTTCAAACCCTATGCCTTCCTGGTCGAGGTGATCGACGACCCGCGCCTGTCCGGCCATATGCCGGAGACGGCCGCTCCGCACGTTCCCCTGCTTCGCCCGTGATCGCCTAACCGGTCAGGCCACGAAACCGCATCACTATCGATCATAACGCCGGCGTATCTCGGCCGCCGCCAAAGGCAGGGCGGCACTTGCGGCCGCGCCGAGCGGCAACCGCCGAAGCAACCGGGTCGCGACAAAGGTGAAGGCCATGGCGCCGGCAAGCTTCGCCCATGGGTATGATCCGAGCTGCTCGTGAGCGCTGGCATCCGCCCATTTGGCATTGGCGCTGACAACCGTGCCCGCCTGCTCCCTTATGACATGAAGCCGGGCGCGCAGATTGTCGACCTCCTCCTGAAGCCGCCGCAGCGATCCTTCCTCGTCGAGCATGTCTTCATCGGCCACATGATCGTCTTCGAGCACATAATCGGCCGGCGGTCCTTGCTGGGCCTCTTCGGCGGGCGCGTCGGCCTCCAGCGCAGCCAGGTGCTCCTGCAACGCGGCCTCCGTCTCAAGACCTTCTACCCTGCCTTTCTTGCCGCTCGCGGCCTCGCTGGTCTTCATCGACGCCGCCGATGAAGCGGCGACAGCCGGATGCTCGCGAAGTTCGTCAGCCCCGATAAACACATCGGTCTCTCCCGCCTCATGATCGGGATGAGAGACCTCGACATCGACGCTGTCGGCAAGCTCAAGCGCCTGCTCCGCGTTCATGATCCCCACCGCCACGCGCCCCTCCTCGGATGTGACGGCGACTTCGACGATGGGCGGCTTCGACTTCTTTTTCATGCCAGTCGCGTTTTTCATGCAAGTCTCCTTTGGCAAGGAAACACCTGCGGGACTCGATGGGTTCCATGACAGCTCAATCAAATTCGCTGCGGCAGACCCTCTCTGGAACGCAGGCTTCCCAATCCCCATATATGTCTGGACCACGGAGCAGATATCGCGACGAACCGCGATCCGCCTTCCGCGATAACCCACACAATGGATTGGAGACAAAGGATGGCTCAAGCCACACGAACGGCTGCGTCCGAAGGACCCTATGATGCGGTTACGCTTGCCAAGAAGCACCGCATTTCGGTCGAGGATGCCAAGAAAATCATCGAACAATATGGCGACGATCGCAAGGCGTCCGACAAGGCCGCGCGCCGCATCGCCGTCTGAAACGCAATGCGGCGGCTAGGAAGCCCGGCCGCCGCACGCGTCAAAAATAGTTTTTATAGATCAATAGATTGCCGCCAATTGCGGAATCACATCCCCAAGCGGTTCAACAGACGCTCGAAGTGATCAGCACGAGCTCAATCGAACCGCAGCTTGCTCTTCTGCTGCCCGGCATCGTCGAAATTCTCGAGGTCGAGCCACGCCTCGTAGCCGGCCTTCAGCCTCGGCCAGTCGGCATCGATCATCGCGAACCACGCCGTATCGCGGTTCTTGCCCTTGGCCACCATATGCTGGCGAAACACGCCTTCGAAGGTGAAGCCGAAACGCTCAGCCGCCTTCTTCGAGGGCTCGTTCGAATTGTTGCACTTCCATTCGAAACGGCGATAGCCGAGCTTGTCGAAGGCGAGCTTGGCGAAGAGATAGAGCGCCTCGGTGGTGACGCGGCTGCGCGCGATCGCCGGCCCCCACAAGATGTTGCCAATCTCGATCACCCCATGCGTGGCATCGATGCGCATCAGCGCCTGACGCCCCTCGGCCCGGCCGGTTCGCTTGTCGATGACGGCGAAGAACATCGGGTCCGCCGATACCTCGGCCTTTTCCAGCCACGCCGTGAAGGCTGCCATGTCGGCGGGTGCGTCCTCGAAGAGGTAGCGGAAGCGATCGTCAGCGCCCGGCTGCTGCGCCGAGGCGAGCAGGTCGCGCCCGTGGCGGCCGGCGTCGAGCGGCTCGAGTCTGACATAGCGTCCTTCGAGAGCGACGCGCTCCGGGCGCTCCACGCCCTTCCAATTCGAGAGATCCATCGAAAATTCCCCATTGTCGACATCAGGCGGCCTTGCCTCCTCGGCTGAGGAAACCGCTGTACGGATATGCTGTTTTAGAGTCTGGCGAATTACTTGGCGAGGTCTAATTTGGCCAACGGCGATCTCAGGACCGCCGCCGTCACAACGGGGGAAGAAGCGTGAAGAGCTCCTGGGCGCGGTTGACGCCACGCAGCGCGTGCTGGCCGATCGACGTCAGGTCGATCTGCGTCGAGGGAACGATCGCCGCAAAGCTTGCCGACATCAGCACCTTGCGCTGCAGCGACCGACAGAGCGACACGATGCGGCTGACCTCGTTGACGGCAGGGCCAATGACCGTGAAGTCGAGACGATCCTTGCTGCCGATATTGCCATAAAACACATCGCCCATATGCAGACCGAGATAGACATCGGTAACCGGCCGGCCCTCGATGCGGCGCTGAGCCGTCAGGTCGGAAAGCCGTTTGTCGAGCAGTGTCCGCGCCTTCAGCGCCGAAAGACAGGCCTCGCTCGGCTTCTCGCCCTTGAAGATCGCAAGCGTGCCGTCGCCCATCAGCTTCAGCACCTCGCCGCCGGCCTCCTGCACGGAGGAGATCACCGCATCGGCATAGTCGTTGAGCATCGGAATGATCTCTTCCGGATCGACCGTGTCGGAGATGTGGGTGAAATTGGCGAGGTCGGAAAACCAGAGTGCCGCGGAAATCCGGTCGCTGCGCCCGCGCGTGATCTTCCCGTGCAGCACCTGGTTCGCGGCGTCGTCGCCGAGATAGACCTTGGCGATCGTTCCGGCAACGCCGCTGACCGTCACGCATTTGACCGCCAAGGCCAGGCAGGGAAGCAGCTCGCGCAACGCCGCCAGATCGCACGGTGAAAAGCCATCGGCAGCCCGGGTGGCGAAATGCGAGAAGAAGCAGTCGATCTCGCCGATCGCCCCCTCATCGCCGAAACGATGGGCCATGGCGACAAAGTCGGTGAAACCCGCGGCTTTCAATTCGTCCAGCAGAAAGAACTCGGCGTCATCGCCACGAATGAAAGATCGGCGAACCTCGTTGATGCCTTCGACCTCGAGATAATGAAACGCCGAGCGCAGCCAGTTATCGGCGAAGTTGCCCGCCCCGGCGACGCCATAGGCCGAAACGCGCTCGACGGCCTCCAACGCGTCCCACCGGAACGCGCGTCCCTCATAAAGCGGATGCAGCGTGTCGATGACGGCAACCGACCGGCCGATCGGCAGACCGTTCGCGACGCAGCGCTCGCAGAAGCCGTCAAGCAGGTCGGCTTCGGAGAGGCCTTTCAGCCCGCTCTGCATCAGCCATTTGGTAATTTCGATAACGTGGCGATCGTCCACGGATGTCTCCTGATCCCAGGCGTTCTCCGAATGGCAAGCATTCACAGGCTACCGGGCATTGGTAGGTTCAGGCATGCGCGGACGGGCTTAATCCGCGCATGCCTCGTCACGGCCCTTGAAGGACCCGTGGGCCGTAACGTGTTGGATCATGTGGGAGGCGCCGAGCCGGCTGCCTCACGCGATTGTTCGATCACTCGATGATCGTGACACTTGCCGTGCGTCCCGCCACTAGCGCAGCACCATCAGGCGCCCCGTCGAGCGTCACGCGAACCGGCACGCGCTGCGCCAGGCGAACCCAGGTGAAGGTCGGGTTCACATTGGCAAGCTGGGCACCCGTATCGCTGCGCTCGCGGTCTTCTATGCCGCCTGCAACACCGGTGACGCGCCCCTTGAGCGGCGTCTCGCTGCCCATCAGGTAGACCAGCGCTTCATCGCCGACCTTGATGCGATCGAGCTTGTTTTCCTCGAAGTAGCCGGAGATGTAGTAGGAGTCGGTATCGATCAGCGCCGTCACGGCACTTCCCGCCGTCACGTAGTTGCCGGGACGCATCGAGAAGTTGGTGAGCACGCCGTTGACGGGTGCGCGCACGACCGAGCGGTCGAGGTTGAGCTGCGCGGTGTCGCGGCTGATGACGGCCTGGTTATAGGTCGCCTCGTCCTGCTGAACGGTGGTCTCCGCCTGCTGGATCTTCTGCCGGGTGACCGAGCTCTCGCCGAGTTTGCGGTAGAGATCGAGATCGCTCTTGGCCATGTCGAGCGCAGCCTTGCTGCTCTCCATCTGTGCCTCGGCCTGGCGCAGCGCCAGTGCAAAGCGAGCTTGGTCGATGCGGAAGATCACATCGCCCTTCTTGACCGTCTGGTTGTCGGTCGCATCGACTTCGCTGACGATGCCGGAAACGTCGGCCGCCAAGTGAACGACGTCAGCGCGCACCTTGCCGTCACGCGTCCACGGGTCGTTCATGTAGTAGTCCCAGAGATGCCAGCCCAGCACACCCGCCAGCGCCACGACGACGCCGGTCAGAAGGAAGCGGCCGGAATAAGCAAGAAGCGATTTCATAGTGACACCTTATTCAAAGATAGCGCGAGTGCGCCGAGCAGGCAGAAGTACATGGCCGTATCGAAGAGTGGCCGGTGCCACACGAGACGATAGAATCCGATGAAGGCCAGGATCCGCCGCAGGATGGAGTTGAGAAAGAAGGCCACAACGGCGATTGCCGCCAGCGTGGGTATGAAGACGCCATAAAGATCGAGTTCCGGTCTCATGCCGCGTTCTCCTTTGCGAGTTGTCCGCCGGCCTGAATGGTCGCCTCAGGCACCACGAAGCGCGCATCCGGATACAGATTGTAGCGAAGCGACGTGATGGCCCGGCGTGCGCCCTCGACGGCCGACGACGGATTTTGGTGAAGAAGGTCGGCCAATGCCTTATCGATCGCCTTCAACAGGCCCTCGCCCGCCTGGGCGTGACCATGTTTTTGCTTTTGCTGATAGAACTCGGCAATTCCCGACAGGACCTCGGCGACATCCTCGCGGCTGTCGCGCGTCAAGAGCTGGCGGTGGCGCTGCAGTTCCATTGTATTCAAGCCATTGCGCAGATCGCCCAATATGTCGTTCTGGGCGACGGCCGATTCGACCGGAATGCGTGCCAGGCGCGGTGCAACGAGACCGAAGCGATCCACCATGCGGTAGAGCATCCGCGCGAAGTCCGGAGCATCCGACTTGCGCGCCACGGCGACAATATCCGCCCAGCCGGCGCGCAGCACGCGATAGGCCGTCCACTCTGCCCCGACCGAGCGCACCAGCACTGTCGTTCCACAGGCGATGACCAGCCCGATTACCGTGGCCACGTTGGAATTCAGGAACGACGTCATATCGAGGTTCAGTCGATCTTGAAGGCCGAGCATGGTCGGGAAGTTCACGCCGAAACCCAGACCGTAAATCATCAGCGACGGCTTTGGCATCATCACGCCTGCCGGAATGAGCACGAGTCCCAGGGCCGCAGCCAGCGGAACGTAGCCGTGTACGAACGGCAGCAGGCCGAACTGGAAGACGAAGGCGGCAATGACGGCGAAGATCGAGACATACATGAACTTCAGCATCATCGGTGCGGGATCGTCCATCGTCGAGAAGATGCAGCAGAGCACGCCTGCCATCATCGCCGCGGCGCCACCCTGCGACCAGCCGGTGAGAATCCAGAACGCGGCGGCGAGGAAGGTCGCCAGCATGACCGAAACACCGGAGTGGATGGCCATGCCGTAGTCGCGGTGGATCGGCGCGCGGTCGAAGAGCGTACCGAAACGCTGCCAGCGCAGTTCGCGGCGGCCGCCGGTTTCGATATCCTCGCGCAGCGCCAGACAGTCGCTCCAGATCTGCAAGAGGTCGCGCAGGCGGGAGGTGAAATTATGGGCGAGAAGGCCGTTCCATTCTTGCTGCTCCCGGCCCTCCTGCTCGGTCTTTTCCATCAGCGCCAGAATTTCCTGCCGCTCGACCTCGCCATAGGAGGCCTCGTGCGACAGCAGTTCGGTCACGCGACCGATCAGTTCGTTGGCCGATGGGGTCAGCTTGCCGTCGGTCGCCTTGCGGAAGGCGTGAAGAAGATCGGCAAGACCGGAAACGACGGGCAGCATGGCGACCATGCGCTGCTGCAGCGTGCGTGTGCGTCCGACCATGTCGCGAAGGCCCGATGTGTCGTAGGCGACGTGCGTGGTGAAGCTGTGCAGATCGACGGCGTCGGCCGCCAGCCTGCGGGCGGCAGCGTGAAGCGCGTCGCTCTTGTCGGTGCTGTTCAGCGTGCTGGTTGCGAGCGCGGCGACATCGCGAACCCAGCTGTCGATGCGCTCGGCAAGGACGGGTCCGGCATGGCGCGGAAAGACCAGGCGGCTGACAAGCGCCGCACAGATGATGCCGAGCGCGATTTCCTCGACGCGGGCGACGGGATAGGTAAATGCGGTCTCGGGACTGGCAACGATCGGAAAGCTGGTGAGCGCGGTCGTGTAGCCGGCCAGCATGAAGGAATAGCTGCGCGGCGTGCGGTCGAGCAGGCTGACCGCAAGACAGAACGCCATCCAGAGCGCGATTGCCAGCGTCAGAAGCTCGGGCGAATCGACGAGATTGGGCACGAGTATGATAGTCATGGCGCCGCCGATGGCGGTACCGATGAGGCGATAGATCGCCTTCGACGTGCTCGCGCCCGACAGCGGGTGCGCCACGATGTAGACCGTGCCGACGGCCCAGTACGGGTTCGTCAGATCGAAGCAAAGCGCGATGAGAAGCGCCAGCATTGCCGCGATGAAGGTCTTGATGGAGAAAACGACATCCCAGATGCTTGGGGCGATCGTGTTATGGCTGCTCGTCATTATCCTGCGTTCCGGTTATCGCCGCGGTTCGATCCGCGACGGCGCGCAAAACCTCGATAGCGGCATCGACCTGTTCGGGATCGAGATCGCCAAGGATTTGCTCTCGCAACTTCGCCGCACAACGTTCGGCGCGCTCGGCGACCGCTGTGCCCTCTCCGGTAAGCTGCACCAGCTTGATCCTGCGGTCCGCCTCATCGGCGACCCGGCAGATCAGGCCATCATTCTCCAAACTGTCGAGTACGCGCACGAGCGTGGGGCCTTCCACGCCCACCCGTTCGGCCAGCACATTCTGTGGAATCCGGTCGCCATGCCGCAGCAACGCGATAAGCGGTGCGGCACTGGCGTCGGAAAGTTTGTGGTCGGTCAAAGCGGCGTTCAGCGCTCGGCGCCATCCACGCCCGCAGATCATCAGCAACGGTGCGAACTCGGTCCAGGTCTTCTTCATGTTCGTTGTCATGAAATTAGATAACATCCTATCGATTTGAATTCAATGATATTGGTGCATAGCTGCCATTCGATAGTTAGCGAACTCTTATCCGCCCATTGTCTGGTGATCCCCCTCTCAACGCGCCGAGCCCCCTCCTCGCGAAGCTTGCCATGCGACTTTGCCGTGCACCATGGAAAGTAAAAATTAACCATAAGCGATAATAGATTGTTAGCGAACCGCCTTGCGGTCGTTGCCTATGGAGATTTCATGCGCCGCATTGCAATTCTTGCCGGATTATCCGTTCTCGCGGGCTGTGTGAGTGG
>UBQW01000003.1 GCA_900467745.1 Hyphomicrobiales bacterium
GCCGTCCACACATGGCGCGAAGCTGCCCCCCGTTGGCCTGGTGGCGTCTCCTTCCAAACTAACGAGATTTCTCAAAGATCGTAGTGGACACCGGTGATGCGTTCTAGGTCGTCAAACAGTGCACTCGCCGCTTCCGGACTATCGGCATATCGCGCCGTCGCCGTTTCACTAGGACTGCCACGCAACTCGAACAGCTTGCTCGGACCGTAGCAGCCCCCTGGGCGGGCATTCGGAAGAGTAGCTGCCATCAGGGTAGGCCAAGAGCCATGCTCGGCGTCTTGCAGGAGCGGATATAGAAGGGTTCCGGCGACCTTGGTACTTAACGTCGCCGCAGCAAAAAGGTTGGTCCGCGCCCCACCAGGATGAGCGATCGTGGACAGCAGCCGATCGCCTGCGCGGTTCTGTAGTTCCCGTGCAAACAGCACGTTTGCGAGCTTGGATTTCGCATAGACCTCCATCGGGACGTACTTGCCCTCGCTTCCGAAATCGGTGATCGGGCCGGGCTTATACATCTTGTGTGCGTTCGAGGTCACCGTGACCACGCGAGGGCGGGGGGCAGCTAGGATCGCGGGAAGCAGCAATGCCGTCAGACGAAACGGACCAAACACATTTGTGGCGAACTGCAACTCATGGCCGTCAACGCTGACCTCTCGCTTAGGCAGGCCCATCACACCGGCGTTGTTGATCAGAGTGTCGAATGGGCGGCCGTCAGCAAGACACGTGTCGGCAAACGCCGCGACGGAATCTGGGTCGGCAAGATCCATGACGCCGGTGCGTACATCCACGTTAGGGAGTTTGACGCGGATGCGGCGCGCCGCGTCCTCACCTTTAGCTGCACTGCGAGCGACGATCATGACTTTCGCGCCAGCACGGGCTAATTCAAAAGCTGTATACCAGCCGATACCGCTATTACCACCCGTGACGATTATTCGTTTGCCTGCCTGTGAGGGGATCTCGGCCGGTGTCCAATTCGCGCACATGACGGATAGCCTTGGTTTTGTCGGGAGGTGGCAGCAGCACAACAGATCCCGAAATTAACATCGTGACAATATCTTCGTTTTTTGTCAAAATACACGTCACCGCCGGGTGCGGCAAGGCGCGCTTGGTAGTTTATTGACAAAAAGCACGAATTTCGTCACGAAAGACTATGGCACCGAAGATCACCCCCGAAGAGGCGGAACAGCGTCGTGACCGCGTCCTGCTGGCAGCACGTTGGTGTTTCCTGAACTTCGGCTACTCGAAAACTTCTCTCGATGACATAGCGAAGCGCGCTAACATCTCGCGGACGCTCCTCTACAAGACCTTCACCGACAAAGAAGATATCTACACTGCTGTGTTCCGGCATTGGCTGGCGTCTCGGCATCCTACCGCACGCGAAGTCGTGTCGGGAAAAGGCACGCCTCAAGAGCGGCTGCTTCAGGTCTGTCGTATAATGATTATCGAGCCTTGGGCCGATATGATTGGAGCTCCCATGGCGGGAGAATTCTATGGCGTCTGCGAACGACTAGACCCTGAGATTGTATCTCTACATCGCAGGGTCGCCTTGGATATCTTTGAGGCGCTCCTGGGTGACAAGGTCTCCGCTGAAATCTTCCTTTTGGCGGTGGAAGGTCAGGTAGGTGATAAACCGGCCGTGCGCGAACTCGAGGCACGGATTTGTTTCCTGATCAGCCGCTTCTGTCGCTGATTGTATTCGCGATCAAGCTCGCTTTTGATGGAACAGTTATAGCTCGGAAGCTCAGGGCCTACGCGGGAATTATCGATCTGCAGATTGTCGCAGGTTCGTGTCGTCATTGGCGGAGAATTCCTTTGTTGCGCGAGTGAATTGCCCACGCGGAGTGACTTCCTACCCTTCTGAAGCGCCTGATCGGAATGAAAAGAGGAATTGGTACGCAAAGGCGACTTCTTTACTTAAACTTGTAGCTCCGCCGTAATACCCTCCTTAAGCGATTTGTGGCTCAATCAATTTTGGTTGAGGTTTATCCCAATGCACGCAAGGCGTTCCAGGGTTATTGCCTTAAGCGTCGTCCTTGCAACGGTCGGCGCGCTCGCGCCATTGGCGTTGATGGGCTACGTCTCGTGGAAGCGTGCGATCGAGAAAGAACTCGGGGTGCTGGATCGAGCCGGCGATGAGGCGATCGCACGCGCGCAGTTCACCTTCTCGGACGCGCGAAAAGCTCTTGTCGATATTGAAGCGTCGGATGTCGCTAGGTGTTCCCCTGAGCATATCGCTCTGATGCGGATGCTGACTATCAACACGACCTCTGTGGAGGAGATCGGGTACTTTGAAGACGGCAAGCTGAGATGCACTTCGTGGGGGCCGACCGAAGGCGATATAGGCAAGGCCCACGTCGATTACGTGACCCCTGATGGCATGGAAGTTACGCTTCGGATAAGGCCGGCGGTCACACGCGGAAAGCCGATGCTCGGACTGCATCTCGGGAGCCACAATGTGCTCGTAACGCCATCCCGGTTCGTCGACATTGGCCTCGGCCCTGACCTGTCGCTTGCTCTGACCAATTCCGAAGGGCAGTTGATCGATGGCAGGAACGGCCCCGATGTCGTCTTCGCACGCAGCCACCTCCAGGACGACACGCATGGTATCGACGGCAGCGAAATGTTTGCGACCGTCGCCCAGGACGGGCTTGTCGCCGTCGTCACCGAGCCCGTTACCAACGTTTATGAGCGGTTGCGTGGAGAACTGCTTCTCCTGCTGCCGGTTGGCTTGTTCATCGCCGCCTTCATCGTCGCGATAGTCGTATTCTTTTCGCGTCGAAGGCTTTCTCCACGCGGGGAGCTTGAAATCGGGATTCATCGACGCGAGTTCATCGTTCACTACCAACCGATCGTCGAGCTTTCCACGGGCGTACGCGTCGGCGCCGAGGCGCTGGTACGCTGGAGATGGCCGAGCGGAACGATGGTGCGTCCGGATCTCTTCATTCCGCTCGCGGAGGAGACTGGTCTGATTGTTGCAATTACGGATCAAGTCGTCGACGGGGTCATCAGAGACCTGAGATCCACACTCGAGCAGGACAGAACGCTTCATGTTGCCATCAACATTTCCGCGGAGGATATCAAGACCGGCCGTTTCCTCGACATGGTCGCGGTGAAGCTTCAGAAGACCGAAATACGAAACGAACAGATTTGGTTCGAAGCCACGGAGCGGGGCTTTATCGACATCGACGCCGCGCGTGTGAGCCTCGATACTGCCAGAAAGGCTGGACATTCGGTTGCGATCGACGATTTCGGCACAGGATACTCCAGCCTTCAATATCTGCAGGGTCTCCCTATGGACGCCTTGAAGATCGACAAGTCGTTCATCGACACGATTGGCAAGGGAACCGCAACGAGTTCAGTTACGTCCCACATCATTGAGATGGCCAAGGAGCTTGGCTTGTTCACGGTGGCTGAAGGCGTCGAAACAGAAGAGCAGGCAAACTATTTGCGCGAACATGGCGTCACATTTGGACAGGGGTGGCTGTTCTCAAAGCCGCTGACGGCAGGGGAGTTCATCAAGTTTCATGCGGCATCGGCAGCCAAGCACGGCCGTGCCGCCGAGGTGATCCGCGTCGCCGCGTGATGCCACACCGTTTTGTAGCGGGCGCTTATCCGAGCTAACGTAGGTCGAAGTGTCAGGGAGCCATCACGATATGGCCGGCCTCTCGCACCCGAATATCAATGGTGCTGACTGAGCGACCAACTAGTGTACGCGCCCCAGGTTCGAGGTCCAAAGCGCGCCGCTCAGCCAGCCACGAAAGTATCAAATAAACATAGTAAAAACGCAATAGATTGCGCGCAGCGGTTGCCTCAGCATTGGACCAGAATACTCGTGAAGCGATTTCACCTCGGCAAAAAGTATCGGGCTAGGCCTCCCAGCCCAATGGGGCGGCGCTGATCGACCAGGTGCAGTGCGTGGATCGTGCTCTTCGGCTCAGTGCACGACGGTGATCACCGGGATTCCAGCTTCCTCGGCAGCACGGATAAGTGCCGTGCGTGCCTCTTTCGCTGGGACGCTGCCGTGGATCGCCTCAAGGCAAGCTTTGATGGCTCCCATGTACTCTTCACCGTCATCCGATGGCCACGAGATGATTAGCGCTTCTGCGACATCACGCAAGGACCCGATATGCCTGTATTTTTCTCGTCCACGCATCACAAGCATCAATGGTGGAAATTCCTCATTTGTGTCCCAATTCACTACAAATGGACCTCGCCCGGTTCACATATTGCTAACCTTGCAAGTTCCGTTCCGCGCGCTGACGGATGCCACCGGTCAAGTCCTGTTCGCGAAAGCGGCCGAGGTTGTATTCTTTCATACTCTAAAATTGATGTGAACTCAGTTCCTTAAGAGATTCTATTAAGCAAAATTTCCACAAGGAGTTGGCCCAACGACCGCAGGCGCTCACGTCAGACTCCGCAACTGGTCGGCAATGTCGGAGGGAGTAACGATGAGCTCACCTTTTCGACTGTCCGCCTCGATCGTCGCGAGGCGAGCGTGTTTGTCCGGTTGGAGATCTGTCGGATTGAAAGCCTACCAGGGTGTCGCAAATATTTCATTCGTGATTGCTAATGGTGTGCGCGGGCATAGGGGGAGGTTTGGCATGCAGAAGCAAGCTGTCATCTACAACGGTGAGGTCGGCATCGCCATTCCGGTCGATAACCGTCTTCGATTCATCGCTGTCCGGTTCCATGTCATTGACCTCGACAATCTGCTATTCGATACGATGCCAGAGATCAGACGTGCTATTGCTTATCATCTCGCGGCAACCGCCCGCGGAACGCTGGTGCTTGCCAATTAACTCCCTGGTCTTGGCTCAGGTGACTGCATGCCATCTCGATGACGACGATGTCACGACGTGGCTGCGGCCGATCGTCAACCCACACTGAGACTGCGTCTAAGGGGCCCTTGACGGCCATCTGTCGCCAAGGGCTCCCTAATCGCAATCTACCACTTCACCCGCCAAAGCAGCCGCTCAGCCGCGCTTAGTTCCGTTATCGCTGATTTTCTGCCGTGCGATGGCCTTGCTCGCTGCGTGCGCTCCGGCAGCCAACGCGGTCGCGTCGGCATCTAAGTTTAACCCGGCTTCCACCCCTGCCTTTCGGTCCTCCTGCGCGACTTGTACCGTCGGCGAGGCGAATTCGATGCCATTCTGACCAAAGATTTCGCGGATCATTGCCTGAGCGCGGCGCCGGATGCTCGATTGCTGTCCTGGCTTCGTCTTCATAGAAAAGCTGATGGTAATTCCGTAGTCTCCGAACTCTTCGAGGCCCTTCAGCTTAACGGTCTCGATGATCTGCGGACCCAACTCCGTGTCCTCTAGCAGAGCTGCACCAATGCCCTTCACAAGCCTTTTCACTTTTATGAGGTCGGTATTGAATGCGACCGCGATCCTGAACTTGTCGATCGCCCAGTCGCGCGACAGGTTCTCAACGGCGCCAAGCTCACCAAATGGCACCGTATAGACTGGGCCTCGATGGTGCCTGAGCCGAACCGACCGGATGCTGAAGGACTCAACCGTCCCCTTGTAGCTACCGCTCTGGATGTATTCGCCGACGCGAAAGGCATCGTCCATCATAAAGAAAACGCCGCTGATCACGTCCTTCACCAGTGTCTGCGAGCCGAAACCAATCGCGACGCCGAAGATGCCGGCACCTGCGATCAGGGGGCCGATGGCCACGCCCAGTCCCGACAACACCGTCAGAATTGCCATGACCGCTATCAACACCGCGAGGAAGTTCTTGAGGATGGGTAGCAGCGTAAGCAGGCGTCCGTGCTTCGCCGTTTCTGCTTCATCTCCTCCGACGCCTCGCGCGACTTCGAGCCGATGCTCGATGACCGCTTTTGTAATCTGCCAGACGATGTCGGCGACGAGCACTATGACGATACCGCCGAGCACCCCCCTTAATATTCCGCTCGCTGTCTCATCCTCGAACATTGCCGTTGAATGGGCGCGCATTACAGACGCCAGCCACAGAGCGGCAACCGCGATGAACGTGGCTCTGGCCGCACGTTCGACTATAACCTCAAGCACAGGACCACGGTCCACTGCCTCGTGGCCCGAACGTAGAAATGCGCTATGAATGGAGGCAGTCAGGGTCTTTAGTCCGACCGGAATGAGTATGACGTAGGCGCAGGCCCACATCAGGAGAATTGCGTCGCCAACCCACAAGACCCAAATCAGGCATAGCAAGAACACAGTCAGCCAATCGAATGCGCCGTGGTGTGGGTGATGATCGGCAGCCCGAGGACGATGCCATAACGCCTCGATCGCGAGCATGAGCAGCGATAGGCCCAGCGAATAGAGAACGGCATCCCGTGCCATGGCTAGAAAGCCGATTTCGAGCAAGATGCGGTTAGCGGCCCAGCCCAAAATCCCGATCGAAACGAATAGGGATATGCGGCTGTACCAAAATCGGGCGGCATCTTCTGAAACTGGGATCAACCGCGTGATACCATCATCATTGGTGTTGGGATAACCGGTTAGCAAGACCTTGGCCATACGGATCAAGAAGCGTCCAGCAACCAGTCCAAGCAAACTCGGTATTGCGACCTCCGTAGAGACACCCGGCAAGCCGATCGCCAGGAACAGCCCCAGACCTACGGCGCCGAAAACCAAAAGTGGAGCGAACTTCGCAAAAAAATGGCGGCCCAAAACATGGAAGCCATATGCCCTGTGGTGCGACGGGTGTTTCACCCTGTGCGCTTCGATGCGCCGCGCCGTTCCCTCGAAGAAGAACTCAAACGCTCGAGCGATAGCCACAAGCAACAGGAAGACCGCAAGAACGGTGATCGGTCGTTGGTTCAACTCTGAGGCCGTCGTATTCCGAGTCTTTTCAAACTCGCTCGGTATCAGCGGCACCGCCACAATAGCGGACGCGAGATGATTCCGTACGGCATCAAGCCATTCCGTGAACCCAATAGTGGGTACACCCGTCACTGCTTCGTCAGTTGGAACCCGTTGACCCTTAGCCGATAGGGCATCTCGAACGTCGGCGTCACTCAAAAGTTTGCCGAGTTGGTCAATTTTTTCCTGAGTGAGTTCCGAGATGGGCTCCTCCACCGCAAAGCACAAGTTAGCGCCCGCGCCAAAGATCAACGTGGCCAGAAGAACAGGTAGGCTCAGACAGACAAATCGCGCACGGGGCCACAACATGCCTCAATCCTCCGCATGACGAGCAGGTTTAATCCTTGGATCTTTTGGGAAATGTTCGACGGCACATCGACTATGCCGAGGGCGGGCCTCTAAGGGAAATGGCCGCACCTGAGGCGCGAAGCTGCTTTAGATGCCAGCTCCGGCTACCAAACGTCGTAGTTGTCAACTGTCACGCTTCTCGAGCTGCTCAGCCTTTCGAACCAGATCGGCGAGCGACCGGCTTTCCATCTTCCGCATCACGCTCATCCGGTGCAACTTCACCGTCATCTCGCTGATCCCCAGCTCATAGGCGACCTGCTTGTTCATCAAGCCGCTTACGACCTGCCACATCACTTCCTTCTCACGCGGTGTGAGTGTTGCTGCCAACGCTCGGATGCGATCCGATTCAGCCTCACTCTTCCGACGTTCAGAGTCGAGCTGAATGGCGTGATCAACAGCCTCTAAGAGGTCTTGGTTGATGAAAGGCTTCGTGATGAAATCCGTGGCCCCAGCCTTCATGGCCCTCACGCTGGTGGGGATGTCCGCATAGGCTGTGAGGAAGATTATCGGCATTTTGCTGCCGATGGAAATGAGCTTCTTCTGTAAATCAAGTCCCGTACCGCCTGGCATGCGAAGATCGACGACCACGCAACCCGGTGCGTTTGTGTCTGCAGTCTCTAGGAACTCGACACCATTTGGAAAGGCCGTTGCTCTCTTCTTCGTCACCATGAAGAGATCGAGGAGTGCGCCGCGCATTTCTTCATCGTCATCAACCACGTAGACGATCGGCTCGGCGAACGCTTCCGCTTTGACTTGTACGTTGTGCATGGTCTGCCTCAGTTAAGTCGAAAAATCCAATGTGGGCCAGGACAATGGTCCGATATCCACGGTCGGATACCAGGCACCTCCCAAGAGTTAGATAGGCTTGGCCGTCCTTTGCGATCCCGGCGCTCTTATACCATGGTTTACCCCGAACAGACCATAAACCTTCGTTTAGGATGCAATGCCCGACATAACATAATTGGACCGAAGCGGATGACCCCGCCCCCGATTGCGCCACCCGCTTCGGCCGCGTTGCATGAGCTGGATGGGTGGGACGCTCGTCTGCCACTTCGTTGGCCACGGGACGAAACCGGAAAAATCCCCGCGTTCATCATCTCCATCATGTCCGGTTAACACGGCTCATTCCGGATCAGATATCAATTGATCGCCGGGCTGACATCCCAACCTTTCGTTTGCATTGCACAGGCCCCAGAAGCACGTCTCTCGAAGACTTGGTCGGTCAAGCCAACACTTCGTTTAGTCGACCAAACTGGTTGAAAGCCTAGAATTGTTGGCCTTAGAGGCTGATGGAGCATGTCATGAGAATAGTCGTAGTCGGCGCGAGCGGGATGATGGGATCGAAGATTGTTCGCGCGCTCGGGAGTTCTGGGCACAGCGTGGTGGAAGCATCGAGCAAGACCGGGGTCGACGCCATCAAGGGAGTTGGTCTCGATACCGCGTTCGAGGGCGCCGACGCAGTGATTGACGTCACGAATTCCGGGTCGTTTGGAGAGGGAGACGCCCTCTCCTTCTTCAAGCAGGCGGGTAAAAATCTCTTGAGTGCGGCCAAGCGCGCCAGCGTTCCCCATTATCTCGCTCTCTCGGTTGTCGGCGCGGAGCGCCTGGTGGAGAACGACTACTTCCGTGCGAAGCTGGTACAGGAGAACCTGATCCGGGCGTCGGGTGTTCCCTACACGATCGTACGCTCAACGCAGTTCTTCGAATTTTTCGGCGGGATCGTGAATTCATCGCCGGCAGTTGAGGGATCAATTCGCGTCGCGAGCGTGCGCCTGCAACCGATTTCCGCGGACGAGGCCGCGACGATTGTGGCAAAGCACGCGAGCGGCAAGCCCATCAATTCGGTCCAGGAAATTGGCGGGCCGGAGCCTCTGGACTTGCTTGAGATCGCGCGCGAATTGCTCACAGCAACCGAAGATGCTCGTCCTGTTGCAACCGATCCAGACGTCGCCTACTTCGGCGTCAATCTCGCTCCGGAAAGCCTAGTACCTGCGGCGAAGGCTATATCTGGCAAGCAGCCTTTTCACGATTGGCTCTCAAACACGGTTTCCGCCTCATGAGCGATTCTGGCCAGAGCAGCCGCTTCGAACGACGACGTCTGGCCAGATCGTCACCCTCCTTTAGATCATCGCCGCTGCTTTTTACGAGCCTGCCCTGCCTTTCGCCTGGGATATCGCCCACAAAGTCGCGGCGATCCCGAAGAGTGCAGGAAGGCTGACCGCCGGAAAATCGCGTACGATGACCGATGACGAGCAAATCCCGATCGCCACCTCCCAGAGATGAAAGACCCCGTGCGCGATAAGCCAAAGCGTGGCAGCCGCCCACAGTTCGACCCGTCTTTCCGCTTTGAAGGCGCCGATAGCAAAGGCCAGCGCGATGAAGCCTTGAATGATGCCGATGTCGCGGATGAAGTGCTGGTTATAGAACCCGGTGTCGGTCACTCCGGGTACGAAGTAGTACCAGCCTTCCGGGTCGTAAAGCATATAGACCGAAAGCCATCCTGCTAGTAGCACGTTGAACGCCACCATGGCGTAAATGGCGTATTTGAGCGCTTGCATTTTCGTCTCCTGCGGTTGATTACACAGGAAGGAAGCTACCACCGCGTCCCCACCAGCACTTCCCAAACCAAGGTTTAGGCGGGACGAGGTAAACGGGAGAATGTCGTGCCGAAGTTTTTGACTTATGTGCCTGACGGCGAGCTCTTCGACGCGAAGTACGCTCTACTCCAGTTCGGCACGGTGGTGTCAGACGAAGGATACTTGGTGATGGTCGAGACCGAAGCTGACTTCGAGGACGTCAAGGCTGCCTTGGCGAAATCGGGAAAGGACCATCTCGTTCTCGAGCTCGGAGAGGAAACTCGCTCGGCCGGCGCTGGCAACAGCGACCTAATGCCTGTGGTCGACTGGCTCAATCGTTCGTAGCCCGTCGAATGCTGTCGATAAGATGACGGCTATCGATCGGCTTTGCGAGAAAAGTCTGCGCGCCCGCACGTAAGGCGGTCGCGCGCATGCCATCATCGGCATAGGAAGTCATGATCAATACTGGCGGGCACCCTTGTTTGGTTCGCAAGATCCGAAGGAGCTCGATCCCGGACATCCCCGTCATCCGGACATCCGCGAGGATACAGTCGACGCCATCGTAGCCTGTGCGATCCAGGAATTCCTCTGCCGATCCATAAAGCCGACTTTCCACTCCTTCGGTCTCGAGGAGGTCCTGCAGGGACTCCCGAAGGTGTTGATCGTCATCGATAATTGCTATCGTTATGTCTTTCACGGCTGGCATGGGCTTAGGCGAACTCTTTCTGTTTGACCTTGGCTGTCCCGACCAGCGCGGCAGTCAACCTATTGATAAAAATCGAATTCCTTTGATGCCAAATCTAGCTTCTTGACCAGCTCGGCAAGAGAACCGACTTGCATTTTCTTCATCATGCGACTGCGGTGGATCTTAATCATCATCTCGCTAACGGATAGTTCTTGAGCGATCTGCTTGTTGAGCCACCCTTTAACCACGTGCGTCATGACCTCCCGCTCGCGCGGCGTCAATCGTTGAACCGATGCCATGGTGCTCTCTCGCTGCGAGGCTAGTGCGCGCCGATCTGCATTCAAGCGGATCGCACGTCCGATCGCTTCGACCAACTGCTCGCTATCGAGCGGCTTGAGCAGAAAGTCAGATGCACCCCGTTTCATCGCTTGCACGCTCATTGACACGGTAGCGTTTGCAGTGATGAAAACGATAGGAAGCATGCTCCTCGTATCAGCAAGCTGCTTTTGCAGCTCTAGGCCGTTGATGCCGGGCATGTGGATATCAAGTAGTATGCAGCCTGCCTTGCCAAGATCGGCACGCATCAGAAAGTCGTCGCCGCTTTCATACGGTGCGGCGGACATCTCCAACGACTCGAACAGATCTACGAGAGAGAGCCTCAGAGCGACGTCGTCGTCCACGATGGAGACCATTGGGAGGTCCAAAACGTCATGTCGGTCCATCAGTTGCACGTCTCGCTCCTGGCTGCTTTTTATAACGAGTGAGTGCAGGCTCACCCAATCATATCACTGTCGGGTTCGGTCCCTACCTATACGAACGTTTTAGACGCTCTTGGCTAGGGATGGTTGTGGACGCCGGAGGCTGGTCAACGGCCCCCGGCGAGCATAATCAGTTTCCGGAGGCAGCCTGCTCGATCATTTTGGTGACCTCGCCGGGATGCGAAATCATGACTACATGTGACGCGCCTGGAATCGCTACGGTCTTCTTGGATCTCGCGCGATCTGCCATCCACTTCAGCGTGGCTGGTGGAATGTTCTTGTCCGCATCGCCGTAGATAAACCAGGACGGGATCTTCTCCCATGCGGCCTCAGGGGCCGGTTCAGCGAGCGCTGTATCGGTGATCGGGCGTTGGGCGACGGCCATCAGCTTTGCTGCCGCAAGCGGAACATCGCCGGCGAACTGGGCAGGAAACTTCTGCTGGTCGATGTAGAGGTCATTCGCACCACCAGGCAACGCGACTGGCTGAGCAAGCGCGGGCCCGAGGGTGCTACCTGGATTTTTGCCGGACAGGTAGATGGCGGACTCCCCGCGAGCTGGAGCGAATGCAGCCACGAACACCAGAGCTTTGACATTGTCTGCGTGGGCCGCTGCGTCACTGATGACCGACCCACCATAAGAGTGCCCAACCAGCACGACAGGTGACTTGAGCCCTTCCAGCACGCGTCCGACGTAGTCTCCATCACTCTTCACGCTGCGCAGCGGATTGGCGACAGCGACGACCGGATAACCGTCCTTTTCCAACAAAGCGACAACCCGGTTCCAGCTCGACGAGTCGGCGAACGCACCATGTACGAGGACGACTGTTGGCTTCAATGTCTCTGCCGAGCCGGCAACAACCGACATGGCGTACAATCCGGTGGCCAGAGCCAATTTTGCAATCATTTGCATCCGAATTCCCTTATTTTGTTCGAGGAAGCAGCCCGGCCTCCACCGCTTGTCGACGTCGTCTTTAAGGAGGTTGGGCGCGTCATGTACTTTTGACGAAGTCACGTACGGCGGTCGCATAGTTTGCGTCCGGCATCGTAAGAGGTTCAACCCAACCATTGGTTTGCGAAACCATATGCTGATGGTGTCTAGTGCAGTTCGGCTCCCGGTATCGTCTCGTCGATGAGTACCAATGTCTGCATGATATGAACCGCGGCTTTGTCTTGGTTCCGTCGGCGAGCCACGTCGTAGGCCGCGAAGCACAGCTCCCGAAGGTCTGCGGTGTCGTCGTTGACGACTTCCATTACAATGCACGAGAAAAGCACGTCTCCCACGGCTTGGCCCTTCAGAGCCAATCGGCGCCGCCCCGCGACCGCGCAAACTTCAAACGTCTCGAGATAGACACTGCCATCTGCAATGCTTCGATAGAGCTGCATTGCGACTCTTGACCGGTCGGCCTCGGCGATCTTCGCAAGAAATGTTTCGATCTCCGTGCCTTCGCGGCAGACATCGCGGTCCAACCCGAATAGATCGGCCGCGACATCATCGGCGAGTGCCAGGTTCTGCCCTGTCACCCAAGTTAGAAGTCCACTGCTCCATGTAACCTTGCCATCGTCGCGCATAGGCATAGACCCAACCTAAAGGAGAACGCGAATCGCATTCGCATTTATACGTTAATTCAGTCCCGGTTTGTTTTGAAGTGGGCAGGCGCCGGAGCTCAAAATTTTGATTGAATGTAGAGGACCGCGGCGGCGCCAAACTCCGAGGCAATTTCATCCCAGGAAGACGTCGCCAGTATTGCGTCTTTGTCGCGGACCTTTAAGGCAGCCGCGTTCATGATGATCGAAAAGGCGACTTTCGCGATGGCGTCGGCGCGCACTGATGGATGGTGTGACAAATACGGGCCAAGGCCGTCCGCAAATAGCCCGAATATAGAACCTCGGGCGGCCTGACCCGATTCGATCATCTTCGGACTGACAAGGCGTTGATCGTAAAGGGATCGGTTTAGACGCTCATCGTGTGCGAAGGCTTTCCCAACTGCATCCGCGAAGCATCTCACGAAGGTCTCCATGCTGTCGGGACCGTGTGCCAGAACAGACTGTGCAATCCCGTTCCTTATCCTCGCGCAGACCAATTCCTTCAGCGCGAGCAGCAGATTCTCCTTACCCTCGAAACGTCGGTAGATGTTTCCGACAGGCATCTGCGCGCGTTGTGCGACCCCCATCATCGAGAAAGCTTCCACGCCGTCGTTGCGGAGCAGCTCCTCCGCCGCGCTCATAATGCGCGCACGTGCCTCGCGGCTCCGCCTCTGCTGCGGTACAAGTCTCGTCTCCACGAGAATCGCGTGCTGATCGTCTTCCATCCATGCCCGTCTAGCATAGCATGGGGATGCCTTCCACGCCGGAAACCCAAGGACACGGATGAGCGTCAACCTGAACGGACGTTTGATTTCCGGTGTCCCCGCTTGCTCCTAGGTTTCGACCATACCGCCATGGCACTCCGCCCGCGGAAACTGTCGAACAGGAATAGCGAATGAAGCTCTATTACTCCCCCAAAGCGTGCAGCCTTGCCGATCACATCGCCCTTCAGGAAGCAGGTGCGAAATTCGTTGTCGAGCGTGTCAACCTGGCAACCAAACGCACCGCGGCCGGGCGTGACTTCAACGAGATCAATGTCAAAGGCTGCGTTCCCGTCATCGAAATGGACGACGGCGCGATCCTGACCGAGAATGTTGCGATCCTCGACTGGATTGCCGCACAGTACCCGACCCTCGGCGGTTCCGGCGAAATGGGTCGGACACGTCTGATTGAGTCGCTGACATTCATCTCGACTGAACTTCACCACAGCTTCCGGCATCTCATGGATGCAAAGGGAGATGCAGAAGTGGCGCAGGCGAAGGCTGGGATCCAAACACGTTTCCACTGGATTTCCGACACCTTCAAGGGGGACTATCTGTTCGGAGACCATCCTTCGGTTGCTGACTGCTACCTTTTCGTCATGACGCTGTGGGCGGAGCGTTTCGGCGTCAACGTACCCACCCGTCTGTCTAGCTTCAGAGAGCGCATGAAGGGCCGGGAAGCGGTCAAGATAGCGCTCGCCGTAGAAGCCGCATAAGCTGACCACGTCACTCGGCGTACCGGCGGACCAAGTCCGCCGGTACGCCACGCTTGGGCGATTAAGACACCGACATACCGCCGTCGACTATGAGTTCCGTTCCGTTGACGAATGTGCCCTTGGCGGCAAGGAACAGAGCCGCCTCTGCCAGCTCCTCGGGACGCCCCATCCTACCCGCGGGAATCAGGTTGACCATATGCGCTTCGAACGCTGGTCGATCGGCTTCGTTTACGCCGAGCTTCCCAAGAATTTCGGTCTCGACGGGACCAGGTGTCAGTATGTTGACCCGGATCCGGCGGTCCTTGAATTCCATGGCCCAGTTTCGCGCGAATGCAGCGATAGCCGCCTTCGAGCCCGCGTAGACTGTGTGCTGCGGCAGGACCTTGGTGGCGGCAAGCGAACTCGTAGCGATGATGGCGCCGCCGTCTCGGATCAGCGGAGCAATCGCTTGCACGCCGAAGAACACGCCGCGCGTGTTGATGGAGAAGTGTCTCTCGTATTCTTCCTCGGTGATATCCATTGAGGAAGTCAGGTTGATAACGCCGGCGTTCGCCATGTAAATATCGGCGGCGCCGAAACGCTCGCGCACTTCATCAGCGAGACGGTTGTGGAAGGCAATGACCCCGACGTCACCGCAGATTCCAATCGACCCGTGGCCAATATCGCGCACTGCAGCATCCAGCACGTCTTGGCGGCGACCAGTGATCACGACCTGCGCACCCTCCCGTGCAAAAAGGGCTGCTGTGGCCTTTCCGATCCCGCTATTGCCACCAGTGATGATAGCGACTTTACCTTGAAGCAAGCTCATTGTTCTGTCTCCGTTTTGATGAGCGAGACATAGCTCCTGCTGGGCCGCCAGATTAGCCATGTTGGCGGCACACCAGATTTGCCGATAGCTTCGCAATAAACGGTGCAACAAGGGTGCCCGAATGCGTGCCTCGACGTGATGTCTAGCCCGCCCTTTATTGGGGCTTCATGAGACAGCGTTGGTTTATCACCACAGGAATACCATATGCGAAAGCGTGGCTCTCAGCGGACAGCAAAGCCAAAATGTTACGAAATCATGGACACTTAGGGTGCCGAAGATGGACGAATTACAGGCGCAACCTTGTATGATGACAGTTGGTTTGCGTCATAGATTGGCAACCGTGTGCTCCTCCGTGTTCGCTGGCGGAATTGTTTGCTGGCTCTCCGGATCGATCTTGGGTCTGGCTTGTCCGATCGTTGCCCTATTCGTGACACTTGGCAGCAGGTCGCGCACGCTCATAGCCACCGCCCTTGGCCTGTTGTCGTTGATATCCGTTGGTTACGCTGTAGCTGTCGAAGAATCCTCTTTTGGGTGGCCGCTAGCCTCACTCTTCCTCCTGTCGCTGGCGGTGTGCTGCGTCGCAGGCTCACGAAATGCGAATTCTAGGTCCGACGCCAACCAGCAGCATGTCGGCAACCGTGGAGATTGGGACGTGCCTGCCTCCCTCGATCAGGTTCACCCTGAGGATAGGGCGTCGGCCTCGCACGCCGCAGCCTATGCGTTCTGGACGGGCGTTCCGCAGGTGATCAAGTATCGGCAGCGGCAGACCGATGGCGAGTATCGCTGGGTGGAGATGCGTGCGGAGCCGGGCTACGGCGTAAGCGTCGACGTTGATCCTATGATTTCCGACCTCGACGAGCGTTGGCTGAAGAGAGGACCGATCGGTGAGACAGGAGAAGCGGTACGCGCGGCCAAGGTGATCGAGAGCCTGTACGGCAAAGCCTGGGCTCTCAACGCGGCGGGGGAATTCACGTACGTCACCCCATCGGGGCAGATCGCCATTGGAATGACACTTCATGACCTGAATCGGCGACTGGAGGATGACAAAGGCTTCGTCGACGGCGGCGACCATGGCTGGAGCCTGGGCGTCCATCCCGACGACTATCCACGGGCCGCCGAGTCCTTCCGACAATCTCTCAGAACCGGCGAGCATTGGCATATCGAGTACAGGATGCTCAGAACGACCGGGAACTACGTCTGGCACCGGATCGCCGCACGTCCGACCCTGGATGGGACGGGCAAGATTACAGGTTGGTATGGCACGTCGATCGACATCGACGTCTACAAGAAAACTGAAGCTGCCCTGAGAGAAAGCGAACGTTCGTTGCGAGACCTTATCGGCTCGGTCCCAGCGCTCATCTGGTGCACGTCTGCAGACGGCGAGCCAATTTATTTCAGCGAGCAGTTTCGTGACTTCCTCGGCTTCGACGTCGATGCAAAGGACGCCGAGGGACAATCTCGTCTCACCGGCGTACTCAACGTGATCGTTCATGACGACTACAGGGCCGCGCTCACCAGAAAGTTCATGGAGGCGCTCAAAACGGGCGAGTCGTTCTCCTTCAAGCACCGATTGCGCCGGTTCGACGGTGAATTCCGATGGGTGGACATGCGCGTCGCTGCGATGAAGAAGGCTGACGGGACGATCCTCCAGTGGAGCGGGGTGTGCTTTGATGTGGAGGACCAGGTACGTTCGCAGGACGAGCTCCGGATCGCACAGGAAAGCTACGCGCGCGCAAGTCAGGCGGCGAGCTTGGCAGAGCTCTCCGCCTCAATCGCTCACGAGATCGGGCAACCGCTCGCCGCGCTCGTGTCCAGTTCCGATGCCTCCAAGAGATGGCTAACCTCCGACCCGCCGAACTTGGAGCGCGGTTTGATCGCACTCGACCGCGTCATCAGGAGCGCTGCTACGGCGGTCGAAACGGTCAAACGGGTCCGTGCGCTTTTCCGCCACGCAGCCGACGCCCGACATTCAACAGCTTTCGATGCGCTTCTTGGCGAGGCTCGAGAACTACTTGCAGACGAGGCAGCGCGACGCGGTGTTCGCATCAGCGTGGAGATCGAACATGATCTGCCACCGGTCATGATCGACCCAGTTCAGGTGCAGCAGGTTCTGACAAACCTCATGCGCAACGGAATCGAGGCAATGGACGGCGTAGGAGGCGAGCGGAGGCTCAGTATCCGAGCGCGCAGAGTAGATGACGGTGTACAGGTCGATGTCACTGACGCCGGACCAGGAGTAGAGTTTCCGAAGCGTATTTTCGATCCCTTTTTCACAACCAAGGGCGAGAAGGGAATGGGAATGGGGCTCGCCATCTGCCGATCCATTGTCGAATCCCACGGCGGACGCCTCTGGGTCCAGCAAGCCAAACCTGTGGGGGCGACGTTCTCGTTTACTCTACCGATCACATGACCTGGCGACCGGCGCGAACGTCATATGCAGAAATGGCGAGCTTTTAACGCGCTCTGTCGTAGCGTTTCATAAGCCGCTGCAACGATCTGCGGTCCAGCAGTAGCCGTCTCGACGCAAGAGATATGTTCCGATCTGAGAACGCTACGATCTTTTCGATGTGTTCCCGCCGAACGCTTTCGGTATCCGGAATCTGCGCGAAATAGGATAGCTCGCCCGGCGTGCGTGCCGTCAAGAAGTCGGCCACGAATTTGGTGTCCAAAGGTTTTGGCAAGAGGTCGTCGGCGCCGGCCTTGATGACTGCCACTGCGGCTTTCAGGTCAGCAAACCAAGTATGGACCACTATCCGCGCAGAAGGATTATGGCGCCGGATCGCAGATACCAGCGCAAGCGTGTCAACCTGTCCAAATCGCAATTCCAACAGCGCGAAAGCTAGGTCAGTCCTTGTCGAAAATTCGACGGCGTCGGGAAGTCTTCGAGCAACCAGCACCCGGAAACCGCAGTCCTGAAGCCGTCGAACAAGAGGCCCTTCCTCCTGGGCAGACTCGTCTGCCAACAACACCAAACTTTGATCCACCTCCGTACGGACATAGGTCTCGGTGCGAGGTTGCATTTCCATAACAAGCATCTCCAATAAGCATCGAAGGATGTTACGAGAGAGATCTTGCCTTCGGCAGCTACACTCACGGTTGCCCCTACTTCAGAGAAAAGGCGCAGTACCGCGGAGCGTGCCGCTAGTACTGCGCCTGTCGATGGGATCGCCGGGCGCCCTACCTGCCACAGTTCGCTCGACCTTCGATCTCCATCAACTTAGTCGGACGTCGCCGGTAAGAGCCCGAGGGCCTCCTCTAGGCGACGAGCATATTCTGCATCTGCGCGTCGGCAATTTTCTACATGGCGCGACATTATCGACGCCGACACTCCCGACATAGCTCTGGCGGTATTGGCGACAAGCACAGCCCTCTGCTCCTGCGACATCAGACGATAAAGATTGCCAGGCTGCTCGTAATGGTCTTCATCAATTCGATGGTCATAGCGGCCGGCGGCCCCTTCCAATTCCAAGGGCGGCTCCTTGAAATCGGGCTGCTCGGTCCATGCTCCCATGGAATTCGGCACGTAGCTCGTTGCCGCCCCATAGTTTCCGTCGATGCGCATGGCGCCGTCGCGGTGATACGAGTGATACGGACAACGAGGTGCATTCACCGGGATCTGATGGTGGTTTACGCCAAGACGGTAGCGCGCTGCGTCTCCGTAGGAAAACAGCCGAGCTTGGAGCATCTTGTCGGGCGAGAATCCAATCCCAGGGACGATGTTCGCCGGCGTGAACGAAGCCTGCTCGACTTCCGCGAAGAAGTTCTCCGGGTTCTTGTTGAGCTCGAGTACCCCTACCTCGATCAAGGGGAACTCCGCGTGCGGCCACACTTTGGTGACGTCAAATGGATTGTGCCGATGTAGCTTTGCACCGGCTTCCGTCATCACCTGGATGTACATCTTCCACCGAGGGAATGCGCCTCGCTCGATGCTGTCGAAAAGGTGCCGCTGATGGCTCTCACGGTCGCGACCGATCAAATCTGCGGCCTCCTCGTCCGTCAGGTTGTCGATCCCCTGCTGGCTCTTTAGCGTGAACTTGACCCAGTGCCGCTCGTTTGCAGCATTGATCATGCTGAAGGTATGACTGCCGAAGCCATGCATGTTGCTGAAGGATTTCGGGATACCTCGGTCCGACATTACGATCGTGACCTGATGCAGCGCCTCCGGCAGAAGTGTCCAGAAATCCCAGTTGTTTTCCGCGCTCCTCATACCTGTCCGGGGATCGCGCTTAACCGCGTGATTGAGATCCGGGAAGCGAAGGGGATCACGGAAGAAAAACACCGGCGTGTTGTTTCCGACCAGGTCCCAGTTTCCCTGTTCCGTATAGAACTTGATCGCGAACCCGCGGATATCGCGCTCCGCATCCGCCGCTCCCCTCTCGCCAGCCACCGTAGAGAACCGAATGAAAATGGGCGTCTCCTTGCCCACCTGCGAAAATAGCGCTGCCTTGCTGTACGACGTTATGTCCGACGTCACCTTGAAGGTTCCGAACGCCCCCGCGCCCTTCGCATGCATTCGTCGTTCAGGGATCACCTCTCTGTCGAAATGAGCCAGCTTCTCGATAAGCCAGATGTCCTGGAGGAGCGCCGGCCCGCGCCGGCCCGCCGTCTCGATGTTGAAGTTGTCGGGCACCGGGGCGCCGGCGGCGGTGGTCAGCTTGTCGTTTGTCATGGATATCGCCTTGCAGTTCGATTCCACGGCAATAGGCCAGCCACGGCCGTCGAGGACTAGCTATACAGTCGTTTGAGCCACCTGTTTTTGGCTTCCGAGTGGTCGTACGCTCTGCAAAACGCCACCGCGGTGAGGCAACGACGGCCTATATGGTTGCGGTTGCAACATAAGGCCCTGATGCGCGTTTTTGGCAAGTTTGAAGCAAGCCGCCAGCACCAATTTTCGCGCACTTACCCCGCTCAGCCAAGGAAACGCGCTCCATGAAAATTGGATCAGATAGTTCAATTTACGGTCTTTTTTCGCCCAAACCTCGCACCGCGCCATCGATCGCGGACAAAGGGATCTCGTTCACAAGGAGCCCGGCACCACAGACGCCGACCACTCAATCCGATCAAGAAGCCGTCTCGGACTTCCACGCTCGCATGGCGAAGCAATCGATGGATTGGGCCGACACGAACAAAGACGCGAGAGTCACAAAAGCTGAGTTCATGGATGGCCAAGCTCGATTGGCACAGATGAACGATCGTCCTAACGACACCGAGGCCAATGAGAGGCGATGGGCGTCGCTCGACCCCCACGACAGCGGCTCGGTTGGCAAAAGCGAACTTCGCAAAGGCTACGAGAAGATCCTTCCAGTCTCGATCGGGCACCTCGACGCCGGATACGCTCAGCGCCTTTCGCTGAAGCGAAGCTAGTCCGGCCATCAGCACAAAATCATCGGTCAAAGGAGAATTTAAATGAGCATTTTCGGCAGCATGAAGACGGCGATTTCCGGTATGAACGCCCAAGCTAACCGCCTCAGCACGGTCGCTGACAACATCGCAAACGTGAACACCGTGGGCTACAAGAGCGCCTCCGTGTCTTTCTCGTCGCTTGTCATGCCTGGTTCCTCGGGGAACTACAATTCTGGCGGCGTCGAAAGCACGACCCGCTACTCGATCTCGGAGGAGGGCAACTACGTCTCCACCACCTCGGGTAGCGACCTCTCGATCAAGGGCGACGGGTTTTTCATCGTCCAGGCCGCCGACGGGACGACGGTTCTTACTCGAGCTGGCGACTTCTTGCCCGACGGCACTGGCAATCTAAAGAACTCAGCAGGTTTCACGCTGATGGGCTACCCCTACACCTCCGGCGCGCCATCAGTCGTCGTCAACGGCTTCGATGGCCTTGTCCCGATCAATGTGAAGGACCTTGGCGGCTTGGTCGCAATCCCCACCACCTACGGAACTTTCCAGGGCAACTTGGACTCGAACGCAGAGGTCGCCCCCGCAGGATCGGATACCTTGCCGAGTGAAAACGATCCATCCAGCACGACCAGCGACACCAAGAAGATGTCCGTCGTCGGCTATGACAAACTCGGGAACACAGTGATGTACGATGTGTACTTCACGAAAACCGCAGAAGGGGATCCGACAGCAGCCCCCCCTGTTGACTCCTCCTGGGAAGTCGCAATGTACCGTCACGCCGACGCTGCGGCCGGCAACAGTCCGTTCCCCTACTCAACTGACCCGGTGGCAGTCGAGACGTTGACGTTCGACAGCAAGGGCGTTCAGACTAGCGCCGGCGCCCTGATAATCGATGACCCGACCACCGGGAACACGATCGGCATGGACTTCAGCAAGATGACACAGGTCGCCTCCGACTTCTCCGGGGACGGCAAGCTCAACGGCCAGGCCCCCAGTGCAGTGACAGACATCAAGATCGATAAGGATGGGACTGTCTACGCAACGTACAAGTCCGGCAATGCCAAGCCCATCTATCGCATACCCCTCGCCACCGTTGCGAGCCCGGATATGCTGACGCCACTGAATGGCAACGCCTACTCGGCAAATGGAAACTCTGGCGTAACCGTCACCGGCTTCCCGCAGACCAATGGCCTCGGAGTGATCAATTCTGGATCCTTGGAATCTTCCAACGTCGATCTCGCCGATCAGTTGACAACGATGGTTGAAGCGCAACGAAGCTACACGGCGAATTCCAAGGTGTTCCAGACCGGCTCCGACATTCTTGACGTTCTGGTCAATCTGAAACGCTAACCGACATTTGGACACAAAGCGCTTACGGCCTCGGGCCGATCTGCGGAAACCCGTTTCCAACGTCGGCCCGAAATTGCTCCTCCTCAAAATCTTAAGCTACCGTGCGTTACGGTTCATAGGATCAAACTTCCTGGATCCCTTAATGTTGATACAGCACAATCTATCGTCCGAAGATCCTTGCTTCGCCCAGGCACTCGAAACCATCGCACTAGAAAGGCCTCGGGAGGTCGCCGGCCGGCTTCGCGCTCGATGGAATGCCGAGGGACCCGGCCCGGTGGCTCTCACGGGCGGCGTCTGGAACAATGGCGTTGTCCTCGGCCCGGAATTCCGCATCGAGCGCGCCAGCCGCGTTTCGGCGCTAGAATGGGAGTACCCAACGACCAAGCTTGGAGAATGGCACGATCATAGCGATGCCCGTCTGCTTGTTATGGACTTTGAGGGGAAGTCCTCCTGGGTGGTGGATGCGAAGGCTCGGACCACGGCAACAATGATTGTTCCTGCGGAAATCGAACTGTCGGCAAATTGCCTCGTCGTGCTTCAGTTGAAAGCCGGAGACCGTGTCGGACGAATTTATCGCCCACCGTACATCCCGGTGATCAAGGTTGGCGTCACCTATCGCTATTGACCGACGCCCGGCGATCGGAGCGAGCGCTACCGCTTATACCGGCGTGTGCGGCCTCTCGGCAATTCATGCCTCTCGGCTAAAAAAGTGGGGCCGCTCTGGCGGAGAGCGGCCCCATCGGCGGAAGAGTAGTCCGCCCTCCTCGGAACGGGGGTGGTGGACCGAGGATAGGTCAAGCCGCTTGGGAGAGGGAGAACCGCGATCTCGACAGTGAGATATTAGCGCAAGCTGGCCCTGGTGCGCACTATACCTTGGTTTGTCCGCCTAGCACGGTCGGATGGGGTATCAGGGATCCGGCGTGGTCAGCTCGTTGTCGGTCGTGTCGACGACGAACACCGCGAGCAATTTCGCGGGCTTCGTGTCACTGGCGTTGGCACTGACCAGATGGTGGTCGCCGGGCTTTTCGACCCAGTTGTCGCCAGCCTTGAATACTTCCGTCGGCCCACCGTTCACCTTGCTCTTGATTTCTCCCTCGAGCACAGTCGCGTAGATGAATGCGCTCTTGGCGTGGGTGTGCGAAGGATTGAAGCCGCCTGGGCCGTATTCAACGACCACGCCCCGCATGCTCTTGCCTGGCACGTTCGGAAGCGGTTGATCGAATACTACCGTGATTTTCGAATTGTGTGCCTTCTGGGCAGCCGTCGACGTCGTCACGGACGTCAACACCACCATCGCGGCCATCGTTAGAACTCTGAACATCGTCGTTTCTCCATTGTAGGCCGCGGAAACTGCGGCACATGGAACGTTACGGCGCCGTCACAAGGAAATTGAGATATACGTACGTTGGGGAAACCGGCAACGAGCGGGACGAGCGGGATCCACCTCCGCGGTTGGCACGAGCTTATGGCAACGCCAAACGAGGCCCGAGCCTTCGCTCGGACCTCGTCTCCTGACTATGATGGACTACAGGGTTGCCACCATAGCAACGGGCGCGAGGCTACCAGCGCCGTGGGGAAACGCCTCGGCTGTCGCACAACGCCCGATACATGACGTCAGTAATCCCAGATCACCGGCACCCAACGGAATGCGTCGCCGGCGACTGCGACACGCCCCAGGGATGGGAACGGAAGATGCGTCGCCACCAACAGTTCGCGGGTATCTGCGAGCTGGCGAAGAAGATCGACACGGACGCGAGCTGCTTCCGCGGGATCGTGTTCGAACCCATTGTACCAGTCCGGCTGATCGAAGCCGACGGTGAAGACCGCATCGCCCGCGAAGGTCAGCGCCTCTTCTCCAGAAGCGACGCGGATCACCGCATGCCCAGGGGTGTGTCCGCCGGTCCGACGGACCGTGACGCCGGGAGCAACTTCGTACTGTTCATCGAACGTCTGGATCTGGTCGTGATACAGTTCGAGGAAGTGCTTGGCGGTTGCACGAAGCGCCGCGGGGAAGCCTTCCGGCATCGCCGTAAGCGAGAAATCGGGGTTCGCCCAGAACGAAATCTCGGCAGCGGCGGCGTGAATCTTGAGATCCGGACGGAGCTTTTCCTTCACGCCTTCAACGAGCAGACCGCCGATGTGGTCCATATGCAGATGGGTCAGGACGATATCGGTGACCGCAGAGAGGTCGATATCGGCTGCAGCGAGACGCTGGACGAACTGTCCGGCGCGCGGCAGATGCAGGTCCGGATCGAGGCCGAGGCCGGCGTCGAGAAGGATGGTCTGCTTCCCGCTGCGAACGACGACAGCGTTCAAGGGCCAGTCGAAGGCATCGGCCGGCAGGAACATGTTCGCCATCCAGGTGGCACGAACGGCGGGATCAGCATTGTGACCAAGCATCTGCGTCGGGAGGGGCAGGACGCCATCGCTGACGACCATGACGTCGATGTCACCGATTTTCAGAGCGTAGCGCGACGGAACGAGCTCGCTCGCACCATCTTTGCCGGGGTGAAAGGCATTCGACTCCGGAATCTTGCTCTGCGGCGGGCCCGAGATAATTTTGGTTTCTGACTGCGACATGAAGCGCTCCTGTGGTTCTTGGGTGACAGCCGGCCACACGTCTCCTCCGGCACGCCTGGTGGCGTGTCGTTGGAGATGTTGCGCTCGATTTGCATCCGACCTGCGCCGGTTCGAGCTCTTGGTTGGTGGCGGCTCGCAGGGAACTTATCGTCGCCCGCACCCACCTGAAATGAAACTAAGGTTTAGGGCGGAGCCGCTCGTAGATCTGGGACGACCAGGATGAGAGCGGAGGCGGCGGGTGGGCGAGAGTGCGCCGACGTCTCGCACAGTCGCAAATCTGCCCGACATGGAGGCGGCATGCGGTAGAGCCAGGACATGGGATCGCAGCACTGCCCGAAAATGCAGCCCTCACTCGAAGTACCGGTTCGATCTTAACTGTCGAAGGGGGCGTTCATCACGAAGTCGACGGACGACGGCGGTGAATATCCGCTTACGTAGCGTGCCCCGAAGTCTCGAAGAAAATTGTCGTGCGCAGTTTGTGGCGCAGCTTCGACCATGTGACAAAAGCATTTCGTCATTCTCTTCTTCATCTCAAGCCTTGGGAAAGCCGTAGTGATTGCCTTCATCTCGACTGCACAGATCTTTTCGTACCCGAGACCCACTACATCCAGGCATATCCCCGCGGTGCAAAGAGAGACCTCTGCCTCCTTGTAGAGGCCTATCGACGGCGTCGAATTCAGGGCGACGCAATCCCAGACCAATTGCACTCTGCGCGCGTCAAGCCCGGCGTCGATTGCAAACTGTCTGGCAATATCCGCCCCTTCGACCTCGAACCGTCTTGGGCCGCGAAACGACATGTTCAGTGTCACGTCATGAAGTAGCGTACCGATTGCGACGACCTCTCGATCGTAGTCGACGTTTTGTATGGAGGCGATGCTGGTCGCGAACAACCAGGATCGGACTACGTGATTGAAGAGATAGGCTTCGCACTTGTTCTCAGCAAACTCCAGCGCACGCCTCACCACATCTGTGTCAGGAACGACGACACCGGCCAAGAAGCGGGTTCTTTGGTCTTCCATGAGGCTTCTCCCGCGCTAGAGCAAACTGTCCATTGGATTTGAGGATCAGTGTAGAGCAGCGGCCGCAAGGATATAACTATACGTGAGGGCTAGTCGGACCCCGAGCGTTGGGTGGAGAACATGCTAAGAGCTGAACGTCATCGGGCCGAGATGCAAGGCCGCAGTACTCACATACTGGCTGGAAAACTACTGTGACCTCGTAGCATCTACGATCACGGGCCCGCCGTCACACATGCCATCTGAAAAGATCGCCAGGTGGTAGCGCTCAACGTCTCCCTCTGCGCCTTCAGCCAGGACCGCCATTCCTTCCGGTTTGACCGTCTCATCGCAATCGCCTCGAAGTGCTTTCGAAAGGTCCAGAACACCTAGGTCCACTGTGGCAACGGGATATTTCCTGTCAATGTGATCATCGACTCGCCAAAGTGAAATCGACCAGTTGACTTCATGATTGTCGTCGTCGGGCCCAAGCAAGAGCAGTATTCCACCACGAACTGATGCCATATCGCGGATCGCGGCGCCGCGTGGCACCGCGACCATAAAGGGTTATGCGATCCCGACCAGTCGATGGCTGCCTTGGCCAGGCTTAGCGACGAGAGAGACTGCTCCATCAACATATGCCGAGGCCACTGATCCCGGATCCGCGACGACAAGTTCTATCTGCCTTCCAAGCAAGCCACCTTTTGCGTTCTGTTCGGACACGAGCATGCGGAGCATGTCGGTGAGGCCCTTTTCCTCGGCGGCATAGGCGCCCGTACTGCTCTGCACGGCGCCTAATCGCACTGGATCGGCCGCCATCGCCAACGACGCTGCCAGACAAAGCGAACATACGAGGGCGGCAAGCTTGGTCGTTGAGAACCTGGGCAACGGCGCGATCGGAAAAAAAGTGAGGGTTTCGGACAGCCGTCGGAAACGGGCATGCCAGAACCACCGAGCCTTCACGGCGAAAGTTACCGTGGCAACCAACATTTTGAGCACGCCCCCGCCTCTAGGTTACACGTAGAATAGAATACACTTACCGATATTTGGCAATGGCGACGCGGCTACCGCGTAAGTGGTACAGAGACCCCGCAACTTCGGCGTTTTAGCGGGTTTGCCTCGAGAAGGCTCCGGGTCTCGATCCCGCATATGAATGTGTGAGGATGTCGCCCTCTCGGAGGGAGTGCCGTTAGATGGGAAGCGTGTGCCTGGCTTGGGTGCTGTAGATTCATCTTCGAGCGATCCAACCCAAACCAATGGGGGATAGACAGCCCGTTGAGTATCTGTGGTAGATGAGAGTCTAACCCACGCGAGCGGTGCAAACATGACCACCAACCATATTGCGAAGCTGGAGCGGACGCGCGTTCGTCCCAAGGTGGAACTTGCTGCAGCGCTTTTCGGTGTCATCGTCTACACATCCGCCAACGGATTTATGACCGGAGGCCTTGGCGTCGCGGGAAGGCAGTTGGGCTTAAGCAGCGTCGATGTCGGGCTAATTCTTGGCCTTGGGGCTTTGGTGGGCGTTATTGCCTCACCAGCGTGGGGATACGCCGCTGAGAAGTGGAGCCGCCGGACACTGACGCTCTACGCCGTCCCGATGGTCGCCCTTGGCCCAGCAGTAATGGCGATCGTGACGGGGCAATTTTGGTTGATGTCGGCTGCCGTCGCCGCATTTGCTCTGGGCGCCGCGCGGCTTGTCCAAGCGACTTTCGGCGCTGCGTTAATCCCTGTAGCCCAGGTATACGTCGCAGATCTCACTGAACCTGCTCGACGAATACGTGGTATGGGCTGGCTAAGTGCCGCCATCAGCTTCGGAACGCTCAGTGGTTCCAGTTTGTTGTGGCTTACAGGCCAATTAGGGGTAGTCTCGGGTTTCGCAGCGATAGCCACACTGGGCATATTTGCATGGCTGACAGCGTCACTTTACCTACCTGAGGCTCCCCCGCGTACCCGGCTGGCGCTCGACGAGATGAAACTGCCGCTATCGGCGATCTGGTCCTATCTCGTGATAACCTTCGTTGGTTTCACATGCTACACCACCGTTCCGCCCATCTTTGCGCTTCGACTGATGGATCGCTTTAAAATGGACGCTGGCACTGCAACTGCCCAAACCGGCCTTGTACTTACCGTCGGCGTAGTGGCTGTCTGCTCGGCGCAGGCCCTTATTGCTGCAGGCTTCTTCAAGAGCCCTCTTTTGATGCTACGCGGTGGAAGCGTGGGTATTTTTGGCGGACTGGCCATGCTCGTGATGGCGCAGGACACGTTGGCGATGTGTTTGTCGATGATCGTCATCGGTTTTGCTGTCGGCTTCCTTGCGCCGGCAGTTTTGGGGGCGATAAGCCTCCTCGGTGGCCAAGGCGCTCAGGGAAAGATCGGTGGCGTCAACATGGCCGCGCGAGGATTGGGGTCCGCAGCAGGACCAATACTTGGCACGAACCTCTATCAGGCTAGTCCCGACGCGCCATTCTGGGGCTCTATGGCGCTGATTATCTGTGTCTTCCTTCTTACGTTCTTAACTCGTGACGCCAGTGGGAGCCCGCGTTGACAGGCCACCTCACCTTCCTGGTCCGCGATCGCGAGGCCTTTTGCTGAAACCCGAGTAGAGCCAACAAATGCGCAGCCGTCGCATATTCCCGCTATGGACAACCGACCCGAAATCATGACGGATGCGGCAATGTTAAAGAAGCTCGCGCGCCGCTCCCCTGCCATTATCGTAGCCTCCGTTATGGTTGGCGGCTTCATATGTTGGCTTGGTTCGAGCCCCATGGGCGCCGTATTGCCAATCGTTGCGTTAGTCAGCCACTTTGACCGGAGATCGCTGGCCATTGTTGGCTTGGCGTTGGGCTTGGCGCTCATTTGCTCAATGATCCTCGTGTTGGCCAACTCAAACGGGATCCGGCCTCTCGCCGTCACCTGGGCCGTGTTTTTTGCCGTCGCACTGGGATGCATTCTCGTGCTCGGCGCTACCCGCCAAGTGCAGTACCAGCCGTTTGGCGAATTAGGTGCCCTGCCCAACACAGGCATCCAGCACCCACCTGCGCTGACCGAACAGTTCCTTAGCTTGGTTCACCCTGACGATCGCGACGTAGCGAGCCAAGCATCCTCTCGAGCGTTTTGGAGCGGATTCCCGCAAATCATCCGCTATCGACAACTTCAACCCGATGGAAGTTATAGCTGGGCGGAGTTTAGAGCTGAGCCTGGGTACACCATTCCGGATGACACGCCCGCCAAGATCTCGGCGCAGCACCTGCCATGGTCGATAGCAGGAGCCGTCGGCGAGACGGCTGAAGCGGCGCGAACAGCGCTGGTGCTTGAAACGATATTTGGAACAGGCTGGGCGATGGACACGACCGGTCGCTTTACGTACGCGACTCCAAATGCGCAGACGACGATCGGCCAGACCCTCGAGGAGATGAACGCACGGCTCACCGACGCGGACTTTCTTGATGGCGGTGACTTGGGTTGGAAGCGGATATTCCATCCCGACGAATACGAACGCGTTGCCGCTTCCCTGAGGCACAGCCTTCGCGTTGGCGACCATTGGAATAACGAATACCGGCTAAGGCGAGTATCGACCGGCGAATATGGCTGGCACAGAGTTGCCATGAGGCCAACGCGTGACCGTAGCGGCCGCATTACCGGCTGGTACGGGATGTCGATCGACATTTCGGTCTACAAACAAACAGAAGCTGCTTTGCGGATCCGAGAGCAAGAACTGTCGCAGCTCGTCAACATGGTGCCTGTGCACATCATGCGCCTCAGCCACGAAGGAAAGCCAACATTTCTCAGCAATGCCACGTTGGATTTCTTTGGCTTGGACGAGAGCTACATCCAGCAGCCTGACGAGACGTTGGCTGCGATATGGAGTAAAATTCATCCAGACGACGCTCCGAGAGTACGAATGGCTCTCGGCCAAGGCGCCGAACTCGGCGACCGCATTGCGATCAGATACCGCGTTCGGAGTGTAGATGGCAATTTCCGATGGATGGACAGTCGCGCGGAGCCGATACGTGACGCAAGTGGGGCGATCGTTGAATGGTATGCGGTTTCGCTTGACGTCAACGATCAGGTTCTCGCGCAAGAAGGCTTGCGGCTCGCCCACGAGGAGTTGGCAAAGGCTACCCAGGCTGCGAACCTCGCTGAACTGTCGGCATCAATAGCGCATGAAGTTGCGCAGCCGCTGGCAGCTCTGCTGTCCAGTTCGGAGGCCTGCGAACGATGGCTTTCTATCGACCCCCCGAATTTGGACCGGGCCATGCAGGCCCTCCAACGCATTATTCGGAGCGGCAAAGCGGCAACGGACATTGTCACCCGGATTCGCGCCCTGTTCGCGCAGTCGGCGGACGCCCGCATTCAAACCGACATAGCTCGTCTGGTTGGCGATGCAGGACAGCTCCTCGACGAAGAATTGCTACGCCACGGCGTCAACTTTGGAATCGACGTCGATGATCAACTCCCTACTCTTCAACTAGACAGGGTGCAGATCCAGCAGACCGTAATCAACCTCGTGAGAAACGGCATCGAGGCTATTGGACCGGCTGCCACTACGAGGACCATTCGCATTCGCATTAAACGCGTTGGCGATCTCATCCAAACGTCAATCAGCGACACGGGTCCGGGCATCGTTGAGCCATCGAAGATTTTCGAGCCGTTCTATACGACCAAGGGACACGGCATGGGCATGGGCCTCGCGATTTGCAGATCTATCATCACGTCACACGGCGGCGAGTTGTGGGTCGAGAAAAATGAGCCAAATGGAGCAGTCTTCATCTTTACGCTACCAGTTATCGAGCCACCTGCCGCGGAAATCCAAAGCATCTGATTCATCATTAGCGGCCGCTATGGACCGGCAGATGGTTCCAGCTCATCGCTGTGATTGTAACTGTGGCGCCGAAACCGGATCCGAGCGCTCGGTTCCGGTGCGAGCGTCAACCTAAACCAATGCCTAGCTTGAACGTTCTCGAAGTCTATCTGATGGTCTGCTCTTCAATAGGAGAAGACCATCGCATGCGCAATCGGCAGGCCAACAAGCCTTACAAGATCGCGTTAACGTGCTGAGAACCGGAAAAGCTCTCGAAGAACCTTTGGTGGTATAGCTGGAAACTCCCATGAACCAAATTGCGCCACCTCCGGCGGCTCACCATTCGGACCGCTTCATTCTTTGTCAGGAAGCCATGGAGGCCGCATTCCAAGACGTAGCAGCGGCAGCGATCGCCGCCGGCTGGGACCGAGGTGAGGTTGCGACAGCTCTTGTTGAATTGGCTGATAACAATGCTTTGTCGGTTCTCGCCAATCAAGATCTCGGGGTCGTGCTAGCTACATTGGATCGACCATGAGATGTTGACCAAATCGATAAGCGTGGGATTGCTTGACGCTTTCCCGCTCGAAGCGACGCGTTCGCTACATTCATGGACCAAATGCGCGAGACAGAGAATGAGTAATGAAATTTCGAAGCTGATAGACTCCTTGAGCATCGCTAGGGGCATTGCGGCTACGGAGCCAGGCGCGGAAATTCTCTGCTTTCTAATCGAACAAGCGCTCGACGAGGCCCTTGCTGAGGCAAGGCGCCGCGGTCAGCCAATCCCGATCTCGGAGACGTCGACACCTCAGTAAGGGGCGCGTCGGGCGGGCCGCTTAATGCTAGCATTACAGTTGCATTT
>UBQW01000035.1 GCA_900467745.1 Hyphomicrobiales bacterium
TGTGACTGTCCCTCGATCATTACCTGCATCTCACTGATCCGTTCTCTCAACGGGCGCGGCCTCTTTCATGCCACCTCCTGTACCTGTGTTGGTCGTGCGGCCGCCCATCGGCCACCGGACTTTGACTGTCGATAATGATGTACTACGATTGAAGCGTCCGGATTAGTCGCCTGGCGCCGATACTGTTGTTCGGCATATTCGAACGATTGTTTGTACGAGCTGCCATGATGAAGTTGCTTGCGCTGGCGTTGCCGGTGATAACAGCCAGGCGCCAAGTCGTCCCGTTTCATGAAATCGACGATGGCGCCCTTTTCGCCACCTCGGCAATGCACGCGAAGATTGGCGAGGCCGTCCTTGATGTGCGTTGGGAAGGGCCGGCCTCAGTGGGCGCCCACGCGACCGCCATTTGAAGGGTTGACACTGGAGGCACCACATACTGCCGAGTAGAGCGCAAGTCCGTTAGCCTATCCTATGTAAAGGGGAGCTCGACCCAGCACGTATCGATCCAATGGCGAAGCCGTGACCATTTGAACCATTTACATTTCCTCAGGCCCTCTGCCGATACGTGTCGTTCTGTGTATTCGGAGGCAATATGAATATCCATCGACAGCACTTCTGCGAAGCTGTGGAGGCGGTTAGGTTTAGACGCTGGTTCGTGGTGTGTGCCTCGAGGTGCGCCTAGTCATGCCGTCCGTAATCGATGTAGGCTATCTGTGCCCGCCAAGGAGCGGTTGATGATCATTACAAATTATTGCGGGCGATGATCATGTGACTGCTGGTAGCGCCGTCTTCAAAAGGCCGAGGACCGTTTGGTCAGGTCTGACCTACAGTTGATGTTTAATGTAGTCCGGGCGTGCTTGCGATCTTCCAGATCCCATCTGAAGGGCATGCCAGGCCACCGAATTTTGTGGCACCCTCCAAGCCCTGGTTGCTGGAGACGAAACCGCGGCAGCCTTCCCGGTTGTCGTTGACAATTTTCTCGATCACTCCCGCGCTGCCGGTCGATGGATTAGCCCACGCGAGTGGGCCAGCATCTGCCGGCGCATTGCCGACAGCCTGCGCGATGACGGATTGGTCCGACACAGGCGCGGACTTTGTAGCGCTGGGAGCGACAAGCGACGTCTCAAGTGGGTCAGTATGCGTGCAGGCCACAAGCACCGCGGCGCATAGTACACCCATGGCAAAGCACAAAATCGTTTTTCTTGTCATGGAGATATCCGGTTAAGTAGCCGCCATTGGCATGCTAATGTGGCCACATGCAGGCGTAGAAGCGCTTAGCCAAGTTGCGCCTATGCGATTGCAAATACGCCATGCGATGCCATGATCCCGAGCGTTGCTGTTTCAAGCTCGGTGAGCGGCCGATATTGCGCTTGTCAGCATATGTGTGCTTTTTTTGCCATCTTGTCGCCGAACCTATAAAAGAGACTACAGATCGGAGGTAGTCATGCTTCGCGGATATGAAGACCGATATGTGGAACTGACAACCCGGCTCAGATCGGTTGAAGCATTCTGCGCCTTCCTGGCGGGCGGCGGGGCAGTGAAGGTTGCGGCCAAAGACGGGGCCGCCTTCGATGATGTGACAGCTGTCATGCTTGCTAGGCAAAGGCAAGAAGCCGAAGCAATCCGGAAGACAAGGAGGACGCTCTTTCCAGATTGCCCGGAAGATGACTTCCCTCCCTTATACAATCGTCATTAGTCGCCCGCATTTTCAGCGGATCAACGCGATGGCAGGGCTCCCGGCGAAGCAATGTGGTCGACGCGCTCTTTGATTGCCACCAGGCGATGGCGATCGCCGCCGGGCACCTCGACGGAGGCCCATCCGGAATAGCCGACCTCGGAAAGCGCGCGGTTGACGGCCGGCCAATCGCAGTCGCCGTCGCCGATCTCGACGTCGAAGCCCTTCCATGGACCTTCGCTGTTCATCTTGTCGAGGCTGTATTCCTTGACGTCGATTTTCAGGATTCGAGTGCCGAGCGCTTCGATCCAGTCGACAGGCCGCCCGTAGCGCAGCACATTGCCAACATCGAAATACCAGCCGACCTTCGGATGGTTGCAGGCATCGACGAAGCTCGCGGCCTCGAGCGGGCTCAACAGAAAGTCGTTCCACACGTTTTCGAGTGCGATCGAGACACCCGTCTCTTCAGCGTAAGGGGTGATCTTGGCAATTTCCTCCAGAGCGCGGCTATAGGCCGTCTTGTAGGTCGTTGGGCTATTTCGAACAACGCCTGGAACCAGAAGCACGGTATCGGCGCCGTAAAGCTTGGCATCATTCAGTGCCGTGATCATCGAATCCACGCACGCCTGACGGACCGCCGGATCAGCATCGGTGAGCGGGCTCTTCCAGTGCATGGAGTTTACAAGCCCCGGAATGGCCACGCCGGTCTTGTCGCGGGCAGCCAGCACTTCGCGTGACGGCAGGTCGCTTGGAGAATCGAGTTCGACACCGTCGAAGCCGAGATCCCGTAGCAGCTGAAACTTTTCGAGGATGGAGAGGCCATCCTCTTCGATCATCGACCATTTGAGGCTGATCTTGGACAGAGGACGCGAGGACTTCGATGTGGTTTGGGAAGGCGAGGCGACAGAATTGGTCATGCTCATGTCTCTGCTTAGAAAATGGATGCGCGGCGCGCACTATGTCATTGAAGTCGCATGTCATCAACGCCTGTTGCCGTAGCGAGACTTCTCTTGTTGGCGGCCAGCCCTCTACTGGCTAAGACCGCCGAATGCCTTGAGATAGATCGCTAGCAGCTGCGTCTGCGAGGAGATCCCAAGTTTGCGGTAGACGTTGCGACGATGCACTTTCACGGTGCCGGTGGAGATATTCAGTTTCAGGCCAACCGATTCCGACGAGTGACCCTGCAGCACCAGATCGACGATTGCTGTTTCGCGGCTGGTAAGATTGAGATCCTGCCACACGGCATCAGCGGGCTGAATATCGATCTTTTCCTCGCCGCGCTTGCGCGTGCGGCTCTTCGATTGCGCCTGGCCATCGAAGCGCTCGGCAAGGCCTGATAGGTAGTGCTGCGTCAATCGGGTCACGAGAGGTTCGGCTTTCTTCAAAAGTGCGATTTCGGCCGGTGGAAAGACGCCGGTCGCCTCTCGGCGCATTAACGACAGAACGACGGTGATGCCGTCATCCTGTTCGACAAAGAAGCCGATCTCTTCGGCCAGGCCCGTCTGAACGTAATAGGTTCGGTAGTATTCGCTGGAGAAAAAGCGGTCCGGCACCAACTCGCGCATACGGAAAAACCCGCTGCGGCGGGCACGGGCGGTGTGGTAGAATGGGTCCAGCAGATAGGGACCAGCCTGGTAGAGCGTGACGAAGATGATGTGCTCCATCGGATCGAAGGTGCTGTAGAGATCGATCGGTCGCTCCTGACCGCGATAGGCGAAGACGACGACGTAGTCGAAGCGCACCAGGGCTGCCATCATCTGGCGAAATGTCTCGCCAAACTCGGCATTGCTCATGACAGGCTTGCCGACGGTCGCCTTAAAGGCCTGCAGCAGCGCCTCCACATCCGTGCTCATGGCGAAAACCTCCCGATCGGGCACAAAGATCAGCATACCCCTGTATATACCTTCCACGAAGCCGAAAGGCCTTAAATACCACTCTTGGGGTATATACCGTCAATGACGAGCGGGCTTACTCTTTTTGCAACGCCGGTGGCAAAAGGCAGCGTAGACTGCCGCCAAACCAACCGCAGGGAACAGACGTGGCATCCGCTTCGACGAACGATATCGAATTCCGTTCGGTCACCAAGAATTATGGCTCCGTGACCGCCGTAACGGACATCAACCTCAACGTGCCCAAGGGCGCGTTCCTGGCGCTGCTCGGCCCGTCTGGCTGCGGCAAGACGACATGCCTGCGCATGATCGGCGGCTTCGAGCAGCCGAGTGAAGGCACGGTGCTGATCGACGGACGTGAGATGAACGGCGTGCCGGCCTATCGGCGGCCGGTCAACATGGTGTTTCAGCAGTATGCCCTGTTTCCCCACTTCAATGTCGAGCAGAACGTCGCCTACGGGCTAAGGCAGATGCGACCAAAGCTTGATGCCGCCGAGATCAATCGCCGGGTCGGCGAGGCGCTCGAGATGGTGCGCCTGGGTGGCTTTGCAAAACGACGGATCCACGAGATGTCCGGTGGCCAGCAACAGCGCGTGGCGCTGGCGCGCGCCATCGTCAATCGCCCCTCCGTGCTGCTCCTCGACGAACCGCTGGCTGCCCTCGACAAGAAGCTGCGCTCGGCCATGCAGATCGAACTGCAGACGCTGCAGCGCGAACTCGGCATCACCTTTGTTCTGGTCACGCACGATCAGGAAGAAGCGCTTTCCATGGCCGATATCGTCTGCGTGATGAGTGCCGGCCGCATCCGCCAACTCGGCTCGCCGCAGGAAGTCTACGATCGGCCGGCTGATCTCTTCGTCGCCGATTTCGTCGGCAAGACCAACCGGGTCGATGCAACTGTCGAGACCGACGGCCGTACATTGAGGTTGGGCGACGGGTCGGCCATCCCGATTGTAAAGGGTCAGGGCTTCCTGTCGGGCTCGGCGATCGTTGCAATCCGCCCCGAGGCGATCAGGCTCACGCGCGTTCAGGCGGGCAATGGCGCAAGCTTCAAGGGCACGGTCACCCACCGCATCTTCTTGGGTTCTTCGGCAGAATATGCCGTTTCGGTCCCCGGTCTTGGCGACTTCCTGGTCACGGCGGATCGTCGTGACAGCCAAAGCGATCTCGTCGAACCCGGCGAGACGGTCTTCCTCGGCTTCGATCCGGCCGGGGCGCATGTCTTTCCAGCTTTCAATGCAGCATAACCACAACAAGGGAACAGCATCATGAGCAAAGACTACAAGGATAATCTCCCCATTTCCGCCGAAGGCTTCATGGACGAGTTCATGCGCCTGAAGCGCGGCTCCATCAGCCGCCGTCATTTCCTAGGTATTACCGGTCTTGGTCTTGCGACAGCCGTCATGTCGCGCTTCCCGGGCGCACTTTCGACACCCGCCTATGCTGCCGGTGAACTCGGCACGCAGATGTCGATCGCCACCTGGCCGAACTATCACGACCCTGCGACTTTCGAAAACTTCAAAGCTGCCACCGGCGTTGATGTCGAAGTCAATGTCTTCGGCTCCAACGAAGAAATGCTGGCCAAGCTGCAGGCAGGCGCCTCTGGCTGGTCGCTCTTCGTGCCGACCAACTACACCATCTCGACCCATCACAAGCTCGGCCTGATCGATGAGCTCGATCTCTCCAAGATCCCGAACTTCAGCCAGGCGACCGAGAACCCGCGCTTTACCAAGGAAGGGCAGATCGACGGAAAGACCTATGCCGTGCCGAAGAACTGGGGCACGACCGGGTTCTCGGTCAATACGTCAAAGGTCAAGACCAAGCTTGCCAGCTGGAAGGATTTCTTCGAGATCGCCCAGACCGAGGCCGATGGCCGCGCCATGGTGCACGACTACCAGCTGACGACAATCGGCAGTGCGCTCGTGTCGCTCGGCTACGACTTCAACTCGATCAAGGCCGACGAGCTCGCCAAGGCCGAGGAGCTCCTGATCAAGGTCAAGCCACATCTCTTTGCGATCAACAGCGACTACCAGCCCGGTATGCGCGCCGGCGACGCTTGGATGACCATGTGCTGGACCAATGACGGCGCCCAGCTTAACCGCGACATGCCGGAACTTGCCTTCGTGCTCGGCAAGGATGGCGGTGAAATCTGGACAGATTACTATGCGATCCCGAAGGATGCCCCGAACAAGGCTGCAGGTTATGCACTCCTCAACTTCCTGATGGATCCCGCCAACGCCGCCAAGGAGCACATCGCCAACGGGGCGCCGGCAACCGACAGCCGCGTCATCGCGCTTTTGCCGCAGGAGATTACCTCCAACAAAATAGTCTATCCCGAAGAGGCGTCGCTGACGCCGCTCGAGTTCGGTGCTGCCGTGACGCTCACCGACCCAAGTCGTGCCGAACTGATGGCGCGCTTCAAGTCCGCCTGATCGGTCGTGAGGAGCACGCCGCCCGAAGGGGAGGCGTGCTCTTCAGGATTTCTACCGTTCTTCGCGCAAACGCTTGTCTGGACCAAGATGACCCTGACACCGGATACTAAGAAACGCCTGGTCACTGCCGCGCTGGTCGCGCCGGCGAGCGCATGGTTGTTCGTCTTCCTGGTACTGCCGTTTATCGCGATCGTCGTCTTTTCCTTCGGCGAACGGGCGCCGGAGGGCGGTTATCAGGCAGCGTTCACTTTCGCACAGTTCGCCAATCTCGGATCGCGCGCGGCCGCCTTCAAAAACACGCTGGTACTGGCGCCGATCGGTGCTTTCGCCTGTCTGCTCGTTGCCTATCCAGTGGCCTATTATCTGGCCGTCAAGGCAAGCCCGCGGCATCGTCTTCTCCTGGTGTCACTGGTCGTGGTGCCGTTCTGGACCAGTCTTCTGGTGCGCACCTATGCCTGGATGTATATTCTGGGCGCACGCGGTATTCCGCACCTGCTTGAATTCGTCGGCATCGAAAATGTGAGGCTCTTGAACACGCCGGGCGCCGTGCTGCTCGGCATCGTCTATGGCTATCTGCCGCTGATGATCATGCCGATCTATGTGAGTTTGGAAAAGCTCGACCGACGCCTGCTGGAAGCCTCCGCCGATCTCGGCGCCAGGCGACTTTCAACCTTCTTCGGCATCACTTTGCCGTTGTCACTGCCCGGTGTCATGACCGGTGTGGCACTGGTCACGATCCTTCTACTTGGCGAATACCTGATCCCGCAGCTGCTTGGCGGCGGCAAGGTGTTCTTCATCGGCAACGCACTTGTCGATCTCTTCCTGCAGTCGCGCAACTGGCCATTTGGGTCGGCGATCGCAGTCACTCTCGTCGTTGTGGTCGTGATTGTGCTTCTTGTCGCCATGCGCATCGCATGGCGCGTTGCCGGAACCCGCCAGGTGGATCTCGTCTGATGCGCAGCCTCGTCACCGCCGTCTACCTGTTCTTGTATACGCCGATCGCTCTCGTCGTGCTGTTTTCCTTTAATGCCGGCCGCAATGCCTCTGATTTCACGGGATTTTCCACGCAGTGGTACGGTAAGGCGCTCTCCAACACCTTCCTGATGCAGGCACTTGGAAACAGCCTCATCATCGCCTTTACCAGCGCAACGCTGGCTGCGATCTTCGGAACGATGGCTGCCCTTGGCATGGAGCGCCTCGGGCCGCGGGCCCGCGCGGTGTTCGATGGACTGTTTGCCGCAGCGATCGTCGTTCCTGGTGTGGTCATCGGTATTGCAACGCTGGTGGCACTGGTCGAGGTCTTCGGTATCCTCAATCCACTTTTGGCAGCCGTCTGGCCTGGCGAACAGCCGCCCAGGCTCCAGCTCGGCTTCGGCTCGATCATCGCCGCGCACGGCCTTTTTACGATGGCGCTGGTGACGATGATCGTCAAAGCCCGGATCGCCAGCCTTGGCCGCGACATCGTCGAGGCATCGAACGATCTTTACGCCACGCCGTTCACGACGTTTCGCGAGATCGTTCTGCCGCAGATCCTGCCATCCATCTTGGCCGGGTTTTTGCTCGCCTTCACCTTCTCGTTCGACGACTTCATCATCGCCTTCTTCGTTGCCGGCTCCAACACGACGCTGCCGATCTATGTGTTTGCATCGATCCGCCGCGGTGTGACGCCCGAGATCAACGCAATCGCCACCATGGTGCTGGTCGCCTCGCTCGCGATGATCCTCATCGCACGGTTCCTGATGCGCGAAAAACAACAAAAGACCGTAGGGTAAACACCATGATTCTCGAAAATCGCGTTGCAATCGTGACTGGCGCCGGTTCAGGCATTGGCCGGGCAGGGGCGTCGATCATGGCGCGCGAAGGCGCCCATGTCGTCGTCGCGGATATCAATGTCATGAATGCCGACGAGACCGTCCGCGAGATCGTTGCCTCAGGCGGTAGTGCCGAGCCCCTGGTGCTCGATGTCACTGACGACAGGGCGCTCGAAGATGGGATTGCGGCAATCGCTGCCAGGCACGGCCGCATTGATATCCTCCACAATCATGCTGGCGCTCAAGTTGCCGGCGATCTCGAGCAGGTCGCGGTCGCTGGCTTCGACAAGTCCTGGGCCTTGAACGTGCGCGCCCATTTCATGGCGGCCAGGCTGGTCATGCCGCTGATGACGCGGGCAGGAAAAGGGGTCATCCTCAACACATCGTCGTCGTCGGGCGTGCTCTACGACCGCGAGATGATTGCCTACACCACGACGAAACACGCGGTCATCGCCATGACCCGGCAAATGGCCGGCGACTATGCGAAGTTCGGCGTGCGGGTCAATGCGCTCTGCCCCGGCTGGGTCGACACCCCGTTCAACGAGCCGTTCATCGCCCAGATGGGTGGTAGGGATGCGATCGAAAGCTATATCGCCGACAAGGTGCCGCTCGGGCGTTGGGCCGATGTCTCCGAAATCGCCGAGCCCATCCTGTTTCTCGTCTCCGACCGCTCCTCCTACATGACCGGCCAGATCCTCGTCGTCGATGGCGGTGAGACCGTCGTTTGACGATGAACTGAAAGAGGTCGCGCTCGGATTTGATCCGTTTTCTGCGGCCGCACATAAAATAAACGTCGAAATAGATCGAATTCAAACGATTCCGTGGCTTGAGCAATCAGGCTCGCTGGACTAGTCCCTTGGGCAAAGCGACAGCGGAGAGCACGACAATTTCCAACACTACCAGCCCGAAGCTGCAGGGCTACATGTTCACCTTGGCGGCAGTTTTCATCTTTGCGGTTCAGGACAGCTTCTCGAAATACCTTGGCGAACGATACTCGCCGATTCTGATCACCATGATCCGCTTCTGGGCGTTTGCAGCCTTTGTGATGCTGCTTGCCATGCGTAAGCCAGGCGGCATGCGGGGCGCTTTTGTGACGAAACATCCGCTGATCCAGGTGATGCGCGGTGTGCTTCTGGTGGCAGAGATCGCACTCTTCGTGTTCGGCCTGGCGCATACAGGGCTTGCGATCACGCAGGCGATCTTCCAGTCGACGCCGCTGATCGTGACCATCCTGTCGATCCCGTTCCTCGGGGAACATGTCGGCTGGCGGCGTTGGATAGCCGTTACCGCCGGCCTGTTCGGTGTCCTTTTGATCATTAATCCGACAGGCGGGACGTTCAGCCTTTATCTTCTGCTTCCGCTCGCGTGCGCGACCATGTTTGCGCTTTATAGCGTCGCGACGAAGGCTGTCAGCCGCAAGGATTCAAGCTTTACCAGCCTGGCCTATACCGCCGTTGGCGGCGCGGTCTCGATCTCGCTGCTGGGGCCCTTCTACTGGACGCCGATTGCCGTTTCTGATTGGCCGATGGTTGCAGCCCTTTGCGTTTGCGGTACCGTCAGCCACTATTGCCTGATCCGGGCCTACGATTCACTCCAGGCCTCCGAGGTGCAGCCGCTTGCCTATCTGCAACTGGTCGTGGGGGCTGTGATTGCAGTGATGTTCTTTGGCGAGACCTTGAGTTGGAACATGCTCATCGGCTCCGTGATCGTCGTTGGCGCTGGTCTGTTCACCATGTGGCGGGAACACCGGGCTCAGTCGAAGAACAATCCGGCCTCCGGCGCCGGTCTCACCGAGCGTCCCTGAAAATCAATCGTTGCCATCCTTTGCCGACTGTCGTTCGACTTCTCGGGGCTTTCTCTGCGCCTTCGCTATCAATCCTGGAGCGCAAGATCGCTGGCAGCGAATTCAGATTTTTCGTCGCGCCGAGGCCGGTGAGGGCAAAAATCCAGCAATGATCGTAAAGCGAAGTCGTGGAACAAGCAGCGAGACTGTCTGACGCTACCGCTGCCGCCTGTGATTTCCGTCGTCGTGAGTGGCTGCAGGGCCAAGTGTCCACCATGAGCGCCGCGGTCGGGGTCTGTGACCGCGCGCATGCAAACGTTAGCCGCTCAATTACCGGCTAGGCTGCCGAAGAAAGAGGCTAACGCACATTTGCGCAAAAACCGGGGCTTAGCTCGCCCAGAACTGGGAGAGGCGCGTTATTACGGCGATATGCGAGAGCCGATTGGTTGCCGATTATCACAGCGACCTGAAGCACAAGTCCGGTCTATGGTAAAAAAGTAGCGGGGATCCGACCATTCCACTAAAGCAGGATCCCCGCGTCGTCGCCTCATGGCTGATGAGTGCGGCGGCGGCGGATTTAGTCGATCAGATGATACCGGTCAAGCATGCGGCTCGCATTGACCAACAGGTCGAACATGCGCCCAGCTCACAACTTTGGAGTGGCCAACTGCGTCGAACCGTGTAGGGAGCAACCCTTCGCCGATCCCTCTACCGTATCCAGAAACTTCCAAGCGAACGAATTATCGTGCCTGAACGAACAGCGATGACAAGTGGCTGGTATTCAGAGAAATTTCCACTCGCGCACGCGAGGGACAGTGAGGGAGGGGGTCTGCATCAATGTGCACGACGGTGGATCGATGGATCTGCCATGGACGCGGAAGTCTCGTGCTACGGATGCTCAGTGAAGTGTGCCGTTGGGGATATCCCACTCAAACTTAGCCAGCAAAAGCGTTGCTTTCTCAATGACATCGTTCGCTGAAGCCGAGTAGTCTTCGGCTATAGCAAACTGGTTTAGATCAAGTTTGTCCGCCAATTCCTCGAGGAGCATCCAGAGTTTATCGCCGTCGTGCTGAGCGATTGACGCAGATACGTGCAGGCGATGTGCCAGCGTTTCAAGGTAGACCTCGCGCTGTTTGACAGACATTTTGGAAAACTCGATGGTTCCAGACATGGGCCGCTCCCTAGGGGTGCGCTGTCCGAAAAACTGACGAGGAGATAGGTGACAACCATCCTTCGAAGAGCAAGGGATAACATAAGTCATCGCCGGAGAAGATCAATGGTGGGTCGACGCTGATATCAGGCGGCTTTGGCGGATACCGTTCGATCGAGACGAGTTACTCGTGGTTTTTCCGAGGATCCGCGGTCCCTGGCAGTTGCTGCGATCCCATTCTCTCACGGACAGATTAGGTGATCAGACCTGTGCTATAGAAGCATCTCTACAAGACTGAATGCGCCGCCTTAAAAGCCGCGTAGGTTGTCTGCAATTTCATGATTTAATGACCGGCACGCCAGAACGCGGTTTTGGACTGGCTCGCGGGGTACGCAGGCCAGCCGGTCGCCGGCCTGCTTACCCAAGTCGAAGCAAATATCAGCTGGGAGTCAATACGGCGATGTCGCGTACCTCGCCGTCAAGCCCCTCGATCGAACCGACTTCAGTTGCAGCACCCGTCTCAAGGCTGACCGTGTAGAGCATCTTGCCCGCAGCAAGATAGGCTGTGTTTTTGCCGTCTTCCGTTGTCTGGATGTCGAAGGCATATGTAGCGGGGGTGTCCTTGATGCCGAGCTTTCCGATCGCCTTCAGCGTGCCGTCGTTGGGCTTGGTTTGCTGGATCAGAGCGCCGATCGTGGCATCGATGTTGTACATTGCCGTCTTCTCGGGCTTGCCAAACGAATTGGTGTAGGCTGCAGCGACGATGTTTGGCGTTTCTCCCTTGTGCATGTCACCATCCTCGTAGGACAGTACACCGTCGACCGTGACCGCACCCGTGTCTGGATGGACACGATGGTTGGTTGTCCCGGTCATGAAACGCAGGCGGTCGGCCATCGGGTTGAAGTCCACGACCACGGGCGCGTTGGTTAGGCTCAGGGTCTTGTCCATCTTTGCGGCCTCACTCGCAGCCCCGGTTTCGGGGTTGATCGAGACGATGCGATGGTCAGCTGTGACACCGATGACGGTCTTGGTGCCTGGACGGAAATCGATACCGATCAGCTTGTCGACGCCTGTGACCTCCATCGTTTTGGAGACCGCAGGCTTTTCCGTGTCGAACATGACGAGCGTCTTGTCGCCCGTCAGACCGAGCACCGGGGCGGCGGCGGCGGCGCTTGCGGTCAAGGCGAATAAGGAGGAGGTTATCAGTGTGGCACGAATGATGGACATGTCTTTCTCCCGTTGTTGGTCTGCGGGGCGATCAGGGTTCTGCCCGAAATGCTCCCACTATCAGGACACGGCAGCAGGCCCATCTGGATGCAGGCGGCGAAAAAATGTTGCCGGACGCATCCATTCCGACGCGCCGTGGGTATAGGAAGTTGATCGTGTTCTTCGACACGGCCGGTATGGGGGACCTTTTGCATGCTGATGGGCGTCAGGCCGGATGATCTTGGAGGAGCGCTTGCAGCTTGCGCGAATGGCGATCGCAACGCGTTGCGGAGTATTTACGATCAGGAGGCGGGCCGACTTGTCGCGATTGCCGAACGTATCGTGCGGCGGCGCGACCTTGCCGAAGAGGTTGTACAGGACGCCTTCATCCGCATCTGGACCCATGCTCATCAATATAATCCGGCCTGTGGCTCTGCCCGAGGTTGGATTTTCGCGATTGTCCGCAACCGGGCTCTCAATCTCCTTCGTGATGGCAGGCGCGAACTGACAGTCAAAGACGTCGGCGTGCTCCGCGATGAAGAAGACGCCAGCGAGGTGATCGCAGCCTGGCAGTCATTGGATCGCAACTCGCGACTATATGAGTGCCTCGCAACACTCGACGAAACCAAGCGGCGCAGCATTCTAATGGCCTACGTCAAAGGCTATACACATGGCGAAATCGCCGGCCGGCTGCGCATGCCACTCGGTACCGTCAAGTCCTGGATCAGGCGTGGCCTGACGGCGCTCAGGGAGTGCATGGGATGAGATATGAGCATGCAGACATACCTCGGATCGCCGACGAATACGTGCTGGGTCTGCTCGATCCAGGCGATATGGCCGAAATCGAGGAAGCGATGGACCGCGATCCAAACCTACGTGCAGCCGTGGCAATCAGCCGTGATCGTCTTCTCCCGCTCGACATGGCGCTTGAACCCGCTGTCGTCGGGGAGTCGCTCTGGCAGCGTATCAAATCCGCTTTGCCTGACCATCAAATCGCTGGCACTCCGGCCCTAATCCGGCCTGCCAATAAGAACCGCCCACTTGTATGGCGAAACACTGCTGTCGGTGCGCTTGCCGCCACCATCCTGCTTGCGATCGGGTTGGCATTCAGCTTGATGCGAAACGTGGAACCAGTCGTCGTAGCAGTTCTCGTAAGCGAGACTGGTGAAATCCGGGCGATCGTCGAGGATTTTGGCAACGAAAACGCAGCCGTGCGCGTGCTCTCCGATTTTGATGTTCCAAACGACAAGACGATCCAGGTCTGGACCTTGCCGTCGCGCGAAATGGGTCCGGTATCCCTTGGGCTCTTGAAGGGAGTGCACTCGGCTCGACTTTCCGGTCCGGAACTTCCCGCTCCACAACTGGATCAGCTCTATGAACTGACCCTCGAACAGGCAGGGGGCTCGCCAACCGGGAGGCCAACAGGACCAATTCTTGCCAAGGGCCTGGCGAAGCTGCCCCGCTAGCGATCGACTGAGGCGCCTGTCTGGTTGACTTTTTGGCACCAGCCACGTCGTGCTCCTCACTTGGTCGGTCTTAATAGAGCGGCGAGGTCAGGGCACCCCAGCGAGACCAGCGGGGTCTGTGGCTCTCGCCGGCGAACACGGAGTAAGCGGTGTTTTCTTCGCACGCTGACCAACCGCGGTCGACCGGCCCAAGCTACCGCTGGAAGTTGATGGCAACAAAGCGCGATTTGGGGTCATCACTGTGGCGGGCGAGTACCTTTGTCCCGCCCGCGCGGCCGTTTGACCAATCACCAGGCTTTCAGGCCCAGCAACGTCCCGCCAAGCTCCGGAAGCTCGGCGATGGAGTTGTTCTGTGTCTCCCACTCGCGCGGATAGAAAGGAAAAGCATCGCGTTGCCGGTGCCAAGATCACGCCACAGGCGGATGCGCTCCCGACGCTCGGCGTCGTTGTCGAGATAGGGTTTGCGCGGCGCGTATCCCAGGAATGAGAATGGCAACGCTGCAAAAACGGTGTTCATATTTGCCCCTATCCTTGCGCGCCACGCGCACCCCCCTATTTGTTGATGGGCGTCGTCTTCAAGCCGCTTTTGCTTTCAGCGGAATGATTGCTTCCAATTCAGCACCCACGCTTTCCTCGGCAGTCGATAGGTCGAACGCAGTTTGCATGTTGATCCAGAACTCCGGGGTAGTGTTGAACAGCTTGGCCAAGCGCAAAGCCGTATCGGTGGTAATCGGGTTCTTTTCAGCAACAATCCGCTCGATGCGGGCGCGCTGGACGTTCAGAAGCTTGGCCAGCGTGTAGGCTTTTAGGCCGTTGGGTTCCATGAACTCTTCGCGGAGTATTTCGGCGGATGGAAGCGAGTTGCCATTGTAGTTTTCCCCTTGCAGCAAGTTCGTCAGTGGTAATCGACAATCTCCACATCCTCTGGCCCGACGTCGGTCCGACGGGCATATTCGCCACTGGTCGTTGATCCGGATTGCATGTTGGCCTGCGCGGTCTTTTTTCAGCTTTTCCAACTTGTTGCCCGGAGGAGCTAGCAAATTAGTGCAGAAGCGTTACCGAGCATGAACATCTTTCGCCTTGCCACTTGGCAAGATCGGTTGGAACTCCTTCGGTGTTTTGTTGTCTACGAGAGCCGGGGCCCAATCGTCGGGATGGCTGATAATTGTCATTGCTCATTACGTTGCATGGCATGCAACGTAACACAAGAAAAACGTAGCATGCCAAGTTACGTTCCATGGTTTGCGTATTGCGGGGCTATTCCAGTGCCGATGGCCTGCAGGTCGTGCCAATGATGTGGTGTCAGAGCGCGCGCCCACATTCGACTTGAGAGCGAAGTCCGAACCTACCGCCGACGCGCTCATCCTGCAGCGTCCTCGAAGGGCGAAAAGATCGGGCAAATGAATCCCGAGCCCTGCCAGCCGATCTGCCCAGAGTTACCGCGGGCGGGGTGTAAAACAATTTCGGGAGAGCGAACTGTGTTGGAACAAGTCGCGATAACCGAGGTTCCTAACTGCAACTTGAGAAAAACTTTAATGAAAGTAGGAGAATACCATGCGCATGAAACTCGCAGCCGCCTCGATCCTCGCGCTAGGCTTGATGACCTCGACCTCTTACGCGCAGTCCAACCCTACACCCAACAACATGGCAGGTGACAAGACGGCCGGTGAGGACGCGGGTGGGGGCGCGAATGGTGACATCCAGACCCGAACGGGCACGAATGAGCCTGTCGTGGTTGACCCGAGTGCCACAAATAGCACGATGGGCAACACGAACACGACTGGAACCGTCGACCGCAGCAAGTGCACTGACCGCGCGGCACCCGGTGCTGTCGACACACAGGGTGGCAACAGCGGCGCTTCCGTGAGTGACGCTTGCCCTGACAACAAGTAGTCTAAACGCGGCGGGGCGCTGAATGGTGCCCTGCCACGTACTCGATCCACGACAATGAAGTGCGGCGTGATCGAGAGCTCCGCGATCGATGCGCGCAAATAGGGCTCGTTGAATTAATGGATGCGCGGACCTCATTGAGGAGCCTGTCAAAGATTTATCAAAGAAATACGGCGCGACGTCTGGTGCGGTAGTGGAAGCGCGTCGTCGAATGCTCGTTGATAGCATCGAAGGCGCTCAGGAAGCGCCGTTTCTTCGCCGTGGGATATCTATCCGACAGTCGCAGTCACTGACTTAGACGGTGGCGACCTTCATGAAACTTCGGCGACTAGAACTTTGAGACGAGGGGACAATTATGTACGATATCGTACCAAGCTCGGGCTAGGGCTCGGGAGCACACCTCTGTTTGCACAAGCAAACTCCGCATGCCCAGTGACCGATAGTCGTGCTCGTTGTCGAGCCACGTATTCTTCTGTCGATCACAGCGGAGTTGGAGGACGAGGGCTTCGTCGCGTTTTAAGCTGGCACCGCTGACGAGGCGGATCGCGGTCCTTAAATTGCATGCCGGAATCAATCCTGTCTTCACGGGCGTTGACATGCCGGGAAGTATGGACGGGCTGAAACTTGCAGCATTTGTTCGCGATCGCTGGCCGCCGATCAAAATCATCGTAACGTCCGGCTACCGTCAGCCTGAAGTCGAGCAGCTCCTCAAAGGTTCGCCCTTCCTGAAAAAGCCCTAAATCTCTTCCGAAGTCGTGACAATAATCCGTGAGCTATTGGCGGATTGATATGGCTTTGGCGATCGGCGAAACGATCACGCCAAGGGCGCTGTTCAGGCGCAGTTAAGCGTCGTCGATGTGACCCGCGTTTTCAGTGAACTCGCGTTCTTTCGCGTTGCGCACGTCACCGGACATCTTCTCCGTCTGGTATGGTCCCAACGATCCGGTGGCACCGTCGTTGTTCCATTCTACCCAATGGCCCTTGTCATCGGATCGAACGACTACGGATAGTGATTGCTTTTCTTGTGACATTGATAGGTCCCCTGCTATCCGCGACCATAACTGGAATTCGGGCCATGGGACAAGGTCCAAGATCGTACAGTCAGATGGTGTCCCGACCTCTTGGGCGCAGCTGTTGCATCACTGTGGATCAAGAGCAGACCAACTCAGCAATCTTCGCTTCATCACGAGCGAGCCGTGCCTCCCGGAGCCGTTGGGTCTTAGCCTGCCGGGCCTGTTCTTCGGTCTGAAGTTCCTCGACGGCTTGGCCGCGTGCGAAGAACTGGGATTGGACACGGTCGAATGCTGATTCGGCCTGGTTCCTGGATTTACTCTGGGTCATGAAACCTCCATCGATTTCGAGGCAAAAAATCGAAAGGGCCGAACAAGCATTGCCCGGCCCTTCAAACGCGCTGTCCCATTGCCAGTACATCCGTGGTCAATGAGACCGCATTCAATTATGCTGCCTGCAGGTTGCAGGCGGACATTTTGCCGGACTTCGCGTCGCGCTCGAGGTCGTAGCCAATCTTCTGGCCTTCAACGATTTCGCGCATTCCTGCACGCTCGACCGCAGAGATATGAACGAATGCGTCAGCGCCGCCGTTATCTGGCTGAATGAAGCCGAAGCCCTTGGTGGAATTGAACCATTTTACTGTGCCTGTGGTCATGATGTACCCTTTCAAAGCATAGAGTGAGGGACCGCGGAAGCGATGCTTCGCGGACAGTGATACGACTATTTTTGAAAGAGAAGGTTCGAATAGAGCGCGGTGCCAATCGCGCGGTAGACAAAGCTCGGCAAGCAAAAGATCGATAAACTGAAAATAGAGGCTTTCCACCGAAAGTCAACCGGTAGTTTTCTCGGGCTCTCCGCCCGAGGTTGCCGGTTTCAAACGAAACACGATAGGTAGCATGCTTTGGATTGATCCCACTGAAGCCTCTGGCAAGCCGTCGTCTTCGCACCGGAGTATCTATGCAGACGCTCGATGGCCGCCGCGTAAAGGCATCGCAAGATTTTTTCTTCTTCGTTCTTGAATCCCGAAAGCGCCAAAACCAAATCGTTGCCGACAGCCGCTAAAGACAAGGGCTGGACTAGTTGGGAGCATCGACTTTGGCGCTTCTGTACCCATGTTGCTTCAAGGAGGATATGGCTATGGCAACATCTTACGACTATGCACCACTCTTCCGTTCAAGTGTCGGTTTCGACCGCGTATTCAGTCTTCTGGAAAACGCTCAGCGCGCCCGCTCTGTCAGCGACTGGCCGCCCTATGACATCGCCAAGACCAGCGATGACAGTTATCGCATCTCGATAGCGGTGGCTGGCTTCGAACAGGCCGATCTCGACGTCACCTTTCAGTCCAATCTTGTGACCGTCACCGGCAAGAAGCAGGAGACCGACAACGACGGCTATCTGCATCGTGGCATCGCCGGCCGGCCGTTCGAACATCGTTTCGAGCTCGCCGACCATGTTCGGGTCACCGGAGCGGGTCTGAAGAACGGACTGCTGTCGATCGATCTGGTTCGAGAGATCCCCGAGGCCCTGAAACCACGGAAGATCGAAATCCAGACCAACCCGGCTCGGGCGCAGCCGTGCGCCCCGGTACAGATCGAGGGGCAGAAGAACGTCGCATAGTCCTCGGCTGTTATGGTGGAGGGCGCAGTGGCGACGGCGCCCCGTGACATTCGGAATTGGAAAGGAGAGCGTCATGAAAACGGATATGTTCAAAGAGCCAGTTTCCATCCTGATCGGCCTGGGTTTCCCGGCTGAAATCCGTAGCGTGCTTGATGCCTATCGGCACCTGTGCGAGTGGCCCGCTGCGTCGAGGGACATCGCCCATTCTATTGCGTTAAAGGCATGTGGTGCGGCGTTGCGCGGCGAAATCGAAGCGGAAACCGTACGCGGGCTGTTCGCCGCCTTCGCCGAAAAACACGATCTGCTTGCGTCGGATGCCGAGATATTGCTCGCATCTCACCGCCGCCGGGATAGGGATCCTCATATTCGTTGATGACGATGCGCGAGATGGTGCTACAGCGGCCAGCAGGCAAACGTCGTCGCCGCTTGCCGATGTTCGCACTGAGGACAGCGCCTATTCAAGCAGATCGGCAACTGAATCGATCACCGTCTTTGGTCGGAAAGGGTAGCGCTCGATTTCGGCACGGTCGGCAATGCCGCTAAGCACCAATACTGTGTGCAGGCCTGCTTCAATTCCCGCCACAATATCGGTGTCCATGCGGTCGCCAATCATCCCCGTGCCTTCCGAATGTACCCCAAGTTTGTTCAGCGCGGAGCGGAACATCATTGGGTTTGGCTTGCCAACGACATAAGGCTCGCGGTTAGTCGCGCGCATGATCAGTGCGGCGACGGCACCTGTTGCAGGCAGCGGGCCTTCTGCGCTTGGGCCGGTCGCGTCTGGATTGGTCGCGATGAAGCGGGCGCCTTTTCCAATCAGCCTGATGGCTCTGGTAATGGCATCGAACGAATAGGAGCGGGTCTCTCCGAGCACGACATAATCGGGGTCGGCATCCGTCATGATAAAGCCAGCCTCGTGTATCGCTGTGGTGAGGCCCGCCTCGCCAATCACAAAGGCCTTGCCAGCTGGGGTCTGATCCTTAAGGAAGGCAGCCGTCGCCAACGCCGAGGTCCAAATTCGGTCCTCGGGGACGTCGAGACCGCTGTTGCGCAGCCGAGCGCTAAGATCGCGAGGCGTGTAAATGGAGTTATTGGTCAGGACCAGAAAAGGCGTCTTGCGGGCTTGCCATTGCTGGATAAGTTCGACAGCGCCTGGCAGCGCCTTATTCTCATGGACCAAAACCCCGTCCATATCGGTCAGCCAAGATTTTATATCGTTCGTGCTCAATTCGATCCCTCGCGGATTTGGTCTGTGCGGTGCGGGCCCCTCGGAAACGGTGGCGACGAAGATCACTAAAGGGGTAGTCAAGTCTGCCGATATTGACCTTCCTGGGCCATTTTCAAGTCTAATAGGTGGGGTATCGCCACGGCGAAGGAAGGTCGATTTCGCTCGCGGTCCCTCAGCGAAAGAGCGGAGCAATGGCGAATCATAGGAGTGCGATTGGCCGGTCTCGGAATATGATCTGTGATCTACTTCAACGTGAAATCGATGCTGATGTCGCGATCCATGACCCATTGTGGAGGTCTCGTGGAAGATGCAACATCGTAAGGCAGATCTCACGCTGGGAACCTTTGCCGCATCGACGACTTATCCGATCAAAGGAGAAGCTGATGTCCCGACACGACAATTCCATAAGTAAAGATCGCAGCCGCGACCCGGCAACGATGCAGCAATGGCGTAACGATGCTGAAATGGCGCTAGCAGCGGCCCGAGACTATCCTCGCGCGACCACCGGTCTTGTCATCAGCGTTGCCGTCCTAGCATTCCTGAGTGGCTGGATGGTAAGGGATTCGCAGCCTCGGTAAGAGTATCAAAGTTCCATTATTTTCATTTGACGCTCCGCGTCGCGCCGTTCTGGACTGCATTACAGCGGCGGGACGGGAGGAGACCTTGATCGTCTTAACGATTGCTGTAAACAGCTCGTCGAATAACGCGATGGGACGTGCAAACCCTTTTAAAACGGGCTTTTGAAGGGTCTGCGCAGAGTGAAGACTGCCCGCGCGCAAAGATTGAGGTGCGGCCCGATGCGCTGCGTCGCATCGGCGTCGATAGCTTCAAGCCTCAGCTTTTATGCTTGGGACCGCTTATGCGATAGGGACCCGCGCGCTTGCTCATTACGACAGATTTCCAGGTCAGAGTAATTTCGCCGCGCGCTAACAAGACATCCGCTGCTTCATGCACCACCGGCATGAATTTACGCCATTCGCGTGGGATGTTGTGACCCGTCGCTAGGATGCGCGCCACCTCGCTCGGACACGTGGTACCGAGATGCCGGCCTGCAACGCACTTCAAAATCGTCGACTCAGCATTTTCGATCATCGTACGACTTTGTGCTCCTCTCACCTTCGTCTGTGGATGCGCTTGACCACGAGGACGGCCCCTTAGTTTTTTCTCAGTATAAGCCGAAATGAACCCCCCTGATTTTGGTTGTTTCTTCAGAAGGGGATCTGGCGGAAACTCCATCGACAAGGAAATGCGTTGTGCTTGCGGAGCTACGGGCTCGTTCGAAGCTGTCGCAGCCTAAGAAAAGCGGCCCCGCCGTCCGAGCAGTGAACGTCATTTTAAGGCTTTCCGGCCGTTGCCGATCCCGCGGAGCTCATGAAGTGTCGCACCCACTACCTCGAGGTCCTAGCCGAGCTGCCTTGCCACGCAAGGGGCCCGGAGGAGTTCCGGGCAAAGACTGACGGATAGCTTGCGCTGGCGGGCTCGAACAGGACGGCATTTTCAACATCTAATTTATCGCCAGAGGAAGACAGTCGCGCCGGTCAACCACTCTCCAGCATCGTGTCGCTTACTTCACGTCCAGTGTGTGGGGTTCTGATAAGCTTTTGAAGGTCGAAGCCCTGTCGACGAGCCTCAGCTAGATATTCGTCGAGCGAGGCTTCGGAGATAGAGCTCTCTCTCGCGAGGACCCATAGAAACTTATGGTCCGGAGTTCCTACCAGAGCGATCTGATAGTCAAGGTCGATCTTAAGCACCCAATAATCGCCATCAGTGAATGGGATCCAGCGAAGAGCAGCGGGTAGAAAGCTAACCTTCAACTTGGCCTTGGTTCCGTCGACAGGATCTGCTTCGCCAACCGCGTTGGTCGGCTTGTCATTTTCGTCGAAGCACCTATTGTCGACACGAACTTTTCCATTGGGATTGATGGAATAATTCGCAGTGACGTCGGAAGCATGTTCGTCCTCGTATTTGATCGGAAGCCGAGCAATTTCATACCAGCGTCCGAGATAGCGTTTCAGGTCGAGGCTCGAAATTGCTTTGACGTCGCTCATAATTTCCTCCTTCGGTGAACACTCGCAACGGACGCCACGTGATTCAGTTCCCAAAAACTGACGCGACTGCAGAAGCCGCGACCGAACATTAGCGAATGTGCCATGCGTGCGGGCGTGTGTAGTGTCGAAATGACGGCCCATGAGCTGTTTGACTCCTGTCGCCGATTTGTTCGACACTTTCGTCAGAGATATGCCGACGTGCTCCAGACGGCATTCCAAACGATGCCGGATGGCGTTGACGGGCCTATCGTCATCGGGGTACGTCACGAGAGCTGAGCGTCGGCCGAGGCACTGGATCTGCCCAAGATATTGCGATCGGCTGGGTTTTGGCCGATCCTGCGCTGCGTATCCGGTAGAAAATTTGGACAGACGTCCGAAATATGTGCGGCTGCATGGCAAGCCAAAAAAATTTTACTGGAAATACACCGACCACGAGATCGCCGCGGTCCAACCCTCTTGGCGCCCGATAGCTGGTGCGTCTCGAAAATGGTGCTTCGGGCGCTGCAATCCGAAATGCGCTGATATGCTTGAGCTGCACTGAGCTTGTGACTTTTTCTCCGCGAGAGGCATCAATGCCGCACCCGGCGATCTGATGGACCAAGGGGCCAAGCACCAAGGTACGAGGGAACTCCAACATTCTGATCAGCGCCTCCCAAACTTTATTCAAAATCGGAAGCACCCATCTCCAAGCTGCGTCGATCTCCCGAACAATCGGATGCCCCTAACGTTATCGGTAGCAGGCGCTTGTTTTAAGACCAAGCGCCGATCCTCACTAAGAGGAGGTAGCTACCAACTGTGGAGGCGACGATGCCAAGCATCAATCAATTTGAACTTTCACGCCGCAAATTACTTATCTCCTCAGCCGCGACACTAGCGGCCACCACTGTCGTCGGCGATGCGACAGCACAATCTGCAGGAGACCTCATGACCCAAGCTTCAACCCTGTCATTAAAGGTTAACGGACAGGTTCGAGACCTGGAAATTGATAATCGAACGACGCTTCTCGACGCTCTGCGCGAGCATCTACACCTGACAGGTACCAAGAAGGGGTGCGATCACGGTCAATGTGGAGCATGCACGGTCTTGGTCGATGGACGCCGCATCAACTCGTGTCTTTCTTTGGCCGTCATGCATGACGGCGACGAAGTGACGACCATCGAAGGCTTAGGCGAGCCCGGCAGGCTGCATCCCATGCAGGCTGCCTTCGTCAAGCACGATGGCTTCCAGTGCGGATACTGTACGCCTGGACAGATCTGTTCCTCCGTGGCGGTGCTCGAAGAAATCAAGGCGAACATCCCGAGCCACGTCACCGGCGACCTGAACGCACAGACGTTACTCAGCGAGGCTGAAATCCGCGAACGCATGAGCGGCAACATCTGTCGCTGCGGTGCCTACTCCAACATCGTCGAGGCCATCGTCGAAGTCGCGGGGACAAAACCATGAAAGCCTTCACCTACGAAAAAGCCTCCTCGGTCGAGGCTGCAGCGAAAGCTGCCGTGTCGCGCTCCGATGCAAAGTTCATCGCTGGCGGCACCAATCTTATTGATCTCATGAAGCTTGAGATCGAAACGCCGACGCATTTGATTGATGTCAATGGCCTGGGCCTCGACAAGATTGAGAAGACGGCAGAGGGTGGTCTTCGGATCGGAGCGCTGGTCCGCAACACCGACCTTGCAGCCGACGCAATCGTCCGGCGTGATTACGGGCTTTTGTCGCGAGCCTTGCTGGCAGGCGCTTCCGGCCAGCTTCGTAACAAGGCGACGACCGCGGGAAATCTGCTTCAACGGACGCGCTGTCCGTATTTCTATGATACGGCACAACCCTGCAACAAACGGGTGCCCGGAAGCGGCTGTTCCGCCATTGGGGGCTTCAGTCGTCAGCATGCCGTAGTCGGGGGCAGCGACGCCTGCATCGCGACGCATCCAAGCGACATGGCGATTGCCATGCGGGCACTCGATGCAGTTGTCGAGACCGTCAAGCCGGACGGGAGCCGCCGCTCGATCCAGATCGCCGATTTCCATCGCCTGCCGGGCGACACGCCTGAAATCGAAACAGCCCTGGAAAAGGGCGAGATCATTGTTTCGGTCGTGCTTCCGCCCCCGATTGGCGGCACGCATATCTATCGCAAGGTCCGTGACCGGGCGTCCTACGCGTTCGCCCTTGTCTCCGTCGGAGCCGTGATTCAGCCGGACGGAACGGGTCGAGTGGCAGTCGGTGGTGTCGCGCACAAACCATGGCGCGTCGAAGCCGCCGACACCGAGCTTACCAAAGGGGCGAAAGCCGCCGCGGGAGCTCTCCTTGCCGATGCCCGTCCGACCGAGCAGAACAAATTCAAGGTCGATCTCGTCGAGCGTACGCTCGGCGCAGTGATCGCCGAAGCCAGAGGCTGACCGTCATGAAGTTCGACACCCCAGCAACCACCAATCCGATCGACCAGCTCAAGGTGGTCGGCCAGCCGATCCATCGCATTGACGGCCAGCTCAAGACGACGGGCCGGGCGATGTATGCCTACGAGTGGCATGATCCCAACATGCCGTATGCCTACGGCTATCCCGTAGGTTCTACGATCGCCAAAGGCCGGATTTCGTCAATGAATGTCGACGCCGCAAAGCGTGCACCCGGCGTTCTTGCCGTGGTCACGACGCTAGATGTCGGCAAGCGGGAAAAGGGCAAGTTCAATACCGCAAAACTTTTCGGTGGCGATGAGATCGTGCATTATCATCAGGCGATTGCGGTGGTCGTGGCCGAGACGTTCGAGCAAGCCCGCGCCGCCGCCGCTCTCGTGAAGGTCGACTACGCTGAGGAAGAGGGCGTCTATAACCTCGCCGATGCGAAGGACACGGCAGTGAAGCCGAAGGATGCCGGCGGCGCGCCGCCAGACACCGCTGTCGGCGATTTCGAGGGGGCGTTCAAGTCTGCCGAGGTGACGTTGGACGAGACCTATACCACCCCGGATCAGTCGCATTCGATGATGGAACCGCATGCGTCCATTGCCGCTTGGGACGGCGACGAGCTGACCGTTTGGACATCAAGCCAGATGATCGATTGGTGGCGCTCTGACCTCGCGACGACGCTTGGCGTCGACAAGGAGAAGATCCACCTCATGTCTCCTTTCATCGGCGGGGGCTTTGGAGGCAAGCTCTTTCTCCGTGCCGACGCAGTCCTTGCGGCTTTTGGAGCAAAGACCGCCAAGCGTCCCGTCAAGGTGGCACTGCCGAGGCCGTTTCTGGTCAACAACACGACGCACCGTCCGGCGACCATTCAGCGAATTCGGATCGGCGCCAGCCGTGACGGCAAGATCACGGCGATCGCTCACGAAAGCTGGTCGGGCGACCAGCCCGATGGTCAGCTCGAAACGGCGGCGATGCAAACGCGGCTTCTCTATGCGGGCGAGAACCGGATGACCGCGATGCGGCTGGCAACGCTCCATCTTCCCGAAGGCAACGCCATGCGTGCGCCGGGAGAGGCGCCGGGGCTGATGGCGCTTGAGATAGCGATGGACGAGATGGCGGAAAAGCTCGGCATCGACCCCGTGCAGTTTCGTATCCTGAACGACACCCAAGTCGATCCCGAAAAACCAGAGCGTCCATTTTCGCATCGCGACTTCGTAGGTTGCCTCAAGCTCGGAGCGGAGCGTTTCGGCTGGGATGACCGAACTCGCCCCGCATCGCGTCGCGAAGGAAACTGGCTGGTCGGCCTCGGTGTTGCCGCCGCTTTCCGTAACAATCTGCTGATCCCGTCGGGTGCGCGGGTCCGCCTTGACAACGAAGGCGTCGTTACCGTCGAGACTGACATGACGGATATTGGAACGGGCAGCTATACGATTATCGCGCAGACCGCAGCAGAGATGATGGGACTGCCAATCGACAAGGTCGCGGTCCAACTCGGAGACTCCCGCTTCCCCGTATCGGCGGGCTCCGGTGGCCAGTTCGGCGCCAACTGTTCGACTACGGGCGTCTATGCCGCTTGTGTCAAGCTCCGCGAGGCTATCGTGCAGAAACTCGGTTTCAACGAGCGTGACGTCGTCTTCGAAGATGGTCAGGTTCGCTCAGGCACTCGCTCGGTTCCCCTTGCCTCAGTAGCAGGCGCCGAAGGACTTGTGGCCGAGGACAAGGTCGAATGGGAGAAGCTTTCCGACAGCCATCAGCAGTCGACCTTCGGCGCGCACTTCGTCGAGGTCGGCGTCGATGTAGCGACCGGTGAAACCCGTATTCGCCGCATGCTCGCGGTATGCGCGGCCGGGCGGATCCTCAACCCGATCACGGCCCGAAGCCAGGTGATCGGTGCCATGACGATGGGAGCGGGGCTCGCGCTCACCGAAGAGCTCGCCGTTGACAGCCGCCGTGGCTTCTTCGTCAACCACGACCTTGCCGGATACGAGGTGCCGGTGCACGCCGACATTCCGCATCAGGAGGTCGTCTTCATGGACGAGACCGATCCCATTTCCTCGCCGATGAAAGCAAAGGGGATTGGCGAGTTAGGATTGTGTGGAGTCTCGGCCGCGATTGCCAACGCGATCCATAACGCAACTGGCATCCGTCTCCGGAACTATCCAATGACCCTCGACAAGCTCATCAGTGGGCTTCCAGAGGTCGCATGATGGTTTCAAGAGGACAAGACGCATGAACCTGATGCTGAACACGATGGAGCTGAATGTGCCGAAGCGGTCGTCCACCAGCGACGACCCTTTGGACATTCTGCAGTATGCCATCGCATCCTTCAAGAACGGCGGGGCGACGCTCGCAACCCTTGTCGATATCCGCGGCGGCGCGGCCCGCGCCCTTGGTTCGCATCTCGCCATTGCGGCCGATGGCAGCTTCGTCGGCTACGTCTCCGGCGGATGCGTCGAGGCGGCGGTCGCTTCTGAGGCGCTGCTGGCTATGGAGGCGGGCCGCGATCGAACCGTTTACTTCGGCGACGGCTCGCCCTTTTTCGATGTCGTCCTTCCTTGTGGAGGCGGCATCATGATCGCCATTCATATCCTGCGCGACGTCGACGTCGAGAATTTGGAAGCCGTCGTCACCGCGGTGCGGGAGCGTCGGACGGCCGGGCTTTCATATTCACCGACCCAGGAAACGATCAATAGCATCGCGCCGCCTTTGCGATGCGGGTGGGGAAACGGGAGCTTCGAAACGGTCTACCGGCCGCGGATACGCGTCGTCATTTCGGGGCAGTCTTCCGAGGCGGTCGCGCTGGAACGGATTGCCGAAGCGGCCGGACATAACGTCGTGGTCCTGGGAGGATCTGGCGGCGATCTCCACCCTTCAGTTCTTGATCAGCATACGGCGGTGGTACTATTGCATCACGACCTGGACGCCGAAGAGCGAACCCTTGGCATGGCGTTGCAATCGAGTGCGTTCTACATAGGCGCGCTCGGCAGCACACGCACGCATCGAAGTCGCGTCGAGCGTCTGAGACTTGCGGGATTTGTCGACGGCCAGATAGACCGCATAAAGGCCCCGATCGGAATGTTCGGGCCGACCAAGGATTCGACGTCGCTAGCCCTGTCCATACTGGCTGACGTCGCCGCCTCAAGACTTGCCGCCTATGCATGACGTCGCTGCCCCTGATCGCCGCGATCGTTCTTGCCGTGGGAGTTTTCGAGCCGCACCAGAGGCGCCCAAAAGCTCCCTGTAGAATTCGATGGTGTCTCAATGGTTCGCTGGTCGACACTTCTTGTCGTCGGATCGGGATGCATCCAGTGTTCGTCGTCGTCGGGCATCGTGAAGAGCGAATTTACAGAGAGGAATGATCTTCCCGTACGAGTCGTCCAACCCCCCTCTATCCCAGCCGGATGTCGATTTCGATCGTCGCAGGCGTGCGGAAAGGGATTGGTGTCGGATCGCCGGGTCTGATGATCTGTCTCGCCGAGATGCCCGCCTGACGAGAGATCATCGCACTGGTCTTTCGAAGGCCTTTCTAGATCCTGAGGCGAGATGTTCATTCGGGCTTCGCACAATTGGGGTTTCCGATCACCAGATCATCTTTCCTCGGCTTGCCTTACACGATCTTCTGGGTCAGGAAGGCTGCGTTAGTGGATGTGAGATCGTCGAACGCTACGCCTATCCTCCGAATGGGATGCGAGCGGTCGAGAACTGGAGATAATGCCTGCTAGTCACCCTGCAGATGTCTCCCAAGCGGTTCTTTCGGCGGCTGGAGGTTTGAGCAGGCATCGTCTGGTCGAGGCGAGGAACGCGGGGTTAGCACCTGTCGACTCGGGACCGGTCATCCGTCTGTGCCCGTCGATCTAGATAATCCCCGATCATTCGCATTTTATTAAATATGTTAGCAAATATTCGGTGCCGAGGGGCGATCGAAACTTGGAAAAGCGAGTTCATCTCGTGACCACGAAGGAGACTGCCATGTATCAGCGTACGGTTCTCATCGTCGAAGACGAGTTTCTGATCAGAATGCTACTTGCCGACACCTTGGCCGACGAGGGCTATGACGTCGTCGAAGCTGGAAACGTCCTGGAGGCCGTGGCCGTCCTGGGACAGCGTAAGGTCGACGCGGTCGTCACGGACGTGGACATGCCCGGAGGACTGAGCGGTCTTGATCTAGCATGGATGATTTCGTCCACTCACATGGACGTGCCAGTCATCATTGCATCGGGTGGACATCGGTTATCCGCCGACGAGTTACCAAACGACGCCATTTTTATCCCAAAGCCCTACGGGCTTGACGTTATCGCCGCAAAAGTCGGCGAGCTGACTGCGAGAAGCGAGCTTCGGATGACCGCCTAGGCAAGGTTCTTCGAGCAACGCAATCGTCCGGAAGGCCATCGGCTGGGTAAGGTTATGTTCGCCGGCGGCCTGTGAATAGCTTCCCGTCGCCGCGACACGGACAAACAGGCAAAGTGCGGAAAGTTGGTCGCTCATTTGGCCCCAGATTGCTCACGAGCGTCCTAACACGCCATCTCAGGACATGAAATGCGCTTGGAATGATCGTTTGAAAAGAGGTCTGCAAAGGCCGTAGATTTACGCTGTGGAACCATGATTCGATAAGCCATCAGGCCAAGGTGCCATCGATGCAGGAAGAGAAGCACATAGCCAGTCTCGACGGCTTGCGCGGCATGGCCGCCGCGGCAGTAGTCTTCTCGCACCTCTATCAAATCTTCCCCTCGCTCGCGCCCTTCATGATAACAGGCGTCGGCGGCCGGGCGGTGGCCATCTTCTTCGCCCTCAGCGGCTTCCTGATGGCTTATCTGTATGGTGATCGGCCGATCAGCCGCAAGGCGGTGGCCGACTTCCTGGTCAGCCGCTTCTCGCGCATCTATCCGGTCTATTTGGTGGCTGTGCTAGCCGTCGCGGCTCTATCGAGTATTCCGGGCTTCGATTTCATCAACCCGATCCATGGGGGCAAGGAAATCCTGCGCCACGTCGTGCTCCTCGGCTCCACCGGAGTCCTGTGGTCGGTCCCGCCGGAGATACAGTTCTACCTTCTCTTCCCGGTGATCTGGCTCTTCTTGAGCGACATGAGGCGATACCAGGCAATCGGCGTCATGCTCGCCGCTTATCTTGCGGTCGATGCGCTCGTCGGGTTCCCAGGTCCAGGCATCATGCTTGTTTCCAAACTCGCTTTCTTCCTCTTCGGCGCTGCGGTCGGAAGACTTCAACCGTTGCTGAGCGACCACTTACAGGACACTGCGACGGGAGTGATGGCGCTGACGTTGCCTTTCTTCATCCTGATCTCGAACCACTTGTTTCCCAACGCGGACAATGCCTGGGGACTGGCACCCGCCTTCGCGGGCGCGCTCGCCGTTCTATTGGTGGCGCAGGAGCATCGGATTTCAGCAGCCGTCTTCGCCGTCGCGCCGATGCGCTTTCTCGGCAAGATCAGCTTCTCGCTCTATCTCTTTCACGTGCCGGTGATGTTCTTGATGGGCAATGCGCTGTCGTCAACGCTGCCGCTTTACATCGTCGTGCCGGCGGCACTCGTCGCCGCCCTGCTGATCGCCTGGATCAGCTACGAATGCATCGAAACCCCGGCGCGCCGGGCATTGGTATCCCGCTGGCATCAGACACTGACCTCTTCCGCCTAGATTTGCAGGCTACCCCTACAAGCCGTGAAGTCGTATTTCAGCAATACGTGAAACGCATAGCTTAACGCCTTGTTTCGCCTGGTCATGGAAGTTACCTACGTGCTACCGGGCAACCAGTCTTGCTCCTGACCTCAATAGACTTTTCTGAGCCGCCCCCTTTGCCGAGTTACGGCCATGCCAGCCAATGGAGGGAATACGATGACAGCGAGAACGCTCAATGAGATGACGCGGCACGAGCGGTCGAGCATGATATCTTTGGTGGCGCAGACACTGGATGACTTGGCCGAAGATGCCGAGGACCGGGGCGATAAGGTATCGGCCGGAAACGCCAACTACCTGGCTCGTACGCTCCGGGGATGCGGGGTTCACTCAGCCGACCTCAAGGCGACAGAGATACTGCTTGAGCAGGGGATCAGCTACGTGGCCGCGCTCTCTAACAAATACAACCAGTCGGCTGATGTCGACGAGGACGAAGATGGCGATGGAGTTTCTCGACCTGAAGCCAGGGTGCTTCACTAGCGGTCGAGCGCCTGCAGGTTCTGTTAAGTTTATACAAGATCAGGTGAATTCCGGGCTGGTATGAAACCGAACGCAATCCCTTAGCCTGGAGTTCGGCCAGTGCTCAATGTCATCGACAACGACGTCAACGCGCTCGTGCGACTTCTGACTACGGACCAGCCGGCCGATGTCCTGCGGTGTGGTGGACGCCATCGCTCAGGGACATCGCGCCGCGTTGGCCACCCTCGTGGAAATAGGTGGCCGGGCAGCCCGGCGTCTTGGCGCGCAAATGGCGATCCGCGAGGATGGCGGATACTGCGGCTATCTCTCCGGTGGATGCGTCGAGGCGGGGGTCGCGACGGAAGCCAGGAAGGCGATCGCGGCGGCGGGTGAACGCACGCTGCTACTGGGTAAAGGCTCGCCGTTCTTCGATTTGCAGCTTCCTTGCGGCGGTGGCATCACTGTCGCAATTCATGTTCTGAGAACCGCGGACGAGGTAGCGGTTCACGTGCGATAGAAGATTTCCGATGATTGGAAAACTCGGCGCGCGAATCCCGCGGCGCTCAACGAAAACCATCGCTCCGATGCGGCGTCATCAAAGTGCAGCGGACCTCTGATCCAGTTGGACGGCTGTGGTGTACGCGCTTCGGAAAATCTCAAAACGTGCCGCCCAACTGGACACGCAATTATAGGCAGATATAGATATATAGCAATGTCCTAATGTTTAAGTCTTCTTGCGCTTTTTGAGACGCCCTGTCAGTACCGGAGCAATACTCCCCATTAGTGCCGTTTGAATCTTCCCCAGGTGCTGCGCCGCTGGTTTTCCGGGGCGCGCCCCGGAAGACCAGCGGCGCGTCATCGCCGATACTCCTTCCGATGGTCGGAAGGGGGACATTGGTGATCAAGCTGAGGGAGACGATCATGATCCTGGATCTGCATCAGCAGGGGCTGACGGTGTCGGCTATTTCCAGAGAAACAGGCATCGATCGCAAGACGGTGCGCAAATACATTGAACGAGGCCTTGAGGCTCCGGCTTATGGACCGAGAAAGCCTCGCGCGACGGTTATCGATCCGTTCGCTTCATACCTGCGGGAGCGGGTGAAGGCCTATCCCGGTCTCACTGGCAGTCGGTTACTCCGAGAACTACGGGATCGAGGTTACGCCGGCGGTTACACCGCCGTCACAGACTTTCTTCGTGACGTGCGACCTCCGGCAAATCCAGGTTTCGAAGTTCGCTTCGAGACGCCGCCAGGCGAACAGGCCCAAGTCGACTTTGCCCAGTTCCATGTCGTTTTCACCGATGAGCCAATGACACCAAGGATCATCTGGTTGTTCTCGATGGTGTTGGGACACAGTCGCCTCATCTGGGCTCGCTTCGTCATGCACCAGAACCTGCCGACCGTCCTACGTTGCCACATCGCCGCTTTCGAGGCGATTGGTGGTGCGCCGCGGGAGGTGCTCTACGACCGGATGAAGACTGCCGTTATCGGAGAAGGTCAGACGGAGGGCATCATCTACAACCGCGCTCTCATCGATCTGGCCCGCCATTATGGATTCCATCCTAAGGCGTGCAAGGCCTACCGAGCCAAGACAAAAGGCAAGGTTGAGCGGCCGTTTCGGTATATCCGAGAAGACTTCTTCCTGGCTCGGTCGTTCCGCAATCTCGACGACATGAACGCCCAGCTCCGGCACTGGCTCGACACCGTCGCCAACCCAAGGAAGCACGCGACGACCCAACGTGTCGTCAACGAGGCCTTCGCCGAGGAGCGGCCGTATCTGCGGCCGCTACCCCTGGCACCGTTCAAGTCCGTTCTGAAGCTGGAGCGCCGCGTATCGCGGGAAGGCATGGTCAGCGTCGGCGGCAACACCTACAGCGTTCCGGATGCGACCCGCAGTCGAACGGTAGAGGGTCATTCGCTTGCCGACGAGGTCCGCATCTTCGAGAACGGCACTCTGATCGCGGCTCATCCTGTCCTGGAGGGCCGTAAACAACGCCGGATTCATCCTGATCACCGACGAGCAATCACGACGCAACACTGGCCACAAACACGAGGCGAAGCCCTTGTCGTCAAACCCGCCGGCGACACCGTGCTGCAGCGGTCTCTCGCCTTCTATGACGCCGTCGGCAAGGTCTTGGCAAAGGAGAACCGCCCATGAGTGCAACACTCGATGCCGTACCATCCATGATCGACCGTATTCGCCATGACCTGGTCGGCCTGAAGATGCCGCGCGCACTGGAGGCGCTCGACCATGTTGTGCGACGCCTCGAACACGGCGAGCTGTCTGCCCTTGAAGCGATCGATATCCTTCTTTCCGAGGAGTTGACCCTGCGCGAGAACAGCCGCATCAAGACGGCGCTGCGAATGGGTAGGCTTGCGACGATCAAGACACTCGTTGGTTTCGACTTCACCTTCCAGCCTTCGCTTGACCGCGATCGCATCTTCACCCTGGCGCAGCTTGGCTTCGTCGATCGACACGAGGCCGTGCATTTCCTCGGCCCACCTGGAACCGGCAAGAGTCATCTTGCCACGGCGCTCGGAGTCGAAGCCGTAAAAGCTGGAAAGAGCGTCTACTTCACGAACCTTGCCGACCTCATAGGTTCGCTGGCCCGTTCAGAACGAGAGGGTCGGCTTCAGGAGCGCATTCGCTTCTTCTGCAGGCCAAGCCTGCTCATCGTCGATGAGATCGGATATCTGCCGGTCGTCCAGGGTGGCGGCAATCTATTCTTCCAACTCGTGAACGCCCGATATGAACGAGGTGCGATGATCCTGACGTCAAACCGAGGCTTCGCTGAGTGGGGCGATGTTTTTGGCGATCCTGTCGTCGCAACCGCGCTGCTCGACAGACTGCTTCATCACGCCGTCGTCGTGCAAATCGAGGGATCGAGTTACCGGTTGCGGCAGCATGCCGAACTCATGCCGGAGCACGTTCGATCCAAAGCCCTTATAGCGCCCCCGGCATTCGCACCACCTCAAAAGCCACGCGGCCGGCCGCCGAAAAATCCTCAATACGCCCTGTCGTCCACGTCGGCATAAGTGGGGAATTTTACTTCGGCACAACTGGGGAAAATTCACCCGGCATTGACACGCCCAGCGGTTGCATTGGCCTCCATCTGCAAACGCAGTTCGCGCAGCCGAGCTGTCTTCGCTGCAACATCCCGGCCGACCAGATCAAGATCGAGGTATGGCCCATTCCCGGCATCCACAGTCGGGGCGGTCAGCATGTCGAGACCTGCTCCGGCGTGAGGGTCACGCACACGCCGAGTGGGGTGCAAGCCTGCGTCGACATCGGCCGGTCTCAGCACATCAACAAGATGATCGCCATGGACATGATCCTCGCGGGGTCCGCACCCGAAATTTCAATAATGAGCGGCGGCTCGATACGAGGGAACGAGAATAGGCGCTCGGCGGGTCTGGAGCGGGGTCGTTCGACTACAGTCGGGAGCCTGTAGACGGCGGCGGCGCGCGTGAGCCTATCTCAGACCGGCAGATCGACGCCCGCATCCAGCTCTAAGGATGCCGCGACCTGCTCAGCCGTCGGCAGCAGGCTAGGGTCGCACCATAGCAGAGATCGGCACCTCAAAGCGCGCCCGACATACGCTCGCCGACTACCTCAAAGACGCCTTAGAGGATTTGGCCGTGCATTGGGGCTTCCAGAAGCGAAAAGGGTAAACCTTGCGCGGTATGTAGTGATTATTGTGGTGATTTGCATATAGCGATCAACACCTAAGACCGCTTCCGGGCGGTCTTTTTCGTTTCAGTGGCGGGCTGCCTCAGGGTTCTTTCTCGTGAGCAGCCAGATAAGCTATTATCTCGCCGACCGTACCGAGTTTTTCTGCCACATCATCGGGTATCTCGACCTTGAAAGCGGCTTCAATCTCCATGACGGCCTCAGTGATCTCAAGGGAGTCGTCGGAGATGTCGCTTAAGAGCGTGGCGTCGCTGATTTCGCCAGCATCGATCGCGAGAGTTTCGACCAGCACCGCCATCAGGCGGTCACGGATCATGTCGGAATTCATTGGCTTTCCTTGTTGAGAGAAATAGCGATAAGAATGACTACTGCTGTCAGTCATCCCAGTCCAGAGTGAGGCAGAGGCCTCCCAGATCATATCGAGGAGGCCGAGGTTGTTCAGGGTTTCTTCTGTTTGCTCGACTCTACGGCCCTGGCTCCAAGGGTAGCAGGCGCAGCGGCAGGAGCGGCCTTGTCCTTCTTGGGTTTACGGACTTCTTTGTTGCTCTTCGCTTGACCCTTGGCCATTAATTCCTCCTGTTTGCTATAATAGCTCATTACCTACCAGCGCAGGAGAGAACGCAAGCGGTATCTTGGCCTTGAGCGGCAAAAGCGGGTCACACCTCGCTGTCTGGACGCCCGGACTTTTCAAGCACGTCCCGGTGCTGCAACAACGGGATTGGTCGTCAATAATCGCACGACCTCCCCAGCTAGTTCGGTAACATCATAGACGATCGACGCGGCGTGAGCAGCAGTCCCCGTCGTGATGATCTGCGTTCGATCCGGTAACGCAACCAAAGACACAACCTGATCGGGATTGATAAAGACAGGCATTGCAGCTTGTCCAATCAAGGTGAATTGCACGAGCCTCATGGTCTCTCTCCGGCTAAAGAGGTTTTCTGCACATAAAACGCGGAAACCGGTTTTGAGTTCGATGCGAAGCTGTGTGTAGAGCTGTTGGGGCATTCCGCCCCAAGCAAGCCGTAACGTTCAAGGACGTAGGTTGACCCAGAACTGCGGGGGCAACTAGGGATTGACCGCCATTAAGCCCGCCGGTTCGCCGAGGCGGGCTCAAATATGAATGGCAAGTTCATACAACGTTCATCCCGGTAAGGGCATGGTCGCGCACATTCTCACTGGAAAGGCGTAACCATGAATAGAATTATCTCTCCGATCGGCGCTGCGGTAGTTGCAGTTTTCATGACGGTAACAAGCTTTGGCGCCGCCTCTGCCGCTCCCGTCTCTTTGCAGCATCCACCGGTCGCGTCGAGCGTCGAGCTTGCCCAGTATCACCGCGATGACCGCCGCCGTGAATATCGTCACGATCGCCGGGACCACCGAGACCGTTATGAACAAAGGCGCGACCGTCGCGGCTACTGGAACGGCCATCGCGGATATCGAGACTACCGTCAGGGCTATCGTCGCCACAGCGACGGGTACTACTACCCGCGTTCGGTGTTCCAGCTCTACATCCGCTAATGGGTCTCTCGCTTCAGTATACAACCCCGTCAGGAATGGCGGGGTTTTTTCGTTCCCCCGTTCGGCAGTCCGGACAAATAGAGGAGAAGACGAATGTCCGTCCAAGCCATGTTCTGCGTTGATTCGAAAGGTCGACGGCCGCTCCTCATCATTGCGGCCGTTGTCGCTGGCGCGTTTATCGCTGCCTCTATCATCGGCTGTGCTCACTACGAGCCACCAGGCCGAGATCTTTGGCGGGCGCTGTAGTCAGCTCACCGGGTAGAGGGCGTATGTTTGCAGGCTGATCGATAGTGCTGCGAAAAACGCTCCTGCAGCATTTAGCGCCGACCCGAGCTTTAAACTCTTGATCAGACCTGCCGGAGCCCCGTCCCAATAAGTCTCGGTCAGAACGGGTGATATCACTGCGGATCCCAGCCACGCGGCCGCCGAAAAAGCTCCTAGAATTATGGAAGCCCAGATCATTGTGTCTCCTGAGGTAAGCTTAGTGCCAGTCCTAAAAAATGCGCGGCATGGGAAATCTGCGCAAGAGTTGGCGAAAGGCAAGACTGCAGATGACGCATATGCTGCTGCTGGCTTCAAACCTGACCGTGGGAATGCATCTCGCTTACAGCACAAAGAGAACATCGTACAACGCGTGACCGAGCTTTTAGAATGGGAGCAGGTTGCCGAGGGCAAGGCACCCGCGAAGGCCATCGACAAGCTTGCGATCACCAAGGAGCGCGTTCTGGCTAAGCCGGCCAAGATCGGCTTTGCTGACATCCGCAAGGTGATCAAGTGGCAGGGCACGCTGGTGACCGGGGGAGACAATCCCGACGGTGGTGACACGCTGGTCATCAAGAACGTTGTCAACAACAAATGTGCAGCTGATCGCCAGCGACGAGATCGACGATGACACGACCGGCGCGATTGCCGAGATCAGCCAGAACTCGACCGGCGGGATCAAGCTCAAGCTCGGCAAGGACCTTGGCATGTTCGTCGAGCACCACGATCACACCGGCAAGGGCGGCGCACCCATACTGACCGAGACGAGAACATGGCGGGAAGTGCTGTGCAGCGAAAAGAGCTAGACGCGAGATGACTGCCGCGCATCCGCGCGCCGCTGTGTCCGGTCATCTCTATCGGACCGATCGCGATCTTTCGCGACCGTTCGAACCTCGTTGTTCGGCGGCTCGCTCACTGCATCACAAGTATGGGGATGGGCGACAGTTGAGATCCGGCTGTTTTCCTCGTGGGTCCGCTCACCGGATCTCATGCGCCGCATGCGTTTGGGGTGTACGACACCCTGAGACCTGATCACTGAATTAAAACATGGTCCATCGCGAGGGGCACGGCGTAGTTAGCAGACCGTTACTATCCACATGCGAAGGGCCCGCCGTGGTATTGGCGGGCCTCTATTGTATCAAGAAATGCGACCGGTCAGATCACAGCTGGCCAAACAAATGGCAGCGCCACGACAGCGAAAGCTATCAAAGTCGATAGCCCCAGTTTGAAACGTCGAATGCGCCGAGTACGGACGCCTTTCCAGTCGTATGTCATCGAAGATCCTCATGATCACCCGCGAAAGAATGCTCGCGTCATTTAAGCTTCGAAGCCCGTAGCATACCGTAGCTTGCGTGAACCTTTCGCAACCGAACCATCAATAAGTCCAGGAGACATCACTGAACGTGCACGTAACTGCGCATCTGCGCGCGGCTGCGAAAGGGGCTGTGAACCCCCGGAACATGAACTCTGTGCCCGTGGCGCTAGATCGTTACGGGGCTCGATATGGACTCGATCGTCCTCACCGATCGTTGCAGTGCCTTGCCCAGCTATCGCACGAGAGCGGCGACTTCAACTTCGACCGGAAGATTTGGGGCCGACAGACGCCCAGAAGCGCTACGACACACGCACGGATCTCGGCAACACACCCCAAGTCGACGGCGACGGCAAGCTCTACTTGGGGCGCACCTCCGGCCAACTCACGGGAGAGGGGAATTACCAGGCGTTTTGCGACTGGTGCGTCACCCGGAAGCTCAATCCTCCCGACTTCGTTGCTAAGCCTGATCTCCTCAACAACGATCCGTGGTAAGGTCTCGTGCCGACCTGGTACTGGCAGAGCCGCAACCTCAATCGTTGGGCCGACTAAGGCGACATCGAGACGATCACAAAGAAGTGGGACGGCGGCATGAATAGCTTCGCCGATCGCGTCGGCCGGTTCGTTCGCCTTTCGCTTGTAGTCGTGGCTATGCGCCGAACACCGTTGCGCCGTTCCAGCAGAGCGCAAGGCTTGACGCTGATGGTGACCCCGGGCCGAAGACCCGCTCAGCTCTGCACAAGGCGCTGCTGGCGCTCTCCGGTGTCTCGACGAAGATGGCGGCATTCGCCGCGGCACCCGTAGTCGACGAGAAGGAAGTCGTTCCCGTTGCGGTCGACCGGACCGTCAAGAAGAAGTTCAACGTCCTCGGGTGGCCTTCGGGTGCGTTCGGCGGCGGTGGCCTCGGCCTCACTGCATTCGCTGGCTTCGATTGGAAGGCACTCATCGTGATCATAGGTTTTGCTGTCTCCTTGACGATCGGCGTTCTCGCCGCTCGCAAGTGGGTGATCAGTGCGATCAAGGAGATCCGCCAGGCGGTGGAAGAATGATCGTCGACAAGCTCAGCATGGGGGCAGGGGCGATCGTTGGGGCCGTCCTGATCTTCGCCCCGCCTATTTCATCGGTCACCACGACGCCAAGCAGGCGTCGGCCACCGTCGCGCTCGAAACTCGGTGCGCGTTCTCCGAGAGAGGAACCAGATCAATGATGAAGTCTCGGCTTCTGATGCTGCCGCTCTTTGCGGCTCTTACGGCCTGTCAGCAGACGACGAAGCAGCGTGCGTGCTACGGGTTCGAGAAGCTGCGGCCGAGCCTGGAAACGACGGTGACGATCCTGAAGACGGACCGACCGTTCGCTGATCAGGTCATTTCCCACAATCGCTTCGGAGCCTCTCACGGCTACTCGTAGAGGCGAGGGCCCGACCATCCACTAAAGCCGGACCCTCCCGTTGCCGCCTTAGATGAGACAGGAAGCACGGCGGCGGGGATTTAGTCGATCGGATGACACCGGTCAAGCATGGCATTCGATCGAAAGGGCATACGGGGTCGCTAGGGAACATTGATATGGCGGAACACACTCCACAACGGCCCGAAGAGCTTCCACCGGTACCAGGGATTGGCTAGCCGATCTCCGGCCGGACGCTTCAGGCGGTCGTCGAGCTTCCTGCAGATGACGTCAGGCAGGCATTCAAGATGGTGCATGATATTCGAACAGTCGGGCGGTTCACGAAATGGCTGGGGATAACGTTCATAGGCATCTTTCTGGGAGCGGTGGTGCTCTACGAGAACATCATCAAGGTGATCGGATAGACACGTGGAGGGCCAGCTCAATGAAGCGGACCTGTGGAAATTTGTCGGCGCCGTCGCGTTCTCGCTTGCCATCCTCGGATTTGTGAACCTCGGGCTCTGGGTTGTCGATCGTGAACCCCGATCGAGTACGAGAGCGCTGTCGCCTTGTCGCCGACCGTTCCGCAGGGTGGGGCGCTCGAGATCGAGTTCCCTGTCTTCAGGAAACGGATCTGCCCGCTCGTCACCAAGCGGTGGCTGTATGATGCCGCCGGCGAGCGGCACTCCATCCCTCAGTTTACGACAGGTCTCAGGCTGTTGGCGGGGAGGGAGACCTACAAGCGGTCGATTACCGTGCCGACGGCTGCGACACCTGGTCCGGCCCGGTACGAGGTCACGCTCGACTACATCTGCAATCCATTGCAAAGCTGGATAGGGCCGATCCATGTCGTTTCGCCGCCGATCAAGTTCACGATCACGCCGAGCGACCCGGCCCAGCCGATACCGTCTGGATCAGATGGATAGCCCGGTGCCGGATTTCACCATATTGCGATTAGATAGAGGCCTACATAGACGATCAGGCACGCTGATAGGAGGGCTTTAGGCTTCAGCATCACGGATCCTTGGGAGACTGCTAGATGGGAGGGCGGCGAAGGAGTGGTATTGGGGAACCACGCCCTTCGCCTGTCACTCAAGTGAATCCAGAAACTCCCAAGCGACAGCCATAAGTTAGCCAAGTTTCTGGTGACCGCAAGATATCGACTGATAAAATAAGCCCCGCACGATGGCGGGGCAATAGCGCAGATTTAGAGTGGCCATAAAACGTCGAGACCCTCGCCAAGGTTCCACAAAAAATCCCCCGGCGTGAGCCAGGGGACAATGAGGGAGGTTAACCACGGGGACATGTGACGTGGCTGGAGGTCGAACCTGCAAAGCTCATGGAGTTCCCAGCCTCGCGACAATACTCCGGCCTAGGCTCTGCCTTGGCGGCGCATATCGGCCAATGGAAACGAGGTACTCAGCTATCTCCGATATCAGGTGATCACGTCGGCCGTATTTTTCGCCGATGGCGAGGATCTGCGGTTCGACAGCTCTATAACCCTCGGGTGACAGGTCGGCGTCTCCGAAGAGGAAGCGAGCCCCTCCCATCACAGCGACGATATCGCAGCCGGTTTCAGTGACGTCCTGGACAAAATCCGGGATCTGATCTTCGGCCATCATCTTCATGCCTCGTGCTGTCCTGACGATCCCGCGACACGTTGAAGCGCCAAGTCTCAGAAGGAGAGTTCAACATGAGACAGCAGCCTTTACCAATCCCAGATTTGACTCGGAGCGATCCGCCTCGTGGTCACTTCGATCAACTCTCCCGCCCGAGATACTCGTCTAGGAGCGACGATGGCTTCAGGCGAAGAGCACGACATATCGTCATGAAAGTTTGAACAGACATTGTGTTCTGGCCGCTCTCGTACTTTCCCACCTGTTGAAACGATACTCCGAGCGATTTTGCGATATGGGTCTGGCTCAACCCAAGGGATTTCCGAACAGTCCTGATCCGCTTCCCTAACACATAGTTGATATCGGAGCCTTCTTGTTTCCCATTTGCTGGTTTCATCAGTCCATCCATCTCGATAATAATGGCAACTGTTGATTTACACGGGTTAGGCGGCACCTTGGATCTGTCCTTATCAAAAAATGCAACCTGCAGCACCAGAGGATGCAAAGGTGCCCATGCGCGTAAGGCGACAGGGCCCAAGGTGCGTCCTTGACAAGCCCTTCTCGACGCTGCCCACGCCGCCGGCATGCACATCCTTCCTGACGAGATGGCCGAGATCCGGAAGCGGGATAAAAAAAGACCCGGCGATAGCGCCGGGTTGATTGGAGATGGAGGTGGTGGCTCAACAATAGCACCATTGCCGGTTGTTGCAAGAGCTTCCAGGTGCGGACATTGGTGGCCAACGATCTGCGGAACACGCTCGGGGTCAACCCACGCTGTAGGTCCGGCGAACCCTTTTGCCGATATCGTAATGTGTCTCGAAAGCTTAACAAATCCCGCTTGCTCGGCAACATTGACCGTCTTAAGCCCGACATGGGCGGGCAGCGGTTTGAACTGATCTGTTTCCAGGTGATGCAACAGCAGGACGAGGCCAACGGTCGGGCCGTAGTTCGTCATGCAGGATGCTCGCGGTCTCTCCGGTTGGTAATGGGGAGACCCAGGAAGCCTCCCCACCGTTCAACCGCGTCAGGGCAAAGCCGGCAAAACTAGCAAGCGCGGTCAGATGGAAACGAGCCAGAAGTCTATATCTTCCGGAGGGACTGGGGATGTGGAGAGCCAAGAGAGTTAGGGGTCTCAAGGCCCTCCACGCGCCGAGCAAGACTTGGGAGACTATCTCGGCGGGGAAGAACATGGGTGAGCGCGAGAGTTCCGACGAGGCAGGTTCTGTTCTCTCGGCGTTCCTGTCCTGTCTCGAGCAGCCCCAGAAAAGGCCGCCTCCGGCCAATGATCTTTCAGCCTCAAGTTAGCCGCCGGCACCGGGAGGAGCGTCATTCTCCATGAACTCCGGATACTGAACGACCTCGCTCTCGATCGTGTCAATCGATCTTTCCGGATGGTCATGGGTGACGTGGAATGTCGATCCACTTTCATCCACAACGTTGAACCGTTCCGGCGGAGATTTCGAGAAAAATTCCGATGCTTGCTGTGCAGCTGCTTGGGGCGTTTCGGCGTCAACTGTCACGGAAGTGTGGACTGTATATCTCTGTTTCTGCATATCTGGCGCCTTCGCTAAAAGTTTCCAGTGGAGAGGACCAGGTTGGAAACTCCCCACCTTCGGCTGCGGTGCTGAAGATTGCTCGGCGATGAACCATCGCGTAACCTCTCGGCTAACGTGCGTGGAGGCTGGCGCGTTCCGTGATCTAACTAAAGTCCTGCCATCTTTGGGCAGTCAGGTGCTGTCGTACGGCTTCTTCGAGGTCTGCGACCAACTTGTCGTGATAAGCCGTCCATTGACCAGGGATGCTTCTTTCCCCGCGGATCCAGTCTTGATAGGCGGAGGCCCGTTCGTACGCTATGAAAATAGCTTCTATCTCAGCGCCCGAAGCGCTTCGCAGTTGGTCCCGCAATGCTGGCAACCGCATCATCAGCTTCTTGCGGCCGAGCTCCCGTTCTATTTCCTCTTCCCGGTCCACCATCTTTGCTCCAGACAATCACAAGTCTTTCAGCAGCACCAGACGGTTGCCGCTCGGCAGATCGATCACACCCTCATCCTTGAGGCCGTACAGCGCGTTGACGATGGCATCCTGACTGATGCCCTGGCCGACGAGGGGCGGGCCGATCTCATAGAGGCTGATCGACACGCCTGGTTCGAGTTTCATCTCTTTCAGCAGCGTCAGAAGCGCTGATCTTGCATCGATATCGGTCATCAATGAAATCTGCTTCAGGCTGTCCAATTTGGCAAGTCTTCGCCATGGATCGCAAGGAAAGCACAGCCGCGTGCGGCAACTCTTCCTCATTGCCTGCGGTGATCTCGGCGACGATACCGGCGATGGTGACCTTGGCTGATTCGGCGCTACACGCCAATCGGCGCGAAGCAAAGCCGCCTTGATCCGTCACGGCATCGTGAAATCCGGCACGTCACGGGGTTTGGACCATGCTGGCGGATCTGCGCGCATCGGAAGGCGGGGGCAGGGCTTTCGATGGCGAGGACGACATCAAGCGAGCTTATTGCGCCCGGTTTTATTGCGAGGCGGGAGCAGCTTTTCGGCCCTGGAGTCGTCACTACGAGGCCCCGCTCCCAAATCCATCATTAAAGAATGTGGGTCTACGGTGGTCCCACCGCAGAGGCACCCTTTGTCTGCAGCATGAAACTGCCTTTCTTTTGGAGGCCACCTCTTGCGATCTATCAGAAATGACTTACCTTTTTGCGGCAGGTGTATTTGCTCAAACGTCGGAAGAGTAGGGGTGTCGGACGTAAGGCTAGCTTGGCAAGGTGTAGACCGCGGCATCGCTCGCATGATCGAGAGCGGCGCATGGGACGACTCCATCCTGGGGCCGCAAAGCGAATGGCCTGCCTGCCTGAGATCCGCAGTCGATATCATGCTCCCGTCGCACGCGCAGATCGTGATGTTCTGGGGCGAGCAGTATGTTGCGCTGTACAATGACGCTTATGCACCCAGCATCGGCATGCGCCATCCACGAGCTTTCGGGCGGCCAGCACAGGAGAACTGGTCCGAGCTCTGGCATGATCTGGAGCCCTTGCTCAGTCGGGTGCTACACAAAGGCGAAACCGTCTCTGCCAAAGATCGGCCGTTCTACATCGAACGACACGGTCACCCAGAGAACGTCTATTTCGACATCTCCTATTCGCCTATCAGGGATGAAGGCGGCAAGGTTCGCGGTGTCTTCTGCATTGTAAGTGAGACGACCGACCGCGTTCGATCGCAGCTTGCCCTGAAGGATAGCGAAGAGCGTCTGCGAGCTCTCTTCTCTCAATCGGCTGCGGGGATCGGACAGACTGATCTCTCGGGTCGAATGGTCTTCGTCAACAGGCGCTTTGCCGAAATGCTGGGCTATGAAGGCGAAGAGTTGGTCGGCATCAGGTTCCAGGACATTACGCACCCTGACGATCTGCCCGAGGCTGAACGACGGTTCGAGCAGCTGGTCTCAGAGGGCGCAAGCTTCGACATGGAGAAGCGGTGCGTTCGCAAGGATGGTAATCTCGTTTGGACGGCCATCTCGGTCTCTGCTCTCAGAGACCAGCATGGAGCGGTCCGGCAGGTCGGCTTTATTGCCATCGATATGTCGGCGAGCAAGACCGCGCAGGAGTCCGAACGACAGCTTGCTTCGATAGTCGCGTCGTCAAACGATGCAATCCTCAGCATCGACATGGACATGAACATTATCAACTGGAACGCTGCCGCAGAAAAGCTGTACGGCTACTCTCGTGAGGAGGCGATCGGGCGGTCAGTGCTCATGCTCGTTCCGGAAGACAGGCGCAACGAAGAGTCCGAGATCCTGAGCAAGATCAGCGCAGGCGAGACCATCCATCGCTATGAGACCCAGCGGCTTCGCAAGGGTGGGCGTCCGGTCGATGTTCAGCTCAGCGTATCGCCGATCTACGACAGCAGTGGCCGCGCAATCGGTGCATCGAAGATGTCTCAAGACATTACGGCGCGGAGAGAGGCTGAGCGCTTGCAGCGAGTGCTGATCGGTGAACTCAATCATCGCGTTAAGAACGTTTTTGCGACGGTGATAGCGATCTCGCGCCAGACCCTGGATCGCGATGGTGACGGACGCGACAGTGTAGCCTCGTTCAACGCCCGATTGAGGTCGATGGCCCATGCGCATGATCTTCTGACACACAATGATTGGCAGCGTGCCGATCTAGCCGACCTGGTGAAGCAGGTCTTGAACCCCTATCCTCCTGAGAAGTTCGAGATCGAAGGCTGCCCAGTGCTTCTGCCGCAGAAAGCCGTGGTGTCGTTCTCGCTCGCAATCCACGAACTCGCGACAAATGCATCAAAATATGGGGCCTTGTCTGTACCACAAGGTAGGGTCTCGATCTCCTGGACATATTCGGAAGCCAGTGGTCGGCTGCAATTCAAGTGGGCGGAGCGGGACGGCCCTGCGGTGGAGCATCCGACCCGCAAAGGTTTCGGGAGCCGCCTCATCGAACGGCTTCTGGCCGCCGAGATCAACGGTCAGTCGTCCATCTCGTACGATCCCAAGGGCGTCGTTTGCGAGATCGATGCGGTGCTTGCACAAGACGTGTAGCTTCCAAATAGCAGTCTGGCAGGTCGGCCTGCGAACCGATCCCTCGCGCGAGAAGGGCAACCTCCTTGGAACGACCAACATGCTTGCAGCCTCATGGGAACTTGCCACTCCAACGTTTGACCAGCGAGGAGGAGTTCCCATTTCCGTTCCCAACGAACCAATTGTCCCGCCCAAATCGCCCGTGCCTGGAGACGGGCTTCCTCGCGATCCCGACCGCATTCCTGGTGAAGCGCCACCACCCGATCCGCAATGAACCAGTCGATCCCATGATCCGTACGGCAGCTCACTGCCGACATGGGGAGTGCTGTGTCGCGGCGTGCGCCTTCAAACGGAGGCTTTGTCGTGAGCGAGACTTGGCTTGTAGACCTTCCGCTCAAGCTTGAAGACTTCGTGGAGAGTTTGGTCGTAAAAGGGCCGAAGTAAAGCGAGGTCTGCGAGGCAATCAAGCGCGAAATCGACGCGCTAAAGGCGGCATACGAACGCGATCCCGATCCTGCCAAGGACGCGTCGAGCCTCACCATTGAAGAGCCGTTCAACGACTGGCCGTCCAGCTGAAGTCGGAAGGTAGCAGAGGAGCCCGCTCACCCCTGTCGGCGCCAGGACGAGCAGCATATGCGCGTGAGAGGGCCCTAGTCCCGAACGGCTTTCTTCAATGGTTCTGGCTTCATGTCGTCGGGAAGCAGTTCCTGTAGCCGCGAATGGACGACGTCCGCACTGAACGGCTTGCCGATAAAGATCGCTCCCTTCGGCAATTCGCCATCTTCCGGTCGGATCTGACCTGATGCCACAAGAATTCCGATATGCGGCCAACGTTCAGCGCACATGCGCGCGAGGTCGAAGCCGTTAAGCTCGCCTGGCGGCATTTGGACGTCGCTGAACAGGAGTTGGATGCTCTCAGCACTGTGTTCCAAAATCGCGATAGCTTCTTCGACGTCGGCGGCCTCATGGGTGCGAAAGCCCGCTGCTTGCAAAATATCGGCCGCGTCCATGCGGATGAGCGCGTCGTCGTCGGCCACTAGCGCGAAAGGTACCCGGTCGTCAGCCATCACGTACTCCATTGCTTCTGGAAAACATGAACGCCCGAGCAGGCTTTTCGATCCAGGGAAAAGCCCGTTTCCAGAAAGCATAGCGAGACGAGCCAGCCGTCGGCTATTTTATGAGCCCGGCACCCCATGGAGATTGGGCTCGTGCGCCGTCCTTTCTGCATCTGAAAAATTTCACGAAGGCTCTTGAATCGCAAAAACGCCGAAACCAGATTTTTTCCGGCCAGTCGCCGCAAAGGGACTGGCGATACCCGGAGGTGCCAGGAGGCGTCTCCAATCCATCTCGCTTTACGGAGGATTTGGCTATGAGAAACGAATTCGACTTCGCCCCATTCTATCGATCCAGCATCGGTTTCGACCGAGTATTGAACCTACTTAACAATTCGCAGCGGCTTCAGGCGGTCGATGCATGGCCGCCGTACGACATCGTCAAGTCCGGCGACAACGACTATCTCATCACGATGGCGGTTGCAGGCTTTGCCGAGGCCGATCTCGACATCACCCAGGAGCGCAACGTGCTCGTGGTGAAGGGCAGGAAAGAGGACGCGTCCGAGGGCGAGTACCTGCATCGCGGCATTGCTGGACGGTCCTTCGAGCGAAAGTTCGAGCTCGCCGACCATGTCCGTGTCGAACAGGCGTATCTCAAGAATGGCTTGCTGAATGTCGAATTGCGGCGCGAAATCCCTGAGGCGATGAAGCCGCGGAAGATCGCCATCGGCAACAGCACGGAGACGCAGGCTCCGCTGCAGATCGCAGCCGAGAAAAAGGTCGCCTGATAACATGGTAGGGAGGACGGTGGAGGGCTGCGCGCACTCCACCGTCGGTATCGAGTATGCGTCACATCAACGTTCAGAAGCCCGTTGGCTTCGACCAACACGATCTAAAAGTCTGTCAGCCTGTCTTCGACCGGATCCTTGAGGAAGGGAAGATTTCGAAGGGGTCGGAGGAATCGGACCGCATCGCGAGGATCGTCGTCGATCTCTACAGACAAGGCGTCCGTGAGCCGCACCAGCTGATGTCTATGGTCGCTGCGGCGAGAGGCATTTTTCATTGAGAATGAGACGTCAGCATGTGCATCTTGGCGTCTCGGTGAGCCCGGCTGGTTTCCCAGAGTTAGCATGCGATCTACCCGGCAGAGCAGAATTTCTCCTGCGTTAACGGGTGATGCGGGTGAGCCTGGACATTCAAGCTGGCTCGATGTTGTCTATGACCTCTTCGGCGGAATCATCGAATGGCGCCATCTTTCCACTTTCACTCGAAGACCGCGGAGCGCAACGGATGCGGTGATGCCACGCCTGAGTAGCCGTTTGCGCTTCCTGCGGCAACTTTGGGATCTGGTTCGCTGCCCGCACGAATTCCGCGATGAGGTTCGTGGTAACTGTCACATCGGATTGACCTGGGGAGGGGCTTTCCGGCGAATTTTGACGGGTTCACATCTCTGGGTACCCGGTGGAATTCGAGCTGGAAGCTTAAGCTCCAGAAGTTCCATGGCATTCCCGCCGGGCGTCGGCGAGTCAACTTAGTCCTTGGAGGATAAGCCTGGCGGGGGTTGAAGGCGTAGTGGCGTAAAGGGCTGTAGGTCGCAATGCGGAGCCTTGATGCTCGCCCATCATGCTTTGCGTGTCTCACCCTGCCTTTCGGCCCTTCAGTTCGGCCGCGACTGACTTCTTCAACGCATCCATAATGTTGACGACGTTGCTCTTCGGCGCGGCTTCTGCTTTTCCGCCCTTTGCCGCCTTCTTCGGCTTCAGCGCCTTTTTCTTCTCTTCGATTAGCTTGAGAAGGCTGGTCTGGATCGGATCGCTGACCATGTCCGGCGACCAGTGCGCGGACTTCTTCTTGATGAGCTTTTGAACCAACGGCACGAGTTCGGGATCGCTCTCATCCTCAATGTCTTCGAAGTAGCTCTGCTCCGGCCTTACCTCGTCGCCGAAACGCAGTGACCACAGCACGATGCCTTCATCGCGCGGTTCGAGGATGACGGCGCGTTCCCGGCGGCCCATCACGAGCTTTGAAACGCCAACGACGCCATCGGACTTCATGGCATCCCGGATCACCGCAAAGGCCTCGTTTCCGACCGGGGCGTCAGGCGTGAGATAATGCGGCTTCTCAAGGTATACCCACTCGATGCTGTTAGCCGGAACAAACTTCTCGATGTCGATGGTCTTAACGGTGTCCAATGCGACGCGATCCAAATCATCGTCGGTCAGGATGACATAATCGTTCTCGCCGCGGGCATAGCCCTTGGCTTCGTTCTCATCCTTGACTGGCTTTCCGGTGACACTGTCGATGTACTGGGCGACGACGCGGTTTCCGGTGTCCTTGTTCAGCGTGTGAAACCGAACCTTCTCGGATTCCGACGTTGCCGGGGTCATCGCCACGGGGCAGGTGACCAATGAAAGCTTCAAGTAGCCTTTCCAATAGTGACGCGGTGCCATGGATGATCTCCTCAACTTGCCTTGCGACGCGGAGCGGCTCCGGAGGAGGCGGCCTTCGACGCCACGCCGCGCGCGGCGCGCTGCTGACCAGTACCCTGATTGGCATTGGCGGCAGTGCGTTTCGTTTTGGGCTCGACCGAACCGCCAGACTTGAGCAACCCCGCGCTCTCGCGAAGAGCCGCGAGCAGGTTATTTGGCTTGGAGACCTCGACCTTCTTCGGCTTCGGCAGCGACTTGCCTTCCATCTTCGCCTTCACAAGCTCGGCAAGAGCGGCTTCGTAACGATCTTCGAAGGTGGCCGGGTCGAACTCGCCCTTCTTGGTCGCGATGATGTGCTTGGCGAGATCGAGCATTTCGCCCTCGATCTTTAGCTTGGGCATCTCCTCGAAGGCTTTCTTCGACGACCGAACCTCGTAGTCGTAGTTCATGGTCGTCGCGACAAGACCCTTGCCGTGAGGGCGTATCAGAACCGTCCGAACACGGCGAAAGAGGACAGCCCGCGCGATTGCCGCGACGTTCGATTTCTTCATGCCATCGCGAAGTGCTGCGAACGCGTCTCCGCCCATCTTGTCGGGTGTGAGATAGTATGGCTTGTCGAAATAGACGTCGTCGACCTCGGAGCACGGGATGAAGGCGTCGATCTCGAGCGTCTTGTTGCTTTCCGGGATCGTCGCCGCGACTTCCTCGGGGTCGATGATGATGTATTGGCCGTTGTCGATCTCGAAGCCCTTGGTCTGCGCCTCCCGTTCGACGCGCTCCTCAGTCTCGCTGTCGATGAAGACGCGGTTGACCCTGTTGCCCGTGGCCTTGTTGATCGTGTTGAAGGTGATGCGCTCAGACGTGCTCGCCGCCGTATATAGCGCCACGCCGCAACTCACTTCGCCAAATTTGAGGAAGCCCTTCCATTGGGCTCGATGTCCCGATGCCATACGCTCTACTCCGAATCACTAGCCTGCGACTCAAGACGTGCGAAGGTGATTCGTTCCGACTCGAAACGAATCATTTTTCAAGGAGTTACGGAATCGCGCTCACAGATTGATTCCGGTGAGCGAGCTCGCCACAGGGTCATCTTCGTTTCTGGTGTTCCGTGCTTACCCGGACGGGAACTCACGAACACCACCGGACGTTTCCACGCGATCACTTTAACAGCGAGGCGTCCATGTCCGAGGCTCAGGAGGACCATCTTCTTATGTCGAGAGCAGTCAGCGCTTGGTACCGCCACTATGGCGTCGGGTGGGACGACCATGCGTCCTCATTCCTATGCGACGCGGCAATCGAGCTCTATGAAAACGGATGTCGCTCTGCGGAATTGATGGCCGCCGCATTGATCTCGAACTACGTCGGGATCGCGGGAACACGGGTAAATGCGCCATCGTCCGGCTCGATCCATTGAAATCCGGTAGGGCGCAGCCTTCTTCGCGCAGCCCTCAGCCATCGTTTGGATAGCGGCCAACTCCAGAGGTGTGGCGTAGCCCCGCGAATTGAACCTTGATCGCAACCAGTGTGCGCGGACAACAGGGAAGATCGGCCTGTGCGCCCTCAGACTGAAGTCCCATGCCAGGAACCGCAGTGTTCAGGATCGCGTTTTCTTTCGCCGGGCAACAGTGACGTTCAAATGAGCGACAACGTCCTATCCAAAGGTTTTTCCCAGTTTGCCACCACCATCGCGGATCTTTCCGGAAAGCCCGCGACCTTCGTACTTGCGGTCGCGCTCGTCATTGCCTGGGCTGCGTCAGGTCCAGTCTTCGACTACAGCGAAAACTGGCAGCTGGTGATCAATACGAGCACTACGATCATCACCTTCCCTATGGTCTTTGTCCTCCAGAATTCGCAGAATCGCGATGGCAAGGCGCTACAGGCAAAGCTCGACGAATTGATCCTGAGCTCGCAGGCCCAGAACAAGTTCGTCGGCATTGAGAAGCTTGACGAGCAGGAGCTTCGCGAGATGAGCAGGAAGCTCGCGGAAAAGGCCGAATGCGTTGAAGAAGTCGCGGAGGAGAAAGCGGAGGAGCGGGAGCGCAAGCCTGCATGATTCCATCGTGGTGCCAGCAACTATCGCCGGTCTTTTGGACGCCGCTGTTTACTGCGGAACGCCCTCCCTCGCAACCGCGCGAATATAATTCCAAGCGTGCCGACCATTGCTCCGGCCAGCACGCCTGAGATCGCATTCAAACCGTATAGTTGGAGGGTAATCATGGCCTCCAGTAGAAGTATGGCGCATGCAGCTGCTGTAGCGATTTCTTTGAGCATGGGTACACCCGGCAACGATGTTAGCCGTGATACGGCCGGGCCGTGCCATTGGTTTGGCATCTCGCGACATTTTGCATCGGGATCGATCGTGCTTGGTATTACGACGCCGTGATCGTCACAGCGTCCTGTTATCCGCCAGTCGCGCGCGTTCTTCAGCCTCGAGGCGCTCGACACCAATCATGTGGTTTCCTGCCTCGCTGGGCCGCATGATCATCGACCTTGACTTGGGGCCGCCATGTCCCGGTTCTGGCTGTGTTGCATGATAAGAAGCAGGAAGAGCGTCACAAGCGTGCCGATCATTGCCGAGACAAAATGCCATTCCATCGGCCATCCAAGAGAAAACCCGATTGCACGCGGCGACGAGAGCGGCGGCTCCGGCAAGGACAAGCCGATGTTCCGCCAGCCAAACGGCGGTCTCCGACATGTTGAGGAATGCTGCTCGCGTATTCATGCCCATGAAATGATTCCGGTGGGCAGGAGTTCCGAAACCGGAATCATTCGGGCTCAAAAGAGAACCCGGCAGAAGCCGGGTTTAAGGTTAGTGGTCGTGCACAAGTCGAGGATAGCACGCGGCAGTAAAGTCGCAACGGCTCCTTTAGTGGCTGCTAATGCTGATCGCAGCTCCATTTGAACTACCGGGTTCCCCCGGAACCGATTGAATCCCTGCGAGTTTCACCGTGATCGTAACAGGAGGAAAGAGATGGCAACGACTTCAAGAGGCCGGACGCAGGATCGCGCTCGCGTCGCCGCCGGCCAGGACCACGAATTGAAATACGAGGCCAAGAAGGAAGGGGTCTCCAAAGAGGCCGTGAAAGGTGCGGTGAAGAAGGCGGGCAACTCACGCAAAAAGGTCGAAGCCGAACTCGGTAGAAAATGAGAGCCATTTCAGACTTCAGCAGGCTTACACTGCTCGAAAGGCGTGCTGTCTTGGAAGGGCTGGCGGTTACGCTTGCGGATACCGCTGAACTGGCGGCTTCCGAAGGCGAGGACGCGCTCGAGATGGTCATGCGTTCGGTTGGACTGGCGTTGCGGGAGGCAGCAGACGATCTAGCTGCTTCTGACATCGCTCTTGCCGAGGATATTGCTGTGCGCGCGATGAGCCTCATTATGACATTCCATGCCCGGCATCCTCATTTGCTGGACGAGCCAACGCTGCACTGAGTGGACAGGAAGGTGGCGAAGGGCGAGCTTTGGGGAGACACGCCCTTCGCCGGTCACTCAAGCGTATCCAGAAACTCCCAAGCGACGGCACATGCTAACTCAACTCCGACTGACAGCAAGACGAAATCGTGGGTGCACGAAAGTCGTCTAAAACCGCGAGGCAGGTCTGCACTCACAGGCACGGTGGCGAAGGCGGACGACGATCGCGCGGGGTCATTGCCCAATCTCAGTTGAGCAAAGCCGAAGGCTTAAAACTTGTAGCCGACCTGGACCCCGGCGCGCGTCATGCCGCTATTGGGACCGTCGCATAGGTTGGCGTGCGAGGAGTGAGCGACCTGGGCCATGACATTCCAATGCGCGTCGAAGCGATAACCCGCACCGACATACTCATGGAACATGAAGCGACAGCCGAGTTCTGGGCCGTCCTTGGCATAGTCAAGGTTGCCATTGTGCCAGACGCCGCCGAAGCCTGCTTCGGCAAAGACCTTTTCGTTGAAATTGACCGTCCACGATAGACCGCCGAAGATTTGCGTTGCTTCACCCGCGGTCCCTATGGACGTGCCGAGGTTGATGCGCGGGCGGGCGAGCGCTTGCTTCCAGTCGATTGCTGTATCCTGGCCGAACGGGTCGAAGAAGACCGTGACCTCCGGGAAGACGCCATCTTCATGGCTGTGACCGCCCTGTACGGATGCAGAAGCGCCAAAGCGCAATTCGTCGAAAATCTTTTCATCCGCATGCGCCGCCCCAGATGTGGCGAGGATGCCGGCTATCCCTGCTGCCGCCAAGAACATCGCGCGGCAAGTCAATCCCATATTATTCGATGCCACAGCCCACAGCCCCATCGCAAATCACCTAGGGTGATTGGTAGCATCCAAATCGATTCCATAAAGCGGAGAGAGAGACAAAAAGACGGATTGTCGGCGGTGCTGCGATTTTGCAACAATCTTACCGTGCTAGAATCGTCAAGCGGTCGACCTCGTTGGCGGCACACGAGCTCGAAGATAAGTGTGGTGACGCCGATCTTCTGGGGCAGGCAACCGTGTCGTTGCAATGCGAGATGCCGCGATAAGGCGAGCGCCGGCCATACAGAAGGCCCGTACGAAGGGGCACGAATGAGAGTGCGAACTGCTGTCGATCAACACGCTGCGGGAATGAGCAGGATGCTCAAGGGGCTCGTTGCGGCCGGAAGGCGAACGGTAAGGCGGACGTCGGCATTATGCGGGAACCCTACATCTCTCACCCGTCAAGTATGCGGTGCTCGCTTGCCGCGGTCGACAACGGCAAGCTGCTCGGCGTCCAGTCGCTGATTTATGCGATTGATGGAAATCCATACGCCCCCTCGTCGGCTGGGATCATTGGCACCCGTGTCGATCCGGACGCAGCAAGAAGTGATGCGGGGCGGAAGCGCTTCCAGGTCACCCGTGCGGCCGCAATCGAAGCCGGGCTTGAGAATATTGAAGCCTTACCGGACACGAAAACGATGTCGCCCAAGCCTAGTACGAGCGTATGGGCTTCGGAACATACCGAAGCAGTGAAGCCACAGTCTGCAAGGATTGGTCGGCCGCCCTATCACCTTTTAAGTGAACGTTCTCGGGCCAGAACCTGCTGTAGCGTCACCGGGCGGAGTTCCTGTGCATCGACGCCGACGTCGAATTGCCTAGGCAGTGGTTTCAGGCGTCCATGCGAGTGTCCGTGGAGATTGATCGATTTCTTGCCCATCTGGTTCCAGGTCCTGAATGCATAATGGCATAGGATCAGATGGTGACCGTCCGCTCTGATCTCGGCGTAGTGCTGGACGCTGGCCCAACCCGTGGCAGTCGTCGTCGTGCCTGGATCGTTGTTACCGATGATCAGGTGCTTGCGACCTTTCAAGCGCGACAGCAATTCACTGCAGTCTCCGGCACGTGCCGACATAAAGTCCCCAAGATGCCAGACATCGTCATCTGGCCCGACTATCTTGTTCCAGCTCTCGATCAACGCGGCATCGTGGGCAACCATATTGGGGAACGGGCGGCGGTCGAGCCTAAGGACACGAGTGTCACCGAAATGAGTGTCGCTTGTGAAGTATATCATAGGGAAAAGATGGAGTTGATCGGCTGCGCGCCAAGAGGATGCGCGGACGGAGAGGTGACCTTGGGTCCGAAAGTCGCGAAGCGAAACGTGCCGAAGTTTCGACGCGTTGAGCATGGCGTGATTATCAGGACCGACAGCCTGGCTCCAGATAGTGCGTGACGACGTTTCCCTCGACATCGAAGATGGTCAGAGCGACACTTCGCTCAATCCTCCATCCAAGTGGCGCACTAGGTCGTCATCGAGACTGCGCGCCCAGCAATGACGAGCAAAATACCACAAAGTCGTCGCTGACGTTCAGTGTGTTGGACCATAGCAACCCTGGGCCGATAGCGGACTTCATAGTCAGCCGCGTCATGCCAATTGCGGAGAGACCGCGTAACTGCGGCGACGCCCTCGGAGGACGTGCGTGTACCACGCTCTTCAATCTTAAAGCGCTGGCGAGACCAGGATCGCGACTGGTGGTCCATCCTGACAGTTTTTGACGCGCAGGTCAGATACCATGGATGGCGCACTTACTCTTGACGCAATATCAAAGGAAAAATTGAATGGTTTCGTTTTCACAGGCTGCATTCACCGACTTTTTAGCTGCCACCGATGATTCTCCCATCGTAATGCTGAACCTCCTGCGGTTCGATCCCGATGGCGGTCGGGAAAGACATGTCGAATATCTGAAAATCGCAGAACCCATTCTGGCTCGTTTCGGTGCCAAAATCCTGTTCCGCGGCGATGGTCTGCCGGTGCTGACCGAGGGAGAGGTAGAAGGATGGGATGCCGTTTTGCTGGTGCAGTATCCGCGTAGATCCGCTTTCAAGGCTATGATCGATGATCCTGACTATCAGGACGCGTTCGAGATTGGGAAATCCGCGTTGGTAGATATTGTGCTGCAACCTCTGAAACATTCCGAGGCTCTTTCCTGACGCGGAGACTGATCGTCGGTCCGACCACCAAAAACACGTGGAGTTCGGCGTTTAACGCCTCCGACACGCAGCAGGCGAAACAACGCCTGCCGCGTGGGCGCGTGTACTACCTTTGGATGAGAGAACACTGGATGGTCAAGCAGTCGGAATAGTCCCACCGTCTATCACATACTCCGTTCCCGTTATGGAGGTTGCTCGATCCGAGGCAAGGAACGCGATCAGGTCGGCGACCTCTTCAGGCGCGGCCGGACGTCCGAGCGGTATGCCGCCGAGCGAATTCATGATCACCTGCGCCGCGGCGTCGTAGTCAATGCCGGCTTCTTCGGCAATGTGCGAAGCCAAACCATTGGTTCCTGGATCGGCGATCCAGCCGGGAGATACTCGCACCACGCGGACACCCTTCGGCGAAACCTCTTTGGAGAGGCTTTTGCTGTAGGTGTTGAGAGCCGCCTTGGCCGACGCATAGCCCGTGGTCGCCTGCGGCAGAGGCAGTTTATTCTGGATCGATGTGACGTGGATGACAACGCCGTGTCCCTGCGCGATCATTCCGGGAATGAGGGCGCGATCCAACCGGACCGCCGGAAAGAAGTTAAGGTTGAACTCCTTGTCCCATTCCTCATCGGTGAGCGCGGTAAAGCCACCTGAAGGAGCCGAAGAGCCGCCCAGAACGTTCACGAGAATGTCGAGCCCGCCGAGCTCTCGATTGACCGCATCGACGACCGTTTGAACGCCGGCTTTGGTCGTCAAGTCGGCTTCGACGAACGCCGCGCCAGAGAAGTTCACCGGCTTCGAACGGGCAGTGGTAAGTACGCGGGCTCCAAGCTCCTTGAAGAGCGCCACGGTTGCCGCGCCCGCGCCTGAGGTGCCGCCGGTGATCAGTGCCCTGCGGCCCTCAAGCGTCAGAAACGTTTTCATACTGTGATCTCCAATTCTGCTACCTTGTCGCCCGCCAGCACAAAGAAGAACCGCAGATCGATCGGGCTGCCGGGGAAGGTGCCGACGACATGAGCGGTCACCTGGGTTTTGCCGTTCTCCGTCGCGATAAAGAAGGGCTCCGCCGTGTAGGTGTAGAGCTGTCCGGCTTCCACCATCCACTCTCGGATCGCGTCGCGTCCGCGATGGGTCTTGCCCTTGTCCTTCACGATGCCGGTTTCGGTGAAAGCAGCTGCGATGGCATCCGGACTGCCTGTCCGGTCTGCATCGAAGTAGTCCTCGATGGCTTGCGGCAGTTTGATCGTCATTCGTTTTCTCCAATCTTGGACAAGCCTAATCGGCTGAAGCGCCGAGCTCCGTTCGAGTTCGACTGCCTCAAAGATAGAGCGCACTCATTGACGCCATAAGCGGGATAAAGGAGGATGAGACGTTGCGAAATGAGGGACAATGACCCGATCCATATTTGCTGAACTCGATGCCGTTCTCAGCATCGCTCGCCTCGGTTCGTTTCGGGCCGCCGCGCTGGACCTCGGCATCTCCACGACGGCTTTGAGCAATTCCATCGGGAAGCTTGAGCAGCGGCTTGGCATCCGCCTCTTCAACCGAACGACGCGGAGCGTCTCGCTGACGGATGCCGGCAAAACATTTGTCGAGCGGGTCGGCCCGGCGATGACCGACATCCACGACGCCATGTTGGCGGCCCAGTCGCTGCAAGAGGTTCCATCCGGGACGCTGCGCATCAACGCATTCGCCACCGCAGCTCGAGAAGTGATGGAGCCGCTTATCCTGTCGTTCCTGCAGCGCTACCCGCAGGTGCATATCGACCTTGTCACGGAGGGACGGCTCGTAGACATCGTCGCGGCTGGGTTCGACCTCGGCCTAAGGCCTTCAGACCTTGTGCCAAACGATATGATCGCCGTGCCGCTGGGAATGCAGCGCAGTAACGCCGTGGTGGCATCACCCGAGTTTCTGCGTTCCCATGGCATGCCAACTGTTCCCGCTGACCTTTATCGGTTTCGGTGCATTCGGGCACGTCGTCCAAACCACGCGCTGTTCCGGTGGAAGTTTGAGAAGGACGGGATAGCCGTCCAGATAGATGTTCAAGGCGCCATCACCCTCGACGAGTCCAGCCTCGTCAGGATAGCCGCTCAAAACGGTGTTGGCCTTGGATACGTCATGGAAGCCGATGTGCGCGAAGACATCGCGGCCGGTCGATTGGTTCGCGTGCTAGAGGATTGGACCCCGCCCTTGGCCCCACTAGCGCTCTACTATCCGGGACGGAAGAACCCTCCGGCGGCATTCAGTGCGTTCATTCGCGCCGCCCGCGATTTTTCGCATGGCTAACCGTGGAGCCGCGCCGACCAGACTAAGCTGCCGTTCTTCAGTTGTGTCATTCAGCGAACTAGTCGGTTAAAATGCGGCTGGGAATGTTGTCGGTTCGGGGCCGGTACGACATGTGAAGGCGGAGGCTTTGTGCCCTATAAGCGGTCGTTACCGGATCGCCCGATCGCACCGTCTGTTGCAAAAACAACCGCCTTTTCCGTCATTGTGGATTGCGACCAGATACTCCGAAGTCTTCTTCCGACTTTTTTGGACGACTCGAAGATCTGACTTTTTTCCTCGAAGTTCAGCAGGATTTTTACGGTACGGTTCAATTGCTGCCTGAGCCGCCACCGAGACACCTGGAAATGATCATGTCGAATGTTCATTAAAGATTAGGCGATTAGCATAAGAGGGCGTAAGGTTCGCTGTCGGCCTATTCTTCCGGGCAGAGCCGATTGGGAGATTCCATGTGCTCTTGCCTAAAGGTAGGAGTACCTATGATGAGTGCCAGGTCGAGCAACTATGTTGCGCCAATGATTATTGGTCTTCAAGCCGTCACGACGTACGCGAAAATCCCCAACCCTCCACCAGCACCAAGCAGGCTGCATAAGTTCGCAATTAGCGGTTTGCCCGTAGGTGAACGCGTCCACACCAAAGTTTGCTCGATGAGTGATTTGCGGCGTAGGCCGGAAAAGGACGCTGCTTGATCAGTGCCCGAAAATTACGCGTGGGAGAAATTTATGACCACCCCGCCACCGTTCGAAAGTATGTCTCTCGAAGAGAGGACGACCATCCTCAAGGCACTTGCTCACAGGATACAGATTTCCGCACGTGTCGCTGAGCGTGATTGCGATCCAGTTTGCCAGTTGCTGCTGGCACTCAGTGTTAGACTGGCAGGATGTTGTGAAGAGGTGGCAGCAGACCCACTTCGTGGCGACGACGTTGTTGAAAAAGCCCTCAGGTTGCTCAGTGAATTCGCGCTACGTCGACCTGAAGGCTCGATTCATGAATTCGCAATCACGTCGCGGCACTGATCTTGGGGCCAATCGATCAGTGCGACAGCAAAAGGCAACTGGTCCCACACCGCCAGGCGCCGTTTGCCGCCCAATTCTCGTCCCGAGGTCTAATTTCCGCTGCAGAGGAGTATGAAAATGAAGGACGTTCCAAAGACTGGATTGCCTGGTGCTCCAGGGAAACCAGGTAAGCCTGGTACGGGCCAAAACCCTGGAAAGGGCGGGTCAGGCGGTGCCGGTGGAAAGCCGGGCGCACCCGGAAAGGGAGACGGGAAGACCTAAGGAACCCGTGCCATCTTCAATCATGAAGCAGTCGTGTGGTTGGTTGCGCAAGCAATCGGAAGCCGTAGTCGGAAACGGCTAGGACTTTGCCGTATCTGCTACCACCGAGTCATCAGGAGGGCCATACGCTGGCTTACACGTCTGTGCAGCGCTGGTGCTGCACAGGTCTGCCGCGCAAGGACGATAGCTCTATTGGTCTTTACGACCGCAACGCCGTGCCGCACCTCAGAGGGGTCAACGTCTAGCGGCACGTCATAGCTGCGTTGTGCAACAGACCTGGCTACCATCGCAGCGGACGGCGGGCCATTGGACTGAGTGACACGCTGCAAGCGAAGGGGAGGGTGCTTCCGTCAGGGGAAAACCAGGTTAGGCCCTCCTGCGCCTCTCTCTAGAAACCTCTAAACTTCGCCAATCATTTGATATGATTTTGAGGATTTTCATTTCGGCCAAACGTACCAGAAGCCGGTCCCGAAGATTACGATAAATGCGATTACCAGCAGGAGAAGTCGCCCGATACCAGCATTGACATTGCCGGTCCGATGATGATTTCAAAGAAGCCTTCGCCACGCGCACGCTCGTCTTCCGTCATATCAATACCTCTAACTCGATGACATTTGTATGAGTGGATAGGGAAAGGGCCGGCTACTTTTTGATCGACGGCTGAAGGTAGCTAACGTCTTATTTTATTTGGATCAATTGCAATTTCGTTAGGTGCGGGAATAATTGTCAGGCTGACCAATCGCCAGGGATTAAGAGTCGAACCTAACGCGTTATACTGGACTGATGGTGGGCAGTACCATTCGTCTCGCTGTCGGTTGCGCACAAAATATATTCATTCATTGCAATCCTTGTATCTGTGACTGATAATGCACGCGCTGGCTGAGTGACCGTTTTGGACTCAAACCCAAACGTTGCACACCACGTCATTCAGTCAGCACCGCCAGTCGCTTTCGATACGCCAAGCCCGCTTCTGTCAAACGGCATCGTGGGCGTAGAAGACGGCCTGGTTCGACTTCAACCAGGCCTCGTTCTTCCGCAAAGTTCACGGTCTTACGTCCGACCTGGGGCGGTAGTTTCTCGAATGTCTCGGTGTTGAGACTGAACAGAAGTAGGGCTAGCCGGGCCTGCATTTTCGTCTCCTAATAGTTGCAGGACCTAGTCGAACCCATCCATAAAACTTCCTTCAGTTCCGGGGCGGTTTGTCGAAATATGATAGCCTTCTATGTCTTTTTGAGTGGCGGGCCGACTAATGTCGCGTTAACTTTTGGCATCGGTCCTGAATGGTTTGGTGGGGATCGCTTGGGAGAAAATAATTGCTCTCGCCAGTTTGACGGAGGAGCGCGTCAAATGCTGATGTTCCCCAACTCGCTATCCGACGACCAGATTGAGGTCGTAACCGCCACCGTTCAGAAATGGTGCCAGTTGAAGCAATGTGCCGTCGACGGTGCCGAAGGTCGGCATGCCGTGGCAATTTGCTTTGATCTTGTCCAGTCGAGCCACAACACGGCGCTACTCGATCATTTGATCAGCGCCCTGGGGCCTGAGAATGTCGTAACGGAGGAGCACAGTGGGATTAAAACGACAGTCCGTAACACAAGAGGAACGGCGTCGGCAACAAGCTGACACCGATATGGTAGCTCGCACCATCATCGAGCAACAACGCTTGGCCCGTGAGGCAAAGACCGCTCGTCTGCGAGCGCTTCGAGCGGAATTTGAAGCAGGCTGGTCTCTGCCTCCTCGTGATGAAGAAAATCATCATTAAGATTTAGGCATTGGCGATACCGCACCGCCCCTTAGATTTGGTGGTCTGGCTGACCTAGTGAATTGCCCGTCAGGGAACCCCCAAGGATACTGGGTCAGCTAGTCACATTAATCCGCGATATAAAATCCGTCTCGATATCACGAGCATCTTGCGCGAACTTATAAGGTTTGCTTAATATACGTTCAGGTTCAGTTGCGGAGCCCCACACCAATATTTCCGAATGCCTTACCGGCTATTGATCTGCTGGCGCTCCGTCGTTTGTAGGAGGTATACGAGATGCTTCAATCACTGATGAGCCTATCGGACGAAGACGTATCCGCCGTCATCGCTGCCATTCACAAGTATTGTGGCGAGCATGGATATGATTTGCACAGCCCGCAGGGCAGGCGCACGATCACGACTGCGCTGGAGCTTGTGCAGACCAAACGCGGAATTGAAACGCTGATGATTGACCTGGATCAGCGGCTTCATTCTTAGCCGCGAGAAATGCGGGTGTCTGGGCCCGCGAGACCAGCTGGGCGCAATCGGGCGGTGTCGTTGCAACTTGCCGCTTGATACGGAGACCCTTCAACGTCGCGTCCAGCTGGTCAATTTTAATTGGCAGCGCCGGCACCAATCACGGTCCCGTCGATCACCTCAACCGTCTCTGGCTGGGTCAGTGCCCTACCGGCATTCCATTGATCCAAGGCGTCAAGCATCGATGACTAGTCCTGCTTATGGTTCACGTCCACGCCGATGGTCTGCTTCGGCGCTCCCCGTCCACGGTTCAGCAGCGAGTTTTCCGCATTCACCACCGTTGCCGCGTTATAGTCGGGCTCGTCAACCGGCCGAGCGACCTTCACCAGCTCCGGCATATGCCGATGCGTCATCACCCAGAGACTCCTGATTGTGAGAGCTCCAACGTACGCCCTTGGGTGGAGCCAGGCGCGCTTCAAAGCGCGACATAGCTCTTCCACAAGACATAGAGGCTGACCGTGAAGATGACGGTGCGGAAAATTGTCGCCAGAGTGTTGCGCTGGTCCGCAAGGCGGGTTGCCGCGATCGTGCCAATGATGCCGCCGCCAATGCCACCAGCAATGAAGTATCCCGCCGTTGCCCAATCTACCAGGCCGGATGTCGCATAGTTGGCCGCAGTCGTCAGACCGAAGGTGCCAACGGCCATGAGCGATGTCCCAACGGCGTTGATAAGGGGCATTCCGGTTGCAAGAAGCAGTGCCGGCACGATAAGAAAGCCACCACCGATCCCGAAGAAGCCTGAGAAAAGCCCTGTTACCAGTGCAATCGCCGTCGTCTTGCCGTGCACGGCCATTGTTAGCGAGTGGGCGTCGATGTCAGGGGCAGTGCGGGTCTTTCGCATCGCGAAGCTCACGAACATCATCAGAAGGCCGAACATAAAAAGCAGCTTCTGGCCGTCGACGAGCTTTCCAAGGCTTGATCCGAGATAGGCGCCGAACGCACCTGCGACGGCAAAAATCAGTGCGCAACGCCACCATACATGGCCCTTGGCGGCGTGGCCTGCCAAATTGAGATAGGCATTGGCAGAGACGGCAAGCGCGCCGGTTCCGATCGCCGTATGCGGGTCGCGCATGCCCACGGCATAAATCAGAAGGGGTGTTGCAAGGATCGAACCGCCGCCGCCGATCAGGCCCAGCGTGCATCCGACCAGCGAGCCGGAGCCGAGCGCGAAAAGGACATGCTGGAGCGCCCCATTCACAGCGTCATCTCCCCCAGACAGATCCGGGCAGGGCGTCGAGCGGGATCTTCAGGTAGCGCCGGCCGTCCGTCTCGGGTTCTGGCAGTGCACCCCCGCGAATATTGACCTGCAACGCATGCAAGATCAGCTTCGGCATCGGTAGCGTCCTGTCACGGGCCTGCCTGATCTCGACGAATTCGGCGCGCGAGCGACCGGCGACATGCGGGTTGTCACGGCGCTGCTCGGCCACGGTGCTTTCCCATAAGGCCTCGCGTCCGCCTGGCATATAGTCGTGGCCGGTAAACAGCCTGGTCTGGTCGGGTAGGGTCAAAATGCGTTCGATAGACGCCCAGAGACTGTCGGCGCTGCCGCCAGGGAAATCGGCACGCGCCGATCCACTATCAGGCATGAAGAGCGTGTCGTGTATGAAGGCTGCATCGCCGACGATATAGCTGATCGATGCCAGCGTATGTCCTGGCGAGTGCATCACATGGGCCTCGAGATCACCGATCCTGAAGGTGTCGCCATCCGAAAACAGCCGGTCCCATTGCGATCCGTCGCAGGCAAGGTCTGGCCAATTGTAGATATCTTTCCAGATGCGCTGGACTTGCACGACATGCTCGCCGATTGCAGTTGGCGCGCCGGTGCGTGCCTTGAGGTAGGAGGCGGCGGAGAAATGGTCGGCGTGCGGATGGGTATCGAGGATCCATTCAAGGGTCAGATCATGGCTGGCAATGTGTTCGAGCAGCCGATCGGCATTGGTCGTGGCTGTCGAACCCGACTTTTCGTCGAAATCAAGCACTGGATCGATGATGGCGCATCTGCGCGTCTTCGGGCAGGCGACCACATACTGGATGCTCCCCGTTCGCGCGTCATGAAAACCGGCGACCTCAGGCTGCTGCATGGACGGGTCCTTGATCGACTTTGTTTTGATCGAGAGGACCTGCTTCAACATGGCCCTGTTCAGCTCGACTTTGATCAGCTTGAGCCTGGCTAACTGGACCCTGATTGGTTTGACCCTGATCAACCTGGTTGGGCCCGACAGCGCCTTCGCCGGCGGCAACGCGCGGGAAGAAGATCGCACGGCTCGGATCGAAGTCGTAATCTTGCTCGTAGGCAGTAGCATCGGCTGCGATCTGGGCGACGCAGTCGAGAATGAAACGGACCTTGTCGTCGCTCAGAAGGACGCTGAAGTTCAACCTGATGAAGCCGGGCTTCATGATCTCGTCGCCCGAGAGAATAGCCTGTCTGATTGTCTCTGACTGGTCCTCATCAATCGACAGAAGCCTGTGGACGTAAGGCCCCGCGCAGGCGCATCCGCCGCGTGCCTGGATGCCGAAGCGGTCGCTCAGCATCCTCGTGACAAGCTGCTGGTGAACGTAGCCGCCTTTGCCGTCTTTTACGCGAAATGAGAAGATCGGAAGCCGGTCAGGGCCGGTGAGACCCAGGATTTCCAGCCGCTCGACCTCTTCCCAGGCGCTGAAAGCCCGTTTTGTGAGATTGTGATTGCGTTCAGCCATTGCCTGCGCACCGATCGCATCCTTGACGATGAAGGCAAGCGCTGCCCTGATATCGCCAACGACATTCGGCGTGCCGGCTTCTTCGCGGGCTTCGAGGCTATCGCTGTAATCATGGGCCGTGGGCGAGACGAACTTGACGGTCCCACCACCTGGCCATGAGGGCTTGGTCGCAATCACCGCGTCTCGCCGAACGGTCAGGATCCCGGATGCGCCGGGTCCGCCGATGAATTTGTGCGGAGAAACCACGATGGCGTCGATCTCAGCACCTGATGCAGGCTGCATTGCGATCGGCACATAGGGGCCCGCACCGGCATAATCCCAGATCATCCGAGCACCGGCAGTCTTCACGATTCTTGTGATCGTCGCAACGTCGCTGGTAATGCCGGTGATATTCGATGCGGCAGAGAGCGTGCAGATGGTCATGTCGGCTGCACTCTCGTTCAACGCTGCCTGAAGGAGCGCAAGATCAGGACCGCCGGAAGCCTGCTCGGCAATCTCGACGATCTCCGCACCACTTTCGCGCCAGGGCAAGATATTGGAGTGATGCTCGTAGGGACCGATAATGACGCGAACGGACCGGCCGGATGCGATCGCCTGGTTCACACCGAGCAGCGAGACCAGCCTGTTGATGCCTGAGGTCGCACCGGAGCCGGTGAAGATGACTGCATGGTCTGAAGTGGCGCCGCAGAAGCCAGCGATCAACCCACGCGCCTCCCGGCGCATGCGCGTCATAAAGCCTCCGCAGTAGGAGGCCTCCGTGTGGCTGTTTGCATAGTAGGGTAGGACGTCTTCCAGAACGAAACGCTCGACCTGGTGCAATGCTCGACCCGATGCGACGTAGTCGGCATAGACGAGGGGCTTATCGCCATAAGGCCCGGAGATCGTCGCATTTGCCCCGACAAGCCCGTCGCGAAGGCCGGCGATCGTATCGGCACTCGCCAGACTGTCGCGAAATTTCGACAAGGCTGTAGCTGTTGGCTTTTGCGCGAGGCGGGGGCTTTCCACGGTCGTTCTCCTACCTTGAGTAACGACGCAGATAGTAATCTGGGTCAGGCCAAGCAAACTCACCTGTTTTTAGGCGATAATGACCTGCATTGGGTCAAATGAACCGCTCAGGAGTTTCTGTGATTGCTTTTGATATGGTCTTTCTCTCGCCCCGGGTTCAGGGACAAGCAGGTCTGGGGCCGATTCATCTCAGGGGGTGGTAAGCTCGCCTGATCAGTGCTCCGGCGGGATCGCACAGCAAGCCCGACGCCCTGACGATGGCAAGGCGCCGGCGAACTGATGAACCTGCGTTTCGGGCCTGTTAGCCTTCGTAATGCCCGGATGCAGCTTCCTTGGCCGACTTTACGACGACGGCAAGGTTGACGCCCTTGGAGATGGATGTGCCGGTCTTTCGAAGATCGGCAACTTCCTTGAGCTTGCTGCGCTCCGGCGGATTAAGCGGGATGACGGTTCCCGCGTCGAGATCGGCGACCCACAGACCATCTTCGCCGGTGATGCTGATGACAACAACTGCGCTCATGTTCACTTCCCTCCACGATAAACGGTTAAAAGCCTGCCTTCTTGAGGCCCTCGCGATAGAGGTCCTTATGCCATTGCTCCTTGCTGGGCACTGCCGCCAGCCAGGTATCGACGTCGAAGTTCGGATTTGCCTCGCGCACGCGGCGCACCAGCACGCGTGCCTTGTCGGCATTTCCCATCATAGCCCAGCTTGCCGCAGCCAGGCGATCTGCAAGGCTCGGATCTGACATCTGGCCGATATAGTCGATCGACGACGCGAACTCACCGAGCGCGTAATTGGCACCTGCCGCCGTCCAGAGATACATGTCAGGTGTCAGCGGGTTGAGCTCGATCGCGCGTTCGATCTTCTGCAGCGCCATGCCAGGGCGCGAGCAATGGACAAGCGTGTCCGCGTGATCGGCAATCACATCGGCATATTGCGGTGCCAGTGCCTCGGCCACCTCCATTGCCTCGGCACTCTCGTCGAAATCACCCTGCAAAAGCTTGGCGACCCCGAATTCGCGATAACCGTCGGCAAAGTCCGAACGCTTCTCGATCGCCTGCCTGGAGAGATTTTCCGCCTGCTTCAAGAGCTCGATGTCGCCGCGTGCCGTCAGGAGCCACTCTTTCGAATAGGTGCGACCCATGGCGCTCAGTGCCGGTGCAAAGTCGGGACTTGCGGCGAGCGCTGCCTTCATCTCCTTGCGCGCGCGGCGCAAGTTGGGAAGCGTCATGCGCGTCATGTCGCGTTTGCCGGCCAGATAACGGTGATAGGCCACGGGATTGAGCTCGATATCGGCGCGCTGCTCCTCGTTTCGGGCGATCTCGCGCGAGACGGAAATCGCGACCTGCCGGGAAATTGCGCGTTTGTCGCGTAGCAACTCCAGGCGGCGCAGGCTGAAGCGCTCTGCCCACAAGACCTGCGCATCGTCCACGAAAATCAGCTGTGCAAAGAGCGTGACGTCATCGCCGCTGCCACTGATGCGGGTCTCAAGGACATAATTGACCGACTGCCGCTCGAAGAAGGCAGCCTGGGTTTCGACGTTGTGACCGACCTGGACCGCAGAGTAGGGGGCAATCACCCGTAAGCTGTTGAAAGCGCAAAAGCCGATGGTGATGTCCTCGATCAGCGACGAGGCGATCAGACCGGCATCCGGACTTACCGATTGATTGCTTGGCGGGAGGAGCACAAGACGCGGGATCGCATGGGCGATGCCGCCTGCCTCTACCGGCAAGCCGCCATTGGGACCATTGCGAGCAGGCGCCTTCGCTTCAGCTGGAACCGACGCGCTGCCACCATTCGCCTCGGATGCCGAGAACTTGGTGCCGCGCTCAATCGAACTGCGACGCTGCGCGAAATAGTTCTGAAGCGATTCAACATCTTGCTCGGCGTTGAAGATCTTCAGGAGTAACTGCAGTGTCTCTGGGTCCTGCGGCTCTGAGCGGAACAGAATGACGGCAGCCTTGCGCAGGACTTCGCTATCGTCGCGCGTCTGGGCGTCGCCATGAGCCTCTCTAAGTGTGCGTTCAAGAAGCTCGATGTTCCGGCTTGCCTGATCGACCAGCCAGCTCTTGAACTCGCGGCTTTGGACCTTGACCGGTCCCAGAAATGGCTGATCAAGCAGTTTGACGAGCCGGCGCAGGCGCGAGAAGGGTGGAGACGCCTCATCGTCGGCAACGAGCTGGATATCAGACGTCAGCGATGCGTGATCGATCGAGATCGTGCTGCCCTCGAAGGACACAAAGCTTGATCCGAGATCGCTCTGATAGGCCTTGATGCGCGACAGCAGCTTTCGAAGCGTCGTGTCGGATGCGCCATTATCCGTCTCGCCCCACAAGAAGCGCGCAACCGCTGTGCGATAGGCCGATCCCTCATCGAGCGACAGCAGGTACGCAAGGAGCAGCAGTCCCTTTTCGGGCAGCGCGATGACACTGCCATCCTCGCCAGCCAAGCGCAGCTTTCCAAAGGTCTCCAGAACGAACGTCATATCACCCCTGATAAGCCCGATTCCCTTGGACGCGAGCGCGTCTGATGTCTCACTCTGTCACGATGTCAGGCGACATTCAACAGCTGCATTCGCGGTTGCGAGACGCGGAGGTTGTACTATTCTGTCGTGGAAGCTCCATCGGCAGGCGCTTTGAGATCTCAACGGTTGACGAAGGCCGAAAATGCACGTGGATGTCAGGGTGGCGGTGTCGGGATGCGGGTAATTTTTGCCGGACCAACGCTCTATGGAGCCGATTTTTCCGATGCCGGCTACGAGATACGACCGCCGGCACGGCAGGGCGACGTCTATCGGGCAGTCGTTGAGGGCGCCAATGTCATCGGCCTGATCGACGGGATCTATGAGCATGTGCCGGCAATTTGGCACAAGGAGATCCTGTTCGGGCTGTCACAGGGCGTCCATATGTTGGGAGCCGCCAGCATGGGCGCCTTGCGTGCGGCCGAGTGCGCCCCGTTCGGAATGATCGGCATTGGTGAGATTTACGAGGGCTTTGCCTCCAATCGGCTCGAAGATGATTCCGATGTCGCGCAAGCCCATGCACCGGCCGAGATGGCTTACCTCCCGCTCAGCGAACCGCTCGTCAATGTCCGGGCGACCATATCGCGGTGTCTTGATCTTCATCTGGTCAGTCGTGAGGAGCATGAAGCCCTGCAGGCAGTAGCCCGGGACACCTTCTTCAAGGAAAGGACATATCGGCAGCTGGCGCGGCGAGCGATCGGTGATGTCGAGCGGTCAGAGGAGGTTGTTGCGCTACTGCGCCAGAACACCGTCAATCTGAAGCTCCAGGATGCCAGGCTTTTGATCGAAGCGGTCGCGAAGACGCCGGATCAGCGGTTTACGCCGGATAGGGAGTGGACGTTTCAGGCGACGGACTTCTGGAACGCTGAGTTTCCGGGTTGGAGGTAGCCAGGTGCGCCAGGGTTGCTCTGCCACGCGATTGAAATGCCTTAAACTCATTTCCGATCTTACCTGCCATTTGCCTGTCCAATTTCGTTTACTTCGTATTTCCGTCGTCCAGCACCTTTTGCCGATTTGGGTGAAAGGCTTTCGATGTACCTATGTTTCTCCGTATCGTTGTGTTCGCGCTTCGGACGGACGAACAAAATGAGCTTCAGACCGCGCGCTTTTGCAATACACTGACAGACGCGACGATTCCACTAGGAGCGCTGGTTTGGCTTCGGATGAGAATGCATGGCATCATCGCCAACTGCGAATCGAACTTCTGGTCCGAGAGAACCAGTTATCCATGTCTGCGTTATCGCGATGGCACCCGTTACACGGGACGTCCGGACGTAAAAGTTCTACCGAAAGTCTGAACGTTCGCAGCGCTCGGAGGACGGCCATTCCGCGTTTGCAGACGAGCGACGATCGTACTTGGTGACGCCGCCAGAATAGTTTCCTGCGCGATCACTCCTTCGGTAGCACGTTGTTGGAGCCTGATAGTTTTTGGGAACGTTGGAGCCGCTTTACGGATTGACTGAAGCCCGGGTTCACAAAGACATCAAGACGACGTAAGAGACGCCAGACTAAGTCCGTCATCGTATGCCGACGAACTCCGTTGAGTTTAGCTGCGATCGGAAATCAGTGCCCCCGTGCTTTCCGAGCCAAAAACTGCCAGAATTCGCCGCGCCGCACAAGCCTCGGTCGGCCGGCCTCACTCGACCGTGACCGACTTGGCGAGATTGCGCGGCTGATCCACATCGGTGCCCATGAAGACCGCCGTGTGATAGGCCAGAAGCTGGATCGGCAGTGAGAAGATCATCGGCGCGATGATTTCGTCGACATTGGGAAGAACGATCGTTGCCATGGTCGGCAGCTTGGAATGCGCGGCACCCGCTTCATCGGTGATGAAGATGATGCGGCCGCCGCGGGCTGCCACTTCCTGCATGTTGGATACGGTCTTTTCGAAGAAGCGGTCGTAGGGCGCGATGACGATCACGGGCATGTTTTCGTCGATCAGCGCGATCGGGCCGTGCTTCAATTCGCCGGCCGCATATCCTTCGGCGTGGATATACGAGATTTCCTTGAGCTTCAG
>UBQW01000061.1 GCA_900467745.1 Hyphomicrobiales bacterium
TATGCCAAAGTAGTGCTAGCCGTTGGCAACAGTATTTTCAGCGACCACTTCCCTTCCTCGGGCTTTCGGCCTTACACTCTCTTTCATCTCCCGCTGGATGAATGCTCATGCTGTGCAACAGGACAGTATCGCTCACATCATTCGTCATCGCCGCCGCGGTCGCCGGCCAGGCGCCGCTTTTGTTGGCGCAGGAGAAGGCGGCCAGACGCACGCCGCCGGGCGCCATGATTTCCGTCCGTGATGTCATCAAGCCCAACCCGCACGACGGCGCGCTTGCAGCCCCCGTCTTGTCGAATACATGGTGGATTCGGGTGGGGGCGGCGCAACAGCGTGTCGTGCAGCCCGCTGCGCGCGAAGGAATTCAGAACGCCGATCCGGTCGGTAAGCCGCAGTGACGTCGACGCTGCCTTCCGCTGCCTCTACTCATGTGGATGACCGGTTCGCCACTCCATCCGTTCCCGATTGAGAACTGGACGTTTCACCCCCCCGCAAAAATCGACCTGTGTGGCGCGCCGGCTCCGTCGTGCCAGCGTAACGCCGGGCTGTTTACCGTTGCGTACTTACGCCGATGAGGCACTGCCTCTAGTCTTTCTCGATTACCCTTGCGGGGAGGCCTTCACGACGATGAGCAGGCAGGGAGGGGCAGGAGGAACGACCAGCGATGCGGCGCGGCGAGGGCTGGCGCGGCTGATGCTGAAGCTGCCCAGGCTGCGCGCGGGACTGCAGGCCGCTGCATTGCGGTCGCGCGATCTCGACGAGCTCTTCGAGGCCTATGAAATCGCCGCCGTCGCGCTCGAGACGTTTCGCCGGAGCGGGGACCTCGCGCGGACCAGCGAATATGAAGGGCTCTGTTCCGGCATCGAGGAGGACGTAACCCAGCACATCCTACGCACGAATTCGCATATGCCGAAATGAGACGGATCTGACGCGAACTGTATCATTTATAGGGCTTGTTAGCGTTTCGTATTGCAACTTAATGTTAAGTGCGCGATAGTTTTCCTGTTCTGCTTTAGTGACCAGTGCGTATCGGGGGCGGCCCATGAGTGCTGAAGTACACGGTGAGGGGGCATGCGAAGTCAGCCTTGAAGAGGCTGAGGCGGAGCTCGAACGGCTTCTCTCGGACAGCCGCTTCAGGGTATCGGACCGGCAGCGCGATATCTTGCGCTATCTCGCCGAGCGCCGGTTTGCGGGTTGCCGCGAGGGTGTGAAAGCCTATTCCATCGCGCTTGACGTGCTCGGGCGCTCCAGCAATTTCGATGCATCCATCGATCCGATCGTCAGGATCGAGATCAGCCGTCTCAGAGCCGCGCTCGACGGCTACTATGCCGTGTTCGGCGCCGAACTGGGTGTCGCCGTCCATATTCCGAAGGGCAGCTACGTCGCGCTGTTTCCGCAGGAGGCGGTGAGCAGCGGTGCACCGGTCGCGCCATCGCTGCTTGCGCATCTCCCGCATCCGGCACTCGCTGATGGCGTGCCGGAAGGGCGCGCCATGGTGCCGTCGTCGCTTCCGCTCGTGTCACGACGGTGGATGCCGGCGGCTGTGTGCGTCGGGCTGCTTGTGCTTGCGGGCGCCGCGGGCTGGAAAGCCATCGACCGTCCTGTCGTGACGCTGAAGCCTGCCGTAACCATCATGATGAGCGCGGCCTCGCCTGACATGGCCGGCGAGGCAAGTATCGCCCGGGACACGCTGCTGACTGCGCTCTCCGCCTTCAGCACGATCGTGGTGACGAGGCCGGGATCGCCGACGCAGCCGTCGCGCCGGGGCTACGAGGTCGATCTCAAATATTACGCCGACAGCGATGATCGCTCCGTCTGGTGGCAGGTTGTCGATACCGCGAGCGGCACATTGCTCAAATCGGGACTGGAGCGGGTCGAGACCGAGGGCAAGGAGCCGGCGACGATAAGGCTCGAGATCGCCGGCGCGGTGGCGCGGCAGATCGCATCGTCGCGCGGGGTGATCAACGCGCTCGAGGCCCGGGAGGCTCCGGCGGATTCCTTGGGCAACGCCTGCGTTGCAAGGGCCGAATTCATGCTCGACGGTAGTGAAAGCGGCGGCGGCGTCGAAGGGCTGCGCGGATGCCTGGAGCGGACGCTGGCGGGTGATCCCCAGGATCCCGACACCAGCGCAATGCTGGCGCGGCTTTATACCCGCGATACCGCAACCATTCCGCAGGCCCTTGAGATGGCGAAGTCTGCGGTTTCCACCGCACCTCTGTCCGATCGGGCGCAGGGCGCGCTGATGGCGGCGCGTTTCGCCAGCGGGCGGCTGGACGCGGCGATCGACGCCGGAAACAGGGCGATAGCGCTCAATCCCAACAATTCGGCGAATGCCGCGTCGCTCAGCCTCGTGCTCTTCGCCGCCGGCTATTTCAAGGCGGCGAACGACCTTGCGCAGGAGGCTGTCGCGATGGAGGAAACGCCGCCACGCGATGCCTCGCTGGTGCTGGCGCTTGATGCCTACAGGAACGGCCGGTGGTCGGCGGCGTCGCTTGCCGCCGAGCAGGCCGTCGGCAACGACATCCTGACGCGCGCTGTTCGCGTGGCCGCGCTTGGCGAGCTCGGCGCGGACAGCGCGGCGCAGCGTCTGGGGGAGGCGGCAACTGATCGGGCGGCATTCGTTGCGGCCTTCCGGCAGGCGGCGAAGATGGCGCAGCTTCGGGCTGATCTCGTGGCCAGCCTGGAGACGGGGCTGGGGAAGGCGGGCGCGAGCTTCGAGGCCGTCGCGAGCATTTCGGGGCAGTGATTTACGGGCGCATTTACCGTTGCGTACTTGTGACGGCGAGTGGGGGGATTGAAGGTTCCAAGGTAGCGTAAAAAGCATGCCGCGGGACGAATGAGGGGAAGAGCATGAAACTGAGATTTCTGACCGGAGCGCTTCTTGCCGGCGCATCGATGCTGGCCTGCGCGCACATGGCCACCGCCGCCGAACGCGGTGCCGGCTTCTATCTGCTCGGCGGCAAGGGTCCGGCCGCGGGTATTCTCCCGCCACCCGGCGTCTACCTTCAAAACGACATCTGGCTCTACAAGGGCGATCTCGGCGGCGGCACGCAGCTTCCGACCGGTGGCCGCGTCGCCGTCGGTGTCGAGGGCAAGGCCGCGCTCGCGGCGCCGACCGTCATGTGGGTCATTCCTGAGGAAGTGATGGGCGGGCGGCTCGGGCTTGGGGCGACCATCCCTGTCGGCTGGCAAGAGACGATCGCCGATCTCACGCTCTCAGGTCCTGGTGGGGGCGTCTTGTCCGGTGCCACCAAGGATACGATCTTTACCGTTGGCGATCCGCTCGTCAGCGGCACGCTCGGCTGGGATGCCGGCAACTTCCACTGGACCACGGGCGTTCTCGTCAACATCCCGATCGGGGACTACCAGGATGGCGAGATCTCGAACATCGCGTTCCATCGCTGGGGTGCCGATGTCAGCGCTGCCGGAACATGGCTCGATCCGGAAATCGGGCTCGATCTCTCGGCGGCGATCGGCGTGACCTTCAACGGCGAAAACCCCGACACGAACTATCGCACCGGCACCGAGTTCCACTTCGAATGGGCGGCCGTGCAGCATTTCAACGAGCAGTTCGACGCCGGTCTGGTCGGCTACTATTACGACCAGCTGACGGGGGATAGCGGCGAGGGCGCTTTCGGTCCGTTCAAGGGACGCGTGGCGGCGATCGGTGCGACGATCGGCTGGAACTTCAAGGCCGGCGAGCTGCCGATCTCGGCGCGGATCAAATATTTCCACGAGTTCGCCGCCGAGAACCGTGCAGAGGGAGACTCGGTGTTTCTGACGATCTCGATGCCGCTGTCGATCACCAAGCCCGTCGCGGTGCAGTAGGCCGCGCGATTCATCTGGATCACTGGTCGAAGGCGAAGACCTTCTTCCAGTCGTTCTCCATGTCGACGACGAGCCAGTTGCGGCGTTCGGCTTCATCCAGGGCCTTGTCGAGCTTGCCGAAGGCGGATTGGCGGTCATAGGCATATTCACGCGCGCCATCGGTGTGGTGGACGATGAGGGCGAAGCCGGGCGTCTTGGCCGTGACCCAACGCAGCATCTCGTAATCGCCATCGGAATTGCCGGCCACGAAGATCGGCTTGCGGCCGATGAACTTGTTGATCCCGGTAGGCTTGCCGGGGCCGTCATCGATGAAATCGATCTTCGGCAGGCGCTTCAGCACCGGCACATCGTCGACGATGGCATATTGAGTGGCGATGGTGCTGCCGACGACTTGTTGCGGCGGGATGCCATAGAGCTTTTCCGTCACCGGCCGCATGAATTCGACGCCGCCGCCGGAGACGATATAGGTGGTGAAGCCGTTGGCGCGCAGATAGTCCAGAAGCTCGCGCATCGGCAGAAAGGTCATCTCGGTGTAGGGGCGGCCGGATTTCGGGTGTTTCGCGGTCGCGAACCAATCGGTCACGATCTTTTCGAACTCGTCCGTCGTCATGCCGGCATGCGTTGCCATGCCGAGCTCGACCATCCCCATCTCGCCGCCCCGGGCGATGCCCTTGACGTCGCCATTCAGGATGCTCGCGAAGGGCTCCTTGGTTTTCCATTCGGGATGTTCTGGCGCCAGCGTCTTCACCCGGTCGAGCATGAAGCCGAGCTGGATATAGAAGGGCTGTTCGGTCCACAGCGTGCCGTCATTGTCGAAGACGGCGATGCGATCATCCGGAGCAACGAAACCGTCGCCGCCCTCGGTCGTCGTGGCTTTCACGAAGTCGATAATCCTCTGCCGGGCAGGCGTGTCGTTCCACGAAGCTAACGGTTCCTGCGCAAGCGCGGCCACGGGTGCGGCGATCAGGGTGATGACGAGTAGGCAGGTGCGGGCGGCGGCGAGTAAGGGTCTCATCGTGCGTCTCCCGTGCGGGCAACCCTCTTGATGCAGCGGAAGCCGACATGGCTCGTCGATGTGTCCTCGGGCTCGGCATGGCGGGCGGCGGGGCGGTAGCGGCGGCAGTAATTGGGTGCGCAGAGATGCGATCCACCCTTTAGCACGCGACGCGGAATGCGGATATCGGGCAGGCGCGGATCGTAGCTCGCCTCGGCATCGCCGCCGCGCGGATTGCTCGGAATGCAACAGGAATGTTTCGCGGGCTCCGGATGGCGGGTCGTCCAGTAGTCCGATGTCCACTCCCAGACATTGCCGATCATGTCGTACAGGCCGTAGCCATTGGGCGGGAAGGAGCGAACCGCCGATGTCCGCTCCTCGCCCTTGGCCTTTGTCGTCTGTGTCGGAAAGATGCCCTGCCAGGTATTCGCCATCGCCTTGCCATCGGGCAAGAGCTCGTCGCCCCAGGCATATTCGCGCTCCGATCCGCCGCGCGCGGCGAATTCCCATTCGGCTTCTGTCGCGAGGTCAAGGCCAGCCCAGTCGGCATAGGCCTTCGCGTCCGACCAGGCCACGTGAACGACCGGGTGGTCGAGCCTGCCGCGCAAGTCGCTGATGCCGCCGAGCGGACGCCGCCAATTGGCGCCGAACTTGAATGTCCACCATTGCGAGATGTCAGTGCCATCGACCGTCTTCGGCTGCGTGAAGAGCAGGGAGCCGGCGCGCAGCATGTGCGGCAGCGCGCCCGGATAGTCGCGCGCATCCGGCGCTTTCTCCGCCATCGTCACATGGCCGGTCGCCTTGACGAACTCCATGAACTTGCGATTTGTGACGGGCGTTTCATCGATCCAGAAGCCATCCACCGTCACCGGATGCGCCGGCGCTTCCTCCGGATAATGGTGGTCGGATCCCATGGCGAAGGTGCCGCCCTCGATCCAGCGCATTCCTTCCGGGGCCGCTTCCGAAGTTCCGATCTTCTCGAACGCAAGCGCCATCGCCGTCTCCCGATTATGAGGGCCCAACATCGCGCAGGCGCGCGCGCGAGGTAAGTACGCAACGGTAAATGCCGGCCGCATTTACGTGTGGGGGCCGTAAGTGCGCGCGATAGACGAGATGTACCGGGCGCGATCGTGGTTGCGCCCGGCAATTCCCATTTCTCGCTATTTGGCGCCCGGACCCTGGTCGATCGAGTTCATCAGCGCCGAAATCATCTGGTCGACGCTGAAGCTTGCCGGCCGCTGGCTCGGTGGATATTCGCGGAACGTCTGCAGGAAGGGAGCGACCTTGTAGACGCCGTACTGCACGAGATAGGCGTTCTTCATCACCCAGTCGTAATATTGATCCGAGACGACATCCGCGCGCTCGTAGGGATCCATCCTGAGGTTGAACACCTTCGGCACACGCAGGCAGGTGAACGGATTGGCCCATACCACGAAGCCGCCCGGCTGCCGCTGTTCGCAGAAGACGATCTTCCAGTTGTCGTAGCGATAGGCGACGAGTTCGCCATCGTCGTTGAAGTAGAAGAACTCGTCACGCGCGGACTTCGGTTGCTCTCCCTTGAGATAAGGAAGCTGGTTGAAGCCGTCGAGGTGAACCTTGAACTGGTTGCCGCTGATCGAGGTGCCTTTCGCAAGCTTCTCCTTGATGTCGCCATCGCCGGCAGCTGCGACCAGGGTCGGGAACCAGTCGAGACCGGACATCATTTCGTTCGACACTTCGCCAGCCTTGATCTTGCCCGGCCAGCGGATCATCGCTGGAACACGGAAGGCGCCTTCCCAGTTCGTGTCCTTTTCGCTGCGGAACGCGGTGGTTGCCGCATCTGGCCAGGAGAACTGGTTGGGGCCGTTATCGGTCGTGTAGACGACGATCGTGTTGTCGGCGACCTTCAGGTCGTCGAGCGCCTGCAGCAGCTTGCCCACGTCGCCATCATGCTCGACCATGCCGTCGGCATAGTCGTTGCCCGGCATTCCGCTCTGGCCCTTCATCGAGTCCCTGACATGCGTGAAGACATGCATGCGGGTCGTGTTCATCCAGGTGAAGAAGGGCTTTCCGGCCTTGACCTGCCGGTCCATGAAATCGATGGCAGCCGAGGTGGTCTCGTCGTCGATGGTTTCCATGCGCTTGGTGGTCAGCGCGCCCGTATCCCCGATCTTGCCGTCCGCCGACGCCTTCAGAACACCGCGCGGGGCATTGGACCGCACGAATTCCTCGTCGCCCTTCGGATAGTAGGGCCGCTCGGGCTCTTCCTCGGCATTCAGGTGATAGAGGTTGCCGTAGAATTCGTCGAAGCCGTGTTTCGTCGGCAAAAACTCGTCGCGGTCGCCGAGATGGTTCTTGCCGAACTGACCGGTGGCGTAGCCGAGCGGCTTGAGCGCCTGCGCGATGGTGATGTCACGCGGCTGCAGGCCGACGGTCGCGCCGGGGATGCCGACCTTGCAAAGGCCGGTGCGCAGGCAGACCTGCCCGGTAATGAAGGTCGAACGCCCCGCCGTGCAGCTGTTCTCGGCGTAATAGTCCGTGAACATCATGCCTTCCTTGGCGATGCGGTCGATATTCGGCGTCTTGTAGCCCACCAGGCCGAAGGAATAGGCGCTGATATTGGTCTGGCCGATGTCGTCGCCGAAGATGACGAGAATATTGGGCTTGGATGTGTCCTGCGTAGCCGCGGCATCGGTGGCGGGCGCAGGGGCTGCCGGCGCCGCCTGCTGGGCTCTGGCCGGAGACAGAAACGTGGTCGACGTCAGCGCCATCGCGACCGCGACCGTTGCCGAAAACAGCTTCTTTGGAAGGGAGTTCGTCATGACGCGCTCCTCACCGATGGATCGTTCAACATTGATGGCTCCCTTGTGCCGGGCGGCCAGTGCCGCCGGATCTCGATCGTCGTCAGCCGACGCGAGGGGAGCCTTTCGCTTTATGTGCGCGCGCGTAAGTACGTAACGGTAAATGGCGGTGTAACGGCCATGTAAACGGAGCGCTTGCGTGTGAGGTGCACCAAGCGCCGGCATCGATAAAATGCCGTGCGCGCAGATTGCGGCCGCGGTGAAATAGGTGTGCCGCCGCTATTTCACGACCACAACCGGGATCGTCGATCTGGCCAGCACGTCCTGCGTCTGGCTGCCGAGGAGCATGCGGACGATGCCGGTGCGGCCATGCGAGGAGATGACGATCAGGCCGCAGTTGCGCGCCTGCGCGGTCTCAAGGATGCCGGTTGCCGCCGAGATGGCTGTTTCGTTGATGAACTCGGCCACCACGCCCGCCGCCGCCGCCCTATGCCGGACAAACAGTTCGGTGGCTGCAAGCTCTTGCCTGACGCCCTGGTCATAGCTCTCGAACGCCTGCCCTTGCACGACGCCCTGCAAAGCAAGGCCGCTGAGCGGCACCGTCACGCAAACGACTGTGACCGGCAGCCCCAGCGTCTTTGCCAATGCCAGACCATGATCCAGCCCCTTGGTGGCCAGTTGCGAGCCGTCTGTGGGGATGAGAATGCGGGTATACATGCGGGGTTCCTCTTTTGGATCTTGGTGGGATCAACCTGGAGGAGTGTAAAGGACTGGGAGTGCGGGGGCTTTGATCGGTGTCAAGTGAGGATGCCAAGTCCTGCGGGCGAGGGTCCGCAGATCTGAAACAGCCTCGGGACAGCTTAGACAGCTAAGGCATGCGCAGCAACGATGCCCGTTTTTAGTCGTCGAATGCGCGCAATCGCCGTCTAACACGCTGGTGCCTATATGGACAAACTACTCTTCTCGATCCTTGCCGATGGCAACTCGGAAATTCTTGAGCGCCAGATTTCGGCGATCAATCGTTTCTCGCCGGGCTCTCTTATCTGCATCCATCATGCAAAAGATACGACGCCTCCAGGACCCGACGTGCTTGACCGCATCGCCGCCGGCAACGTCTTCATCAATCCCAATTCCTACGCGATCCGACCGCACGAAGGCGTCCTGCACGCCCATGTCGGCAACTTCCAATATGCGGTTGCCCAGTCCCTCGATTTCGACAGGATCGTGCTTTTTTCGGCGCAGGAACTGCTGATCAAATCAGGATTGGGCGAATATACGAAGCGTTTCACGATCGGCGCGCAGACCGAGCTCTATGAAAGCATCGAGACCGCGAACAACTGGGCCGGGTTTCGGCCGGAAGTCCTGAATTTCCCCGGTGTCAAGCAAATGCTCTCCCTTCTCGGGCTGCCTCTTTTTGCCGGAGGGCAGGCGGAAGGGCAGTTCTTCAGCCGGGATGTCTTCGCCCACCTGGAGCGCGTCTTCATGGAAGCGTTTCCGATGGAGCCTTGCGGATTTCCAACCGAGCAGATCGTGCCTGCAACGCTTGCCATGCGCCACGGTTTTGCCGGCACGAACATGTCGCTGCCGATCACATTCACGGCGGCGAGCGCCCAGATCGAGATATCCGAGGGCGTTCTCCGTCAGCTCGTGAAGGGTGACGGCGCGCTTCACGCGCGCGCAAGACCAGGCGCCCTGCGGCCGGCTCATATCGGTGCATGCGTGTTGAAGAATGTCTACGCGGTCAGCCTGCCGGCGGATCGACATGAGATCTGGAGCAAGGTGGTGGGCGAGCTGGAAAACAGCTGAGCTGCCCTTCCGTTTCATTCCACGCCGCCAATTCCCCAAGCCGTCAATTTCCTAAGACCGGGCCTGTCGATGACCAAAGTCCTATTTTCCCTGCCAGTACATGAAATGCCCGCCATCGTGCGGGACCAGATCGAGAACATAAACTACTTCTGCCCCGGCGCCACGATCGTCATCCACATATCGGCGGGCGCCGCTGCGCTCGAAGACGAATTTCGGCGGCAGTGCGATTTTCCGAATGTTCTGATCAATCCGAGCTCGTACGAGACGAGATGGAACGAAGGCATCTTCCACACGCATGTCAGCAACTATCTCTACGCGCTTGAGCGCGGCGTAGCTTTCGACCGCATCGTTCTGCTGTCTTCGAACGAACTTCTCGTAAAGCCCGGCCTTGCCGAATACATGTCGAAATTCGCCATGGGCAGCCACGTGCAGATCTACGACCTTGCCGCCGATTGGGGCGGTTTCCGCACCGACGTGGCGAGCGACCGGTCCGTGCGCAAATTCGTCGCCAGCCTCGGGCTGACCTCCTACTTCGCGGGGCAGGCGGAAGGGCAGTTTTTCAACGAGCGCATCTTCGCCCGTATCGTTCGGGTGTTCGTCGAGAATTTTCCGATGGCGCCGTGCGGCTTCAACAGCGAAGAGGTGATCCCGCCGACAGTCGCGGCCAGCCTTTCCATGGCCGGCGTCAACTACGCGCATCCGATCACCTTCTGCGACTACTCGACGGCGATCCGGATGACGCCGGAGCTGATCGACCAGATCAGAGCGGGAAAGGGCGCGGTCTACGCGCAGCGGGTGCCGCGATCGATGCGCTCGCCGCATATCGGGGTATCGACCTTCGAGGGGATCTTCAGCGTCAAGCGCGTGCCGCGCGAGGACTGCGAGCTGCGGCGGTATGTGCGGGGGTTGATGGTTTGAGGGGGATGGCGCACCCGACAGGATTCGAACCTGTGACCTTTGGAATCGGAATCCAACACTCTATCCAGCTGAGCTACGGGTGCATGCCTAAGGCGGTTTGAATCGCCTGTCCGATGCGAGGTTCTTAGCCTAGCTCAGCGCGTCCTTCAATCTCTCTCTGTCGAATTTCTTCGGCATGTCGCGCTGCGGCGGTTTCTTTTTTTCGGTGCCGGCTTAAAGCTTCTCTATTCATTCATGTTTCTTTGGGGGATTTGATGATTGAGGTGAGGGATTTGGCGCGCCGGGCGCGCATGGCGGGGCTTTCCGGCAATTTTCTGCAGGGACACGAGATTCTGGACCAGGCACAAGCGCTCGCGGGCGACAATCCTGTTGGGCAGGCGTCGATTGCGATCGAGCGGGGGCGGCTGCACAACTCCGCGGGATCACAGCAGGATGCGCTTCCTTACTTTCTCAAAGCCTGGGAACTGGCGGAGGGCGCCGGCGATCATAACCTTGCCGTCGACGCTGCCCACATGATGGCGATCGCATCCGATCTGGCGGGAGCCGAGCATTGGACGCAGGTGGGGCTTGCGCGCGTTGCCGCCGGCGACGCGAGTGCGCATTGGGCCGGCATGCTGCACCACAATCTCGGTTGGACATATTTCGAGGCCGAGCGTTTCGATGAGGCGCTTGCCTGCTTTCGTCGTGACGAGGCCGTGCGTGAGGCGGCGGGCACGGCCCAGACGCTGAAGGTTGCGCGGTACGCGGTGATCCGCACCCTTCGCGCCTTGCGCCGCTACGCAGAGGCAATCGCGCTTGGCGAGCAGGTGGTCGCGCTTGCCGAAGCCGCCAACGATCAGGCGCCCTTCGTCTGCGAGGAGCTTGCCGAGTGCCATGCCGCGAGCGGCAATGCCGAGGCGAGCAGGGCGTTTGCCAGGCGTGCCCATGCTTTTCTTGCCGGCAATCCCGCTATGTCTCGCGAAGAGCCGGCAAGGCTTGAGCGGTTGGCGGTCTTGGCCGGTATTGCGTCGCCCTGAAAGCAAAAGCCCGCCGGACTTTCGTTCGACGGGCTTTCTGTTTTTATTTCTCGGGCGATCACACCTGCATGGCGCCGGGGCCGGGGATGGCCTTTGGCGGGACCTTGCCGAGGATGATCATGCCGAGCACTTCGTCCTTGGTCACGTCCTCGGTGCGGGCGTGGCCCACCACCTGGCCGTTCTTCATGACGGAGACGCGGTCGGCGAGGTCGAAGACGTCGTGGATGTCGTGGCTGATCAGGAAGATGCCGATGCCTTCCTTTTTCAGCTGCTTGATCAGCTCGCCCACCTGCGCCGTCTCCTGCGGCCCGAGCGCTGCCGTCGGCTCGTCCATGATCAGGATGCGGGCGTTGAAGAGGATGGCGCGGGCGATCGCCACGGATTGCCGCTGGCCGCCCGAGAGCGCCTTCACCGGCTCCTTGAAGCGGCGGAAGTTGGGGTTGAGGCGGCCCATCACCTCGCGGGTCGAGGCCTCCATGGCGACGTCGTCGAGCGTGCCCCACTTGGTGCGGATCTCGCGGCCCAGATAGAGGTTGGCGGCGGCGTCGACGTTATCGGCGACGGCGAGCGTCTGGTAGATCGTCTCGATGCCGTATTTCTTGGCGTCGCGCGGGTTCTTGATGTCGGCGGGTTCGCCGTGGATCATGATCTCGCCGCTGTCGCGCTTGTAGGCGCCCGAGAGGATCTTGATGAGCGTCGACTTGCCGGCGCCGTTGTGGCCGAGAAGGGCGACGACCTCGCCGGGGTAGAGATCGACCGAGGCATTGTCCACGGCGTGGATGCCGCCAAACGAGATCGAGATGTTCTTCAGTTCCACGAGAGGAGTGTTCGGGCTTGGGGAAGTGCGTTGATCAGTCATATCCAGGCTCCTCTTACTTCGACCGCGAGCGATAGACGGTGTCGAGCCAGACGGCAACGACGAGAACCGCGCCCACGACGACGTTCTGTATGGGGGTATCGACGTTTGCGAGACCCATGCCCGACTGCAGCGACTGCATGACGAGCGCGCCGAGCATGGCGCCGGCGATCGTGCCGGTACCGCCGGCAAGCGACGTGCCGCCGATGACGGCCGCAGCGATTGTGTAGAGCTCGTAGGTCGTGCCTTGCGAGTTGGCGGCGGCGTTGAGGCGGGCGGTGGAGATCGCCGCGGCGACGGCTGCCAGGAAGCCCATCAGCGCGAAAATGCGCACCGTGACCCAGCGGGTCTTGATGCCAGCGAGCTCGGCTGCTTCAGGGTTGCCGCCGATCGCGAAGACATAGCGGCCGAAGCGCAGGCGGGTGGCGATGAAGGTCATGACGATGCCGACGAGAACGGCGATCAGCACCGGCACGGCGATGCCGTAGGAGATGAAGAGCCCCGTTTCCGGCCAGGCGATAGCGTTGGCTTCGGCGTATTTCTTGGCGATTGCCACCGGCCAGTAATAGATGGTCGAGACCCAGATGGCGCCGAGCACCAGCGCGCAGCCGAGAACAACAAGGAAATATTCGGCCCAGAGCGGCCGGCGCGGGAAGTTGAAGCGCTTGCGCTGGTGGCGCGAGCTGATGATGCCGACGATGATCAGCACGCAGGCGATCAGCCCGATGATCCAGCTCCACGTGGCGCCGACCGAGCCTTCGGCACCGCCGCCCATGATGCGGAAGGTGGTGTCGAGGGGGGCGACCGTCTGGCCCGATGTGACGTACCAGGCAAGGCCGCGCCAGGCGAGGAAGCCGCCGAGCGTGACGATGAAGGAGGGGACGCCCAGGAAGGCGATGATGACGCCCTGGAAGAGGCCGATCAGCGTGCCGGCGATCAGGCCACAGATGAGCGTGATCAGCCAGGTCCAGGAATTGTCGAAGCCGAGATATTGCGGCAGGAACTTCGCCTGGACGACGCCCATGATCATGGCGACGAGGCCGAGCATCGAGCCGATAGACAGGTCGATGTTGCGGGTGACGATGACGAGCACCATGCCGGTCGCGAGAACCGCGATCTCGGTGGTCTGGACCGAGAGGTTCCAGAGGTTGCGCGGCGTCAGAAACAGGCCGCCGGTGTAGAGATGAAAGCCGATCCAGATGACCAGCAGCGCCGCGACCATGCCGAGCAGGCGCGTGTCGATCTCGGTTGCGCGCAGGAAGCGCGTGAAAGGGTTGCCCTCCGCCGAGCGCGGATGGCTCGATGAGGATTGCGTGATGTTTGCCATGGGTTTGCCGTTTCCCCCATTGTTTGGGCTCTGGCGCGGGCGCCCGAAAGCCCTTGCCGAGGTGCCCTGTTCTTCAAATCGACCACCGAGAAACTTCCGAAGCGGCCGCGTGGGGCGCGGCATCGTTGCGGCAGGGAATCAAAGCGTTCGCGGTGCGTTGCGAGGCGGGGAGCGCTTCAGTTAGGCTCCAGCCGCATCCGGCGCCGCGGCGAGATCGCCACGGCGCCGGTGTGTTGGCTCAGCTGGCGAAGATTAGTCGCAAGCCTTGACGCTGCCGGCCTTTACGCCCTGGCAAGCTTCAGCCTTGGTGATCCAGCCTGCGTCGATGACGACGTTCAGGTTGTCCTTGGTGATCGCTTGCGGCTTCAGGAAGATGGACTGCATCTTCACCTTCTTCGGACCGCCTTCGAAGGCGGTGACGCCGTCGATCTTGTCCATGGTCTTGCCGCCGGCGAGGTCGAGCGCGATTTCAGCAGCGCGCTTGCCGAGTTCGCGGCTGTCCTTCCAGACGGAAACCGTCTGGGTGCCGAGCGCGATGCGGTTCAGAGCTGCCTTGTCGGCATCCTGGCCGGAGACAGGAACGGTGCCTGCCATGCCCTGTGCGTCGAGAGCAGCAACCGCGCCGCCGGCCGTGCCGTCGTTGGAAGCAACAACGGCGTCGACCTTGTTGTTGTTGGCGGTCAGGAACTGTTCCATGTTGCGCTGGGCGTTCTGCGGCAGCCAGCCGTCGGTGTAGGCTTCGCCGACGTTCTTGATCTTGCCCGCGTCAACGGCAGCCTTCAGGACTTCCATCTGGCCGGCGAACAGGAAGTCCGCGTTCGGGTCGGAAGAGGAGCCCTTGATGAAGACGTAGTTGCCTTCCGGCTTGACCTTGAACACGCCTTCAGCCTGCAGGCGGCCGACTTCCTTGTTGTCGAAGGTGATGTAGAAGGCAGCCGGGTTTTCGATCAGGCGGTCGTAGCCGACGACAGGAATGCCTTCAGCGGCGGCCTTTTCGATGGCCGGGCCGATGGCATCGGAATCCTGCGCGAGAACGATGAGGGCGTTAGCACCCTGCGAGATCAGCGATTCAACGTCGGTTAGCTGCTTTGCGGCGGACGACTGGGCGTCGGCGGAGATGTACTTGGCGCCCTTGGCTTCAAGCGCCTTCTTGATGGCGGCTTCGTCGGTCTTCCAACGCTCTTCCTGGAAGTTGGACCACGACACGCCGACCACGAGGTCTGCTGCCATTGCGGCGGTATGCACCGATACGAGGATGGCAGCACCTGCCATCAGCTTCAAAACATGCTTCATAATATCCTCCCGAATAGAATGCGGCCAGCCCCAGCCAGTGGTTCCTCCGGCCGCCGCGATGTGCTGTCGGGAAAGGTTTTCATTATTTTCTCGACAGTCGAGAAATTAAGTGTCAGAGATTTTTTCAACTGTCAACACCGCACTACCTGTGAATGATCTCTCACGTGGAGGTTGTTGGAGATACGGTGTGAACGAGGGGTGGAATGCACGCGTGAATAGGGCGGCCTTCATGCTGACCAGATCGAGCACGGAACTGGTGCGCCAGCGCAACAGCGTGCTGGTGCTTGCCGCGCTGAGGCGCCATGGCGCGCTGTCCCATACCGAAATAGCTGATTTCACCGGACTTTCCTCGGCCACGATTTCGGCGATTACCGCCGATCTCGAGAAGGGCGAGGTGATCGAAAAATCCGAGCAGCAGGCGGCGAGCGGCAGGGGGCGACCGCGCGTGCAGTTTCGCCAGAGACGCGACAGCGGCTATTTGATCGTCGTCATCATTTCGTCGGATGGCGTGCAATATTCGCTGGTGGATTATGCCGGTACGCTGATCGACCGGTTCGGTGAGGACAGGTCGCACGATCCCGATGGCGCGGCACGATTCGCGGATGCTGTTGGTGAGGGGTTGGAGCGGCTGCTTGAGCGCTCGCGGCTGTCGCGGGACAAGATCAAGCTGATCTCGATCAGCAGCAAGGGGCTGGTGAGCTCGGATGACGCCGTGCTTCTGTGGTCGCCGATTTTCGGCAGCGACCGGATCGATTTCGAGGCGGCGCTGAGGCCCGCATGGCAGGCGAAGATCATTCTCGACAACGAGACGCTGCTGGTTGCCGCAGCGCTTGGCGCCCGCGAGGATGCGGGCAATCCTGATGGGCTGCGGTCGCTGGCGGCGCTGTCGCTGGGGCACAGCATCGGGCTCGGGATCGTCCGCAATGCGGGTCCGGCGGAGCGGGAAATCTCGGCGCCCAATTTCGGGCACATGCTGCATATGGCCAATGGCGGTCTTTGCCGGTGTGGGAGCAGGGGGTGCATCGAAGCCTATGCCGGGTTCTACGCGATCCTGCGCATGGCCTTCGAGGTGCCTGACGATACGATCCCGGCGAAGTTCGTGCCCGTCGGCGAACTCGACAAGATCGCGGCGCGGGCGCGCCAGGGTCACCGGATGTCGGCGTTTGCCTTCCGGCAGGCGGGGCTGGCGCTCGGAAACGGGCTGTCGCGGCTGCTCAGCCTCACCGAGCGGATGCCGGTCGCGATCACCGGGCCCGGCACACGCTATTACGATCTGCTGAGGCCTGGGATAGAGGAGGGGCTTGCCCAGTCGCACATGGTCAGGATGCAGGGCATGCCCGAGCTGCGGGTCGTGTTCGACGAGCCGCTGCTCGTGTTCGAGGGGCATCTCAACCGGGCGCTATCCGTCATCGACGGTGATATCGTCCAGGGCGGGTTCGGCTAAGCCGCCGACGCCCGGCGCCGGGTGAGCGTCCTGCCGATCTTCTGTCCCTGCATCTCGATGAACCTGTGGCCGACGGCCGATAGCGCGTAGACGATCGGGATGGTGATTGTTACCGAGAGCAGAAAGCGCTGGAAGTCGCTGATATCGTGGCCGTGCGCCTTGATGAGATAGGCGATGACGGGCTGCATGACCAGCAGGTGGATCAGATAGGCGCCGAAGGAGAGTTCGCCGAGTTCGTGGCAGAACTTGTTGCCCATGAAATCGGAAATCCGGTTGAGCGGGTTTGCCAGCGGGCGCGGCAGATGGGCGTGGAAGATGAGCGCGAAGAAGGCGACAACAAGCCCGAGGCGAACGACCTCGCGCATGACGGTCATGCCGCCGCCGATCGGGATCGCCACGAAGGCCAGCGCCAGGAGGAAGTGAGCAAAGGCTCTTCCGCTTCGGGCATTGAGTGCGCCGGCGAGCAGCATGCCTGATGCGAAGACGTGCATCTTCAGCGGCAGGAAGGCCGGCATCGGGAAGTTGATGCCGACAAGGCGGAGCGCCATGGCGATCGCGACGCCGGCGACAACCACGCCGATGCTCCCGCGCAGCCAGCCGAGCCGGTGGATGAAGAGCATCAGGAAGGGCAGGGCGGCGTAGAACTGCATTTCGAGGCTGATGCTCCAATCCGGCAGCGGTGTGCGGAAAGCGTGCGCCGGCGAGAGGCCGAAGAGGAAGCTCACGTGCAGCAGCACATTCTCAAGGCTACCGTCGAGATAGCGTTCGGGCTGCTGAGGGGTGACCTCGAGGAAGTGGTCGATCACCATGCGGCTTTCGAAAATGACGGGACCGAGGGCGATGGCGATCGCCAGCATCACGTAATAGAGCGGCGCGATGCGGAAGAAGCGGCGGGTCCAGAAATTCGACCATGTCGAGATTTCCGACCACGGCTCCTTGTCCTGGCGCAGCTGATAGTGAAAGACCATCAGGAAGCCCGAGAGCATTATGAAGAGATCGACGCCGAGATCGGGATCGCCGATCAGCGGCAGATGCCATCCGGTGAGCAGCATCGCGTGCCCGATCAGCACCCATAAAGCGGCAATGCCACGCAAGCCATCGAGGCTGCCAATTCGCCCGGAAGAGCCCGAAATATCCGCCATCTATTGGTCACTCGGTTCGTCGGAAGCGGCATGAATGGCCGGAAAATCGAGCGAATCCAATGGTGATTCAGATGCTGTACGCGCTGTAACACATGTCGGGCATGCGAAAAATTCGCTAATATACGAACGCAACCAATACACTTGCGAGCGCCGCGCGAGGGTGCGTTTTGTGATCGAACCAGGCGAATGTTACAGGCGGCGTCAGAGGGCAGGAGCGGTTACGGTGACAGCGCCAGCGGCAAAAACGAGAAATGGCCGGGTCGGGCCCCGGCCATCTCCTATGTGGCTTTCGGTCGGGAGAAAACCGTCAGCCGATCTTGATCAGCTTGCCTTCCTTGACGGACTGGACGGCCGCGTCGGCGAGCACGAGGGCAGCGAGGCCATCGGCGCCCGAGGGAGAGATCTTGGCGCCCTTTTCGATGGCGGCGATGAAGCTTGCGATCTCGTTGGCATAGGCTTCGGTGTAGCGGGTCATGAAGAAGTCGTGCAGCGGCGGGCGGGTATAGCCTTCGCCATTGGCGACTTCGATCGAGACGGCGCGCTGGTTTTCGGCCGAGACCATGCCCTTGGAGCCGTGCACCTCGATGCGCTGGTCGTAGCCATAGGTGGCGCGGCGCGAGTTGGAGATGATCGCCTGCTTGCCCGACTTGGTCTGCAGGATGACGGAAACGCTGTCGTAATCGCCGGCCTCACCGATCGCCTTGTCGACGAGGACGGCGGCGGTTGCTGTGACGGCGACCGGCTCTTCGCCGAGCAGGAAGCGGGCCATGTCGAAATCGTGGATCGTCATGTCGCGGAAGATGCCGCCGGAGCGCTTGATGTAATCGACCGGCGGGGCGCCCGGATCGCGCGAGGTGATCGTCACCATCTCGACGTCGCCGATGCGGCCATCGTCGATGGCATGGCGCACGGCCATGAAGTGCGGGTCAAAGCGGCGGTTGAAACCGACCATCAGCTTGCCCTTGGTCTCTTCCACGACCTTGATGCAGGCCTTGACGCGCTCGACGGAGAGATCGACGGGCTTCTCGCAGAAGATCGCCTTGCCAGCGCGAGCGAAGCGCTCGATCAGGTCGGCATGTGTATCGGTCGGCGTGCAGATGACGACGGCGTCGATATCGCTCGCGGCTTCGATCGCCTCGATGGTGCGCACTTCGCAGCCGTAAGCGGATGCGATGGCGTTGGCGGCCTCGGGAAAGGCGTCGGCGACGGCAACGAGCCTTGCATTGGCATCGGCGCTGACCGCTTTGGCGTGAACCTTGCCGATACGACCGGCGCCGAGAAGACCAAATCTGACTGTCATGACTTCCTCCCTTGAATTCGGCTTGCCTTCTCGCGGAATGGATGGGCCGAATTTATCTGCTTGTGGAATTTTCATTCCATTTTATCCGCGCGTCGTCAAGGCCGTGGGCCTTTCACATTTCAAGAAACCATCTTAAAGACACGTAACAGTTCATATGTGGGAATGAGATGCAGCTGATCGATCCAAACCATCCGGCCTACCGCGCGCTGTGGGTGCGCGTTCTCATCGTCGCGGTCTGCTTCGGCTGGACCGGGGTCGAGGCCCTGTGGGGCGATCCCTTCTGGGCGGTGCTGGCGGCCGGCGCCGGCGCTTATGCCGCCTACGTGCTGCTCTGGTCCTACAAGCCCGCAGACCCTACCGAGGAAAAAGCGGCCGTCGAGGAAAAGACCGCCGAGCCTGCCGAAACGCAGGACACTCCGAAGAACGACGCATAATCAGCGTCTGGCGCTTCTCGTCTTGCGGCGGATCGCTTCGTCGATCAGTTGATTGGCGATGGTCATGCGCCTGGTGGCGTTGTCGCGAAACAGCGGGTGGACGCGGTCGGGATGATTGGCCTTGGCGAAGCCGCGTCGCTTGTCGCTGAGGCTTTGGACTGTGTCATTCGCCGAGATCGCCAGTTCGGCGGCGATCTCAGGCAGCGCCGTGCGGGCGAGGTGCTGCGGCATCACCGGTTCGGGCTCGATTTCGGGGAGTGGCTCGGCCACCGGCTCGGGTGAGGGCTCGGGCGGCGTGGCGGCGTCGGTCGTCTCTCGCGGCGTTTCGAATTCCAGATTGTCGAAATAGGCCTGGCCGGGCCGCGCCGAGGGTGCGGAGACGCCCTCCATCACGTCGAAGGCGAGGCCCGTCGTGAAGCCCGGCATGCGGTGCGAAACGGGAGCGGCCTCTTCCACAGAGTCGCCATCCTCTTCCTTCAGCCGATCGAGCACCGACTGGAACAGCGATTGTCCGAATAGCATGGAGCCTCCCTTGCGCGAATGCGCATAGAACGCGACCAAGATGGCGTGGGGCTTGTGAGGCCCCATCCAAACAGTCAGGTCCCGCCCTTCCGGCTTTCGGCCAGCACCAGATCATAAAGCAGCCGTGCGCTCGGGGGCAGGGCGCGTTCCCTTGCGGTGATCAGGCTGTAGGGCCTGACGTTGATCTCGAAATCGATCGGCAGCACACGGACATCCGAGGCGCGGGAGCGCTGCGCCGCCAGGAAGTGGGCGACGTCGATGGCGATCGGGGCGATCGCGTCGGTCTGGCAGATGATCGCGCAGGTGAGCAGCAGCGACGAGGTGTTGACGATATTTTCTGGCACGGCAACGCCGCGCGACAGGAACATGTCCTCGATCGTGCGTCTCAATAATGTGCCGGGGGGCTGGAAGACCCAATCATAGTCCGTCAGGTCGGCCATGGTGGCCACGCCCTTCTGTAATAGAGGATGGCCGCTGCGCACGATCAGGCAGGCGCGCTCGACGCCGATCTCCTGCACCTCGAAAAGCCGCGGGTTGAGATCATCCGGGATGCGGCTGATGACGAAGTCGTGGCGGGCGGCCAGAAGTTCGCGGGCGAGCACGTTGCTGGTCTCGACCTGAATGTTGACCTCGATGCCGGGAAGTGCCGTGCGGATCTGTTTGATGGCGGGGACGACGAGGCTCATGGCGGGTGCCGTCACCGCGCCGATGAAGACCGATCCGCCCTTGCCGGATCTGAGCTCGGCGATCTCTCGGCTTGCCTCTCTGAGTTCCAACATGATCTTGCGCGCACGCCTTGCGAGTGCCTCGCCGAAGGTGGTCAGCACCACGCCACGGGCAACGCGCTCATAAAGCGGAGTCTTAACAATGGTCTCCATTTCCGACAGCATTCGCGACGCTGCGGGCTGTGAAACGTTAAGTGCTTCGGCAGCCGCCGAAATCTGGCCGCTATCTTCGATTGCGACGATCATGCGCAGGTGATTCAGCTTGAGACCCGACCGCAGAAGGCCGTCATCCCCAAAAATCTCTGTCTGTATATCCACGTTTTCTAATGCCACATGCCCTGAATTGCTCGACATGGTTGCAGCCTCCCCACTGCTCTCCATCAAAAGTAATACTTTTTAACGATATACCAAATTTGTTATGCCTTTTGCCACTTATTCTATTTGACAGTTATAGGAATCCATACCAGTTTGCCGCCGTGTGCTGGTTGGCACTCAACACGTGTGAGAGCGTGGAGGAGACCTACTTCGTTTCTCGCTATTGAAGTATTATCCAATACGAAACCCGCCACAGTTCGGGGTGGGCGAGGAGTCGCCCGCGCATTTATTAACTTAGGGAGAGAGAGATGAAATCCATTATCTCATTGATGGCAGCTGCCGCGTTCGGCGTTGCTTCGTTCGTTATGCCGGCTGTTGCCGCTGACAAGGGTCTCGTCGGTATTGCCATGCCGACCAAGTCGTCCGCTCGCTGGATCGACGACGGCAACAACATCGTCAAGCAGCTCCAGGACGCCGGTTACACGACCGACCTGCAGTATGCAGACGACGACATTCCGAACCAGCTGTCTCAGATCGAGAACATGGTCACGAAGGGCGCGAAGGTTCTCGTCATCGCTTCGATCGACGGCACCACGCTGTCGGACGTGCTGCAGAAGGCTGCTGACGCCGGTATCAAGGTCATCGCTTACGACCGCCTGATCCGCGATTCGGCCAACGTCAGCTACTACGCAACCTTCGACAACTTCCAGGTTGGCGTTCTTCAGGCCGGCACGATCGTCGACAAGCTCGGCCTCAAGGATGGCAAGGGCCCGTTCAACATCGAGCTCTTCGGTGGTTCGCCTGACGACAACAACGCCTTCTTCTTCTACGATGGCGCAATGTCCGTCCTGCAGCCTTACATCGACTCGGGCAAGCTCGTCGTAAAGTCCGGCCAGACCGGCATGGACAAGGTCGGCACGCTGCGTTGGGACCCGGCAACGGCCCAGGCTCGCATGGACAACCTGCTGTCGGCTAACTACACCGACGCCAAGGTTGACGCCGTTCTGTCGCCTTACGATGGTCTGTCCATCGGCATCATCTCCTCGCTCAAGGGCGTAGGCTATGGTTCTGGCGATCAGCCGCTGCCGGTCGTTTCCGGCCAGGACTCGGAAGTTCCTTCCGTCAAGTCAATCATCGCAGGCGAGCAGTATTCCACGATCTTCAAGGATACTCGCGAACTGGCGAAGGTTACCGTTGCCATGGTTGATGCCGTCATGTCCGGCAAGGAGCCTGAAGTCAACGACACCAAGACCTACGACAACGGCGTAAAGGTCGTTCCGTCCTACCTGCTGAAGCCGGTTGCCGTCACCAAGGAGAACTACAAGACCGTTCTCGTCGACAGCGGCTACTACAAAGAAGACCAGCTGAAGTAATCTGACGAACGCCGGAATCCGCGCCTTCGCGCGCGGGTTCCGGTTTCCGATTTTTAGAACGCCAGGCCGATCTTACGGCCACGGCGCTGGAATTTTGATCATGGAAAATACACTCCTCGAAATGCGGAACATCACCAAGACGTTCCCGGGCGTAAAAGCGCTCGAGAATGTGAACCTCAAGGTTCGCCAGGGTGAGATACACGCAGTTGTGGGGGAAAACGGGGCCGGCAAGTCGACCCTGATGAAGGTTCTTTCCGGTGTCTACCCCTCGGGCACCTATGATGGAGAGATCTTCTACGACGGTGACGTCCGCAATTTCAAAGTCCTGAAGGACTCCGAAGAAATCGGCATCGTTATCATTCACCAGGAACTGGCGCTCGTACCGCTGCTCTCGATCGGGGAAAACATCTTCCTCGGCAACGAGAATGCGAAGAGCGGCGTCATCAGCTGGGAAACCACCTTCAACCGCACCAAGCAGCTGCTCGCCAAGGTGGGCCTGCGCGAATCTCCGAACACGCTCGTGACCGACATCGGCGTCGGCAAGCAGCAGCTCGTCGAAATCGCCAAGGCCCTGTCCAAGAGCGTCAAGCTGCTCATTCTCGATGAACCGACCGCGTCGCTCAACGAAAGCGATTCCGATGCGTTGCTGAACCTCCTGATGGAGTTCCGCAAGCAGGGCATCACGTCGATCATCATCTCGCACAAGCTCAACGAGATCCGCAAGGTCGCCGACCAGATCACCGTTCTGCGCGACGGCATGACCGTCAAGACGATGGACTGTCACAAGGAAGAGATCAGCGAGGACACCATCATCAGAAACATGGTGGGTCGCGATCTCGAAGACCGCTATCCGCCGCGCTCGGTGCCGATCGGCGAAACCATCTTCGAAGTGAAGAACTGGAATGCGTTTCACCAGCAGCATCGCGACCGCCAGGTTCTGCACGACATCAACATCAACGTCCGCAAGGGCGAGGTTGTCGGCATCGCCGGCCTGATGGGTGCCGGCCGTACCGAGTTCGCGATGAGCGTGTTCGGCAAGGCCTATGGCCACAAGATCACCGGCGAAGTCTATGTCGACGGCAAGCAGGTGGACACCAGCACCGTTCGCAAGGCGATCGATGCCGGTCTCGCCTACGTGACCGAAGACCGCAAGCATCTCGGTCTCGTGCTCGCCGACAACATCATGCACAACACGTCGCTCGCCAATCTGGCGGGTATTTCAAAGAGCACCGTCATCGACGGCATCAAGGAAAGCAGGGTCGCGACCGACTATCGGTCGAAGCTGCGCATCCGTTCGTCGGGCATCTACCAGGAGACGGTGAACCTTTCGGGCGGGAACCAGCAGAAGGTCGTTCTGTCCAAGTGGCTGTTCTCTGATCCCGACGTGCTGATCCTCGATGAGCCGACCCGCGGTATCGACGTGGGTGCAAAATATGAAATTTATACTATCATCAACCAGCTTGCTGCCGATGGAAAAGGCGTTCTGATGATCTCGTCGGAAATGCCGGAACTGCTTGGCAACTGCGACCGCATCTATGTGATGAACGAAGGTCGCATCGTCGCTGAACTGCCGAAGGGCGAAGCGAGCCAAGAAACCATCATGCGCGCCATCATGCGCTCTGGGGAGAAGAAACAATGACTCCTGTCAACCCGACCAGCCACGAGGAAAGCAACGTCGTTTCCGTCGTCGATTACATCCGCGGCAACATTCGTGAATACGGCATGCTCATCGCGCTCGTCGCGATCATGGTGTTCTTCCAGTTCTACACCGGCGGCATCCTGTTCAAGCCGGTCAACCTGACCAACCTCGTTCTCCAGAACTCGTTCATCGTCATCATGGCGCTCGGCATGCTGCTGGTCATCGTGGCCGGCCATATCGACCTTTCGGTCGGCTCCATCGTCGCCTTCGTCGGCGCGCTGGCGGCGATCTTCACCGTCTCCTGGGGCATGAACTTCTGGCTCGCGGCGCTGCTTTGTCTCGTGATCGGCGGCGTCATCGGCGCGGCGCAGGGCTATTTCATCGCCTATCACCGCATTCCGTCGTTCATCGTGACGCTGGCCGGCATGCTGGTGTTCCGCGGCCTGACGCTGACGGTTCTCGGCGGCAAGAACATCGGCCCGTTCCCGAAGGAATTCCAGGTCATCTCCACCGGCTTCCTGCCTGGCGACATGGTCGACATCTTCGGCACGCCGACGCAGATCACCTCGCTGGTGCTCAGCGTCATCCTGCCGGTCATCCTGTTCTACCTCGCCTGGCGCCGCCGCAAGGTGAACGAAAGCCACGGCATCGACGTCGAGCCGATGGGCTTCTTCGTGGCGCAGAACGTCATCATCTCGCTGGCGATCGTGGCGCTCGGCTACCTGCTGTCGACCTATCGCGGCCTGCCGAACGTTCTCATCGTCATGCTGGTGCTGATCGCGGCCTACAGCTTCGTCACCCGCCGCACGACCATCGGCCGCCGCATCTACGCGATGGGCGGCAATGAAAAGGCCACCAAGCTCTCTGGTATCAACACCGAGCGCCTGAGCTTCTTCACCTTCGTCAACATGGGCGTTCTCGCCGGTCTCGCCGGCATGATCGTGGCGCTTCGCCTGAACTCGGCGACGCCGAAGGCCGGCGTCGGCTTCGAGCTCGACGTCATCGCGGCCTGCTTCATCGGCGGTGCCTCGGCATCCGGCGGCGTTGGCAAGATCACCGGTGCCGTCATCGGCGCGTTCATCATGGGCGTCATGAACAATGGCATGTCGATCGTCGGTCTCGGCATCGACTTCCAGCAGATGGTCAAGGGTCTCGTGCTGCTCGCAGCCGTCTTCTTCGACGTCTACAACAAGAACAAGGGCTAAGCGCTTCGGCGCTGCCCACCTATTCGCAGTGACTTGAATTCGCAGTGACATGAACTTGCAATCCGGCTCCCTCGGGAGCCGGAAGGGCGGAGCACATTCCGCGCAATGGAAAAAAGGATGAAGACCGTGCTTATTTCGCAGATCAAGGGTTCGAACGGAGAGATCGTCGTCGCCGTGCGCGAGCCGGGCGGTACCGCGAAAGCCGTCAACAATGCCGGCAGCGTCTATGCACTCGCCATGGAAGCCGCAAACGGTGGCAAGTCGCTCGCTTCGGTAATCGAGGCCCATGGCCTGGGTGACGCCGTCGATCTCGAAAAGGCTTATGCCGAAGGTCGCTTCCTGCCGCCGATGACGCATCCTGACGCTGCGCACCTGCACCTGACGGGCACGGGCCTGACGCATCTCGGCTCGGCCGCGACGCGTGACAGCATGCACAAGAAGACCTCCGAGGCCGCGGAAGAAACGCTGACGGACTCGATGAAGATGTTCAAGATGGGCCTTGAGAACGGCAAGCCGAAAGCCGGCGAAAAGGGCGTCCAGCCCGAGTGGTTCTACAAGGGCAACGGCTATGGTGCCGCAGCTCCTGGCGCCGCACTCGTCTCCCCATCCTTCGCGCTCGACGGCGGCGAAGAGCCCGAGATGGCCGGCATCTACGTGATCGCTGAGGACGGTACGCCGTTCCGCATCGGTTTCGCGCTCTCAAACGAGTTTTCCGACCACGTCACCGAGCGCCAGAACTATCTCTACCTCGCGCATTCCAAGCTGCGTCCGGCAAGCTTCGGCCCCGAGATCCGCATCGGCGCGGCGCCTGAGGATATCCGCGGCACCTCGCGCATCAAGCGCGGCGACAAGGTGATCTTCGAAAAGCCCTTCCTGTCGGGCGAGGCGAACATGTCGCACACCTTCGCCAACCTCGAATACCACCACTTCAAGTACGGCCTGTTCCGCGTCCCCGGCGACGTCCATGTCCACATGTTCGGCACGGCGACGCTGTCGTTTGCCGAGGGCATCAAGACGGAAGAGGGCGACGTGTTCGAGATCGAGGTCGCAGACTTCGGCCTGCCGTTGCGCAATCCGCTGAAGATCGACGCCGAAGAAGAGATCGTCGTCAAGCAGCTCTGATTTCTCAGCTCTGGTTTCTAGGGCCCGGCGCATTGGCGGTCGGGCCAGTCTTTCATAAGCGGTAAAGGAGGCTTGCAGGGCCCATGACCATTTATCAGAACCTGATCGCCGGCGAATGGATCGGCTCGGACGCCACCAAGAACATCAACCCGTCGGATACGAACGAAGTCGTCGGCCTCTATGCCGATGGTTCGGCAGAAGACACGAAGAACGCGATTGCCGCCGCCAAGGCCGCTTTCCCGGCCTGGTCGCGCTCCGGCATCTGGGAACGTCACGTCATCCTGAAGAAAACAGGCGACGAGATCATGGCGCGCAAGGACGAGCTCGGCGCGCTGCTCGCCCGCGAAGAGGGCAAGACGCTTCCTGAGGCGATCGGCGAGACCATCCGCGCCAGCCAGATCTTCGAATTCTTCGCAGGCGAAGTCCTGCGCCTTGCCGGCGAAACCATCCCGTCGGTACGCCCGAACATCGGCGTCGAAATCACCCGCGACCCGCTCGGCGTCATCGGCATCATCACGCCCTGGAACTTCCCGATCGCCATTCCGGCCTGGAAGATCGCCCCGGCGCTCTGCTACGGCAACACCATCGTGTTCAAGCCGGCCGAGCTGGTTCCGGCCTGCTCCTGGGCGATCGTCGATATCCTTCACCGCGCCGGCCTGCCGAAGGGCGTCCTGAATTTGGTGATGGGCAAGGGCTCGGTCGTCGGCCAGGCCATGCTCGACAGCCCCGATGTCGCGGGCATCACCTTTACCGGCTCCACCGGCACGGGAAAACGTGTCGCCGCCGCATCGCTTGAGCATAATCGCAAGTTCCAGCTGGAAATGGGCGGCAAGAACCCGATGGTCGTTCTCGACGACGCCGACCTCAATGTCGCCGTCGAAGCCGCCGCCAATTCCGGCTTCTTTTCGACCGGCCAGCGCTGCACGGCATCCTCGCGCCTGATCGTCACCGAAGGCATCCACGACAAGTTCGTGGCAGCGCTTACGGCCAAGCTCGAAACGCTGATCGTCGACAACGCCATGAAATCCGGCACGCATATCGGCCCCGTGGTCGACGAAAAGCAGCTGAAGACCGACACCGACTACATCGAGATCGGCAAAAAGGAAGGCGCCAAGCTCGCCTTCGGTGGGGAAGTCCTGAAGCGCGACACGCCCGGCTTCTACTTGGCACCGACGCTGTTTACCGAAGCCACCAACCAGATGCGCATCTCGCGCGAGGAGATCTTCGGACCCGTCGTCTCGGTCATCCGCGTCAAGGATTACGAAGAGGCGCTGGCGACGGCCAACGACACGCCGTTCGGCCTGTCCTCCGGCATCGCGACGACCAGCCTCAAGCATGCGACGCATTTCAAGCGCAACGCCGAAGCCGGCATGGTGATGGTCAACCTGCCGACGGCTGGTGTCGATTTCCACGTTCCGTTCGGTGGCCGCAAGGGCTCTTCCTACGGTCCGCGCGAGCAGGGCAAGTACGCCGCCGAATTCTACACATCCGTCAAGACCAGCTACACGCTGGCCTGACGTCAAAATAGCGATACGGGCCGTCGCGAGGACGGCTCGGCATCCCTCAAAAGGCAGAAGACAATGTTTAAAAAAGCGGAATGGCCGCGCAAGCTTCGATCGCAGGAATGGTACGGCGGCACCAGCCGTGACGTCATCTATCACCGCGGCTGGATGAAGAACCAGGGTTACCCGCACGACCTGTTCGACGGACGCCCTGTCATCGGCATTCTCAACACCTGGTCGGACATGACGCCGTGCAACGGCCATCTGCGCGAGCTGGCGGAGAAGGTGAAGGCAGGCATCTGGGAGGCCGGCGGCTTCCCGATGGAAGTTCCCGTCTTCTCGGCATCCGAAAACACCTTCCGCCCGACCGCGATGATGTACCGCAACCTCGCGGCGCTCTCGATCGAGGAAACCATTCGCGGCCAGCCGATGGACGGCTGCGTGCTGATGGTCGGTTGCGACAAGACCACGCCTTCGCTCCTGATGGCGGCCGCCTCCGTCGACCTGCCGTCGATCGTCGTCACCGGCGGTCCGATGCTGAACGGCTACTTCCGCGGCGAACGCGTGGGTTCCGGCACGCATCTCTGGAAGTTCTCCGAAATGGTGAAGGCCGGCGAGATGACGCAGGCCGAGTTCCTCGAAGCCGAGGCTTCGATGAGCCGTTCGTCCGGCACCTGCAACACCATGGGCACCGCGTCCACCATGGCGTCGATGGCCGAAGCACTCGGCATGGCGCTTTCGGGCAATGCCGCGATCCCGGGCGTTGATAGCCGCCGCAAGGTGATGGCGCAGCTCACCGGCCGCCGTATCGTGCAGATGGTCAAGGACGATCTGAAGCCTTCTGATATCATGACCAAGCAGGCCTTCGAAAACGCCATCCGCACCAATGCGGCGATCGGTGGTTCGACCAATGCCGTCATCCATTTGCTGGCCATGGCCGGCCGTGTCGGCATCGACCTGACGCTCGACGACTGGGACCGTTGCGGCCGCGACGTGCCGACGATCGTCAACCTGATGCCATCGGGCAAGTACCTCATGGAAGAGTTCTTCTATGCCGGCGGCCTGCCTGTCGTCATCAAGCGCCTCGGCGAAGCCGGCCTCCTGCACAAGGATGCGCTGACCGTTTCGGGCGAGACGATGTGGGAAGAGGTCAAGGACGTCGTCAACTGGAACGAAGACGTCATCCTGCCGGCCGAAAAGGCGCTGACGCAGTCGGGCGGCATCGTCGTTCTGCGCGGCAACATGGCGCCGAAGGGCGCCGTCCTGAAGCCTTCTGCTGCTTCGCCGCATCTCTTGACGCATCGCGGCCGCGCCGTGGTGTTCGAGGACATCGACGACTACAAGGCCAAGATCAACGACGACAATCTCGACATTGACGAGACCTGCGTCATGGTCATGAAGAACTGTGGTCCGAAGGGCTATCCAGGCATGGCCGAAGTCGGCAACATGGGTCTGCCTCCGAAGGTTCTGAAGAAGGGCATCACCGACATGGTGCGCATCTCGGATGCCCGCATGTCCGGTACCGCTTATGGCACCGTCGTTCTGCACACCTCGCCGGAAGCCGCCGTCGGCGGTCCGCTCGCCGTCATCAAGAACGGCGACATGATCGAGCTCGACGTGCCGAACCGCCGCCTGCATGTCGATATCTCCGACGAAGAGATGGCGCGCCGTCTGGCCGAGTGGAAGCCGCAGCATGAGCTGCCGACCTCGGGCTATGCGTTCCTGCACCAGCAGCACGTCGAAGGTGCCGATACCGGTGCCGACCTCGACTTCCTCAAGGGATGTCGCGGCAGCGCGGTTGGCAAGGACAGCCACTAGTCGGTCGTTTCGATCGGGTGAATTGACGAGGAGGCGGGGCGAAAGCTCCGCCTTTTCCATGTCTGGGAAGCGCACGCCCCGCGCGCGGGAAGCCGGGAAGTTATAGTTAAAGATTTAATAAAATCGTGCTAGCTTGACCTCGCACTGCAAATGACGACGAGGCCAGACATGCGCCAGCCCGCGCCGAAGACCACCCAACACGACGCCGACGGGACCGAGACGGAAGACAATCGCCAGCTGGTCAACCGTCTGCTCGAGAACGCGCAGCGTGAGGTGAGGGCGGAGGCGCGTGTTACTGTCGAAGAGGTCCGCCAGACGCGCCATTCGGTGCTCGAAATCGTCGTCCTCGTCTGCTTCATCCCGTTCTACTGGCTCTATTCGCTGGCGACCCGCCGCACGGCGGAAACATACGAGAGCCTCTGAACCGCCTTCACGATCCGCTCCCAAGCGACCATTGCGCTGGTCAACTGCTGTCGCTGCCTTATGTGTCCTGACATAGGCAACGAACGCGGGAGGAGCGCGTAATGGCAAAGAACACGATCTGCGTATGGTACGACAAGGATGCGGAGGAGGCAGCGCGCTTCTACGCGAAGACGTTTCCTGACAGCTCCGTCGGGAAGGTCACGCGCGCACCGGGGGATTATCCCTCTGGCAAGGAGGGGCAGGTGCTCGTCGTCGAGTTCACCGTCGCCGGCGTTGCCTGCATCGGCCTCAATGGCGGCCCCGTCTTCAAGCACAACGAGGCCTTCTCTTTCCAGATTTCCACCGAGGATCAGGAAGAGACCGACCGCTACTGGAACGCGATCGTCGGCAATGGCGGCGAGGAGAGTGCCTGCGGTTGGTGCAAGGACAAATGGGGCGTATCATGGCAGATCACGCCGCGGGTGCTGACGGAGGCGATGAACGCCGGCGGCGCCGAAGCCAAGCGCGCATTCGATGCGATGATGGACATGGGCAAGATCGACGTCGCGGCGATCGAGGCTGCCCGCAGGGGCTGAGCGATCCCAGCCGTATTTCTTCTCCAGACCGCCCGTTCTCAGGAACGAAACGGGCGTCCTGCCGTTATCGCCGCAGGAGAGCGTCAATGCCAGGAGTGCGGAAATTGATTGTGCTGAGCGCATTCAACATCGATGACAGCGGCGCTCTGGTGCACGCGTTCGAACCGCGCCGGATGAAGGGCGAGGACACGGCTGTCTACGTCGCCGAGACGATGGTCAACGACTATGCCGGCGTGGTCGTCTGGTGCCGCGAGGCCAATGTCGCTGTTGGCGAGCAGGGGCCATCGATCATTCTCTTCCAGTCGGGGCAGGTGCCAGAGTTCGACTAGCATGGCAGCCGCGTAGTGCGGCTAAAACGCCAACGCCGTTCAGCTCTGCGACTGACTCTGAGATTGCCCCTGGTCCGCGACCTTGACGATCACCTGCAGCTTTTCGCCCGGCGTGCCGATACGCATGCCGGAAACGGGTGCTGCGTCCTTGTAGCAGAGACCGCTGGCGATGCGGACATAGCGCTCATCCGGGCAGATCTTGTTGGCGGGATCGAAACCCACCCAGCCGAGACCGGGAATATGCGCTTCCGCCCAGGCATGGGTTGCCGCCTGCTCGATCTTTTCTTCCATCATCAGATAGCCGGAGACATAGCGCGCGGGAACGCCGAGTGCATGGGCGGCTGCGACGAAAATATGGGCGTGGTCCTGGCAGACGCCGGTCTTCTTTTCCAGCGCCTGTTCGGCCGTGGTTTCTACGTCGCTGGTGCCGGGCTGGTAGTTCACCGTCTCGTGGATGGCGCCCATCAGCGCATGCATGCGGCCAAGCTCGTTGTCGCCGCTGACGCCCTTGATGAGCTCCTTCACCAGCTTTCCGGGCTTGGTGCGCGGCGTGTCGCGCAGGAAGAGCCAGAGCGGGCAGAAGCCTGTGTGCGGGCCGGTGACGCCGTTCAGATCCTCGGTCTCGACCTCGCCCTCGGCGACGATGCGCGTCACCTGCTGCTCGCCTTCCAGCGAGACCAAGTTGACGTGGTTGCCGAACTGGTCGTCATACTCGACTTCGGGCTTGGCGCCCTCGACATGCAGCGACCAGCTCAGCACCTTTTGCCCGGGGGCCGATGGCGGGGTCAGCCGCAGGCGCTGCAGCGAGAAGGCGGAGGGTTCGTCGTAGCGGTATTCGGTGACGTGGCTAATCTTCAGTTTCATGTCGCGACCCGCCTATGCGTAGAACCGGTAACCGTCGGAAATTTCCTGTCCGAGCTGGTTGTTGCGTGAGACGAAGTCCTCGAGGAATTCGTGCAGGCCCTGATCCATGACGTCCTTGATCGCCTGTTTCTTCAGCGATTGGCGGATGGCGTCGGCGGTGTCGTGCGCCTTCAGCCGCTCGCCGTAATCGGTGGCGAGGTGGCCGAGTTCGCTGGTGATCTTCTCGTAGCAATAGGCGAGCGAACGCGGCATCTGGCCGTTGAGGATCAGGAAGTCGGCGATGTTGGTGGCGCGGTATTCGCCGTCATAGGCCCAGCTGTAGGAGCGGTGGGCGGAAACGGAGCGCAGGATCGATTCCCACTGGACGTTGTCGATCGAGGTGCCGACGGCGGAAACGGCCGGCAGCAGTACGTAATATTTCACGTCGAGGATGCGGCTGGTGTTGTCGGCGCGCTCGATGAAGGTGCCGATTCGGGCGAAATTGTAGAGCTCGTTGCGCAGCATGGAGCCGTGCAGCGCGCCGCGGATCAAGCCGGCGCGGTGCTTGATGACGTCGATCGCCTGCGGCAGGTCGGCGGGCTTCAGCCGCTTGGACAGGAGCTCCTTGAGCTCGATCCAGAACTCGTTGGTCGCTTCCCAGGTCTCGCGGGTGAGCGCCGTGCGCACCATGCGGGCGTTGTTGCGGCCGAAATCGACGCAGGACATGACGCTCGAGAGGTTGGTGCGGTCGCGCAGCAGGTAGTCGATGGCGTCAGGGCCGGTGAGCTTCGAATGACCCTCGTCATAGGCTTCGCGCACGCCGGCGCTCTGCAGCACGCCGTCCCAGTTGTCGTCGCTGCCGCTGCTTCTGGTCAGCGACATGCGGATGCCGGCATCGATGAGGCGCGCGATATTCTCGGCGCGCTCGAAGTAACGGAACATCCAGTAGAGGCCGTTTGCGGTTCTTCCGAGCATCAGATCAATCCTCCAATACCCAGGTGTCTTTGGTGCCGCCGCCCTGGCTGGAGTTGACCACCAGCGAGCCCTGCTTCAGCGCAACGCGGGTAAGGCCGCCGGGAATAATCTGCACCTTGTCGGAGACCAGCACGTAGGGGCGCAGGTCGACGTGGCGGGGCGCGATCCCCTTGTTGACGAGGATCGGGACCGTGGATAGCGCCAGCGTCGGCTGGGCGATGTAGTTGTTGGGCTTGGCGCGCAGCTTCTCGGCGAAATCGGCGCGCTCCTTCTTCGAAGCAGTCGGGCCGACCAGCATGCCGTAGCCGCCGGAGCCGTGCACTTCCTTGACGACGAGCTCTTCCAGGTGCTCCAGCACATATTTCAGGCTGGAGGCCTCCGAACAGCGCCAGGTCGGCACGTTTTCCAGAAGCGCCTTGCGGCCGGTATAGAACTCGACGATTTCAGGCATGTAGGAATAGATCGCCTTGTCGTCGCAGATGCCGGTACCCGGCGCGTTGGCGATGGTGATGTTGCCGGAGCGGTAGACATCCATGATCCCGGGGATGCCAAGGGCGGAATCCGGGCGGAAGGTGAGGGGATCGAGGAAGTCGTCGTCGACGCGGCGGTAGAGCACGTCGATCGCCTCGTAGCCGCGCGTGGTGCGCATCTTCACCTTGCCGTCGATGACGCGCAGATCCGAACCCTCGACCAGCTCGACGCCCATGGTGTCGGCCAGGAAGGAATGTTCGTAATAGGCGGAGTTGTAGATGCCGGGTGTCAGCACGGCGACGCGCGGCTTGCCCTTGCAGCCGGGCGGGGCGAGCGAGGCGAGCGACTGGCGCAGGAGATAGGGGTAATCCTCGACCGGGCGCACCTTGTTCTCGTGGAACAGCTCCGGGAACATGTGCATCATCGTCTCGCGGTTTTCCAGCATGTAGCTGACACCCGAGGGCGTGCGGGCATTGTCTTCCAGAACGTAGAACTGGTCCTCGCCGGTGCGCACGATGTCGGTGCCGACGATGTGGGTGTAAACGCCGCCCGGCGGGCGGAAGCCTATCATCTCGGGCAGGAAGGCGTCGTTCTTCTCGATCAGCTCGCGCGGAATGCGGCCGGCGCGGATGATCTCCTGCTTGTGGTAGATGTCATCGAGAAAGGCGTTGAGCGCGATGACGCGCTGCTCGATGCCCTGCGCGAGCTTGCGCCATTCGCGGCCGGAGATGACGCGGGGGATGATATCGAAGGGGATGAGCTTTTCGGAGCTGTCGGCGTGGCCATAGACGGCGAAGGTGATGCCGGTCTTGCGGAAGATGTTTTCCGCATCGCGGGATTTGGCGATCAGATGAGCGCGATCCTGATTATTGTACCACTCAAAGTATTTTTCATATGGCTGTCGAGGGCTTTCGTCCCCGGTGATCATTTCATCAAATGCCAAAGGTGTGGCTCCCCTTTTTTCTTCATTTGAGTACAACGGAGAAAGCAATGCAAGAACCATGCTCAGTTCAAACCGAAGATTCATAAAATCATAGCTATCGGCGAAAATAGCCGAAAAACTGAGCATTTCCGGGAAGGTAGCGCCGGGGCGACAAAGAGCAATTGTATCTCGTCGCTTAAAACATGAGCATGTGATTATTTTCCACGCGCGGCGCGGCTGCTCGGTCTTCGGCCTGTCGATGGGTGGGGTGGGGCTGCTGCTCTATCTGATCCGGCGCGGGCAGGTGTCGCGCGCGGCTTCGCTGATCTACCTGATGCCGCCGACCGTTGCGCTGGAGGCCTTCATCGCCTTCGGCGAACCGCTGACCCTGCCGCTCGTCGTCGGCACCATCGTGGTCGTCACCGGCGTCTATCTAACCAACCGGCAGTCGGTCGCGCCGCTGCGGGAGCAGGCACAATAAAAAAACGGCGGGATCTCTCCCGCCGTTTGTTGTTCAATCGCGTCTAAGAATTACGCGCGTTCGCGGCGCTGGCCGCCATTGCCGCCGCGCGAAGGGCCGCCGCGGCGGTTGCCGCCGTTGCCTTCGCGACGTTCGCCGCGTTCGCCACCCGCGTTCTGCTGTGCGCCACGGTCTTCGCCATGCTTGCGGGCCGGACGGCCCTGGCCGTTGCGGGGCGCATTGCGGGCGCCGCCGCCGGGCTGGTGGCGGTTGGCGTCGCCATGGGCGTGGTTGCCGTGCTGCGGGCGCTGCTGCTTGCGGGCCTGGCCTGCGCCACGGAAATCCGAGGTCGAGGCGAGATCGTTGTCCGGGCCTGCCGTGACCGGCGCGACTTCGCCGCGACGCTGGCCGCGGAAATCCTCGTTGCGCTGCGTCTGGCGTTCCGGACGCGGACGACGCTCGCGGCGTTCCTCGTTGGCGCGGACTTCGTCACCCGCTTCCGGGCGCGGACGGCGCTCGGGGCGGCCGGCGCGGGCGTTGCCACGGCCTTCGCCGCCCCTGCCTTCACCATTGCGACCTTCACCGCCACGACCCTGGCTCTGGCCACGGTTGCCGCCATTGCCGCGCTTCGGCGCCGCGTTCATGTTTGCCGGTGCTTCACCGCTGGCAACCGCGATCGAGATGTTCATCAGGCGCTCGATATCGCGCAGCAGACGGGTTTCATCCGGTGCGCAGAAAGCGATCGCGATACCATCGCGGCCGGCGCGGGCCGTACGGCCGATACGGTGGACGTAGGCGTCTGGCACTTCAGGCAGATCGTAGTTGTAGACGTGGCTGACAGCCGGGATGTCGATGCCGCGCGCCGCGACGTCGGTCGCGATCAGCGTCTTGATATCGCCGTCCTTGAAGGCCTTCAGCGCGCGCTCGCGCTGGCCCTGGCTCTTGTTGCCGTGGATCGAGGCGACGGAGTAGCCGACATGCTCGAGATGCTTCATCAGCTTCTCGGCGCCATGCTTGGTGCGCAGGAAGACGATGGCGCGGCCATCGGGGTTTTCGGAGAGCGACTTCTTCAGAAGGTCGGTCTTGTCGTTCTTGCCGTTGACGAAGTGGACATACTGCTCGACCTTGTCGGCAGCCTTGCCCGGAGGCGTCACTTCGACCTTGACCGGATCGGTCAGGAAGTCTGCGGCGAGATCGGCGATCGCCTTCGGCATGGTGGCGGAAAAGAGCATCGTCTGGCGACGCTTCGGCACCATCTTGGAGATTTTGCGGAGATCATGCACGAAGCCGAGGTCGAGCATCTGGTCGGCTTCGTCGAGCACGAGGTAGCGCACGGCGGTGAGGCCGATGGCGCGGCGGGCGACGAGATCGAGCAGACGGCCGGGGGTGGCGACCAGGATGTCGGTGCCCTTTTCAAGCTGAAGCTGCTGCTTGTTGATCGACACGCCGCCGACGACGACGTTGATGCGCAGATGCGACTTGCGCAGGAAGTTCTTCAGGTTCTGGGCGATCTGGTTCACCAGTTCGCGGGTCGGCGCCAGGATGAGCGTACGGGTGGTACGGTTGTCGGGGCGGCGTTCTTCCGGGATCAGCTTTTCGATCAGCGGCAGGCCGAATGCGGCCGTCTTGCCGGTGCCGGTCTGGGCGAGGCCGATCAGGTCACGGCCTTCGAGAAGAAGCGGGATCGCCTTTTCCTGGATGGGGGTCGGCGTTTCGATGCCGAGCTGGAACAGTGTGGCGACGATCGGCTTGGAGACACCAAGCGATTCAAAATTGGTCAAGTCATAACCTTTTCAGGGGCGCCAAAACAATACCGCCGGAACGCGGGTTTGCGGTCCGGTGTTACTCTGGCGTCAAGAACCCCGCGTGAAGTGGGAACTTGTCTTGTTGGAAAAGGCTTTCCAGCGCTTCTGCCGCGTCCCTTGGGATGCGGTCCATTCGAAATGCGCTTTTGTCCTTCTTCCTGCATCCTATTTGCTGGCAGGGGCACGCTCACGCGGCGGCCGGAAGGTGAAAGCTGGCCTGCATTTGGTCTAGTTCGGCCGGAAAGTCAAGGGGAGGGGCGCAAAAGGCCGAGCAGGGCCACGGCGCGGGAGGCGTATCGCGCGCCGTGGCTCGGGCAAATGGCTACGTCAGTACGGGCAGACGCGAACGCGGTAAGCCTCGCCCCACCCGTTGCGCCGCCATTCGAGATGGCAGGTGCGATAGGGCTGGACATAATGCGTTCGATAGACCGGATAGGCGCGGTAGGGCCGGTATGCCCGATAGGGATATCCGTAGCGATAGCCGTAGGCATAGGGGTAACCGTAGCCGTCGGGATAGCCATATGTGTAGGGGTAGGGGCGCAGCGCCTGCGACAGCAGCACGCCGCCGACGAAGCCAGCCGCGGCACCGCCCCAGGCGTAATGTTCATGCGCCATCGCCGGCGAGGCTGATGTCAGCGTCGCCGCGGTCAGCGTGAGCAGGATAGAGCCGGTTGCCATGCTTTTATGAAGTACGGACATGTTCGCCTCCTATAGCGGAAGAGTTGTTCGTGAGGTCGGCAACAGAAGATCGTGGCGGCCTAAGAAACGGCTGCGATCTTAGCACGATTTTCGAGGTTTTGCTTGGCGATGACAGGAGCATCAGTCGCTGCAACCACGCATGCTCTTCTTCTACTCTTCTCAATTTGCAGCGTTATTTTTGTTTCGCCGGGTCATGGTTAATTCGTTGTTAAACGCCTCTCAGCTATGGTCGATGACGTAGCAATTTACCTAGTGTTTTCATGGTGGAGCAGGTGTTTTTGGGACCGAACGGGGACATTCTCGAACTGGCATGCCGCCGGATCGCGGATCTGGACAACCCTGCCTATGTCAAGAACAGCGAACTGCGCTATGTCGCGGTCAACCAGGCCTATGCGGATTTCTTCGGCAACGAGATTTCCGATTTCATCGGCCGGCGCAGCCGCGAGCTGTTCGACCGCCCGGAAGAGCAGGACCGCGAGGACAAGGAGGGGCGCGCGCTGGTGTTCGGCAGCGAGGAAAGTGCGCTCTGCTTCGACGCAACGGGTGATCTGCATGACCGCGTCCGGATCGAGAGCTTCGCGCTGTCGGATGAACGGATCTATGTGCTCGGCATGTTCGAAGAGGCGCGCAAGGCGGCGCGTCCGAAATGGCCGGCGACGCGGGCGCTCAGTGACAACAGCACTGATATCGACTTCCTGCGCGATGTGATCGAGGCGCTTCCGGTTGCCGCCTTCGTGCGCGACGAGGATCACCGGCTGGTTTATGCCAACGCATCTTACGAACAACTGACGGGACTGCCGCGCGCCGAGTCGCTGGGCAAGACCGAACGCGAGATGTTTGGCACGGCGTCCGGCGACATGGTGAGCCGCGGCCATGTGCAGGCGCTGGCCAAGGGAGAGGCGCGCGATATCGAGAGCCTGGTTCCTCGCGCGGATGGCGGGGTCTATCCTATCCTCGCGCAGATCAACCGGATCGATGGCGGCGACGGCCCTCACTATACGGTCGGGTCCTACTCGGATGTCTCGCTGCTGAAGGAGCGCGAGAGCGCGCTCATCGCCGCGCAGGCGCATACCGAAATTCTCCATCGCGACATGGCGCGCGTGCTGAATTCGCTGCCGGTCGGCGTTCTCATCCTCGAGAGCGATCTGACGATCCGCTATGGCAACCACGCCTTCTACACGATCTCCGAGCTGCCCGAAGGCTTGTTCGACGGCAAGGGATTTGCCGAGCTTGTCGAGTACAACCACACGCTGGGGCGCTATCCGCCGGGCGTGACCGCCGAGGAGATCCTTGCGCGGCGCACCGATCAGTTCCGCTCCGACCAGCCGGCTGCGGCCGAGATCAACTGGGGCGAAAAGTTTCTCCTGGTCGACAGCCGCAAGATCTCGACGGATCGCATCCTGCTGACCTATGCCGATGTCTCCGCCGTGCGCCGGCATGAGCGCGAAATCCACGCCGCCCGCGAAGAGCTCGAAAACCTCGGCGAGCTGATGGGCGACGCGACGCATGCGATGTCGCAGGGGCTGCTCGTGCTGCAGGATGGAGAAATCCTGCTGAGCAACGATGCGCTGGCCGGGATGCTGGACCTTGCATCCGAGCGCGTCGCCGTCGGGCGAGACTGGCGCGAGATGCTGGCCTTCTGCGCAATGCGTGGTGATTTCTCGGACGATGCCGATCACCTGCTCAACGATATCGGCCAGGCGCTTGCAGACGGCCAGCCGGCGTCGCATCTGTTCCGCGTGCCCGATGGCCGCTGGGTGCAGATGGACGTCATGGTCAGCGCGCGCCGGCATTGGGTCGTGCTGTTTACCGACATTTCGGCGATGAAGATCCGCGAAGTCGATCTGGAGAGCCTGCTTGAACGCGCCGAGGTCGCCGATCGGGTGAAGTCGGAATTCCTCGCCAATATGAGCCATGAAATCCGCACGCCGATGAACGGCGTTCTCGGCATGGCGGAGCTGCTGTCGAAGACCAATCTCGACACGCGCCAGAAGACCTTCGTCGATATCATCACCAAGTCCGGCAATGCGTTGATGACCATCATCAACGACATTCTCGACTTCTCGAAGATCGATTCCGGGCAGATGACGCTGCGGCGCGTTACCTTCGACCCGATCGAGGCCGTCGAGGACGTGGTGACGCTGTTGTCGTCGCTGGCGGCGGAAAAGAGCATCGAGCTTCTGGTGCGCGTCATGCCGGGCCTGCCTGCGGCGATCATCGGCGATGCCGGGCGTTTTCGCCAGATCGTCACCAATCTGGTCGGTAACGCCGTCAAGTTCACCGAGCGGGGCCATGTGCTGGTCGAGCTCGGCTATGTCGCGGGTGCCGCCGACGAGATCATGGCGACGCTGCGCATCGAGGATACCGGGATCGGCATGCCGAAGGACCGGCTGGACCAGATTTTCGGCAAGTTCTCGCAGATCGATTCCTCCTCGACGCGGCGTCACGAAGGCACCGGGCTGGGGCTGGCGATCACGGCCGGTCTCGTGGATCTGTTCGGCGGTTATATCGAGGTCGACAGCGCTGTCGGCGAAGGCTCGGTCTTTACCGTCACTCTGCCGTTTACTGTCGGCGCCAAGCGGGCGGAGCCGCGGCCGCTGCCAGTCAATGTGCGCGGCGCGCGCGTGCTTGTCATCGACGACAACGCGGTCAACCGCCAGATACTCACTGAGCAGCTCACGCAATGGGGCTTCGATGGCGCGGCCGCCGAAGACGGCGTGGAGGGGCTCGCCATTCTCGAGGAAGCATCCGCACTCGGCGTCTCGATCGATGCGCTGGTGCTCGATTACCAGATCCCCGGCATGAACGGCGCCGATATCGCCCGCCTGCTGCGCGCCGACGAACGCTTCGCCGAGCTGCCTATCGTCTTCCTGACCTCTATGGATATTTCGGGCACCGAGAAGGAATTCGCGGCGCTGAACGGCCAGGCGCATCTGATGAAGCCGGCGCGGGCCAACGTGCTGCGCAACACCATCGTCGACGTCGTGCGCACCAACCGGATCAGGCTGGCGCCGACGCTGCGCCCCGTTATCGAGGCACCGCCGCTTGAGCCTGAATTATTGCCGGAAGCTCTCAACGAGAGAGCGCCGCCGTCCTTCATCGACGTGCTCGTCGCCGAGGACAACGAGGTCAACCAGATCGTCTTCACGCAAATCCTCCAGGCGACGGGTCTCAATTTCCTCGTCGTCAAGAACGGCGAAGAGGCCGTCGAGGCGTGGGAGGCCTATACGCCGCGCATCATCATGATGGATGTGTCGATGCCCGTGATGAACGGTCACGACGCGGCGCGGCGCATCCGCGAGCTTGAACGCGGCCAAGGGCACCGGGTACCGATCATCGGGGTCACGGCGCACGCCCTCGACGTCGACCGCGATCTCTGCCTCGACGCCGGCATGGACGACTATATGGCCAAGCCGATCAGCCCAGAGCTGCTGGAAGAGAAGATCGCGCTCTGGCTCGGCAAGGAAGGCCGCGCGAGTGGGATTTCGCTGAGCTGATCCGGATATCGACCTAAATCTCGGCGCGCTTGACGCCGCAGAGCATTTCGCGCTTGCCAGCGAAGCCCGGACGACGCTCGACCGCGAAGCCGGCGGCGCCCAGATTGCGCCGGACGAAGCCGGCGGCGGCGTAGGTCGCGAAGGTGCCGCCTGGGACAGTCTTTTCACAGACCAGCGTCATCAGTTCCTGCGACCACATGTCGGCATTTCGCGATGGCGCGAAGCCATCCAGGTACCAGGCATCGAAACCCGCTTCGGCGGCCGACACGCCATCGAGTGCCCGGCCGCAGACGACGCTGAGCGTGGTCTGCTCGTCGAGCTTCAAGGACACGGTGCCCTCGGGCTGATCCGGCCAGGCCGAGACCAGCGCGATGCGCTCGGCGTTGATCTCCGGCCAGTGCGACAGCGCGCGGTCGATCTCGTCACGCCGCATCGGGTAGAGCTCGAAGGACATGAAGTGCAGATGCTGGCCTTGGGTGCGCTTCAGCTTCCAGTTTCTGAAGGTCTCGGCGAAATTCAGCCCGGTGCCGAAACCGAGCTCGCCGATCAGGAAGTTTTGCGCCTTAGCCCATCGCTCGGGCAGGTCGTTTCCGGCGAGGAAGACATGGCCGCATTCGAGGCGGCCGTCGGTCTGGCAATAAAAATGGTCGCCAAAGGCCGGCGAATAGGGCATATCGCCGTCGCGCCATTCAAGCGGCCGGTTCGCTATCTCAGCCTGTGCCAAATTAATCTGATCGGGATCGATGTCTGTCATGTCAACAGCCGATAGTCCGGCCTTGCCCTCGGGTCAATCGTCCACTGAACTGTTGATCGTCGGCGGTGGCATCATGGGCCTTTGGGCGGCCGTCTACGCCGAGCGCATGGGGATCGACGCGGTGCTGATCGATGCCGGCGTGCTCGGAGGCGGGGCGAGCGGTGGCCTGCTCGGCGCGCTGATGCCGCACATGCCGGACAAATGGAACCCGAAGAAGCAGTTTCAGTTCGATGCGCTGGTGGCGCTTGAGGCCGAGGTGGCGCGGCTGGAGGCCGAGACGGGCCTATCGACCGGCTACCGTCGCTCCGGCCGCCTGATCCCGCTGCCCAAGCCGCATCTGCGCGATATCGCGCTCGGACATTCAGCCGATGCCGAAAGCCACTGGCATGCCGGCGAGCGCCGCTTCCATTGGCATGTGATCGATACGCCTGATGTATCCGGCTGGCCGGACGCTTCCGGTATGGAGGGCGGCTTCGTGCATGACACGCTTGCCGGCCGGGCGGCGCCACGATCGCTGACGGGTGTGCTCGCAGCCTTTCTCCGCCGCGCCAGACATGTGCGCATCATCGAGAATTCAGCCGTTCGCGGCATCGACGCCGAGCGTGGGATCGCCGAGACCGATGCCGGAGCGATCGCCTTCGGACATTGCATTATCGCTGCCGGCTACCAGTCGTTCCCGCTTCTGGCGCGCGACACATCAGGGCTGACGCAGCCGCTCGGCCAGCCGGTAAAGGGCCAGTCGGCGCTTCTGAAGGCCGATATCGATCCTGGCCTCCCGACAATCTTCCGCGACGGGCTTTATGTGGTGGCGCATGAGGGCGGGCATGTCGCGATCGGCAGCACCAGCGAGAACCGCTTCGACGCACCCTTTGCGACCGACGGGCAGCTGGATGTGCTGGTCGAGAAGGCGCGGGCGCTGGTGCCCTTGCTGCGCGATGCGCCCGTTATCGAGCGCTGGGCGGGGCTGCGCCCCAAGGCGATCGACCGCGACCCGATGATCGGTCCGCATCCCGAACATGAGAGATTGCTGGCGCTGACCGGTGGCTTCAAGGTCAGCTTCGGTCTCGCGCACCGGCTGGCCGAGGCGGTGGTGCATATGGCAGCGGGCAGCACGATACCGTTTGCGGTGCCCGAGAGCTTTCACCTGATCAATCATATTCACGTCGCTTCACGCTAAAGTGCCCCGCGATCGCTTGAAACTTCCCGTTTTGCTCACGCTTTTCCGTTTTTCGCTGTCTTGCTCCTGAAATCAGCGGCCACTTTCGCGAGATATTTTGCAATTCACGTTAAACGTGAATTAGCACTCGCTGTCCTTCGTCAATCTGTCATGCAAATCGCCTATCTGCTTGCAAAACGGCAGCGCGCCGACGAGTCGCGCCTGGTGCCGACGGAGAAAATTGCATGCGATACGCCATCTGCTTCACGCCCGCCGCGAATGACCCGCTGTCGCACGCGGCTGCCAATTGGCTCGGCCGAAACGTGTTTTCCGGCGAAATGGTGGAGCCCACGGCGATCCGCGGGCTCAGCATCCACGAGGTCGCCTTTCATACGGCGGTGCCGCGGCGCTATGGTTTTCACGGCGCGCTGAAGGCACCATTCCGGCTTGCGACCGACATGTCGGAGCCGCAACTCCTGCGGGAACTGATGCGCTTCTGCGGTACGCTGACGCCGTTTTCCATTCCGCGGCTCGAGGTCGCGCGCACTGGTAGCATCTTCAGCCTCGTGCCGTCGCTGCCCTGCGACAACGTCCAGTATCTGGCCTCCTCGATCGTGCAGCAGTTCGACCAGTTCCGCGCGCCGCTCAGCGATGCCGATATCGAGCGCAGCGATCCGGATGGGCTTTCGGCGGCGCAGTTCGCCAATCTGCATCGCTGGGGATGCCCCTATGTGATGGACGAGTTCCGCTTCCACATGCCTTTGACCGGTCCGGTCAGCCTGATCGACATGTCGCGCATCGAGCGCTCGCTGCGCAGCGTTTTCGAGCCGGTTCTCGTCGATCCGGTGAAGATATCGAACGTGGCGCTGATGGTCGAAGAGGGCAATGGCGGGCCGTTCCGGGTGCATTCGCTGCATCCGATGGGCAAGGTCAGCGCGCGGCGCGAGCGGGTTCCCGTTCCGGCCTAAGCGATTGTGCCATAAAGGCAAAACTCTGTTGCGTAGTTTCCGTCTCGACATTCGCTCTTGAGGTGTTACCGTTCGCCGACTTTCTGGAAGGTGATTTCATGGTATCCGAGACTTACCCGCGCAATCTCGTCGGCTATGGCCGCAACACCCCCGACCCGAAATGGCCCGGCGGCGCCAATATCGCCGTGCAGTTCGTCATCAATTACGAAGAGGGCGGCGAGAGTTGCATTCTGGATGGCGACGCGGCCTCGGAAAACCTGCTGTCGGAGATCGTCGGCGCCGCCGCCTGGCCCGGCCAGCGCAATCTCAACATGGAATCGATCTATGAATACGGCTCGCGGGCCGGTTTCTGGCGGCTATGGCGGATGTTTACCGAACTCAAGGTGCAGGCGACCGTCTATGGCGTCACGCAGGCCATGGCGCGCAACCCCGAGGCGGTGGCGGCGATGAAGGAGGCCGGCTGGGAAATCGCCAGCCACGGCTACCGCTGGTTGGAATACAAGGATTTCCAGGAAGAGCTGGAGCGCAAGCATATCCTCGAAGCCGTGCGGCTGCACACTGAACTAACAGGCGAGCGGCCCTACGGCATGTACCAGGGCAAGCCATCCGACAACACGCTGCGGCTGGTGCAGGAGGAGGGCGGCTTCCTCTATTCCTCGGACAGCTATGCCGACGATCTGCCCTTCTGGGTGAAGGGCGTGGACGACAAGCCGTTCCTGATCATCCCCTATACGCTCGAAACCAACGACATGCGTTTTGCCACGCCGCAGGGCTTCAACTCGGGCGACCAGTTCTTCACCTATCTCAAGGATGCCTTCGACACGCTCTATGAAGAGGGGCAGGCGGGCAGCCCGAAGATGATGTCGATCGGCCTGCATTGCCGGCTCGTCGGCCGCCCGGGCCGCGCGGCGGCACTGAAACGCTTCATGCAATATGTGCTCGACCACGAGAAGGTGTGGATCCCGCGCCGCATCGAGATCGCCGAGCACTGGCACAAGTACCACAAGCCGGAGACCAACTGATGATCGCGCGCGACGAATTCATCTCCCGCTTCGGCGGCGTCTTCGAACACTCGCCCTTCATCGCCGAGCGGGCCTTCGACGACGGCTTCGTCGGCGAGACGCTCGACGTCGACCGCGTGCACACGGCGCTGGTGGCGATCTTCCGCGCCGCGAGCCCGGAGGAGCGCCTCGGCGTGCTCCGCGCCCACCCCGATCTCGCCGGCCGCCTGGCGATCGCCGGTGAACTCACCGAGGACAGCAAAAAGGAACAGGCCGGCGCCGGCCTCGACCGGTTGAGCCCCGGGGAGCATCAGCGCTTCACCGAGCTCAACCGCGCCTATGTCGAAAAATTCGGCTTTCCCTTCATCATCGCGGTGAAGGGTCTCGACAAGCAGGCAATCCTCACCGCCTTCGAAAAGCGCATCGACAACAGCCGCGATGCGGAATTCGAAACGGCGACCGCGCAGGTGGAGCGTATCGCGCTCTTGCGGCTCGAGGCGCTTCTGCCCTCGCGCTGAGCGACGCCGCTTTTCTCTTGTCGGTCCGCCGCTTATAGTCGTCGAGAGGGAGCAAAGACGATGAGACCATCGGAAGTGCTGGAGAGAAACAGGCAGGCGATCCGCGAGGCGACGAAGCGCTTCAACGCGGCGAACCCGCGTGTCTTTGGCTCGGTGGCCCGAGGCGAGGATCGGGCGGATAGCGATCTTGATATCTTGGTTGATGCATTGCCGGGAAGCACGCTGCTGACGCTGGGCGGTTTGCAGGATGCGCTCGATCAGATGATGCTTGGCACCGAGGTGCATTTGCTGACGCCGGGGGACTTCCCCGAGGATGTGCGCCGTGAGGTTCTGAACGAAGCAAAGCCGATATGAGCTCGACCATTATTCTCGCCGAGTGGTAGCGTGAGAAGACGATGAAACCATCCGAGGTGCTGGAGAGAAATAGGCAGGCGATCCGCGAGGCGACGAAGCGCTTCAATGCGGCGAACCCGCGTGTGTTCGGCTCTGTGGCGCGGGGCGAGGATCGGGCGGATAGCGATCTCGATATTCTCGTTGATACGCTGCCGGGCACATCGTTGTTCGATCTCGGCGGGTTGCTTGAGGAGTTGAAGGATATTCTGGGGGTGAAGGTGGATCTGGTGACGCCGGGCGGCTTGCCTGAGAACATTCGCGAGCGCGTTCTTCAGAATGCCATGGCGATATGAACATGGCGCGGTCGCTCTTTCCTGACTTACGGCGACGTGCTTTTCTCTTTCTCATCCGCCGCTTATAGTCGTCGGGAGGGAGCAAAGGCGATGAAACCATCGGAAGTGCTGGAGCAACACAGGCAGGCAATCCGCGAGGCGACTAAACGCTTCAACGCGGCGAACCCGCGTGTCTTCGGCTCAGTGGCGCGCGGCGAAGATCGGGCGGATAGCGATCTCGATATTCTGGTCGATACGCTGCCGGGGACGTCTCTTTTCGATCTCGGTGGATTGCTGGAGGAATTGAAGGATATCATGCAGGGAACGGATATCCATCTCATGGTCCCCGGAGATTTTCCTGAAAGAGTGCGCGCACGCGTTCTCAGCGAGGCCAAGCCGATATGAATTCGGATTGGCTGCGATCCTATCTCGACCAGATGGAACAGGTTGCCCACGAGATCGGCGATTTCGTGAAGGGAACGTCCAAGGAAGCGTTTCTTCAAGATGTGATGAAGCAGCGTGCAGTCGGCATGAACCTGCTGATGATCGGCGAGGTCGTCACGCGATTGTCCGAGGAATTTCCGGAGGTCGTCGCGGCCCATCCGGAAGTGCCTTGGACCAAAATGCGCGGGATGCGAAACAGGATCGCGCACGGCTATTTCAATATCGACCTCGATACTGTCTGGGATACGGCGACGAACAACATTCCCGAGCTGATCGATACACTCCACATGCTACGCCACTGGCGCATACAAGGCGAATGACCGACGTGACAGACTTCCTCGATATCCAGCCGCTGACCAAAGCCGCCTTCGCGCCCTTCGGCGAAGTCATCGAAGCTGACCCGGCGACGATGCGGTATATCAATAACGGCACCACGGAGCGGTTTCATGCGCTCGCTTCCGCCGATGTCGTGGGCGAGGGCGCGCGTGTGATCATCAACCTGTTTCGCGGGCAGCCGCGTGATTTCCCTTACACGGTTGACATGATGGAGCGGCATCCGTTCGGCAGCCAGAGCTTCTCGCCGATCTCCGGCCGGCCGTTTCTGGTCGTGGTATCTGGTGATGAGGGCGGCAAGCCGGGGCGGCCGCAGGTGTTCCTGGCGCGCGGCGACCAGGGTGTGAATTATGGGCGCAATGTCTGGCATCATCCCTTGATGTCGCTTGGCGCGGTCAGCGATTTCCTGGTTGTCGATCGCGACGGGCCGGGCAACAATCTGGAAGAATATTTCTTCGACACTCCCTTTGTCATCAGCGAGCCCATTTCATGACCGGATTGACCACCCATGTCCTCGACACCGCCTCCGGCAAGCCGGCCGAGGGGCTGAAGATCGAGCTGTTTCATATCGAGGCCGAGGTTCGCCGGCATGTGAAGACCGTCGTCACCAATGCCGATGGCCGCGTCGATGGCGGGCCGATCCTTGTCGGCGAGAGTTTCAGGGCCGGGACCTACGAGCTTCTGTTTCATGCCGGCGATTATCTGCGCGGCACCGGTGCAGCACTCCCGCATCCCGCCTTCCTCGACCTCGTGCCGATCCGCTTCGGCATCGCCGACGAGAGCGCGCATTACCACGTGCCGCTCCTGATCTCGCCCTATGGCTATTCGACCTATCGCGGGAGCTGAGCGATGCGTTTTGCCGCGATTGCCGATGTGCATGGCAACCATCTGGCGCTGGAAGCGGTGCTGGCCGATATCGCAGCGCTTGGGATTTCCGAGATCGTCAATCTTGGTGATTGCCTGAGCGGGCCGCTCGAAGCCGGCAAGGCGGCGGACAGGCTGATGTCGCTCAGTGCTTTGACGGTGCGCGGCAATCACGACCGCTACCTGATCGAAAGCCCTGCCGACGCCATGCCCTCGTGGGAGCAACACGCTTATGGGCAACTGTCGGCCGCGCATCTCAGCTGGCTGCATAGCCTGCCGTTCAGCGCCGTTTATCGCGACGAGGTCTATCTCTGCCATGCCACACCCGGACATGACGAAACCTATTGGCTGGAATCCGTCTCGCCAGACGGTCATGTCTTCCTGAAGCCTCTCGAGGAGATCGAGGCGTTGGCCGAGGCGATCGAGCAGCCGCTGATCCTCTGCGGCCACAGCCATGTGCCGCGCATGGTGCGGCTTGGTGACGGCAGGTTGATCGTCAATCCCGGCAGCGTCGGTTGCCCCGGTTACAGCGACGACACCCCCTATGAGCACAAGGTCGAGGCGGGGCATCCGCTGGCCTCCTACTGCACCATCGAAAAGACCGCGTCCGGCTTCGCGCCGCAGTTCCGCACGGTTGCCTACGATCATATGGCGATGTCGCGGCTGGCGCGGGAGAACGGGCGGCCGGATTGGGCGGGTGCGCTGGCGACGGGGTGGGTGCGGTAAAGCTTACGCGCAAGCGTCGGCGTCTTTTCGCTCAAATTGACATTTCCGTCGACTTGTACCATATATCGCACAAGTCGTTGCGGGAGATCATCATGCGCACGGTCATGTTTTCAAAAGCCAGAAACGAACTCGCCAGCCTTCTCGATGAGGTCTCGCAGGATCGCGTCACCGTGGAGATCGTTCGCCGCGACAAGCCATCGGCGATCCTGATCGACAAGGACGAGTACGAGGGGATGATGGAGACGCTGCATCTCCTATCTACGCCGGCCAACGCGGCCAGGCTTATGGAGGCCGTTGAGAACGTCGATGCCGGTCGCTACGAAGAGCATGATCTGATCGAGCCCGAGGACTTCGCCAAGGGTGCCCGCTAATGGCACCAGAGGATCGGCTCTTTCTTGTATGGGAGCCGGACGGCTGGCGCGAGTATATTTTTTGGCAGGAAAGCGATCCCAAGATCGCCGCGCGTATCAACGAGCTCATCAAGGACACGTTGCGGCATCCATTCGAGGGCTTGGGCAAGCCAGAACCGCTTCGCAACCAGTTGAAGGGCCAGTGGTCGCGCCGGATAACGCAGGAACACAGGCTGGTCTATCGCGTTGAAAAGGTCGGCGACCGCAGGCTGTTGACCATCCTGCAGTGCCGTTTTCATTATTGAGGCGAAGCGCCTACTGCCGTCCGGCAATGATCGACGAATTCACGTCCTTGATGTCGCGCTTGCCGCAAAGGGCCATGGTCACGTCCATCTCCTTGCGCAGGATGCTGAGCGCCAGTGACACGCCTTCCTTGCCCATGGCGCCGAGGCCGTAGAGGAAGGGGCGGCCGATGTAGGTGCCTTTGGCGCCGAGCGCTACGGCCTTCAGTACGTCCTGGCCGGAGCGGATGCCGCTATCGAGGTGGATTTCGATCTTGTCGCCGACGGCGTCGACTATACCGGGCAGCATGCTGATCGAGGAGGGGGCGCCGTCGAGCTGGCGGCCGCCGTGGTTGGAGACGATGATGGCGTCGGCGCCGGTGTCGGCTGCCGCCTTCGCATCCTCGACGTCGCAGATGCCCTTGATGATCAGCGGGCCTCCCCACTGCTCCTTGATCCAGGCGACATCGGCCCAGGAGAGCTGCGGGTCGAACTGCTCTGCTGTCCAGGAAGACAGCGAGGAGAGGTCGGAGACGTTCTTGGCGTGGCCGACGATGTTGCCGAAGGAGCGGCGCTTGGTCTGCAGCATATCGAGGCACCAGAAGGGGCGCGTCGCCATTTGCCAGATGTGCTTGGGCGTGAACTTCGGCGGCGCAGAGAGGCCGTTGCGCAGGTCCTTGTGGCGCTGGCCGAGGATCTGCAGATCGGCGGTCAAGACCAGCGCCGAGCACTTGGCGGCCTTGGCGCGGTTGATCAGGTTCAGCACGAAGTCCTTGTCCTTCATGACATAAAGCTGAAACCAGAAGGGCTTGGTCGTCACCGAGGCGACATCCTCGATCGAGCAGATGCTCATGGTCGACAGCGTGAAGGGAACGCCAGCCTCTTCGGCTGCCTGCGCGGCCAGCATCTCGCCATCGGCGTGCTGCATGCCGGTCATGCCGGTCGGCGCGAGAGCGACCGGCATCGATACCTTCTGGCCCACCATCGTCGTCTCAAGCGTGCGGTTCGTCATGTCGACGAGTACGCGCTGACGCAGGCCGATCTTGGAGAAATCGCTTTCGTTGGCCCGGTATGTCTGTTCCGTCCATGCGCCGGAATCGGCGTAGTCGAAAAACATCTTGGGGACGCGGCGCTGAGCGAGGGATTTCAGATCGGCAATGGTGAGAGGTTTCGTCATGGATAAGACTTTCACATCTGAATAATGCGACCGGCCATATCACATATAAATTGCATTCGAAACGGTATCTTTTCCCGCTCGTGTTCGCGTTCCCTCAGGGGATCAGCAGCAGGCTGCCGCTGCTCAGGCCGGCCTCCAGTTCGGTGTGGGCCGCGGCGGCATCGGAGAGGGCGAATTCGCGGGTGGGAAGCGTGAGAATGCCGCGCCTCATTGCGTCGATCGCCGCGGTGGCCGCCTCCAGGTAGAAGGCCGGATCGGTGCTCGCCGCCATGATGCTCGGGTGAGACAATGACTTGTTCGGGCGCAGCGCCTCGATCGCCACCGGCGGTATTGGCCCCGCCGCCTGGCCGAAGCTCGCGGCCATGCCGAAGGGGCGGATGCACTGGATGGTCTTCGCCAGCATAGCGCCGCCTATACCATCATAGCCGACATCGACACCACGCCCTGATGTCAGCGCCATGACGTCTGCGACCAGATCGGCATCGCGACCGATCACCAGATGGTCGGCGCCGTTGGCGGTTGAGAGTGCCGCCTTCTCCGCGCTGCTGACCGTGCCGATGACGGTGGCGCCGAGGTGCTTGGCCCAGCGCACCAGAAGCGTGCCGAGACCGCCGGCGGCGGCATGCACCAGGATGGTGCTCTCAGGTCTCACCGTGTGGATGCGGTGGAGCAGCATATAGGCCGTCATGCCTTTGAGCATCATGGCGGCGGCCTGTCTCGAGCTCACATCGTCAGGCAGGCGGATGGCGCGGTGCGCCGGCAGCAGACGGGTCGAGGCATAGGCGTCGACGGGCGCGCCCATATAGACGACGCGGTCGCCGGGAGAGATCGTCGTGACGGCGGCGCCGACCGCCTCGACCACGCCGGCACCTTCGGCGCCGATGACGGCGGGGTAGGCGGGCAGCGGATAGAGGCCTTTGCGATGGTAGATGTCCAGAAAGTTGACGCCGATAGCGTCGTGGCGGATGCGGATCTCGTTCGGCCCCGGCGCCTGCGGTTCTTGCGGGGTCATCTGCAGCTGTTCGATGCCGCCAGGGGTGGCGAGGGTGATTGCGATATCCATTCCGATCTCCTGTGCCTGTCTGGCGCCGAAGATGGGGGATGGTTGCGTGATTGAAAATTCCCTATGATCTCACATCGCTTGGGAAAAAATGATCAATGCTTGATTGGGAAGATCTGCGCCATCTGCTGGCGCTGTCGCAACTCGGAACCTTGTCGGGTGCCGCGCGGGCGCTCGGGGTCGAGCATGCGACGGTATCGCGGCGGGTGGCGCATCTGGAGCGCGAGATCGGCGCCAAGCTGGTAGACCGGCGCGGGCGGCGGATTCTGCTAACGGCGGAGGGCGTGCGTGTTGCCGCGATCGCCGAGCGCATGAGCGCCGATGCGATGACCATCGCGCGCGGCGGTATCGGCGCCGATCAGACCCATGTCGGCGAGGTCCGCATCAGCGCGCCGCCGGCCTATGCGGGAGCTGTTCTGGCGCCGCCGCTGGTGCGGCTGAGGGCGCGACATCCCGGTATCCGCGTCACGCTCATCGGGGAAACGCGCTATGCCTCGCTCGGGCGGCGGGAGGCGGATATCGCCGTGCGGCTCAACCGGCCTGAGAGTGGCGATCTGACTGTCTCGAAGATCGGCGAGGTGGGTTTCCATGCCTATGCGGCATCAGGTTATGCCGAGGCGGTCGATGAGCACGACTGGACGTTCATCGGCTATGACGAGGGAATGGCGTCGTCGCCGCAGGAGGAGCGGCTGGCGGAGATCGCTGCCGGCCGGCCGATCGCGATCCGGGCCTCGACGCTGGAGTTTCAGGTGGCGGCGGTCAAGGCTGGCGGCGGCGTGGCGTTGCTGCCCGATTTCATCGCGGAGGGCCAAGGGTTGGCGCGGCTGGATCTGGATGGTGCCGATATCACGCGCGATCTGTGGCTTGTCGTCCATAGCGACATCAAGGATGTGCCGCTGGTGCGGGCGGTGATGGATGCGCTGCGCCAGCATTGACGGTGATCGTCGGCTGGCGAAATGTGCATTTCCGGTTCGGCGGATGTCGGAATAGCTCGGCCGTACCCGTCCTTGGGGAGAACACAAGAGGAGGAAGCGATGCGAGAGTTGATCCTGGCCATGGCGATGACGCTCGATGGTTTTGTCAGCGGCCCCGAAGGTGAGACCGAATGGATTTTCACCGGTGACGAGGAGGCGATCGCCTGGAAGGTCGAGAACGCCTGGAATGCCAGCCTGCACATCATGGGCAGCCGCACATTCGAGGGAATGGCGCGCTTCTGGCCGACATCGACGAACGTCTTCGCACCCGCGATGAACCAGATTCCCAAGGCGGTGTTTTCGAAGAAGGGTGCGGCGATCCTGCCGAAGGCGCCTGACGCACCAGCGTCAGCCGAGCCGCAACCCGGCGCCGACAGCTGGAGCAAAGCCTATGTGGCGAGCGGCGATCTCGCCGAGGAAATCGCCAGGCTGAAGGCCGAAGATGGCAAGCCGATCATCGCCCATGGCGGCGCCACCTTCGCGCGCAGCCTCATCGCCCATGATGTGGTCGATCAGTACATGCTGATGGTCTATCCGCTGGCGCTCGGTCGCGGCCAGCCGATCTTCTCCGATCTGGCGCAGCCGAGCCAGTTGCAACTGGTCGGCACGCGGGTGTTTCCCAAGGGCGCCATCGCGCAGGTCTATCGGCGGGCTTAAAGCACCGCCTTCGCCGCCACACCCGCGACATAGGTCTCGACGATGGCGCGGTCGTCGCCCATGGTCTGCAGCAGGAAGAGCTCTTCCGGCAGCGTGTTGACCACCTCCATCTTCAGCGCCATGGCTGGTGTCGCGCTGGCATCGAGCACCACCACGTCGGCATCTGTGCCCTTGTCGAGCGTGCCGATGCGGTCGGAAAGCGAGAGTGATTGGGCGTTGCCAAGCGTCATCAGGTAGTAGCTTTCCAGCGGGTTCAGTCGTTCGCCGAGCAGTTGCTGGATCTTGTAGGCCTCGTCCATGGTGCGCAGCATGGAATAGCTCGAGCCGCCGCCGATATCGGTGGCGACGCCGATGCGGACCGGCTTGTCGCGGCGCATCAGCGCCTTCAGCGGGAAGAGGCCGGAACCGAGGAAGAGGTTGGAGGTCGGGCAGTGGACGGCGATTGCGCCGGCCTCGCTCATCGCGTCCGCCTCGCGCTCCGACAGATGGATGCAGTGGCCGAAGAGGGTCTTGTCGCCGAGCAGGCCGTAGCGGGCGTAGATATCGGTGTAGTCGATCGCGTCGGGATAGAGCTCGCAGGTGAATTTGATCTCGTCGTGGTTCTCGGAGAGGTGCGTCTGGATGTGGAGGTCGGGGAACTCGCGGGCGAGCGCCTGCGTTGCTTCCATCTGGGCGGGCGTCGAGGTGATGGCGAAGCGCGGGGTGATGGCGACGTGGTTGCGGCCCTTGCCGTGCCAGTCTGCGATGATCTCTCGGGTCTCGTCATAGCCCATCTGAGGCGTGTCGAGCAGGCCCTGCGGGGCGTTGCGGTCCATCATCACCTTGCCGCCGACCATGCGCATGTTGCGCTTCATGGCCTCGGCGAAGAAGGCGTCGGCGGAGGTCTTGTGCACGGAGCAGTAGGCGACCGCCGTCGTCGTGCCGTGGCGGATCAGCTCATCGTAGAAATGCGTGGCGATACGCTCAGCATGCGCGCTTTCGACGAAGCGGCATTCCTCTGGGAAGGTGTAGGTGTTCAGCCATTCGAGAAGATTGGCGGCATAGGAGGCGATCACCTGCATCTGCGGGAAGTGCAGGTGCATGTCGATGAATCCCGGCATGATCAGATGCGGGCGGTGGTCGATCTCCTGTGCATCGGCTGCGGCCTTGGCCTTGACCTCGCTATAGGGGCCGCTTTCGACGATGACGCCATTATCCATCAACAGGCCGCCATCGGTCTCGTAGCGATAGCTTTCGCTGTCGGTCAGGCTCTGAGGTGCCCTGACGAAGGAGAGCAGGCGGCCGCGGAGGAGGGTTTGGGTCATGGGCGTTCGCCTTTATCGATTGCGTGTCGTCATCAGAGTGGGCTCAGGGCGCCGGCTTGGCGGGGAGGGCCGCGACGGATGCGGCGCAGCCGTATAATGTCCTGCCCTGAAATACCAGCTTTGCCGCGAGATCGTAACGCTTCGCGGATGCGCCGTCGACGCAGGTCTCTTTGGTGACTGTCAGTGTGTAGTGCTGCGGCGGGTGAGTGATGGTCCAGGTCGCGCTGTCTTCAGTCATCGCCATCGGGCCGGGGTTTATGGTGATGACGTCGTTCTTGCCTGCGCGGCTGAAGGTGATCTGACCCTCGCGGATGCTGAGCGCCCAGAAGGGGCCGGTGCCCAGCACATTGACCTCGCCCCATATTTCCTTGGGGCCGGTGATATCGCCAGAGATGTTTGGAGGCACGGTGCCCGTGGTCTTCACGTCCTCCTGTTTGGCAATGGCCTCTTCGGCCCGCGCTTCCGTCCATGCCAGCCCTGAGAGGGCGATAAGATTGGCCAGAAGCAGGGGGCGGAGGCCTTTGATCATTCGCGTTTGCCCTCGACCGCGCTTTCGAACCAAGCGACGAGCAGCTTACGCTCATCCGGCGTGATATCGGTGACGTTGCCCGGCGGCATGGCGTGGCTGCGGCCGGCCTGGATGTAGATTTCGCGGGCGTGTGCTGCGATCTCTGCGTCGTTTTCGAGGATCACGTTCTTCGGCGGCCGCGCCAGGCCCTCATAGACTGGCTCGGCGGCATGGCACATGGAACAGCGCGTGCCGACAAGCTGCTTGACGGCGGGAAAGTGCGGATCGCCGGCGAACTGCTGGAAGGCCGGGGCGACCGTCTCGGCGGCCGCGTCCTTCTCTCCGGTCAGCACCTTGGGAACGGTGGAGAGCCACATGATCAGGATGAACAGGATCACGGTTGCCAGCCACGTCCAGGTCGGGCGGCCCTTGCGGGCATGGGTGGTGTTGAACCAGTGGCGAATGGTGACGCCCATCAGGAAGACAAGTGCCGCGATCACCCAGTTATAGGCCGTGCCGAAGGCCAGCGGATAGTGGTTCGACAGCATGAAGAAGATGACTGGCAGTGTCAGGTAGTTGTTGTGCAGCGACCGCTGCTTGGCGATCGCGCCATATTTCGCATCCGGCGTGCGGCCGGCGATCAGGTCGGCGACGACGATCTTTTGGTTTGGGATGATGATCATGAAGACGTTGGCCGACATGATCGTCGCGGTGAAGGCGCCGAGATGCAGGAAGGCGGCGCGGCCGGTGAAGAGCTGCGTATAGCCCCAGGCCATGAAGACGAGCACGGCATAGAGCACCACCATCAGGCCCCAGGTGTTCTTGCCGATCGGCGACTTGCAGAGCAGATCGTAGACGATCCAGCCGCCGGCGAGCGAGGCGAGCGAGATGGCGATTGCGACCGGTGCGCTGACATCGAGCACGTGGCGATCGATCAGAAACAGATCGGCGCCGCCGTAATAGACGATACAGAGCATCAGGAAGCCGGAGAGCCAGGTGAAATAGCTCTCGTATTTGAACCAGGTCAGGTGCTCGGGCATCTGAGCCGGCGCCACCAGATATTTCTGGATATGATAGAACCCGCCGCCATGCACCTGCCACTCCTCGCCATCGGCGCCGACGGGCAGATGCGGACGCTTCACCAGGCCGAGATCGAGCGCGATGAAATAAAAGGACGAGCCGATCCAGGCAACGGCAGTGATGACGTGGAACCAGCGGGCCGCAAAGGCCAGCCATTCCCACGCTATGGCGTATTCATACATTCAGTTCCCCTATTCTCTCCGATTCAGCAGTGTGCAGAATGTTTTGCCGGGAGAAAAGGGGGATTAGGGCAACACCGCCACGTTGTGGGGCCGGAAATCACGGCTTTCGGACGTAGAGCGGGTCTTCGAGCAGCGGATCGGGCACTTTCGACTTTCCGTGCTCGTTCACACCGGCGCCGATCTCGATGATCGTCCAGATGTCGCTGGCGCTTTCGATGCCGAACTCAGTCTCCAGAATGTCGATAAAGGCTCTGGTCGAGAGGATGTCGAGATTGAGGTTTTCGGTCTGTCTTAGCGCCGCCCGCGCGCGGCGGTCGTCAACCAGAAGGACGACGGCTTCGCTGTCCTCAACAACGGTTTCGGCGACCGTGAGAACGTCGAGCAGGCTGTAGTCGCCGCGTCCTTTCCAGCTCGGCTTCAGGTCCGGAACGCTTCCTCCCATGCGCCAGTTCGTCATGGCCTTTTCGTACTCGCGGCCGACGGCGGTCTCCATGACCCTGATCCGATGCCTGTTGTCGGCAAGCCAGTCAGCTAGCAGCTTTCGTTGTTCTGTGCGGCGATCGTCGTCGGGATCGGGATCGCGCGTCGCCTCGATCGCGACCATATCGGTGATCCAGACCTGAACCTGCGGCACGAACAGATAATCCAGCGCATCTCGGCCGGCCATGGAAAGCAGGGAGAGAGGCGATGTGTCGGGGATAAGGAGGCGAGGGATACGCGCGATCTCCTCGTCCATCAGCGCAGTCTCCAGCGGCGCATCGCGTTGTCGACTTCGCGCGCGATCTCCTCGGGATGCTTTCCACTAAGCGCGTCGCTCGCCATCTGATTGATATAGCCGGGATCTCGGGTGTCGTAGCCTAGCGGGTCTGCAATGCGGCGATGAAGCGTGGGGCGCGATTTGCGCACCTCGTTCGGCACGGGCTCGCCGGCGGCCGTCTTCAGCCGAATGAATTCCTCCGCCGACATCACGACGGCGCGCGGCTGGTCCCGGTTGGTCACCAGAACCGCCTCGACATCGGCCGTTCTCAGGACGTCGCCGAGATTTTTCTGCAAGTTGATCGAGCGAATGGTCTGCATATCGGACGCTCCCACCATTTTACGTAAATTTACATAATATCGGTCGGGGGCGCAAATATTTCCCGCCACCGCATTTGAATGCCCACGGTGAAGCAAAGCCGATCAGATCGCCGCCATTGAAATGCCAAGACTTCATTACAGTTTTATCCAAGGCCGCCGAGACGAGGGGAAACCGCATCGGCGTGGCGGCGCATTCATCGACGGAGAAGATGCTGATGCGCAGTATTCTTGTGGTTGTGATGATTGCCTTTTCGTCCTGTGTCCAAATCCCCGGCGTCCAGACCAGTGGCGCCCAGGCCCATGACGCCCCATCCGGTTGGGCGTACGAGCCCTATTGTTGCAACGGCGACAACGAGACGGGCGATTGCCAGATGATCCCGCCGAAGAGCGTCGCGATCACGCCGAACGGCTATCGGGTTACGCTTCTGCCGGGAGATCACCGGCTCGTCACCCACGCCCACGTCTTCCTGCTGCCGATGGGCCGCGCGATGAAATCGGGCGATGGTGACTACCATCTCTGCCTGTTTCCCAACGAGGATACGCCGCGCTGCTTCTATGCGCCCGAAATGGGCTACTGAGCGCTCTCCTTGTCGCGGGCGATCTCTTCCAGGATCCAGCTGCGGAACGCCTTGATCTTCGGGACATTGCGGCGGTTTTCGGCGTAGACCAGCCAGTAGCCGCGATCGTCGCTGCAGGTCATCTCGAAGGGCTGATAGAGCCGCCCCTGGGCGAGTTCGTCGCCATAGAAGGCGGGCGTCAGGATGGCGACGCCCTGGCCGGCCATGGCGGCACTCGCCTCGAAGGTCTGCGATCCATACTGGCTGCGCGGGCGCGATTCCAGGCCGAGGTCAGTCAGGCCTGCCGCCTTGAACCAGATCTGCCACCAGGGATCGGTGGCGCCGATGATCGGCAGCTTCATCAGGTCTTCGGGCTTGTGGATGCCGCCGATGCTTTCCGCCAGTTTCGGGCTCAGCATCGGGGTGAAGTCGACATCGAGCAGCTTGTCGGCGATCAGCCCGCGCCAGTTGCCGTCGCCCGAGCGGATTGCGACGTCGACGGATTCGCGGGTGAAGTCGATCAGCGCTTCCGATGTCGACAGCCGCACCGCGATCGCCGGGTGCCTGAGCTGGAAGGTGCCGAGGCGGCGCGCCAGCCAGTGCGAGGCGAAGGTGGCGATGGTGTTGATCAGAAGCGTCGATTCGATCTCGCCGCGCGCCTCGGCCATCGCCTCGTTCAAAAGCACGAAGGCGTCGGACACTTTCGGCAGCAGCAGTTCGCCGGTGTCCGTCAGGCTGATCTGGCGCGGGCGGCGTAAAAACAGCGGCTCGCCGATATTCTCCTCCAGCAGTTTCACCTGATAGCTGACGGCCGTCTGCGTCATGCCGAGCTCGTCGCCGGCCTTGGTGAAGCTGCCCAGCCTTGCCACGGCCTCGAAGACGCGCAGCGCATTCAGCGGAACCTGCTTGGACAGCTTCATGGATAAGTTCTCTTTATGCATGCAGACGGTTGTTCGATTGGAATTGCAGCATTAATCGGCGCAATCTGCAAGCCATAAGATCAGATTATCGAGGTGATGTCATGGCTTGCGTAACAAACGAACACATGGCCCAACACGTGGCCGAACCGACCCGCAGCAAGGCCTTCGAGCGGCTGGTGCACCTGTTGCGAGGGCTTGCCGTGCGTCTGGCGCGGCCGGACCGGCTGGATCTCGAGGGCATGCCGGATCGCGTCAAGCGCGACCTCGGCTTCATGGACGGGCGTGATCCTTATATCGAGGATGCGCGGACACGGTAGACGGCGAGCGCGGTCAGGATTTCGGCCGCGGTCATGGCGGCGATCACTTCCGGGCGCTTGTCGCGCACCTGTTGACCGCCGATCGGCAACGTCAGCCGCTCCATCCACGCTCTCTCGCCACCCGCCTCGCGCTGCAGCCAGCTTGCGAAAGTGGCGCGCTTGGTGGCCGAGCCGATCATGCCGGTATAGGCGAGATCGGTGCGGGCGAGCGCCTCGCGGGCGATCAGGAAATCGAGCGCATGGTCATGGGTGAGGATGACGACGACGGCGCCCGCGCGCATCTCCTTAACCAGCGCTTCCGGCATGGCGACGAGCCGGGCATTGATGCCTTCAGGCAGATGCGCGAGTTCCTCTTCGCGGGTCTCGATCACGGTGACGTCGAGCGGCAGCGGCGAGAGTGCTACGGCAAGCGCGCGCCCGACATGGCCGGCGCCGAACAGCCACACCTCCGCCCGCCGCTCCGCCTCGTCGCTGCGCCGCTCCTCCAACTCGCGGATCACGGCATCCGTCACCTTGCGAAACCGCAACTGCGTGCGCCCGCCGCAGCATTGGCCGATCTCCGGGCCGAGGGGGATGTCCATCATCTCGCGGCCGTCGGCGCCCTGCAGAAGCTTGCGGGCGTTGGCGATCGCCATGAACTCGAACTGCCCGCCGCCGATGGTGCCCCAGATGGTGTCGATCGCGACCAGCATGAAGGTGCCGGTTTCGCGGGGGGTGGAGCCTTGGGTGCCTGTGATGTCGATCAGGATGGTTTCGGGGTGGGTGGCGAGGAATTGGGGG
>UBQW01000042.1 GCA_900467745.1 Hyphomicrobiales bacterium
CCCAGTGCCCCAAGGATGGCTTCGTAGAATGCTTGGGTTTCCGAAAACTTTCTCGTCCTGATGTGGACGTGATCTATCAATCGACCCAGATGCTGTTCCATCACATTGCTCCACTCAATTTGCCCACTGGTTTGTCCATGGACCCGTCTACGCGGGTCTACTGAGATCAATATGCGCGCATAACTCCACGCAGCCTTCGATATCGAATGGGCTCGCGAGAAATTATGTTCTCGGCCATGTCCCAGGGTGTGGAATTACCATACCTTTTACCAATCCAGCTCTGTTTCTCTTTGCAAGGTGCTTTCCATCTATGAGGCCCGGCATGATCACGTCCGCAACAAGGTTTTTTCACCTCGTAGTCTGAACCGAGATCAATGCTTCGGACGCATTCGAACCGTCCGGCGAGGCAAGTGTGGCCTACAAATCGCGTTGTGCGGTCTCGCGAACAAAGGCTTGGGGCGTCGCTTAGCTTTTCAGCAGCCTGGACAAAATGCCGCTTGCGTCTGTCCCGGGAATCCCCAGGTCTCGCACCGAGCTCATGTGATTGCGTCCGCGTATAACTTCGACGAAAACCGGCAGGCCCTGTTCTTGCAAAAGATTTGAAAACGCCTCCATTTGCGAATGAAACGGTCCTGTCTCATCTTCGCCGACTGCCAGGACTATCCGACACCCTGGATCGTGGAGATGGCCAAGCGGCGTAAATCTTTCGATTTCGTCGTCCGTTAAGGCGATCTCAGCTTGGAGGAACGAGGTCTTCAGTGGTCGAAGGTCGTAAATTCCTCCAAGCAGAAGGGCACCTTTGATCGCGGTTCCCGATCGATCGAGGCGTATCAGGTGGCTCGCCAGATGGGCCCCGGCGGAGTGACCGCTAACGGTAACCGATGAGGGGTCACCGCCATGCTCGGCGATATGAGCGAAGACCCAGTCTTTCGCTCTGGTAACCTGATCGACGAGGACTTTCATACGAACATGCGGCATCAGCGAATAGTCGACAATCACCGCGATACCGCCCGCATCCGTGATCGTTCTCGCGATGCAGGAATACTCGAGTTTCGACCACATCCTCCAATATCCGCCATGTATGAACATGTGGACAGGCAGGCCTTTGCGGGGACCGGCAGGAAAGAACAAGTCTACGGTCTCGTTTCGGCCTGTGCCGTAGGCTATGTCCGCGATCATGGGTATGCTTTCGCGCACCTTTGCGCTTGCTTGGACGATCTCGGAGACAATTACATCGAAGTCCGCCACATGATCGCGGATACGGAAAGGATCGGTTCCCACAAAATACCCTCCGGATCAGAAACTCGTTGCGATATATTTCGCTTCCATGAACTCCGCAATGCCGTGGTGTTGTCCGCCCTCACGACCTAGACCGCTTTGCTTTACACCTCCGAAGGGGGCTGCCGGATCGGATACGAGGCCGCGGTTTAGTGCGATCATGCCTGCTTCAATGCCCGACGAGACCCGAAGGCCGCGGGCGAGATCGCGCGTGTACACGTAGGCGGCCAATCCGTACTCGGTGTCGTTCGCTGAGGCGATTGCTTCTTCCTCGGTTTCGAAACGATAGAGTGGTGCGACAGGTCCGAAGATTTCTTCTTGGGCCATTTCGCTGTCCTCGGAAACACTGGCCAAAACAGTTGGCGGATAGAAAAAACCTGCCCCTGACGGCATGTCGCCGCCGCAGAGAACGCGTGCGCCTTTTGCCTTCGCGTCATCGACCAGCCGACCGATCTTCTCGACCGCCTTGCGGGTTATCATCGGGCCGCAGTCCGTGTCGACCTCGACACCCGAGCCGACCTTCAATGCAGACATGCGATCGGCCAGCCCTTGTGCAAAGGCGTCGTAAATGCCGGACTGCACGTAGAACCGGTTTGCTGCTGTGCAGGCTTCACCCGCGTTGCGCATCTTTGCGATCATAGCGCCATCAAGTGCAGCATCGAGGTCCGCGTCGTCGAAAACAACGAAGGGCGCATTTCCGCCAAGCTCCATTGAGCAGGAGATGACATTCTTCGCTGCTTCAGCGAGCAACTGTCGGCCGACGCCCGTCGACCCGGTGAACGAAAGTTTCCTCACGCGCGGGTCCGCAAGAACTTCCGCTGTGATGGGTCCAGGGGTCGTTGTCGTCAGCACGTTGACGACACCTTTGGGCACACCCGCTTCTTCATAGATTGCCGCCAATGCATAAGCCGTGAGCGGGGTTTCGCTCGCGGGCTTGAGAATGACGGTACAGCCAGCCGCCAAAGCCGGAGCGATCTTCCGGGTGGCCATTGCCGCCGGGAAATTCCAAGGCGTGATCAGCAGGCAAATGCCGATCGGCTGATAGTCGACAATGATGCGGTTGGTGCCGGATGGCGCTACACCGAACTCGCCGCTGATGCGGACAGCTTCCTCGGCATTCCAGCGGAAGAACTCCGCCGCATAGGCGACTTCACCGCGGGCGTCTTTTAGTGCTTTGCCATTCTCCACCGAAATCAGCGTCGCCAGCATTTCCGACCGCTCGATCATCAGCTCGAAGCAGCGACGCAGAATTTCGGAACGTCTGCGGGGAGGGGTCGCGCGCCATGATGGCGCTGCAGCGGCGGCCGCGTCTACACTGGCTCTGGCATCCTCGATCGTTGCATCTGGAACGACTGCCAAGATCGCACCCGTCGATGGATCGACGACGTCGATTTGCCGTCCCGACTGGGATGGTCGCCATTGTCCGTCGATGTAGAGCCCACGCGCAGCGGCATCGATGTCTGGAAGTTGGCGGTTTGCCGGGGTGATCTGTTGGGCGATTGTCATGGTGTTCCTCGATAATCAGATTGCGGAAGCGGCGAAATCGCCGTCGTAGGCGGCTTTGACAAGACGCTTCATTGCGTCGAGATCGAACGACCTTGGATTGTTTTTGATGAGCCGGTCGATGTTGAAGGCCTGTTCGGCCGTCCAGTCGAGCTTGTCCTTTGCGAGCCCTAGATCGGCGAGCGTTGCGGTGATGCCGATCGCCGCAAAAAGCCTGCGAATCTCGTCGATCGCGGCCACCGCAAGCTGCCCATCGTCGAGGCCCGATGTCCCCAGACCGAGCGCGGCTCCGATCTCCGACATTTCGGTGACTGAAGCCGAGAGATTGTAGTTCATGACGTAGGGCATCATCGTCGCGACGCCGAGACCATGGGCGGTGTGCGTCAATGCTCCAGCCGGGTACTGAACGGCGTGGGCCGCGGCCGTGCCCGCCGTCCCGAACGCGCAGCCTGCAGCGAGCGCACCCATCATCACGTCGGCCCGAGCCTCTTCGTCCGAGCCATCCTTGCAGGCCTTTTCGAGACTGCGGCCAAGAAGCTTGATTGCCAGCAGGGCGAAGTGGTCTGTCAGCGTGCTCTTCCCGATAAAGACGTGCTTCTGAGCTAGGGAATGGTCAACGCCGCGACGTGCGGCTGTGAAAGCCTCGATCGCGTGGGTGAGGGCGTCCGCGCCTGCGACGGCAGTCAAGCCGGGTGGGCACGTCATCGTCAGCTCGGGATCGCAGATCGCTGCTCGTGCTATCAGATAAGGACTGGATATCCCGACCTTCAACGTACGTTCGGAATCGGAAATCACCGCAACAGGGGTAACCTCCGATCCCGTGCCCGCGGTCGTCGGAACGGCGATGACAGGGATTGTTGGCCCCGGCACCTTGTACTCCCCGTAGTAGTCTTTGAGCTGGCCACCGTGGGTCAGCAAAAGAGCGGCGCACTTGGCCATATCCAGACAACTTCCGCCGCCGATGCCGATGACCATCTCTGGATCGAACGACCGAGCATCCTCGACGCAAACCGACACGCTACCGGCTGGGACGTCCGGCTGCACACCGTCGTAGATGAGCACAGCTATGGAGGCCGCTTCAAGCGCGCTGACGAGTTCGGCGAATACTGAGGTCGCTGCGAACCTTTCGTCCGTGCAGACCAACGCTCTCTTTCCGAGCCTTGCCGCGACAGTTGCCAGGGCATGGCGCTGTCCTTTGCCGAACAAGATTTCCTGGGGAAGCCGTAGAGCGGCGAAAAGGGTCATTGTCCATGTCCTTTGACAAGCGGTTTGCTGATGTAAGAAAGGGCGTTCAGTTCGTCCCAAAGTCGGGCCGAAATCTCTATGCCGGAAGAAAGAGACCGCTCGCGTCGGGCCAATGCGCCGTCGCCTGGGACAGTTACGGGGCGGGCCGGATCAGCCGGGAGCGAGTTGCGAACGCCATCGAGATAGGCGCTGACGCTGGCGAGCAATTCGGGTTGCTCACCGATATCGATAGCGATGAGAACGTCGCCCTTATTGCATACAGCGTCGGCGTCGAGCGTTCCGCGAACGTTTGGCGCGAGAGCAGATCGGGCGATCGACGCCACCATCAGCTCCAGTGCCATACCCAATGCGTAGCCCTTTGCATCACCAAACGGGGCGATCGATCCCCTCGTGGCCGCCGTAGCGTCGGTCGTCGATCTCCCGTCGGCATCGCGCGCCCAGCCTTGCGGTATCGGGGAGCCGTTGGCGGCGTGGTGGTGTATTTTGCCCATCGACACGATGCCGGTTGCCAGGTCGATCACCATCGGTCGATCTGCGGTGGGTATGGCGATTGCGAGCGGGTTGGTCCCCAAGAGCGCCTGCGTCCCGCCGTAGGGATGAACCAGCGCCTCGCTTGAAGACATGGCAAGCCCGATCAGACCTTTTCCGGCCAGGCGTTCGACATAATGGGCAAGCATCCCAAGATGGTTCGAGTTGCGGATTCCAGCAACCGCAACACCAGCCTGGCGCGTTCGGTCTGCCAGACGCTCAAGCGCTGCGCAGGCCACCACCGGGCCAAGCCCCTTCATGCCATCGACTTCCAGGAAGGACGATGACCGCCAAAGCGACCGGCCTACGGAAGCCGGGTCAATAAGGGTGCGCTCGATGCGAGCCAAGATACGGGGAAGGCGCTGTAGGCCGTGCGATGGATGTCCTTTTAATTCGCCTTCGACGAGAACGCATGCCTGTAGGCGCGCGTGCTCCAGAGGGGTGCCTCGCTCCACTAACAGGCGTGTCGCCAGGCTCATAGCGGTGTCTCTATCAACCTTCACATCGGCTCCAATATAAAATCCTATAGGATATGGGATTGCATATCGGCGAGCATCATGTTAGCGATTGATCATGTCAAGAGGCAAAAACATGCAACTAAAAATTCCTGCTGCCACATCCGATGCGTTCGACACGAGTGGATTCATCCCGCGTTCCAATAGTCTCGCTGGTAGCGTCTACGAAGCGATTTTCGCTCAGTTGATGACGTTGAAAATTCCGCCTGGCACACGGATCACCGTGGACAACCTGGTTCGCGAACTCAACGTGTCGCAGACGCCGATCCGCGAAGCGCTCGGACGCCTTGAAGGCGAGGGGCTCGTTATTAAGACCCACCTTATCGGCTTTAGCGCGGCACCACAGATTACACGTCGCCGCTTTGACGAGCTCTATCAGCTTCGTCTGCTGCTCGAACCCGACAGCGCCGCCCGAGCGGCGATCGCAATGGATGACGTCAAGCTTTCCGCTTTGCGCGAGGCCGCTGGTTTGATGGGTCGTCGCGAAGGCGGCGATGAACGTCTGCGTTATTCGACTTTCGCTCGACAGGACGCGATGTTCCACGACAAGATTCTGGAGATCGCCGGCAATGAGCTCATTCGCGAGACATTGAACCATCAGCACACGCACTTTCACATATTCAGGCTGATGTTCCATTCACGGGTGACAGAAGAGGCGCTGGACGAGCACGAGGCGCTTCTTGCCGCGCTGGAAGCTGGCGATGGACCGGCTGCGGAGCGTGCAATGCGTCTCCACCTTGAACATTCACGTGACCGGCTCCTGCCGGCTTTCGACTGAGGGTGCAAAATGTCCAACGTCGCGAGCATCGGTAGATCGAGTATGGAAGAGTTGAGCGAGGCTAGCCGGCCAGTTCGTCAGCCGGTACTTCGCGCGACTGGCCTCTCGAAGCAATATGGCTCCGTCACAGTTCTGTCCGATATCACGCTCGATATCCTGCCTGGCGAAATCCACGCCATTATCGGGGAAAACGGTGCTGGTAAATCCACCTTCATGCGGTTGTTGTCAGGCTATGCCGAGCCAACGGCCGGGTCGTTGTTGATGGGGGATGTCGACGTCAAGTTCGGTAAGCCGGAACGCGCCCAGGATGCGGGTATCGTGCTCGTGCACCAGGAGATATTGCTCGCCGAGGCTCTGACTGTCGCCGAGAATGTGTTTCTCGGTCGAGAGTTGATGCGGAATGGTACTGTCGACGACAAAACCATGCGGCGGCTCACACGAGAGAAGCTCGCGGAGCTTGGCTGCGTTGTGCCGTCGAACGCGCTTGTTCGCAACATCTCTCTGGCGGACCGCCAGCTCGTCCAGATCGCGCGCGCCCTCCTGGATGACTATAAGCTTGTTATCTTCGACGAACCCACGGCCGTGCTCACTGGAGATGAAGTCGAGCGGCTCCTCGCGATCATCCTTCGCTTGAAGGCGCAGGGGACCGCGGTCCTCTACATCAGCCATCGGCTCGATGAAGTGCAACGTCTTGCCGACAAGGTGACGGTGCTGCGTGACGGCAAGATGATCGGAACCTATCCCGGACATACGCTCAGTCAGATGGACATGGCGCGGCACATGGTTGGCCGTGACCTTGCCGCACTTTACCCGCCGAAGCGAGCAAATGTTGCGTCCAAGACGACGCTTGCAGTCCGCAGTCTCAGCGTACCAGGCTTCGCGAAAGATGTTTCGTTCGAGGTCCGTCAATCTGAAATCCTCGGCTTCGCCGGGATGATCGGTGCCGGCCGCACGGAACTCTTCGAGGGAATAATGGGGCTTCGTCCTGCGACAGGTACTGTCGAACTGCGGGGCAAGGCGGTCGACATTCATTCGCCTCGGGCTGCCCTCGACGCTGGTATCGGCTATCTGACCGAGGACCGAAAGGGCAAAGGCCTCCTCTTGCAGGAACGGCTTGCTCCAAATCTCACTCTGTCGGCACTCGCACGATTTCATCCCGGACTGCTCATGCGCCGCAAGCGTGAACAGGCGGCACTGACGGAAGCCGTCGATCAATATGACATCCGGCTCAAAAACATGGGAGTGAACGCAGGTCAACTTTCGGGTGGCAATCAGCAGAAGTTGCTGCTCGCCAAGGTACTTCTCACCACGCCATCGGTCGTTGTCATCGACGAGCCGACACGCGGCATCGATATCGCAAACAAGGCGCAGATTTACGCCTTCATCCAGCAACTCGTGTCGGAAGGGAAAACTTGCATCGTTATCTCTTCGGAAATGCAGGAGCTGATCGGCATCTGCGACAGAATACTGGTGATGCGTGAGGGGCGTATCGCAGGAGAAGTCTCGGGAGAATCAATGACGGAACATAACGTCGCTCTCCTGGCGACGAGCGTCGCCGCCGGGAACACTGAGGGAGGAAGGGAATGACGGTAATTACAGGCTCTACGGCGCTCAAGCCGGAACGTGATTGGAACATTGGCTGGGCGGATGTCGGGCCATTTCTCGCTCTTGCCGCGCTTATGGTGATCGGCTTTGCGATCAATCAGGATTTTCTCTCGGCGACCAATCTGGGCAACGTGATTACTCGAAGCGCCTTTATCGCCATCATCGCGGTAGGTGCAACGTTCGTCATTTCATCCGGCGGCCTCGATTTGTCGGTAGGTTCCATGGCGGCGTTTATCACGGGGATCACCATCATGTTCATGAACAGGATGGCTCCGGAATGGGGCGTAGCGGCAATTCCTGCCGGAATGCTGGTGGCTGTGGGAGTTGGGCTCTTCTGCGGCCTGTTGAACGGCCTGATCGTCACGGTTGGCAAGATCGAACCATTCATTGCAACGCTCGGCACGATGGGCATATTCCGAGCACTGATCACCTACATGTCGGATGGTGGCACGATCCCAATTGATCGTGGCCTCCGTGACGCTTATCGCCCCGTTTATTTCGGCACCTTCGCGGGTATCCCATTTCCGATCCTGATCTCCATCGCTGTCGCCGCTATAGCGTCCTTCATACTTTACAAGATGAAATACGGCCGCAAATGCGCTGCCGTTGGAGCCAATGAAGACGTCGCGCGCTACTCCGGCATTTCGATCATCAAAACCCGCACCATCGCCTACGCAATCCAGGGTGCCTGCGTGGCGATCGCCGCTATCTGCTATGTGCCGCGCCTCGGTGCAGCTACGCCGACAACGGGAGTCCTGTGGGAGTTGCAGGTCATTACCGCTGTCGTGATAGGCGGCACGGCACTGCGCGGCGGGAAGGGACATGTGTGGGGGACCGTCGCAGGCGCAGTCATTCTGGAACTCATCGCCAACCTCATGGTGCTCTCGGACTTCGTTTCGGAATACCTCGTGGCGGGGGTCCAGGGCGTCATCATCATTATCGCCATGCTCATCCAAAGGTTCTCGAAATAATCCGTGTCAGGACCACGCGGGTTCACGATATCAGGTCCAAATTCTGGGAGGAATGGAATGTCTACTACGAGATGGTTTGCGGCTGCGGCCGTGAGTACGATGCTGATTGCGGGCCACGCGCTCGCCGCGGATAAGAAGGTTGTCGCGGTGTCGATCCCCGCAGCCGACCATGGCTGGACAGCCGGCATCGTCTACCACGCACAGGCCGCCGCCAAGGAGATCAATGCTGCTTTTCCAAACGTCGAGGTCGTCGTGAAGACCTCGCCCTCGGCAACGGCTCAGGTCAGCGCGCTCGAAGACCTGTCCGCGGGACGTAAGCTCGATGCACTGGTCATTCTGCCATACACGTCTGAAGAGCTGACCACGCCGGTCAAGGCCGTAAAGGACGCCGGCACGTTCATCACTGTGGTAGACCGTGGCCTCAACGATCCGACAATCCAAGACCTCTATCTGGCGGGCGACAACATCGCAGTCGGCCGCAATACCGCGAAGTTCATGATCGACAAGTTGGGTGGGAAGGGCAATCTGGTTGTCCTGCGTGGCATCCCGACCGTTATCGACGATGAACGAATTCGGGGTTTCCAAGACGCCATCAAGGGCACCGACCTCAAGGTTCTAGACATCCAGTATGCGAACTGGAACAGTGACGAAGCCTTCAAACTGATGCAGGACTACCTTGCAAAGTACCCGCAGATCGACGCCGTATGGGCTAACGACGACGACATGCTGTTGGGCGTTCTCGAAGCGGTGAAAGAATCCGGTCGGAAGGACATCAAGCTGGCGCTCGGCGGTAACGGCATGAAGGATATCGTCAAGAAGGTCATCGATGGGGACGCGATGACCCCTGTCGAAACACCTTATCCGCCGGCGATGATCAAGACCGCGATCTACATGACCGTCGCGAATTTGGTTGGCCAGGCCCCCGTTCGGGGAGCCGTCAAGTTGGACGCTCCGCTGATTACCCAGGAGAACGCCAAGGAATACTATTTCCCTGACTCTCCATTCTGATCACTAACATTAACCGGGGCGGCTCGCGCCGCCCCACCGCATGAGCAAAGAGGAGTAAATCATGCCAGGCAAGAAGATACTGATGCTTACGGGCGAGTTCACCGAAGAATACGAGATATTCGTCTACCAGCAGGCTATGGAGGCCGTGGGGCACACGGTTCACGTCATCTGCCCCGACAAAAAGGCCGGCGACCTGATCAAGACGTCCTTGCACGACTTCGAAGGCGACCAGACTTACACTGAAAAGCTTGGCCACTTCTTCACCATCAACAAGACCTTCTCGGAGGCCGAAGCGCAGCTTGACCAGTATCATGCTGTCTACGCAGCTGGTGGCCGAGGTCCGGAATACATCCGCACCGACAAGCGAGTGCAGGCGATCGTCCGCCATTTTCACGAGAAGCAGAAGCCGATTTTCACCATCTGCCACGGTGTCCAGATACTGATTGCAGTGGATGGAGTCGTCCGTGGTAAGAAGGTGGGCGCGCTCGGTGCCTGCGAACCCGAGGTTACGCTGGCAGGTGGCACTTATATCGATTTGTCTCCGACCGAAGCCTACGTTGACGGAACGATGGTCTCTGCGAAGGGCTGGACCGCTCTCGCGGCATTCATCAGGGAGTGCCTCAAGGTTCTTGGCACAGAAATCCGTCACAGCGACGACGACGTGGCCGAAGCTGCCTGAGTTCTGCCAGCACGGAGTCGCCTGGAAAGGCGACTCCTCTCACGCGTAGACTGGCCTAGCTGCCATCCTGCGCGTGTTACCTCACTCCCTGCCGGGAGGACCCGAGCGTATTGACGCTACATAGTGAGCCTCGGCGTCAAAATCTGGCCAGCGATCTTTTTGAAGACCTCCACCAGCTTGGCCGAGTCTTCAATATTGAACGCTTTACTACTGTCGTTTGCGCAGGTAGCAAGCCCTTCTGCAGTCGATCCAGTCACGCCCACGGCCACGGTATAGATCGTCAATCCGGCGTTTTTCGCGTTGCTGCATACCGTCGTCATAAGGCTGTCGGCCTTCGCTGTGTCGGTACCTGTGTGCAGCATGTAGTTCGACTTGTTCGGCGACAGCGTGTTGGTCCCATCCGTCATGATGATCAAGAATTTGTTGATGCCAGTTGCCTTGGGCTCCCCCTCGGTGAACGGCTGGGTTGGCGACAGCATGTTCCAGCCCCAAAGGACACCGGCGGGAATGTAGGTCTCGTTGTTTGCCACCATTTTCGATATGGCGGTCCGCAACGTTGAATAGTTCGTCGTCAGGGGAACCACAGCTGACCCACAGCTAGTATTGAGTAGTCCCGTATATCGAAGCGTCGGCTCGGTATCGTTGACATCAAGCGGACTATTTCAGGACATTCGAGACAAGGCTGACTTTGGCAGGGCGGAAAGCGGTGCGTCTTGCGCCGGTCGTTGCCGAATACGCCAAGCTGATGAGCCGGGCCGAGCGTCATTTGTTGGCGCAACTCAAGGCAGGTCGGACGTGGACCGGTGATCTGAAAGTTTCGTCCTATCAGCCTCTGGGCATCTCCGCCGTTCATCTCGATATGGCGTATCGCCAGCTAATGGCAAAGCTAGCGTCCGTCTCCGAACTCGCTAAGGAACGCGCCGACGACCTGGCGCGCAAAGCCGCATCGAAGAAGACCGACATTAAACGGAAGACAATGGCCCTAGCGCGCACCGCGAAAGCGCGCGTCAAGCTCCGCGAGGAACTGGCGACGATCAGCGTCAAGCTCGAGAAGCGTCGGGCGTCCATGAAGACCGCGAACGAGAAAAAACGCGCCGACGAACTGTTCGCGTTGAAGCAGCTTCTCATCAAGCATCACGCGCGTAGGGCCGCGCTCGAGAACGCCACCTTCGAAATCCAAGAACTGCGGTTTGCCCTTCACCAACATAATCGGCGTCTTAATATCCTTGAGTCAAAGCACGCGGAAGCGCGCAACTTGGCGGTTGATCCGACGATTTGCTTCGGCTCGAAGAAGCTGTTCCGCGCGCAGTTCGACCTGCAAAAAAATGGTTACGCCGACCACGCGGAGTGGCTCGGTGCCTGGAACGCGGCACGCTCTGCGCAGTTGACCCTCGATGGCAACAGCAGCAAGGAAGGCGGCAACCAATTCGCTCGGCTGAACCCGCGACGCGATGGCCGGTTCGATCTGGAGCTGCGACTTCCGAAAGTTCTGACGCATCTCGCCACGAGGACATTCAAGGTATCAGGTCAGACAATCGCATGCGTCGATCTCCACGGCCTTTCCTTCAATCATGGAAACGTCGTCATTGAGCAGGCGCTGGCGAACCGCAAGCCCGTTACGGTAAAGTTCCTACGGGACGCCAAGAGCTGGAAAGTTATGGTCAGCGTCGACCATGCAACTGAATTGAAGACGCCGGACTTCAGCGCTGGCGCTCTCGGCGTTGATCTCAACGCTGGGCACATTTCCGCGGCGCTTGTCGATCGCGACGGCAACCCGGTCGAAGTCTTCGAGTTCCCCTGCGTCACATACGGCAAGACGTCCGACCAGGCACAGGACGCGATCCGCAAGGTCGCCGCCGAGATCACCGCCCTTGCAGAGCGGCTCGGCGTGCCCGTCGTCTCGGAATTGCTGGACTTCAGTGAAAAAAAGAAGACGCTGAAGGATGCGACGGACGTGCGCTACGCCCGCATGTTGTCGTCCTTTGCCTACAGCGCCTTCGGCAAAACCCTTGCGTCGGCGTGCGCACGCAGCGGCGTTGCTCTGAGGCGCGTCAATCCCGCCTACACATCGATCATCGGTCGCGTGAAGTTCGCTCGCCGCTACGGCCTGAGCGTTCACGAGGCCGCATCCGTCACCATTGCCCGACGGGCAATGGGCTATTCCGAAAGACTGCCCCGTTCCTCGACTGGTACCGTCAAGGTTCCGACGAACGGCTGCGATCACGTCACCCTCGACCTACCTGTAAGGAAGGACGCCTCGGAGCAAGCTCCGAAGTCGAGGCATGTATGGTCGCGGTGGAACGGGCTGAACAAGGAGTATCAGAAGGCGCTTGCAGCGCTGGGGTCGTCGCGGCGAAGGCCGCGACCCAAAAGGGGGAGTCGCAGACGTGGGGTAGCCAACTGCCACAGGTGCGGTGGAACCTTGGCGGGCGGAGCGGAGAACCGTTCCATGGTCCTACGGAAGAGGCAGGACGTTCCTGCCAAGAGCCGCTTCAGTCACGCTGCCAGGAGGCGCAGCGTGCCGGGAATTAATTCCTGAACCAAAGTTCGTTTCGATGGGTTAGGTTTGTCTTCAACCACTCGTGACGAATACCCGGGAGAACGGAGAGCGATCCCCACCAATCCAGCTGCTGCAGAAGAGGCGCAGATAAGATCGCCTCGCAGCCACTGTGCAAACGGTCCAGTCCGTTGTCTGTTCCAAGGAGACGTGTGGAGAGCCGAGAGAGTTACAGGGGCTCAAGGCCCTCCACTGCCGAGCAAGACGTTGGGAGACTATCTCGGCGGGGAAAAACACGAGCGAGCGCGATAAGTTCCGAGCGTTTTTCCCGGGTGGACCTGCTTCTGTTCTGTCGACGTTCTTGCCCTGTCTCGAACGACCCCAAAAAGGGCCGGCTACTCTGGCTGAAGTCCTGCCATCGTCGAGCGGGAAAATGGGCCGTGTGCTTTCCTCGCGCTCGCGAACGCGTCATAAACGGCGCGGAACCGGAAGATGGAAAAGGCACATCGCAAAAAGAACAGCAGACTGCTCTCGCAACGTTTTGGAACCCCCGCGCGTTTTATGTCCTCAACCGAGGAAAAAAACGATGTCCAAACGAGAACTCATCGATACCGGAACTGACAAGCGTTATGTCCGTCGCGACGAAGAAGGAAAATTCAAAGGATCCACCGACGTCGGCCGTTCGCTTTCCGCAGACAAGCGCCACAAGTCACAGACCGAAGCGAAGCGCGGCGAAGGCGACCGCGGCGACCATCACGCGAAGCATTGATGACCGATCCCTCATTTCTTGAGATGCAGCCGGCGGAGCGGCAGGCCGTTCTCGAACGGCTGGCCGTGACGCTGGCGCGAAACGC
>UBQW01000078.1 GCA_900467745.1 Hyphomicrobiales bacterium
TGTCAAGCGAAGTGAAGATTTGACCCCGTAGGCGAAACGAAGAACTGACCCCCCTTCATTGATTTGCTGTTTCGTTTGTCTCGAGTGCCGATCCGGCCTTCTGCAGAAGGCCGGATCGGCGCTTTTCGCGAAGCCTGTAGCTATCACCTCGAATGGTGATCACTGTCGAGTGGTGCAAAAGGCGGTCCAATATCGCGGTGGCGACAACAGGGTCTCCGAAGACGCTCCCCCACTCACCGACTGATCGATTTGAGGTAATCAGGATCGATCCTTTCTCGTAGCGACGAGAGACCAGTTGGAAGAACAGGTGAGCCGCGTTCGCTTCGAAGGGCAGATATCCGAGTTCATCGATGATGAGGAGTTTCGATCGTGATAGGATCGTCAATTGCTTGTCTAGGGTTCCGTCGCTGTGGGCCTTTGCCAGCATGGCGACGAGCGTGGCTGCGGTCACAAACTGGACATTGTAATTTTGGCGGATCGCTTCGCGGCCGAGACTGACGGCAAGATGAGTTTTTCCGGTTCCGGGTGGCCCCAGGAATAAGACTGTATCGCCGTGAGCGATCCAGCGGCAGGTCGCCAACTCTCTAATCTGTCCGCGATTCACCGATGGCTGTGCCTCGAAGTCGAAGCCGTCGAGTTCACGCACGAACGGGAACTGCGCCAGCTTGCTCGACATGGAGATACGCCGCTCGTCGCGCCGTGCAATCTCGCGCGATATCAGGAACGCCAATGCCTCGCGCAGCGTCATTTTCGAGCGAGCGGCCTCGTCTAGCAGGCTGTCGAGTTGATCGCGGATTGCTGTCAGCTTCAGGCGGTCGAGCGTTGCGATGAGTAGATCATTGTCTACGGTTGTCATCACCAGCCACCTCCAACCACAGCCTCGTATTCCGCAAGCGGGCGCAGCAGGGCTGCTGGCGTCGTCTCGACTGGAGCGGAACGAACCAGCCCTTCGATACCCGCAACGCCGACGAAGTGGGTCCGGTCCACAATCCGTTGTCGCCGTCCCTGGCACAGAGCATGATCAGCTACGACATGGCCGGCGTGGCGGACGATGACACGACCCGCAAGCACAACGACCTGGACGCTTTCACCTATGAGACGCCAGGGTACGGAGTAACTGTTGGTGTCGAGATCGATGGCGCAGTCTGCCTGCACCTTGCGCACGAGATCGCGCAGCTGACCAAACGGTGCACGGCCTGACAGAGGCCGAAGGGCATCGACCTCACCAGCAAAGCGCTCAATTGGAGGTTCGCCGGTCGTGCCGTGGTCGCGCTGATCGGCGACCTCACGTATCCAACGATCCAGATGTGCCTCAAAGGAGGCCCAGCTCTCAAACCGCCGGCCTGCGATGGCGTTCTTCTTGACGTAGCCGACCCCGCGTTCATCCTTTCCCTTTGTCCGGGCCCGGTATGGAGCGCACGCGCGTGGCATGAAGCCCCAGTAACGCGCAAATGCCCATAGCCGTGCGTTGAAGCGAACCTCCCGGCTAACCGCGTCGTGATGCTCGACAAGCGCCTTCGCATTATCCAGCAGAACCTCACCAGGAACGCCGCCGAACCGAAGAAAGGCGCCTTCCATGCCCTCGAACCAGTCGGTCTGTCCTTCTCGCAGTGAGGCACGTATATGGATGCGTCGGGAATAGCTCAGCGTGGCGACAAAGACATTTACCCGGATTCGTTCATCGCCAATCCAGACACGGGTCTGCCCAAAGTCGATCTGCAATTGACGGCCTGGCGGTGTCTCAAACCGGACTGTTGCCCGCTTCTGCGCTTTGAGTTCGCGCCGCCACTCCCGGACCCGAAGCTCTACAGAGCGCAAACCGATGATAATTCCATGCTCGCTGGCCAGCTCCTGCCGGATCACATCGGCATTGCCGTCGTGCCGGAAGAAGCGCTCGCGCAGCCAATCATCCAAGCCATCGAAGGCAGTGCGGCGAACCGGCTTCTTAAATGGCGCTGCTCCACCCTCTCGCAAATATCGCCGGACAGTGTTGCGAGCACAGCCAAACTCTTTCGATAAGCGCTTGGCACCCCAGCCAAGCTCGTGCAGCCGCAACATTGCCACCACCTCATCTGCCTGAAGCATATCCTCGCCCTGCATCGTTCGCGACAATGCAGGATGCGCTGAAATCATGCTCATCATCCATCTCTCCTCGTTCTGAACCGAGGGGGCAGTTCTTTATTTCGTTAGGGGGTCAGTTTCTCACTTCGCCTGACA
>UBQW01000015.1 GCA_900467745.1 Hyphomicrobiales bacterium
GACGGTCGTGCCGTGTGGCACCCCCCTCTGTCCTGCTGGACATCTCCCCCACAAGGGGGGAGATCGACTCGTGGCGGGCTTCCAGCCAAACAATGAGAGTGGAGCGAGCGGTTTCGTCCAGCCAATCTCCCCCCTTGTGGGGGAGATGTCCGGCAGGACAGAGGGGGGTAACCCACCCGCCACGCTCCATGTCCTCACACACACATCCGCGGAGGCATAGCCATGACCGACACCCCCCTTCTCAAAGTCAACGACGTCTCGAAATTCTACGGCAACCGCATCGGCTGCAAGAACGTCTCCTTCGAGCTCTGGCCCGGCGAGGTGCTGGCGATCGTCGGTGAATCCGGCTCCGGCAAGACCACGCTCTTGAACTGCATCTCCACCCGCCTGATGCCGACGACAGGCAGCGTCGAGTATCACATGCGCGATGGGCAATACCGCGATCTCTACCACATGAGCGAGGCCGAGCGCCGTTTCCTGATGCGCACCGACTGGGGCTTCGTGCATCAGAATCCGGCTGACGGTCTGCGCATGACGGTGTCGGCCGGCGCTAATGTCGGCGAGCGGTTGATGGCGATCGGCGATCGGCACTACGGCAATATCCGCGCAACCGCGGTCGATTGGCTGAGCCGTGTCGAGATCGACGAGAGCCGTATCGACGACCAGCCGCGCGCCTTCTCCGGCGGCATGCGCCAGCGCCTGCAGATCGCCCGCAATCTCGTCACCGGCCCGCGCCTCGTCTTCATGGATGAGCCGACCGGCGGTCTCGACGTCTCCGTTCAGGCGCGCCTGCTCGATCTCGTTCGCGGCCTCGTCAACGATCTCGGCCTCGCCGCCATCATCGTCACCCACGACCTCGCCGTCGCCCGCCTGCTGTCGCACCGGATGATGGTGATGAAGGATGGCCATGTCATCGAGCATGGCCTGACCGACCGGGTGCTCGACGATCCGCGCGAGCCCTACACCCAGCTCCTCGTCTCCTCGATCCTGCAGGTATAGTTGAGAACGCGATCCGTAAGCCGGCTAATGGATTCGGATTGCCGCCAGAAACCAGGGAAGTCAATCATGGCAACGCCACTCGTTGTTTCGGAAGTCTCCAAGAGCTTCACCATGCATCTGCGCGACGGCATCAAGCTGCCCGTTGTCTCGGATGTCTCCTTCTCCGTCGCCTCGGGCGAATGCGTCGTGCTCGGCGGCCCCTCGGGCATCGGCAAGAGCTCGCTGTTGAAGATGATCTACGGCAACTACGCGGTCGATAGCGGCCAGATCCTAGTCAAGCACCAGGATCGCATCGTCGATCTCGCCACCACCGATCCGCGCACCATCATCGAGGTGCGCCGCCAGACGCTGGGTTACGTCAGCCAGTTCCTGCGCACCGTGCCGCGCGTCGCGGCCATCGATGTCGTGGCCGAGCCGCTGGTCGCCCGTGGCACGAAGGCGGATATCGCGCGCGAAAAGGCAGCCGAGCTGCTCGCCAAGCTCAACCTGCCCGAAGCGCTCTGGCAGCTTCCCCCCGCCACCTTCTCCGGCGGCGAGCAGCAGCGCGTCAACATCGCCCGCGGCTTCATCACCGACCACACCATTCTCCTGCTCGATGAGCCGACCGCCTCGCTCGACGCAAAGAACCGCGCCGTCGTCGTCGAGATGATAGCCGAGAAGAAACAGAAGGGTGTCGGTCTGCTCGGCATCTTCCACGACGAGGAAGTGCGCGAGGCCGTCGCCGACCGCATTCTCGACGTGCAGAAATTTTCGCCACGGAGGCCGATCGCAGCATGAGCCGCAAGATTGGCCTCGAGCCCTATATCCACGAGACCGCCTCGGTGAACAATTCGACGCTCGGCCGCTACACCGAGCTGTCGGAGCGCTGCCGTATCGACGAGGTCGAGCTCGGCGATTACTCCTACGTCATGCAGGACGGCGCCATCTGGTGCGCCACGATCGGCAAGTTCGTCAACATCGCCGCCTCCGTGCGCATCAACGCCACCAACCATCCGACCTGGCGCGCCACGCTGCACCACTTCACCTACCGCGCCGCCGATTACTGGCCGGATGCGGACATGGAGACCGAGTTCTTCGAATGGCGCCGCTCCAACCGCGTCACGATCGGCCATGACGTCTGGATCGGCCACGGCGCCACGCTGCTGCCGGGCGTCAGCGTCGGCAACGGCGCCGTCATCGGCGCCGGCGCGGTCGTCTCCAAGGATGTCGCACCCTACACCATCGTCGGCGGCGTGCCCGCCAAGCTGATCCGGGAGCGCTTTCCGAAAGAGATCGGCGAGCGCATGGACAAGCTTGCTTGGTGGGATTGGGAGCACGACCGGCTGCGCGTGGCACTCGCCGATTTCCGCGCCCTCAACGCCGAGGATTTCCTGACGCGATACGAGGCCTGAGCCGCCTATCCGTCTGAATCGAACCTCTCCGGCGCGGATGGATCGCCATTCGCGCCGGGCCATTAACTCAGGCTGATCAGCGCCGTGCCCGCGATGGCAAGTGCGGCCCCGCCCCAGGCATGCGCACGCGGCATCTGCCCGCTGCGCAGCCACACCATCGGCAGGATGACGACAGGCGTCATCGAAGACAGCGTCGAAACGATCCCGACATTGCCCGTCTTCAGAGCCGCCATCAGAAGCGACATCCCGAGCGCCGTACCGAAGAAGGCGGCGGTGGCCGCAAGACCGAAATCCCGCGCCCGAAAGCTGTTCGCCTGCGCCCGCACGCGGGGCAGCGCCAGAAGCGCCCAGAAACAGATTACCGCCAGCCCGGAGCGCACCGCCATCGCCGTGAATGGCTCGACACCAGCAGCCATCGCCGGCCGCGCCGTCAGGCTCCCCAGCGCCTGCCCGAGCGCGGTGATGACGCCAAGCGTTATGCCGACCATGGACACCGGCGGCGTAGAAGGCGCCGGCTCCGCGATCGGCTCGCCGTCGGCAAGCGGGATCATTGGCGCCGGCCGACGCCGGCGAAAGCCGATGGCGATCACGATGCCGCAAAGAATGAGCACGACCCCGAACCCCTGACGCAGATCGATCGTCTCGCCCAGCGCGACATAGCCGAGCACCAGCGCGAATGGCGAAGCCAGCGAAAACAGAAGCGCCGTCACGCGCGGCCCGGCGGTATAGATCGCCGCGAAATAGGTGGTGCTGGCAATCACGATCCCGAACACGCTGGAGGCGACCAGCGACCCGAGCTGCCAAGCCCCAAGCGTCGCCCACCCGCCGGCAATCGTCGCCGCCAGCGCCGTCATCACGAAAGCCGCGGTCAGCTGCCAGCGCGCCAGCTGCATCAACGGCACCCGCCCGTTGAGCTCGTTGATGAACATCGAGCTGAGCGCGATGCAGGTGGCCGAACCGATTGCGAAGGCTTCCGAGACGAACATGGAGATTTCCTTGAGGGGCAACGCAGCTTTCAGGAAAGTCTCGCGGGAAATCAAGATGCTATGAGGCGCGAACGGCACCAATCTCTGCCGGTGACTTGGCGCTCCGATAGCATCAGGATCGGCTGCCGTTTCCCGCGCGAATGTCTCTCATGGTGCAAACCCCATATCTTCCCGCCGAAGCTTCCGCTAATGTCCGCGTCACCACGCGTCCCTTCACGGAGCCAACCTTGACCCATACGCCGCAGTCCCCGGTGAACCTTTGACGACCGATCACGAAGCGACATTTCTGGCCTCGCTCGGCTGGTCAGACTTCTTTTCCGATCAACTGACGGATGACGATCATGGCCTCATTCCCCGCCGCATCGCCGAAGTGCATCGCAGCCGCGTGAGCGTCACCTCGCTGGACGGGCTGATAAGGCTCAAGATCTCGCATCAGCTGAATACGTCCGAATTCGCCGTCGGCGATTGGGTCATGGTCGATCCCGAGGACGATAGCCTGGTGCGCCGGCTCGAGCGCCGTACGCTGTTGCAGCGTCGCGTCGAGGGACGCCAGGGTCAGCAGCTCGGCGCCGCCAATGTCGACACGCTTCTGATCGTCACCTCCTGCAACGCCGATTTCAACGTCGCCCGCCTCGAGCGCTACATGGCGCTCGCCAACCAGGCCGAGACGACGCCCGTCATCGTGCTGACCAAGGCCGACCTCGCCCCCGATGTCTCGGAATACGAAGCGCAGGCGAAAGCCCTGCAGCGCGATCTCGCGGTGGTCGTGCTCAACGCCAAGAGCGACGGTGCGGCTGCAGCCCTCGGCCCATGGAGCGGCTTCGGCCAGACGCTGGCGTTGATCGGCTCGTCCGGCGTCGGCAAGTCGACGCTGGTCAATGCGCTGGCGGGCCTGAGCGGCGAGGGCTCGCAGGCAACCGGCGGCATCCGCGAACGCGACGCCAAGGGTCGCCACACCACGACCGCCCGCTCGCTGCACGCCATGGCCGGCGGCGGTTGGGTCATCGACACGCCGGGCATGCGCACGCTCCATGTCAGCGACGTTCAGGAGGGGATCGAGCAGGTCTTCTCCGAGATCACCGAGCTTGCCGAACACTGCCGCTTCCGCGATTGCACCCACGACCACGAACCCGGCTGCGCCGTCCAGGCCGCCGTCAAATCAGGCACGCTGGCGCCCGAGCGCCTCGCCCGCTGGCGAGTGCTGCGCGACGAGAACGACAAGAACACCCCGAAGATGACCGGACCGAAGGGCAACAAGGTGCTGCAGAAGCGGCGGTGAGGGGCGAGGCGTGGGCGCGAGAACCATGCGCCACGCCATGGCGTCACTAGCCGTGACTATGGAAATCTAATGTTTTTCACTAGACTTCGCCATGCATGGCTAGACTTCGCTTGAACTTCAACAAAATGCCATACAAGCCGCTGTACTCACCACATCCCGCATCTGTCACAGAATTGTGACCCCACTGTCACGTTTCAATCCACCACAGCCCCGTTTGTGACAGCACTTACACAAAACTGACATTGGAGCTTCACGGACCGGGCCTAATGCACTCCCTCATATCGCGTTTGGGCTATGAGGAAGAGCATGATGTTCGAGCTGAAGAATGTCACCCGTCAATTCGGCAAGAAGATCGCCGTCGATTCTGTGACGCTTGACATCCCTCAGGGCCAGATGGTCGGCATCATCGGCCGTTCGGGTGCCGGCAAGTCCACGCTTCTGCGCATGATCAACCGCCTGCAGGAGCCGAGCTCCGGCTCGATCCATTTCAACGGCACCGAGGTGTCGGGCCTGCGCGGCAAGTCGCTGCGCAACTGGCAGCGCGATTGCGCCATGATCTTCCAGCAGTTCAATCTCGTGCCGCGCCTCGACGTGATGACCAATGTCATCCTCGGCCGTCTCAACCATCGCTCCACCGTGCTCAGCATGCTCGGCGTCTTCACCCGCGAAGAGCGCGTACAGGCAATTGCGGCCCTCGAGCGTCTCGGCATCGAGCAGACCGCCTTGCAGATGGCCGGCACGCTCTCGGGCGGCCAGCAGCAGCGCGTGGCGATCGCCCGTGCGCTCATGCAGGCGCCGAAGATGCTGCTTGCAGACGAGCCGATCGCCTCGCTCGACCCGCTGAACGCCAAGATCGTCATGGACGCGCTGCGCGATATCAACGAGCGCGAGGGCATCACCGTCATCACCAACCTGCACACGCTCGACACCGCGCGCAGCTATTGCGAGCGCATCGTCGGCATGGCCGGCGGCCGCGTCGTCTTCGACGGAAAGCCGTCCGAACTGACGGCTGATGCCGTCAACGAGATCTACGGCACCGACAAGAACGGCGCCGGTATCGACGAATCCATGACGTCCACCAGCCTGGATAACATCAAGGGCAAGCAGCAGGACGCCGTATCCCGCGTGATGGCCGCCTCCGCCGTCATGCGCTGACAAGTTTCCGGCCGGGGGACAAAGCCGGAAAAATACCGATCCCCAGTACTTCAAAGTCACTGAAAAACGTCACCAAAGGAGACTACCATGTCTGCGTTCCGCAAGATCCTGATGGCAACGATCGCCATCGCCACCGTTGCAGGCCAGGCCTACGCTCAGGACGTCAAGGTCCTGCGTATCGGCCTCGACGGCGGTGAAAACGAAGCCGACCAGGTTCGCCGCACCGAGTGCGTCAAGCCGGGCCTCGTTGCCGCTACCGGCGTTTCGGAAGTCCAGATCTTCCCGTCGCCGAACTACAACGGCGTCATCCAGGGCCTCCTCGGCGGCACCATCGACCTCGCTGTCATGGGCGCTTCCTCCTACGCCTCGATCTACCTCAAGGATCCGAACGCCGTTACGCCGGTTCTGACCACCAAGCAGGAAGACGGCTCGACCGGCTACTACTCGATCATGGTTGCCCGCAAGGATTCGGGCATCAAGACGCTTGCCGACGCCAAGGGCAAGAAGCTCGGCTTCGCCGATCCGGACTCGACCTCGGGCTACCTCGTCCCGAACGTCTCGCTGCCGAAGGATGTCGGCATGCCGGTCAAGCAGTACTTCTCCGAAACCGGCTTCGGCGGCGGCCATGAGAACCTCGTTCTCGGCGTTCTCGACAAGAAGTTCGACGTCGGCACCACCTTCGGCTCCGCCACCGGCGATTGGGCCCAGGGCTACACCTCCGGCAACCTGCACATCATGGTCACCAAGGGCCTGCTCGACATGGACGATATCGTCCAGGTCTGGAAGTCGCCGCTGATCCCGAACGGCCCGCTGATGGTTTCCAACAAGCTGCCGGCTGACATCCAGAAGAAGGTCACCGCCTACTTCGCCGAACTGCCGAAGACCGACAAGGGCTGCTTCGACAGCTTCACCGGCGGTGGTTACGTCGATTGGTCGCCGGTCGACCAGTCTTTCTACCAGACGATCATCGACGCTCGTAAGTCGGTTATCGGCGGTTGATCCGAACCTCTGAATAAACTCGCGGCGGCATCATCATGGTGCCGCCGTTCGTTCAACAAGGATGCTCAACATGGCGCACGTGGCCGAAACCGACCACATGGGCGGACTGCAGCAAGGCTCCCGCACAATTCTCGATCATTACCAGCAACAGGTCCGGACACGGCGTATCTACACCGTGATCTCGATCGTTGTGTTCCTGATCGTCCTCGGTGCCTCGCTCGATTTCGCCAACAGCGCCAATTCGGGCAAGTTCTTCGAACGTCTGCCCTATCTCTTCGACTTCATGAAGCATTTCGTGCCAGACAGCCCGCTGGAGATTTTCAGGGCCATGTTCGATCTGCCGTCGCCCTATGCCGATGGCTCGATCAAGTATGATTACGTCAGCGACCGCGTCTACATCACCGACAGCTTCTACATCCCGAATTTCTTCTACCAGCTGGCGATCACCATCAACGTCGCCATCGTCTCGACCATCCTCGGCGCATCCGGCGCCTTCGTGCTCTGCTTCTTCGCCTCGACCAATCTGGTCGGCGCCGGCGCCACCCGTTGGGTCGTGCGCCGCATCATGGAAATCCTGCGCGCCTTCCCGGAGATCGTGATTGCCGGCCTGCTCGCCGCCATCCTGTCGATCGGCCCGATCTCGGCCATCATCGCGGTGTCGATCCACACCATCGGCGCGCTTGGCAAGCTGTTCTTCGAAGTGGTCGAGAATGCCGACATGAAGCCGGACGAGGGCCTGCGCGCATCCGGCGCCAGCTGGCTCGAGCGCGTCCGCTTCGCTATCCTGCCGCAGATCATGCCGAATTTCGTCTCGTATACGCTGCTGCGCCTCGAGATCAACGTGCGCGCCTCCACCATCATCGGCGCCGTCGGCGGCGGCGGTATCGGTGAGGTCTTCAGCCTGGCGATCGGCCGCGATCACGCCGCCAAGACCTATGCCATCATCATCCTGCTTCTGATCACCGTCGTCTGCGTCGACCAGTTCTCCGCCTGGCTCCGCCGCCGCATGATCGGCAAGCAGTCCTTCGAATTCGGCCGAGGAGCAGCCTGATGTCGTCGCTCACAGTCAACGCCGCCGATCGCCAGCGCCTGCTGGACAATTATCCCGAAGTCTTCCACCGCAGCTTCATGCAGCGCTGGGGCCTCGCGCTCATCGCCGGCCTCGTCATCATCTACCTCGCGCTCGCATTCAATTTCTTCAAGGTCATCCCGACCTTCGTCAACGGCAATTGGGACCGCGCCTCGATCTACGTCCAGGACTGGTATTCCTGGCGCGCCCAGCCGCGCCTGCGCTTCGTCGATGGCAAGGTCGTGCCGCAGTGGACGAGCCGCGGCCAGTATCCGAAGGACGCCGTCATCGCGTGGATGCTGCCGACGGCTGCCGGCGGCTACACCGTCACCTACGGCAGCGATGCCGACCGCATGGAAGTGACACCTGAGCGCGTCGATGTCTATCTCGGCGGCAAGCTCTATCCTGTCGAGATCACCAAGGATCGCGCCATCCTGCCGCCGGGCGCGCCCGCCGTCATGAAGCAGGACGACAGCAAGGTCACCGTCTCTTTCGGCTTCGAGGGCCAGGCGGAAATCCGCTCGACGCAGGTCTATGTGCAGCGCCGATTCCTCGGCTGGGCCAATTTCTTCTTCGACACGCAGTCGCCCTTCTGGGGCAAGAGCCTCGTCGACGTCGCCGGCCTCATGCTGACGGGTGACCGCATCGATCCCGCGCAGTCCAACGCCTCGCTGGTGCTCGACAATTTCCTCAACAATGCCAGCTGGCAGCACGGCGATATCCTGTCGAAGCTGATGCAGACGCTGGTCATGGCCTTCGTCGGCACGCTGCTCGGCTCGCTCTTCGCCTTCCCGCTGGCCTTCATCGCCGCGCGCAACATCACGCTCAACCGCTCGGCCAACTGGGCGACGAAGCGCCTCTTCGATTTCCTGCGCTCGATCGACATGCTGATCTGGGCGCTGTTCTTCACCCGCGCCTTCGGCCCCGGGCCGATCCCCGGCATCGCCGCCATCTTCTTCACCGACACCGGCGCGCTGGGCAAGGTCTATGCCGAGGCGCTGGAGAATGTGGATGACAAGCAGCGCGAGGGCGTCAAGTCGGTGGGTGCTTCGCCCGTCGTCGTCCAGCGCTTCGGCGTGGTGCCGCAGGTGCTGCCGATCTTCATCTCGCAGTCGCTCTATTTCTGGGAATCCAACACCCGCTCGGCCACCGTCATCGGCGCCGTCGGCGCAGGCGGTATCGGCCTCAAGCTCCTGGAATCGATGAAGACCAATTCCGATTGGGACAAGGTCGCCTACATGGTGCTCCTCATCCTCATCGTCGTCTTCGTGTTCGACAATATCTCCAATGCGCTGCGTTCGCGGGTGATGGGCAAAAAGACCCATTGATGGGTCTTGATCATCATCATTCTGTCACGGAAATCTTTTAGCCGGAAGCAAGCTTGCGGCGGGCGGTCAAATCACGGCAGACTGCCTCCCGCATCCACATAGATTTCCGGGATACTGGCCTTGCGATACGCACTCTATTTCACGCCGCCGAAGGGTGATCCTTTGAACGTGGCGGCAGCCCATTGGCTCGGCCGCGATGCCTTCACCGGCGAAACTTATCCGGCTCCCGATTATCCTGATCTGCCTGCTGTCGATCAGTTCGAGCTCACCGCCGATCCGCGCCGCTACGCCTTCCACGCCACCATCAAGGCGCCGTTTCACTTGGCCTCCTCGGTCACCGAGAAGGACCTCATCCAGGCCGTCGAGGATTTCGCCGCGCGCACGCCCGCCTTCGAGATCCCCGAGCTCGTGCTCGGCCAGCTCGGCCGGTTCTTCGCGCTGGTGCCCGGCTCCCTGCATCCGCCGCTTCAGCAATTCGCGGCCTCCGTGGTAAAGTCCTTCGAACCCTTCCGCGCGGCACTGTCGGAGGCTGATATCGCCCGGCGCAATCCGGACAAGCTCAGCGAAAGCCAGAGGGCCAATCTGTTGCGCTGGGGCTATCCTTACGTGATGGATGACTTCGGTTTCCACATGACGCTCTCAGGCCAGGTGCCGGAAGAACGCGCCGAGGTGATGAAGACCATTCTCGCCGAGCGTTTCGCCGCCTTCACCGGCCGGCCGCTTTTGATTTCGGGCCTTGCCGTTTTCGTCGAAGAGACGCGCGGCGCGCCGTTTACAGCCCATTCCTGGTGGCCGCTTGCCGCCGCCAAACCTTGAAAGATCTGACGCCCATGACCAAAGAAACCGTCTTCTCCAACGCCCGCATCGTCCTTGAGGATGAAATCGTCGAAGGATCGGTCCTCGTTCGCGACGGCAAGATCGAGGATATCGCAAGCGGCAGCTCCCGCCTTGGCGAGGATTTCGAAGGCGATTACCTGATCCCGGGTCTGGTCGAGCTGCACACCGACCATCTGGAAGGCCACTACTCGCCACGCCCCGGCCTGCGCTGGAACAAGACGGCGGCGATCCAGGCGCATGACGCCCAGATCGTGACGTCAGGCATCACCACGGTCTTCGATTGCCTGCGCATGGGCGCGGACGAGGATGGCGGCTTCGAGCATGGCGAGATGCGCGACATGGCCGATGCCATCCAGAAGGCCGAGAAAGAGGGCCGCCTGCGCGCCGAGCACCTGATCCACCTGCGCTGCGAAGTCTCCGCCGACAACGTGCTGCAGCACTTCGCCGATTTCGAGAACGACCCCTATGTCCGTCTCGTCTCGCTGATGGACCATGCGCCGGGCCAGCGCCAGTTCCAGACCATGGACCAGTACATCTTCTATTACCAGAAGAAGCGGGGCCTCACCGACGCCGAGTTCGCCAAGTTCGTCGATCGCCGCGTGTCGGAATCCGAGCGCAACTCGACGCCGCACCGCGTCGCGATCTCGAAGGTCTGCGCAGAGCGCGGCATCACGGTCGCCAGCCACGACGACGCCACGCTCGCCCATGTCGACGAGGCGATCGAAAACGGCGTGCGTCTTGCCGAATTCCCGACCAGCTTCGACGCTGCCAAGGCCTCGCATGAAAACGGCATGAGCGTGCTGATGGGCGCGCCGAATATCGTGCGCGGCAAGTCGCACTCCGGCAACATCGCCGCCCGCGATCTCGCCGAGCGCGGCGTGCTCGACGTTCTCTCCTCCGATTACGTGCCGCTCAGCCTGCTCTACGCGCCCTTCCTGATCGCAGATGAAGTCGAGAGCATCTCGCTGCCGAAGGCGATCGCCATGGTCACGTCGACGCCGGCGCGCACGGTCAGCCTCAACGATCGCGGCCGTATCGCAACAGGGCTGCGCGCCGATCTCGTCCGCGTCTTCCGCGACGAGGGCGTTCCGGTCAGCCGCTCCGTCTGGCGCGAAGGGCGCCGGGTCGCATGACCGCGCACGAAACCCATCCCTCGCACGAGCCCCACGTCGTTCCCGGCACCGAGCACGGCATCATGGTCGTCGTGGTCGGCCCCTCCGGCGCCGGCAAGGACACGTTGATGGCGGCCGCCGCCCGGCATTTCCGCGAGCGGCAGGACGTCCATTTCGTCCGCCGCGTCATCACCCGCGATCATGACGCCGGCGGCGAGGATCATCTCGCCGTCTCGCCCCAGGGCTTCGCCTCGATGGAGCAGGCCGGCAGCTTCTCCGTCTGGTGGGAAGCCCACGGCCTGAAATACGGCATCCCCTCCGAAGTCTCGGTGTCGCTGTCAGCCGGAAGCCTCGTCATCGCCAATGGCTCACGCTCGGCGCTGCATCATTTCCACGCCGTCTTCCCGCGCCTGAAGGTCATCAACGTCACCGCCCGCGCCGACGTGCTGGCAAGCCGGCTGGAGGCCCGCGGCCGCGAGACCCACGAGGACATCATGGCCCGCCTGGCCCGCGGCCCGCTCACCGTGCGCGGTGATTACGACGTCGTCGATCTCGACAATAGTGGGTCCTTGGAACAGGGCGAACGCCGCATGGTCGAAGTCCTCGAGGGCTTCCTTCAAGAGATCGGCTGACGACGATGCAGCCGATCCGGGTTATCGACTATGATCCGCGTTGGCCCTCGTTCTTCCAAGCCGCGCGCGACGAACTGCTGTCGCTCGCGCCCGGCCTCATCCTCGCCGTCGAGCATATCGGCAGCACCGCCGTCCCCGGCCTCGCCGCCAAGCCGAAGATCGACCTCGACGCCGTCCTCATCGACGCCGCAGCACTCGCCACCCTCGCCGAGAAACTCGCGCTCTCCGGCTTCCGCGCCCACGGCGACCCGCATGGCGACGGCCGCCTGCCATTCACCCGCGAACACGAAGGCTACGGCCTGCGCCTCTACCTCTGCCTAGAGGCCAACCCCGCCCACCACGACCGCCTCCTCTTCCGCGACCACCTGCGCCTCCACCCGGACCGCGCCGCCGAATACCAGGCGCTGAAGCAGCGCCTCGCCGAGGAATCAGCCGGCGACTGGGACCACTACACCGGCGGCAAGAGCGCCTTCGTGGCCGAGACGCTCCGCCGCGCCGAGGCCGAGATATCGGCGTCGCGGGGATGATTTTATTGCGCGGTGAAAGAAATTACTGCGATATCAGTCGCTTGCAGATTTCATCGTCCCCCTCCATCCCCGCCGTAATCGTCGCACCCATACTGATGGCGTCATTGGACAGGGAGCCGGGTCGCGAACCGGATCTGACACATCAGGGTGAAAGCCCGGCGTCCGGTGATGGTTGTTGAGAGGTGGATGTTGAGGTCGTCAGGACCTGTCATCCATCCGGAAGCGAAAGGCCGAGAGACGCTCCTGTCGGCCCGGATATCCGGAAGCCTCGATATGATCGGGCAGGCGATATTGCCTGACAATCATACTTTATACCAAACGTTGCCTGCCCATTCCCAATCATGCCGTCGCGGAGAGGTCTCCGGCGCGGAGTTTTGCGGTGTGTGAAGAACGGTTTCACCCGTTATCGCTTCAGCCGGGTATATGCCGCTATTCAAGTTCCGCCGTGAAATACCCCCCTCTACCCTGCCGGGCATCTCCCCCACAGGTGGGGAGATTGGATGGGCGCACCCGCTCGTTCCTTCCTCAACGTTTGGCGAACACCTCACCGCGAGTCGATCTCCCCCCTTGTGGGGGAGATGTCCGGCAGGACAGAGGGGGGTACCCCACGGCACGCCGTCGACGATCCGCCCGCAGGAACCAACAACTTGGACCGACGGGCAGCCCGTCTCGCCCGCCCAATCCCAACACACCGCTTCGCGCCAAGCCCCAATCTCACTGTCGAAAATATGATAGAATTCTGCGCTAGAAGGCACCACCGGCACCGCTAGTCTGTGTGCCTCGCCAACAATACCCATGATCTATCGAATGAGAGCAAAATGGGCGTCAGAAACGTTCTGATCGAAGGCGTGTCCGGCACGGGCAAGACCTCGGTTGCGTCAGGCTTGCAGCAGCGCGGCTACCATGTCGTCCATGGTGACCGCGAGCTCGCCTACAAAGGCGATCCGATGACAGGCGAGCCCCTAAGCGATCCCGCCCCCCGGCAAAATCCGGTTGATGTCGCCTTTGGTCACAGGCACCATCTCTGGGACATCGATAAGGTCAGGGCCCTGGTCGCTGACCAAGGCGACGCGATCTCCTTCTTCTGTGGCGGCTCCAGGAATTTCGATCGTTTCATCGATCTGTTCGACCACGTTTTTGTCCTCGACGTCGATGCGGACACGCTGACGAAAAGACTGGCAACGAGGCCCGATGACGAATTCGGCGTAAGCCCCGCCGAACAGCAACTTGTCCTGCGGCTGCACGCGACCAAGGAGGATATCCCCTCCGCTGCGACAGTCATCGACGCCACCGCGCCACTCCGCGCTGTCATCGACGACATCCTGGCAAGATGCGCCGCATCCGGCTAACGATAGACGATCCGATACCGCGGCCGGCACCCGCCTCGAACGCCGAAACGACATCACAAGGACACCCCCATGACTGACGCAAGACCCCAGCATAACGCCGCCTGCCACTGCGGCACGGTAAAGTTCAAGGTGCGGCTGACGGACGAGTTCAACACCATCCGCCGCTGCACCTGCTCCTACTGCCGCATGCGCGGCGCCATCGCCGCCTCCGCCAGTCTCGACGACATCGAGTTCATCGAGGGCGAGGACAAACTGACGCTCTACCAGTTCCACACAGGCACGGCGAAGCACTACTTCTGCAAGACCTGCGGCATCTACACCCACCACCAGCGCCGCTCCAACACCAGCCAGTTCGGCATCAACGTCGCCGTCCTCGAAGGAGTCAGCCCCTTCGATTTCGCCGAAGTAAAGGTCATGAACGGCATAGCCCACCCGAGCGACGCCGGCGGCACGTCCGAGGTCGCCGGTGTGCTCAGGTTCGAGCGGGCGGAGTGAAATTACACCAACCCAAGCCGAACCAAGCTCTCGGCGCAGGCAACGATCGCCTCTTCCCTTGAGCGCGGCGCCCACCCCAGCAGGCGCTCTGCCTTCTTGGCCGTCGCGTTCATGTCGTAGTTAAGGAGCGGCACCACCGCCTTCAGCTGCGCATTCGTCTCGCCGGCGATGCGGACCTGCTCGTCGGGCCAGACATCGGTCGAGACCTTCGCCGCCGCCGCACCCAGCCTTTGCCGCAGCAGCTCCGCGACCTCGACCATCCATAGGCTGTCGCCGACGGTGGCAAGGAAGCGCTCGCCGGCAGCCGCGGGGTCGGTCATCGCGCGCAGGTGCAGGTCCGCCACATCGCGCACATCGACGCAGCAGGAATTGACGTTCACGCAGCCCGGCTGCCCCTTCATCATGTTGGCGATCAACCGGATCGAATGCGAATAGTCGGCGCCGAGAACCGGGCCGTAGACAGCGACCGGGTTGACCGCCGAAAGCTCCATGCCTTGGCCCTCGCGGGCGATGAAGTCCCAGGCGGCGCGCTCCGACAGCGTCTTCGATTTCTGGTAGGGCGCGACGTTGCCTTCAAGATTGCTCCAGTCGGTCTCGTCGAACGGCCGCCGGTGGTCCGGCCCGTGGCCGACGCCGATGGCGCCGAAGGCCGATGTCAGCACGACCCGCCTGACGCCGGCATCGCGCGCCGCGCGCAGCACCCTGAGATTGCCGTTGACGGCAGGCTCGATCCAGTCCTCCTCGCGCGTCTGGTCGCCCGATGGGGTCGGCGAGGCGCCGTGCATCACGTAAGTGCAGCCAGCGGCGGCCTCCGCCCAACCCTTGTCATGGTCGAGATCGGCGATCGCGAAGGACAGCCGATCGCCCGCATCGACGCCGCCGGTCTTGAGATGCGCGCGCACCTCGTCCTCCCGTCCGGGTGAACGGACGGTCGTGCGCACCCGGTAGCCGTCTTTCAGCAGTGCCAGCATGCAATATTGCGCGATGAACCCGGTGCCGCCGGTGACGAGAACGAGCGTGTCTTTTCTATCAGTCGTCATAACCTGCCTCATGTCTATGCCGCCGCATCGGATCGCGGCGAACTCGATGACGGGAAGGTAGGCAGCCAGGTCCGTACTGTGAATGCTTGAAAATCCGCATGACTTGCGTGATAGTTCGATAATGCTGAATGATCCCTTCTCCGATGTCCTGAGCCTGACGAAAGCCGAGGCGATCGTCACCGGCGGCTTTACCGCTGGCGGCCCGTGGTCGATCGCCTTTCCGGGGCGCGACAAGATCAAGTTCTTCGCGGTCGTGAAGGGTGGCTGCTGGGTGACGCTGGAGGGCGAGGCAAAGCCGATCCGTTTCGAGGAGGGCGATGTCGGCCTGCTCGCGAAGAAGCGCAGCTTTGTTCTCTCCAGCGATCCCGCGCTTCAGCCGGTCGACGCCATGAGCATCTTCACGGGCACGGGGCGGCGGCTGGTGACGCTGGGAGATGGCAATGAGTTCGCCCATATCGGCGGCCATGTCGCGCTCGATCCGCTGAGGGGCGGCCTGCTGTCGGATATTCTGCCCACCTGGATCCACACCCGCGCCGCCTCGCCGCAGGCAGCCATCTTCCGCTGGCTGCTCGACCGGCTGATCGAGGAGCGCGATATCGGCCAGCCGGGTGCGGCGCTTGCCTCCGCGCAGCTGACCCAGCTGCTCTTCATCGAGATCCTGCGCTCGCATTTGAGCGCCGCCGACCGCATGCCCGCCGGCTGGCTGAAGGCGCTCGCCGAGCCCCGGATCGCGCCTGCGCTGCGCCTGATGCATGGCGAACCCGCGCGCGCCTGGCACCTGGAGGAACTCGCCAGCGCCTGCGCCATGTCGCGCACCTCGTTCGCCGTCCATTTCAAGTCCGTCTCCGGCGTCGCCCCGCTCGCTTATCTCACGGAATGGCGCATGCGCCTTGCCGAACGGGCGCTTCGCGAAGCCCGCACCCCCATCGCCTCCGTTGCGCGCTCGCTCGGCTACACCTCCGAAAGCGCCTTCAGCAACGCCTTCAAGCGCGTGAACGGCAGGTCGCCGTCGGCCTATAGGGTGGCGGCGAATGGGCTGGATACCGGCGATGAGGTTGAGTTGGCATCTGCGGGCTAAATACCATAGGAGCCGCCACTATTGGGCGCCTCCCGCGCTTTCATGCCCGACAGCGGGCCGGCTCCATCACCCCTGTCTCATCCGCTCTCCACCGCGTATCGCGACGGCGCCGAGAACCACCGCAGCGATCGCCACGGTCAGCCCGTCGGCGATCGGGAAGGCGAACCAGATGGCCGTTCGGTCCAGGAAGGTCGCGATCACAATGATGGTGACCGGAAGAAGCACGAACGACTTCATCAGCGTCAGAAGCCCGGCCTGTAGAGGTCGGCCGATCGCCTGGAAGTAAAGCGCAAGCACCAGCACCGGTCCCGAAAAAAGATAGAGCGCCGCCATCGGTTTGAGAATTCTGGCAACCTCCTCGATGACGCCGGCATCGGCGATGAAGGCGGAGGCGATCAGTCGGCCTTGTGTCAGAAGCAGCAGTTCTACGACGGCTCCGTAGATCAAGGCGGTTCCCGCGGCGATCCGCAGAACCTGGTCGGCACGATCCCAGCGCCCGGCCCCGACATTGTTGCCGACGATGCTCTGCATGGCGAGCGCTGCGGCCATCGGCGGCAGGAAGGCGAAACCGAGAATGCGCGTGATGATGCCATAGGCCGCAACAGCCTGCGAATGGCCTTCGCCTGAGGCCGGCAGCGCAAGAACCACGCAGGTCGCCGTCAACGCCATGCCCAGGAAGGTGAGGCTGACGGGAGCGCCGAGTGCCGCGATCTGCCCCCATTGCCCATGCCATGTATTTCGCAGCAGATCGCCAAGCGGCATCATGCCCCGGGACCGGCGCCGGCCCTCGATGAGGAGAGCAAGGCCCGCCCCTTGCGCCAAAACGGTGCTCAAGGCCGATCCCGCAACGCCCATCGCAAGCGGCACGATCAGGATGTAGTTGAAGAGGATGTTGATCGATGTCACGCCAAGCGACATCAACGCCATGCTGCCCGCCCGGCCTTCATTGCGCCAGGCATCCGCATGGATGCCGAGCAGCAACTGCAGCGGTGTGCCGAAAAGGGTGATCATCAGGAACACCCAAGCCATCCTGGCAACCGGCTCCGCAGCTCCCGCCATCCGCGTCGCAAACGTCCAGCCGCCGGCGAGGAAGAGCAGGATCAGCGCCAGGCCGATCACAACGGCAAGCCCATGCGCCCGGGCAAAGGTGGCGCCCGCCTCTTCACGCGCACCGGCGCCGAGTTGTCTCGCAAGCAGGCTGGACATGCCGCTGCCGACAAGCGTCGAAAGCGCGATGGTAACAAGCAGTATGGGAAACGCGATACTGATGGCCGCTATGGTCTCTTCCCCGACAAAGCGTCCAAGAAAGGCGGCATCGACGATACCGAGCAGGCCGTTCATCGTCATGATGGCCACCATCGGCAAGGCGGTCGTGGCAAAAATCCGGCCCACGGGCGCGGTCAGAAATCGATTGTCGGGTGATTGTCTCGCAGACATCACGCACTCCTCACATGAGGCATTTCGATTGAGGAGGGAGCCTGCATTGCCACCAACGAAATGCTTCGAGGGTGAGATGATATCCACGTCGAGCTTTTACCGTGACTTGCGTCCGCAGGCGGCAGGCACTCGAAACCTGCACCGGATCAATCATTTTGGTGTTGATCTGTCAATTCGAAAACCGGCGGACGACGGAGTGGCGGTGGGGGGAGATGGGGTTTGAGAAGAGAAGAATTGAGAGAGGAGTGCCCTTCGCTTGCCGCTCACGGCGTCGCTCCCGCTCCACCCCCTCATCGCCTCGCTGTCGCTCCGGCACTTCTCCCCGCTGGGGAGAAGGGGCAGGTGGTGACGCTCTGCTCCACCTTAAACGTTGATTTCCAGCCGGCTCAAGAGTGACCGTGTATGTCGAAGCGCCGCCACGAATCTCTTCTCCCCATCGGGGAGAAGGTGGCGGCAGCCGGATGAGGGGGCTCCGGGTTCTGAGCTCAATTTTTCTGTGCTGCACCCCCGGCGAGGAACCTTAATCCCCCTCGCCACGCCCATTGACGATCTCGCGCTTGCCCACATGGTTGGCCGGGCCGACGAGCCCTTCCTTCTCCATGCGCTCGACGAGCGATGCCGCGCGGTTGTAGCCGATGCCGAGGCGGCGCTGGATGTAGGAGGTCGAGCACTTCTTGTCGCGCAGGACGACCTTCACGGCCTTGTCGTAGAGGTCGTTGCCGTCCTCGGCCGCCATGTCGCCCTTGTCGAACACGGCGCTGTCTTCTTCCTCGCCGTCTTCCTCTTCATCGGCGGTCACCGTGTCCAGATATTCCGGCCGTCCTTGCGTCTTCAGATGCGCCACGACCTTCTCGACCTCGGCGTCGGAGACGAAAGGACCATGGACGCGCGAGATGCGGCCGCCGCCCTGCATGTGCAGCATGTCGCCCTGGCCGAGCAGCTGTTCGGCGCCCTGTTCGCCAAGGATCGTGCGGCTGTCGATCTTGGACGTCACCTGGAAGGAGATGCGGGTCGGGAAGTTGGCCTTGATCGTGCCGGTGATGACGTCGACCGAGGGACGCTGCGTCGCCATGATCAGGTGGATACCGGCGGCACGCGCCATCTGCGCCAGACGCTGGATCGCGCCTTCGATTTCCTTGCCGGCGACCATCATCAGGTCGGCCATCTCGTCGACGATGACGACGATGTAAGGCATCGGCGTCAGGTCGAGTTCCTGTTGCTCCTCGATGGGCGCGCCGGTGCTGCGGTCGAAGCCGGTCTGCACCATGATGTGGATCGTCTCGCCCTTTTCCTTGGCCTGCGCCACGCGGCTGTTGTAGCCGTCGATATTGCGCACGCCGAGGCGCGACATCTTGCGGTAGCGCTCTTCCATCTCGCGCACCGCCCACTTCAGCGCCATCACGGCCTTCTTCGGGTCGGTCACGACGGGGGTCAGCAGATGCGGAATGCCGTCATAGATCGACAGTTCCAGCATCTTCGGATCGATCATGATCAGGCGGCACTGTTCTGGCGTCATCCGGTAGAGCAGCGAGAGAATCATCGTGTTGACGGCGACCGACTTGCCGGAACCGGTGGTGCCGGCAACGAGCAGATGCGGCATCTTCGCAAGCTCGGCGATGACAGGCTCGCCGCCGATCGTCTTGCCGAGCCCGAGCGCCAGCTTGTAGCTGCTCTTCTCGAAATCGGCGCTCTCGATCATCTCGCGGAAATACACGGTTTCGCGCAGCGCGTTCGGCAGTTCGATGCCGATGACATTGCGGCCGGGCACCACGGCGACACGCGCCGAAAGGGCCGACATCGAGCGGGCGATATCGTCGGCAAGGCCGATGACGCGCGAGGATTTGACGCCCGGCGCCGGCTCGAATTCATAGAGCGTGACGACAGGGCCGGGGCGCACATGGATGATCTCGCCCTTGATGCCGAAATCTTCCAGAACGCTTTCCAGAAGCCCGGCATTCTGCTCCAGCGCTTCCTGCGACATGATCTCGCCGACGCGTTCCGGCGGCTCCTGCAGCAGGGAGTTGGAGGGGAACTCGTAACCCGAGGCATCGACCTTGGACGGCACGAACTTGTGCGCCACCATGCGGGCAGCGGGCGCCAGCGGCGCGATCGCCGGCTGCGAGCGAACCGGCATCGGCGCGATCGGCTGCGCTACTGATGGCTGCGGCTCGATGGCGATGGGCTGCAAGACCTGCGGGGCAGGGGCGGGCGCCAGTGCCTCTGCGGCAGCTGCCTGCTGCTTCAGCCTGACGGCAAGCGGCTGGCGGATCGGCGCGCGGCCGGTGTTCGGGGCAGGCGCCACGACAACAGGCGCTGCAACAGAAGCAGCAGGCGCAGCTGTTACGACAGGCGCGGTGATCGGGGCCGCGACGGGAGCAGGAGCAACAGCAACGGGCAGCGATGCCGCATAGGGAGCGGCGACCACGGGCTGCTTGCCCGGGCGCCATTCCATGATGCGGAACTGGCTGATGATCGAGTGGGGCTCGGAGACGGTCTGCGGCGCGACGATCTGCACCTGCGGTGCCGCTTCCGCCGGCTCGGCCGGCGCCTCGCCATCCTCGAACGACATCACTTCCCAGAAGGCGAAGTCGGAGATCGAGGAGAGGTTGGAGGAGGCATGGAATTGCGCTTCGTCGGCGGTCTCGGAAACGACGATCGCGTTTTCCTCGACGGCAGCGACATTGGCTTCCGGCTGGTAGACGTCGAAGGGCACGTTGACCACGGGCGCGCCAGGCGTGACCACGGGCGCGCCAGGCGTGACCACGGGCGCGCCGGGCGTGACCAAAGGCGCGCGTGGGCCGGCTGGCTGCGACGCATAGGCATTGCGCAGCGCCTGCTGTTGAACGTGCGGCTGCGGCTGCGCGACGGCAGGCTGCATCGCGGCCTGGCGGGCGACATAGCCCTGGCGCGGCTGTGCGGAGGGCTGCGGCGTCACGACGATCGGCTGGGCGACCGGCGCCATCACCTTCACGGCCGCCGGTGCCACCACTTGGGCGGGCTGCGGGGCAGGTGTCGGCGCGGGTGTTGCCACCTGTGCGGGCTCCATCACCCGCTGCTGCACCGGCTCGGCCAGCTGCTTGCGCGGGTTGATCTGGCTCTCCGGCGTACGGGTAAAGCGGACATTCGGCGCCAGCGAAAAGTGATTCTGCCAGATCGGCGGTACCGGCTTCTCGCCGGCCTGTTCCTGCAGCTGTTCGCCCTGGGTGTCGGCGGAAACCTCGCCGGCATCCGTCAGATTGGTTCTAGGAAAGCGCATACGACAGCCACTCACTCATGATTGGTAACTATTATCCTCTTCCGGCTTAGGAAATGAAGGTTAATAAGTTCCTTCTCGACGCCCCTGCGCGACAGCCGCAGCAAGGCGTAAATCGAGTGCTTTCAGTGACTTGCTTGATAAAGAAAATTTTAGCGATTTTTCGACGAGGCGCCCACGCATCGGCCCGAAAATCTAAATCGATTTTCGGAAAGTCCGATGCGTGTATGACAGAATTAGAGCGTCCTTTGTGCGCAGGCGCGAACGAACGGCGCTCTAGTGCGCCTCGTCCCAGTTGGTCGCGGCGCGCGCATCCACCTTCAGCGGCACACGCATTTCGAGCGCCGGCATGGTGGCGTTTTCCATCACCGAAACGATGACAGGCATGGCCTTGTCGACGTCCTCGTCCTCGACCTCGAAGATCAGTTCGTCGTGCACCTGCAGCAGCATGCGCACCCGCTCGGAAAGCCCGACCTCGGCAAGCGCCGGTTCCATCTTGATCATCGCCCGGCGGATCACGTCGGCGGCCGAACCCTGGATCGGCGCGTTGATCGCCGCGCGCTCGTTGAAGGCGCGAACCGAGGGGTTGGAGGAGCGAATCTCCGGATAGTTGATTCGCCGCCCGAAGATCGTCTCGACATAGCCCTTGTCGCGGGCCAGCTGCTTGGTGCTGTCCATGTAGTCGCGAATGCCGGGGAAGCGCTCGAAATAGCGCTTGATGTAGTCGCTGGCTTCCGAGCGCTCGATGGAGAGCTGGTTGGCAAGACCGAAGGCCGAGATGCCGTAGATGATGCCGAAGTTGATCGCCTTGGCGCGGCGACGCACTTCCGACGGCATGCCCTCGACCGGAACGCCGAACATTTCGGAGGCCGTCATCGCATGAATGTCGATCCCGTCGGCGAAGGCCTGCGTCAGTTGCGGGATTTCGGCGACATGGGCAAGCACGCGCAGCTCGATCTGGCTGTAGTCGGCCGAGATCAGCTTGTGGCCCGGCGTCGAGATGAAGGCGGTGCGGATCTTGCGGCCTTCGGCGGTGCGAACCGGAATGTTCTGCAGGTTGGGTTCCGACGAGGAAAGCCGCCCCGTCGTCGTCGAAGCCAGCGAGTAGGAGGTGTGCACCCGCTTCGTCTGAGGGTGCACATAGCCCGGCAGCGCGTCGGTATAGGTGGATTTGAGCTTGGTCAGCTGTCGCCAATCAACGATCTTGCGCGGCAGCTCCAGCCCGGCCGCCGCCAAGTCCTCCAGCACGCTCGCCGAGGTCGACCACTGTCCTGTTTTTGTCTTCGAACCGCCCGCAAGGCCCATCTTGCCGAACAGGATATCGCCCAGCTGCTTCGGCGAGCCGATGTTGAAACGCTCGCCGGCCAGCTGGTAGATCTCGTCCTCCAGCCTTGCTGCGCCCTGCGCCAGTTCGCCCGAGAGCCGCGACAGGATCTGCCGGTCGACGGTGATCCCCCGCTCTTCCATATGCGCGAGAACGGGCAGCAGCGGCCGCTCCAGCCGCTCGTAGACGGAGGTCAGCTTCTCGGCCGCTAGCCGCGGCTTCAGCACCATCCAGAGCCTGAGCGTCACGTCGGCATCTTCTGCCGCGTAATGCGTGGCGCGGTCGATATCGACGAGATCGAAGGAGATGTTCGACTTGCCGCTGCCGGCCACATCCTTGTAGGCGATCGGCTTGTGGTTGAGGAACTTCTCCGACAGCGGATCCATGCCATGCGCGCCGGTGCCGGCGTCGAGCACGTAGGAGATCAGCATCGTGTCGTCGAAGTTCTTGGTCTCGACGCCGTAGCGCTTCATCAGCAGGTAGTCGTACTTCAGGTTCTGCGCGACCTTGAGCACCGACTGATCCTCAAGCAGCGCCTTCAGGCGCGGCAGCGCATCGCGCATCGGGATCTGGTTCTCGGCCATGCCGCCGCCGAGCAGATCGCCGACGCCGGTCTTGTGGCCGAGCGGCACATAAGCGGCGCGGATGTTGATACCCGTTGGGCTCTTGGAGTTGTCCGCAATCGCCATCGAGAAGCCGACGAGTTCGGCCTGCATGGCATCGAGCGAGGTCGTCTCGGTGTCGAAGCCGATCACGCCGGTCTCGCGCGCATCGGCGATCCACTTGTCGAGCGTCGCCACATCGCGGATCGTCACATAGCGCGAATGGTCGAAGGGCAGGTTGGCAAAGGCATCGGCCCGCGACTTGGCGAAATCGGATGGCGTGAAGCTGCCCTCTGGCGCGGCGGAGCCGTTGACCTTCGCAGGAACAGCCACGGCGTCGCCGACGACGTCAGGCGTCCCGCCGGCAACCGGCGCCGGCTCGGCTACGTCGAGATCAGGCCCATGCGCATTGGCGCCCCACTCGACCGGCACGTCGACCGCGTCGATGGCACCAGCGTCGCATTCGCAGGCCTCGGCCACGCGCCGCGTCAGGCTGGTGAACTGCATGGCCTTCAGGAAGCCAATCAGCTTCGGCCCGTCCTGCGCCTCGAGAATGAGGTCGGTGACGGCGATGTCGAGCGGCACGTCGGTCCTGAGCTTGACGAGTTCGCGCGACAGCCGCGCCTTGTCGGCATTCTCTATGATCGTCTGCCGGCGCTTCTCCTGCTTGATCTCGGTCGCGCGCTCAAGCAGCGTGTCGAGGTCGCCATATTCGGCGAGCAGCGTCGCCGCCGTCTTCGGGCCGATGCCGGGAATGCCGGGCACGTTGTCGACGGAATCGCCGGTCATCGCCTGCAGGTCGATCATCTTCTCCGGCGGCACGCCCCATTTCTCGATCACGTCAGGGATGCCGATCTGCTTGTCCTTCATGCTGTCGTACATGTGGACGTTATCGGTGACGAGCTGCATCAGGTCCTTGTCAGAGGAGACGATCGTCACGTCGGCGCCGAGCGCTTCGGCCTGGCGGGCATAGGTGGCGATGATGTCGTCGGCCTCGAAACCCTCGGTCTCGATGCAGGGCAGATTGAAGGCCCGCGTCGCCTGGCGGATCAAGCCGAACTGCGGGATCAGCTCTTCGGGTGGCGCCGAGCGGTTGGCCTTGTAGGCGTCGTAGAGATCCTTGCGGAAGGTCTTCGACGAATAGTCGAAGATGACGGCCAGATGCGTCGGCGTCACGCCCACCGACGTGTCGCGCGCCTCGGTCAGGAGCTTCCACAGCATGTTGCAGAAACCTGAGACGGCGCCGACAGGCAGCCCATCGGATTTGCGCGTCAGCGGCGGCAGGGCATGGAAGGCTCGAAAGATGAATCCGGAGCCGTCGACAAGAAAGAGATGATCGCCTTTTTTCATGGCAGCATGGATAGCGCGCCGGCCCTGCGAGGTCCATATAAAGTTAGGGTGTCCAAGCGTTGCGCACATGCTTGGGAAGTGCCGGAAAACGCGCGGAAACAGCCATAACCCCTCAATAGCTGCGGCTTGTTTCAGGTGTTTTTCGCCCGTACATTAGGTTTGCGCTTAACGAGAGCCCGCGATGTCTGGAGCCCCTGAATCTCAGAGATATTTTCTCAGCCAACTCTCCGTGCTTATCGATGGCATGAAGGGGTTGAGCACGCAGGTCGCCCGGCAGGTCGACGCGATGGGTCGGTACGACGTCGAATTTTTCAAGCTAGGGCGTTCCATGACCAAGTTCGAAAACGACTTGATCGAACTCAGGGCTGATATGGGAGGCGTGAAGCTGGAAGTTGGCCAGCTGAGAATTGAGATTGGCCAGGCAAGAGCCGACGTCGGCCAGTTACGGACCGAGATGGGTCAGTTTCGCTCTGAGATAGGTCAGTTTCGCTCGGAGATGGAACTGAGGTTCGGCGCGATCTTGAAGCGCATAGACGACCTGGAAGGCCGGGCACATGATATCGCCGATCATATCCAGGAACTGCGTTCCGACAGCCTGCGCCAATACAACGAAGTGATCAACGCCGTGCAGGACAGTTATCAAAACCGGATGTCTGTCAACGATATCGAGGAGCGCCTCGCCGAGCTCGAACGCCTTATCGGTCCGCGCCTGCCACCGGCCGCGTGAGTCTCGTACAAGTCGCTCACCGGACTGTTACCAAAATGTAATAGTCAATTCTTTTCTTTCCCTTGAAAAGCCACATTCGGAACTACAAATAAATATCACCGACGCGACATTGATCACGTCGAGGGTCTGATTGCCGGCTCGTCCCCCGCCGCATTGGACTTGGACAAAGGCCTCATCCCCTCTCCGGGCCTTTGTCCCCTATTTGAAGCCGCCATAGCCTTACCTCCAGGCTATGGCGGCTTTGTTTTTCTGCACTATCTCCAGCTGTATGAATATGAATGTCTGTCTTTCAAAGCATCGCATACGATTTGTTGCATTGCTCGTGGCTGGGTTTTGCGCCTAACTGAAAAAATGGGAACGGAACGAATGGACTCGGGAGCCTATCTCGCCAGCCAGCTGGCCAAGGGCTTTGCCCGCTCGCTGCAGCAGCGCGCGGCAAGGTTGGGTTTTTCGCCGGGTCAGTTTCCGATTTTGCTGGAGCTTTGGGCCGAGGACGGGCTGACGCAGAAGCAGTTGCTCGCCCGCGTCGATATCGAGCAGGCGACCATGGCCAACACGCTGTCGCGCATGGAGCGTGACGGTCTGATCGAGCGCCGCCCGCACCCGTCAGACAAGCGCGCCCAGCTGGTTTTCCTTACCGATCGCGCGAAAACGATGGAAAACGATGCGGTTCTCGCCGCCCGGGAGGCAGACCTCGCTCTGTTCGATGGCTTCAAGACATTCGAGCGCGAGCTGACGCTCGAATATATCCGCCGTCTGCTGGAGAACGCCAAAAAGCTCTGAGATTTGGGTATGGTCCCGGCGCGAGTAGCACCCGGGATGGGGCCGGCGCCTTATTCGGCGGCGGCGAGATAGATCTGGTTCTGCGAGGATGCGGCCAGAGCCTGCACGCGCGCTTCGGTCTTGGCGATCAGCTGATAGAACTCGTCCTGCGCTTCGACATCGAGCTGAATGACGGCGTTCACCTCATCCGGCGTGTCGCAGACGCAGGCGATTGCCGAAATCGGGCAGATGCCGCCGGGATAGCGCTTGCCGCTGCCGGTATAGGCGCGGCGGCCCCAGCGCTCGGAATAGACGGTCTCTTCGCGATCGATATGAAGGATCGTGCCCTTGCACGCGGTCACGATGCCGGCCTTGCCATAGGCAAACCAGTGGTAGTTCAATTTCCGCAAGATATACTTGCCGGTGATGTCTTCCCCGGCCAATTCGGCGGGATCTTCAATCATACGGATCATGACGTCTTCCTTAACGTGCACGTAATATCCGATATCTATGTTTCAGCTTCAAGACGAAAAGGTCAGCTTTTGGAGCCACTTAGTCACAAGTTGTTTCGAATTCTTACGAATTTCGCCGCTTTTTCGCCCTTTGAGCGCCATCGGCTCAGCCCCGGAACGCAACTTCCAGGTTTTGCCTGTCCTGCGCGACGACCCGGCAATGCGTCTCGAAACCTTCGCCCTTGATCATCAAAACGAACTCCGCCGGGATTCCCGTCGAGCTCGAAACCGACAGTGCGGCGCTGTCGGCGCCGAGCGAACGGATGGTGCAATCGATCGTCGAGCGGCGGTCGTTGAAGAGGATCGAGCCGGCCTTCAGCACCCGCCGGCGCGCGCCGCTCGGCTGATCCGAGCTGATCGATTGCCAGCAGAGGCAGCGGTTGCGGCCGCTGCGCTTGGCCTGGTACATGGCGGCATCCGCCTGGGCCAGCAGCGTGTCGATCTCCTTGCAAACGATCGAGAGCGCCGAAATCCCGAAGCTCGCCGTCACCTCGAGCGAACCGAACTCGCCGACGATAGGCTCAGCCGAAATCGCCGCCCGCAGCCTCTCGGCAACGGCGAGTGCGCCCTCGCGGTCGACATTGGGCAGGATGATCGCGAATTCCTCGCCGCCCAGCCGGCCGAACAGGTCGCCGCTTCGAAGCACCGAGCGGCAGATCGAAGACACCGCCTTCAGCACCTCGTCGCCGGCCGCGTGGCCATGCGTGTCGTTCACGGTCTTGAAGTGGTCGATGTCGAGCACGATGCAGGCAAGGCTTTTCTGGTTGCGCAGCGCAGCCCCGATCAGCTGGTCCGTCTCTTCCTTGAAGGCCCGGCGCGTCAGTCCCTCGGTCAGGCTGTCGGTCGCCGCCGATTGCATCAGCTCGATGCGGTCCATGGCAACGCCAGCAATCTCCTCAAGAATGGTGAGATCCTTGCGCCCGAAGGAGCGCGCCGTGCGGTCGATTGCACAGACGGTGCCGACGGTATGGCCACTTCTGGTGCGCAGCGGCACGCCGGCATAGAAGCGAACGTGGTTTTCGCCTGTTACGGCGGGGTGGGCGGCAAAGCGTGGATCGCGGGTCGCGTCGGGCACGATCACGGCTGTGTCGAGGTCCACGACGAAGCGGCAGAAGGAATCCTCGCGCGGCACTTCGCTGTTCGAGAGACCGGAGCAGGCCTTGTACCATTGGCGGTGCGCGTCGATCAGCGACACCAGGCCGATGTCGACGGTGAACACTTCCTTGATCAGCCGAACGATCCGCTCGAAGCCTTCATCGCGCGGTGAATCGAGCAGGTCGAGCTGCTCCAGCGCCGCCAGACGCTCAAGTTCCCGCTGTTTCACATCCGCGGAAGACGTACCGAATGCGCGCGCAACAGCCATTGCAAACGTGCTCCCCACCTAAGTCCGTGTATGAGATGCCTCGCACAAAATCATGAACAAATGAATATTATGCGTCCCCGGTTCTCATGGGTGAAGGTCGCGGGCAGGGGTGTCAAGGTTTCGGATAGGGGCTCCCATCCTTGTGAACGAACCGGCCATCGGCGTTTGCGCTCATCATGTCGATGTCGGAACAGGTGGTGAGATCGGCCATGTCCCGCGAGCCGATCTCCAGATAGATCGCCACCGCATTGGAGCGATTGATCAGGTGATGGCCGTTGCCGGTGTTCTTCGCAAAGGCGGCGCAATCACCGGCGCGAAGCGGCGTCTCCCCGTCATCCTCGACCAGCACCACCTCGCCCGAGAGCACATAGACGAACTCGTCCTCATGCGAGTGCCAGTGCCGCTGGCTCGACCAGTTTCCCGGCGGCAGGTGCATGAGGTTGATGCCGAAATCGGCAAGCCCGCCGGCGTCACCCAGCCGCTGGCGGATCCGCTCGGCGCAGGCCGCCGCGTGTGGCTCCGGATAAGGTGAGCCCTTGACGCGGGCTACGGTGGCGACGTCGATCTTCGGCATCAGGCTATCCTCCGCATTGGTGGCTAGGCGGACCGCCCGCTCAACCGCCCTTCGGTTTCTTCGTGGCCTTCGTCATGTTCAGCGCAATCGCCGCCCGAACGAGTGCTGTAAGCGCCGGCGCGTCGATGGTATCTCCCTCGTGGAAGTCGATGGCGCGCCGGGCATTGCCCTCGAGGCTGGCGTTGAACAGGCCGGAGGGATCGTCGAGCGATGCGCCCTTGGCGAAGGTCAGCTTCACGGCGGCCTTGTAGGTTTCGCCGGTGCAGATAATGCCGGAACGCTCCCACACCGGAACGCCGCGCCACTTCCACGTCTCGATCACCTCTGGATCGGCATCGCGGATGATGCGCCGGGCATTCGCCAGCATCGCGCCGCGCCAGTCGGTCAGCTCCGCAATCCGCTGGTCGATCAGCTTTGATGCATCGGCCTCCTCGCCCGCGGCACCCTTCGTCTTCTCCGCCATTCCATCCTCCCCGTCGATAAGCTCATGCGAATACTGCGCAATCTAGGAGATTCGCGGCTGAGGGGAAGAGGGTTTCCTTTGTCTCCGCCTCCATCGTCGTGTTACCACTCCTGCGGGATTCGAGGAGGTTCATTCATGACGCAGGTGCCTGCCGCCAATTGGGCGGAAAGCTTTCACTATGGTTTCAAGGACTGCCATTATCCGTCTTCCATTGAGGAGATAAGTGCGATCGTGGCCCGGTCGGCGGCGGTAAAGACGCTCGGCTCGCGCCACTCGTTCAACGCCATCGTCGACGGCAGCTCGGCCATGTCGCTGGAGCGCCTGCCGATCAATCCTGTCGTCGAGGGTAGCGGCCGCCAGGTCTCGGTCGCCGGCCACTGCACCTATGGCGAGCTCGCGCTCTTCCTGCAGCGCCACCAGCTCGCCATCCACAATCTCGCATCCCTTCCGCACATCTCGATCGCCGGCGCGATTGCGACCGCGACGCATGGCTCGGGTGACGGCAACGGTAATCTGGCGACGGCGGTCTCCGGCCTGGAATTCGTCGCCGGCGATGGCAGTCTGGTGAAGGTGAAGCGCGGCGACGCCGATTTCGAAGGCATGGTCGTGCATCTCGGCGCGCTCGGCATCGTCACCCGCGTGACGCTCGATGTCCAGCCGGAGTTTCAGGTCGCGCAGCACGTCTATGAGGGGCTGAGCTGGGATGCACTCTTGTCCAATCTCGATGCCATCATGGCGGCGGCCTATAGCGTCAGCGTCTTTACCCAATGGGGCGAGAAGGCCGGCGCTGTCTGGCTGAAGGAAACGGAAAAGAGCGGCAATCATCCGGATGCCCTGCATGGCGCGGTCAATGCCGACATCAAACGCCATCCGATCATCGGCCTCGACGCCGAAAACGCCACCGAGCAGCTCGGCGCCTTCGGCCGCTGGTCGGACCGGCTGCCGCATTTCAAGATGGGTTTTACGCCGAGCAGCGGCGCCGAGATCCAGTCCGAATATCATGTGCCCCGCAAGCATGGCGCGGCCGCCGTCGAAGCGCTCTTGGCGATCCGCTCCAAATTCGCGCATCTCGTCCAATCGGGTGAACTCCGCACCGTCGCCGCCGACCAGTTGTGGCTCAGCCCGCAGTTTAATCGCGATACGCTGTCGATCCATTTCACCTGGGTCCGCGACCAGGCGGGGGTCGATGCCGCCGCCGCCGAGATCGAGCAGGCCTTGGCGCCGTTCTCGCCTTTGCCGCACTGGGGCAAGGTCTTCACCCGCCACCATGTCGGCAGGAACTACGAGAAACTGGCCGATTTCTCCCGCCTGCGCGAACGCATGGACCCGGAGCGCAAGTTCTCCAATCCATGGCTGGAAGAGGTCGTCTTCGGCGCGACGAACTGAGCGGGATCGTGCGGCATCTTGCCGGCGTTGGCGCTCGCCGCCGCGTCGGTATATGCTGTTGCGATTGCAAAGGGGCATCCATGTCCCTCATGTCCGATGGAGTAAAGATTGGCGGTCGCCTTCACCAAGGAAGAGAGCTTCGAGACGGCATCGGAAACGCTGATCCCCGATCGGCCGATCTCGCAGCATCCGAACCTCGTCACCGAGGCCGGGTTGAAGGCGCTGGAGCTCAATCTTAGCCAAGCGCGCGAGGCCTATGAGGCGACCTTGGGGATCGACGACATCAACGAGCGCCGCCGCCAGGGTGCCGCGCCGTTGCGTGATGCCCGCTACTTCGCGGCCCGCCTTGGCACCGCCCAGCTTATGCCCGCGCCTACGTCCAGCGATGCCGTCGCCTTCGGCAGCCTCGTCACCTTCGAGCGCGAGGACGGGCGCGTGCAGACCTATCGCATCGTCGGCGAGGACGAGGCCGATCCGAAGGCGGGGTCGATCTCTTACGTCTCGCCGGTGGCGCGTGTGCTGATCGGCAAGGCCGTCGGCGACGTGGTCGATGCCGGCGGTCAGGAGCTGGAGATCATCGCGATCGCTTGAGCGGGGCTTTCTCTGCGATCGACAGCCGGCCTTCATCCGCAAGCCTGTCGGCCCGTTCGTTTCCCTCGGTTCCGGCATGGCCCTTGCACCATGAAACGGTGATCACCGTTGAGCGCGAGAGTGCTGCGTCGATTGCCCTCCACACATCGGCATCGGCGATACCACGGCTTCTGAGCCGGCTATTGGCGGTGATCTTCTTGAAGCCGTTGTTGCGCCAGATCGGCCGCCACTCGTTGCAGCCCTTCACCGCGTAGACCGAATCCGACCAGATCGTCACCATCGCCTCCGGCGCATGGGCGTTGGCCCATCTCGCAGCCTCCAGAACGGCGGTCGCCTCCATCGCATTGTTGGCGGTCTTGTCAGAGCCGCCGCAGTTGGATGCGATCTCGACGCCATCGCGGTAGACGGCGAAGCCCCAGCCGCCATTGCTGGAGCTAGGCTCGCAACAGCCATCGGTGAAGATCTCAAGCTTGTCGTGAGCATCGATGGCACGTGGGTCGTCGGGATTATCGGTCATGTCGTCGGCGGAACGTCTGGCAAATCGGCGGGAAGGCGCAGCCTATCCGAAACGCGTGTCCCTGTCTTCCGCCCGTCCGCCTACTTCGACGTCGAAACCACCTGCGGATAAAGCAGCACCGTCTTCTGCTGCTTCTCATGCGCGGAAAGATAGCTTTCGCGCGCTGCCATCTTCACGCTCGGCTCAATATCCGGCTTGCCGAGGAGCAGCCCCTGCATCTGCTCGCAGCCCTCGTTGGTCACGATCTGGCGCTGCAGTTCCGTTTCCACGCCCTCCGTCACCACCTGTATCCCGAGGCTGTGGCCGAGGCCGATGATGGCGCGCACGATCGAGCGGGCGGCGGCGTCATGTTCGAGGATGCCGGTAAAGCTGCGGTCGACCTTGATCTTGTCGAAGGGCAGCGCGCGCAGGTTGGAGAGTGAGGAGAAGCCGGTGCCGAAATCGTCCATGACGATGCGAACGCCGAGACCATGCAGCCGCATCAGCGTCGAGATCGTGGCCACCCGGTCGCGGATGAAGGCGGCTTCGGTGATTTCAAGCTCGAGCCGCTGCGGCGCAAGCCCGGTCTCGTGCAGAATGGCCGCCACCCGGTCGTAGAGATTGGGCAGCATGAATTGCACCGGCGAGACGTTGACGGCGATCGTCAGCGGCTGCGGCCAGCGCGCCGCCTCGGTGCAGGCCTGGCGCAGCACCCATTCGCCGAGCTGCACGATGATGCCGCTCTCCTCGGCGATCTTGATGAAGACGTCGGGCTCGGAGCTTCCATGTCCCGGCCGGTTCCAGCGCATCAGCGCCTCGTAGCCGCTGATGCTGCCCGTGCGGCTGTCGAGGATCGGCTGGTAGTTGACGAAAAGCTGGTTGCGGGTGATCGCGTGGCGCAGCTCGTTTTCGATCTCGCGCCGCGCCTTCACGGCGGCATCCATCTCCGCGTCGAAGAAGCAGGCCTTGCCGCGGCCGGCATGCTTGGCGCGGTAGAGCGCGGTATCGGCGTTGATGCACAGAAGCTCGCCGGTATCGCCATCGGCGGGGTAGACCGCGATGCCGATGCTGACGCCGACGGCGGTCGGATCGCGGGCGACGTCCATTTCGGCGGCGACGCCTGCAAGGATCGCGTCGGCAAGGCCACGCGCGCCATCGGGCTGCGCCTTGCCGCTCTGGATGATGGCGAACTCGTCGCCGCCAAGCCGCGCGATGGTGGCACTGTCGTCGGCCACGCGCTGCAGGATCGCGGAGACCTTGCAAAGGAGACGGTCGCCCTCGGCATGGCCGAACAGGTCGTTGACGGCCTTGAAGCGATCGAGATCGAGATAGAAGACCGCCACCTGCCCACGCTTGCGCTGCGCCACCTGGATTGCTTGCCTGAGACGCGTGTCGAAGAGAGAGCGGTTCGGAAGCCCGGTCAGCACGTCATGCTGGGCCAGATGCTCGATCATCTGCTCGGCGCGCTTGCGCTCCGTGAGATCGCGCACCGCCAGGATATCGCAGCTGCGGCCGCGATAGATCATCCGCCGCGCCATCAGTTCGACCGGCAGTTCCGTCTCTCCATGGGTGGTCAAAAGCGTTTCGTGATGGACGCCGGATTGCAGCCCGCCTGGGGGCAGCAGCAGGAAGTCCGGTTTCTGGCCGCGCAATTCGTTGAGCTGCCAGCCGGACATCTCGAGAAAACGCTCGTTGGCGTCGAGGATCATTCCCTCGTAAAGCACCAGCAGCCCTTCCATCGTGGCGTTCGCCAGGCCCTTGAGGTCGGTGAGGTGGCTTGCCAGGAACACCATGCCGAGCGATGCCAGAATGAGCGCCGTCGAGACCGCCATGACGACACCCGCCAGCGCCTTGGGCTCGACGATCGCAGCCGTCATCTGCCGTCCCGGCTCGGGGGTCAGCGTGATGAAGCTCATCGACACGAAATGCGCGGCGGCGATCGCCAGCACCATTGCGGTTGCGGAAAGCAGCACGCGCTTGGAGCCGGATAGCGAACGGAAGATCAGGAAGGCGACGCTCGCGAGCGCTGCGCTGATGACAAGCGCCGAGAGTGTCGCCGTCGCGTTGAAGAGAATGTTGAACTGGCCCTCGACCGCCTGCATGCCCGTGAGGTGCATGGCGGTGATCCCAAGCGCCATCAGCGCGCCGCCCTGCGCGAATGCGAAGCGGCTGGTGCCCTCGGTGGCGACAAGCAGCGCCAGATAGGAGACGCCGATGGCGATCACAACCGAGAGTGTGGTGAGCCCCAACCCGTAGGCGATCGAATAGCCGCCGTCATAGGCGAGCATGGAAATGAAGTGGGTGGCCCAGATGCCGACGCCGATGGCGAAGGCGGACGCCATGATCCAGTTGCGCTGCTGGGCGCGGTCGCATTGCTGCGCGCGGAAAAGCAGCAGCATGGCGGTGAGATTTCCGATGAAACAGACGACGACGGCGGCAATGATCAAGCGCCAGTCATGATTGTCACGAATACAGGCGATCACGGTAAACATCAGCCACCTCCAGCACCAATCTCCGGAAGTTATCAAGCGTCTTCTTAAATAACTATGAATTGCAAATTGCAACTTCTCCCAGCATTCGATGTGGGTTTTCGCCCCGTCGTGCGGATGTCCGAATTTCGTTTTTCACCTCGAAAGCGCTGATGCTTTGGTCTATCGTCCGGCAAAAATTCAAGAAGGAGTCGGAAATGCCTGACCTGATGCCGGTTCTCGCGCGCGCGGACCAGAATTTGCCCTCGAGCCTCGACAAGCTGTTCGAGCTGTTGCGGATCAAGTCGATTTCGACCGATCCCGCTTACAAGGATGATTGCCACAAGGCGGCCGAGTGGCTGGTGGCCTATCTCCGCGACATCGGTTTCGACGCCTCGGTGCGCACCACGCCCGGCCACCCGATGGTCGTCGCCCATCACGATGGCGCCAGCTCTTCGGCCCCGCATGTGCTCTTCTATGGTCACTATGACGTGCAGCCGGTCGATCCCATCGATCTCTGGGACAACGACCCCTTCGAGCCTTCCGTGCAGGAAGCAGGCGGCCGCAAGATCCTGACCGGCCGCGGCACCGCCGACGACAAGGGCCAGCTGATGACCTTCGTCGAAGCCTGCCGCGCCTATAAGGAAATCAACGGTGCGCTGCCCATCCGCGTGACGATCCTGTTCGAGGGTGAAGAGGAATCCGGCTCACCATCGCTGAAGCCGTTCCTGGAGGCCAATGCCGCCGAGCTGAAGGCCGACTATGCGCTGGTCTGCGATACCAGCATGTGGGACCGCGATACGCCGGCGATCGCAGGCACCCTTCGCGGCCTCGTCGGTGAAGAAGTGGTCGTCACCGCAGCCGACCGCGATCTGCATTCGGGCCTCTTCGGCGGTGCGGCAGCCAACCCGATCCATATCCTGACGAAGATCCTCGCCGGCCTGCACGACGACACTGGCCGCATCACGCTGGATGGTTTCTATAAAGGCGTCGAGGAAACCCCTGAAAACATCAAGGCTTCCTGGGAAACGCTCGGCCTCACCACCGAGGGCTTCCTCGGCGAGGTCGGCCTGTCGGTTCCCTCGGGCGAGAAGGGCCGCTCGGTGCTGGAGCTCACCTGGGCCCGCCCGACCGCTGAAGTCAACGGCATCTGGGGCGGCTATACCGGCGAGGGCTTCAAGACCGTGATCGCCGCCAAGGCATCCGCCAAGGTCTCCTTCCGCCTCGTCGGCACGCAGGACCCGGCCGCCATCCGCGACAGCTTCCGCGCTTACGTGCGCTCCAAACTCCCCGCCGATTGCTCGGTCGAGTTCCACCCGCATGGCGGCTCGCCGGCCATCCACCTGTCCTATGATTCGCCTGTTCTGACCAAGGCGAAGACGGCGCTCTCCGACGAATGGCCGAAGCCCGCCGTCGTCATCGGCATGGGCGGCTCGATCCCGATCGTCGGCGATTTCCAGAAGATGCTCGGCATGGAATCGCTGCTGGTCGGCTTCGGCCTCAGCGACGACCGCATCCATTCTCCGAACGAGAAGTACGAGCTGACGTCCTATCACAAGGGCATCCGCTCCTGGATCCGCATCATGGAAGCGCTGGCCGCCTGATCAGCGTCTATGAAATGAAAAAGGCGCACCGATTTTTAAAGATCGGGGCGCCAGAGGAACAAAAAGGCCGGGTTGAAACCGGCCTTTCGTCATTCGCTTCGCATCAGTGCCAGTACATCCGTGGTCAAAGTGAAAGCGAATATTGCAGTCAGACTGCCCGCTAAAGGTTAACGGAGCGTTAACGATAATTTCGCGATGAGCAGGTCAATTCTCCATGCGCTCCATGGTGCGGCTTGGTGATCGACGACTGCATCCGATGACCGGGATATCGTGATTGCGCCGGCCCATTTCAAGACCTTCGCGCTCGAACCGTTCAAGCTGTGTTCATCAGCGGATGCTATAAGTCATTGAAAGAAAAGTTGAATCACTCTCGCCAAACTTTGGCCGGGAAGCTGTTCACTGTTGTCTTGATAAGGCGATAAGCCCGAGAGTTTTCTGAAGGGGCGGCGTTTCGGCCGCTCTATCTAGGGAGTGCAAGCGTGAAGACCACATTGATGAAGATCACCGCCGTCGCAGCCTTGTTGCTGGCCCCGGTGGCGGCCGAGGCCGCCGAGGGGTTCGCGACCGCCAACGTCAACATGCGCGCCGGCCCGAGCACGCAGTATCCTGCTGTCACAGTCATTCCCGCTGGCGAATCCGTCGAAATCCACGGCTGCCTTGCCGATGTGCCTTGGTGCGATGTCGAGTTCTACAACGGCCGCGGCTGGGTCGCCGGCCGCTATGTGCAGGCGCTCTATCAGCAGCGCCGCGTCTATGTCGACCCGCAATATTATCGCCCGCTCGGCATCCCGACGGTCGTCTTCAGCGTCGGCAACTACTGGGATCGCTATTACCGCGACCGGTCCTTCTACGGTCAGCGCGACCGCTGGCGCCGCAACCCGGTCTATGACCGCCCGGCAGCCGTCCGCCCGCCGCCCGGCCCGGGCTTCGACAATCCCGGCCGTCCACGCCCTGGTTACGATTACAACCGCCCGGGTTTCGACAACAATCGCCCGCGTCCCGGCTTCGACAATGGCCAGCCCAATTTCGATCGTGGCCCCGGTCGCGGTCCCGATTTTGGCCGCGGACCCGATCCGCGCCAGGACAATGGTGGCCGTCCGGGCCGCCCGCCGCAGTTTGACGATCAATCCGGTCGCGCCGGCATGCCCGGTCAGCCAGGCATGCCAGGTCAACCGGGTCAACCCGGCCGGCGTGGTGAGGGTGGCCAAGGCGGTCAGGGAGGACAGGCCGGCCAGCCAGGTCAGCCAGGCCAACCCGGACAGCCGGGCTTCGATCGCGGCCCGGATCGTCGCGACCACGACCGCCGCCGTCCGCCGGTCTGCCAGCCGGGCGATCCGAACTGCGGCCAGAACCAGCAGTGATCAAGCACCAACAGTGGTTATGCGAAGGGCGATCGAAAGGTCGCCCTTTCTGTTTTGTCGGGAAGAAACGAAAAGCCCGACGCTCCTGAGAGACGCCGGGCCTGAATTCGATCGGCTCGTGTTGAGGGGAGACGGCCGATCTGCCGCAAGGCGTGTTGCCTCGCTTGGGTAGAAATGGGTGAAAGCGGAAATGGTTCCGCGTCACCAGCCGGAAGCTGTATTTTTGCCGGATGCCATCAAGTCGCGCATGGCGGCGTAGGGGCCGTGCAGCATCTTCAGACGGCTCTCTTCCATCTTCGACAGCCGATGACGGCGCGCGAAATCATGCACGCTCCAGATCTCCCTGGGGCTGAAATCGTCTGCTGTTGCCGAATGGATGGTCATTGTCTGCCTGCTTGATGCGCTGAATGCGCGAATAAGAGGCGCAATCGCCGCGACATATGTCAGATTTGTGACAAAGGCAACGAATGGTAGCCATGTTGAGACAAAATGGCTCGTTTCGCGCATGCATACGAAAAAAGGCCCGCGACGGGCGGGCCTTTCGAGTGGTCGGTGCGATCGTTTGTCGCTCAGTAGCGATAGCCGTAGCCGTCGCGTGCCCATGGCGGCGGGCGATGGCCGCGCTCATAGCGCCAGCCGTAACGCGGCGGCGGGCGGTGGCCCCAGCCGTAGTCGCGGTGGTAGCGGCGTTCGTAGCGCGGCGGCGGCGGGCGGCGCCAGTTCGGGCGGCAATCGCCCCAGGGCGTGACGTGGAAGCCACGACCGCAGGCGTAGTCGACCTTGACGACGTTGTTGGTGACGCCGCTCTGAACGGCGCCCATCGGCATGGCTTCGGCAACCGTGGCGCCAAGCCCGGTCAGTGCGATCGCGATCGCGATAATTGTCTTGCGCATCTCTGCACCTCATTCCTTATGCAAGTCCCTTGCACGTGGATTAGAGGGCTGTTCGGGTGAATGGGAGCTGAACCAACCAAGGCATTATTGCGGCAGGCGACGCAGGGTAAAAACACTGTGTTCAAAAGCGTTTGCCTTTGGCTAACGAGGTCTTAACTCCCCCTTAAATCGCCGCATTTAAAGTTCAACCGGGTAAAGATGCGGCCAGCGTGATGCGGCCGCCGCAACCATCGGGCTTGAAGCCGGTGGATTGCGGGTTGGGGCAAACCTCGGTTTGCGATTGAAGCGAGGTTCAGCGGGCGTATATGGCAGGCAGGGGCAGATCAGGCGATAGAATCGAACCATCCTTCAGCGGCCGCGAGCGCCGCGACGATGGCGATGATTTCGCGCTCGGCGCCGATGACCGCGTCGCCGGTGGCGGACGCCCCGTCAAGCGCACGGCGCAGAAGTCCGCCCCACGTCGCGAACCGCCCGCAAGGCGCGAACCCGATTCCGCCCGCTATGAGGATGATTACGACGACGAGCCGCGCTACCGCGAGCCGCCGCGCCGCCGCAATGGCGGTGGTGGCGGCAAGCGCCGGCGGCCGGAGCGCGAGGGCCTCGGCTTCTTCGGCCTCATTCGGCGCATGGTCTACTGGTGCATCGTGCTCGGCATCTGGGTCGGCATCGGCGTAACCGGCCTGGTCGTCTATTATGGCTCGCGCATGCCGAGCGCCAGCAGCTGGGAAATTCCCGCCCGTCCGCCCAACGTCAAGATCACCTCGGTCGATGGCAGCGTGATCGCCAATCGTGGTGCCACCGGCGGCGAAGCCTTGGCGCTCGAAGACATGTCGCCCTATATCCCCGAAGCGATCGTCGCCATCGAGGACCGGCGCTTCTATTCGCATTATGGCGTCGATCCGCTCGGCCTCGCCCGCGCCTTCGTCACCAACCTGACCTCGGGCCACATGGTCCAGGGCGGCTCGACGCTGACGCAGCAGCTCGCCAAGAACCTCTTCCTCTCGCCTGACCGCACTTTAGAGCGTAAAGTCCAGGAAGTGCTGCTCTCCTTCTGGCTCGAGCAGAAATACACCAAGGACCAGATCCTTGCGATGTACTTGAACCGCGTCTTCTTCGGCTCCAACGCCTATGGTGTGGAAGCCGCCTCGCGGCGCTATTTCAACAAGTCTGCGCGCGATGTGAACCTCGGCGAAGCGGCACTGCTCGCCGGTCTCGTCAAGGCACCGTCGCGCCTGTCGCCGGCGCGCGATCCGCAGGCCGCAAACGACCGCGCCCAGGTCGTGCTGCAGGCCATGCGCGACCAGGGCATGATCTCCGACGACGAGGTCAAGACCGCGATGTCGCAGACACCCGCCAAGGCCAAGCGCTACTGGGATGGCGCCGGTCATTACGTGGCCGACATGGTCATGGACGAGCTTCCGGCCCTGATCGGCGACGTCAAGGAAGACATCGTCGTCGACACCACCATCGACAAGACGCTGGAAAAGCGCGCCGAACAGTCTCTCAACGACGTGCTCGGCAAGGAAGGCGCCAAGCTCGATGCCTCGCAGGCAGCGCTCGTCTCGATCGACGGCACCGGCGCGATCCGCGCGTTGGTCGGCGGCCGCGATTATGCCGACAGCCAATTCAACCGCGCCGTCAAGGCCAAGCGCCAGCCGGGCTCCTCCTTCAAGCCCTTCGTCTATGCGGCAGCGCTCGAAAAAGGCCTGACACCGTTCTCCGTCTTCAACGACGCGCCCATCCGCATCGGCGACTGGACGCCGGAGAATTACGAGAAAAAGTACAATGGCGAGGTGACGCTGGCGACAGCGCTGGCGAAATCACTGAACACGGTCGCTGCCCAGCTCGTCATGTATGATGGCCCCGATCAGGTCATCAAGCTCGCCCACCGCCTCGGCATCGAGAGCGAGCTGCAGTCCAACGCCTCGATCGCGCTCGGCACCTCGGAAGTGTCGCTGACGGAGCTGACCGGCGCCTACGCCGCCTTCATGAACGGCGGCTACAAGGCGACGCCGCATGTCATCCGCCGCGTGACCACGGCAGACGGCAGCAAGGTTCTCTACGAAAACACCTATGATAACCCGCCGCGCGTTCTCTCCGAAGCGGTCGCCGCCAACATGAATGCGATGATGATCGGCGTCGTCGAGCAGGGAACGGGCAAGGCCGCGAAGATCCCCGGCTGGCAGGTCGCCGGCAAGAGCGGAACGACGCAGAACTCCCGTGACGCTCTCTTCGTCGGCTTCACCAGCAATCTCACGACGGGCGTGTGGTTCGGCAACGACGATGGCAAGCCGATGAAGAAGGTCACCGGCGGTGGTCTTCCGGCCAAGGCCTGGCAGGAATTCATGGTCGCCGCCCACAAGGGCCTGTCGCCGGCGCCGCTCTTCGGCAACGGCCAGTTCGTCAATCCGGCGGCACCCATCGATAACGGCCAGCCGATGGCATCCAACGATCCGAACATGCAGCCAAACATGCAGGGCGGCATGCCTAATGACATGCAGGGCAACATGACAGGCTCCACCGGCGGCATGCAGCCGCCCGTCGAGGAGCAAGGCACCATCGGCAGCATCATTTCGGGCGTCTTCGGTGGCGGCGGCAACGACCAGCGGAGCCAGTATCCGCAGGCGCCGGTGCGTCGCGGTGGCCAGCAGCAGCCTCCGGTTTATGGCGGTCCCGTACCGCCCGCCGATGTCGCTCAGGACGAGGGTTATGGCTATGGAAATGCGCTGCCGCCGGGCGATGTCGGGGGTGGTCCGCAGCACCAGCCGTACCAGCCGCGCCGCACCACGCTTCTCGACCTGATCATGGGTGAGTAAACGCTTTGCCGCGCAACAAAAAACGTGCCTTCGGGCGCGCGGCGAAAATTAATTGCTGTTGGCTTCTTTTGCTGGTTTTCAGGACATTTCCCGCCTTGCAGTCGCGAAAACCCGTCCTTATATACGCCGCATCACCGCAATCACGATTGCGTCAAACGTAGAGACCCATCCCGTAAGGGGCTGTCATCGAAATGCCTTCCCGGGGTTCAGACAGCTTGCTTCAAGGAGTAAATGACATGGCAAAAGTAATTGGTATCGACCTTGGAACGACAAATTCCTGCGTCGCTGTCATGGACGGCAAGGACGCAAAGGTCATCGAGAACGCCGAAGGTGCGCGCACCACGCCTTCGATCGTTGCATTTTCCGAAGATGGCGAACGCCTCGTCGGTCAGCCGGCCAAGCGCCAGGCAGTCACCAACCCCACGGACACGCTGTTCGCAGTGAAGCGCCTCATCGGCCGCCGCTACGACGATCCGACGGTTGAAAAGGACAAGGGCCTCGTTCCCTTCGAGATCACCAAGGGCGACAACGGCGACGCATGGGTCAAGGCCCGCGGCACCGGCTATTCGCCTGCCCAGATCTCCGCGATGATCCTTCAGAAGATGAAGGAAACCGCTGAATCCTACCTCGGTGAAAAGGTCGAAAAGGCCGTCATCACCGTTCCCGCATACTTCAACGACGCACAGCGCCAGGCAACCAAGGATGCCGGTCGTATCGCTGGCCTCGAAGTTCTCCGCATCATCAACGAGCCGACGGCGGCAGCGCTGGCCTACGGTCTCGACAAGAAGGACGGCAAGACGATCGCCGTTTACGACTTGGGTGGCGGTACCTTCGATATCTCGATCCTCGAAATCGGCGACGGCGTCTTCGAAGTGAAGTCCACCAACGGCGATACGTTCCTCGGCGGTGAAGACTTCGACATGCGTCTCGTCGAATACCTCGTTGCCGAGTTCAAGAAGGACAACGGCATCGATCTCAAGGGCGACAAGCTTGCTCTGCAGCGCCTCAAGGAAGCTGCTGAAAAGGCCAAGATCGAACTCTCGTCCTCGCAGCAGACCGAAATCAACCTGCCGTTCATCACGGCAGATGCAACCGGTCCGAAGCACCTGACGCTGAAGCTGACCCGCGCCAAGCTCGAAAGCCTGGTCGACGATCTCGTCCAGCGCACCATCGCGCCGTGCAAGGCAGCCCTCAAGGATGCTGGCGTAACCCCTGCCGAGATCGACGAAGTCGTTCTGGTCGGTGGCATGAGCCGCATGCCGAAGGTGCAGGAAGTCGTCAAGCAGCTGTTCGGCAAGGAGCCGCACAAGGGCGTCAACCCGGATGAAGTCGTCGCTCTCGGCGCCGCCATCCAGGCCGGCGTTCTCCAGGGCGACGTCAAGGACGTTCTGCTTCTCGACGTAACCCCGCTGTCCCTCGGCATCGAAACGCTGGGTGGCGTCTTCACCCGTCTGATCGAGCGTAACACCACGATCCCGACGAAGAAGTCGCAGACCTTCTCGACCGCCGACGACAACCAGTCCGCCGTCACCATCCGCGTTTCGCAGGGCGAGCGCGAAATGGCTGCCGACAACAAGCTGCTCGGCCAGTTCGACCTCGTTGGCCTGCCGCCGGCACCGCGTGGCGTTCCGCAGATCGAAGTCACCTTCGATATCGACGCCAACGGCATCGTGCAGGTTTCGGCCAAGGACAAGGGCACCGGCAAGGAACAGCAGATCCGCATCCAGGCCTCTGGTGGTCTCTCCGACGCCGACATCGAAAAGATGGTCAAGGACGCCGAAGCCAATGCTGAAGCCGACAAGAAGCGTCGCGAAGGCGTTGAAGCCAAGAACCAGGCCGAAAGCCTGATCCACTCCAGCGAGAAGTCGCTGAAGGATTACGGCGACAAGGTCACCGAAGCCGATCGCACCGCGATCTCCGACGCGATTGCCGCTCTGAAGACCTCCGTAGAGGCGACCGAGCCGGACGCCGAGGACATCAAGGCGAAGACCCAGACCCTCATGGAAGTGTCCATGAAGCTCGGTCAGGCGATCTACGAAGCGCAGCAGGCTGAAGGTGGCGCGGAAGACGCTTCCGCCGAAGCCGGCGATGACAATGTCGTCGATGCCGACTACGAAGAAGTCAAGGACGACGACCGCAAGAAGTCCGCGTAAGCGGCTCGCAACGGTCACGTTTGAAACTGACATTCCGGCTGCTCACCATGGCAGCCGGAAATCCATTTCCGGGGTCTGATCCTTAATGGCAAAAGCCGATTTTTACGAAACGCTGGGTGTCGCCAAGACGGCTGACGAAAAAGAGCTGAAGAGCGCTTTCCGCAAGCTGGCGATGAAATACCATCCGGACAAGAATCCCGATGATCATACCGCCGAGCAGAAGTTCAAGGAAATCAACGAAGCCTACGAGACGCTGAAGGACCCGCAGAAGCGCGCGGCCTATGACCGCTACGGTCACGCGGCCTTCGAACATGGCGGCATGGGCGGCGGTGGCGGCGGTTTCGCCGGCGGCGGCTTCTCCGATATCTTCGAGGATATTTTCGGCGAGATGATGGGCGGCGGCCGTGCAAGGCAGCGCTCGTCCGGCGGTCGCGAACGCGGCGCCGATCTTCGCTACAACATGGAAATTTCGCTGGAGGAATCCTTCTCCGGCAAGACGGCGCAAATCCGGGTTCCGACCTCGATCACTTGCGACGTCTGTTCCGGCTCCGGCGCCAAGCCCGGCACCCAGCCGAAGACCTGCGGCACCTGCCAGGGCTCCGGCCGCGTTCGCGCCGCACAGGGCTTCTTCTCCGTCGAGCGCACCTGCCCGACCTGCCACGGCCGCGGCCAGATCATCCCCGATCCCTGCACCAAGTGCCACGGCCAGGGCCGCGTGACTGAGGAGCGTTCGCTCTCGGTCAATATTCCGGCCGGTATCGAGGACGGCACCCGCATTCGCCTGCAGGGCGAGGGTGAGGCCGGCATGCGCGGTGGCCCGGCGGGCGATCTCTATATCTTCCTGTCGGTCAAGCCGCACGAGTTCTACCAGCGCGATGGAGCCGATCTCTACTGCGCCATCCCGATCTCGATGACGACGGCTGCCCTTGGCGGCACCTTCGATGTGGCGACACTCGACGGTACCAAGTCGCGCGTCACGGTTCCCGAGGGCACGCAGGCCGGCAAGCAGTTCCGCCTGAAGGGCAAGGGCATGCCGGTGCTGCGCTCCAGCCAGACCGGCGATCTCTACATCCAGATCCAGATCGAGACCCCGCAGAAGCTCTCCAAGCGCCAGCGCGAGCTGCTGCAGGAATTCGAGGAGCTGTCGTCGAAGGAGAACAATCCGGAATCGACCGGCTTCTTCGCCCGCATGAAGGAATTCTTCGAGGGCTGATCGAAGACTTTCAGTAAAAATTCAGGGGCCCGGTTGTTCGCAACCGGGCTTTTCTATTTTTGCATAGGGATAAACATATATTTTGCGACTGAAGAGACTCGACAATTCTATTGCTAGTCCCTTTATTAGATATGTTACATTCGTTCTGTATTGGGCCTCGAAAAGGTTCTAGACTTGCATTCCCTTAGGTAGCCTGTCCCGAGGTTGATTTGGAACGCCGTCTCGCAGCTATTCTCGCAGTGGATATTGTCGGCTACAGCCGAATGATGGGTGCCGATGAGCGGGGGACCTTGGATGCGGTCAAGCTCTGCCGCGGCGAGGTCATCGATCCCAGGATCGCCAATGCCCGCGGCCGTGTGGTCAAGCACACGGGCGATGGCATGCTCGTGGAGTTCTCCAGCATCGTCAACGCGGTCTCCTGCGCCAACGACGTGCAGCAGGCGATGGCGGCGCGCAACACGGCACTCCCTGAAGAGCGGCGCATCGAGTTCCGCATGGGTATCCACCTCGGCGACGTCATCGTCGAGGACAACGATATCTTCGGCGATGGCGTCAATGTCGCGGCCCGGCTGGAGGCGATCTGCGCGCCCGGCGGCGTGGCGATCTCGGCGTCCGCCCGCGACCACGTCGGCAGCCGGCTCGACCTGTCCTTCCAGGATCTCGGCCTCTTCACGCTGAAGAACATCGAACAGCCCGTGCAGGTCTACGCCATCTCGGCAAAGCGCGCTCTGCCGCTGAAGGTCAACGCGGCGGCACTGGCAGCCGCAAAGGAGAAGCAGAAGCCGCTGGTCGCGGTGCTGCCCTTCTCCAACATGAGCGGCGATCCCGAGCAGGAATACTTCTCCGACGGCATCACCGAGGACATCATCACCGATCTCTCGAAGATCTCCAATCTCTACGTCGTCGCCCGCAACACCGCCTTCACCTACAAGGGCAAGTCGGTGCAGGTGAAACAGGCGGCGGCCGAGCTCGGTGTCCACTTCGTGCTGCAGGGCAGCGTGCGCAAGGCCGGCCAGCGGGTGCGCATCACCGGCCAGCTGATCGATGCGCGCAACGGCGCCCATCTCTGGGCCGATCGTTTCGACCGCGACCTGACCGATATCTTCGCCGTGCAAGACGAGATCACCCACGCGATCGTCGACCAATTGAAGATCAAACTGCTGCCCGAAGAGCAGGAAGCGATCGCCGCCGCGCCGACCACCAATGTCGAGGCCTACACCTATTACCTGCGCGGCCGGCAGTTCTCGCACTCCTGGACCCGCCACTATCTGCTGATGGCGCGCCGCATGTTTTCGACCGCGGTGGCGCTCGACCCGAATTACGCCCAGGCCTATGCCGGCATCGCCGATTGCGAATCGACGCTGCGCGACTGGCACGCCGGCGAATACACGCTGAAGGGCATTCTGGAGCTCACCGCCAAGGCGCTGGCGCTCGACCCCAATCTCGCCGAGGCCCACGCCTCGCGCGGGCTGGCGCTGCACCAGGACGGGCGCGACGGCGAGGCGCTGGTGGAGTTCGAAAAGGCGCTGGCGCTGGAGCCCGATCTCTACGAGGCGAATTTCCACTACGGCCGCTTCCTGTTCATGCAGGGCAAGTTCGAGGGCGCCATCACCTTCTTCACCCGCGCCAGCGAAATCCGGCCGGACGATTATCTCTCGCCGATCCATCTGACGAGCGCTTGCCGCTCGCTGGGGCTCGCGCGCGAGAGCGAGCACTGGGCGAGGGTCGGGCTGGAGCGCGCCGAGCGGGCGCTGGAGCTGCACCCCGAAAACGCCGGCCCCGCGCATCGCGGCGCGCTGGCGCTCGCCCATATGGGCCGGTTCGATGAGGCGCGCGAATGGGTCAAGCGCGCCCAGTTGATCGATCCCGATGATATCGTCGCGCAGTATAACGTCGCCTGCGTCCACGCGCTTATCGGCGAATGCGACCAGGCGCTCGACATCCTCGAGGCCCTGCTGCCGCAATCATCCTGCTACCAGATCCTCTGGTTCAGCAATGATTCCGACCTCGATGCGGTGCGCGGCCACCCGCGCTTCCAGGCGATGCTCGACGCCATCGCCGCCTGCACTTTCCATCAGGACGGGTTCCGGGTCGCGTCGGAATAACGTGCAGGTAGAGTGCAACCGCGCGGGCGCTTCATTCCGGGACAGGGTGTGACAGCCGCAATATTCGCGTTAACGCAAGCAATGAAAGCCGCTTTGCAGCGATCGCGAATATATTCAATATGCTCGAAGGGGAATACACACACTCACTCACACACCGAGAGCAACTTCCATGACGGTAGCCGCTTTGTCCATGCATGCTGATGATGTCGATGTACTCGCGGGCGCGCTGTACACCTGGTGCGCGGAGCGCAATATCAAGCTCCTGAGCCAGCAGGGCCTGTCGATCGCCAATATCGCGATCGATCTCTATCATGCCGGTCATCAGACGCAGGATCAGCTGCTGGTCGCTCTGCACGACTGCGATTTTCACTGACCGCTCGCGCGGTCACGTCGCGCCGAAATCTCAGGCGTAGACGTCTTCACCCGACATCAGCGTCACGATGGTCATGACGGCTTCCTTGCCGGCGGTCGAGCGCAGCTTGTCGTAGGTCACGGCAAGCTCGTAGGCCTCGGCGCTGAGGCCCGGCCGTGACGTCGTATCCGCACCCTCGAACAGCGCCGAGATATCGACGCCGAGAAAAACCGCGATCTGGTGCAGCTTGCTCGCCGAAACGCGATTGGTGCCCTTCTCGTATTTCTGGATCTGCTGAAACGTCAGCCCGAGCGCCTCTCCAAGTTCCAGCTGGGAGATGCGTCGCTTGGCGCGCAACGTCCTGACATTCTGGCCGACAATAATATCCACCGGATCTGGCACTTTGATAGTTCCCGTTCATTTCATTAAATTTATCTGAACACTATGCAGAGGTTTTTAAATATCTCAACCCGAGAGTTGCAAATTTCAACCAGCTTTTCGGCTGATTTTTAGGCTATTTTCGTAAATAAAGAAGATGAAATATACCTTGGCGTGCATAAAATACATAAAGCTAGTTTACGGCTGTGCTTGCGGTTACTAGCCGAAGCACTTTTCCTCTCCCGCTACACATGGTCGCTCTATAGCTGGGGCGCATAGCCACCTGCAGCCGCGCCACGGGCTTGACCGCAGCATCCGCGCAGCCTATTTTAGAATTATTCTAAAAGAGGCCAGCATGCTCAAACGTATTTTCAGATCACCCAAGCGTTCTTTCGACAGCCTGTCCGAGCAGGAGATCCTGGCGCTCGCCATCGGCTCCGAGGAGGACGACGCGCGCATCTATTTCGCCTATGCCGACCGCCTGCGCAATGATTATCCGGCTTCGGCCAAGGTTTTCGAGGAGATGGCGGAAGTCGAGAACACCCACCGCAATTCGCTCATCACGCTCTACCGTGAGCGTTTCGGCGAGCGCATCACGCTGATCCGCCGCGAGCATGTCGAGGGCTTCTACGAGCGTAAGCCGGACTGGCTGCGCGCCAACCTGTCGCTGGAGAAGATCCGCCAGGAGGCAGAAGCCATGGAGAACCAGGCCTACCGCTTCTACATCGAGGCCGCCGGCCGCGTCAGCGACGCCTCGACGCGGCAATTGCTCGGCGATCTCGCGCTGGCAGAGCAGGGGCATGAGGACATCACCCGCATGCTCGGCGACAAGCACACGCCCGAGGACGTGCGCAAGGAAGAGGACCAGAAAAACCGCCGGCAATTCGTGCTGACCTATGTGCAGCCCGGCCTTGCCGGCCTGATGGATGGCTCCGTCTCGACGCTCGCCCCGATCTTCGCCGCGGCCTTTGCCACGCAAGATACCTGGCAGACCTTCCTCGTCGGCCTCTCGGCCTCCGTCGGCGCCGGCATCTCCATGGGCTTCACCGAGGCCGCCCATGACGACGGCAAGATCTCCGGCCGCGGCTCGCCCATCAAGCGCGGCCTCTCCTGCGGCGTCATGACGGCGCTCGGTGGCCTCGGCCACACGCTGCCCTACCTGATCTCCGATTTCTGGACGGCGACCACGCTGGCGGTCATCATCGCCATCTTCGAACTCTGGGCCATCGCCTTCATCCAGAACCGCTTCATGGAAACCCCATTCCTCCGCGCCGCCCTCCAGGTCGTCGTCGGCGGCGGGCTGGTGCTTGGGGCGGGGATATTGATCGGGAGTGGTTGACCCGGAAACGAAAATGGCCGGCTTGCGCCGGCCATTGAACCTTTCGGTTTTCGATAGTCCTACTTCAGCGCGCCGACCAGAACGTCGCGGCCGTTCTCGATGGTGACCCAGCGGCCGGCATTGGCGCTCGACTGGCGCTTGATGAAGGAATAGGGGGTGTCGAACCAGGGCTTCACGGTCGAGGCCAGGTTGTCGAGGACGAAATCGCCCTTGGTGGTGCGCAGCGTCAGGATCGCGTGACCCTCGCCGTCAGGCTTGCGCACGACGGTCATCAGCAGGTTGGCGGCGGAGAAGCCGCGCTGGATCAGGATGCGGCGCTTCAAAAGCGCATAGTCCTCGCAGTCGCCGGCGGTCGTCGGATAGGCCCAGACTTCTTCCTTGCCGTAGACTTCCATGTCGGTCATCGGAATGATCGTGGTGTTGACGCTTGAATTGACCGAACGGACGAGCGCCCACTTGGCGTCGGTCATTTCCATGGCGGCGACGTTGCGGTTCGGGCCGCATTCTTCGCGGTGCGACTGGCAAAACTCGTAATGGCCGATCGGCTGCGAGGTGGTAGCGCCGACGACCATCGAAAGAGTGTTGGTCGATGCCGGCGTAGCCGAGGTCGACATTGCAAACATGGCCATCATGGCCACCAGGAAACCCTTGATCCGCACGCCCACTGTCCCTTGCATCGCCCTTGATTTATTAACAAAAAGTTAACGGAGAGGGCCGCTTGGAGTCAATCACTACTTCTGAGGAGGGGGTGAGAAGCGGTCAATATGGTTAAAATGCGTTAGGATTTGGCACAAGGCAGGGCGCCGCGCGCGCTCATTGCGCGCAGCGAAATGTCGCCAACGCATTGAAATAAAATCAGATTTTTAGGCGGGCGCAACGCGGTCGCGCCATCAACGGCTTAGCTGACGAACGACTTGACCGCCGAAAGCATGCGCTCGATGTCCTGTGGACGCGACAGGCGGTGGTCGCCATCACGAATAAATGTCAGCACCACGTCGTCGGCGGGAAGGTGCTCGATCAGCGTCATCGCATGCGTATAGGGAACGTCGGGGTCCTTCATGCCCTGCAGGATGTGAACCGGGCATCCGGTCTCGATCATCCCGGTCAGGACCCGGTTGTCGCGGCCGTCCTCGATCAGCGCGCGGGTATAGATATTGGGCTCGGGGCTATATTCCGAATGCTCCTCGAAGAAGCCGCGCTCGGCGAGCGATGTCTTCTCTTTCTCGGTGAGGTTCGGCTCGATCAGCACTTCGGTAAAATCCGGCGCCGGCGCGATCAGCACCATCCCCTCGAGTTTCGGCGCACCGGTTCTGGCTGCCAGCTCCTGCGCCAGCCGCAGCGCGATCCAGCCGCCCATCGAGGACCCGACGACCACGATGCGTTCCGGATTGAGGTGAAGCACGACGGCCATCGCCTCCTCGAGCCAGCGCGAAATCGTGCCGTCGCGGAATTCGCCGCCGGAGATCCCGTGGCCGGAATAATCGAGGCGGATGCAGGCAAGCCCCGCCTCTTCAGCCATCCGGTCGAGCTCGACGGCCTTGCTGCCGCTCATGTCGGATCGGTATCCAGATAGCCAGACCAGCGTCGGGCCCGCTTTGTCGCTGGCAGCCGGGCGGGCGATATAGGCGATCTCTCGCGCTGCCGCTCCCGCGCCGACGGTCAGAAATTGGTGCTGCGGGGCGATATTGGCGTCGGACATGGCGAAACTCCTTTGTTTCGGCCTATAAAACAGATTCTTGACAGGCTGACAGCAGGTGATTTTTCCGCTAAAGCGTGCTAATGACTTCGTTGCAGCGATGGCGAAACATGGTCGTCTTCCTTATATAGAGGCGATCCGCTGCAGCAATCCGAAACAACGCGAGGAGAATACGACCATTCGCAGACCGTTTAAGAACGACGCGCCCGTAAAGGATGGGCCGCGCTCGAACAGGGAAATTCGCATTCCCAAAGTTCAGCTGATCGACGCTGAAGGACAGAATTTGGGCGTCGTGGCGACCGACCAGGCCCTGAGAATGGCTGAAGAAGCCGGACTCGACCTCGTTGAGATTTCCCCCAACGCCGAACCGCCTGTGTGCAAGATCCTCGATCTGGGCAAGCTGAAATACGCCAACCAGAAGAAGGCCGCCGAGGCGCGCAAGAAGCAGAAAATCGTCGAAGTCAAAGAAATCAAGATGCGTCCGAACATCGACACGCATGACTATGACGTGAAGATGAAGGCGATGGGCCGCTTCTTCGAAGAAGGCGACAAGGTCAAGGTGACCCTGAAGTTCCGCGGCCGCGAAATGGCCCACCAGGAACTCGGTATGAAGCTCCTGCAGCAGGTCAAGGCCGACACGCTGGAGTTCGCCAAGGTCGAAGCCGAGCCCAAGCTCGAAGGTCGCCAGATGATGATGGTGCTCGCGCCGAAGTAAGATATTAGGTGCAAGGCGCGTCGCCACCGTTCGTATCAAAGCCGTCCGCGAGGGCGGCTTTTGTATTTCCGCCCTGGTACAAAGGGCGATCGGCGCCCGAGGAGCAGGGTCCGAAGCGGTCCCGGAAGATTCCTTCCTCGCCCCGTTGCACTTTCATGACACTGCGGTTATAAGCGCGCGTCCGAACTGACCGGCAGGGCATGCCGTGGCAGTTTCGAATGCTTGCGGCACGGTTCGTCACCGTGACCGCAGATCAACAACAAACGCTCCCGCACTTGTTGCGACGACCGGGCAACCGGGCATCGTAAGAAGGCTTCTTTTGAAGCCGTCTCTTTAGGCCAAGTGGGGGGATCAGAAACGGAGTAGCAAAATGCCCAAGATGAAGACGAAGTCCTCCGCCAAGAAGCGGTTCAAGATCACCGCGACCGGCAAGGTCAAGGCTGCCGCTGCTGGCAAGCGCCATGGCATGATCAAGCGTTCCAACAAGTTCATTCGCGATGCACGTGGCACCATGGTTCTGGCAGAACCGGATGGCCGCAAGGTCGTGAAGAATTACCTGCCGAACGGTCTCTAAGACTATTCCGCGAACGTATAGATTAAGGAGATCATGAAATGGCACGTGTAAAGAGAGGCGTTACCGCCCACGCCAAGCACAAGAAGGTTCTGAAGCAGGCCAAGGGCTTCTACGGCCGCCGCAAGAACACCATCCGCGCCGCCAAGGCTGCTGTCGATCGTTCGAAGCAGTACGCTTACCGCGACCGCAAGATCAACAAGCGTAACTTCCGCGCACTCTGGATCCAGCGTATCAACGCTGCTGTCCGCGAATTCGGCCTGACCTACGGCCGCTTCATCGACGGCCTGAACAAGGCTGGCATCGAAGTTGACCGTAAGGTTCTCTCCGACATGGCGATCCATGAGCCGGAAGCATTCGGTGCGCTCGTTGCTGCCTCCAAGAAGGCACTCGAGTACCTGAAGGACGCTGGCACGAAGAACGAGTTTGAAGCAGCCGTCAACTAAGCCGGCGCTATTCGAACCTTCGCTTCGATGATTTGAAACCCGCGCTGGCAAGGCTTGCGCGGGTTTCTTCGTTTTACCGGGATAGGGACGCCTGAAGTGGCGAACGATCAAGATTTGGCCAACGATGTGATGCGTCCAACGATGGATCGCGACCTGCTTGCCGAAAGCGGGCTGGGCGAGGAGGACGTTCCGGTGCTGCTCGCGGCCCTGCTGCGCGGCTCCAAGCGCGTCGAGCGTGTTGCGCTGTCTGGTGGCGCCGTCTGGATCAAGCGCTACGGCACCGAGCGCGCCTCGCGCTGGATGGTGCTGCAGCGCATGCTCGCCAATCTCATCCGCGCGCCCTTCCTGCGTCCGTCGCCGCTTTTGGCCGACGAGGGCATGGCGGCGCGCGAAATCCGCCGCATCGCCCAGTTTTCAGCCCAAGACGTGCCGACGGCCCGCGTCATCTATTCCTCGGGCGCCGCCGTCGTCTTCAGCGATGCCGGCGATACCGTCGATCGCCAGCTCTATCACGTGCTGAACAACGATCCCGTCGCCCACGACAACATGCTCGTCCATTGCGCCGGCGAGCTCGGCCGGCTGCATGCAAAGGGCCTGTGCCATGGCCGCCCTTATCCGCGCGACATGTTCCTGAAGGACGGTCGCGTCGGCTTCATGGATTTCGAGGAAGAGCCCGACCGGGTGATGCCGCTTGAGGTCGCCCAGGCGCGCGATATCTGGCTGCTCTTCCTGCAGGTCGCGACCCGCGCCAAGCTCGGCGGCGAAACCCACGACCGGGCCTACAAGGCCTGGGCCGAGGTGGCGCCACCGGCAGCCGTTGCCGAACTGCGCAAGCTTACCGGCTTCCTCGGCGGCTTTTTGTCGGCTGCCCGGTTGATTGGCCGCGTACACATGGGTAGTGATCTGCGACGTTTCATCGTGGCGACCAGCTATCTGAAGCATGTTTCGTGAAGTGTCCCTCAAAGACTGGACGCCCTGAAGGCAGGAAAAGATGACCGAACTCGCAACCCTGGAAAAGCAACTCCTGTCCGATGTCGCGGCCGCCGCCGATGAACCGGCGATCGAAGCCGTGCGCGTCGCGGCCCTCGGCAAGAAGGGGTCGGTCTCCGAACTCCTGAAGACGCTGGGCTCGATGACCCCTGAAGAGCGCCAGACCCGCGGCGCGCAGATCAACGCGCTGAAGACTGTGGTGACCGATGCGATCAACGCCCGCAAGGCCGATCTCAAGAAGGCTGCGATCGAGGCAAAGCTGAAGGCCGAGACGGTCGACGTCTCGCTGCCGGTCCGCTCCTCGCCCGCCGAGCGCGGCCGCATCCACCCGATCAGCCAGATCGTCGACGAGATCACCGCGATCTTCGCCGACATGGGCTTCTCGATCGCCGAAGGTCCAGACGTCGAGACCGACTATTATAACTTCACGGCGCTGAACTTCCCCGAGGGCCACCCGGCCCGCGAAATGCACGACACCTTCTTCTTCAATCCGGATGAGAACGGCGAGCGCAAGGTGCTGCGCACGCACACCTCGCCGGTGCAGGTGCGCACCATGGAAGCGCAGAAGCCGCCGATCCGCATCATCATCCCCGGCAAGACCTATCGCCAGGACTCGGACGCGACGCACTCGCCGATGTTCCACCAGGTCGAAGGCCTCGTCGTCGACAAGAAGGCCAACGTCGCCAACATCCGCTGGGTGCTGGAGGAGTTCTGCAAGACCTTCTTCGAGGTCGACAGCGTCACCATGCGCTTCCGCCCGTCCTTCTTCCCCTTCACGGAACCGTCCTTCGAGGTCGATATCCAGTGCGACCGCTCCGGCCCGATCGTCAAGTTCGGCGAAGGCACCGACTGGATGGAGATTTTGGGCTGCGGCATGGTGCACCCGAACGTGCTGCGCGCCGGCGGCCTCGATCCCGACGAGTACCAGGGCTTTGCCTGGGGCATGGGCCTCGACCGCATCGCCATGCTGAAATACGGCATGCCCGACCTGCGCGACTTCTTCAACGCCGACGTCCGCTGGATGACCCACTACGGCTTCCGCCCACTCGACATGCCGACACTGTTCGGCGGGTTGAGCGCGTAAGCCAATGCCGACCGTCCTTCGCTTCGACCAGTCGAGGCGAAGGGGTTTAACGCGGGTGATCTCAGGCGTATCATGGAGGTCGTCGAAGATCACAAGGACCAGTTTGTGGGGCATGGGATGAATTCTCCAAGTCTGTATCCTGACAACGAACGGCCGGTGGAGGCTTGGTGCGACCTGCACAATCTCCATGTCCGGCTCGCCGATGGACGCGGGGTGACGACCCCACTCTGGTGGTATCCCCGTCTGCTGACGGCATCCACGGCCGAGCGGAACAACGTCGAACTCATGCTGTCTGGCGTTCACTGGCCTGACGTCGACGAGGATTTGTCGGTCCGGGGCATGCTGGCGGGGTGGAAGTATCCCAAGGCCAAGGCTCCGGAAAAGGTGGCGTAGACCGAACGATGCCGACCTTACTCATCTGGCATGGATACAAGTTCAGGTTCTACGCCTTGGATGTCGGCGAACCACCGCATGTCCATATCGTCAAGGACGGCAAGTCCCTGAAGGTGTGGTTGAAGAGTTTGGAAGTCGAGAAGAACAAAGGGTATAGTGATCAGGAGATCGCAAGGCTGCTCAAGGTAGCCTCTGAGCACCGGGACGAATGGATAGGCGCGTGGAATGAATTCTTTGGCCTTTGAGACCGACGATATGCGACCGGTTCGCGCGTGGTGCGTCGACGGTGAGGTTCACGTCGCGCTTGCGGATGGGCGCGTCATCGCCACGCCTATCTGGTGGTACCCGTTTCTGTCCGAACTCGATGATAAGGCATTGAACGACATCGAATTGATGTACGAGGGTATCTGGTGGACCGCCGTTGATGAGGGTATTTCGGTGAAAAGCATGTTTCTGGGCATAAAGGCCCCTGGCGCCAAGGCTCCTGAGAAGGCTGCCTGACCGAACGATTGATGATTTTTGAGACGAGAACAACACAATGAAATTCACGCTTTCCTGGCTCAAGGATCATCTTGAGACCGACGCCACACTGGATGAAATCTGCAAGCGCCTGACCGAGATCGGCCTCGAGGTCGAGGATGTCGATGACAAGGCGGCATACAAGCCCTTCGTCATCGCCCGCGTGCTCTCAGCTGAAAAGCATCCGGAGGCCGATCGCCTGAAGGTTCTGTCGGTCGATGCCGGCCCCGATGTCAACGGCGGCAAGCCGCTGCAGATCGTCTGCGGTGCGCCGAATGCGCGTGCCGGTCTGGTCGGCGCGCTGGCGCGGCCGGGCGATTATGTGCCGGGTATCGATGTCACGCTCGGCGTCGGCAAGATCCGTGGCGTCGAAAGCCACGGCATGATGTGCTCCGAAAAGGAGCTCAACATGTCCGACAGCCACGACGGCATCATCGACCTGCCTGAAGATGCACCTGTTGGCACCTCGTTTGCCGCCTACGCCCATCTCGACGACCCTGTCATCGAGATCAACCTGACGCCGAACCGTCCGGATTGCACCTCGATCTACGGCATCGCCCGCGATCTGGCCGCTTCCGGCCTCGGCACGCTGAAGACGCGCCCCGTGCCGTCCTTCGCTGTCGAAGGTGAAACGCCGGTCAAGCTGACGCTCGATCTCGATGACGAGAGGCTCTGCCCGGGCTTCGGCCTGCGCCTCGTGCGCGGCGTCAAGAACGGCCCGAGCCCGAAGTGGGTGCAGCAGCGCCTGACGGCGATCGGTCTGCGTCCGATCAACGCGCTCGTCGACATCACCAATTACATGACCTTCGACCAGGGTCGCCCGATGCACGTCTTCGACGTCGCCAAGGTGAAGGGCAACCTCACCGTTCGCCGCGCCAAGGATGGCGAAACCGTGCTGGCGCTCGACCAGCGCGAATACAAGCTCGGCCCGAACAACGTCGTCATCGCCGACGAAAACGGTATCGAGTCGATCGGCGGCATCATGGGCGGCGAGCATTCCGGCTGCGACGAGAACACCACCGACGTCTTGATCGAATCGGCGCTCTGGGACCCGATGAACATCGCCAAGTCGGGCCGTGGCCTCGGCATCATCACCGATGCCCGCTATCGCTTCGAGCGCGGTGTCGATCCTGAATACATGGTCCCGGGCCTCGAGCGCACCACCGAGCTGGTGCTCGAATTCTGCGGCGGCACGGCCGCCAAGGCCGAGATCGTAGGCTACAAGGGCTACGAGCCTGACATCATCGACTTCCCCTTCTCGGAAGTGAAGCGCCTGACGGGCCTCGAAGTCTCGACTGAAGAGAGCGTCGAGATCCTGACCCGCCTCGGCTTCAAGGTCACCGGCTCGGGTGAGCGCGTTTCCGTCGCCGTTCCGTCATGGCGTCCCGATGTCGATGGCAAGGCCGATCTCGTCGAAGAGGTCATGCGCATCCATGGCGTCGACAACATCAAGCCGGCGCCGCTGGAAAGCCATACCGAGGTTAACGGCCGCATCCTGACGACGCTGCAGATCCGCACCCGCACCGCCAAGCGCGCGCTTGCCTCACGCGGCATGCTGGAGGCCGTCACCTGGTCCTTCATTTCGGAAGATCAGGCCAAGCTCTTCGGCGGTGGTTCGCCGGCTCTGAAGCTTGCCAACCCGATCGCTGCCGAAATGTCCGACATGCGCCCCTCGCTGCTGCCGGGCCTGCTCACAGCTGCCCAGCGCAATGCCGACAAGGGCTATGGCGACGTCGCGATCTTCGAAGTCTCCGGCACTTATGAGAACGACAAGCCGGAAGGCCAGCGCCGCGTCGCCGGCGGCATCCGTCGCGGCACCGCCTCGATGGCCGGCTCCGGCCGCATGTGGTCGAATGCCTCCAAGGGCGGCGGCAAGCCGGTCGACGTCTTCGACGCCAAGGCCGATGCGCTTGCGGTGATCGAGGCCTGCGGCCTGCCGATGAGCAACATCCAGGTCGAGCAGGGCGGTCCCGAATGGTACCACCCCGGCCGCTCCGGCACCATCAAGATGGGCCCGAAGGTCGTGCTCGGCTATTTCGGCGAGTTCCACCCCTCGACGCTTGAGGCGCTCGACGTCTCCGGCGCGCTCGCGGGCTTCGAGGTCTATCTCGACGCCATGCCAGAGCCGAAGAAGAAGGCGACCCGCACCAAGCCGGCGCTGGAGCTCTCGCAGTTCCAGGCCGTCAAGCGCGACTTCGCCTTCGTCGTCGACAAGGCGGTCGAAGCCGGCGCCATCATCAAGGCCGCGACCGGCGCCGACCGCAAGCTGGTCGCCGGCGTCAATGTCTTCGATATCTTCGAAGGCGCCTCGGTCGGCGAAGGCAAGAAGTCGGTTGCCATCGAGGTGCAGATCCAGCCGGTCGAGCGCACGCTGACCGACGAGGATTTCGAGGCCCTGACGCAGAAGATCGTCGCCAGCGTCACCAAGGTTACCGGCGGCGTCCTGCGGGGTTGATAGATAGGGGCTGCGGCCTCGGCCTCTGGTGCGGGCAGGCTACGGCCCTACGGCCGCCGCCCTAATTGGTTTAGCGCTGGTCGCGCCCCACTCTCCCTCATCCTCGGCCCTTGTGGCGGGGATCCAGCAGCCGCGCGTCGGCGCGGCGCAGAGACTCTTTTTCTGACATGCATAAAAACGGTCATTCACGGCGCGGACGCGCCGTGGCTGGATTCCTGTGACGAGCACAGGAATTGTCTGTCG
>UBQW01000029.1 GCA_900467745.1 Hyphomicrobiales bacterium
GGGGGGTAACCCACCCGCCGACAGCGCCCTCCACTCCTCAACCCCGACAACACCCCGCCCCGGCCACCAGATCCCGGCCTTCATCAACGGCGCCGCCGCCTCCGGCTTCTCAGCCCCCGACAACATCGCCTCGGCATAATCGAGAAACGCATGCGTATTCGCATCGCCCCCCTCGATCAGATAGGCCCAGAGTGCATTCAGATCCTCAAGCGGCACATTCGAAAACGGCGTCAACCCCGCATCCGGCTTCGAATCTCCCGGTAGCACCGCGATCAGCGCGCCATGCCGCGCCGCCGCCGCATGCAGCGCCTCCAGCGCGTAATGGAAATAGCTGGCGCCGCCGAGCGCCCTGACGATAATCAGCTTCGCATGCCGCGCCGTGCGCTCGACATAGGCATCGACGGACATCGGATGCTTGAGGCTCATCAGGCTTGCGATGCGCAGTGACCTCGCGTCAGCGCGCCGGCCATGCGTAGCGGCCACCGCCGCCAGTTCGGTGTCGGCGGCCGAGAGGAACAGGATGTCGCCGGGAGACTGACCGAGATCAATCGCCTCCTCGCCGTCGCTGATCGTTCCCTGCTGGGCTAGGAGAAGGTGCATGTCGGTATGTCTTTACGGGAAATGTTATTCGTAGGCGTAGAGTGCGTGCCCCCCTCATCCGACCCTTCGGGCCACCTTCTCCCCGTTGGGGAGAAGGGAAGATTGGCGCGAGCGGCCGGCCCCAAGTCTCTTCTCCCCAACGGGGAGAAGGTGCCGGCAGGCGGATGAGGGGGCCACACGGCACCACTCAAGCAATCTCCGAAATCAGACGCGCCCATCCCAACCATAAGCCTTAAACCAGACCCTCGATCGCCTCACGCACCGCACCCTCATCCATCTCATGCAACCCGATCACCACCAGCCGCGTGCCGCGCGCCTCGCCGGCCGCCCAGGCGCGGTCGAAATAGTGGTCGATACGGCTGCCGACGGCCTGCAGCTGCAGGCGCATCGGCTTGCCGGGCACGTCGACGAAGCCCTTGAGGCGCAGAACGTCGTGCTCGGCGATGATACCCTTCAGGTTCTCGACGAAGGCCGAGGGATCGGCGATCGGGCCGAGCTCGACGACAAAGCTGTCGAACTCGTCGTGATCGTGCGGCACGCCGTCCTCATGCTCCAGTTCATGATGAGACTTGCGGTTGCTGATATCCTCCTCCGTGCCGATGCCTAGGCCGAGCAGCACTGATGCCGGCACCTCGCCGTTCTTCGCCTCGATCATCGCGGGCTTGCGCGCCGTGCGCGAAGCAACCTCGTCGCGGACGCGGGCAAGGCCGGCGCCATCGATCAGGTCAGTCTTGTTGAGCACGATCAGGTCGGCGCAGGTGAGTTGGTCCTCGAACAGCTCCTCGATCGGGCTCTCGTGGTCGAGCGTCTCGTCCTCGACCCGGCGGGCGTCGACGGCGTCGTGATCGTCGGCGAAGCGGCCGGCGGCGACAGCGGCGCTGTCGACCACGGTGATCACGCCATCGACGGTCACCTGCGTGCGGATGTCTGGCCAGTTGAAGGCGGCGACCAGCGGCTGCGGCAGGGCAAGACCCGAAGTTTCGATGACGATATGATCAGGACGGTTCTCGCGCTCCAGGAGCTTGCTCATCGTCGGGATGAAGTCGTCGGCCACGGTGCAGCAGATGCAGCCATTGGTAAGCTCGATGATATCGTCCTCGGTGCAATTCTCAGCCCCGCAGCCCTTCAGCACTTCGCCGTCGACGCCGAGGTCGCCGAACTCGTTGATGATGAGCGCGATCTTCTTGCCGCCCGCATTGGTCAACAGGTTGCGGATCATCGTCGTCTTGCCGGCGCCGAGGAAGCCGGTGATGACGGTGGCGGGGATCTTCTGCTGGTTCATCAATTCAACCCTTCATTTTCAGCGGCAGTCCCGCCGCGATAAAATACACATCCGCGGCGACCGCCGCGATCATCTGGTGCAGTCGCCCGGCATGGTCGCGAAATTCGCGCGCCATCCGGTTCTCGGGCACGATGCCGAGGCCGACCTCATTGGAAACGATCACGAGGCGCGCCTTGGCCTTCGGCAGAAAGCCCGCGAGTGCAGCAAATTCCGCCGCCATGTCGCGCTCTTCCATCATCAGATTGGTGACCCACAGCGTCAGGCAATCGACAAGCACCGCCCGCCCCTCGCCATCGATCGCGGCAAGCCGGCCTGCGAGATCGAACGGCTCTTCATGCGTCGTCCAGAGATCACCGCGTTCGGCCTTATGTTGGTCGATCCGCGTGCGCATTTCCTCGTCCCAGGCCCGGCCGGTGGCGATGTAATGGCGCTCGAGGCCGCTGTCGATGACGAGCTGTTCGGCAAAGCGCGACTTGCCGGAGCGGGCGCCGCCGAGAACAAGCGTGGAGGATGCGGTCGTCATGCCGGAACGGCTTCCGGCGATAAGCGTGGCCATCCACCAAAATCTCCCTCATTCCTGTGCTTGTCACAGGAATCCAGTGCGCCCAAGTCCTTGGGCGCGAGAGACCAACGATCCAGCCGTGAGCAGTCATTCACCGCGCGGACGCGCGGTGGCTGGATTCCTGTGACGAGCACAGGAATGAGGACATTATAGGGGTGCGGATGGCTAAGCACCGATGCCAAAATCTCATTGTCTGCCATGACAACCTCCGTGCTGGCATTGGGCACACTTGCCCAGGGGTGGGCTTTGCGCCCGGCACGATTGGCAGGTCTCCTGGCTCGCGGGTCCAGGCGACGATCGGAATAGCCGCATAGGCCATCCCGATCGTGCCACCGGTTCTTCCTCGCCTTCCCGGCTGCAATCATGAAAAGGCGGACGATTCGTAGATAAGGAGGCGTCCAACCCCGGTTGATCATGGCTTGCATTGCCAGTGGCTTTTCCGCCGCCTTCAGCCCCTCGCCCGCCTGCACCGCGCAGACAGCCGGCTTGAGAGCATCCGACGCCGGACGGAAGACCCTGACCGCTCTACAGTCGCGGGGTCGGCTGTGATGAAGGCGCCCTGGTTGGGTCCACCCCGTCACATTCCCTTTTCATCCGCACCGCTTTTGGCGATCCGGAACCATCCGTTATCGATCCATGGTTAGGCAAGCGCGACTGCGAAGTCAATCGACCGCCAATCGCAGCCACCGGCCAATTTGACTGATATCAATCCTCAAGACGATCATCTCTACCAGATTTATCGTCTATTATCAGAGACTTAATGTCATAAAAACTTGTTGCGTCAGCCGGGTTTTTGCCGCATTTGCAGCGCATGCGGCGCAGCACCGCAACTATCCCCTCCTTCGCCACCCTTGAACGGGCTTTCGCCCGCCTAGTTTCCCCATCATGCGCCTGAAAATCAATCTTAGACGGCTTGGCCCGCTACACACACTGCTCGATGCGGGGCGCATGCGCGCGCTCCTGAGACGCAGCGAAATGGGCATGGTGCTGGCCGGCGCGCTGATCGGCGTCACGTCAGGCCTCGCCGTCACCGGCATGAGCCTGATCTCGCGCGAGATGCACAGCCTGATCTTCGGGATCAGCGATGTGGAGCGTCTGAGTTCCTCGCAGATCGATGACAAGTTCCTGCTGATGGCGGCCCCCGTCTGCGGCGGCATCCTGCTTGGCCTGTTGATGTATGTGCTGGCGAAAACACGCAAGAAGCCGATGGTCGACCCGATCGAGGCCAATGCACTGCACGGTGGCCGCCTGTCCTTGACCGACAGCATCATCGTCGCCATCCAGAACCTGATATCCAACGGCTTCGGCGCCTCCGTCGGCCTTGAGGCCGGCTACACGCAGTTGGCGTCCGGCATCGCCTCGAAGCTCGGCTTCAAGCTGCAGCTGCGCCGCGCCGATCTGCGCGTTCTCGTCGGCTGCGGCGCCGCCGGCGCCATCGCGGCCGCCTTCAATGCGCCGCTGACGGGCGCCTTCTACGCCTTCGAGCTCATCATCGGCACCTATACGATCGTCTCGCTCACACCGGTCGTCGTATCCGCACTCGTTTCCACGCTGGTGGCCAGGCTGCTCGCCGGCAGCGATTTCATCATCGATGTCGGCGATTTCGGCACCGTCATGCCGGCCGATTATGTGCCGGCCATCCTGCTCGGCGCCTTCTGCGCCGGTATCGGCATCCTGATCATGCAGGGCGTCGCCTTCATCGAGGAGCTCGCACGCCGCAGCTCGATCGCGCTCCCCTTCCGCCCGGCGCTTGGCGGCATCATTGTCGGGCTGCTCGCGCTCGTTACCCCGCAGGTGCTGTCGGCAGGCCATGGCGCCCTGCATCTCAATCTCGACCGCGAGGTCGTGATTCCCGTGCTGATCGGACTTTTCCTGCTCAAGGCGCTGGCCTCGGCGATCTCGATCGGCTCCGGCTTCCGCGGCGGCCTGTTCTTCGCCTCGCTGTTCATGGGCGCGCTGCTCGGCAAGTTCTTCGCCTACTCGGCCCCCTATTTCGCCCATGCGACGCTGACGCCAATCATCTACGCCGTCGTCGGCATGAGCTCGCTTGCCGTCGCCGTCATCGGCGGGCCGCTGACCATGACCTTCCTGGCGCTGGAGATCACCGGTGACTTCCCGATCACCGCACTGGTTCTCGCCGCCGTCATCACCTCGTCGCTCGTCGTGCGCAGCACCTTCGGCTACTCCTTCGCGACATGGCGTTTCCACTTGCGCGGCGAAAGCATCCGCAGCGCCCATGATGTCGGCTGGATCCGCAATCTGACAGTCAACAAGCTGATGCGCGCCGACGTCAAGACCGCGAAGGTCGGCATCACTATCGAGCAATTCAAGGAGAGCTTCCCGATCGGCTCGGCCCAGCGCGTGATCCTGGTCGAGGACAGCGGCAAATATGCCGGCCTCGTGCTTGTGCCCGATATCTACGCCAACCTCACCGACACCGCCGACGAGAGCAAGGGCCTCGACGAATTCGTGCGCTACCGCAACGACTTCCTGACGCCACAGATGAACGCCAAGCAGGCCGCCGCGATCTTCGACAAGACTGAGAGCGAAGCGCTCGCCGTCGTCAACAACCTCGTCGAGCGCACCGTGGTCGGCCAGCTCAGCGAAGCCCACACGCTGCGCCGCTACAGCGAAGAACTGGACCGCCGCCGCCGCGAGGTCTCGGGCGAAATCTAACCCAACAGGTTGTCCAGCCAGCGCTTGTCCAGATGAGCTTCGAGCTCGGCAGCCACCTCGTCGAGCGCCTGCTCGACGCCGGCGCGATAGTCGCGGCTTTGGCCTGTCAGGCCGAAGCTTGCAAGCAGCCGGGACCGGTAACCGTCACTGGCAAATAGCCCGTGCAGATACGTCCCAACGACCCGCCCGTCCCCTGAGATCGCGCCATCAGGCTTGCCGTCGACGATCGCGAAGGGCCGAACGCGGTCGGCGCCTTCGGTAATCCCGAGGTGGATCTGGTAGCCCGAGAGCGCCTCACCATTCTCCGCCGAAACCGCTACGCTGTTGCGCACCGTCTTCTCCGCGTCCATGACGGTCTCGACGTCGAGCAAGCCGAGCCCCCCGATCTCGCGCACGCTCCCCTCGATCCCCAGCGGATCACGCACCATTCGCCCAAGAATCTGGTAGCCGCCGCAGATCCCGATGACCCGTCCGCCACGCCTGATATGCGCGGAGAGATCCTTATCCCAACCCTGCATCCTGAAATCGGCAAGATCGGAAATGGTCGATTTCGACCCCGGAAGGATGATCAGCTGCGCATCAGCAGGCAACCGTTCGCCGGCGCGCACGAACACCAGTTCCACGTCCGGCTCGGCCAGCAGCGGGTCGAGATCGTCGAAGTTGGCGATGCGCGGCAACACGGGCACGGCGATCTTCAGTGCCCCGGCCTGCCCCCTCGCCAGCCGCTCCAGCGCCACCGAATCCTCGGCCGGCAGCCGCGAGGCGGCCTTCAGCCACGGCACGACGCCGAAACAGGGCCAGCCGGTGAAACGCCCGACAGCTGTAATCCCGTCATCGAATAGAGACACGTCGCCGCGAAACTTGTTGATGATATAGCCCGAGATCATCGCCCGATCCTCGACAGACAGGATCGTGTGAGTCCCGACCAGCGAAGCGATCACGCCGCCACGATCGATATCCCCGACGAGCACGACCGGCACGCCGGCGCGCGTCGCAAAGCCCATATTGGCGATATCGCCAGGCCGCAGGTTGATCTCGGCCGGTGACCCCGCCCCCTCGACGATGACGAGATCGGCGCCGCGCGAGATCGTCTGAAAGCTCTCGGTGACGTAATCGAGCAATTGCGGCTTGAGCCGCTGGTAGTCGCGCCCCTTGGCCTGCCCCCAGACCTTGCCCTGCGCGATGATCTGGCTGCCTACATCCGATTGCGGCTTCAAGAGCACCGGGTTCATGTGCACGGAAGACGGCACGCGCGCGGCCATCGACTGCAGCCACTGCGCCCGGCCGATCTCGCCGCCATCATCGGCGACCGCGGCATTGTTCGACATGTTCTGCGGCTTGAACGGGCGCACCGAGATGCCGCGATTGGCGGCCAGCCGGCAGAGGCCCGCGACGAGCACCGTCTTGCCGACATCCGAGCCGGTTCCTTGCAGCATGATGGCTTTGGTCATTTGGCGCGGCGTCTCCACAAAACTGAGGACGGCGTACAACGGCGTTTCAGCCCCGGTCAATCGCAACGGCTCAATCGCAACCGTTCTAAATGCGAAAGCCGCGCAGACCCAAGGTCGCGCGGCTTGCCGAAATACGCTGGCGCTTTGCCCATACACGGCGAAGCTCACGTTCCCCGGGACGCAATACCTGATCCGGAGAAGCAGCGGTTGTCCCCCGCCACGCAGCTATTCTTAGCGGCACATTGTTACCGGATGGTTAGTGAGCACTTAACCAAATATGAATTCGCGCCGTTTTGACGATTTTGTTTCGGCAACGATATGAGCGGGTTGAGACAGGCTGCCGCACGGGCGACAGGTTTCCGCAAGCAAGCGCGTTGCATATAACTCGCCAAAGACGACTCGCCGCTTCCAGCGACGAACGAATACAGACGACATGGAGAATAACGATGACCTCAGCCCCGTTTCCCGATTCCGAGACGATCGCCGCCAAGTTTTCCGCGCTGGGCGAACAGGACAAGTCCTATCTTGGGCTGATCATGGAAAATCCGGCGCAGGACGACAGCCTGCTCGATGGCATCCACCGTCACCTCGACAATGCGTCGCGCGCACCGTTCCTGAACACGCTGAAGCTCGAGGCATTGGGAAAATGGGTTGGGGACGCAGCGCCGCCGCGTCTCCAGATTCGTTTGATGGAAGCTTCCAAGTCCAGCCAGCATCCGACCTACGCCGCCTTCCGCAAGGGCCTGACGGCATCGGGTGGCCTAGAGAAAGCCTACCCGCAGGCGAATATCTGAGCCGGCTTAGCGCTTCGCGGCGTGATTAACGCTGCGGCCGGCATCCTGCGTAGCATTGACGGTGTTGGCCGCGTCGCGGCCGACGCCACGGATGGTGTTGGCGCAAGAGGCCAGAGTGAACAGAAGCATGATGGCAGCACCAATCTTTACCGTGGTGGTCATAGTCGGAAATCCCTTGTTAAAAACCGCTCTCCGCAGCCAGTCGCACGACTGCTGCGCGCTGATAACGCACTGAACCCAAAAAGGTTTCAGCCGGACTTCTCTTTTTTAAATGAGCGATATTAGCCGGGCACAAACATCTGCCCGGTTGGCCGTCAGGCGGCGATCGCCTTCGCCTTCTCGCTGAATGCCAGCCGGATGCTTTCGGCCACCGTTTTCATCGGCGCGGTCATCTGCGAGACGGTCAACAGGCGGATATCGAAGGAGCCGAGCTCGGGCAGTCCATCCTGCGCGCCGAGGATTTCCATATCCTCTCCGACGTAGGAGCGTGGCAGCGGCGCGATCGCGAGATCGGAGACCACGGCGGCGCGCTGCGCCATCGTATGGCCGCTGAGAAACGCCACGCGGAAATCCCGTTTCATCCGCTCAAGCTGCGCAAGCGCCTCCAGCCGCCAGATGCATCCCTCTTCCCAAATGGAGATCGGCAGCGGCTCGCGGCGATGCGCGGTTCCACACTTGGCGCCGGCCCAGACTAGCCGCTCGCGATAGACGATCTCGCCATCGGTGGGCAGCGGACGCGTGGCGCAGTTGATCAGCGCCAGATCGAGCCTCTGCTCCTCCATGCGCTTGCGAAGCCCCAGGCTCATGTCGATGGTCACATCGACCATGATTCCAGGAAAGTTCTCGGCGAAGTTCTTCAGGATGCCGGGCAGGATCCGCTCCCCGATATCCTCGGGCGCCCCCAGCCGCACGACGCCGCTCAGCTCCGGCATGATGAAGCGCGACACGGCCTCGTTGGAAAGAGCGAGCATGTTGCGCGCATAGGAGAGAAGCACCTCGCCATGCTGCGTCAGAGAAACCGAGCGCGCGTCGCGCAGAAACAGCGTCGCGCCGAGCTGCTCTTCCAGTTTCTTGATCTGCATGGACACGGCCGACGGCGTTCGGAAGACGGCTTCGGCGGCCGTTGAAAAATTGCCGGTCTCGGCGATCGCCACGAAGGTGCGCAGCACATCGTTGTCGAGGAGCGGAATGGGACGGCGAAGCGGAGCTGTCATCATCTCATCTTTCAATTTTCTTGATACATAACACAATATCATTTTGTTTGATTGAAAGTCAACGGAGGTTCAGTCTGGTTGGCATCGGATCACTTCGATGAAGGAGACAAACCGATGACCACTCGAACCCTGACAGACAGCCTGCGCGACTTCATCGCCCGCCGCCGCGTTCTGGCGATGCGACGGACCGCCATCGAACAGATCGCCCGCCAGCCCGGCCACCTTGCCGCCGACGTAAACGTCCCGCGCCGCCATGCGCCAGCCGGCATCACCGTCGTCATCGTCAGCTGTCAGGACAAATTATTTGAGATTCTGCTAAGTGCTCGTAATTCCTCATCCGCAGTGACAAAACGCGATTCTGTGACCGCCTTTAGCCAACGTCTGAAGCGTTAGCAGATATACCCGAGATCGGTTAAGTGATCTATCACCCGCTCCCGTTCTCTAATGGACGGTCGGCGAAGAACCGGATTCATCCCCAAGGTATTCAACGTCCGGAAGATGCTTGCCTTGGCTTTTATCGGATGCCCGTTGAGCTCCAGGCACCTCAGGATCTCGGCGCCAGAGATGTATTTCGATCGAAATTCTTCGATTGCGGAGATTTCGATTCCGTTCGAGGGCAACAATCCAGAGGTCACGAGTTTGCATACATCATGGGGAGGCAAGCTTAGGTAAAGTCCTGCATCTTCGTTTGTCACGACTACTTTATCGGTCCAAGGGTCACGTGCCGACTGAGAAAGAATGTGAAGAAGAGCGTTAATGTCGACAACACCAATCCGGCGAATTAGCGGTGCGTCTCCTTTAACAATCTTCATGCTATGCACGCCGCTCAAAACGCGTTCAAGGATTCCAGACCACCGCACTTGCCCCCCGCTGAGACATGTGACGAGATCATACAGGGAGTTTGTCGGGTCTGAGGTAGGGTGGCAAATTGAGGTGATGCACGACGCCAAATCACCCTCTGCCGAATGCTTTGGCCTGAGGTACTGAGCGATACTTTCATCAGGACAACGTGCCAAACCCTTCTCATAGAGTGATATCAGTTCAACCAATGGCAAGCCTACGGATTTCGCCTCGTTCCTTACTTTGCGAGAGCGTCGGGCCAGTAGTGTAGCAAGCTCGAGGCGTTGGTCGTCTTCGCGCGTGTCAAATCCACCTTCGCGCTTAGTTATGGGAATTGGCCGTTTAAACCGCGTTTTCCTGTCACTAGGCAGCATAGCCGCGGGATTCGATGACAAGCCGGAACGCAATTGGTCCCGTATCAGTCTTACGAAATCATATCCGAATAGTCGTTGGAATGCGACCATTTCTCCATGGATCGGATGCCGCAGCCCTCTGCCCATTCCATACGTCGGTCGCCGCCACACGTCACGAATTCTTTCAGCCACTTCAATAAATCCAGCGGGCCACTTTCTGACGGCTTCTGTGGCGGCATCTAAGCTTTGTGGCGAAACCGATGTACGGTTGGTTCGTCCCGCCATTTGATCTAGCAGCCGCCCTATGAGCGCAAGAAATTCGAAAACCTCTCCGCGACCGATAATTCGAAGATCCGGGTGCAGGCTGTTGGCTATGTCACGCTTCGGTTCCGCAGATGGACTTACAAGGGAACATGCGAACTCGAGATTTTCATAGCTGTCCATCTCGACGATCGATTGCGGGAATTCGCGTAAGTCAACGAGCCCTCTGGTCGGATCCGCAGGATCCACGCATGCGTGACAGAAGCAGATGCCGAGCGACCTTCCAAATGTCAACTCCACACCGCACACGGGACAGCGCTCAATAAGAAACTCGTAATTGCACGGATCGAAAGCTAACGGGAGTATAGACCAAACGGCTTTTTGATAACCGAATTCAGCAATAAATCGCGGTGAAACCCTTCTGAACGAAGCCAAACTCGTGAGTTTGATAGCAGCGCCAAAAAACGATACCACGCCGGGTGCCACTCTCGTGTAGCGCATCGGTGCAATGTCTTCTGCGCCCAGTGGAGTTCCCAGAAAATCGGCAAACGACTGGTCATCGAGCTTCAGAGTGGCGAAGCTGCGGTGGTCGAAGTCGGCCCTATTGTGACCGCCGCTCGCGATTGGCCAAAGCGTAGATCCGAATTCGCATCCATTCCTCCTGTAAGCTCGAAGATAAATATCCGACAATCCCTCCTCACATAATGGCGAAGCGGGTATCGCGAGGCGACGGCCGACAAGCCCAAGTCGCCGTTGAGCAGATTCAGCCGTCAGTTCTATGGGGTGGTTGATAAGCTCGCCAGCAACGAAGCGGAGAGAACGAAGATCGCCTTTATCCATTGGCGCTCCGATCTAACCCTCGGTGATATTCACTAATCAGGCCAGTGATCTCGGCACGCGACCATAGCGTTGCCGTCTGTGTCGAGACAGTCGTAAGCTTAGAACGAGACAGAAGCGTTCTGATCCTCCTGCCATCCATATGTCCACTGATGGAAGAGAGAGCGTAAATCTCGGATCTGAAAATCCATTGCCGTCGAAATTGTTTAATAGCAGCGAGGTCAGCGTTTTGCGGCAACAGGCCGTTTTCGAGAAGGTGCCTAACCACGCTCCGCGACTTACAGATGGCCATGGCTATTTCGCTCTGAGTGAATGACACCCCGTTCACAGCTGACAATTGGGTCTCGACGAAAAAGACTGGTAGATTCTCGAAGGAGCAATAGAACTGGTACACAAGTCCGTGGCTATTAAATCGACGAACCGCGGACAGCCGTTCGTCGGCAATGGCGGCCAGGATCATGGCCCATTGCCACCCATCTAAACTAGCAGAAGCAAGCGACATCTCCCCAATCGAAAGATTCTGTGTTTGCCGGGCGAGACTACAGTCTAGCCTGTTCAGTCGGTCGACGATCGAACCTTTCGCAATCGGTGGCGGAGGAAGGACACCCTCCAGCACGGGAAGGAGTTCTGGCAGCATTCCTGCTTCGTAGAAATCAATCAGATAAGGAATGGGCAGCCCGAGCAAGTCGGCGATACACCTCGCATTGCCCGATCTTCGGAGAAGAAGAACTGCAGCTTCCCTGACAGAGACATGTGAGATAGACGTCGCTGCTACACGCAGTTCGGCGAGGCTGTTCCTCAGCGGATTGAGGCGAGGCGCGCTCATGTCTGACTGGCAACGAATCCTCGCTGTCAGTCGTTCGCGCACGCGCTGCTCAGAGCGATCTGCTAGTAGACGACGCAGCTGGCGCGGAAGCTTCGGGTCAAGATGGATTCGCTCAAACTTGCGATCACTGCCGCCCCCTTCAACAATGTTCTCAAATCCGCGAGGCCAATCGAGAACGGCCCTCCCCGCCCGTTCGATCGAGTGGGACTGGATCGCCTTTCCCCAACCTGCCGGATTTCCGTCCAATCGGTTCCCTATCTCTACTATGAATTGGAAAAGATCACCGTCGCTGCAAACGTTCAGATCGGAATGGAGCGCGAGCCCACGTCTGGGAGCGGCAGGATCCACTAAACTGGCGACGAACTCTATTGCCTCGCCGTCAACGACTTCAGTTAAAGGCTGAGGGAAGTCGCGTAGATCAACGCCGCCTCGGAATGGATCTCGAGCGCTCGGACATATGTCGCAAAAGGACGGTCCGAACGTTTTTCGCCACCCCAATGCCCTTTCACAGACGGGGCAATGATCAAGAAGCGTCTCCTTTGATTTTAGATCAAAGCCGAGGGGTCGAAGGGACCACACTGCCTCAAGGCAATCGGTCCTCTTTAAAGACCGAGGCGCGACGCGCCTCCGCGTAGCCAAGTGTCCGCGCCGGATGTTAATGCCAAAATACCGGATCCAGTCTTTCCCAGCGAAACCACTATTCGAAAGCAATGCCCTTGTGTGCTCAGAATCTTTCTTGATGCCAAGTACGTCGGCCAGACGTTCGAGCTCCTCGATCGCTCCTTCACTGATGCCAGAAAGGCTCCGAAAAGACCGAGCTTCGCTGAGTTCAATTACGATATCAGTGCTGCGGAAAGCGTTCTTACTGATCGCCCGAAAAGCAGCCTCGCGGATCCCTTCACCGATCTGCTCTTCGATGGGCACCGCGAGAAACTCGCCGATCTGCCTGGCCCGGTCTTGGTAGAACCGGGCCATATCATCGTCGCCGCAAAAGCCATCAGGCATCTACGGACACCCTCGCCTTCCTGGCCTCCAGCTCCTCAGCTTGACGCCTGCGGGTGAAGGGATTGTCATCGCAGAGATCGTTGAACATTGTGTATTCATCGGTAGCCATCTCAAGGTGGGACCAGTCTACCGTCGTCGAGCCTTGTTCGTACGCGAAGTTGCAGGCCAATGCCACGATGTTGGTCGTGTGGCCATAGTACCGCCCCGACGCTTCAAAAAGGGCGGCGACCGTGCGTTTATCCATGAAGTTGCTGCGTTCCGGGAAGATACCGAGCCTCTTCAACTCCAGCCCCAACCGACCGACAAAGTCGGAATAATCCAGATACTGATCGGGTTTCCCCGAGTTAAGCGGCCCGATGAACAGCTGCTTTACGCAGCGGTCCCTGATCTGAGGGTCGCTGAAGACCTTGTTCTTGGCCTCCACAGTGCCCGTGAAAACAATCGGGCATCCGCCAAGCAGGAAGTCCTTCAGAGTGTTGTGCACCCGTGTTGCCTCAGCGGCCTGTGTTGCACTCGATGAGCCGATTTTCAGATGATTCATTTCATCGAAGATGATGAGTTCTGTTCCGAACTCCCTGATATAGGTTAGGAGCCTATCCATCTTCGCTCCGTTTGTCCCGCGTTGGGGTCGAGGGTCACCGAAGGCCCTCAGCAGGTCCTCCAACAAAGAGGTGAGCGTGGATGCGCCTGACACGGATACGTAGATGACCTTGCGCTGCAACTGCGCAACAGTGTTACGCGGCGTGCTCGGCGGGAAGAGGCCCACCTCGAGGCAGTAGTCGATCACTGGCCCGTTCATATAGCTGCGCACGACCTTCGACTTTCCGGCTCCGGAAATTGCAAACAGCGAGCAGCATCGCGCCTCGGCCGAGATGCCCTCAGCGATTATCTTTCGCCTTGTGTTTCGCAGACGGTCGAACCACTTGTGGGCTTCCGTGAGGAACTTGTGGTGGAGGCACAATACATTCGTGAAGATGTGATCAAAGTCAGGCGCTTCCGAAGTCATATCCATTGTAGCTTCCTTGCTTGTTTCGAAGGGTACGAGGGCGCAGCGTCGAGCGCCCTGTGGCGCTCAGTAGCCATAGCGACGGGCAAGCTCGTTTAGGCGGGCTTCGTTGTCGTCCTCGTCGCCAGCGACGACAGAGAACTCGCCGTCAATCACCATTGAGTCCCGGTCGTATAATTCGTCTTCAGAGATGGCTGGTGTGGGTCCAGAGCCTTTCTTGCCAGAACGATTTCGTTTGGTTGAAGGCTTTCGACCCTTGTTTGCTGAAATCGGATCGACGCGATCCGCGAACGACATCGCCATGGGAATACCTTGCGGTTTCTCCATTCCCGCGATGCTAGCCGGAACTTGGAGATCAAGGACCGTCCCGCCCGGGCCGAGAGAGAGTTGCTCCCTACCCTTGAGCACACGGACGATGTTCTTGCCGTGGCCGTGGCTCGCCTTCGCGAGTTCGGCCTCGAGTTCTTTTTCATACTCAAGACGGGCCTTGGCCCTCTCTGGACGCGTATGGAACTGCTTGTTCTGACGGCGCTGGTAGGCGCGCTCACCGTCTGAAAATGCGAAGGATACAGGCTTATCGCGATGGAGGTCGTCGGCGTTTGGAAGCACGACCATCTCTTTGCTGAACTCATCGATCACTGTGATGGACGACGTGTCCATCTCATTGTATATGAAATGAACAGAGAACCGGCTGGATTGGCCTGCTTTGCCTCCATCTCGTTTTGATTCCAAGCGCGAGAAGTGGTTTAGCAAAATGGTCGTTATGCCTGGATCGTGAAATTGCAGACCTCTGAACGTTATCCCAGACGCGCCAAGGACGCCGCTGTCGTACCGTCCCAATAGGAGGTTAAAGGCTCGTCCGTCGTCGACCATCGGCCGATCAAACTCCCGCAAACCTTCAGCCCATTTTCGTGCGGGTGCCATGTTGATTCCATCATGGACGGCTAGGTGATATCGCATGATATGGTGAGCCATTAATCCTCTGATGGATTCGATGCTCAGTTCTGCGGTCGCGCGCGCATCGTATTCCGCAGCGGCTGGATCTTCGGTTTTTGGGATCCCGCCAGGGAGCGAACGCAACGCGAAATTCATTGTTGCGTTTAATCTCTCAACCCAACTCTTGTATTCCGGATTGTAGATTGGTGCCAATTCTACTCTATAACCTGCAACGTCCCCCACGAGCTGCATCGTCTTTTGGAAATGCGCCTTCGCATTGTCCAAGATGACACTGTAGAAGGCACCGAATCCATCGGTCGCCCCTTTCATCTCGCCGAACCGTTTGATCCACTCGACCTTTGGCCCTATGACGTGCCGCAGGCACGCCATCAAAGTTGCGATGTTCGGCGGATCGAACGTCATAATGAAGCCGACGACCATGCGCGAATAGAGGTCGATGGCCCAGACAATCCAAGGCCGCTTCAGCACAATCACAATAGTGCCGTTGTCATCGACCTTTTCGACCGCCCAAATTGGCGCGAGCGTCTGGTCAAGAATTATGGTTTCCAGCGGACCAACTGGTTCCAGGCTCTTGCTGCGTCCCCGCAGCCGACGGCTGGCTTCACGCGCATTATATTTTTGAGTCAGCGTCGCATGTGTTCTCGCCGATTTAATCCAATTTTTTATCGTTTCTTCGCATGGAGGCTCGATCGCCACCAGCTCGTCGTCGTCATCGACCAGGTAGCTGGCGGCTTCCTCGGTCTGTTCCCATTCGCTTAGCTGCGGATAGAAACGCACGTCGAACCATTGATAGGCGTCTTTGTAATTTCTGAGCGCGCCTGAGTAGTACCAACGAACCGCCTCGTGGCCGAGATCATAGACCCAGGTAGGCCACTTTGCCTTTACGCGAGCCCCGCCTGTTTTTCTGAGATACATCCCGAGGGTGCGCGGACCCCCAAATCCTTTGGCAATTGCTTTTCGGATTGAACTTACTGACGGCCTGCCGGTGTGCCCATTCGCCTCGGCATCGGGGTGCGTCAGTTTGATGAACCTTTCCAGGTCGACATCTCCCCGACCCGAAGGGTTTTCATCCCACGCTTTTACATAGAACAAGAGGCGGCTGGCACGCGCCAGATCCTCCTTTTTTCTCTCCCGGCTTTTATGGTCAGTTTCGGAGATCTTGGCTGATTTGGGCGGTTCGTGATACGCTTGGATTTCCGGTGCCGTCAGCATCCGGACCTGTTGCCCCTTCTTAAAAGTCCGGAGCACCCGCCCGTTGCCAAGCAGGATTGCGAGATCGAGACGGGCGACGTGACGTTCCGACCCGTCATCGACGTTTCGGAGTAAAATTGGTTCGGCATCGGCGTCGCCTTCGAGAGCAAATGTCCCGGAGACACCCCCGCCTAGGAACATGAACCGATCGCCCTCGGAAATACCCAAGTTCATTGGTCCTCTCCCTCCTGCCGACTGTTAGTGGCTCCGGAACCGTCGAACGGGTTCCCCCCTTCGACATTTTGTCTTTCAGTAGGCGTGGCCCCACGTTGATAGGCCGAATCCGCTTCGACGGATAAACCGCCGAAGGACACAAAAGCCGTTCCGCAAACGATCTGCCGTGCGAGCGAATGTAATGAGATGACTGTGAGAGCATTCGTCACACGCGAGCGCAACACCAGCAAACGTTGGGCGCGCAGGTATCTGTGAACGACATATCGTTCATTCTGTCCGTCTTTACCTCGAAAGGTGATCAGGTTGCCGACGCGGGTATACTTCATTTTCTCCCCCCCTCTCTGCTCGCACACCCCTTGCGCCACAGCTCCGCGGGTGTCTCGAAAGATTGACCAGCGCTAGGTTCGCTGGGGGTGTGCAACGTGTCCGCATTATCGCCCTGGAAGCGGACGCCCCCGGTGGCCAGAAGGCGCTCTTGACGACCGCGATGCTCCGGCGTCCTCGGCTCATCGACAGAGCCTTTCAAATCCGCCTCCACCGGTCCCGCGAAATTGCCAGCAGCCCAGGAGCGAATTGCGGGGGAGAGAATTGCTCGCCCGGACGAGAGGTCGCGCAAGATGGCTTTGACGGAGAACGAATTGATCCGACCTCCACCACCCCATTCCCGCACGAGCACGTGGCGATCATCAAAGGATTCGATTACGCAACGACGGCTGGGGGAGAAGCGCCCCTTGAAGATCAGGAGATCGCCCTGGGCGAGGATGATAGTCATCATGCCACCTCCCCGTTCAGGAGGTACACCGCCGCATCAGGGCAAAGACCATTTCTGAAATCTATCGACACGATTTGGCGGTAATGCATACCGTAGGCTTTCACCCGCCCGTAATTGCCACCACCGAGTTCGTTCTCCAGGCGCCATAACGTAGTCACTCGGTTGGCACCAAACGCCTCCCTACAAGCTTGAAGATCAGCCTCGCCGATGGCGACACGTTTTCGCCAATCGAGAAACCGGGCCGTTTTGACAAACTGCGACTTGAGGTGAGCCGTTTCCCGAATTTCAAGGAAATGCCAGCCGCGGCGGCGATAAACTTCCTTCGCGAACTCGAGCTTCTTGCGGTAGCGCTCGTCACCGTCGCGTGAATCCACGTCTGCTTTTACTTCGATGATCAGCGTTTCCCATTCCTGGCTCGCCAGCAGCTCGCGGGCCGGGACCTTGACCGCCTCGGCGAAGCTCATTCCTTTTAAAAGGTCATCGAGGAAGCTCGGGACGACTTTCAACATGACATCTGGGAAGTAGATCATGGGTTTTCCGCGATTGCCTCGCGCGCAAATCTCCATGCGATGAGGCTGGGCGAGGACGAAGTGCACGCGGCTGGAAATGTCAGCGAGCTGCATCAACTGGCACTCCAATTTCGAGTCGAAAGGCATTGATCGAAATCCTGCCTTGATGACGGGAAGGAAACCGGTTGGAACGCGCCTGGCACCATTTATAATGGTCCGGATCGGCCCTCCGTTGTCAGCCCAATAAAGGGTCGCGATTGGTAGGGGCGCGAAGTTGGGACGCACCACGAAGGGCGCCTCTGATATCTCCTGAACTTCGTCAGGCTCTTCCCAGGCTTCATCGAAAATCTTGAATGGATTGAATATGTTAGTCATGATCACTCCACTGCTCTTGCCGACCGCACAAAGCGGGTATCGGCGGTTCAAAGGTCACCTGAGTACGCGGTGGCACATGCTTCGATACTGGTTCGGTCGCATCTTATTCGGACAACAAACATCCCTCCCGCAGGTCGTGGATTCGACTTGAGGTCTAAATGCGATGTCGATGTTGGTCAGCCAGTGCTCGGCACCTACGAAGGAATCCTTCAAGGCACAGCGCATTTCCGGGTTTACTCTGTTGAGTACCGTGAGTTCATGTTAAAGATAGCAGCTCCTCATTCCTTATTGCCAGGGGACGCAGGGACACTTCAGAGGTACAGAATCGAAAAGTGGTTACAGGTTACCACCTTAAAAAACTAAATTGGTACACGGTTCGGAAACTATGAACAGAAATATGAACCTTAAAGAACTTGAACACCAGGAAGGACCCGCTATCCGCGAGGCCTATCGACTTGTGACCGGAGAGGTCAGCCAACTGCGGGAGGCTCGTCGCGCCATCGACGCGCGCTTGGAAAAGGTTGAGGCGGCCCAAGATCTCCTTCGCCAGCTCATCAACAAGTCCGCAAACACCGAGGCTTCCGCTAGGCCGCCAAAGCGAAAGAAGCGGTTCCATAAGGGCAGCCGCACGTTTGAGGTGGTCACGCGTTGCAAGCAGATCATCAAAGAAACGGGGCGTCCAATGGATCGAGCCGAGCTTCTGCACGCTTTGGAAGCCAATGGTTTCACGGTATCGTCCAAAGACCCCGGACGGGTCATTGGGCGAACGCTTTGGGAAAGCAGTGAATTTGTACACATTCCAAAATCTGGATACTGGATCGCCGACACGGAATTGCCAGATCGAAAAAGCTAGCGACATAGATTAGAGCCTAACAGAACGAATACGAGTGGAGTTTAGCTGGCAGCCCGTGTGCGGAGAGAGATGGCCGCTTTGGTGCATCTCCAGAGGCGGTAACGCACGCACAATCTCGTACGAAACCGCCGTCGGGTTCGCCTTGCTACACGAGGCGCCGGCTCGGCCTGCTTGAGACCGCGCACAGAATACCTCTCACGACCTCATCGGCACCGGTTTCTTCGGTGCTGTACCCGAGGTCTTCATCGTTTTCTGACAACTCGCTAATCAGTGGGAAGATGGGGTTCATGACGTACGTCTCCATATGCGGGCGCACCCAGCGCCACGTTCGTTGATCCTGTTCTCCGCTGCCGGACATACGCTCCAGTCAGCAAGAAATTACTGGAAGTCTGATACGAATCACTCGCAGCAACGATGCCGAAACCCGGTATCGCGGCTCAAAACGCGAGATCTTGGGGACACAATTAGTGTTCTGGTTCAGCTGAGGGCCGCGACGGCATCAGGTTCCAGAAGATAATTGCGAAAAGCGTGGCCCGTCGGTCGCTGACGGGATATCGCGCTATTGATTCGGCGGATGTGAACGGGTAATTTATGCATAACTCGTTTCCTTTTCAGACGAGTGCTTTCGAGGCGGGGCCGTAACCCCTATCGGATATACGGATCGTGTTTGCCGACACGGTCCGTATCTGTTTCAAGGCTCTTGAGTGTCGCTCATTGGCGACCTCTCTCTGAGCCATATCAATTCTGGACCATAACTCTTCACAACACAAGCGTAGTCGTCCGCCGACTGGACACGCATAGGTTGATCCAATTTTGCGTGGCAGATGCACCGAGACGGGTGCGCCTCCACCCGCGTTGCCTACTCCAAATTCCCGCAAATGACCCGCCACCTCGGTCGCGAAAGCCGATCGACAAGTACGCAGCACGTCGCAGAGAGAGATATTGTTGAGGGGCGCCGCCCTTACGCGGCAACCTCGGAACCACGCGTACAACGCGAATCCTTGGGAACATGATGTCAACAATTAGGGGACAAGCCTCATGACCCTGTATCCCGGGGCGTAACCTAATTTGTACCTGCGACAAGTGTGGGGTTCAGATATCGCCATCGGGCAGCGCGATCAAGGATTCATCTCGATTATGAACGCGGCATCAATCCTTAGCGATTGAAGGACCACTATTGTTGACAATAGAAGGTTCATTGGTAGCTACCTTTGACTGACGATCTGGACCCGGCAGTCTCGAACTGCGGAGATTTACTCCTCATCTAGCATCAATGGACGGGCTTTGAATGCTCGATTTTACAAGCGTAGCGAGAAGCAGCCCTCCGGAGGCCTGGCAACCAATTTTGAGCGACTAGCGATTATTTGTCTGCGAATGGTATAGGTCAGGCCGCGAAGTTGCCGCTCGGAGACACACGGAAGCCAGAAATGGCCGATTTTCTGCATGCGAGGTTTGAATGACGCGCGCGATTCGCCCTTCTATAAATAACGTCGAACGCACTTTCGGCGCTCTTTCAGCGACTAGGGTGAGCCTCTAGCGGTTTGGTGGCCAGCGTCGGGCGGTTACGATTGCACGAGCCGTCGGCTGGGGATCCCGCCTGGTCATCATAGACGAGCCGACTGCGGCGTTTGGCGTACACGAAACCGAGCACGTCGAGGAGCTTATCAAACGCCTCAAGGAACAGGGAATGGCGGTGCTGATCATCAGCCACAATCTTCGTCTGGTCTTTGAGCTCAGCGAGACCGTTTGGATATTGCGTCACGGCCGCATCTCAGGAGGGCGCATCACGGCGGCGACGAGCCCTGAACAGGTGATCCGCCTGGTCACCGGCGCCAATTAGATCGCGGCCTGAGGCCTGAGTACTACGACTTCTGCCTCACGCTGGTGAGACCGTCGATGTGCTTAAGGTTGTTCCGACGACAATCCAGCTGTACGCCGCATGAAATCCCGTTCTGCCGAGCGGCTCACTCTACCGAGCAGCGAAACCACAGAACCTCATAACGGGCATTCGTCATGCAACTCGAAAGCGCCCAAAGATAGTTCCTGGCGTCTGCACGGGCAGTGATGACGACTCGGTGCGGTCATGTACATCAAATGGAGCGATGTCCCCTAGAGCAGAGAAAATGCCTGAATGACAAATGCAAGTGACGCGAAAACACCAGCAAGAGCCCTTCTTGATACCATTAGCCCTCATCGAAGGCAGGCAGTCGAGCAAAACAATGAGCAGTTTCTCCCGCGAGGCGTCCCTTTTCGCCTGCCGACTGACAGCGAGGCCGAGGAGGCCATAACTCAGTTTGTGAGCCAGATCGAGAAATTAGAGGGCCAGCACAACCACGGAAAATCCATTACCGATGATCGGCTTGCAGAACAGGTTTTTAGAAAGGCCCCCAGTTTTGCCTCGCGCCAACAGTTTTTGCCCTACGGCAGATACCAGCTTCGCGTGGCTGTAGCTGAATTGAAAAGCTTGATCGATTCCATACGCCAAGCAGGAAACGGAAAGATCACGTATGAGGGGGTTTGGCGATACAGCGATTTTTTGACTGATTATCTCTTTGATTTGAGAGAAATCTTGGTTCAGTTGCAGTCCAACGTTGACGGTTGGCAATTCTTCGACGGCCACAAGGTGTCCGGCGTAACTAGCTGGGAGATTTATGGGCTGGCAAACGGATTGGCATGGCAGTCCACCTTCGCGAAACCTGGCAAGTCGTTAAACCACAAGGCGGGCCAGATTGCTTCGATCGGTGTGCTTCGCCAAGCACTCGAGAAACGTTTCGAAAGGCTGATTGCGGTGTATCCGATCGATCCTAACGAAAACTCTCCAAGGCTGCGGCATGGTTACCATCAGGAGTTCATAGCCGCACACCCCGAATTATTCCAGGCGGATGCATTCGACGTCGCTAAGCTGCAGGGTGTTTATGACTGGTGCAGCGAGATCGTGCACCAAGCCTATCAACCCTATATATGGCTTATCACGTACGCCCTCCGGCGATCCGGAGAGCTTCTCCAAAGTCGCGCAGTTGCCCCCGGCGAGAGGTGGTCGATTTACAACGCCGTGAAGGTACCGGACGTGGACACAATGCAGACTTCATTCGAAAACCACTTTCTTGACACCTACGGTCATGGCGAGTGGAAGTTCTTTCGCGACAGGCCGGAAGCGTTGGTGGATGGATGGCGTGACGATATGCGTGGCCTAAGCGATGACTTTGTGCCAGTTCGCAATCCTCATACTCGCCGATGCAACCAGCAAGATGGCGAGTGACGGATGGCAACAAGCAAAAAGCGCCCGGAACAGCATCTTATCGACCAAGACGGCATCAGCCTCCTCCGGTCAAAACTTCCCCGCCATTGGATCTTTCGCGAGTACCGCCCGGACTACGGGTTGGACTTTGCGATCGAGGTTTTCAAAGAGGGCCAGGATCCGAAGGCAGGTGACAACTCCCAGGTTTTCGAGACGCTTGGGGAGCATATTTTTGTCCAGTTGAAAAGCGTCAAAGACCCGGATGTCCGCCCCTTCCGTATCTTCGGAAGAGGCAACGTGGAGAAAGCGCGCGAGAGACTCGACCGAAACGACCAGGTCGCGCAGATAGAAACGTATCCGTTTCAGCTCGAGATGTCCGAGCTGATCACCGTCGAGCGGATGGGGATCGGCGTCCCGGTATTGCTTGTGATCGCCGATTTGGCGCGAAGCAGATGCTCTTTCGTGTGCTTGAATGACTACATCGATAAAATACTCATCCCTAAGTATGCCGACTACCGAACGGCGGACTCACGCACCGTTCACGTCCCGCTTTGGACCGAGATCGGAACAGACGTAGGGATGTTGGCGATGCGGTGGTACGCAAAGCGTGCCAAGCTGCTGGCAGCCTTTCAACGTTTTGCATACCAATACCATGAACTACAGCGTCCCGATAACGGCGACTGGCGGACGCTCGCACGCTACTTCGGAGAGCGGATAGTGAGCTACGACTTCTGGGATGACACAGAAATGTGCAGGCCAATCGGCTATCACGCCCAAGGACTGAGGAGATTTCTGGAAACAGGCCAGCCAGGTTATTTCAAGCCACGCGCTGATCTTCCAGCTGGAATGGATTCGGAGAGGTATGCCGCACATATAAGGAAGGCGGATGTGTTTGAACTATGGCGGTCGCTGGCACTTCTTCCCAGAACTTACGAGGACGTATGGCGCGAATGGTTTTTGCCCACCGCGCTCGGACACATGTCCTCTGCCCCCGAGTGAAAAGAATTCAAGATTGGGCAACGGCAACGCTCAACGTTGTCTCCGTCAACGCCATTATCCTGAGATTTGCTACACGCTAATCGCATTGGAGAGCCCATGACCGAATCCAGGAAAGCTGATGACCAAATCGCCCTGCTCGATGGCGTCGATGATCACCGCGATACAGTACCGACATTTGCGGCCTGCTTTAATGCACATGGGGTGTACGAAACTATGCGTTTTGTTCTCCGTCTCAGCCCGCGCAATCATGAGCACATGGAAACCATCGAAGCGGCCGGGTTCGATCCGGCCAATGCATCGGCGGACGTCGTCCAAGCATATTCAACCTACATCCATGAGACCGTTCACTGGTGACAACATGTCGGATCTACGTCAGGCCTACTTCTCAGCCTGAGCTATTTGGCCCAGGTTCATTCAAACCTCGACGACTTGCGGGACGTGCTCGCCACCTTCGGTCCGATAAAACCGCTCAAGGGGTGGACCGATCAGATCCTCACTGAGGAGGGTCCGTCGGCGCAGGCAAAACTTGCTCGCGCGAACACTGCAGTGAATAACGCTCTGGACGTTGAATATTATAATTCCTACGCGCTCGACCCACGAAACAACATCCAGTGGATGATCGAAGAAAACCACTTTGAGTCAGTTGGCCATATGTACGCTATGGTGTACGGCCAACTCGCCGGGATGATCAGTGGGACAATCGATCCTGACCACCGTGTAATCCCCAACATGCTAAACTGGGATGCGGAACTGCTGCGGCTCAACGAAACGCGACACGAAGGCTTCTATTTTAAGTCCCCTGTCCGCGTGCCCCCTGTCGGCTTGAAAGCTATCTACGAGGGTCAAGCCCGTTTTGTTCAGCTGCAGTTTTTGGATGGCGCACGGGAAGAGCCGCTTTCGTGTGCGGAGTGGAGAGAGATGGGCTTCTTCCATGGCATGTGGCGCGACAATTTGGAT
>UBQW01000007.1 GCA_900467745.1 Hyphomicrobiales bacterium
CGCGAACGGCCCGGCGCGCCAAAAGAGTTGTGGAATTCGGAACAAACCAAGAATATCGACTGGCGCTGCAAACGTGAAAGTCGTATCAAAGTCGATCTGGATAAGGACCGACCATGGCATTTCGATTCGTCCACACCGCAGATATACACCTCGACTCGCCGTTGAAATCGCTCGCCCTTTTGAATTCCGAGCTTTCAGAGCTCATTGGGTTGGCTACCCGACGCTCTTTCGTCCAAACAATTGATTTATGCCTGGAAGAGCGCGTGGACGCCCTGATCATCGCCGGCGACCTGTATGACGGCGAGCAGACCTCGATGAAGACCGCGCGGTTCCTCGCCGAGCAACTCGGTCGATTGCACCAAGCTGGTATCCGAACTTACATCATCCGCGGGAACCATGATGCTCTATCCAAGATCACCGCGCAGCTTGTCATGCCAGATTCGGTACGGGTTTTTGGAGAGGCAGCTGAAGTGGTGACGGTTGAGCGCTCGGCCAGTGATTTCGACGTCGCGATCCATGGAATGAGCTTCGCAAAACCTCACGCGCCCGAAAGCCTCCTCAGGCACTTTGCCCTTCCCACTCCCGATGCGGTCAATATTGGGATTATGCACACAAGCCTTAACGGCTCGCCTGGTCACGACCCGTATGCGCCCTGCAGCGTTGCCGAGCTCAAGCAAACAGGCTTTCAGTATTGGGCGCTCGGACATATTCACAAACGTGCCGTCTTCGAAGACAAGTCTTCTGCAATCGTAATGCCCGGAATACCGCAAGGGCGCGATATCAACGAGGACGGTTCGAAAACCGTGACGCTCGTAACCGTGAATGATGACCGCACGGTCGTCATGGAAGAAAAAACGACAGCTGTTGCGCGGTTTGAGCGGCTTCAAATTGACGTCTCGAACGCGGCCGATTGGGAGGACGTCGTTGCAATGTCCAAACAGAAGCTAAGTCAGCACGCTTCTGACGTGTCGGCCCAACAGATCGTCACGCGCGTCGAGGTGATCGGATCCAGCGAGCTTGCATGGCGCGTCCGTAGGGATATCGATGTGCTTCGGACGGAGCTGGAAACCCATGGCTCACTCCTCGGTAACCTCTGGGTCGAAAAGGTCAAAGTGTCCTCAGCGAGGCCCCGGCAGATTGCTGGGAATTTCGGACCTATCGATGAGCTTGCGAACATCATTGAGCAAGAGATCCACGGTTCAGTCGACTTCAATACCGAAATGAAGGCGATCGCCGACGAGTTGCGGAGCCAACTGCCCACTGAGCTAAGGGGCATTTTCGGAAACGATCAGGAGGCGTCTGAAAGTCTCATGGCCAGGTCTGCCAACGAGGGCACGGCGCAGGTCCTTGCGCGGCTCCAGAACAGCGGGGTTGAATAATTGCGTATCAATCGCCTCAACCTGACACGTTACGGTAAGTTCACCGATGCCGTCTTCGACTTCGGCTCCCGTCCCGTTGGGTCGCCCGACCTACACGTCATCTATGGTCCGAACGAGGCGGGTAAATCAACGACATTCAGTGCGATCCTCGATCTGGTTTTCGGTATCGGGTACAGTTCCAAGTACGGCTTTCTGCATCCTTATCCAACAATGAGGATAGGCGGCAATGTGAACACGGGCGGACGTGAGAGAGAATTCGTCCGGGTAAAGCGCCCACAGAACAGTTTGCTCGATGGGGATGACCGAACGGTTGCGGACACCGAGATTTTGGCGGACTTAGGGGGCATAGACCGCATCGCGTTTTCGACGATGTTCTCTCTTGACGAAAAGACGCTCGAGAGTGGTGGCGAAAGCATTCTGGCTAGTAAAGGCGATCTCGGCGAGCTGCTGTTCTCTGCAAGCGCTGGTCTTGCCGATTTAAGTCGCAGACTAGGCGAAACCAGAGCCGACGCAGATGGTTTTTACAAGTCCCGTGCGCGTAATACGCAGCTTGCCGAACTGAAAACTCGTCTCGCCGACCTTAAAAAGATGCGCGAAGAACTCGATCTCCAGGCAAGCGACTTCACTCGGATGAAATCGGAACTGAGCGTCCATGAGGAAAGATATCGAGAAGCTCATGAACAGCTATCGGGGATCCAGACACGGTCGCATGAGATAAACCGCATCCTGCGAGCTCTTCCGACGATGACAAGGATAGTCAGTCAACGAAACGAGCTTGCGCTGTTGCCAATTGTGCCAGAGCCTCCGGGCTCCTGGAAGGATGAGCTCTCTGAGATTCGCAAGGAGACCATCGAACTCCGAGTGATGATCGAAAGCGTTGCCCGTTCGATCGCCGACATCGAAAGCGGGATCCATGACATTCCGGACCCTTCTGAGGTTCTCGCTTTCGCGGGACGGGCGGAAGAGCTCTTGAAGACCCTCGAGCCGCGCTACGTCACGGCGCAGGTCGATATCCCGAAGCTCAAAGGACGGATTGCCGAACTTTCAGTGGAGGCGCTGCTTCGTCAGCTCGGAAAGCCTCTGGAGAAGGACCCTGCTAGCCTGGTTCTCGATGCGGCTACAGTCGGAAGATTTAGAAGCCTAATCAATTCAAGGTCGGGCGTTGATGCAAAGCTTGATAGTGCAGCCAAAGAGCTTGCCCGCACGGAGCGGGCGCTCTCGGAGGAGGACGGGACCTATGAGCGCTTCATCGAGTACCGGCAACCTGAAAGGCGTCGAGCCCTCGAGGCGCTGGCTGCGACAGTCGACGCCGTCTCGAAGACAGACGACGAAACGTCGCTGCGCCTACTAACTCGGCGACGAGATGCTGCTGCGAACACCCTATTAGAAAGCATGGCACAGCTAACGCCGTGGCGCGGCACGCCGGAAGAATTAGCTGCAATGTCGGTCCCATTGCAGGCCACGCTCGACAAGTGGAAGATCAAGCATTCAGAGGCGCGCGATGCCGCCAAAACCTCCGCTTTCGATATCGATCGACTGCGGGGCGACCTTGGTCGTCTGGACGCGGAAATCGACGCTATCCGAGGGCGGTCCGGAGACATAGATGAGTCTTCCGCCGTCATCAGCAGGGCCGCGCGCGATGAAGCTTGGGTTTCGCACCGACAAGCGCTAACGGCGGATACCGCGCTCAGCTTCGAGCGAGCCATGAGAGCCGATGACCAGATAGTAGCACAGCGGCTCCTGCATTTCGCCGAGACAGGAAAGCTCGCGCAACTAGGCCTGACGCGCGCCGGGGTGGAAGCCGACCTTCGCACGGCAGGTGAGCGACTTTCAGCTGCGGAAAACGCGCTCGTTGCCTTGGCATCCGAGATGCTTGCTAGCTTCGCTGACGTAAGCGGGGCACAGGTTTTAACACGCGACCCTGGCGAGCTTCAGGAATGGATGCGCCGAAGGACCGCGGCACTGGCGGCCCGCGACGAGCTAGGCGGTATCGATCAGGAGATAGCCGACGTTCGAGATCGATCCTCCGCAGTGAAGGTACGGCTGGTCGCCGCGCTCCGAGCCGCGGAAATCAAGGTCGTAGACGTTGAAGATACGAGTTCGTTGGTTGCCGTAGCGGAGAACGAACTAGACCGCTTCAATTCGGCGATGGACCAGGCCGACCGACTTGAGCGCCTCAACGCGGATCGCATCGAAAGAACGAGGCTGCTCGACGATGCACAGGCGGCCGATGTGGAATGGAATGCAAAATGGGAAGCGGTGTGTGCAGGTTGCTGGCTCAAGGATGAACCTGCCGTCCCCGGCGTCGATGCCTTAAACGCGATCGTACCGCTTCTGGAAAAGCTGTCGTCAGCGATCGAAATGAAAGACAGCCTACTGGACCGTGTTCAGAAAATGGAGAAAGACGCCTCCGTTTTCGAACAGGCGGTCTTCGATCTTTGCGCGGCACTTTCCATAAGTCGTTCAGGATCGCTCAGCGACCTGACGTGGGCGATTGCCGAAAAGATGAAGGTCGCTGAACGTGGCAAAGAGCGGATCGAGAACATGACGGAAGCACTCCGTCAGGCTCGAGAGCAGGAGAAAGCCCTTTTCGTTTCCAGTCGGATTGTCTCGGGACGCATCGATGAGATGACCGCGTTCTTCGGGTGCGCCACGATTGACGAAGTCGAAGCGCAGATCGATCTTTACTCCAGACGTCAGGCGGCGCAGACGACACTTGCGAGCCTGGAACGCGAGCTTCTGGAGATCGCCGGTGCTCAGGACATCGTCCAAGTCGAAAAAAACCTGTCGAATGCTGACAGGGACGCTCTCGAGATCGAGCTGGAAGGCATGAAGCCAGACCTGGAGAGTCACGAGAAGGCCTGCCGCGACGCATTTCATGAAGTCTCAACACTCAGGAAGTCGCTGGACGCCGTCGGAGGCGATGCGGCGGTAGCTCAGATCGAAGAGCAGCGCCGAACCACCTTACTGGAAATCGAAGAGCGGGCAGGGAGCTACCTGGAGCTTCGTGTCGGTATCGCCGCTGCTGAGCAGGCGATCAAACTCTACAGAGATCGTCACCGCAGCGGAATGATGTCCAGAGCATCCGAGGCGTTCCGAACTATAAGCCGCGGGGCCTACACCGGGGTTGCCGCCCAGCCGGGGAAAGATGGAGAAGTCCTCATGGCCGTGTCGGCAAGCGGTGGCTCGATATCCGCCGACGCGCTATCCCGAGGCGCGCGGTTCCAGCTCTATTTGGCACTGAGGGTTGCGGGATATCACGAATTCATTGCTGAGCGCCCGGGCGTCCCTTTCATCGCCGACGACATCATGGAGACGTTCGACGACTTCCGTGCGGAGGAAGCTTTCAGGCTGTTCGCCGGGATGGCACAGCACGGCCAGGTGATCTACCTGACGCATCATCGGCACCTTACCGATATTGCACGCAAGGTTTGCCCGTCTGTTCGTATCTATGATTTTGACGCTATCAAGCGGGCGGCAGAGTTGGACGGAATAGCAGCGGAGTAAAGCTGAAGAGGCGCGGTCTGAGTACGTTGACCCACCATCGGCGCCGTGATAGGGCCAATGC
>UBQW01000004.1 GCA_900467745.1 Hyphomicrobiales bacterium
TCGTGCACCGCCGCCTGGACGGTGAGCGCACGGCCTTCGACGACCGGCTCGCCCCAGCCGACGATACCCTCATCGGTCTCGATCTTCAAAAACAGCCAGCGCGGCGGGACGATATAGGTCGTGAGCTTGGTGATCTTCATGGTCTTACTCGCTTTAGCTGAGAATGAGGTCGGCGGCTTTGCCGGCGGCGGCGAGAACGGCCGCGTTGGTATTGCCGCTGACAATGGTGGGCATCAAGGAAGCATCGACAACGCGCAGGCCGCGCGTGCCGCGGACCCGCAACTGCATGTCGAGCACCGCTTCCGGATCGCTGTCGGCACCCATCTTGCAGGTTCCGACAGGATGGTAGCCGGTCTTGACGGTGCGCTTGCAATGGCCAGCGATGCCCTCATCGCTGCTGACGTCGGGGCCGGGAAAGATTTCCTTGTCGATCAGTTCCTTCATTGGCGAGGCGTCGAGCACGGTGCGGGCAAAGCGGAAGCTTGCCATCGTCAGCCTGAGATCGTCGGGATGCGCGAAAATCTGCGTGTCGACGATCGGGTTGGCGAACGGGTCGCTCGAAGACAACGTGACCGAGCCGCGTGCCTTGGGACGCAGCAGCAGCGAGTTGATCGTCACCCCGTCGCCCGGATCGGTGCCCATCACATCGCGATCGAGGTAGACGGTCGGCACGCAAAACATCTGGATGGTCGGCCGCTCGTTGTTGCCGTCAGGATCGTAAAAAGCACAGGTTTCGACGCCCGTGGTCGACACCGGGCCCGACTTGAACATCAGATATTGCAACCCGGCCTTGATCATCGGCCAGCCGCGATCCTGCCCGTAATAGCCGAACGATCCCTTCGTGGTCGCCACGACGGGGCACTCGTAGTGGTCCTGCAGGTTCTTGCCGACACCGGGCAGGGCGACGGTCGTCTTCAGACCATGACGCTTCAGCTCCTCTTCCGGCCCGATACCCGACAGCATCATCAGCTTTGGCGTCTGGTAGGCGCCGGCCGCCACGATGACTTCGCTTCCGGCTTGCGCGCGCTTCGGCGTACCCTTTTGCACATAGCGTACGCCGGTCACTCGGTCGCCGTCCATATCAAGCGAGGTGACGGTGGCGCCGGTTTCGATCGTTAGAAGCGGATCACTCATTGCAGGCGCCAAAAAGGCGTCCACGGCGCTCGAGCGCTTGCGCGTCCTCCAGTCGATCGTGTGCTGCATGAAGCCGACGCCGAACTGGCGGGCGCCATTGAAATCCGGATTGTAGGGAATGCCCATACCCTGCAGCGTCTTCACATAGGTCCGCGTCATCGGGCTGGTGTGGCCGAGATGCGAGACCTTCAGAGGGCCGCCGACACCGTGAAACTCGCCGGCGAGATGGTCATTGTCTTCCTGTGCCTTGAAGTACGGCAACAGGTCCCGATACGACCAGGCATCGTCGTTCGATCCCTCAGGCGTGGAAAGCTCGTTCCACAGGTCGAAATCGGCCGCCTGGCCGCGCATGTAGACCATGGCATTAACAGTACTGCCGCCGCCCAGAACCTTGCCCTGCGGCACGATCGGTCCGCGCCCGTCAAGCTGCGGCTGCGGCTTGGTCTGGTGCATGGCGAGATAGGTGTCCTTTGCGAGAAACTTCATGTAGCCGGCGGGAAAATGCATGATCGGGTTCGCCTTGGCCGGCCCCCGCTCAAGCATCAGAACCCTGGCCTTACCCTCTCGCACCAATTTGGCCGCGACCACGCAGGCGGAGCTTCCGCCGCCAATAATGATGTAGTCGTAACGGTCTTTCGCGGACATTCACCAACTCCGGTCTTAGTATTCTCAAAGCGCCTCGGGGCGCAGACGAACGCTGCCCGAGAGGCTTTCATGCGGCGCCAGCACCTTCAGATCGCCGAGATCAGCGAGGTGATGACCATCGGCCAGATGCGTCATCGGCTCGAAGCAGAAATAGTCGCGCTTGAAGCTCGGATCGAAGCCGGTATCGGACACGAAGACGAAGGCGTGTTTAAGGACGGGATCCGCCTCAAGCGACAAGGCGGTCTGCCGCTCGGGCCAGGAAATCGTCGCCCTGCCGTCCCAGCCTTCGAAGCCGTTGTTGACCCAGCGATGTGGCAGCTCAGCCGGTTGTCTGAAGTCAAGATCGGTTGGGATATCCGTCCGCTCGCCCGGCAGCCAACCCTCGACCTCGGTCCAGAATTTCTGCGACCGCGCCTGAAGCGTCGTTTTCGGCGTCATCGGGAAATAAGGATGCCAGCCGAGACCGAAGGGCATGGCCCGGTCGCCACGATTTTCGACCGTCAGCGTCATAGTCAGGCCGGATGCGTCGAGTGCGAAGCGCTGGCTTGCGCGATAGACGTAAGGTGTTGAGCCGCCGCGATGGGCGAAACTCATCTCGACCATCTCATCGGTCTGCCGGTCGATCGTCCAATCGGCCTGCCAGCCCTCGCCGTGGAGATAATGCTTGTCCCATTCGGTGTTCGGCTCGAACCGATACTCCTCACCTTCGAATACGAAGCGGTTGTCGCGGACGCGGTTACCGAAAGGAACAAGCGGGTAGCAGGCGGAGGAAAGTGCGTCTGCCTCTGATGACGGCGCCGCGCGCAGCAAGGGCACGCTTTCGCCCTGCGTCTGCTTCCAGAAGCCCAGGACCAGGCCTCCCTTGGAAGAGACGCGAAGCGAAAGCGATCCGGATTTCAGATCGAGCACCGTCATCGCATCAGCCCTTGTTGCGCGACATGCTGCGCTTTATCGCCTGGATATTGGCGAGCACCGCGATGACGATGATGAGACCGCGCACGACCTGCTGGAAGAACGGATTGATGCCGAGCAGGACGAGGCCGTTGCCGATGAGCGTGATGACGAGAACGCCGAGCAGCGTGCCGAGCATCGAGCCGCGCCCGCCGGAGAGCGACGTGCCGCCGACGACAACGGCCGCGATAACGTCAAACTCGAGCCCGTTCGCCGCAGTGGCATTACCCGAGCCCAAGCGGGAGACGAGCAGGATGCCGGAGATGGCGGCCATCGCGCCGGCGATCGCAAACAGCGCCACGCGGATCTTCGAGACGCTGATGCCGCTCAAAAAAGCCGCATGCGCATTGCCGCCGATCGCGAAGACGGAGCGCCCGAAGGCGGTCTTGCGGCTGACGAAGGCGAAGATCGCGAAGAAGACCAGCATGATGATGGCGGCCGGCGGAATGCCGAGCACGGAGCGGTCGAGCGCGTCGAGCGTGTCGTTGCGACCAATCGAGACGGGAAGCGCGTCGGTCACAAACAATGCCGTTCCTCGAAGCGCGCTCCAGAGACCAAGCGTCGCGACGAAGGAGGGAACGTCGAAGTAAGCGCGCAGCGCGCCGGCAATCGAGCCAAGCAATGCGCCGATGACGATCGAAAGCGCAAAGGCCACCGGCGTTGGCACGCCCCACTGTAGAAGGAAGGCAAGAACCACCGAGATGAACGCGACCATCGGCCCGACGCTGACATCGATCTCGCCGGCGATGATGATCAGGGTCGCTGCCCAGGCAGCGATGCCGATCGTGGCGGCGTCGCGCAGGATATTGATCTGGTTGTTGAAAGACAGGAAGCCATTGGCTGTCGATGTGAAGACCACATAAAGAACGACGATGGCGACGAAGAGGCTCAGCTCGTTCATGTGCTGGGAAAAGCTGAAGCCCGACTTCTTGCTTGATGATGCTGACGTTGCAGCCTGGTCGAGTGACATGGCGTCTCTCCCTCAATGTCCGGCGATGCAGGCAGCCATCAAGGCGTCCTGATCGATGTTTGGTGATTTGAATTCTTCGCCGAGCGTTCCGTCGCGCAAGACCAGCACGCGGTCGCAAACGAGCGGTAGCTCCTCGATCTCACTGGAGACGAAGATGACGCTGCGCCCTTCGGCAGCCAACTGTCGAATGATGGCATAGATTTGCGCCTTGGCTTCCACATCGACGCCCCTGGTCGGCTCATCAAGCAGCAGAACGCGGCTGTTGGCATAGACCCAGCGGCCGATGACGATCTTCTGCTGGTTACCACCAGACAGCGTGCCGATCGGCGTGTCAGTGCGCGCCGTCTTGACGTGCAGGCGTTCAATGACCTTACGCGTCGCCTCGGCCATCATCTTCGCCGAAAGAATGCCGCTCTTGCTGACGCCGGAAAAGTTCGTCGCAAGCGTGTTTTCGTCGACGCCGAGAAGCGGGACGATACCCTCCTCCTTGCGGCTTTCCGGCGTGTAGCCGAAACCGCGCGACAGCATGCGCTTGTAGTGTCCTGGCCGGACTGGCTTGCCGTCAACGAGCACCTCGCCCTGATCCTGGCGCCGCACACCCATGATCGCCTGCAGCAGTTCGGTGCGGCCTGCGCCCAGCAACCCGGCGATGCCGAGAACTTCGCCCGCCTTCAGATGGAACGAAACGGAACTCAGCTTCGGCGCCAGCGCGAGGTTGCGAACCTCAAGCACGGTCTTTTCCTGACTTCTGTTTTCCAGCGCCGCCGCCTGCGATCCTTCCGAGCCCAGCATGAGCCGGACGATCTCGCGCGTATCGGCGCCCTTGACGTCAACAGTGTCGATGATGCGTCCGTCGCGCATGACGGTGGCCGAATGCGCGATCTGGCGGATTTCGTTCATGCGGTGGCTGACATAGATGACGGCGATGCCCTCGGACGCGATGCGCGTGACGGCCGCCATGACCTTCTCGGCCTCGGCCGCAGCAAGCGAACTCGTCGGCTCGTCGAGAATGACGAGCTTCGGCTTTCCTAGGAGAACGCGGGCGATCTCGAGCAGCTGACGTTCGGCCGGGCTGAGGCTTGCAACCAGCGTGTTGGGCGCGCGCTCCAGACCGAGCCGGCCCATCGCCTCGCAGGCTTGCGCTTCCATCTCCGCGTACTGGATGACGCCGCCTTTTCGCGGCCAGCGTCCGAGAAACAAGTTTTCGGCGAGCGTCATGCCCGGAACAAGGCTCAGTTCCTGATAGACGACACGCACGCCCTTGTCGAAAGCATCCTGGGCGCGGCCGGAGCCGGCATGGCGCAACTCCTCGCCGTCAACCTCGACGGTGCCGCTGTCAGGAATTTCCGCGCCGGTCAACATCCGGATCAGCGTCGACTTACCAGCGCCATTCTTGCCGAGCAGCGCTCTAACCTCGCCGCCGGCCACCTGGAACGTCGCGTTGTCAAGGGCGAGCACGCCAGGATAGCGTCGCGTGCACCCCTTGATGGATGCGATTGGGCGGTGAGCGAGGTTGGGCGCAAGTGATGTCTGTGTCATGAAACTTTCCACCGATGAAAGATGCCGCCAGTCGCCTGGCGGCCTCGATTGTCGTGAAACTCAGGCCCTAAGCCTTAAGGAATGCCGTCGGCGTGTGCCTTCAGCCAAGCCTTGCCGTCTTCTGAAGACTTGTAAACGTCGATGTCGTAGGGAACCTTGATGTCGGCGGGCGCCTGGCCATCAACGGACTTGATCGCCTGGGCGAGCGCCAGTTTGCCGAGGCCCTGGCCCGAGATGTCGACGACGGCCTTGATGACCGTGAAGTCGGACAGTTCCTGGGCGATCTCGGTCGTCATGTCGCCGCCGAAGACCACGACCTGGCCGGTCTTACCCTGGCTCTTGACGGCACGAGCCGCACCAAGGGTCGCACCGCCGGCTTCGCCGAAGAATGCATCGATGTCAGGGTTCGACGACAGCATGGTGCTGGCGACGGAGACAGCTTTGTCGAGGATCGCGCCTTCCTGGTTGGCGACGATCTGAGCACCCGGCACCTTGGCCTTCAGCGCTTCCTCGAAGCCCTTGCGGCGCGTCACGCAGACCTCGACGAATTCGCAGTTCAAGACCGCGATCTTCGGTGCGTCCTTTTTCTCGGCGGTGAAGTAATCGGCGGCGGCTTCACCAAGCTTGTGCCCGAAATCATAGGGGTCGCCGACGGCATAAGCGGAGATGTACTCCTTCATGTCGGCGTCGTTCAGGCATGTGTTGTAGCAGACGACGGGGATGCCCGCGTCATGCGCACGGCGGATGGCGCGCGAGGAACCGTCGGCAGAAACCGGGGAAACGATGATCGCCTGAACGCCGGAGGAAATAAGCGAATCGATGAAAGACGATTCCTTGCTGGCGTCACCTTGCGCATTCGTCTCGATAACATCGAGCTTGCGGCCGGCTTCGTTGGCACCCGTTTGGATACCCTTGCGAACGCCGGCATAAAAGCCCTGAGCGTCCATGTAGATTGCACCGACCTTCAGGTCTTTGTCCTGTGCGAAGGCGGGCGATAGCCCCGCTGCGGCGAATGTTCCAAGTGCCAGCATTGTGGCGCGCGTAATGAGCTTCATCGCTCCCTCCCTTGAGATCAGATGGTGAGGAATGCGGACCCGCCCGCCTCCTCCAGCGCCACCAACCATATTCTTGGTCTTACCAATGTCAATATAAATAGGATTTATTTTTCGTAAGATGTGTTTTTAGTGCGGTATCCTGTGCTAAACATATCCGCACGGAGCGCCGTTTCGCCTATAAATCGTATTTTTTGGTGCGCACGCTTGACTGGTCTGGCGTCGGCAGCAAGCTGGAACTGAAAGAATCGGAGATAAATCTGTGGCGACAACGCAAACAGACAGGAAATTGACGGAAGGCGGAGTAGAGATCGCATCCCGCGGAAAGAGAAGTGTTCGCGAAACCCTGCTATCGCGCCTCGTCCATATGATCGTTGCGGGCGATTTCGCCGAAGGATCGACTTTGCCCAATGAGGCAGAATTGACCGAGAAATTCTCCGTCAGTCGCACGAGCCTGCGCGAATCCATGCAATATCTGAGCGCGCTCGGCATGGTTCGCTCGCGCACTCGGGCTGGAACAATCGTGCTTCATCGAGAAAACTGGAACTACCTGGACCCGCTGGTTCTCGACGTGATGCTTTCAATCGGCGGGGACGAGGCGTTTTACACCTCGCTGATCGATGCGCGCCAGTTGCTCGAGCCGGCCGCTGCCGCCCAAGCGGCAGCCAAGGCCACTGCCAAGCAGCTCGCCCGGATCGCTCAGGCATTCGAGGACATGGTCGATGCGAATGCGCGCGATAACGAGGAGTGGAGCAGGGCCGACCTCGAGTTTCACACGGAGATCATCAACGCCAGCGGCAACTGGGTCTATCGTCAATTCGCCAGCGCGATCCGCGCGGCGTTGCTTGCCAGTTTCCGGCTGACGAACCGCGCCAGCCAGTCTCACGAGCAGGCCATCCAGAAGCACCAGGATGTTCTCGAGGCAATACGCATGCGCAATCCTGACAATGCACGCCGCGCAATGGAAACACTGATCGGGGTCGCGCGCGCCGAAATTACCGAGGCCCTGAAGCGCCCTTCCGCAACAGGATAAGCGGTCGGCGATCACGACAGCGCGAAAATCTTGACCTCGCGTCCGATGCCCTGCAGCGCGGCCATGCGCGACACCGAATGAACGCTGCGCTCCCGCAGCATCTCCGAGACACGGCTGTCGTGCACCACCGCCTCCGTTGTCATGATGACATTCGGATCGGCGAGACCTTGGACGCGTGAGGCGATGTTGACCGTCTGGCCGAAGTAATCCTGGCGATCGTTCAAATTGACCGCGAGGCACGAGCCCTCATGGATGCCGATCTTCAAGAGAAGATCGTCGGCACCGTGCTCGGCGTTCAGGCGCAACATGGCCTTTCGCATCCGCAAGGCCGCCGCCACCGCACGATCGGGCGTCGGAAAGCTCGCCATCACGGCATCCCCTATCGTCTTGACCACCGCGCCCGTTTCGGACGCGACAATCTCGTTGAGAACGCGAAAATGCGATCGGACGAGATCGAATGCCGCAATGTCGCCGACGCGCTCGTAAAGTGCTGTCGATCCTCTGAGGTCGGTAAACAGAAAGGTGAGGCTGGTGATCTTCAAGCGCTGATCGACGTCGAGCGTGTCGGTTCGGTATATGTCGCGAAAGCTCTGGTTCGTCAGCAAACGCTTGGCCGTGAGAAACGGCCGCCTGCGTCCCAACAGATCATGTAGCTCATCGCCGGCGACACAGACATTCGGCACCACTCTACGGTCGGTGTGGTTTTCAAGCGCAAGCCGGAGCAGACCGGGACGCAGCGTGACAGTTTCGTTGAGCGCATGGCTTTGGGTAATGACCATCGAAAGCGACTGACGCTCGCTGGTGGGATCGCCCTTTACATCTATGAACTGCGCCGAGTGCGTAACAGCGTCGAAGATGATGACGAACTGGGCCGGCAACTGAAACGAGACGAAGGCTTTTTCGCCGGGAGACAGGTCGATCATTTCCAATTGAATAGGCGCAAACTTTTCTTCGAGATTATCCGGCAAATCGACACCGGAGCTGAAGAACATCTGCCGATAATATTCGAGAGGCGGCAACAGATCGGGATCATGGGCCGCGATGCGGCGCACCCGGGGATTCACAGTGAACGTCACCTCGACCATCTCATCAAGCGTCGGCTCATAACCCGCGGCGCACAGCCCGCAATGATAGATATCATGGACAACACCCTTGAGGCTTGCCCCTGTATCGAGCACCCCGCCGCAGCCCGGACAGAGCACGTTCCAAGTCATGTCGAAAATGCCGAGCCGAGCCGCATGCAAAAATGCGGCGATCGTAGGCTCCTCGCTAAGTTGATGTCTGCAAGCAAAGGCGAGCACGTTGATACGATTGAGGTCACGATCGACGCCATCGGCGACAGCCGCCTCGACGCACGCGACAAGCTTTGCGTCAACCGCGTGGCGCAGGGCGCTAAACAGGGTCTCGACATCGCTCATGTGACCATTCCATGCGGACAACCGACATCGCACATCGCCAATGGGATGACTATATCACGTCGGCGCGGGGAATACATCGGGGACGGAAGCAAGTATGCGCGCCCGGACGGAGCTTCTTGTCGGGTGCTCCTTCGACGAAATAATTCCAAGCCCGAATTTGAAGTCGATACCCTGATCATCTTGAGCAAGAAGCCGAGGCTCGGAATATCGGTTGTTCCAACAAGGCTTCATTGGGCTATCGCTGATATCCAATCGAATCTGACCTTTTTATGCGACCCTGACGTCTGTAATGTCGGTCTCGGAAAGTCGTGGACTTAGTGGCTGGGGGCATGACAAACGATAAGTACCTCTTATCGGATGTGGTGGCGTAGCCGCAAATTTCAGGAATCCGCCGGTTGGACGCTTGGAGCCAAAGCGAAACAGCGTGTGGGATGGGAAATGACGTTAATCGCTGCGTGGCGTCGCTTGGTGCCGTCGGCTTCGCGCCAGTCGACAAACCGCCGTTTGACCTCAGCAAACAGCGCCGGTGGCAGAGGCCCGAAATATCCGGTGTCGTTGTCGATCGGCCGGATATCCGGTCCTGGCCAGACGAACCGATTGCTTTCGGTCAGGACAATCCAGGAGCGCTCGTCATCGAGCCCAAGGCGGCGTTTGGTCGCCGGCGGGATTTCGATCGCGTCATCAGGATTGGAAGGAGGGGTATGGGTAATCGGCAGTATCCGCACTGCCGGCGTGTCGTCGTCGAGACGGGCGACGATCGCAAGCACCACGGCCGGGCGATCCTTGTCCCCCTCCTCTCGACCTTCAACGGACTGCCAGTACCAGAGATAGGAATAGCGAAAAACCCACCCAACTTTTGGCTCAGTCGGCAGCATACTTGCTCGTCGACAGTTCCAAATTGAGATGATCAAGTCCGCCATCTATCTCGGACGCCTCGATCATCAAAAGCTCGTCGTCGCCGAGCGCGGACGTCAACTCGACGCGCCGTTCTCGCTTCGTCAGCCGCAGGTAATCTTCATAGGCGATCAACACGGTGCGTGGCCGTCCATTCTTGGTGATGATCACCGGATCACGGACGGCGGCGTCCTGGTAGGCGCCGAAATTTTTAGAGACTGCAGCGGCGGTCACAGTGGAGGTCATATCAAACTCCTTTTTACGGAATATACGGGGTTTACGGAAAACTTGCAACAACTCCCGCTACCGCTCGGCTTGTGCAAGCAGGCGACGAACCTCTCGTGACTTTGCCGGGAAAGTAACATTGCCGCGCGAACCCTTTTGGCCACTCAACTTTGACTGCTTGGATAGGCTAAATGGCAATTCACAATCTGCTCAGGACAGGAACTGGATAGGACGTTCGTTCGAACGGCAATAAACCAGTCGATCGAACGCCCTCATTTCGGACCATCATGCAATCGAGTTCGTGGCCGCCCCGACTTAGGTCGCAGCACTTGCCGCATAGATCTGATCGATAGCCTCTTGCATATTGCGATCGAATTCAGCATCGCTCATCGTGACACGCAGATCCTCCGCCAGTGCTCTTGAGAAACTTGCGATCATACCGTGGTTCTGGCTCAGCTTTTCGCAAGCCTCGGCCCGGCTGTAGCCACCTGACAAGGCGACAACGCGGATGACCGACTTATGGTCGACAAGCGGCTTGTAAAAGTCGTCGACGCTTGGCAGCGTAAGCTTGAGCATGACCTTCTGATCCGCCGGCAGGGCGTCAAGTTCGCGCAGGATTTCTTCGCGCAGGATCACCTCCGCCTCGCGCTTGGTCGGGCTCTTGATCGAGACCTCAGGCTCGATGATCGGAACGAGGCCGTGGCCAATGATGCGCTGCCCCACGGTGAACTGCTGGTGCACGACGGCGGCGATACCGGCCCGGTTGGCTTGGGCTATCACGGAGCGCATCTTGGTGCCGAAGATACCCTTCCTGACGGCCCGTTCCAGCAACCCGTCGAGTTCCGGCATAGGCTTCATGACCTGAACGCCATTGACTTCGGCTGCCAGCCCCTTATCGACTTTTAGAAACGGGACGACACCACGGTCTTCCCAGAGGAACGCGGGAACAGGCTTGCCCTTGGCGTCACCGTCCATGGTTCTCTCGAAGAGAATGGTGCCGATCACCTTGTCGCCCGAGAATGCCGGCGCTGTTATGATACGAACGCGCATCTCGTGCACCAGGCGAAACATCTCATCTTCACTGCCGTAGTCGGTATCCGCAATGCCGTAGAGGCGCAGAGCGCCCGGCGTCGATCCGCCGCTCTGATCGAGAGCAGCGATAAAACCCGCCTTTTCAGTCATCTGGGACATCATTCTTGCATCTGGCATTATTTCCTCCCTGCTGCATTTCGCACGTCTCGGAAGACGACCTCCGACCAGGCTGAGCAACCCGGTGCAAAAGCAACGTCTCATATTCCTAAGCAAACGGCCACCTCCTTATGTCGACGCTTTCTGCGGCCGCATGGAACAAGGCTCGTTGCTGGCCATTAACGTGCGAGGTATCGCGAAAGGAGACCGAGACGATGGCCAAGGACGTCACAAACCGCCGGGCGAAAGAGCATGTGGACGAGGATCAGAATGGTGTGATCGTTGCTGGACCTGAAGCCCATGCACGCGAGCATGCAGGCACAGATCCCGCTCACAAGGCATCGCCGAGCAAGGACAAAAGCACCGCCAAATCGGCGGTGCAGCCAGCCAGTGGTGGCAAAGGCTAACGGGCAGCTCTACGTCGATAGACACGACGATATCCGCCCCACGAAACGGAAAACCTCCCCGCATAAAGCCGCAAGCGGGGAGGTTCTTTTCGAGGTCTTTAAGTAGACCCTGCGCCTTAGGCGGTCAGATCAAAGCGGTCAGCGTTCATCACCTTCGTCCAGGCAGCAACGAAGTCCTTCACGAACTTCTCCTTGCTGTCGTCCTGGGCGTAGACTTCGGCATAGGCGCGCAGCACCGAGTTCGAACCGAAGACGAGATCGGCACGGGTCGCGGTAAAGCGCGCGGCACCAGTCTTGCGATCACGGATTTCGTACGAGTTGCGGCCGGTCGGGACCCAGGAATAGTCCATGTCCGTCAGCGTGACGAAGAAATCCGTGGTGAGCGCACCGACCTTCGATGTGAAGACGCCATGGTTGCTGCCGCCGTGGTTTGCGCCGATGACGCGCAGGCCACCGACGAGAGCCGTCATCTCTGGCGCGGTCAGCCCCATCAACTGGGCGCGGTCGAGGAGCAGTTCCTCGGCGCTGACCACATAGTGCTCCTTCTGCCAGTTGCGGAAACCGTCAGCGACCGGCTCAAGCGGCGCAAAGCTCTCGGCATCAGTCTGCTCTGCAGTGGCGTCGCCACGACCGGCGGCGAACGGCACCTGGATATCGAACCCTGCAGCCTTGGCTGCCTGTTCGACACCGTAGTTACCGGCAAGAACGATCACATCGGCAACCGAAGCGCCGCTTGCGGCAGCGATCGGCTCCAGCACGGCCAGAACACGGGCGAGGCGTTCAGGCTCGTTGCCGGCCCAATCCTTCTGCGGCGCCAGCCGAATGCGGGCGCCGTTGGCCCCACCGCGGTTGTCCGAACCACGGAAGGTACGGGCGCTGTCCCATGCCGTGCTGACGAGGTCGGCGACGGAGAGGCCGGATGCGGCGATCTTCGCCTTGACGGCTGAGACGTCGTAGCTCGTGCTGCCTGCCGGGATCGGGTCCTGCCAAAGCAAGTCTTCCGCCGGAACATCCGGGCCGATGTAGCGCGCCTTCGGGCCCATGTCGCGGTGGGTCAGCTTGAACCATGCGCGAGCGAAGGCATCCGAGAATGCGGAGAAATCGTCGCGGAAGCGCAGCGAGATCTCACGGTAGATCGGGTCGACCCGAAGTGCCATGTCGGCGTCCGTCATCATCGGGTTCAGGCGGATGCTCGGGTCTTCCACGTCGACCGGCTTGTCGGCGTCGGCGATCGAGATCGGCTCCCACTGGGTGGCGCCCGCCGGGCTTTTCACCAAATGCCATTCATGCTTGAAGAGCATTTCGAAGAAGCCGTTGTCCCACTTGGTCGGCTCGGTGGTCCATGCCCCCTCGATGCCCGACACCACGGTATTGCGGCCGATGCCGCGACCCTTGGTGTTCAACCATCCGAGACCCTGGGATTCCGGACCTGCCGCTTCAGGATCGGCGCTGAGATCGGCGGGGTTGCCGTTGCCGTGGCTCTTGCCGATGGTGTGACCGCCGGCAGTCAGCGCCACGGTCTCTTCGTCATCCATGCCCATGCGGGCAAAAGTTTCGCGCATCTGCGCGGCGGTGGCGAGCGGGTCGGACTTGCCGTTGACGCCCTCGGGGTTGACGTAGATCAGACCCATCTGAACGGCTGCCAGCGGGTTCGAAAGCGTGGCCGGCTTGGCGACATCGCCGTAGCGGCCGTCGCTCGGTGCGAGCCACTCCTGCTCGTCACCCCAGTAAACGTCCTTTTCCGGTTGCCAGATATCTTCGCGGCCGAAGCCGAAACCGAAGGTCTTCAAGCCGGCGACGTCATAGGCGATCGTGCCCGCGAGCGCGATCAGGTCGGCCCAGGAAATCCGGTTGCCGTACTTCTTCTTGATCGGCCAGAGAAGGCGGCGGCCCTTGTCGGTGTTGACGTTATCCGGCCACGAATTCAGCGGAGCGAACCTCTGGTTGCCGGTGTTGGCGCCGCCGCGGCCGTCTGCCGCACGATAGGAGCCGGCCGCGTGCCAGGTGACGCGGGCCATCATGCCGACATAGCTGCCCCAGTCGGCCGGCCACCATTCCTGGCTTTCGGTCATCAGTGCGCGCAGGTCGCTCTTCAGCGCCTCGACGTCGAGCTTCTTCAGCTCTTCGCGATAATTGAAATCCTTGCCGAGTGGATTGGTCTTGGTGTCGTGCTGGCTCAGAATGTCCAGGTTCAGCGCGTTCGGCCACCACTGCGTGACGGATTTGCCAAGCGCCGTATTGCCGCCGTGCATGACCGGACACTTGCCGGCCGATGGTGTCTTTGTGTCCACGTTCACTCTCCCTAAAATTCGAACTCGGGTTGGCGTCGCGTGCCAAGTGTTCCTTGCGCAAGAAATGCTGCGCGGGGTCAACGAACCAGCTGTCTGGCTCAAGTCCCGAAAAAGGAATTAAGGGACCCGGTCGATAAATTCCAATTGTATATTCTGAACGCACTGATAGGTTTTGGTTATGATTGGCTTATCGATGAAGCACCTGCGTTATTTCGAGGCCCTAGCACGGCTGGGGCACTTTGGCCGCGCCGCCGATGCCTGTGCGATTTCGCAGCCGGCGCTATCCGTGCAAATCCGCGAACTCGAGGCGTTGATCGGCGCTCCTTTGGTGGAACGCGGTGGCCGGCAGATCCGTCTGACCAGTCTCGGCGAGGAGTTCGCGGAGCGCGTACGCGCCATACTGCGTTCGGTCGACGATCTCGCCGATCTGGCGCGCGCCACGCAGACGACGCTTTCGGGCCGGCTTCGCATCGGCGTCATTCCGACGATCGCCCCCTATCTACTGCCCGATGTGATCAAGACGCTCACCCAGCGCTATCCGGGGCTTGATCCACGCCCGCGCGAGGCGGTGACGCAGCGGTTGATCGAGGACCTGCACGAGGCGAGATTGGACGCAGCAATCGTCGCCCTTCCCGTATCAGAGACGACGCTTGAGGAGGTTCCGCTTTTCAACGAGGAGTTCGTTCTCGTCCGGCCTATCGAGGACGCAGGCAAACCCGTGCCGAGTTCGGAGATGCTGCATGAGATGCGTCTCCTCTTGTTGGAGGAAGGACATTGTTTCCGCGAGCAGGCGCTCTCTTTCTGCAACATCGCCGCCGCACCGCCGCGCGAACTCATGGAAGGAAGCTCGCTGACCACGCTGGTGCAAATGGTCGGCGCCGGCATCGGAGTGACATTGCTGCCGCAGATGGCGGTGCGAACGGAGACGCGCTCGGCGGATGTGAGCGTGTTTCGCCTGCTGGAGCCCCGTCCTTTCCGCACGATCGGCATGGTCTGGCGCAAGACCAATCCTCTGGCCTCTCAGTTCGGCGCAATCGCAGAAATTGTTCGTGACGCCGGCAACCGAAAGGCGTGGGAACTTGGTGAGCTCCCCGGCGTGCGCGAACAGGCACCCTTTGGCCTTACTGTCGCCGGGTGAGATGCCATGTGCAGCGCAAAGACATTTCATTGGTCCATTAGTTTATAGATTTAATGTTCTTCTTTTTAATCGAGACATCTTGCACCCCTATCTCCTCAGCTTTGGAGAGAGAGATGGACAAGATACCACATCAGATAAACGCAATTGGGGGCGCGACGGCGCATCTGGCCAGCGAAGAAGAAGCGATCTCGGCCGCGCGGACGCTGGCGGATCGCTTCAAAACCGACGCTTCCCTGCGCGATCAGGAGCGCTTGCTTCCTCACCATGAGCTGGATGCCTTATCACGCGCAGGTCTTCTGGCGATTACTGTTCCTCACGAATACGGAGGAATAGATGTTTCAAACAGCGTTCTTGCCGAGGTGACCGCCATTCTCGCCGAGGCCGACGCATCGATCGGCCAGATCCCCCAGAACCATTTCTATATTCTCGAAGCGCTTCGAACGGACGGCACGGAAGAACAGAAACGCTTCTTTTTCGCACGCGCACTTGCCGGCGACCGGTTCGGCAACGCGCTGTCGGAGCGTGGCACGAAAACCGTTGGAGACTACAATACCCGAATTGTCCGTGATGGGCTCGGTTATCGCATCAATGGCCGAAAGTTCTATTCGACCGGCGTCATATTTGCCGACTGGATCACGGTCTTCGCATTGAACGAGAACGATCAACTGACCATGTCTTTCGTCCAGAAAGGAAGCGAGGGTGTGGAAATCCTTGATGATTGGGATGGTTTTGGACAACGGACGACCGGCAGCGGTACGACGTTGCTTGATAATGTTTACGTCCCGGCCGATGCTGTCGTGCACCATCATAAAGGTTTCGAGCGTCCAACGACGATCGGTTCGGTGGGGCAGATCATCCATGCGGGGATAGATCTCGGCATTGCGCGCGCAGCCTTCTCAGAAATGGTCGATTTCGTGAAGACCCGATCGCGGCCATGGACCAACAGCGGTGTTGAAAGAGCATCAGATGATCCTTTGACCATCGCCAAGGCCGGGGAACTTGCGATCAGGCTGGAAGCGGCCTCCGCCCTGGTCGAACGTGCCGGCAACAAGGTCGACATTGCACAGATCGATACGACCGAAGAAAACGTCGTTGCTGCGACACTCGCTGTTGCAGCGGCGAAAGTCCTGACGTCGGAAATCGCATTAGACGCCTCCAACGCGCTCTTCGAACTCGCCGGCACGGCCTCCACGAGCACAGGTCTCAACCTCGACCGCCACTGGCGCAATGCACGGACCCACACGCTGCACGATCCGGTGCGCTGGAAATACCATGTTGTCGGCAACTATCATCTCAACGGGGCGCTACCGCCGCGAAGCGGCGCCCTTTGACCGACGCAGATAGCCCCGCCGCAAGCGACGGGGCTACCGAGGGTCGGGAGGACCACTGTCTAACTATAGAGGCTGACTTCGGGGATCTTGTCGTTGAGAACGAACTCACCGACTTCCTTGGCCTTGTAGAAAACGGGATCATGCAGCGTGTGCGTTCTGACATTTCTCCAGTAACGGTCGAAACGATAGGATTCAGCCGTCGAGCGGGCGCCGGTCAGCTCAAAGACGCGGGATGTGATGTCGAGTGACACATTTGTGGCGTGAACCTTGGCGGCATAGGCTTCAGCGGCCACTTCCCCGCGCTCGCGCGCCGTGACATCAGCACCACGAGACAGCGCCGCCTGAACCGCGCCGGCCGCCTGATCCGCCAAGGCAGCGGCCGCCTTCACTGAAGCAGTAAACTCTCCGACACGCTCAAGGATGTAGGGATCGTCCTGTGCTCTGGCGACGCCCGATGTGACCCAAGGGCGTGTGGTCGTCCTGACATAGTCGACTGCTTGCGCAAGAGCGCCTTCGGCGCTGCCTAGGTAGAAATTCACGAAAACAAGCTGGATCAGCGGTGTGTTGAAGCTCGCAAGCACCGGGGGGGCCGCTCCCGCCTCGGCTGGTGCCCCAATAAAATCCTCCTCGTAAACGGGGAAGTCCCGGAATTCGACGCTGCCGCTGTCGGAAAGTCGCTGGCCGATATTGTCCCAATCGTCGTTGGCGATATAGCCCGGCCGATTGGTAGGAACCGCAAAACTCGCGATCTTTCCGTCCAGCGTGGCATTGGCGTTGATGTAGTCGGATATCCGCGCCGCGGTGGAGAAGGACTTGCGGCCGTTCAACACATAACCGTTGCCGCGTCGCGTCAGCGTGAGGCCCGGATCGCGAGGATTGACGGCAGCACCCCAGTAAAGTCCCTTGGCTACTGTTTCAGTGCCAAGTGCATTGGCACGACCTGCGTCGTCGATCGCCCAGTAGATGTACTGGCTGTTGACGAAGTGATAGCCGAGCAGCTGCCCGATCGAGCTTTCTCCACGGGCGAGAATGCGCACGAGCCTCAAACCGTCGACCCAGTCAAGGCCGCCCCCGCCTATCGCTTGAGCGTGCAGCGCGTTGAGCAGCCCGGCATTCTTGAGCTTGACGATCTCATTGAGCGGCGGGCGGCCGTCACGGTCGAGTTCGGCGCCTCGGCTCGCGAGGTCAGCTGAAATCTCCTCCGCCCGCGCGAAAAGCTCGGTCCTTGTCGCGCCTCGCGCGGCGACATGAATGACATTGGATTGGCTCATCGAAAACTCCCATTGAAAATAGAGCGGTCCGGCAGGCGAGCTGCCGGACTGGCGTGCCTGCGTCAGAAAAGCTTTGCCGGGATCCAGGGAGCGGTCACCACGTCGCTGGTGTTGAACTCGGGCAGCTTCTTCGCCAGATCCTCGATCGTCTTGACGTTGGCCGACCGCAGCGCCGCCTGCGTCAACAGGGTCGGCTTCACGGTGATATTGTGGGGAACGTCTTCACCGGCGATCTGCAGGGCCGCCGCGCGAACGGATACGGCGCCGACAACAGCAGGATTGGTCGCGACGGTCGCCACCCAGGGGCTTCCCTCCTCGGTGATCTCCTGAATATCGGCGGTGGAAACATCGGCCGAATAGATCTTCAGCTTGGATGCGATGCCGAGATCATTGGCCGCCAGCTTCACCCCGCGTGCGAACTCGTCATAGGGAGCGAAGACCACGCTGATGTCGGGATTGGCCGTCAGTGCCGCCTTCGCCTGGTCCGCCGTCGATGTCGCGGTCGTGTCGCTCACATTGCCGAAGCGCGCCTTCTCGACAACGCCCTTGTTGTCAGCCTTGAATTTCTCCCAGACCTCGTTGCGGCGGTCGAGCGGCGCAAAGCCGGCGACATAGACATAGCCGGCGTTGAAGCTCGTGCCATTTTCCTTCACCGCCTGTTGGAGCGCCTGCTTGGCAAGTTCATGATCGCTCTGCTCGACCTGCGGTATCTTGGGGTTGTTCAGATTGACGTCGAAAGCGACAACCTTCACGCCCTTGTCGAGCGCCTGCTGCACGACGTCACCAAGCGATTCCGGCAAGCCGTGGTCAACGACGATCCCTTGAACGCCGAGATTGACGGCCTGCAGGATCTGCTCGCGCTGTTCGGCGGCGTTCTGGCGGCCGGGGAAGACGCGCAGGTCAATGCCGAGCGCCTTCGCCTGCGCTTGTGCGCCAGCCTGATAGGCCTGGAAGAAGTCGCCTGCCGAGATGTAGCTGATCAGGGCAAGCTTAACGCCGCCCTTGTCGAATGGCGCCGGCGCGCCAGCCAACCCTTCGGCGTGAGCACCACTCAAGGCGACGAATGAGATCGCGGCGGCAGAAAGCGCCAGGCGGCTGAAGGTCTTCATGATGCGCTCCTAAAAAGATCCAATTTATCCGCGGCTTTTCTCCCGCATTTTCATTAGCGTATATTTTCTACGTTTTTAGTAGACAAATTGCTCCGATATTTCTGCTGAACAGGAAAAACTTTGTGCGATTTGGGTGTGGGGCGGGAAACACTTTGCCTGTCGCGACACCGGGTTCCGGTGCAACTTGGCGTCAATGAAACCGGGTTTTTGAGGGCCGCTCAAGACGAAGTAGCGCGCGTAAAATACATTCAAATCAAGGCGATGCTCCCTAACTTCGCCTCTCGGCTCCCCTTCACTAGTAGTTCATCCATGTCTCTGCTCTCCGTTGAAAATCTGACCCGCAGCTTTGGCACGACACGCGCGCTGTCCGGCGCCTCCCTATCGATCGCCCGCGGTGAGATCGTGGCTCTCATGGGCGCGAACGGCGCGGGCAAATCGACACTCGTGAAAATCCTCTCCGGCGTGCTTTCCGCCGACGGCGGAGAGGTGACCATTGACGGTCGACCCTTCGCGCCGCGGACGCCGGCGCAAGCAGCAGCGCGCGGTATCGTGACCGTGCACCAATCGACCGATCTGGTCGGCGCACCGGGGCTAACGGTCGCCGATGTCTTGCTCCTCAATCGCTTCGCCGACCGCAGCCAGCCGTTCTTCGTCTCAAGAGGAGCTATTCGCGTGCAGGCAAAGGCCATGCTGGATGCCGCAGGCTTTGAACTGCCGCTTGATCGCGATTTCGCCGACCTCGGCGCCGCCGATAGGCAATTGGTGGCGATTGCGCGTGCCCTTTCAAACAAGGCGGACATGCTGATCCTCGATGAACCAACGGCCAGCCTGTCGATCGGGGAGAGCCAGCGGCTGTTCGAAATCCTGCTACGCTTGCGCGCCCAGGGTCTCGCCGTTCTCTATATCTCGCACCGGACCGCCGACCTGCAGGCGATCGCAGATCGGGCGCTGGTCATGCGCGGTGGCCGTGTGGTCGGCGCCTTCGAAAGACCGATCGACTTCGGCGCCGCGATCGAGACAATGATCGGACGAAAACTGGAGGCGAGGCGGCCGGGCGTAGGTGCGCAAAATGGCCGCGTCATTTTCGAGATGGCGACTATCAAGCTTCTCGCCACCAGCACACCATTCGACCTATCCATCCGCGAGGGCGAAGTCGTCGCCATCACCGGCGTGCTCGGCGCCGGCAAGAGCCGGCTGCTGTCAGCCATCTTCGGGACGGGAACGCTTGCCTCGGGGACGATGGCACTCGATGGGCAGCCGTACCAACCGAACGGCCCCGCAGCTGCCATTGCGGCCGGTATCGTCATGGCCGCCGAGGATCGACATCACTCTTCCCTGATGCCGCCGTCATGGCCGGGAAACAGCGTAGCCGCGACGATCAGCCTGCCGCACCTGCGCAAATGGTACCCGCAGGGCTTCCTGTGGGGCAACCGCGAAACACGCGAGGCGGAGCAGGCGATCAAGCGACTGCGCATCAAGACCTCCGGCCCCGACGCATCGATATGGACCCTTTCCGGAGGCAACCAGCAGAAGACCGTTCTCGCTCGCTGGGAAGCTGAGCCGAGCCGGCTGCTATTGCTCGACGAGCCATTCCAGGGCGTTGATGTCGGCGCCCGGCAGGACATCATCGAAGCCATCAGAGGACGAAGCGATCGCGCCACGCTGATCGCGACCTCCGATCCGGAAGAGGCCATCGAGGTCGCCGACCGCATCCTCGTCATCGATCATCACAGTGTCCGCCCCGCGCAAGTGCACGAAGACAAACCTGCTGCCGAAGGAATTCCAGCATGAGCTCCATCCAGGATGAATCCATTGGCGAGACGCCGTCACAGCAGGGCACAGGTCCGTTTCTGAGCCGCGTAGCTGCGGTGATCCGCTCCGGCGCCGTCTTCCTGCTCCTCATCGCGCTGGTGATCTGCTTCACCGCCGCACAGCCCGCCTTCATCAACATCAACAATCTGATGAGCATCCTGCAGGCCGTGTCGGTGGTTGCCATTCTAGGCGCGGGCGTCACGGTCACGCTCGCCGTCGGCGGCTTCGATCTCTCGATCGGTGCGGTCGCCGCCTCCAGCGTCATGGCCGCCAGCTACGCGATGATCGTTCTTGGACTTGACGCTTTCGCGACCGTCCCGCTGGTGCTCGCCTTCGGCGCGCTCATCGGCCTCCTCAATGCCTTCGTCATCGTGCGGCTGAAGGTGCCGGATCTTCTGGCGACGCTGTCGATGATGTTCCTGCTCTCGGGCCTGCAGCTGATCCCGACGGCCGGTCGCTCGATCTCGGCCGGCCTCATCCTGCCTGATGGCTCGACGGCATCCGGCCTCTACGATCCGCGCTTCCTGCTGATCGGCCGCTACAGCATCGCCGGCACCGTTCCAGTGGCCGTCGTGCTGATGATCCTGGTCGCCCTAGTTCTCTACGTCCTGACGGAGCGCACGCGCATCGGCCGGCTGCTGTTTGCCACCGGCGGAAACGAGGTCGCCACCCGTCTCGCCGGCGCGTCGACCACGCGCCTGAAGACGCTGGCCTATGTGATCTCCGGAACGCTGGCCTCGCTCGGCGGCATCATCGTTGCTGCCCGCGTCGGGCGCGGCGACGTGTCATCGGGCGGATCGCTTCTGATGGACGCCGTCGCCGCCTCGCTGATCGGCTTTACGGTCATGGGCCTTCGCCGCCCGAACGTGCTCGGCACCATCGTTGGCGCCGTCTTCGTCGGTGTGCTGCTCAACGGCCTGACGATGCTCAATGCGCCTTACTACACCCAGGATTTCGTCAAGGGTGCCGTGCTGGCGGGCGCGCTCGCGCTCACTTATGGCCTCGGCCGAACCAATCCGTGAACGAAAACTATCACACGCCATAGCCCAAGGAGAGGCTGACTTATGAAGACCACACTGAAATCCTTTGCCGCCGCGCTCATCGCGGGCGTGCTGCTTGCAAGCTCCAGCCTCGCAACCGGCATCGAAGGCGCGCCGGCGCCGTTCGACAAGCGCCAGGTCAATATCGCCGTTGTCAGCTATCTCGGCGGGGGCGATTGGCTGCAGGCCTTCGAGGCGGGCGTCAAGCGGCAGGCCGACGCGCTCGGGATCAAGACGACGATCTCCCAGGCCCGCAACGACAACGACACGGAACGCACGCTGATCGAGCAAGCGATCAACCTCGGCGTCGATGGCATCATCATCAACAATGGCCGTCCCGAGGTGCTGAAGGACGTCGCGCAGAAGGCTCTCGATGCCGGCATCAAGGTCGTGGCTTACGACGTCAACCTCGACAACCCGGCGATCCCGCAGATCGAGCAAAGCGACAAGGACATGGCGAGCCTCGTGCTCGAGCAGGCGGTCAAGGACAAGGGCGACGGCTTCGTCGGCGGCGCCGTCTATGTCGCCGGCTTCGCGCCGCTGGATCGCCGCTATGCCGTGTGGAAGGATTTCGTCGCCAAGCATAATCTGACGGAAAAAGCCGTGTGGGGCGTGGTCAACGATACGGTTCCGGCCTCCGTGGCCGACCAGACGAAGGCGGTACTTCGCGCCAACCCCGACATCTCGGTGATCTTCACGCCCTGGGACGAGTTCGCCAAGGGCGCAAAGCTGGCGATCGACGAGCTCGGCGTCGCCGACAAGGTGAAGATCTACGGCGTCGACACCTCGACGGCCGATATCCAGCTGATGATCGAACCCGACAGCGCCTGGGTTGCCACCGCCGCCACCAACGCCGCCGTCGTCGGCGAAGTCTCGGTCCGCGCCGTATCGCTGGATATCGCCGGCCAGTTTCCGGGCCGCTCCGTGCTCCTGAAGCCGACGCTGGTGACCCGCGACGATCTCATCAGCAACAAGATCACCAGGATCGAAGACCTGCAGCAGAAGTTCCCCGCCTTCCTGAAGAGTGATGCCGCGACCGCTCCGTGGATCCAGCCGCTAAACTAAGCATCCGAAACAATCGAGCGCCGCCCATCGAGACGGCGCTTTTTTCATTTTCAATTCACATTTTACAGGTGACCACATGGCTGACAGCCTCGACCTCCCACGCCCTGATTTCGCCCGCAACATGAAGCTGATCGGGCATTCCGACATTGGCGGACGCGGCGACGGATTACAGCTGATGGTGCATCGGGGACATGCCTATGTCGCCCATCCCTGGTCGCAGGGCTTCTCGATTGTCGATGTACGCGACCCAAAGCGGCCCGGCGCGGTTACCTACATCCCAGCCCCCGCAAACACCTGGAACATTCACCTCCAGACGCATGACGATCTGCTGCTCGTTATCAACGCACTCGATCTCTTCGCCGATGTCGAGACGTTTTCCAGCGAGAAGGACTATTACACCAAATCAATCGGCGAGACCGTTGCCGGCCGCAAGAAAAACCGCTCCTGGACAGCCGGCATGACTGTCTACGATATCTCGACGCCGCACACGCCGCGCAGGATCGGTCAACTGGATGTCGAGGGCGTCGGTTTCCATCGCCTCTGGTATGTTGGCGGCCGCTACGCCTATGCATCGGCGCTCCTCGACGGCTTCTCAGACTACATTTTCGTGACCATCGATCTCGCCGATCCGACACGCCCCGAAATTGTCGGGCGCTGGTGGCTCCCGGGCATGAACCGCGCGGCGGGCGAAACCTCCGCGGCACCCGAGGGCAAACGTTATGCGCTGCATCACGCACTGGTTTCCGGCAACACGGCTTATGCCTGCTGGCGCGATGGCGGGTTGACGCTGCTTGATATATCCGACCACGCCGCGCCGAAGTTAATCGCGCACCGCAACTGGTCTCCGCCCTATGGCGGCGGCACCCACTCGCCTTTACCGTTGCCGGGACGCGACCTGCTCATCGTCGCCGACGAGGCTGTGGCTGACGGTGAAGAGGACGGCCGCAAGCACACCTGGATCTTCGATGTCCGCGAGCCTTCCAACCCGGTCAGCATCTCCACGTTCCCCATCCCTGATGAAGTCGACTACACCAAAAAGGGCGGCCATTTCGGGCCGCATAACCTTCATGAAAACCGCCCTGGATCGTTCGTGTCCGAGACGCTGATCTTCGCGACCTGGCAGAATGCCGGCATCCGCGCTTTCGACATATCCGATCCGTACCACCCCGCCGAGACCGGCGCGCTCGTGCCCGCCGCGCCGAAAACCATGACCGACAAGCGCCCAGGGCGACCACAAGTCATCCAGTCCGCAGACGTCTTCGTCGATGCTTCAGGCCTTATCTATGCGACCGACTACAATGCTGGCCTTGAGATCATCGAATACGGCGGCTGAGCTTCCGAGCGCCTCGACACCGCCGGCGGCCGATCCGGATTCGGCCGCCAATTTCCACGCTGTATCTCGCTTTGGTCAACCTGAACGCTGCCGTCGAAAACGCCTATCCGTACCCCTTCTTCCCTCCGGTTCATTTCCTCCTGACGTCGGCTTTTGGAAAAGCGTTTCTCTCAATTCCATTTAATCTACATATTCTATGGATATTGATATTGAGGGACAACAAAATGACAGAACACACCAATACCGGCCTCGGCCGTCGCGAAATCCTGAAGTTCGCCGCCGTGGCAGGCGCGACCTTCGCCGGCACCAGCCTTCTCGCAAGCGCCGGCACCGCAGCCGCGGCAGACGACGAAGGCCTTTCCCTGAAGGGCAAGCGCATCGCCATCAGCGCCACGGGTACCGACCATTATTTCGACCTGCAGGCCTATAACGCGCAGATCGAGGAAGTGAAGCGCCTTGGCGGCGAGCCGATTGCTGTGGATGCCGGCCGCAACGACGGAAAGCTGGTCGCTCAGTTGCAGACGCTCGTGGCGCAGAAGCCCGATGCGATCGTCCAGATCCTCGGCACGCTCAGCGTCATCGATCCCTGGTTGAAGAAAGCGCGCGACGCCGGCATTCCGGTTCTCACCGTCGATGTCGGCTCGACCAATTCGATCAACAACACGACGTCGGACAACTGGGGTATCGGCAAGGATCTGGCGCTGCAGCTGGTCTCCGATATCGGCGCCGAGGGCAACATTGTGGTCTTCAACGGTTTTTACGGCGTAACGCCCTGCGCGATCCGCTACGACCAGCTGGTCAACGTGGTGAAGTACTTCCCGAAGGTGAAGATCATCCAGCCGGAACTGCGCGACGTGATCCCGAACACCGTTCAGGACGCCTTCACGCAGATCACCGCGATCCTCAACAAGTACCCCGAGAAGGGCTCGATCAAGGCCATCTGGTCGGCCTGGGATATTCCCCAGCTTGGCGCCACCCAGGCGCTGTCCGCTGCCGGGCGCACCGAAATCCGTACCTACGGCGTGGATGGAAGCCCCGAGGTCCTGCAGCTCGTCGCAGACCAGAACTCACCGGCCGGCGCCAACGCTGCGCAACAGCCCGCCGAGATCGGCCGTACGGCAATCCGCAATGTCGCCAAGCTGCTGGCCGGCCAGACGCTGCCACGCGAGACCTATGTTCCGGCGTTGCTCGCCAACAAGGCGAACGTCAAAGACGTCACCAAGAAGCTTGGCATCGGCTGAATTGCGGACGGGTGATGCGGCACCGCCTCGTCACCCTCGTCTCCACTGGGGTTTCCGACATGACGGCAATACTTCCTCCGCAGCCCGCCAAGCGGCCTGACGACATCATCCGCTTCGACCGCGTCGTGAAGCGCTTCGGCGGCGCGCAGGCGCTGGCCGGCGCATCGCTGGCGATCAAGCGCGGCACGATCCACGGCCTCGTGGGGCAAAACGGCGCCGGGAAATCGACGCTGATCAAAATCCTCGCCGGCCTGCACCAACGAGACGAAGGCACGATCGAGATCGAGGGAGAGCGGATCGAGCATCTGACGCCGCATCTAGCCGAAACCCACGGCATCCACTTCATCCACCAGGACCGCCTGCTCGTTCCGACCTTCACCGTCGGCGAGGCGCTGTTTCTAGGTCGCGAGCCACGACTTCCGGGAACACCATTCCTCGATCGCCGTAAGACGCAGCGGCAGGCAAACGAGACGCTCGCCGATTATTTCGGGATCAAGTTGCCCACGCACGCCCTGATCGGGGAGCTGTCGACCGCCGAAAAGCAGATCGTCCAGATTACCCGCGCATTGCTTGATCATCCCAAGGTGCTGGTTTTCGACGAGCCGACCGCGGCGCTTGTGCGGCGCGAGGCCGATATCCTTTTCCGCCTGATCCGTCGCCTGCGCGACGAAGGCGTCACCATCATCTACATCTCGCATTATCTGAACGAAATCGAAGAGCTCTGCGACCACGTCACCGTGCTCCGCAACGGCATCGACGTGGCCTCCACACCGATTGCCGAGACATCGGCCAACGACATCGCGCGACTGATGGTTGAGCGCGATATCGCCGACATGTTTCCCAAGCGACGGGTAGAATTCGGCGAAGAGGTTCTCAACGTCGAGGGACTGACCGCCACAAACCGGTTTTCCGACGTGAGCTTCGCGGTCCGGCGCGGCGAGGTACTCGGGATCACTGGCCTGCTCGGCTCCGGCGCCAAGGATCTCTTACGAACCCTGTTCGGGCTGGAGCGTGCGCAGTCCGGTCACATCGAGGTCGCGGGCGCGGCAGATAGAGCGTGCACGCCACAGGCCGCCGTCGTCAGGCAGATCGCGCTGGTGCCGGAAGATCGCCGCGGCCACGGCGTCGCGCTCGATCTGAGCGTTGCGGAAAACATCACGCTCGCGAGCCTTGATCGCTACACCAATCTGGGTGTCCTGAACGGCAAGCGCGAGAGGCGCGACAGCGACCATCTCATCAAGCGCCTGCAGATCAAGACCGCTGGCCGCGATGCGCTGGTGCGCACGCTATCGGGCGGAAACCAGCAGAAGGTGGCGATCGCCAAGTGGCTGAGCCGCCACTCGGAAATCTACCTGCTCGACGAGCCGACCGTCGGTGTCGACATCGGCTCCAAGGTCGAGATCTACACGCTGATCGGCGAGCTTGCCGAACGCGGCGCCGGCATCATCGTTCTCTCCTCCGACCTGCCGGAACTGATTGGGATCACTGACCGGATCCTGGTGCTGTTTCGCGGCCGCGTGACGCGCGAATTCATCTCTTCGGAAACAACAACGGATGAAGTGCTGGCGGAATCGACCGGCGCCTCGGAAAGATTGCGCCATGTCGGCTGATATCCACATCGGCGATCTGGCCGACTTTAAAGCGGAAAACAGCAAGGAGCGCTCCGCCCGCAATCTGGCGGCGGCATCGCTGCGCTTCGGTTCGCTGATCGCCTTCGCGGTCATCCTCACCGTTTTTTCGCTCACCGCACCCTACTTCCTGAGCATCGGCAATATCGGCAACGTGCTCGGCCAGTCCGCCATCTCGGGCGTGCTGGCGATCGGCCTGACCATCGTGCTTGTCGCCGGCGGCGCCAATGTCGTCACCGGCGGTATCGACCTCTCGCTCGCCGCGAATATGGGCCTCAGCGCCGCCGTTTACGCGACGGTAACGCAGCTTGGCTACGGCGATCCGGCGGCGGTTGCCGCAAGCCTGCTGACGGGGCTGGCGATCGGCGCAGTCAATGCGGCCGCCGTCGTCTTCGCCGGCATCGTGCCGCTGCTTGCGACGCTTGCCGTAATGAACGTCGTGGCGGGCGTCGAATTGGTGCTCACCCAGAATACGGTCGTTCCAGCGTCCACCGATTTCCTGACCGCACTATCTGCCTCTGATGCCTTCGGAATTCCTGTGCTTGCCTATGTGCTCCTCGGCTTCACCGCCGTGGTGACCGCGATCGTGCAATACACACCGCTGGGCCTCCGGCTCTATGCGATCGGCGAATTCCCCGATGCCGCGCGCGCTGCCGGCTTGCCGCTGAAGCGCCTGCTGGCAGGAGCCTTCCTGGCGAGTGGCCTGTGCGGCGGTATCGCCGGCATTCTGTCGGTGTCTTATCTGAGCGGCAGCACGACAGGCTCCAGCGAGATGCTGCTTCCTGTTGTCGTCACGGCGCTTCTAGGCGCGGTGTTCTCCCGCAGACTTGTGCCGACGATAACTGGCACGCTGCTCTCTGCACTCCTCGTCGGCTTCCTTGTCAACGGCTTCCAGCTCCTCAACCTTTCCAGCACGCTGGTCAGCGGCGTCCAGGGAATTCTCATCCTCATCGTCGTCTCGGCAACCACATTGCTGCGCAAGCGGGAGATTTGACCATGTCGCTTTCGGCCTCCCATTCTCCCGTCGCGCCCTGGCATCATCGTGTGCTCTCCGGTCTCGCGCGGTACGGGCTGATCCTGGCGCTCATCGCCGTCTTTGCCGCCTTTTCCCTGGCGACGCCGACATTCCTGACAGCTGGCAATCTGCAGAGCCTTCTCGTCAATAACTTCACGCTGCTTGCGATCGTTTCCGTGGCCATGACCTTCGCGGTGTCGGCCGGTGGTATCGATCTTTCGGTCGGTACGGCGGTCGATTTCGCAAGCTTCGCCTTTGTCTCGCTGGTCCTTGCCGGACAGCCGGTTGCGATCGGCCTGCTGGGAGGCCTTGCTGCCGGCGCGGTCGTCGGCGCCTTCAATGCCTTGCTGATCTCCGGCATCGGGGTCTCACCGTTTCTGGCAACGCTCGGCACGCTGTTCATCGGTCGCAGCGTGCAGCAACTGCTGACCAATGGCGGCAACCCGGTCTATCTGCCACCATCGGGCGTGCCCGACACCTTCCGCTTCATCGGCCACGGCACGATATCAGGCTTTCCACTGCCGCTGTTGATCGCGATCCTTGTCATTGCCGCCGCCGCGTTCATCTTCGCCCGCACACGCTTTGGCCGCGTGGTGCTGGCGATCGGCATCCAGCCGAGCGTCGTGCGCTATTCCGGCATCGGCCTTGGCCGGCATGTCGCCGTGACGTTCATCCTGACCGCGATTGTCGCCGCCATTGCCGGCCTGATCCTGACGGCGACTGTCACCGTCTACATCCCCTCCTCCGGCAACGCGTTTCTCTTGAACGCGATCGGCGCGACCTTCATCGGTACAACGCTTTCGCCGCTCGGCCGGCCCAATATTGCCGGCACGGTGCTTGGCGTGCTGCTGCTGAGCATCGTCGCCAACGGGCTGCTCCTCACCGGGCTGAATTTCTACTGGCAGCAGGTTGGCACCGGCACGCTCATCTTCGCCGTGCTCGCCTTCAGCTTCATCAACCGAAAGACCGGCGGCGCCTGATCGGCGGGCGCCCAGACAATACGCAGGAAGAATGACATGAGCCGTGAAATCAGGTTGAACGCCTTCGACATGAACTGCGTCGGACACCAGTCACCAGGTCTCTGGCGACATCCGCGCGATAAGTCCTGGACCTACAAGGACATGGACTACTGGGTGCATCTGGCGAAAACGCTGGAGCGCGGCAAGTTCGATGGCCTGTTTATCGCAGACGTCCTCGGCGTCTATGATGTGCTTCACGGTAATGTCGACGCGGCACTGCGGCATTCCGCGCAGGTGCCGGTCAACGACCCGCTGCAGCTGATCCCGACCATGGCCTATGTGACTGAAAACCTCGGCTTCGGACTCACGGCGTCGCTCTCCTTCGAACATCCCTACACCTTCGCCCGCCGCATATCGACGCTCGACCATCTCACAAAAGGCCGCGTCGGGTGGAACATCGTCACCTCCTACCTCAACAGCGGTGCACTCAACATCGGTCAATCCGCTCAAACCAAGCATGACGACCGCTATGATCTGGCGGAAGAATATCTGGAGGTTTGTTACAAGCTCTGGGAGGGCAGCTGGGAAGATGACGCCGTCGTTCGCGATCGCGCCGCCGGCATCTTCACGCATCCGGAGAAGGTCCACCCGATCGGTCATTCCGGCAAGCATTTCACGGTGCCGGGCATCCACCTCAGCGAACCCTCCCCACAGCGCACGCCGGTCCTCTACCAGGCCGGCGCGTCCAGCCGCGGCAAGGATTTCGCGGGGGAACATGCAGAGTGCATCTTCGTCGCCGCTCCCTCAAAGCCGGTACTAAAACGTTATGTCGCCAATGTCCGGGAGGCAGCCGAGCGCGCCGGCCGCAATCCACGCGAGATCCTCGCCTTCAATCTGCAGACCGTGATCCTCGGCGAGACCGATGCGGAAGCGAAAAAGAAGTTCGATGACTATCGCCGCTACGCCTCTTTCGAAGGCGCGCAGACGTTGATCTCAGGCTGGACGGGGATCGATTTCGGCCAGTTCTCACCCGATGAGCCACTACGCCACCGCCACACCAACGCGGTGCAATCGGCTGTCGAAACATTCACGACGATCGACCCCGACAAGGTCTGGTCGGTGCGCGAAATGGCCGACTGGGTCGGCGTCGGCGGCTTCGGCCCTGTTTTCGTCGGCTCGCCGCAGACGGTCGCCGACCTGCTGCAGGAATGGGTCGAGGATACCGATGTCGACGGGTTCAATCTCGCCTATGCCATCACGCCCGAGAGCTTCGAGGACGCAGTCGATCTCCTGGTGCCGGAATTGCAAAAGCGCGGCGTCTACAAGACGGATTATCGTCAGGGCACATTGCGCGAAAAGCTGTTCGGCCATGGCCCGCGATTAGAGGCGCCCCATCCTGGCGCACGCTATCGTTATCTTGAGGCGCAGGACACGCGCCAGCCGCAGAGAGCCTGATTGTCGCCAAGCCTATCTCGAGCGCGCATCCTTCGGCGAAAATCCGAAGACCCTGCGGAAGGCCGTGGCGAAATTCGCGGCGCTTGAATAGCCGGCGACGAATGCTGCCTGCGCGATGGTCAACTTGCCGGTTTCCAGCGCCACGCGCGCCTGATCAAGTTTGATCTTGCGGACGTAGTGAAACACCGTCGTCCCATAGGCGGTGTGAAACAGGCGTTGCAACGTGTTGACGCCGACGCCGACCTCGGCAGCCAGCGCATCGACGGAAGGTGGCGGACCATCGACCGCAAGCAACTCTTCCGCGCGTTTCAGGCGCTGGCGTTCGACGGGGCTGAGGCTGTGAGGCTCGGGCTGGGCATGGCCGGTATTCGTGACCTGGGAGAAAGCATCGGCGATGATCTGCAGGATGCGGCTTTCCATATAGAGGCGCGATAGATAGGTCTCGACACCGGCTGGGTTGATCACCTGTTCCGCAAGCGCGATCAGCGAAGCGCTCGGCTTCCAGGATTGGGCCGCAAGTGTGGTCGCGGTGAATTGCCTCAGCGCATCGGCGCCGGACCCGCCAAGCACATCCCCTGATTCCAGCCATTCCGGGAAGATCTTGATGGTTAGCTTCCTCACCCGATCGCCGATCGCCGCGCGCCGGCGAAAGACCTCGCGTTCTTTCTGATAGAACAGCGTGGCGGAAGGCACCCAGCGTCCCGAACCGGATTGCTGCTGCGCCATCGGAATATCCTTGTCGCCGATACTGGCGCTGACGCCGCCCTGGAAGAACAGCTTGATGCCAAGATGCGGCGGCGCTTCGGTTTCGGTGCGCAGGTCGCAAAGATTGGTGACGTCGGAATAGTGAACGGTGAGCCCGCTGCGGATCTGTGTCTTTTGGAAGCGACCGCGCAGAAGCCTATCCTCGCCCTGCCGGTTGGATGCGAGCAGGCGGAAGGATTGGTTCTCCTTCTGCAAGTGATCAAAAAAATCCTGCGCCTTGACGAGCGAATTCATCGAACCAGTCCCGTTTTTTGATGCCGCACCGCCACCGTGTGTTCTGCAAACGATATTGAGGCTTTTTCAAACAAGTTCGCGGTGGCCGGACATCCCCTTCGCCGTATAAAGAATAAACATGATTAATTCCATCATATTTTAAACGAGTGTGTGTTTCCGGTCGTTGGACTGGACAGCAGATGCCTCGTGAGTGACTGAGGGACATAATGGTTTCTATTCGAACTCTCCTCCGCGCAGCGGTCGTCACGCCCGCCATTCTCGGAGCGGCCACCGCCGTGGCGCAAGAACAGACGGCGACTGATCTGCAGAAGATCACCATCACGGCCGATGGCGCGAAGGACAAGGGTCCGGTCGCCAAGCGTTCGCGCTCGGGTACCAAGACCGATACACCGCTCATCGAGACGCCTCAGTCAGTCTCCGTGGTGACGCAAGAAGACATCGAGAAGCGCGGCGCGACCAGCGTGGCAGCGGCACTGCGCTATGAGCCGGGCGTCACGACGGGCTCGCGACCCGGCGACCGGTTCGACAGCGTCTTCATCCGCGGCTTCGGAGGTTTCGGGGGAGCAGCAAACTACATCCATTATTGGGATGGTCTGAGGCTGCCGACGGGGCTCAATTACAATGTGCCGTCGGTCGATCCATATTTCCTCCAGCGTATCGATATCACCCGCGGACCGGCATCGGTGCTCTACGGCTCCGGCAATCCCGGCGGCCTCGTCAATCTGGTCAGCAAGGAGCCGGAAGCGGAAGCCTCTCACGAGGTGCTGACGCGCTTCGGCAATAATGGTCGCGCTGAAGCGGCTTTCGATTTCACCGGGCCGGTTGAAGGCAATGACCAGCTTCTCTACCGGCTCACCGGCATCGCCACCCAATACGATCTCGGCTTCGACTATTCCGACAGCTCGCGCGTCGCGCTGGCTCCATCGGTCACCTGGGCGCCCGACAACGACACGACCTTGACCCTGAAGGCGAGCTATACACGCGATCCGAACGCTGCGCTGACGAACTGGATGCCGGCGCTCGGCACCCTGCAGACGAACCCGAACGGCCAGATCCCCTATGATTTCTTCAGCGGCAATCCGAACTACAACCAGTTCGAGCGCACGCAGGCGACGCTGGGATACGAGTTCGAGCAGCACCTGAACGATACCTGGACGGTTCGGCAGAACCTGCGCTTCATGCATAATGAGAGCGAGTTCAAGGCCTACTCTGTCGCGCCGGGCGCCCCATGGGCAAGTGCCGCGAGCTGCGGCGGCGTGAGCTATCTATGCCTTTCGCGCCAGTCGACCCATTATGTCGAACAGTTCAACGCGCTGGCCGTCGACAACCAGGCGCAGGCGGATTTCAATACGGGCGCGCTGGAGCACACCGTCCTGTTCGGCCTCGATTACCAGCAGGTGGACGCGAGCGCGACCTATGGAAACGGCGCAACCACCTATCTGAACTACCTCAGCCCCGTGTACGAGGCCGCTCCGAACGTCAAGTTCACCGGGCATCAGGACCAGACGCGCCGGCAGACCGGCGTCTATATTCAGGATCAGATGAAGCTGGACAATTGGTCCTTCGTTCTCGCCGGCCGCCAGGATTGGGCCAGCATCGACAATGCGACGACCAATCTCACCTCGAATGTCACAAGCAATTCCGAGACGACCGACAGCGCCTTCACCTGGAAAGCCGGTCTTCTCTACGAGTTCGATAACGGCATCGCTCCTTACGCCAGCTATTCCACCTCCTTCGACCCGACCGCCGGGACCGGCTACGGCGGCGTCAACTTCAAGCCGACGACGGGCCAGCAGTATGAGGTCGGCATCAAGTATCAGCCGCAGAACATGGACGCGCTCTTTACCGTTGCGCTCTACGACCTGACCCAGCAGAACGTGCTGACGACGGACACCGCCCATCCGGGCACCGGAACGAGCATGGGCTGCAGTGCAACGGTGTGCCAGACGCAGACCGGTGAGGTTCGTTCGCGCGGCGTCGAACTGGGAGCGAAGTTCGCGGTGACGGATAACCTTAACCTGATCGCGTCTTACTCCTACAACGACATCAAAGTCACGAAGAGCAACGTTGCGAACGTGGAAGGCAACACGCCTGTCGGCGCGCCGGAGCATATGGCAAACCTTTGGGCCGACTATACGCTGAGCGATGGCCCGCTTGCCGGCCTCGGTTTTGGCGGCGGCGCGCGCTATATAGGCGGCACTTACGGCGACGCCACGAATACGGACGCGATGAAGGTGCCTGGCTACACTCTGTTCGACGCGGCCGTACATTACGACTTCGGCCAGAACAACCCAGAGTTCAAGGGCCTGACGGCCGCGGTCAATGTGACAAATCTCTTCAACAAGGAGTATGTCGCGGCTTGCGCCTCCGCTGCGCAATGCTTCTACGGCACTGGCCGCACGGTTATGGCGACCCTTGCCTATAAGTGGTGACGGAAATGGACGCGGCTATGAGATTGGGCAATTCGATGAGATGCTGCATGCTCGAGATATTTCGCCTCCTTGTCTTGCTGATCGGGCTAAGCGTTGCGGGTGCGGCGCATGCTGAGCTGTCGCTGACCGATCTCAAGGGCCGCAACGTCACCCTCCAGAAGCCGGCGAGCCGGATTCTGGTCGATGACGGGCGGATGATCATCGCTCTGTCTTTCCTGAGCGACGATCCCATCAGCCTCGTTGCCGCATGGCCGCATGACATCGATCGTTTCGGCCGCGAGCTCTACGCTACCTACCTGGCCAAGTTCCCGGCGATTGACACCTTGCCGAGATCGACAAGCAACACGCAGGACATGGCGGTGGAGCAGGTGATCGCGGCCAAGCCCGATCTGGTGATCCTGTCGCTGCACTCGCGTCCGGCCGAGCAGCAGCTTGCACAGCTCGATGAAGCCGGCATTCCTGTGATCTTCGTCGATTTCTCCGCCGATCCCTTCGTCAATACCGACAAGAGCCTCGATATTCTCGGCAAGGCGATCGGCCGCGATGAACAGGCGCAAAAGGTCGTCGCGTTCCGGCAGCAACAGAAACGCATGCTGATGGACAGGATCAGCATGGCTGGCGCCCTGCAAAAGCCGGTCGTCTTCATGGAGACGCACGCGTCCACAAATGAAGCATGCTGCAATTCACCGGGTTCGGGCAATGTGGGCCGTTTCATCGATTTTGCCGGCGGCGCCAATATCGGCGCGGTTCTAAAGGGAAGACCATCCGGGCAGATCAGCCTGGAATATGCGCTCGCAACCAAGCCGGATATCTATATCGCCAGCGGCGGCCAGTATATGGAAAAGCGCGGCGGCTTGCTGGTCGGTCCGAACTACAGTGCGTCGGAGACACAGGCGTCACTCGATCGCCTTCTCGCGCGCCCGGGGTTCTCATCGCTACCGGCGATCGAAAAGGGCAATATTCACGGCATTTCCCAACAGCTCTTCAATTCGCCGCTCGATCTTCTGGCACTTGAGCTGATCGCTCGCTGGGTGCATCCCGATCTGTCTGCCGATATCGATGTGGAGGCCGTGCGACAGGAGTTCAACGGCTTCATGGCCGTGCCACTCACGGGAGCATATTGGACGAAATGATGGGGTTCGGTCGCAGCATGAAAAAGCATCACCAGCAATCGGCCGAATGTCCCGAGACATTGATCCAGACACCCTATGTCCTGCCCGGCTGCGAAAGGTTCCGCCAGCGATCGATCGTGAGCGGTCTCGATTACGAGATCTTCGTGTCGGTTCCAGACGTCGAACCGCCGGCATCGGGTTTCCCCGTTCTCTATCTGCTCGATGGCAATTCCGATTTCGTGACCGTCTCGGAAACGATGAAGCGCGTCTCACGGCGCCCACAGGCGACCGGGATATCACCGTCCATTGTCGTTGGCATCGGCTACCCTGATACCGAAAGCTACAACATAGACCGCCGGCAGTTCGACCTCACGCGCCATGCGCCGGATGAGGCGGCTCTACCCGATGCGTCCAGCGGCGCCTGCGGTGGACAGGACGCATTCGTCGCGTTTCTGCGCACGCAGCTACAGCCGCATATCGAGACGGTCTATCCTGCCGATCCGGCCCGCCGAATGCTGATGGGGCACTCGCTTGCCGGCTACTTCGTCCTCGACATATTGAGCCGCCGCCCTGAGTTGTTCTCAGGCTATATCAGCTTCAGCCCCTCCATCTGGTGGGACCGAGCCGGGCTGATGCAGGCAGGCGCCGCGATCCGTGCCCCTACCCCGCTGCGGCTTCATATCTCCGCCGGCCGTTGGGAGCAGGAACTCGCGCCCTGGCAGGACCTGGAAAGCCTGACGGGTCGCTATCATCAAGTGCGCGAGGCACGACGGATGATCGACAACGCGCGAGAATTTGCGGAGGCCATCCGTCCCGTCGTCGGCGAAAAGGCGGTGAAATTCGAGGTCGGCGCCGACGAGGACCATTCAACGATCGTTACGGTCATGCTCTGTCGCGCATTGCGGTTTGTTGCGGCACGATAGGGCGACCGACAAAACCGTGACATCCAGCGCACACACGGCGCACCATTTCCCGCCTCTTGTTGGGCCTGCGGCCGCTTTCCACGTGCCGCAGGCCAAGGCGTCACATATCTCCCGGCGAGACACCGGTGATCGTTTTCGAGATATCCCATAGCCGATCGGCCGCTTGACGATCCATCGCCCACGGCGCAACGCCCTTGTCTCCCGGCGCCTCTTCCTGAGGGAGAGATATCTCGCAATCTTCGCAGTAGACACCGCCTATCCCGACCAGCTGCGGTGAAGTTGCGGCCCACACACTCGTCGCGGCGCCCTGCTCGGGTGACTTCAAATCGCGGGAGGGATCGACGCGGCGATCACCGTTCTCATCATAGACATCAAACGCGTTGATCTCTTCTTCGCTGAGATGGCGGGCGAGTTCCGTCAGGATGACCCCGGGGTGCAAGGAGAACGCCCGCACACCGAATGCCGCTCCACGTTGATCAAGACCAAGCGCGAAAAGCGCATTGGCGGTCTTTGCCTGACCATAGGCTTGCCACTTGTCATAGGGGCGCGCGCGGAAGTCGATATCGTCAAAATCGACCGGGCAGATCTGATGACCGCGTGAGGAGACCGAGACGACGCGAGCGTTACCCGACTTAACGAGAGCCGGCCAAAGACCGGCCACCAGCCGGAAATGTCCAAGGTGGTTGGTGGCGAACTGGCTCTCATGGCCGTCGAAATCGCGGGCCAGCGGCGTTGCCATGATCCCGGCGCTGTTGATCAGGATGGAGACAGCCCTGCCCTGTCCAACAATCCTGTTCGAGAAGGCGGCGATCGATGCGGCGTCGGTGAGGTCCATCGTCTCGATGGTCACGTTCCCTATTCCGGCCAGCGTCCGCTCGGCCTTGCCGCGATCGCGCGCCGGAACGATCACATGCGCGCCGGCGCTTGCAAGCGCCCGCGTTGTTTCCACCCCAAGCCCGGAATAGCCGCCCGTCACGATCGCCGTCTTGCCGGTAAGATCGAGGCCCTCGACGACGTTAAGTGCCGTGCTCGCTGCGCCGAATGGCGATCCGATTGGTTTTTGCTCGGACAATGTCTTCACTCCTTCGTTTTTCTGGTGTCCGCAACGCATATCGTGTAGATTTTCGGTGACTGCAGCCTGAAGAATCCGGAATTTTGTCGTGATCGTCCAAAACATGCATGATGCTCTCTCCGACGTTCTGGGCGCAATCGATGCTCGCGCGCTGTTTTCCGTGCGGTTTGCTGCCTCGGGACCGTGGTCAGTCGCCTTTCCAGCGCCGAGCTATCTGAAGTTCAATGCCGTGCGGCGCGGTGCCGCATGGATTATCGAGGACGGCGCCGCACCTCGCCGTGTTGAGGCCGGAGACTGCCTTGTCGTCAGCGGCAGGTCGTTTACACTTTGCAGCGATCCGAAGGTGCCTTCGGTCCCGGCAAGCAAGGTTTTCGCCAATGCCGGCCTCGATGTGACGATCGGCCAAGGCTCTGACTTCGTGTTGCTCGGCGGAAGTGTCAATCTCGACACGGTAGATGGTTCGCTCTTGACGGATGCGCTGCCACCGCTCGTCGTCATCAAAAGTGACGATGCCGGCCCGATCGGCTGGCTGCTTGAGCAACTGGACCGTGAATGGAACGGTACGGCACCTGGTTCTCGTGTCGCCTGCAACGATCTTTTGCGGCTGACATTCATTTACGTTCTGCGCGCCTACCTCGCTCAAGACCAAGCTCAGCATCCCGGATGGCTCGCGGGCCTTGCGGACAATCGCCTGGCACCGGCGCTGCGGGCAATCCACGCTGATCCCGCGCACCCTTGGACGGTCGAAACGCTTGCGCGCCTCGTTGGCCAGTCCCGCTCGACGTTTGCCGAACGCTTCAAGGTGACCGTTGGGGCATCCCCGATGGACTACCTTGTCCGTTGGCGGATGCGGATCGCCGCCGCCCGCCTTCGCCGCGGTGAGGAACCCCTGCCGCGCATTGCGCAGTCGCTGGGCTATGCGTCCGACAGTGCATTCGCAGCGGCATTCCGGCGGGTTCTTATGGAATCGCCCGCGCGATATCGCAGTATACATCGCGCATCCGGTGCAGGAGCGCGGTAACTGTTATCTGCGATATAGGGCGCGGCACTTGTTGTACGCATGATGGCGATATAGCGTATACGCCACCGAAACATTCATTGAAGTCCCATGTCATCGAATTCCGACCGGGTCGATATCGCCCATCGCACCCTGAGACAGGCCATTATCGAGCAGGCGATCAAAGCCGGTACCAAGCTGCCCGAGGATGAGATCGGCAAGCACTTTTCCATGAGCCGTACTCTGGTACGCGCCGTGCTGGCAAAATTGCAGGCGCAGGGGCTGGTCGATACCTATCACAAACGCACAGCCACGGTCGCTCAGCCGAGCCTTGAGGAAGCACGCGATGCATTCGCGGTGCGCCGTGCGCTGGAGCGCGAGGTCATGAAGGCGGTGGTCAAGCGCTGGAGCCCCGCCATCGAGAAGAGCCTGCGCGAACATGTCCAGGAGGAGGAGGGCGCCCATGCCAAGGGCGACGTCCGGCTTTCGACGCGGCTTGCCGGCGAGTTCCATCTGAAGCTTGCCGACCTTGCGGGCAATGCACTCCTGCAGCGCTATCTCTCCGAACTGGTGTCGCGCTGTTCGCTGATCCTTGCCATGTATAGCCGCCCGCATTCGAGCGAATGCGCCATCAGCGAGCACTCCGGGCTTATCGCTGCCCTCAAGAAGGGCGATATCGCCGCCGCTGAGCGCTTGATGGATGATCATCTGTCGTCAGTAGAAAGCCGGGCGCTGTTCGAGGACGAGGCGGCCATTGAGCCTGATCTTGGCTCGATCCTCTCCCGCTTCTCCGCTCGCACCGCGGGCTGACTGCCGCTTTTTCAATCATGTATACATGATTTTGCATTTTATGTAGACATGGAGCCAACCGCGACTGCTTGTCGACTTGGGCGCAGCCAGGTGCAACTCGCGTTTTATATCAATGATTCCATAAATTTAACGCCTCGGCGCATCGTTCGATGCGGCAATCGATACGGACTGGCATCAATGTTGCATACGTGATTATAGAGATCATGTAGCCAAGATTGTCATCATGCCACATACGATATCGCCACATATCGAACACCGCCTCGAGCTGCGAGGGATCCGCAAGGCCTATCCGGCCGTGGTCGCCAATGACCGGATCGACCTTTGCGTCCGTCCGGGTGAGATCCACGCCGTCGTCGGCGAAAACGGTGCCGGCAAGTCGACGTTGATGAAGATCATCTACGGCATGGTACCGCCGGATTCCGGCGAGCTCCTGTGGGATGGGCGCGAGGTTTCGATCGCCTCGCCCGCCGATGCGCAGAAGCTCGGTATCGGCATGGTGTTCCAGCACTTCGCGCTGTTCGACACGCTCTCGGTGGCGGAAAACATCGCGCTGGCGCTGCCGGGCCGCCCGCCGATCGAACCGCTGTCGAGAGGGATCAACGAAGTCGCCGCGCGCTATGGCCTGCCGGTAGAGCCGGAGCGGCATATCTACACGATGTCAGTCGGCGAGCGGCAGCGGGTCGAGATCATCCGCGCGCTTTTGCAAAATCCGCGCCTGCTCATTCTCGACGAGCCGACGTCGGTGCTGACGCCACAGGCCGTCGAAACGCTGTTCGTCACGCTGCGCCAGATCGCGGCCGAGGGATGCAGTATTCTCTATATCAGCCACAAGCTGAACGAGATCAGGGATCTCTGCCACACGGCGACGATCCTGCGCGGCGGCCGCGTCACCGGCATGTGCGATCCGAGGCAGGAAAGCCCGGCGTCGATGGCCCGCATGATGATCGGCGCCGATCTCCCCAGCTTCCGTCATCGCGGCGACACGTCGGCCGGCAAGACACGTCTCAGCGTGTCCGGTCTGACGCTCCCCACCCAGGACCCGTTCGGAACGGCGCTCAGCGACATCGGCTTTGCGGTGCGCGGCGGCGAGATCCTCGGCATCGCCGGCGTCTCGGGCAATGGTCAGCGGGAACTGCTGGCCGCACTCTCCGGCGAAACACCGCTCTCGAACGCCGACACGATCACCATCGACGGCAAGCCGGCGGGCCATCGCGACCCAGCCGGCCGGCGGCGGCTTGGCCTGTGCTCCGTTCCCGAGGATCGGCTGAAGCAGGGCTCGGTCCCCTCGCTGCCGCTCCTGGAGAACGTGCTGCTCACCGCCAATCGCAACGGCGCTATTCGCACCGGCCTCATCCGCTTCGATCGCGTTAAGGCATATGCCGAGCGCTGCATTCAGGCCTTTGACGTCAGGACGCCAGGCGCCCAGGCGCGGGCCGGCAGCCTGTCCGGCGGCAATCTTCAGAAGTTCATCATCGGCCGCGAGATCCTGCAGGAGCCGGGCGTGCTGATCGTGTCGCAGCCGACCTGGGGTGTGGACGTCGGAGCGGCACTCATCATCCGCCAGGCGCTGCTCGACCTGCGCGATCGGGGTGCGGCGATCGTCGTCATCTCCGAGGAACTCGACGAACTCTTCGAGATCTCCGACAAAATCGCCGTCATAGCCGGCGGCCGGCTGACGGCGGCCATACCGATTGCCGAGGCAAACCGCGATGCGATCGGCATTGCCATGTCCGGCCAAAGTGCCGGCGACGAGCCAGACGAACGCGCCAGCAAGGAGCTTGCCCATGCGCTTTGAACCGCGCCCCAATCCCTCGCGCATCATGATCCTGATGTCGCCGGTCATCGCGATCGCGCTGACGTCGATCGTCGCCATGGCGCTCTTCGCGCTCGCCGGCCAGAACCCACTTGCAGCGCTGATCACCTTCCTGTCCGCGCCACTCGCAGATCTTTACGGCTTCGGCGAGTTGCTGATCAAGGCCGCCCCTCTGGTACTGATCGGCGTCGGGCTCGCAATCGGCTTTCGCGCCGGGATCTGGAATGTCGGCGCCGAAGGGCAGCTGACCGTAGGCGTCATCTTCGCCGGTTATGTCGCGCTGAAGTTTGGGCCGACCGGCGGTTGGTGGGTTCTGCCCTTGATGGTGATCGCCGGCGCCGTTGGCGGCATCTTCTGGGCAGCCATCCCGGCGCTGTTGCGCGTCAAGTTCAACGCCAGCGAAATCCTCGTAAGCCTGATGTTGAACTACGTCGCGGCCCTTTGGCTGTCCTGGCTGATCTTCGGCCTCTGGCGCGATCCGGCTGGGTTCAACTTCCCGCAATCGGAACCGCTGTCGCCGGATGCCCTCTTCCCGATCCTGATCGCAGACACGCGCGCCAATGTCAGCGTGCTCTTCGCGCTCGGGGCGGTCATCGTGGGATGGCTGTTCATGAACCGCAGCTTCGCAGGCTTCCAGCTCAAGGTCACTGGCCTCTCCGAAGGCGCCGCGCGCTATGCCGGCTTCGGCGTCAGCCGTGCGGTCTGGATCGGCATGCTGGCAAGCGGTGCGGCGGCCGGCATCGCAGGCGTCGGCGAGATCGCCGGCCCGCTTGCCCAGATCTTCCCGACTGCCTCGCCCGGCTATGGCTACGCGGCGATCATCGTTGCCTTTCTCGGGCGGCTGCACCCGGTGGGCATCCTGCTCTCCGGCCTCTTGATGGCGCTGCTCTACCTCTCGGGCGATGTCGCGCAGATGTCGCTCGGCATGCCGTCCTCGATCACCGGCCTGCTGCAGAGCACGCTGCTGTTCTTCGTGCTGACGACGGATGTCTTCATTCAATACCGCATCCGCTTTCAGTCCTCCAACCGGCAGGGAGCCGCCGCCTGATGGATCAGTTCCTTCCCATTCTTGTGGCCACGCTCGTTGCCGGCACGCCCCTGATCTATGCAGCACTCGGCGAACTCGTCGCCGAACGCTCCGGCGTGCTGAACATGGGCGTCGAGGGCATGATGGTCATCGGCGCGGTGATCGCCTTCATCGTCATGATGGCAACGGGCAGTCTGTGGCTCGCCGTAGTCGCAGCCATGCTGGCGGCCATGCTGCTCGCCCTCATGTTCGCGGTTCTTGCCGTCGGCTTCCGCGCCAACCAGATCGCGGTCGGGCTTGCGTTGACGATCTTCGGCACCAGCCTGGCCTCGTTCATCGGCAAGCCCTACATCGGCATGGCGATCGTGATCGAGCCGTCGGGGGCATCAAGGCTTGCCGCGAAAATCCCGTTGCTCGGCGTGGTTCTCGGCCAGCTTCATCCGCTGACGTGGCTGTCCTGGGCCTTCTTCGCCGGCGTCTGGTATTTCCTCAACCGCAGCCGCAGCGGGCTTATCCTGCGCGCCGTCGGTGAATCGCCCACATCTGCGCATGCGCTCGGCTATCCCGTCAACACGATCCGCTACCTGGCCACTCTGTTCGGCGGTGCCAGCGCCGGCATCGCGGGCGCCTATGTCTCGATCGTCTATACCTCGCTGTGGACCGAGGGATTGATCGCCGGGCGCGGTTGGATCGCGGTGGCGCTGGTCGTCTTTTCCACCTGGCGGGCGGGGCGCTGCTTCCTTGGCGCTTATCTCTTCGGCGGCGCCACCATCGCGCAGCTCTTTGCCCAGAGCGCCGGCATCGGCCTGCCGTCCGAGCTCATGTCCGCCCTTCCCTATCTCGTCACCATCGTCGTGCTGGTGCTGATCTCGCGCAACGCCGCGCTGATGCGCCTCAACGTCCCCGCTTCCCTCGGCAAGCCATTTGCCGCCGAGGGCTGAAACATCTGTCCATCATCCAGATCAAACATCAACAGAGGGAACCGAAATGACCACATTTTCCAGACGCGACTTCCTGAGAACCAGCGCCGCCGGCGCGCTTGCGATTGGCGCCGGCGCCAGACCGCTTTTCGCCGCCGAAGAGCCGCTCAAGGTCGGCGTCATCCACATGGGCGCCATCTCCGATACCGGCTGGGAATACTTCCAGGCTAACGCCTGGAAATCGCTTGAAAAGGAATTCGGCGACAAGGTGAAGGTAACGGTGCTCGAAAACATCGCACAGGTTCAGGATTGCGAGCGCCTGTTCCGCCAGCTTTCCGCACAGGGCAACAAGCTGATCTTCGGCACCACCTTCTCGCAATATGCCTCGCTGAAGAAACTGGCTCCGATGTTGCCCAAGTCGCATTTCGAATGCTGCGCCGGCATCGAGGCGGGCAACAATCTCGGCGTCTTCGAAGCCCGCCACTATGAGGGCACCTACCTCACTGGTATCGCCGCCGGCCGCACCACCAAGACCAACGTTCTCGGCTGGGTCGGCGCCTTCCCGGTGCCGCAGGTCATCTACAGCCTGAACGCCTTCCTGCTCGGCGCCCGCTCGGTCAACCCCGACGTGACGCTGAAAGTTGTCTGGGCCAATGCCTGGGTCGATCCCGGCAAGGAAAAGGACGCCGTCGCGGCACTGATCGCGCAGGGCGCAGATGTCATCTCCGGCAGCCCCAACACGCCGGTGCAGGGACTGGCCGCCGAGGAGAAAGGCGTCTGGTCGATCGGCTCGACCGGCGATTTCTCCGCCTATGTAAAGAAGAAGCAGCTGGTTTCTTTCGAACTGGATTGGAGTGCCGCCCATATCAACGCCGCCAAGGCCGTCATGGCCGGCGACTGGAAGGCGGAAAGCCGCTGGCTGGGTCTCGGGCCGGGCGGCTACGTCAAGATGACGACGAGCAATCCGGAACTGCCGGAATCGGTCGCCGCCGAAATGAAGGCCGCCGAAGCCGCGATCATCAGTGGGAAGCTGAAGCTCTTTGCCGGCGAGATCAAGGATCAGAAGGGTGATGTGAAGGTCGCCAAGGGTCAGGAACTCGCCGATGCCGACATCAAGGGCATGACCTGGCTGATCGAAGGCGTGCAGGGCACCCTGCCGCAGAACTGATCGGTGCTGCGCCGACAACACGACATCGCTTCTCCCCTGACTGGGGAGGAGCATCGCAAATGACGATAGAACAAAGACATCAAGGGAGACCCCGGTGACCGAAACACTGTTCACGAACGCCAAGCTGGCCGATGGCTCGCTCAACGACATCCTCGTCTCGGACGGCCGCATCTCGGCAATCAACAAGGCCGGCACGAGCACGACCGCCGCCAAGACCGTCGACATTGCCGGCGCGCTTCTGGTCCCAAGTTTCGTCGAGGGGCACATCCATCTCGACACCAGCTTCTACGGCGACAAGTGGATTCCGCACAAAGCCTGCACCAACGGCTTTGACGTGCATGAGCGCGTCGCCTTCCAGGCCGAGAACATGGCGGCCGCAGCACCGATGGACGAGCGCGCCCGCAAGCAGCTCGACCTCTGCATCGCAAACGGCGCGCTGCAGATGCGCAGCCATGTGATGGTCGACGGCTCGGTGGGGCTGAAATCGCTGGAGACAATTCTTGCCGTACGCGAAGCCTACAAGGATATCATCGACATACAGCTCGTTGCGTTTCCGCAGAGCGGCATTCTGAAAAGCCCCGGCACGCCTGAACTGATGGAAGAGGCGATGGGCATGGGCGCCGATCTGGTCGGCGGGCTTGATCCGCTCTCCTTCGACCGCGACATCAAGGGACATCTCGATGTGGTCTTCGGCATTGCCGAAAAGCGCGGCGTCGATGTCGATATCCACCTCCACGACGCCGGCACGATGGGCGCGATGACCATCGAGGAAATCTGCGCCCGCACGACGGCGCTCGGCATGCAGGGCCATGTCGCCGTCAGCCACGCCTATGGCCTCGGCGATCTCGGACCCGATGCGATGAAGAAGATCGCCGCACTCATTGCGAAGAGCGGTGTCGCAATCATGACCAACGCGCCGGGCAACCACAACTTCCCGCCGGTCGCGCTGCTGCGGGCGGCCGGCGTCACCGTCTTCTCGGGCAACGACAATATCCGCGATTCCTGGTGGCCCTTCGGCGATGGCGACATGCTGCGCCGCGCCGAAATCATCGCCTATCGCTCCGGTTTCTACACGGATACGGAACTCGCCGCCGCTTTCGACGTGGTGACTGCAGGCGGCGCCAAGGCGCTCAACCTCGAAGGCTATGGCATCGCCATCGGCGCAAAAGCCGATTTCGTGACGCTCGCGGCCGAGCATATCCCGGAAGCCGTCGTCGCCATTCCGAAGCCGCGCCGCGTCTTCAAGGAAGGCCGGCTAGTTGCCGAGAACGGAGCCGTGGTCCGCTGATGAACTATCGGAGCCGGCAGACCGAAACAGCTGTCGCACAATCGCGCGACGGCATGGTGACCACGCCGCATTGGGCGGCGAGCGAGGCTGGCGCCAAGGTGCTGGCGCGCGGCGGCAATGCGATCGAAGCGCTGGTCGCCGCGGGTGCCGCGCTCGCCGTCACCTACCCGCATTTCTGCGGTCTCGGTGGCGACGCCGTCTGGATGGTTTGCGACCAGGATGGCGACGCGCGGACCTTCCTCGGCATCGGTCAGGCTGCCGCGAAGGCCGAGATCAACGGCCCGATCCCGCCACGCGGTCCGGCCTCGACGCTGACGACCGCCTGCCTGGTCGATAGCTGGGAGAAGGTGCTCGATCACTCCACCACGGTATGGGGTGGCTCCGAGCAACTTGCTGCATTGCTCGACGATGCCATCACGCTCGCCGAGGACGGCTTTGCCGTCAGCCCGTCGCAGACATTCTGGCACGATTTCCGCGCGGGCGAATCCGAGACATGGCCGGGCTTTCGCGACCTCTTCCAGCGCGACGGCATCCAGCGCCAGCCGGCTTTGGCGCAAACCCTCAAGGCCATCGCTGAAAATGGCGCCAGAGAATTCTACGAGGGCGCGTTGGCAGACCGTATAGCTTGCGGCCTTGCCGCCGTAGGCTCTCCGCTGACGGCCGCCGATCTCGTGGCAACGCGGACGCGTATCGTCGATCCGGTGCGGCTCGGCTATGGTGACACCGTTCTGCTAGCGCCACCGCCGCCGACGCAGGGCGTTACCACCCTTGGCATCATGGCTGTGCTTGCCCAGCTGGCGCCCAAGGATAAGGCACCTGAGAGCGCTGCCTATTACCATGCGCTTGTGGAATCCGTGAAACAGGCTTTCCTTGATCGTCACCTGATCGCGGATCCGGAGTTTGGCGACGATGCCACGAAAATGCTTCTCGATCCTGCGCGCCTGGCCGCCAAGGCTGCGGCGATCGACCCCAGCCGCGCCGCCGAGTGGCCCGCCCCCTACAGGCAGGGCGACACGGCGCTTTTGGCTGCCGTCGATGCCGAAGGCCGCGCCGCCTGCCTGCTGCAAAGCATCTATTTTGATTGGGGTAGCGGCGTGGTTGCCGGCGACACCGGCATTCTATGGCAAAACCGGGGTGCGGCCTTCAGCGTCGATCCAGCAAGCCCGAATTGCATTCAGCCAGGCAAGCGACCCTTTTACACACTGAACCCCGGCCTCGCGCTCAAGGATGGGCGCCCGCATCTGGTCTATGGAACACAGGGGGCCGATGGCCAGCCGCAGACACTGGCGCTACTGCTCAGTCTGCTGATTGACCATGGCCTTGACCCGTTGGCGGCCCTTTCGAGACCACGCTTCCTGCTCGGCCGCACCTTCTCGGATAGTCGTGACAACCTGAAGCTTGAGGAGAATATCGGCGCAGATACGCTGGCAGCACTCAGCGCCATGGGCCACGAAGTCGCGACAATAGGCCCGCTCAGCCCGCTTGGTGGCCAAGCAGGGCTCATCCGCATCCACGAAGACGGACGAATGGAAGCTGCGCACGACCCTCGCAGCGATGGCGGAGCCATCGGTCTATGAGCAGCATGTCCGATCATCTCTTCGACCTTGTCATCCGCAATGTCCGTATCGAGGAAGATGATGCCCTCGTAGATATCGCCGTGCGTGATGGCCTGATCGCCGCGATCGAGCAGAGTTTCAGCTGCGATGCTGTCACGAGCTTCGACGGGAAAGGAAACTTCGCCTTCGGCGGTTTCGTCGATACGCATGTGCATCTTGACAAGGCCTGCATCCTCGATCGCTGCTCGATCTGCGAGGGAACGCTTACCGAAGCGGTGCGCGAGACAGCACGCGCAAAGCCCGGCTTCACCGAGGAGGACGTTTACGAGCGAGCCGCCCGCGTCGTCGAGAAGGCAATCGCGCATGGCACGGTGCGGATGCGGACCTTCGTCGAGATCGATCCCCGCGCCGGCTTTCGCTCCCTTGAGGCGATCAAGCGCATCAGGGCGGATTACGCCTTTGCGATCGACATCGAGATCTGCGCCTTCGCGCAGGACGGCCTCACCAATGAGCCCGAAACCCTGGTCATGCTCGACGCAGCGCTCGCCGGCGGCGCCGATCTCATCGGTGGCTGCCCCTACACCGACCCCGATCCCGAAGCCCACATCGCGAGGATCTTCGAACTCGCGGTGAAACACGACGTCGCCGTCGATTTTCACCTCGACTTCAGCCTTGACCCCAACAGAACCGACCTGCCCGCCGTCATCGCCGCCACGAAACTCCGCGGCTGGCAAGGCCGGGTCTCGATCGGCCACGTCACCAACCTCTCGGCATTGCCGGAGGCATCGGTCATCGAGATTGCGAAGAACCTCTCCGAGGAAGGGATCGCCCTCACCGTGCTGCCGGCCACCGATCTCTTCCTCAACGGTCGCGGCCAGGACCATCTGGTGCCACGTGGCGTCGCTCCCGCCCATATCCTCGCGGCACATGGTGTCGTCACCTCAGTTGCAACCAACAACGTACTCAACCCCTTCACGCCCTATGGCGATGCGTCGTTGATCCGGATGGCCAATCTCTATGCCAACGTCGCCCAGCTCTCGCGCGACGCGGATATCGCGCAAGTATTCGATATGGTCGGAGTATCAGCCGCCCGCCAGCTCGGCGTTCCCTACGGCCTTGCGGTGGGCAACGAGGCGACGATCATTCTCGTCGACGCAGCCGGGCCGAAGGCGGCCCTGCGCGAAATCGGCAGGATCGTCGCCGGCTGGAAAGGCGGCCGGCAGAGTTTTCACAATGGCGACCCGCAAGTTCACAAACCGCATCGACAGTGCGATTATCCAAATCAAGCAATAACTTGCATGACGAAGCTCAGCGATCCGGTATAGATGGTGATCATCTAATCAACAGCAGCCGGACCTCCCGTGGATCAGATACTCGCCATTCGAACATTTGTCCGCGTCGCCGAGGCCGGCTCGTTTGCCAAAGCTGCGGACACGCTGAACCTGCCCCGCTCCTCCGTCAGCAAACTCGTGCAGGATCTTGAGGGGCATCTCGGGACCAAGCTGGTCGAGCGCACCACGCGTTCGGTCACGATGACCACGGAGGGTGTGGCCTATCACGAGCGCGCGCTGAAGCTGCTCGCCGATCTTGATGACATGGACGGTACGGTCGCCGGCTCCCGCAGCGCGCCCAAGGGAAAGTTGCGCGTCGATATCGGCTCCGTTCTGGCAAACCAGATCCTCATCCCCGCGCTTTCCGACTTTCAGCACCAGTATCCTGATATCGACCTCATGCTCGGCGTCAGCGATAGACCCGCCGACCTCGTGAGTGAGGGGATCGATTGTGTCATCCGCGGCGGGGCGCTGGGTGACTCATCGATGAAGGCGCGGAAACTGTGCGAGTTGGACTACGTCATTTGCGCGTCACCCAGCTATCTGGATGGTCTCCAGTTGCCGGAGCGGCCGGAGGATATCGAGAAGCATCGGATCGTCAGCTACTTCTCCGCCTCATCCGGAAAGCGATTTCCATTGCGGTTTCAACGCGGCGATGAGCGAAGCGAATATCTCCCGACTTCCAGCGGCATTTCCGTCAACGAGAGCACCGCGCATTTGAATGCGCTGCTGTCGGGACTGGGGATCGGCCAGAGCTTCGGCTTTCTCGCAAGACCGCACTTCGAGAGCAGCGCGCTGGTCGAACTGTTGCCTGAGTGGAAGCCGGACAATCATCCGCTGCACCTCGTCTACCCAGCCGACCGTTTTCCAAACCCGCGGCTGCGCGCCTTCACGGAGTGGGCGGCGAAAGTATTCGAAGCCGTCGATGCCAGACGCAATGTGACGACGGAGACCATCCATCCCCATGGATAATGTCTCCACCCTGAGCGGCTTCTCGCCGCAAAGCTGACGAACTAACTTCTCCTCATCGGACGGCGACGAGGCCAACAGCCAACGCCACCTCCCGAACAGTTTCAGAATTTCAACAGGCCGCGCATTCGGGCTGAACCCTTTCGCGCGCCCAGCATCAGGAGAGTAAAATGACCAACAGACTTGAAAACAAGATCGCCGTCGTCACCGGAGCAACCAGCGGCATCGGCCTCTCGACCGCCAAGCTCTTCGCCGCCGAAGGCGCTCGCGTCTACATCACCGGCCGCCGCAAGGATGCGCTCGATAAGGCAGTGGCCGAGATCGGCCATGGCGCGGTTGGCGTACAGGCCGACTCCTCGAGCAATGCTGATCTCGACAAGCTGTTCGCCCAGGTGAAGGCGGAACAGGGTCGCCTTGACGCCCTCGTCGTAAACGCCGGCGGCGGCAGCATGCTTCCGCTTGGCCAGATCACCGAGGAGCAGGTCGACGACACCTTCGGCCGCAACGTGAAGGCCGTGATCTTCACGGTGCAGAAAGCTCTTCCGCTGCTCGGCAAGGGCTCGTCGGTCGTTCTGACCGGCTCGACCGCAGGGACCGAAGGCACCGCCGCCTTCTCCGTCTACTCCGCCTCCAAGGCCGCCGTCCGCAACCTCGCCCGCTCCTGGGCGCTTGATCTCAAGGGCACCGGCATCCGCGTCAACGTCGTCTCGCCCGGCGCCACACGCACCCCTGGCCTCGTCGAGCTTGCCGGCGACGACAAGGAGCAGCAGCAGGGCCTGCTCGACTATCTCGCCTCGCGCATCCCGCTCGGCCGCGTCGGTGAGTCCGAGGAGATCGCCAAGGCAACTCTGTTCCTCGCTTCCGACGACGCAAGCTTCGTCAACGGCGCCGAGCTCTTCGCAGACGGTGGTCAGGCCCAGGTCTAACCGCAAAACAGGAGCGGCGAACAGCCGCTCCACTTCTCATTCTCAAGGAGAGCTCGCGATGCGTGCCGCAGTCTATTTCAAGCATGGCAAGCCTGAGGACGTTCTTCAGGCCGTCGATGTCGAAGATCCCAAGCATCCAGACCACAACGAAGTGCTGATCCGGGTACTTCTCCGGCCGGTCCACCACGGCGACCTTCTCGGTATAGCAGGACGCTACCAGCCGGGAGCAACGTTGCCGAAAGAGGGCGTGCGCGTCGGCTTCGAAGGCTACGGCATCGTCGAGGAAGCGGGCAGTGGCGTCGATCTGAAGCCAGGCACCCGCGTCGCCTTCTTCCCCGGCCGAGGCGCGTGGAGCGAAAAGGCAATCGTCTCGGCCGAATACGTCACCGAAATCCCCGATAACGTATCGGACGAAGCCGCAGCACAGCTGCACGTCAATCCGCTGACGACCGCACTCCTTTTGCGGGCCGTCGAGACATCCGGCGCGAAGCCGGGCCGCGACGTCGTCGTTCTCACCGCCGCAGGCTCGGCGGTCGCCAGACTGGTGATCGGACTGCTTCTCGATCGCGGCTTCGACGTCGTGGGTGTCGTCCGGCGCGAAGCCGGCGTGAACGAGCTCAACGTTGTGTTTCCGGATCTCCCGGTGGTTTCCACAGACAAGCCGGGCTGGCAGGACAAGGTCGTTGCGGCTGCCGACGGCCATCCCATCGGCGTCGTGCTCGACCCTGTTGGCGGCGAGACGGCCAGTGCGGCGGTCGGCCTGCTTGCCCAAGGCGGTAGCCTGGTCTCCTACGGCGACCTTTCCGGACAGCCGATCTCGGTCCCCGCGCTTTACTTTTCGACACGTGACATCCGGCTGTCGGGCGTGACGGTCGGTCGATGGGCGGGCTTGCCCGTAGACGTCCGCAGAGCCGATCTGAAGCTCGCGCTTGAGCTCGCAGCCGGCAAGCCGGAGCTCTTTCAGGTCGAGCAGAACTTCGATCTCGCAGATGTCGGCAAGGCTGCCGCGCTTGTCGAGAAGCCAGGCAGATCCGGCACGGTTCTGATCGCGTCACGCTAGGCGCGACGCATCCCAAACACACAGTCACCCAAAGGAGAAACGGCCATGGCCGACCACGACAAGACACTGCCGACGAACATGCTCGTCAGCGCCTATTATCGCGTTCACCCTGACGATCGGCAGACCTTCATCGACGCGGTGATCCCTGACATGAAGGCGGCAACTGAGATCGACGGGTGCGTCTTCTACGCCTTCGCACAGGATCTGACAGATCCGAACACCTTCCACCTTGTCGAGGGCTGGAGAGACGAAGCCGCCTACGAAGCGCACGAGAACTCGCCGATCTTCCTCGAGGCTCTGAGCACTGTCGTGAAGAATGTCCGAATCCTCGACCGACAGGGTATCCGCTACGATGTCGCAAAGCAGCACATCGATGACCCGCGCGGCCGCGTCTCCTGACGCCATCGGGATCGGATCGCGCCCCCCAGCGGACGCCTCCGATCCCGAAACGCTTGAGAGCGGGCTCAAACAGCAATCAAATCGAGGAATAAGAAATGACCGCCCCATCGACCGTCGCAACGCGCCGACGCATCCTTCAGTTCGCCCTTGCAGCACCTGCCGTTGCGTCGCTGGCATCCCAGGCGATTGCGGCGCAAGCGGAACCAATGCTTTCACCGGCAACCGACGCGGTGACGCCTTTCAAGGTGTCCGTTCCGCAGGCCGCGATCGACGATCTGAAGCGCCGTCTCAAGAATACGCGATGGCCCGATCAGGAAATCGTCTCGGACTGGTCGCAAGGCGTTCCGCTCCACAAGGCTAAGTCTTTGATCGCCTATTGGGAGCGCAAATATGATTGGCGGAAATTCGAGAAGCGTATCAATGCGTTTCCGCAGTTTCGCACCCGCATCGATGGGCTCGGTATCCACTTCATCCATATGAAATCGAAGCATGAGAACGCCCTCCCGATCATTCTGACGCATGGATGGCCAGGATCGGTCGTCGAGTTCCTCAAGGTCATCGGCCCCCTCACCGACCCTACCGCGCACGGCGGCTCGGCTGAGGACGCTTTCCATGTCGTCATTCCGTCACAGCCCGGCTTCGGCTTTTCCGACAAGCCGGCCTCGGAAGGATGGACTGTCGTTCGGACCGCCAATGCCTGGGCCACGCTGATGAAGCGCCTCGGCTACGACAGGTGGGTCGCGCAGGGCGGAGATTGGGGATCGGGCGTGACCCATGCGCTCGGACATGTCCGCCCCGAAGGGCTGGTGGCAGCCCATGTGAACTGGCCGCTGGTCTTTCCGGAGAAATTGCCCAAGAAACCGACGCCCGAGGAAAAGGCCGCGATGGATGCGGCGATGAAGTTCGCGAACGATCAGTTCGGCTACTTCAAGGAGCAGGCGACCCGGCCGCAGACGATCGGATATGCGCTCGCGGATTCGCCGGTCGGCCAGGCAACGTGGATCTATGAGAAGTTCCAGGCTTGGACGGACAATCGCGGCGAGCCAGAAGACGCGCTGACGATCGATGAGATGCTCGATGACATCTCGCTCTACTGGTTTACGGACACGGCCGCCTCGTCCGCCCGCATCTACTGGGAGAACGCCCGCAACGGCGGCGGCTTCGACGCCGGCCGGATCGAACTCCCGATGGCAGCCTCGATCTTTCCGAAGGAGATCTACCGCGCGCCGAAGGCATGGGCCGAAGCCCACTGGCCGAACCTGTTTTACTGGAACGAGGTCGACAAGGGCGGTCACTTCGCCGCATTCGAGCAACCCGACCTCTTCGCGCAGGAAATGCGCAAGGCCTTCAAATCCATCCGCTGATCCAACTCTAGCAAAGCCAAGGAAACAACATGTCTACCAACGAAGAAATCATCCGGGAACTCTACCGGACCGCCGAAGTGAAGGATGTGGCGGCATTCGTCGCTCTCTTCGCCGAGGACGGCTATTTCTGGGATGTATCGGCCGGCGCGAAATATTACGGCGACGATATCGGCAAGACGGTCGATATCTACGCCACCGCCTTTCATGACATGCACCGCGAGCTCGGAAACTTCTACGTGACCGACGACGTGGTCATCGTGGAACTGACCCTCAACGGCACCCATACCGGCCCTCTCGCGCTGGCAGCCGGCACGATCGCCCCGACGGGCAAGGAAATGCACGCACCATGCTGCGACGTCTTCCACCTGAAGGATGGCAAGGTGACGTCCTTCCATTGCTACACTGCCGCAACGATCATCTTCGGCCAGCTTGGCGTGCTCGGCAACCTCGGCGCGTCGCTCCAGCAAGCGTGAAGCGGCTGCGGCCGGTTTCGAAAAGCCGCGGCGCATTCTGATCATCCATGCTGATGGATTGTATCTCCCTGCGCCGCCGCTTCTGCGCTGGTCGCCTGCCGCCTAGATCAAGGCATGTCTTTGAACCCCAGAATGGAAATGACGATGAACGATGTGAACCCTGATAGCCCCCGCGATATCGACCCTGGCCGCCGGCTGTTCCTTGGCGCTGCGGCGGCAGTTTCGGCCTTCATGGTGGTCGGTGGAGCGGCGGCGGCAATGCAGTCGACCGGCGGCATGGAGATGCCCGCTGCGACGAATGCCATCGATCCATTCAAGGTGAAAATCCCGGCCTCAGCAATTGAAGACCTTCGCGCCCGTCTCCGTGCTGCACGCCTGCCAGAAAGGGAAGCCGTCTCCGACTGGTCGCAAGGTGCTCCCCTGAGTTCGGTCGAGGCGCTGTTGAAATACTGGCGCGACAGCTACGATATGCATCGGCTGGAAAAGCGCCTGAACGCCTACCCACAATTCCGGACCGAGATAGATGGCTTGGGCATTCACTTCATCCATGTGAAGTCGAAACATGCGAATGCACGGCCACTGGTCCTGACGCATGGATGGCCTGGTTCCGTCGTCGAATTCCTCAACGTGATCGGCCCGTTGACCGATCCGACAGCCTACGGCGGCAAAGCCGAGGACGCATTCCACGTCGTTATACCCTCGCTACCGGGCTACGGCTTTTCCGACAAACCGAAGGAGCCCGGTTGGGGCCTGCCGCGGATCGCGCGAGCATGGGCGCAGTTGATGCAGCGCCTGGGCTACACGCAATATCATGCGCAAGGTGGCGACTGGGGTGCTGGCGTCACCACATGGATGGCGAAGCAGCATGTAGCCGGACTGAAAGGTATCCACCTTAACCTGCCCCTGCTGTTTCCGCCGCCGATTGAAGGCACTCCTGATGCGGAAGAGCAGGCATCGATTGCCCAACTGGTCGCTTTCGGGACCCATGGCTCCGGCTACGCCAAAATACAATCCACCCGCCCGCAGACGATTGGCTATGCGCTTGCGGATTCTCCGACCGGTCAAGCGGCCTGGATCTACGAAAAATTCGGAGAATGGACCGATGCGGACCATCATCCGGAGAAGGAGCTCGGCTACGACCAGATGCTGGATGACATCATGCTCTACTGGCTGACGGACACTGCAGCGTCTTCGGCACGGCTCTACGCCGAAAGCTTCGATACCGATTTCAGCCCTCAGAAGCTCGATATCCCGGTCGCGGTCAGCGTGTTCCCTGCCGAGCTTTACAGACCTCTGAAGATTTGGGGGGACCGTATGTACTCAAAGCTGACCTATTGGAACGAGGCCGCGCATGGCGGGCATTTCGCAGCTTTCGAACAGCCTGAGATTTTCACCGACGAACTTCGCAAGGCCTTTGCGACCATGTGAGGCGTGAGACGTCAGAGCACTACAACGAGCCGTGTCGAGCGGGCGGCGCAAAAAAGTTTGCGCCGTTCGGGAATAGAACCTCTGCCCGGGTGTCTACCTCAATGTAACAAGAAGGAATAAGCCGATGAACCTTTGGTCCTCCCGAAAGTCGATGGCTCTTGCTGCCACCATTCTCGCAACTGCGGGCGCCTGCGCCGCCTTCGCCCATGATCCCTCGCAGCACGATCATTCGGCGATGCAGATGGATGACGCCGGTCCTGAGGCGGCCTATCTCGCGGAAAACGACGCGGCCATGAACAAGATGATGGCGGACATGGAGGTCAAGCCATCAGGCGATGTCGATCGCGACTTCGTGGCGATGATGACGCCCCATCACCAGGGCGCCATCGAGATGGCGCTCGCCGTCCTCAAGTACGGCAAGAACGAACAGCTCAAGCGCATCGCGCAGGAGATTATTGTGGATCAACAGCAGGAGATCGCAGCGATGAAGCTTGCGATCGGCGATCCGCTCCCCCCATCCGAAGCGGCCCCAACCCAGGTCGCACCGGAGACTACCCCCACCGGATCCGCGCCCAGCAAGACCATGCAGGGCATGGACCCCAACATGAAGATGTAACCCAGAGGTCCTCCCAATGAACATTCGTACATCTTTTGCCGCCAGCTTGCTGGCGGGCAGCATGCTATTGCCTTTTTCCGCCTTCGCCGGACAGGCGCCCTTCGCCGCCGCTGATCCGGACATTCCAGTCAGCAGCAAGGACCGCGTCTACGCCGCCGAGCAATTCTCCAACACCGTGTCGGTGACCGATCCCGCGACCAACAAGCTTCTCGGCGTCATCAAGCTCGGCGATCCCCAGCCCGGCAATCTCTCGCCGCTCTACAAGGGCCAGGTGCTGGTCCACGGCATGGGCTTTTCGCCCGACAAGAAGACGATCGCGGTGGTCTCGATCGGCTCGAACTCGGTGACCTTCATCGACACCGCGACGAACGCGGTGAAGCACACCACCTATGTCGGCCGCTCTCCGCACGAGGCATTCTATACGCCGGATGGCAGGGAAGTCTGGGTAACGGTCCGCGGCGAAGACTATATCTCCGTCATCGACGCCGCCACCTTCGAGGAGAAAACGCAGATCAAGGTGCCTGCAGGTCCCGGCATGCAGATCTTCTCGCCTGACGGCAAGTACGGCTACATCTGTTCGTCCTTCAATCCCGAGACCGTCGTCGTCACCGTCGCCGATCACCAGATCGTCGGCCACGTGAAGCAGGCAAGCCCCTTCTGCCCGAACATCGCGGCATCGCCGGATGGAAAACAGGTCTGGTTCACGCTCAAGGACGTCGGCAAGACCCAGGTCTTCAATGCCCAGCCGCCTTTCGATCTGATCCAGACGATCGATACCGGCCCGATCACCAACCACGTCAACCTCGTCACCAACAAGAACGGCAGCTTCGCCTACATCACCGTCGGCGGCCTCAACGAGGTCAAGGTCTTCCGCACCGACAATTTCGAACAGGTCACGACCATCCCCGTCGGCAAACTGCCACACGGTGTCTGGCCCTCCGGCGACGGCACGCGCGTCTATGTCGGCCTTGAAAACGCCGATGCGATGGCCGCAATCGATACGTTGACCAACAAGGTCATCGCGACGATCCCGATCGGCCAGGCGGCACAGGCCGTCAACTATGTGCCGAATGCCGTTCCTGAAGGCGACGGCATGCAGAACTTGCAGCCGCTCGGCACCGCAGGCGTCGCCGCCCATCTGACGCTGTCGGCAATGGGCGACAAGGACAAGACGGCGCCGACGAGCGTTACGCTCTTCGACCAAGGCCTGACGCAGGTGTTGCAGGCATCGGTGACCGGGCTGGAACCGAAGACGATGTACGTACTGGCACTCTCCGACAAGGCCGATGGCAGCGGCCCCCTTCAGGGTCTGTCGAATTTCATGACGAACCCGGCCGGTTCCGCGATCGTCAACGCAGTCGGCCCGATCCGGCAGATCGTCGAATCCAAGCACAAGGACGAACGCAGGTATATCGTCGTTGCCTCATCGGTCGACGGCAAGCCCGGCAAGGTCCTGCAGGTGCAGGCCGGTTGATGTGACCTGACTGGCACAAACCAGATGGTCCGCGGTTTGACTGCGGGCCATTCGCCCTCGAGGATTTGAGACATGGATGATCTGCTGACGCAGGTAGAGCCGATGATCCCGGCGCTGAGACGATACGCGCGCGGGCTGATCCGCGATCGCGAGGCAGCTGATGACATCGTCCAGGATTGCCTTGAGCGGGTCGTCACGAACTGGACGCACCGACGCGATGCCAATGCCCGCTCCTGGGTATTTGCCATCCTGCACAATCTCGCGGTCAACAGGATACGCCAGGAGGCCAGGCGCGCTGGTCGCGTCACGATCGACGAGATGCCGGAAGCGACCACAGCGGTCGATGCCAGCCAGGACAGCACGTTGTTCGGCCAGGACGTTCTTGCGGCCATCGAGGGGTTGCCGCCGGACTATCGGAGCATCCTACTACTGGTCGCAGTCGAGGACCTGAGCTATGCCGAGGCAGCGACGGTTCTTAACGTGCCCGTTGGAACAGTGATGTCACGCCTGTCTCGCGCACGGGAGCAATTGAGACTTCTTCTTGAGACCAAACCAACGAGCGCCAAACCTGTTGGTCCATTTATCCGGAGGGTCAAATGACGAATAGACCGATTAACGAAGATGACCTTCAGGCTTTCGTCGACGGAGCCCTCGATGCAGAACGGCACCAGGAGGTGGCTGCCTTCCTTGGGACGAACAAGGATGCCGCGAAACGCGTCTCAGCCTATCAGCAGGGTTCTACGGCGCTCAGATCGGCTCTGGGTCCGATCGCTGCCGAGCCTATTCCAAGCCGGTTGAACCTCGCAAACATCATCGAGAAACAACGACCCGCGAAGCGAAGCCGAGTTGCCCCGATGGCTGCCGCTGCCGTCATCCTGTTGGCAATCGGCGCTTCAGGCGGCTGGCTGTTGAAGGGCTACATTATGCCTCCGACGGAAGGCGTCGCGGCCTTGGCGCAGGAGGCGTCGGCGAGTTACAGCGCGTTTGCCGCTGATCGCCTGCGACCGGTCGAGGTGCGGGCAGACGGCGGCGACGATCTGAAAAACCTGGCGTCCGCGACAATCGGTGGTCCGGCCATCATCCCCGATCTCAGCAAGGCTGGCTATCGCCTGATGGGCGGCCGCGTCGTCCCGACGCCGCATGGATCCGGACTCATGCTGATGTACGACGACGACAAAGGGAACCGATTGGTGATGCTGACCCGGCGCATGCAGATCGACCAGGATAAGCCGATGGTCGCGAGCGACCAGCACGACATTCGTGGATGGAGCTGGGCCAGTAACGGGCTCGGCTATAGCCTCGTTGGCGCAATCGGCTCGAAATATCTTCACACGATTGCTGACGAGATGAGATCACAGATCTGAGGTGCGGCCGTCGATCATGCTAACCAGTGCGTAGTCGGATCAAGCGTGCAGAGCTGCAGTCAGCCACGCCGCGGCCCGATCGATTGCCAACGTCCTACGAGGCCTTATTGGCAAGACAACATTGTAACGGGCGCCGGATGGGAGCCTCGTGTCATCGAACGGAACAAGGGTTCCTCGAACCCGCAAATATCGGGTTCCGATTGCATAAGGATATTGGGCCGGAAACGGCGGCGGTCGGGATTGCCGCCGGGGTGCAACGTCTTCAGATGGTCCACCGAGGCGTTGGTCAGAAGGTGTAGCGGCGATACGTTATACCGATCGAGCGCGAACGCATCGCGCCGGCTCGCTTCCAGCGTACGCTCATAGGGTCGCACGTTTGCATCGAAGCCTAAGAATTCGCTGAGGCTGGCGGCAAGGCCGGGGTCGTCGACGGATTGCCAATCGCATTCCGGCACAAGAATCTCGATGCCAGTGGCTGCAGTCCTCGACCTTATGAAGATAGCCTTTTGCCAACGTCTATCCCGCTCCGGATGCGCAACGATGCCCGTTGCGCGATCGACCAGGGCATACCGGCGATCCCCGATCATCCCGGCGCTGGAGACTTCAACCTTGTCCACCTGTTCGCCTGTAACGGAGCTGACGGGATAGCGCCAAAGCTCAGTAATGGCCCCAACTCGGTGCATCAGTTGGCTCCCGAAAGGGTGGAACGCAAGCATGACGGCGTCTGCCCGTATTCGCGTTTGAAAGAGCGGGTAAACTGCGAGGCTGTGTGAAAGCCGACATCCATGGCGATGTCGATCATCGGCAATTTTGTCTGCGCCAAAAGTACCTTGGCGCGCTCAAGCCGGACCTTTGCATAGGCTCGCGCCGGCGACATGCCCGCCTCTCTCTCAAAAATCCGTTCAAGCTGCCGGCGCGTAACGCCGACCGATGCTGCAAGTTGCGCGATCGGCATGTCACCGTCGAGATGCTGCTCCATCAGGATCATGACCGCTCTCAGGCGCGAATCTTTGTATTCCTCATAGAGCGGCCTTCGCGGCTGGACTTCCAGATGAGAACGGGCCTTCTCGATCTGCAGCACCTCAAGCGCGTTTCGCTCCGCTTCGGGACTGATGTGGCGCCGGACGAGGGCCGCAGCCATATCGGCGGAACTGCTTCCTCCAGCGCACGAGCCTCGACGTCTGTCGAGATTGAATATCCTGTCGGAGCGTACAGACAAGTCGGGAAACCGGTCCCGGAAAGCCTTTGCGTGAAGCCAGCTGACGCAGACGTCGTGGTTCTTCATCATGCCGGCCTCGGCAAGAATGAACGTGCCGGTGCAAACACCGAGCAATGGGATCTTCTTGGCATCCGCCAGCTTTAGAAAAGCCACTGTCTCACGGTCGACAGGCTCTTCCCTGTTGAGCAATCCGCCAACGACAACGATATAATCGAACCGGCTGGGATCTACGAAATCCGACGTCGGTGCGACTTGCACGCCGCAACTCGAAGTGATGAGGTGACGCGTACTTCCAAGCACCTGCCAGTCGGCTTTCACTCGTCCGGACCGGTCCTGCTCGTCGCTTGCAAGACGCAATGTGTCGACGAACATCGCAAGTGCAGACAGCGTGAACGATCGCGCGAGAACGAAGCCGACCTTGAGCCGGTTGTTGTGAGCCTGGCTATTCTTGTCGTCATGGAGGGACGGTGTCATCAGATCGATCTCACGCGTGCTGTTGTCGCTCATCGGATCTGGAAACCATGCGCGAGCGAACCGCGATCATCAACAAAAATCGTATTGTGGCCAATAACGCGTGCCCATGCGCCGATGCTGGAAAGCACGCCTCGAAAGTCCCAGATCACGCATCAATCATGAAGGAGCATGTCGCTGATCGACGCGCTGGCCTCATCGGTAATCAAGGTATCCAGATAACAGTCCAGGGGTGCCGCCGCGGCCTGCTCGCTCGACGGCCCCGGTGTCGCACGCAGACCATGATCTGGAAGATGGCGCGCCGCAAACACGGCCAGCAAGAGCAGCAGCAGCCTTAAGATAAAGGCGCGCAGGATTTTTTCGGTCACGTTCATGGTGTTTCCTGGTTTTCCCAATGGCGTCCGAATAAAATGCGGAAGGCGACTTGGCACAATGTGGAAGATACAAGGGAAGCCTTCGTCAAATCCGAAGGGTCCTAGCCGGGAGGAAATATGCGCTTTGACATGACGGATCTTCGCCTGTTTCTCCATGTCGTGGAGGCGGCGAGCATCACTCAAGGATCCGAACGCTCAGGCATGGCCCTAGCGTCCGCAAGTGCGCGTATTCGTGGGATGGAGAACATGAGCGGAGTTCCGCTTCTTGACCGCAGCGCGCGTGGCGTGCGAGCGACGCAAGCAGGTGAGGCTGTCGCCCACCACGCTCGCATTGTGCTCGGGCAGATGGAGCAGATGCGGGGCGACCTCCAACTATTCGCGACCGGATTGCGCGGCCAGATCCGCCTGCTTTCGGGCCGCGCCGCAATGGCCCATCTGCCAGAAGCCCTTCGGCGCTTTCTTGTGGATCATCCGACGATAGACATAGATCTGGAGGAACGGCAGAGCCCTGACGTCGTTGCAGCCGTCGCTGGAGCTCTTGCCGATCTGGGCATCGCTGCTGATACGACCGACACCGGCTCGCTCGAGACCCGACCGTTCAAAACCGACAGACTCGTTCTGATCACTGCTTTCGACCATCCACTGGCGCAACGAAAATCGGTAGCGTTCCGCGACGTGATCGACGAACCATTTATCGGCTTGCCTGCTGACAGCGCGTTGCAGGGGCATCTCGCGACCCATGCCGCCCGCGAAGGCCGGCAATTCAAGTTACGCATCCGCCTTCACAGCTTCGCAGATATTTGCGCGATGGTCGCAAGTGGGGTGGGGCTTGCGATCGTTCCAGATATCTACGCCAAGCGATATCAGGACGTGCTTCCACTTGGCGTGCTGACACTCACGGACGCTTGGGCGCTAAGACACCTTTTGGTCTGCTCGCGTAACTTCGCTGCCCTGCCCGTTCACGCGAGACACCTCGTAGAGCACCTGACGGCCGAATGACCCTTGAGGGACGCCGTGCGTGCGTAGGCCCGAATCCCTGTAGAAAGCTTGCAAAGCAACTGCGCAATTGGCTGAGTCCGCAAGCAGGCCTGGCACCATCAGTTAGATGCGGTCGAATAAACGATCCATTCCTTGGTCCACCAATGTCGAAGATCCCATTTACCCGCTTGTCGAGCGGATACGCTGCGCGAGCAAAGATCAAACTTGGCCTGTCCACCAGTAACAAGACTTGTCAAGGCTCAGTGCGCCGCAGCCTCAGACGGACGAGATTCGCCATTGGCTAGCAATGCTGTTAACGGTGGGGCGTTGCGGAATGAAGGCGCAGCGGCTCGTCGACTACGCGTCCTCCTCACGGCGAGCGTAAAATGGCGAAGATATTCTACGATCCATGTGAGTGGCCCAAACCAGCCGTTCAGGTGCAACGGCGCAATACTCGGCAATTACACATTCCTTATGCGTAAATCGTCCAGCAGATGGGCGATGCGTCCCTAATATGGGTCATTGCCGTGACTACTCATTGACAAGGCCTTAATTCCACAAATATCTCGCCGAACTTTTCATTGATGGAGTGGCAGGATGCGCCTGAATATATGGACTGCGTTTGCTTTGACCTGCGCTCTCGTGCTGACAGCGTCGCCTCCGGCTCCGGCTTATGCCGTGACTGTCAACATTCACGTCGGCTCTGATCTCAACTTCGGCCGCGCGATCAGCTGCAGGCAAGGGCAACAGCTCCTTCAGAACCGCGGGTTCCGCAATGTGCGCCGCGTCGATTGCAGGGGCAGAACATTCATTTATCACGCAAGGCGCGGCAGCAGCGATTTTGAGATCGCTCTCAGTGCTCACACCGGCCGCGTGATCCGCATGACCAGGCTTCGCCGATAACCATCCATTCAGCCTGACTTCATAGGAACTTGCCATCACGTTCGCTCGGCGCGCCGAGGATCTCCGCTATCCAGCGCGTCGCGGAAAAGCGTGTGCAGAAGGTAAGGATCGCGATCGTGATTGGGACGCCTATGAAAGCGCCGAACACGCCCCAGACGAACGACCAAGAAAACACCGAAAACAGCACCAGGAATGGCGACATCGCGAGCGCGTAACCTGCAACACGCGGCTCGATGTAACTTCCAATCACGAACTGTATGACGTTGAGCCCGACGAAGATGACGATCGCAGCTTCCGGCGAGCCGAATTGCGCCAGGGCGTAAGCGCTTGGCAGCAACGTTGCCACGAAAGGTCCCATAAACGGTATGTAGTTTAGCGTAAAGGCGATGACGCCCCATTCTGCGGCAAACCGCAGACCGAAGAGCGCGGAAAGCGCGCAGACCAACGTGCCGGTGGCTAGGCTCATTACGGTGCGCACGGCCATGTAGCGCCGCAGCTTGGCTGCCGTCTGCAACGCGCCGCCGATGATCGCATCGGCCTTCTCTTCGCTTAGAGCCTTTCGAATATTGCGCGCGACGGCCTCGGTATCGAGCAGCCCCAAGAGTACATAAACGACCACGACGACCCAGAAGGAGATCATCGTGTTCAAGCGAGCGGTCACGCCTTGCAGTACGCGGAGCAGCGAACTGAAGTTGAAGTAGTCCGCCCAGACGCCGGCGATGACGATGCCGTGCCCGTCGAGCCATTGAACGAGATTGCCATAAAGCAACTGGAACCGAGCGGCATCGCTGACGACTGAGCGACCGATGCGCCCGAAACCCCAAGCGGATATCGACGCCAGGGCAATGAAGACGCAGACGATCACGGCGACCACCACCGCAAGCGCCAACAGCTTGGGGAGAGCCCGTTGCAGGCTCTGCTGGAGCGGCCAGGCCAGACCGATGATGAAAAGCGCGCCGGCAACGGGAGCGAAGACGCTGGCAGCCATTCGGAGAACGCACAAGACCGCTATCGCAGCAAGGACCGCCAGGAGAGTGATGACCGCTCGGCTATTCATCCAGTCGACATCCCCTCCGATTGCCTTCGAGCGACCATCCTCACAAATATCATTGGCCGGGCAATCGGTTGCCTGTCCCAAAAGCATGCCTGACGTCTCTAATCGGTGTGACGGTGACCTGTTCGCGGTCGCCTGCTCCTGACATCGACACCTAGTTGAACGGCCATATCCGCGGAACCAGGAAGACGGCGACGATGAAGAACCACGCCATAAGCGGGGTGCCGAGTTTCCAGTAGTCGCCGAACCGATAGCCGCCCGCGCCCATCACCATCATGTTGGTCGTTGTCGCGATCGGCGTCATGAAGGATGCGGATCCGGCGATGCAGAGGCTCATCAGCACCGGGTGCGGCTGGATATGCATGGCGGAGGCCGCGGCCATTGCGATAGGAATGACCAGCATGGTCGTCGCCGTGTTGCTCATGACCTGCCCCAACACCGCCGTGAGCACGAAGAGACCTGCGACCAGAGCGCTCGGGCCGGCCGAGCCGAGCGCGGAGACCAGTTCGTCGGCGACGAACTTCGCCGTGCCGGATTGTATCATCGCCGTTGAGATCGGCATCATCGCGCCAATCAGGATAACCGTCGTCCAATGAACGGCGCGATAGGATTGCTCGACGGTGATCGCGCCGGAAGCAACAAGCACGCAGGCGCACAAAATGCCCGCGACGGCGGGTGGGACGATGTTCGACGCCAGCATGATGACAAGCCCGATCAACGTCGCAACGGCGACCTTGGCACCGGGCCCCATCGGCACGGCGTGGCGGCGAACGAGGTCAGGGGAATCGACGACGAGGACGTCGGGATCATCGAGGCGCATATCGAGCGCTTCCCAGCTTCCTTCGAGCAGGATCGTGTCGCCGGCCTTGAGCTCAGGCCTGGCATAGTCAATTTCCGCGCCGCCGCGATGCACCGCCAGGACGACGAGATCGCCGCTCTCGGTAGCCAAGCCGGGAAACATCGATTGACCGATCAGCTTGGATCGCGGCGGGATCATCACCTCGGCCAGGCCGGACCTGCGATTGAATGCGGTGCTGCCGCTGCCAGTCGGCGCATCCTCGCGAACAGCCAAATGGAGCCGTGCAGCAACCTCGGCGACAGCCTGGGCGGCGCCGCGCACGAGCAGGTAATCATCGGCAATCATGGCCCTGTCGCGCACCGGATAACCGGATGCAGTAGTCTGGACGGCCATCACCTGTATGTCGCTCGCAGCACCCAAGTCGATGTTGTCGGTGGGCATCCCAACCAGAGGCGAGTCTCGCCGTATGCGAAGCCGGAAAAGCCCGTCTTCAAGGCCGTAATGTTCGACCAGCGTCTGGGCGTGGCCGCTGAAGTCGGCGGGGAGCCGTGCATTTGTCTGCCTGGGGAGCAGATACTTGCCCAACAGCAGGATAACGAAGACGGTTCCGGCGAGAAGCGGAACGCCGACAAGGGCGAATTCGGTAAAACCGAAGCCTTCAAGCCTGGCATCTTCAAGTGCCTCCGAAACCAGGAAATTCTTAGGCGCCCCGGTCAACAGCAGGTTTGCTCCGGCATGGGCGGAGAAGGCCAAGGGCATTAATAACTGCGCGGGCGATTGATTGAGCCGCACCGCCGCGAACACCGCGATGGGGATGAGAGCCGCCACGGCACCGCTGCCGCTCAGAAGCGACGTGAGACACCCAACCGCGATCATGAGAACGAACAGAAGCCGGCTACGGTTGTTCTGACCGGCCAGCGAGATGAGCGCTTGTCCGCACCACGCGGTGACACCGGTTCTCTCAAGCGCGGCACTGACGATGAAGAGGCTGGCGACGAAAAGGACGGCGCGATCGCCAAAGCCGGCCAATGCCTGATCCAGCGTCACGAGCCCTGTCGCCCATAGTGAAAGCGCCGCCGCGAAGGCGACGGCGATGACGGGCAGCCTGTTCCACGCAAAAAGAACGATCGTCGCGAGGATGATGCAGCAGGTCGTCTGGATCGGGGTCAAGAAAGACCTCCCCGTCTAGCGTGCCGGCATCGATGAAACCTCCCATGCATGGCGGCGTTACGAGGTTGCCGCTGGCGCCGTCTCCGCTTCTGCCTGCGCCGCGGACAGAGCTTCGCGCAAGGCGGCCTCCCTGGTCTCATCGAAGGACGTCTGCAGCAGTTCGCCGCCAATACCCTTGAGATCGGCCAGCACCTTATCAACAGTCATCTTGCGCACGAGCAGAAAGAGCCCCGCCGTGCCCGGCTGCAAGGCCGACGCGGCCTTCTTCATGAACTCGTCGTTGATGCCGACATCGCTGAGTTGGCCCGCAAGCGCACCGGAAGCAGCGCCCAGCGCGGTTCCAACCAACGGCATCAGAAAGATCGCCCCGATCAATGTTCCCCACAAGGCGCCCGAGGCAGCACCGCTTGCGGTGAGATTGACCATCTGATTGAGCTTGATCTGAGCCTTCTCGTTCTTCACGACGACAACCGCGTCTTCCAGTTCGATGAGATATTCCTGTTGAAGCGACAGGACCTTCTGCCGCACCTCTTCGGCCTTCGCTTCCGTTGGGAACCCGATGAAAATCAGATCGCTCATGCCCGCACCCTTTTGCTGAAAAGTCGACCTTTGGCGATACTCACGCACGCGCCGCACTTACGCTAGCAATTGCCGCGGCAATAATGATGCGCGGCGAATCCCAATATTGCGCCGGTCGTCCCATTTTTGGCTTGGGCGTCTCATTGGCTGGTCGCCATGTCGAAGATCAATATTGGCGCGGCAACCGCAAATGTCGCGGCGGCGCCGATAGCATCGACAGCCGTCGTGGGTCTCGCAACATCAGCGTCCGAGATTTGCTGCCCCTGCACCAGCCGATCGCCGATCAGCCGGACGGCCTCGGGGCTGGTGGCGAACAGCGCGTGATTGACCCGATCGCCCGAACTCAATGCGCTCAGATCCAGCACCGTAACACCGTGTAGATCCGAAAGGGCCTTGCGGTAGTCTTCCTGTGAGGGGTCGATCCCGCCAAGACGGGCATCTCCACGCGCAATGAACCGCGACAGCCGAAGCGCCAAATCGTTGCGCGCGACGAAAATCGTAATCTTGACCCGATTCGGCCCCATATCCTCCACCTGCCGGCGAAAGACGCCGACATCCAGATCCGGGGAAGCGAGGATGAGGCTTGAGACCTTGCTCGGCACACCGCCCCGCCGCAGAGCGACCTGCCTGATCGCCTCGACCGTGAGCCACGCGCCCATGGAATGGGCGAGCACCACCACCTCGTTGATCGACTGGCTGTCGATCGCGGCCTCAAGCAGATTTGCCAGATCCGATCGAGAGTAGGAGGCGTTATCAAGGTCGCGCTTGTAGTCGAGAAACCGCCCCCGCGACGGCCATGAAAACAGGATCGGGACAGCATCCGCATCTGAATCGTGCACGAGTTGCGCAAAGCGGAAAACCGCGCGGTCGAAAGTCGTGCTGTAGCCGTGCACGAAAACGAAGGCGCGCCGTTTGTGGACCCCTGGGGCACGAAACGCGGCGGCGACATCTTCGCGCTTGATCGGGGTTACGGATGTCGCGGCGAAGGTCCGCTCGGGATCGCCGGGAGAACGGCGCGGAAGTTCAAGCGTGCCGGCCTTTCGATTTGGAGGAACTGAAATCCCGATCCTGGTGTAAGACACCGATGTACCTCGCTCCCCGCCGTAGAGCACCGAGGGGTCCTCGACAGGCGCCCGTGTCGTCGCCGCGATGAGCGTGATCTGATCGGCTTCCTTTGCAGGGTGGGTTACGTTCAAAAGCCCCGCCTGCGGGCCGGCGCATGTCACGAGACATGCGGCGAGAGCCAATACCATGAACAGCCGCCGCCAGCGCATCGTTATCTCGGCACGTCAGGGCGGCGATGCGAGACCCTTTCGCCAACACACACGGTTACCATCGCAAGAACGCTCTCCAAGCCCTATCATGTTCACCTGCTTCTAGGCCCCGCACGGGGTCAATAGCTCCAGCCATGAAATCGATCGGACCCGGAATACTCCGGGACGCACAGCGTAGCTTCGGGACGCCCGGCTCATGACATCTAGTATCCCACGGCTCATCCTGTCGGTCGATTTCACTGGCCTGGTCGGCAGTCAGCACCGTTGAAATCACCTCAAGATCGGGTCTTCTCAAAGGGATAGTGGAATTGAGCCCGGTAGCCCTCGTTGCGATCATCGTCGCTGCAGCGATCGTTCTTTTCGTGTGGAACAAGCTGCCGGTCGCGGTTGTCGCCATGCTGGTGTGCTTGTCCCTGTGGGCCTCGGGGATCCTCAGTCTTGATCAGGCGCTTGCGGGGTTCGGCGATCCCGTTGTCATCTTCATCGCGACGCTCTTCGTTGTCAGCTCAGCGCTCGAAATTACCGGTGTGACCGCCTGGATCGGTAAGCACCTGATCCGCGCCGCAGGCGAAAAAAGCCGCAACCGCTTTCTCGTCCTGATGATGAGCCTCGCAGCGATCCTGGCGATGTTCGTCGGGACGACCGGGGCTGTCGTGGCGCTGTTGCCCGTCGTCATCGTGATTGCAGTCCGCCTTGGCCGAAAGTCCTCGCAACTTCTCATGCCGCTTGCCTTCACGGCACATGCCGGCTCCATGCTGGCGCTGACCGGTACGCCAGTGAACGTCCTTGTCTCGGACGCCGCGATCGACGCGGGTTTCGCAGGCTTCGGCTTCTTCGAATTCGCCCTGGTCGGCCTTCCGCTCCTCTTCGGCAGCATGGCGATCATCGTGCTGCTTGGCGAGCGCCTTTTGCCGCAACGAAACGGAATAGCCATCCCCGCGGATTTCAGCCGGCACGCCCGGACGCTGGTCGAACAATATGGGCTTGGTAGTGACATCCACCGCCTGCGCATTCGCGGCACTTCGCACTATGTCGGCGAGACGCCATCGACAATCGAGATCACGCATCACCAGGGAATGCAACTGGTGGCCGTACACGAGGGCGACACGGCGCGGCCAATCAGCCGGCCGCGCATCGCGGAAGGCGATCATGTTCTCCTGCGTGGCGATGCCGATGTCGTCGCGAAGTTCGCGGCGGAGACGCACCTCTCCTTCCGCGAGCAGACGGCAGGCGCAGATGACATCCTCTTCACCCACAAATCGGGATTGGCCGAGGTGGCGATCCCACCGCGATCCGGCCTGATTGGGCAAAGCGTCTTCCCGGGCATGGTGACCGAGAGCGGTGACCTGATCGTCCTCGCGGTCCAGAAGGCGGGGGAGCCGGTAGGTGACATCGAGGCGAACAACCAAACCGGCGCGGTCGTGCTCGGCGCCGGCGACACGATGCTGTTGCAGGGAACCTGGAAGGCGCTGGACACGCGCCTCAGCGACCCGGATGTGCTGACCGTTGGCTCCCCGGATCTCGTTCGCAGGCAAGCGGCGCCAATGGGCGGCGACGCTAGGCGTACCGCCGCGATCTCGGCAGCGATGATCCTTCTTCTCGCGACCGGCCTCGTGCCGCCAGCGGTGGCAGGCTTGCTGGCAGCAGGAGCAATCGTTCTGTCGGGAATCCTCACAGCGGAGCAGTCCTACAATGCGGTCGGCTGGTCGACGGTGGTGCTCGTCGCCGCGATGAAACCGCTCGGCACCGCGATGACGGAAACCGGCGCGGCGCAACTCGCCGCCGACCACCTTCTCTATATTCTCGGGCAGAGCAGCCCGACCATGCTTCTCGCGGGTCTGTTTCTGACGACTGCGGTGCTTGGACAGTTCATCAGCAATATGGCGACCGCCTTGATCGCGATCCCGATCGGCGTTGCGGCTGCGGCCGGCATGGGCATCTCCCCACGTCCCGTCCTGATGAGCACCGCCGTCGCGGCAGCGGCAACCTTCTTGACGCCGATAGCAGCGCCGGCGAACGCCTTAGTCATGGGCCCCGGCGGCTACACTTTCGGTGAGTATTGGAAGCTGGGCTTGCCGCTACTTGCCTGGTTCTTCGTCGTTGCCGTCTTCATCGTCCCGCTCATCTGGCCGTTCTAGGTGGTGGGCAATGCCATTACAGATCATTTCGCGGCCATGCAGATCGGCCGCAACGCAATGAAACCAGGGAGGAAAGACAATGCTGCGGATGGGAGAGAAGTATCGCCACCTTGTCCACGACGCGGGCTGCGGCTGCTCGCATCCTGACCTGCAGAGGGCTTCGCGTCGGCTCGAAGCATTCTCGCGACGTGATCTCCTATCGGGCTTAGCGGCGACCGCCCTGGTCGGCGCCCTGCCCGCGCAGGGTCTGGGGCAGACGGCAGCCAAACCAAACAAGACCCTCTTGAGCAATGCCCGGCTCTTCGACAGCAAGGCCGGCACTGTCGTCGATAATGTCCAGGTGCTGATCAGCGACAACCAGATTGCCGATGTCGATCGCTCCCACGCGCCGCCGCCTGACGGCGCAACCGTTCTGGACTGCCGAAACGGCGTAATCATGCCGGGCCTTATCGATGCGCACTGGCACACGATTTTCGCAGCGGTGCCGCTGAACCTGCTCCTCGGCGGAGATCCCGGTATCGTCTTCGCCGCTTCCACCGCTGAAGCCGAGCGCACCTTGATGCGCGGTTTCACGACCGTGCGCGATCTTGGCGGCCCCGTTTTCTCCTTCAAGCAAGCAATCGACGCCGGCCTTATTCCCGGGCCACGGATCTATCCGTCCGGCGCCATGATCACCACGTCAGGCGGGCACGGCGACCTGCGTCTTCCCACCGAGATTCCGAGGGACGGAAACAAGCTAAGCAGCGGCGAACTCTTTGGCGGCGCTGCGATCGTCGATGGTGTAGCCGAATTGCAGCTTCGGGTACGCGAACAGCTTCTGCAGGGCGCATCACAGGTGAAGATCGTCGGCAGTGGCGGTGTTTCATCGCCCCGCAGCCCACTTGATATGATCACCTTCAGCGAGGACGAACTGCGCGCCGCGGCCGGCGTCGCGGCAGATTGGAACACCTATGTCGCCCTCCACGCCTACACCACCCGCGCCGTTCAACGCGCCTTGCGCGCGGGCGTCACCTGCATCGAGCACGCTCATCTGATCGACGAAGAAACAGCGATCATGATGGCCGAAAAGGGTGTCTGGCTCAGCACCCAGCCCTTCCTCACGATGGCGGACGCAGCCTCTCAAAGCGGACCCGGCGTCGAACGCGCCAAGCAGATCTTCCTCGGAACCCCAACGCTTTACCAATATGCGCGCAAGCACGGCATCAAGACAGCCTGGGGATCGGACGTGCTTTTCTCTCCAGAACTCGGACCGCGGCAGAACATCATGCTGACTCATCTGAGCAACTGGTACAAGAACGCCGAGGTGCTGCAGATGGCGACATCAGGCAATGCGCAACTGCTCGAACTCTCCAACATGCGCAATCCTTATCCCGGCAAGCTTGGCGTCATCGAGACAGGCGCCCTGGCGGACTTAGTGGTCGTCGATGGCAACCCGACGGAAGATCTGACCCTAGTCGAAAATCCGCAGAAGAATTTCCTGGCGATCATGAAGGACGGGCGGCTGCACAAGAACACCCTTTGACACAGCGGACCTTTCACGGGCGGGGCAGCCTGATTCCAGCTCCCCAACATCCGGAAACACGTTAACCGGGAAAACGGACACGCTTTGCGTCTTTCTTTTACATAGCAAGAATTGTATTAGTGATCTTCGCTTTAGGTTTACCTTCTGCACACAGTCAACATTGCCGTGATGGTGTAAATCAGCTTCCCTCCGGGGGCACCATCGCTTACGTCGATACTGGTCACTTCATGCTTGCTTAGTCTTGTGTTCAAGGAGCGACATCATGAATGCACGGGTAGAATTGGGGTCGACATCCGCCGCGGCTTTCGCGGACGAACCACTGAGATGCGCAATCGAATGTGATACTTCACGCGCTCGCGCGCCAGAGCGGTTCGAGGTTTTCCGAAACTGGCATTCGTCCATCCTCGATGTCGGCCTGAAGAGCGGCGAGACGATTACCTTTGAGGCGACGGAGAAAGTCTGGCAGATCGGCGATATCGCCTTTGCCGTCATCGATGCGTCTCCCGATCATCTCCTGCGGTGGGAGCACAAGAAAAAGCCGGCCGTCGACAATTGGGTCGTCAGCGTCAAAAGCAGCGGAGCATCGAGCACCGCCGATAGCACCTCCCGACGAAAGCTTGGCATAACGAACCTCACGGCGCCGCATGCCTGCGAAAGCGAGGGGAGATTGATCGCGCTCTTTTTGCCGTACAACACGGTTGATGCCTCCCTCGACCCAGAGATCGCGGACGAAGACGCCCAATTCCTCGCCGACTATCTGATCCTGCTGCATCACAATCTCACTCATCTGCGCCGGAGCAACGTTGCGAGGGTCGCCGAAGCAACCATACACATGCTCGCAGCCGTGCTCGCGCCGTCTCACGACAAGCTGGCGCAGGCACAGGCTCCCATCGATGCCGTGATAACGACCCGCGCAATCAGGGCGATCGATGCCAAGCTTGCTGACCCCGACCTAAGTCCGGAGTATCTGTGCAAGAGTGTTGGCGTATCGCGCTCGCGCCTCTACCGGATTTTCGAACCCGCGGGTGGAATTTCGAACTATATCCGTCGAAAACGCCTGCTTGAGACGCGCCGCGCGCTAGCCGATAGCGCCAATGTGCACTCGATCGCGCAGATCGCGGAGAATATGGGCTTTACCGATCCATCGACCTACAGCCGCATGTTCAAGCGCGAATTCGGACTGTCGCCGAAGGAAGTGCGGGCGCTGGGCTGGCAGGGAATGCTGCATCCGGGCTCGCTCAAGATGGATCAGGCAGGTGGCAGCAATCCCACATTGAACACGCTGCTAATCAGCAACTCTCTTGGCATGTCGATGGGCAACTGACGATTTTGGCGAGATTTCGTTCCTTCCGCTTGGTGAGGCAGAAATGGACACTCTGCACAGGATTGGGATGGAATGCGTATATTCAAACCGGAACATATGAATAGAGTTGCGTGATATCGACACGCAATTGCAACCACTAATGCCCTACCTGAACTCAGCTTTCTAAGTTCGACCGAAATGGCTTTCTCGTCGTGCCGGCCAGCGCCTTGTTGCGGACAAGCCGACGCTTCGTGATCGCCATCGAACACGGAGTAATGCTTATGAAAGCCACAAGCGCATTGGCGATCCGCCACACTCTGCCCGTAAACGCGCGCGACATCCTCCCCTCCGGGCAACCAACCTTCTGTCAGACATAGATGCTCAACAGCAGGATGGATCATGCAGCACGACATCAACATTACCGGCAAGGACGAGGGCCAAGCTCCCCTCACATGCGTCGTCGACATCGACACATCCGCCGCGCCGCCGACCGAACAATTTGATCTCTACCGATCCTGGAATGCCAATCTCGGCGATGTCACGCTGCTGCGCGAAAAGTTCAGTGCGTTCAGCGCGCGCCAGCAGGTCTGGCAGCTCGGAAGCCTAGCGCTGATGTCCCTGGATTACCGGGGCACCGGTTATCGTCGCCGTTGGACTAACAAGAAGGATCCCGTTTTCGATCACTGGATTCTTAGCGTCCCGCTGACGGTCTCGGACAATGGCGATCTGACCACCCCTGGCCAACTGCATTGGCATTGCCTTGCCGCCCCCTATGAGGCGGAAGGCGAGGATGACGGAGCGCTTGCGCTGCTGCTTCCCCGCGACTTCGCGTTCTCACAACCCTTTGATCTCGCCATTCGCCCCGAGATGGCGGCCATGATCGTGGATTACCTCCAGCTACTGCACCGCTCGCTTCCCAACCGGATGGACCGAGACGCCGAACATGTCGCGGTCGCGACGACCACATTGCTTGCCGCCTGCCTTGCGCCATCGCGCGATCACATCGTCGAAGCCGAAGGACCAATCAACGGCGTGATCATGGCGCGCGCCAAGAAGCTCATTTCCGCGCAACTCGCCAGGCGCGATCTATCGCCGGAAAAACTGTGCCGCGACCTCAACATCTCGCGGTCCCGGCTCTATCGGATTTTCGAGGCCAGCGGCGGCATTTCCAACTACATCCGCCGCCAACGCCTGCTGCGCACCAGGGATATCCTTTCCGACGACAAAGACACGCGCTCCATCTCGCTGATTGCCGAGGAATGGGGTTTTATGGACCCATCGACATATAGCCGAACCTTCCGGCGCGAGTTCGGGATGACGCCGAAGGAAGCCCGCGAGACCGGATGGCTCCGGACCAACGAGGCGCCGAGACTTTCCGCCGCCCATTTCGCCGGCGGCCCGCCTTGGAGCTCTCTGCTGGCGAGCGGCGATACAGCGAACCGCTCTTAACCGCTCCCGGAAACATCCTCCTAAGCCCACCGGACCACTCGCGGCGCCGTTCGCGTTCGTGACAACGCGGCCACTTGCTCGTGCCTGTGCAGTTTATCCCAGCGTCGTGCACAGTATCCATTTCTACGACAATGAGCGTGAAACCACTGTTTAAACGGCATTTTCCGCTTTCCGGGCCATGCCCTGCAGAAATAAGCTTCGAGTGCCGCCGTCGGAGCGGAACGTCTGAACTCGCGTTCCATCCACCGCTTCGGCCATGGCCATTGACGCTTTCAGGAGTGTGACGGATGAGAATTCCTGGCAGATTTTCTAGTGTCTTTCTCGCCTCGTTCATCGCAGCCTCGCATTCAATAACGGCACAGGCTCAGGACGTGCCGAAAGTGGCAACCATCATCGTTGCGGTTGAAGATGTTTCGCCAAAGCACGAATTCGTCGGGCGCGTCGAAGCACTGAATGCCGTGGACATTCGCTCCCGGATTGATGGCTTCGTCGATGAAAGACTGTTCGAGGAAGGCGCCGTGGTCGAGGAAGGCCAGGAGCTATTCAAGATCGACAGCCGGGCGCTTGAGATCGCGCTGGCCGATGCCAATGCCAACCTCGCCCGCGCCAAGGCGACGCTGCTCGATGCCGAGCGCCAGATGGTGCGTAACCAATCCCTCAACCAGACCGTTGCGCGCGCGACGATCGAGCAAAGCGAAACCGCGCGAGACACCGCCGCAGCAAACCTGCAATCGGCGGAAGCGGCCGTCAAGCAAGCGCAGCTCAATCTCAGCTACAGCCGCATCGTGGCTCCATTGAAGGGCCGGATCGGAACCGCTGCCTTTTCTCCCGGAAGCTTCATCACCACCGCCTCACCCGCATTGGCGCGCGTCGTGCAGATGGATCCCGTGAGGGTGGTCTTTTCGGTCAGCGACCGCTCATTGCTGGATCTGCGCGAAGCCGCCGGCAATGTCAGCAAGGACGAGCTGGCCCAGCGCTACCAGACGCGTCTCAGGTTATCCAACGGACAGATTTATCCGCAAAACGCACCCATCGCCTTCCTCGGAAACGAGGTGGATGAAGGTACCGGCACTCTAGCTGTCCGCTCGGTCTTTCCAAACAGCGATTCCTTGCTGATCCCGGGCCAGTTCGTCACCGTCGTCGTCTCTGAAACCGCGCGGAAGGAACGGCCCACGATTCCGCTGGGGGCGGTGCAACAGGACCGCGAGGGAAAGTACGTGATGCTGGTCACACCTGACAAGAAGGCCGAGGAGCGCAGGATCAGCGTCTCCGAGCAGCGGGAAGGAAGCTGGATCGTCGAGGACGGGCTGAAAGGTGGTGAAAGCGTCATCATCGAGGGGCTTCAGAACGTCGCCACGGGATCCGCGGTCGAGATCGTCGAGGACAAGGATGCGTCCCAGCCGGCGGTGTCCAAATGAACATTTCCGCTCCCTTCATCGGCCGCCCACGCTTCGCGATGGTGATCGCGGTCGTCATGCTTATCGCCGGCACGGTTTCGCTCATGCAGATCCCGGTCGCGCAGTTCCCGCAGATCACGCCGCCGGAAGTCCAGGTCACCGCCAGCTACCCGGGGGCCAACGCGCAGGTGATGACCGACAGCGTCGGCGCGCCGATCGAAGAGCAGGTCAACGGCGTCGAGGGCATGATGTACATGTCTTCCTCGAGCTCCGACAACGGCACCTACAGCCTGACCGTGACCTTCGAGGCCGGGACCGATCCCGCGATTGCCCAGGTCAATGTCCAAAACCGGCTCGCTCTGGCGACCCCCCGCTTGCCGGCAGCGGTCACGCAAGCGGGCGTCACGGTGCGCAGCCGCTCGTCGAGCATGCTGCTCGGCCTTGCGCTCTATTCGCCGAAAGGCACTCGCGACGAAGTCTTCATCAGCAACTACGCGACGATCAACATCCGCGACGCCATCTCCCGCCTTCCCGGCGTTGGCGAAGCCGCCGTGTTCGGGCCGACCTACAGCATGCGCATCTGGATGATGCCTGATCGCATGGAGGCGCTGGGCGTCACGGCGGCCGACCTCATGACCGTCATCCGAGCCCAGAACGCCCAGGCATCAGCCGGGCAGATCGGCTCGCCTCCGGCGATGACCGGGCAGCAGCTACAGCTCACGGTGACGGCGCGCGGAAGACTCGCCGATGCCGCCGAGTTCGGCAATATCATTGTTCGCAGCAATCGCGACGGCGGCGTTGTCCGTCTGCGTGATGTCGCCCGCGTGGAGCTCGGCGCCCAGTCCTACGACACGGCCTCGACGCTGAACGGCCGCCCCAGCGCGACAGTCGTCGTCTATCAGGCATCCGATGCCAACGCGCTTGCGGTGTCGAACGCCGTGCTTGGCGAAGTCGAGCGGCTCTCTAAGCAGTTCCCCGATGATGTGGCCTACACGCTCGTCTTCGACACAACCTCTTTCGTGCGCGAAACCATCCGCGAGATCTTCGTGACGCTCGCCATCACCTTCGTGCTCGTCGTGGCCGTCGTCTACGCGTTCTTGCAAGACTGGCGCGCCACCGTCATCCCGACGCTGACAATCCCGGTCTCCCTGATCGGCGGCTTCGCCGTTCTCTACGTTCTCGGCTATTCGGCGAACACGATCACGCTCTTCGCCGTGATCCTGGCGATCAGCCTCGTGGTCGACGACGCTATCATTGTCGTGGAAAACGCCCAGCGACTGATGAGCGAAAAGGCGATGGATATACGAGCCGCGACGCTCGCCACCATGCAGCAGGTCACCGGACCGATCGTCGCGACCACGCTTGTGCTCGCCGCACTCTTCGTCCCGGTGGCATTTCTGGCCGGGATCACCGGCGAACTCTACCGCCAATTTGCCGTCACCATCCTGGTGACCGTGGTGTTTTCGACGATCAACGCACTCACGCTGAGCCCGGCGCTCTGCGTCCTCATTTTGAGGCCCGCCCCTGAACGCAAGACGGGCCTTTTTGGGCGGATGAACAACGGCCTGGAGGCCTCCCGCCGCTTCTATCTCGGGCTGTTTACGCTGTTTGCCCGCCGTCTCGTCCTGGCGGGCGTGCTCTTCGTCGCCGTCATCGGCGGCATCTACGGCTTCTACCGCGTTCTGCCCACCGGCTTCGTGCCGGCCGAGGACCAGGGCTACCTGTTCATGAACGTCCAGCTGCCGAACGCCGCATCGCTGGAAAGAACGCAGCAGACGATTACGCAAGTCAGCGCTCTCCTGCAGCAGACCCCCGGGATCGCCAATACGATCGGCATCGCCGGTGTCAGCATGGTAGGCGGCGGCGGCTCGAACACCGGCATGATCATTTCCGCGCTGGAGCCATGGAGCGAGCGCCCAGCGGACCAGAGCGCCTTCGCGCTCATCGCCAAGCTGCGCCCGCAACTGGCTGCCATCTCGACGGCATCGATCGTGCCCTTCAACCCGCCGGCGATCCCCGGCCTCGGCACGACAGGTGGCTTCGACCTCCGCCTGCAGGCGCGCGCCGGTCAGAGCCAGCAGGCGCTCGCCGAGGTCATGCGCGACCTGATCATCCAGGCAAACCGGACACCCGGCCTTGCGGGCGTGTTCAGCACCTTCTCCGCCGACGTGCCCCAGGTCTATCTCGACATCGACCGAAAACGGGCCGACCTCTACGGCGTCTCGCCGGCGGCGATCTTCAGCACGCTGCAGGCACATCTCGGATCAGCCTATGTCGACGACTTCAACATTTTCTCGAGAGTGTATCAAGTCCGGCTGCAGGACGAGCCCAGCTATCGCCAGCGTATAGACGACATCCAGCGGCTCAGGGTGCGCAGCCAGTCCGGCGAGCTCGTTCCGCTGCAGAGCATGATCTCTATTCAGACGATCTATGGGCCGAGCTCGGTCAACCGCTACAACCTGTTTTCATCGGCCGCGATTAACGGCCAGGCTGCGGCCGGCACCAGCTCCGGTCAGGCGCTCGGGATCATGGGCAACCTCGCCAATGAAACCATGCCCGACGGCTTCGGTTTCGAATGGACCGGGCTCGCGCTTCAGGAGCAACAATCGGGCAACGAGACCGTGATCATCCTGATCGCAGGCATCGTCTTCACCTATCTCTTCCTCGTCGCCCAGTATGAGAGCTGGAGCGTGCCCGTTGCCGTCATGCTGTCGGTCACGGTCGCGGTGGTCGGAGCTCTGGGCGCACTCGTCATCGGCGGGATCGACCTCAACATCTACGCGCAGATCGGAATGCTGCTGCTGATCGGCCTCGCGGCCAAGAATGCCATCCTGATCGTCGAATTCGCCAAGGAGCGTCGCGAGGAAGGGATGAGCACGCTGGACGCGGCCTCCGAGGCGACGTCTCAACGCTTCAGGCCCGTCTTGATGACCGCGCTCGCCTCGATCTTGGGTGTCGTGCCGCTGGTGGTCGCAACAGGCGCCGGAGCGGGGAGCCGCCAGGCGATCGGCGCCACCGTTCTTGGGGGCCTGCTTCTCGGCACGGTTCTTGGGCTTGTCGTTATCCCGGTTCTCTACCTGGTCGTTCAGAGCCTTCGCGAGACGCTGAAGCAGCGGCTCTTCGGCGTCGAACCCGATCCGGTGACCAACGTCGCTGCGGAATAGGTGCTTGCGCCGGCTCTATCCGGCCCGGGTTTCCTTAGGCGCCGTGGGCTACTCCGCGGATGCCGGCTCAAGCGCTTTGAACGCTCCCTGCCCCAGGAGCATCAGCCATGTCACGAGCACGAAGGTGGAGGTCAGGACCGGCATTGCGATGGGTGTCAGGAAAATGGCGACGGAGGCCCAGAGCCAGCTGGAGATGACGGCGCCGAAGACCGCATAAATCAGGCTGCGCCAATTGAAGGCAAGAAAAACACCACACAGCGCCATCGCCGTCAGCGCGGAATTGTAGCCGAAGAGACCGTCGCGAACCGCGCCCTCCGGACCTCCATAGATGGCCGCCACCAGTGTGCCGACCACAGCACCAAGCAGCCCCATCGCGGCGCTGATGCGGGAATTCAGGGCAATGGCGGCTATGATGAGGTAGCCCGAAATCCAGTTGTCCTGGAAAAATATCTGCCCGATCGAGGTCCCTATCCCCTCGTACCAGGTCGCAAAGACATAGGGCACCGTATCGGAAAACTGTTCCGGCGACACCGGCTTTGCCATCGGCCCCGCATCGATCGCGTCGAACTTCAGCACCGCGAACAGAAATAGCCACCCGACGAGAACGAAAGGCATGGTCAGAGGCGCGGTCTTGTAGGGTGCCAGAACCGCGCCGATGCTGGCGAAAGCCATTGTGGTGAAGGCGGCGGCGCATACGAGATAGACAACCATGGCAACGGACGGGACGGCGCCCGTGCGAAAATCCTCGCTGGTGAAGGCGACGAGCGCCAGGCCCACCAGCGCACCGTTGAAACCATAAAGCCCATCCCGCATCACCGCCCTGTCGGCCTTTAGAACGAGCGCGGTCGCCGTGCTGGCGATGACGCCGAGAACGCAGATCGCGGCATAGATCCACGAGTTCCACGCAAGTGCTACGAGGATGACAAGTCCCGACAGCGGATTGTTCTGAAAGACGACCTGTCCGACGCCGCGCAGCGACCAATCCACGAAGAACAAGGATGGATGATCACGGAAACGATCCAAATTCATTGATCTCTGCTCCTTCGCTCGGCCTGGAAGAGACAGCGTGCCTCGTGCCCGCGGCGTGTTGGTCCGGCCCAAGCGCGACCTCACGCCCGGGCTTTAGGCTTCCTAGAAGAGGAAGTATCGCTGCGACATCGGCAATACATCCGCCGGCTCGCAGGTGATGAGCTGGCCATCGACGCGGACATTATAGTTCTGCGGATCGACCTCCAGCTTCGGCGTCAGATTGTTGTGCACCATGTCCTTCTTGCGCACCGTCCGCGTGCCCTTCACGGCTGCGAGCTGCTTGGAGAGCTTCAGCTTTTCGCCAATTCCGTCGTCGAGTGCGGCCTGCGAGACGAAGGTAACGCCCGTCGAGCCGAGAGCCCTTCCGAGCACGCCGTACATCGGACGATAGTGCACCGGCTGCGGCGTCGAGATCGAGGCGTTGGGATCACCCATCGGCGCGATCGCGATCATGCCGCCGATCAGCACCAGCTGCGGCTTGATCCCGAAGAAAGCCGGTTTCCAGAGCACGAGATCTGCGCGCTTGCCGACCTGGATCGAGCCGATCTGATCGGCAAACCCATGTGTCAGCGCCGGGTTGATCGTGTATTTGGCGATGTAGCGCTTGACGCGGAAATTGTCGTTGCGCCCGCTATCCTCGGGCAGCGGACCGCGCTGCACCTTCATCTTGTGCGCCGTCTGCCAGCACCGCAGCGTCGTTTCGCCGATACGGCCCATAGCCTGCGAATCCGACGACATCATCGAGAACACGCCGAGATCATGGAGAATGTCTTCGGCCGCGATCGTCTCGCGCCGGATGCGGGATTCCGCGAATGCGACGTCCTCGGGGATTTGCGGGCTCAGATGGTGGCAGACCATCAGCATGTCGAGATGCTCGTCCACCGTGTTGATCGTATAGGGTCTTGTCGGATTGGTGGACGATGGCAGCACATTGTCCTCGCCCGCTGCCGTGATGATATCCGGCGCATGGCCGCCACCGGCGCCCTCAGTGTGGAAGCTGTGGATCGTGCGTCCCTTCATGGCCGCGAAGGTGTCGCGTACGAAGCCGCTTTCGTTCAGCGTATCGCTGTGCAGTGCCACCTGAACGTCCATCTCGTCGGCAACCGTCAGGCAATTGTCGATCGCCGCCGGTGTCGTGCCCCAGTCCTCGTGAAGCTTCAACCCGACAACACCGGCACGCACCTGTTCGCGCAGCGGATCGGGCAGGCTGATATTGCCCTTTCCGAGCAGCCCGACATTGATCGGTAGCGCTTCCGCCGCCTCAAGCATGCGGTGGATCGCCCATGGGCCGGCTGTCACGGTGGTCGCGAGCGTGCCGACCGTCGGGCCGGCACCGCCGCCGACAAGCGTCGTCGTGCCGCTCGCCAGCGCCTCTTCCGCCTGCTGCGGCGCGATGAAGTGAATATGCGTGTCGATCCCGCCCGCGGTGAGTATCTTGCCCTCTCCCGCGATCACATCCGTCGCGCCGCCGACGACGATGTTAACGCCCGGCTGGATATCGGGATTACCCGACTTACCGATCCCGGAAATGCGTCCGTTCTTGATGCCGACATCGGCTTTGATGATGCCCCAGTGATCGATGATGATGACATTGGTGATGACGACGTCGGCGACTTCGGCATAGGGGCGTTGCCCCTGCCCCATGCCGTCGCGGATCACCTTGCCGCCGCCGAAGGTCACCTCTTCGCCGTAAACCGTGCGGTCTTCCTCGATCTCGATGACGAGCTCGGTATCGGCCAGCCGAAGCCTGTCGCCCTTGGTCGGGCCGTAGAGATCGGCATAGGTCTGCCTTGTGATCGTTGCCATCATAGCCTCCTACAGCTTGCCCATGATCTTGGCGTTGAACCCATAAACCTCACGCTTGCCGTCGAGCGCCACAAGCTCCACCGTTCGTTCCTGGCCCGGTTCGAAGCGGACCGCCGTGCCGGCCGGAATGTTGAGCCGAAATCCCCGCGTGGGCCCGCGGTCGAATAGCAGAGCCTCGTTGGTCTCGTAAAAATGGTAGTGAGAACCGACCTGAATCGGTCGGTCGCCGGAATTGGCGACATCGACCTTCAGGGTCTGCCGGCCCGCATTGATGTCGATCGAGCCACTCTCGATGAAATATTCGCCAGGGATCATGATAGCCTCCTCAGGGAATCGGGTTGTGGACGGTCACGAGCTTCGTGCCGTCGGGAAAGGTTGCTTCCACCTGGATGTCGTGGATCATCTCTGGCACGCCCTCCATGACCTCCTCGCGGGTCAGCAGCGTCGCGCCGTAGGACATGAGGTCCGCCACCGTCCGCCCCTCGCGGGCGCCTTCCAGGAGGGCTGCCGAGATATAGGCTATGACTTCGGGGTAATTCAGTTTCAGACCCTTCGCCTTGCGCCGCTCCGCGACCAATCCGGCCGTAAAGATCAGGAGCTTGTCTCTTTCACGCGGTAGCAGTTCCATGAGCTTGCCTCCTTGTTTTGCTGTTCACGTTGCCCAGATGCGGGGAGCGACGGCCTTCTTCATCAGGCCGCGTTCGCGAAGAATGCTCCACGCTTGCAGAAAAAGTGCCTTGCCCTCGGACATGCGGCTTCCGAGATAGCGGCAGACGATCACGCGCTCTAGCTGGCTGGCCGAGAAGACGCCGCGCGCCTGCTCGCCGAGTTCGTCGCGGATATGCTGAACGGTGTTTTCCAGCGCCGGCCCCGCATAGACCATCGTCCCGACGATGGGCTTTCCGGCAAAGAAAACCGGCGCGTCCAGAACGTCAGGTGCGCGCGAAAACGCCATTCGTTCGAACCAGATCAGCTTGTCGCCGCGAAAAATCTCGACGCGCTGGGCAAGTCGTCCGGTTGCGAAGCCCTCGCCCGCGGCGGGGCGGCCTAGGCTGACGAAATCCCAACCGACGTAGGCTGCATCCTCGCCGAGCGTCACGCTTGTGCTGATCGAGGCATCCGCGCCTTCGAAAAGGATCGTCTCCTGCGGGAGATTCTCGCAGACCGCACCGGCGCCGACATCGATCCGTATGCGCTGCGTACTCGTGCCGATTTCGCTGCGGTAGAACTTGGTCGCACCAGGCGTCGTCAGAACGCAGCGCGCCTCGGGCGCAAGGCCGCAGGTGATGTTGAGAACATCGCCACCGGCCACGCCGCCTGGCGGATGCAGGATGTAGACATGCGCCGACCCATCGTCTTCCGGGTGAAAAGCGCGCTGCACAGCCAGCGGCCCGACATGCCGCCGGCGCATCAGACGCGTCTTCCCGTGGGAATTCGCGAACCACAAATCGAGCTCGGCATGCCAACCATTGACCATTAGCGAAAAACCTTTCTCAATCCGGCCTGACGGCCCTTGCTGTCCCTCTGTTATCTCGGCGTGTTACGTCCCGTTCGAAGTCGACCGCGATCGCTGAAAGCGCTTCACGCTTGATCGCCTGGCTTCTGCTTCTCGCTTCTGTCGTGTCGTTTCTCTTCCGAAAGATGGTGCGAACTGGCGGTCAACTTCATCGCGCCTGCGAGAAGCAGCGCCGACACCGGCAACACCAGTGCCTCCCATTGCGGAGGCGTTTGCGTTTCACCTACCTGGGCCGCAAAGTGCACGACGAGGTAGAGAATGATCATCTGGAAGAAGAGGTTCTTCAGTTCCGCGACGGTATCGATGATCATCCACTGCGGTAATCTCGATCGCTGTTCCGGCGGGATATCGAGGGCAAAGCCAAGCGCGATGCCGCAGCCGACCACCATCAACACGATGCCCAGGAGGATCTTGTCGGTCGCACGCAGGACCGATACGATGACCGACATATCCGGATTGAGCCGGGTCATCCGGAAGGTTTCCACGAGCATCAAGATCGCTTCCCAGAACATCAGGAAGGCACCGAAAAGCACACCCGCGGCAGCAAGTATCAGAATGGACCGAAGGCCGCGGAACAACGAAATCAATGCACTCATCCCCTTGGATCAATTCGGCTGCATCCGCGCGGCTCTCTTTGCCCAGTCAGCGCCTAGGAGCGAAACAGCCGGCTGTATTGCGTTTCATGCCATGCGCTTGCCATTGCCATTGCCGGCGCCGCATTGCCGATCTCATCGTCACCAGTCGTCTCCGCCGTGCGCGCGGCACGCTCGATGATCTCGGCCGCGGCGATAAGAAGGCGCTGGCCGGCGGTATGCCCCAGCGGCACCAGCCGAATGGCAGCCGATACCTGCCCTTCCACCGCACTCCACAGCAGCCCGCGCAGCGCATCTGCCGGCGCGATCTTCCAATATGTGGCCGCGAGGGCAAAGACCGCCGGGTAGGTCAGCTTCCTGCCGCTGAAAGTCTTGGCGGAGGAGACGCCGAGATCGCAGAGGACCGTCAGCATCGATGCGCCCATCTGCTTGTCCTCCAGCTCCACTTCCTTGCTTTCTCGCGCGGCAGACAGCCAAGCATCGGCTTTCAGGAACGCCGCGCGATCATCAGCTTCGAGCGCATGCATCATGCGCAGGAACAGCGCCGCATCACAGACGGCGTAGCTGTGTTCGATCAGCCTGAAGATCCAGTCTCGTGCAGTCGCCTCGTCGCGAACGGTCCGATCGTGGACCGCCCATTCGAGGCCACGGGAATAGGCGAACGCGCCGACCGGCTGGCTTGGACTGACCAGCCGCAGCAACTGAAGCGGCAAGCCGCCCGATATTGGTTGGCCCAATGTTGGTTGAAACGTCACATAAATCTCCCGAAACAATCGCCCGTGGCTGGGCCGAACACCGACCCTCGCGGTTCAAATGCCCATGCGCCTCAGCTCGCCAGCAGCAGCACGCCGCCAAGCGCGGTGGCTCCACCGGCTATCCGCAGGGCTGTCGTGCCGCGCGTCAGGCGACCGGCGGCGATGCCGATTCCCATCCCCACCGCGTGCAGGAATGCCGTCGCCAGCACAAAGCCCACGCCGAAGGAAAAGGCGTTCGCACCTGCCATCTCGGCGCCATGCGCATGCCCGTGAAAGAATGCGAAGCAGCCGACAATGGCCGCGACTAGCGTGGGCGATGCCGGCCGCGCAACCGCAACCAACAGTCCGATGACGACGGCCGAGGCAAGAATAACCGGCTCGACAAAAGGCAGGTGCATACCCGCAAGGGCGGCGACAAAGCCGACGATCATGACACTGACGAAAGCGACGGGGATGGCGAGCCGGGCGCGGCTCCCAAGCATCACCGCTGCCAGGCCGACTGCGACCATGGCGAGAACATGATCCGGCCCCGTGAGAGGATGCAGGAACCCGGAGACGAAGGACCCATGGTCACCGGGGCCAACATGCGCGAATGCCGGCGTACTTGCCATCAGCAAAGGCGCGACGATCAAGAGATGCATCTTCTTCATGGCACGAATCTCCCTAAGGTTGGTCGAATAGGAACGATTGACATCCAGTCTTTCAGGCACTCCATCGAACTCATGCTGGCACTACGATCTGGCCACTTCAGAACGAGCCGAACATCGACCCAAGCACGAAGACCGCGACAAGCGAGATAATGACGCCGACGATCACGGTCATCACCATGTCGAGATAGCTTCCTGAGTGCGTCTGCTTGCTGATCTGCAACAGCAGAAGCACCGTGCCGTTGTGCGGCAAAGCATCGAGCGTACCGGCGCTGATCGTCGTTAGGCGATGCATCAGCGCGGGATCGATACCGTGTTCGGCTGCAAGCTTCATGTATTCGGCGCCCAGCGCATTGAGCGCGATGGCCATGCCGCCGGAAGCGGTGCCCGTCAGCGCCGCCAGCGCGTTCATCGCCACGACCAGCGATACGAGCGGGCCGCCCGGCATCTGCAGGACGGCATCGCGCACGACGTTGAAAGCCGGCATGGCCGCGACCACCGCGCCGAAGCCGACGAGGCTCGCAACAGTCATGATCGGCAGCACTGCCGAATTGGCGCCTGCGTCGAGGCTTTCGCGCAATGCACCCAGCCGTCCATAATTCAGTCCGATCACCGTGACGATCGCCGCAGCCAGCGCAATCAGCACGGCCCAGACACCAACCGTCGACGTGATATTGATGCCGAGTGCTGCTTCGGCGCTGGAGAAATCGATCTGGGGCAATACCACCAGCGCCATGAGGAAATTGACACCGATGACGACGATCAGCGGCAAAACGGCGAAGAGGAAGGACGGTCCCTGATCGCTCTTCTTGCCATGGGTGAGTTCGCTCGGGTCGAAGTCGCCCGAGGTCGTTGCCTGTTCGCGCACCTTTTCGCTTATGACGACAGGCGTTTCGTCCTCCGTATACCCCTCATTGGCGGCCCGTGCCCTGGCCTCGATATGGGCCAGCCACCACATCCCGAAGGCGAAGGTGATGATCGAGGCGATGATGCCGAGGCCGGGCGCCGCGAAGGTCGTCGTGCCGAAGTAGGGCATCGGGATGGCGTTGTTCGTCGAGGGCGTGCCGGGCATCGCCGACATGGTGAAGGTGAACGCGCCGAGGCCGATCGCCGCCGGCATCAGTCTGGCCGGAATATTGGCCGCGCGGAACATTTCGCGCGCCATGGGTACGAGTACGAAGAAGGCGACGAACACGCTGACGCCGCCATAGGTGACGACCGCGGATGCAAGCACCACCGATAGCATGGTTCGCTTCACGCCCAGCCGCTCGGTCAGGAAACGCGCGATCGAGGTAATGGAGCCGCTGTCATCCATCATCTTGCCGAAGATGCCGCCGAGCAGGAACATCGGGAACCACTGCGTGACAAACCGCGCCGTGCCTCCCATGAACGTTGAGGTCCAGTGCGGCAACAGCGGCTGGCCTGAAGCCGCGGCGACGATGAGGGCAGCCGCAGGCGCCAGAAGCAAAACGCTCCAGCCGCGATAGGCGAACCACATCAGCAAACCAAGTCCCAGCAGAATTCCGAACAGCCCCATGGATCCGCCTCTCAAAGCAGCCAAGCCGGCGGAGATGTCTTGCGATCCATAGCTTTCGCCCTTCAAGGTGCAGCTACGATACGCGTCACAACTCACGGCCTTCTCCGGTTTTCATGAACCACACATGCGTATGTGTCGACCGGTCGGGCACGCAAAGCCCAGGGGCGGCGCAAGAAATGGACGCCGTGCTCACTCCTGGGATTTCTTACTTAGCATAGCCAGAGATTGCTCCTGTTCGAGGAGAACGACATCCAGACTACGCGCCGCAAGGTTGCGTCGGGATGAGTTGGGATCGGTGGCCACGCGTCCAAACGCTCGGGGCACAGCCCGACGCTAAACTAAGCGCTTCTATGAACGAACAAAACCGACATCGAGATCGAGCACTCATTGGCTCCAAATGTGCCCGCGACACACCCAAGTCGGAACGGCATATGCCTGCGCCCTCCTGGCGAACGTTCCATTACTGCGGATACGACGAAAGCAGTTGACTGGCTGCCGTAGGGCCAAATCGACACGACGTGCACCACGGCGGTCTCGATCGGCCGAAAGATACCAACCAGTTTGCTATTTGGCGAAGTGCGTTAGATCATCGCAATCCGCACTCCGGCACCACCGACCGTACCCTACCCATGGTCATTGCAGAAGTCCTGCCCTTTTAATCGCGGGAAGGGGACACGCTCTGCCCGGTCGGCTTGTCGATGCCGACGAGATCGATTATCGGGCTACCGTTCTCCCCGAGAGCCGAATTGCGTGAACTTTTCTTGACCTAGATACAGCTGGTGCATTTGGTCGCAGAACTCTGGTGTAGGTGTGTTCACGGAGCTGATCTTCGATGGTTGTCAAGCGACGGCGAGCTTCTGCGATCCGTCAATTCTTACCGTGGGGAAGTGCAAATTAGAATCTCGCCAAGGCGTGAGCATTGGCGACTCATCCCGCCGCTTTGAAGAAGCGGATCCAAGGGCGCAATTATACGTCGCTCACGCGACGTGCCCGGCGGACGTTCGGTTGGCACCGTTGCACTCTTTTGTCGACGGCTTGGTGAATCCGCGTGAAACTGGTCTCTGAACCGGATGTCAGCACCGGCAGGCAAGGCAGCACGAGCAATTCTGGTTCCAATGCAGGAGCCGATTGCCGCGATCCGTGGATTCGATCCTTTTTATGCGCATGAAGCCTTCGTATTCATGGAGCGCAACGTGGAGATGGGCGTCGATAGGCAACTCACAAAGGAACTCGCCGATCGAAATCGGGACCAGCAAGAACGTTGCACTCGGTCGCGACCTCTTCGAACGTCTCCTTAGTGCAATGGAATGACTATCAACAAAGAACCCCGTCCCTAAGCAATTCTAGCAAGGTCGGCCCAGGTGATCCCGTAAGCCAGTGGCATACCACCAAGGTGTCGCTCTATCTCGTCGACGGCCATCTCACCCAGTCGCACCCGCTCTAGACCGATGGCGCCGGCAACGTGAGGTGTGAGGAACACGTTCGGCAGGTCGTAGAACAGGGACGCAGCCCCTGGTATCTCAGGGTCGGTCACGTCTATGATTGCATCGATTCGGCCTGTCGAAAGCGTCGCCAGAAGTGCTGTTTCGTCGATGAGAACACCACGTGCAGTATTGATGAGCGTGGCACCATTCTTCATAAGCGCTAGAATTTCAGCATCGATCATGTGCCGCGTCGACGGCAGGGAAGGCGCATGCAGCGAGACGATGTCGGCGGTGCGCATCAGGGTTTCAAGGTCAGCTTTCTCAGCACCGATTGCCGCGCACTCCGATGCGCACAATGTGGGGTCGAAAAGGATAATTTTGAAACTGAAGGGCTTCAGCAGCTCGATCACGCGCCGGCCGATGCGCGACGCGCCGATTATGCCAACCGTGCGGCCGTAGTTTCCAATCGCAAGCCTCTGCATCGCATGGGTACGATCGCGGTTGCGGTCCGCGACGTAAGTGTCGCGGAAGCGGAAGACCTGCTTGCCGGCGAAAAGGATAGCGGCAAGCGTGTACTCGGCTACCGGGATCGAATTGGCCTCAGCCGCATGGCTAACGGAAATGCCTGCGCGAAACACTTCCTCGTCGATGAGCCCCTTAACTGTTCCTGCGGCATGGACGATAATCTTCAGCCCTCCGGCCAGTGAAAGCGCATCGCGGCCGACATACGGGGCGCCCCATCCGGTTATGAGGATTTCCGTGTCGGGCAATATTCGCCTGGCTCTTTCGTCAGCGAAGGTCTGAAGCGGTTCCCGGTCGAGCAATCGGCCCAAACTTTCCAGCCGGTCAAGAAGGCGATCGGGGAGGACATGCTCCGTTCGACGCGGGTGCATGGCAAGTGCAATACCCGGTCGGTTCATGACATTTGCCCCGGCGCTTCGATGGCGCTGACAGTGACGCTATCCTCGGCAATCCGGGCTTTAAGCGCCGAAATGTTCGGTGCCAGCGGGGGACTAATCCATGCGCTGGAAACCGCGGCCGGGTCATCGAGCGCTAGCACGGCCGTGACGAAAATAGTCTCACCGGCCGGGATTTCGCCGCGCAATTGAGGGATAAGTGTCTTGGCGACGATCACGTTGGTGTTAGGGAGAGCCTTCTGCGCCAGCCCGGTTCGCTTCACCGTCGAGCCCAGGTCAAGAATGCCGGAGAAGTCAGCTTCCCCGATAACGTGAGCACTCCCCGGCGCTGCCCCAAGCACATCGAGATCGAAGTCGCGCTTGGCAATCGCAAAGCCACCTTCGGCCGTCTGCAGCTGGCGCGGCGAATTGATCCGGTGGACGCGAATGTGCCAGGGCGCTGCTGGAACCAGCCAAGTTTCGACGGAAACATCCTTGAATGGCGACCATCTTGAATAGAGCACGTCGCCTGCGACTTTCGCTTTAACATTGGTCTCACGCACGCGGTAGTGCAGTCCATCGTCGCTGAAGGCAAGCGCGGAATCGAACGCACCGCCGGCGAAGCTCCGTTCATCGGCTTCGACGCTGAAGCCATAGCGCGCCGAATAGGCGAACTTCGCGTATTTCTCCGTGCCGAAGCGCATCTGGAGATTTTCTTGTCCCGATGACAGGGCCACCACATCGCCACCTGCCCGCATCAGGACCATGCCGGGATGGCGCTGCTGCGAGACGCTTTGGCTCGGAGTCGGAGCCTTCTCTTCCGCAGTCCAGAACGGGTGGTCATCCGCGATCGCCAATGGCAGAAAGGCCTTGAACGCCCAATAGGGCGATCCCGCCGAGTTGTAGCTTTCCGACATCAACAGGTTCGGATAGCCGAAGCCGATCGACAGGATGCCGTCGCGATTGGTCATCGGCTTGTCCTTCCACCAGCGCAGGTGCTGCAGGCAGAGATGCTTGATCTCGCCCCAGGGAAGCGCCTCCAGATCGGCAAAGGCGAGTGCCGACCAGAAGCCGGCGCAGGCGAAGCGATAGGTCAAACTGCGGCCGAAGGGGATAGTCGCGCCATCGGGCGCAAACCAGTTGCGGAAATCCCTGGCAAACAGAACAGCGCGCTCGCGGTAGCGCTTGGCGTAGTCGTCATTGACGAGCTTGGAATAGATCAGCCCATAGAAATGCATGGCGAAGGGGATGTAGTGGTCGATGCGGCGCACATTGCCATCGCGATACCAGCCGTCACCGATATAGAAGCCCTCAAGCTCCTCGAGGTACTGCCTTGTCAGGCTGCGGTCGAACTCGGCGCCGACGCGATCAAGGGCGATGTCGACGAAGATGCGGAAGAACTTCCAGTTGTTATCCGCATAATCGAACTGCCGCGCATGCTTGAGATAGGCGATGACATTAGCTCGCGCCGGCGCGCTCAGGGGGTCCCAGATCTTGTCGGGGACAAGCGCCAGCGCGAAACCGAGCGCCGCGAGCTCGACCATTCGCTGATCGCGACCGTTGACCGCGCCCCAATATTCCGGGTGCTCGGGATCCGTGCCGTTCGCAAGCCCCTCCGCAAAACGCTGCCAGTGGGCAAAGTCACCTTTTCCCGCTCCAAACGGCGCCAAACCCCAGAGAGGACGGGCAAACCCTTCCAGGTCCGCGGCGGCGCGGTCAAAATGGGCGCCGGCACCATCGAGCCGAACGCGTGCATTACCCTTCGAAAAATAGGGAAGCAGCGGGTCGAAGAGGTCGAGGAGCGCGCGGATCATGTCCTCGCGCGTCTCCAGCGGGTTGCCTGCTAACGGATTGGCGCTGGCCGGATCATAGGTCATCTCTATCACTCATCGGTTTTCGGCATTGGTGCGGTGCCCCCCACAACGGGAACGACCGCATGGCATACGTGGCGGGCCGGCGCCGACCGATCATGGAACCTGTCGATCATCAGGCCAATGGCCTCCCGACCAAGCGCGCCCCGATCAACGCGCATGGTGGAGAGCGGAGGACTCGTCATCAAGGCGCAGGGCAGATCGTCGAAGCCGACGATCGCGAAATCTTCCGGCACACGAAGACCCGCCTCGGTGACGGCTTCAAGAACACCGACCGCGATGAAGTCGTTCATGCAGAAGGCGGCAGTGAAACCCGCGTTCTCCTCCAGGATGGCGGCCATCAACTCGTGGGCTTCCCGGCTGGCACTGCCTTGGAAACTCATCGGAACCACCCGGCAAGAGGCGCCATCAACCGATGCGACCGCCGCATCAAAGCCCCTGACGCGTTCGCGGATGGTGTGGCGGTGAGAACCGGTGAAATGCAGGATATTGCGATGTCCCGCCGCAAGCAACCGTTCGCCGGCTTGTAGGGCGCCGAAGAAGTTGGCTGGAGAGACGCCGTCGAGGCGAAGATTCGGATCAGTACCGTTGACGAGAACGACCGGAATCTTCTCCGCCTCGATCCACTGTCGAAGCGCAGGGTTGGGGTCGATACCGACTAGGAAAAGGCCTTCCGCGTTAGTGGCCTCCATCTGGTCGCGAATGACATCCGGCATGGCGCGATCCTCACGGACTAGCCTAACTTCGAAGGACATTCCCGCGTTCGCCGCCCCCCCCCGCAAGCCTTCCACGATCGTTTCGTAAAAGACGCTCAGCCCCCCAGTTGCTCCATCGCTGGCAATCAAAGCAAGACCGCCCGCCATTGGCTCCGAGGAGCCTTTGGTTTGGTAGCCGTGTTCGGCGGCAACGCGCAGAATGTGCTGCCGAACACTTTCGCTGATACCGGGCTCATTCGCCAGCACACGCGACACGGTCGATACGGAGACGCCTGCGGCGGCGGCAATATCGGCCTGACGTGGCCGCTTTGTTTTAATCTCGTTCATAGACGCAGACTTACGCAATTTACGCAAATTTGCAACAGAAAGATATTTTATTGCAAAAAGAACGTTTTTGCGTAATCTTCCCGCCACATGCCCGAAAGGCGTTGGAGGACGCCGGGCAGACAACCGGAGGAACCAGCATGCAGATCAATCGACGTTCATTTCTGATGGGCTCCGCCGGCGTGGCGAGCGGCCTTGCACTCGGCGCCGGCATGCCGGCCTTCGCGGCGGACACACAGCTGCGCGCCATGTGGTGGGGCTCGAACGATCGGGCGAAGCGCACGCTCGATGTCGCCCGGCTTTATCAAGGCAAGACGCCAGGCGTGTCGATTATCGGCGAATCCCTTAGCGGGGACGGATACTGGACCAAGCTTGCGACACAGATGGCCGGCCGCTCGATCGCGGATGTGTTTCAGCTCGAGCCTGGAACAATCTCGGATTATTCCAAGCGCGGCGCCTGCCTGCCGCTAGACGAATTCATACCCTCTACGTTGAAGGTCGATGCTTTCGGCAAGGACATACTGAAACTAACGACCGTCGACGGAAAGCTTTACGGCGTAGGTCTTGGCCTCAATTCCTTCGCGCTCTTCTTCGATCAGACGGCATTCGAAACGGCAGGCATCCCGTTGCCCACGCCTGATCTCACCTGGGATGAATACGCCAAGCTGGCGGTCGAGCTCACAAAGGCTCTCGGCAAGACCAATTACGCGGGCGGCCCCTACGGCGCGCGCTACACCTACGTGTTCGACGCCTGGCTGCGGCAGCGCGGAAAGAGCCTCTACAAGGACGCGGCGCTTGGCTTTGACGTCGAGGACGCCACGGAGTGGTACAGCTTCTGGGAAGACCTGCGGAAGAAGGGCGGAACCGTTGCCGCCGATGTGCAGACGCTGGACCAGAACACGATCGACACCAATTGCCTGGCGCTCGGCAAGTCGGCAATGGGCATGGCCTATTCCAACCAGCTCGTGGGCTACCAGCTCCTCTCGAAGAACAAGCTCGCCATCACCATGCTGCCTCGCGAGAAGAAAGGCGGGCCATCAGGCCACTACTATCGCCCCGCTCTCATCTGGAGCGTCGGCGCGACGACGAAGAACGGCGAAGCCGCCGCGCAGTTCATCAGCTTCTTCGTCAACGACCCGGAGGCCGGCAAGATCCTGGGTGTCGAACGCGGTGTCCCGCTGTCGCCGGCGGTCCGCGAGGCGATTTTGCCAAACCTGAACCCGACGGAGCAGGACACCGTGAAATACGTGGACCTGCTCAAGGATCAGGTCGGCGACTACCCGGCACCCGCGCCTTTGGGATCGACCGAGTTCGACCAGCGCGTCCTGCGCCCGATCGCCGACGAGCTGGCGTTTGAGCGCACGACGCCCGCCGAAGCGGCGGCGCGGCTAGTCGAAGAAGGGAAAGCCACGATCCGCAGCTGAGATCGTTGCACAGTGTTGAACCGCCGGCGCGCCGCAGCCCGGCGGTTCAGCACATCAGAGATAGGGAAAGATCATGCGCAAGGCGATCATCGTTTGGGGCGGCTGGAAGGGTCACGAGCCGGAGCAATGCGCTCGCATCGTCGCCGGCCTTCTTGCCGAAGACGGCTTCCAGACCGAAGTCACCAACGATCTCGGCATCTTCCGTTCGCCGCAGCTTGCTCAAGCCGATCTTCTCGTGCCCGTGATCACGGGCGAAAGCCTCGAAAGGGCCCATGCCGACGCCCTCGTGGAAGCCGTACGCGGAGGACTTGGGCTCGGTGGACACCACGGCTCGCTCGCGACCTCATTCAAGGAAAGCGCGCCGTTCCGCTATGTCTCCGGCGTCACCTGGGTCGCCCATCCCGGCAATATCATCGATTTTCGCGTCGCGGTAACCCGCCCGGAAGACCCTTTGATGCGAGACATTCCGGATTTCGAGTATCGATCCGAACAATATTACCTGCACTACGACCCCTCGATCGAAATCCTCGCGACCACCACCTTCACCGGCGAACATGATCCGGCAGCCGCCAATGTGAGTATGCCGGTTGTGTTCAAACGTAGATTTGGCGCCGGCCGTGTGTTCTATTCTGCCCTTGGTCACGTCGCCGCAGAGTTCGATAATGCACATATGCGACTGATATTGCGGCGGGGATTGGTCTGGGCAGCACGCAGCTAACGGATACACTAAATTCGAGCAAAATCAGCGTGTTGTGGCGAGAGCCAAGCTAGTTCGATGCTCTCGAATGAGCATATGATTGTCGGCGGAACGAGGAATAACGACTGAAGGCTCCATCAACCAAACATGCGGCTCAAGACGACGAGCTGATAGGGATGCTCAGTTCGAACTTGCCCTACAGGGCCTTAAATCTGTTCTAAGACTTGTCTCGAAAAGAAGTTTTGGTTGCGGGGGCAGGATTTGAACCTGCGGCCTTCAGGTTATGAGCCTGACGAGCTACCGGGCTGCTCCACCCCGCGTCCAGCGCATTCGGCTTTGCCGAATGGCGCGGCGGCGTAACCGCTATGCGGTTATGCCTTCTACCGGAGCAAAACCCTATTGGGTTTTGTTCCTGTAAGGGACGCACCATTATAGATCAGGTGCGTCGAAGTTTCATTCTGTATGTTCGAACCAGCAAAAGCAAAAGGCCGCTTGCGCGGCCCGATGTTTTCGGCTGGGCCGAAGTTTCATGATGAGAAGATTTATGTTGCGTTTAGCAGA
>UBQW01000052.1 GCA_900467745.1 Hyphomicrobiales bacterium
CTGAAGCTCAAGGAAATCTCTTATATCCACGCCGAAGGCTATGCGGCCGGCGAATTGAAGCACGGCCCGATCGCGCTGATCGACGAGAACATGCCCGTCATCGTCATCGCGCCCTACGACCGCTTCTTCGAGAAGACCGTGTCCAACATGCAGGAAGTGGCAGCCCGCGGCGGCCGCATCATCTTCATCACCGACGAAGCGGGTGCCGCCCACTCCAAGCTGCCGACCATGGCGACGATCGTTCTGCCCAATGTCGACGAAATCATCGCGCCGATGATCTTTTCACTGCCGATCCAGCTTCTCGCCTATCACACGGCGGTCTTCATGGGCACCGATGTGGATCAGCCGCGCAACCTCGCCAAGTCGGTCACGGTCGAGTGAGGCCGTCCGACCGAGGCTTGTGCGGCGCGGCGAATTCTGGCAGTTTTTGGCACGGAAAGCACGGGGGCACTGATTTCCGATCGCAGCTAAACTCAACGGAGTTCGTCGGCATACGATGACGGAAAAACTGCCCCGATTGTCGGTCGCGTCGCGCATCAGAAACAACTTTCTGGCGGGCATCATCATCTGCGCGCCGATTGCCATCACGCTGTGGCTGACATGGTCGGTGGTGCGCTGGGCCGATAGCTGGGTAAAACCCTATCTTCCGGCGCGCTATGATCCCGACAACTACCTGAATTTTGCCGTTCCCGGATCAGGCCTGCTGATCGGCCTGATCATCATCACCGTCATAGGCTTTCTCGGCAAGAACTTGATCGGCCAGCAGATCGTGATGTTCAGCGAGTCCCTCGTGCGCCGCGTGCCGCTGGTGCGCGTCATCTACAAGAGCGTCAAGCAGATCTTCGAGACGGTGCTCAAGGAGCGTAGCAACTCCTTCAAGAAGGTCGGGCTGATCGAGTATCCGAGCCAGGGCCTCTGGGCGATGGTCTTTATCGCGACGGATGCGAAGGGCGAGATTGCCTCGAAGTTCAACGCCATGGGCCACGACATGGTCAGCGTCTTCCTGCCGCCGACCCCCGTGCCGACGGCGGGCTTCCTGATCTTCGTCCCTCGCGAAAAGATCGTGCTGCTCGACATGTCGCCGGAAGACGCCGCGAAGCTTCTGATCTCGGGCGGCCTCGTGACGCCTGAAGAACTGGCCTCGCAGATCGCCGCCCCTGAGCCTGTACGCAAGCCGCTGCCGGCACCGATCGAGATGTAGTCCAGCCGGCTCAGCCGCCAGCCTTCTCCCACTTCTTCACCAAGCGGTCGCGCTTCAGCTTCGACAGCCGCTGCAGCCAGAAAATCCCGTCGAGTTGGTCGATCTCGTGCTGGATGCAGATGGCGAGAAAGCCTTCGGCATTCTCCTCGTGGGTGTTGCCATCGACATCCTGATAGCGGAACCGGATCGCGTTCGGCCGGATCACCTCGTCGGTCGCCCCGGGCATCGAGACGCTGCCCTCGGTATTGCGGCTGATCTCTTCGGATCCGCTGATAACCTCGGGATTGACGTAAACCCGCACCCCATCCTCGCGGCTAAGCTCGATGACGGTCACGCGCTCGAACACGCCGATATGCGCCGCGGTGATGCCGACACCAGGCGCCGCGCGCATCGTGTCGAGGAGATCGGCGACAAGCGTACGCAGCGTGTCGTCGAAGGCTGTCACCGGAGCGCAGGGTGTTTTCAGGCCGGGGTGAGGGAAGCGTAGAATGGCGCGGACGGTCACGAAAACCTCTCCTGATTTCAGATGCGCCGAAACTATCTCCCGACTGGCGAATTGTCATCCGTATGAACGGTTTAACGCTGGACGTTCCCATGTCTTTCGGCTAGCACGGGTTGAATTCCGGCGTATCGAAGCGTTCTAAACTTCGAAAGAGATGCGAGGGCGGCAAAGATGACGAACGACGCAGAAGAGCTCGTCCGCACGCGTCCGGAGGACAGCGAAGCCGACCTCTACGACGAGAACGGAAACGTCCGCAGCGACTTCCTGGCGCTTGTAGGCGCTGCCATCGCCGACCGCGATACGATCTTCCTCAGACAGCACGTCGCACGCCTGCACGAATCGGAACTGGGCGACCTGCTGGAATCGATCCAGCCCGATCAGCGCTTAGCACTCGTTCGCCTGCTCGGCGACCAGTTCGACATGACGGCGCTGACCGAGGTCGACGAGGCGATCCGTCGCGAGATCGTCGACCAGATGCCAAACGAGCAGATCGCAGCCGCGATCGGCGAGCTCGATTCGGACGACGCCGTCTACATTCTGGAAGATCTCGATCAGGAAGACCGCGACGAGATCCTGGCGCAGCTGCCGTTCACCGAGCGCGTTCGCCTGCGCCGGGCGCTCGATTATCCGGAGAGCTCCGCCGGTCGCCGCATGCAGACGGAGTTCGTCGCCGTGCCGCCGTTCTGGACGGTCGGCCAGACGATCGACTACATGCGCGACGAGGAGAATCTGCCGGATTCCTTCTCGCAGATCTTCGTCATCGACCCGACGTTCAAGCTGCTCGGCGCAATCGATCTCGACAAGATCCTGCGCACCAAGCGGCAGAACAAGATCGAAACGATCATGCGCGAGACCAACCACCCGATCCCGGCCGAGATGGACCAGGAAGAGGCGGCGCAGCTCTTCGAACAATACGACCTTCTCTCCGCAGCCGTCGTCGATGAGAACGATCGGCTGGTCGGTGTGCTCACCATCGATGACGTGGTCGACGTCATTCACGAAGAAGCCGACGAGGATATCAAGCGCCTCGGCGGTGTCGGCGACGAAGAACTGTCGGACAACGTCTTCTCGACGGTCAAATCGCGTTTCCTGTGGCTGGTGATCAATCTTGGCACAGCACTTCTATCGGCGAGCGTCATCGGCCTGTTCGACGGCTCGATCGAGAAGATGATCGCGCTCGCCGTGCTGATGCCGATCGTCGCCTCCATGGGCGGCAATGCCGGTACGCAGACGATGACCGTGACCGTGCGCGCGCTCGCGACCGGCGATCTCGATATCTACAATGCCGGCCGCGTCATTCGAAGGGAAGTGGCGGTCGGTCTGGCCAATGGCGCCATGTTCTCGGTGATCATGGGCACCATCGCGGCCACCTGGTTTCACGACTATCAGCTCGGCTTCGTCATCGGCTCGGCGATGATCATCAATCTCTTCGCAGCCGCCGTCGCCGGCATTCTTTTGCCGTTGTTGCTCGATAAGGTCGGAGCCGATCCCGCCATCGCCTCGTCGGTTTTCGTGACCACGGTCACCGACTGCACCGGCTTCTTCGCTTTTCTGGGGATCGCCACCTGGTGGTTTGGCATATAGGTAACTCGCAACCGGGTTGCACAAATTGACTATTACGTAAAAGTCAATATTATGGGTTCCTGAATATCGAGGGATCCATGCCGGTTAGCAAATATTACAGCATCACGGAGTTGACGCGCGAATTCGGAGTTTCGACGCGCACACTTCGCTTTTACGAAGATGAAGGCCTCATTCACCCGGAGCGTCGTGGCCGCACGCGGCTGTTTCGCCCGACCGACCGGCGCCTGATCCAGGAGATCCTGCGCGGTCGCCGCATCGGCTTCACCATCGCCGAAATTCGCGAAATCATTCAGGTCTACAAGGAGCCGCCGGGCGAGCTCGGACAGCTGAAGCTGCTGATGAAGCGCGTTGACGAGAAGCGCGAAGACCTGCGCCAGAAGCGCAAGGATATCGACGACACGCTGGCCGAACTCGACAATATCGAAGAATCTTGCCTCGGCCGCCTCGCCGAGATCGGCGTCGGCACCTGATCAGCCAACGCGCCCCTTATTGGGGCGCGGCGCTGCATTCGCTGGCAAGGCTGAGGATGCGACCATCATCAGCTTTGACCTCGCCGGATTGAAACGGCGTGAAGAGCTTCTGTTCCTGAAGTTTATCGAGGGTGCACTGGCAGAAGCTGCGGCACAGCGCTTCGCCTTCCTGCAAGCTGCAGGACGTGTTGCATTGCTGCAGGTAGGTTTGCACGGGATCAGGCTTGGCCGGCGGCACGATGTAAGCGAGCGCGAACGCAATCGAGATCAGTACCGGCTGGTGGATGAGGTAGAAGGCGAGGCTGTGCCTGCCCAGCCTGGCGAGCAGGCTTGATCCTGTTCCGAGAGCGGCGAGCTTTTCCGGCAGCTTGGTGCGCAAGGCGATGGCAGCACTCGTCAGCCCAAGCAAAAACGGCACCATCCACGGAAACAGCGGAACGTAATCGTTGGAGCGCTGCGGCATCTCGGCGAAGCCGATCCAGGCGAGGTAGCGCGGATCGAAGAATGGCGAGCGCAGGAGACCCGGCGACACCCATGTATCGGCTACCCAGCCGGCGACCGCGACGATGGTGACGGCGACGATCGCGGGCAGGGGCAGCCGCAACAGTAGCACGCCGACGACGCTCAACACGGCGATGCAGTGCAGGATCCCGAAGAAGATCCATTCTCCCGGCATGAAGAAATAGGTCGCCACGGAGATGGCCGCCGACGCGGCGGCGATCATCCCGAACCGCTTCCAGAACGAAGTCCAGCGCGTCTCCGGCGTATTGGCGAGTACCAGGCTGACGCCGACGATGAACAGGAACGTCGAGGCGATGGCGCGGGCGTAGAGTTTCAGCCAGCCGGTCTCGGCCGTTCCCGGCGTGAGGTAGCCGACGAACTCCATGTCCCAGGTGAAATGATAGGTCGCCATCGCGATCAGCGCCGCGCCACGCAGCGTGTCGAGCAAGCCGATGCGCGGCGGCTTAGGCGTCGCTGTGGTCTCCGTCGCCGGAACAGTCATTCACATTCCCCCAGGTGAGTCGCTTCCGTCGGCCGACGGATTGCTGCGGGGAATAGGAGAAAGGTGGAGACTTGATGACGGCTCGCGATCCATGATCGCCAGCCGCGCCTCGGAGAAGAACTGCCGCCGCGTCAAAACCACGATGACGATGGCGGTCGTCAGCATGAAGACATAAGGGTTGATGAACCAGCCAAGATAGCCGATCGACAAAAAGATTGCCCGTAAGCCCTCGTTAAAATGACCACCGGCGATGATGTTCATGCGGATAACGCGCTCGGCCGCCCGTTCCGCGGCCAGAACATCGTTTTCTGTGTCACGCATCATCGGGATGCCGCCAAACAGGATGGTGCAGTAGTTGAACAGGCGATAGGACCAGCCAAACTTGAAGAAGGCATAGCCGAACAGAGCCGCCAGACCGCCGACCTTCATCTCGAACACCGCGTGGCCGCTGTGCAGCACCAGCGGCAGATCGGCGAACACCGCATCGACCTTTTCCGTCGCGCCGAGCAGCGCGAAGCAGCTGCCGACGGCGAAGATCGAAGTCGAGGCGAAAAAGGCCGTACCGTTCTGCAGGCCGGCCATGATCTGCGTATCGATCATCTTCAGGTCGCGGCGCAGCGAATTGTAGATCCACTCGCGCCGGCGCTCGATCATCGCATGCGTGAGGCTGGTGCGGCCGAAGAGACTTGCGCTGCGCAACAGTCGCGCATAACCGAACCACATGAGTGCGAAGAAGCACAGGGCGATGTAATCTGGTGTCGTCATCATTATATTGATTCAGTCCCTCTCCACGCGCCCACTCTATAGATAGAAGCGCTGACCGCAACAACGGGCGGACATGGAACCTTTCATAGGATGATGTCGCACGCGTGAAATGCTATGTCGGGGAACCGAACGGATCGCAGGCTGCGCTGGCGTAGCCTGAATCAGTAAAATCTCAACAGGACGCACACATGTTCCTTTCTGTTTTCGACGTATTCAAGATCGGCGTCGGCCCTTCCAGTTCCCACACGATGGGGCCGATGACGGCGGCGAACCGCTTTCTCGATCTGATTCTGTCGGATGAATGGCCGCGCCCGTCTTCGGGTGCCAATGTCGCGGCGATCAAGGTCAGCCTGCACGGCTCGCTCGCCCACACCGGTATCGGCCACGGGACGGGCAGGGCCGTCATCCTCGGCCTGATGGGCGAGCAGCCTGACAGCGTCGATCCCGACCAGATGGACGGCATCATTGACAAAGTCGAGCGCTCCGGCCGCATTACGCCACCTGGACACCCGGCCTACCAGTTCCAGCCGAAGACCGATCTGGTGTTCGACAAGAAGCAGCCGCTTCCGGGCCATGCCAACGGCATGTCCTTCTCCGCCTTCGACAAGGACGGCCGGATGCTCGTGCGCCGCATCTACTATTCCGTCGGCGGCGGCTTCGTCGTCACCGACACCGAACTGGAAACCATGCGCGCCAAGAAGAAGATGCCGTCGGATGGCGTCAAGGTGCCTTATCCCTTCTCTACCGCCAAGCAGATGCTCGAGATGGCGGCGCGCTCAGGCGTCTCGATCGCGCAGATGAAGCGTGCCAACGAGGAAAGCCAGCGCAGCCGCGAGGAATTGGACGAGGGCCTCGACCGGATCTGGGAAGCGATGCGCTCCTGCATCGAGCGCGGCCTGAAGGTCGACGGCATCATGCCGGGTGGCCTCAATGTCCGCCGCCGCGCCCGCTCGATCCATGACAAGCTGCAGGAAGAGTGGCGCAGCAACCGTATCAATCCCCTGCTCGCCAACGACTGGCTGAGCGTCTACGCCATGGCCGTCAACGAGGAGAACGCGGCTGGCGGCCGCGTGGTGACCGCACCGACCAATGGCGCCGCCGGTGTCATCCCGGCAACGATCCGCTACTACGAGCACTTCCACGATGATTGGGACCAGAACGGTATCCGCGACTACCTGCTGACGGCAGCGGCCGTCGGCGGCATCATCAAGCACAACGCTTCGATCTCCGGCGCCGAGGTCGGCTGTCAGGGCGAGGTGGGCTCGGCTGCCGCAATGGCGGCTGCCGGTCTCGCTGCCGTCATGGGCGGCACGCCTGAGCAGATCGAGAACGCGGCGGAGATCGCACTGGAACACCATCTCGGCATGAGCTGCGATCCCGTCGCCGGTCTCGTCCAGGTTCCCTGTATCGAACGCAATGCGCTTGGCGCCGTGAAGGCGGTGACCGCGGCATCGCTCGCGATCAAGGGCGACGGTCGCCACTTCGTTCCGCTCGACGCCTGCATCGAGACCATGCGCCAGACCGGCTACGACATGAGCGAGAAGTACAAGGAAACCTCGACCGGTGGCCTCGCGGTCAACGTCGTGGAGTGCTGATCGGGCAGGCCGGCTATCGCGGTCTGGACGGCGTATCACACTGTGATTGGAAAACCGGCGGCTATGGGCCGCCGGCGCGTTCAAGCCGCTTGACGCTGCCGCGCAAAAGGATTTGAACGGCGACATGGCATTGCATCTTATCAAACTCTGCGTTGGCGCCGACTCGATCGACGACCTGCGCGAATGGGTGGCCGAACGCTCCTTGAGGGCGATCGCTGCCGGCATGGAACCACACTCCGTCCACACGACACGAATGGTCCCGAAGCGCGTTGAAGAGCTGCTCGACGGCGGCTCACTGTATTGGGTGATCAAGGGCCAAGTTCAGGCGCGGCAGAAGCTGCTCGATATTCAGAGCTTTACCGATGGCGAAGGCATTGGCCGCTGCCATCTGGTACTCGGCCCCGAGGTCATCGAAACGGCGGTACAGCCGAAGCGTGCCTTTCAGGGCTGGCGTTATTATCCGGAAGAGGATCGCCCGCGCGATCTGGATACGCTTGGCGAAGGCGTCGCCGAGATGCCCGCGGACCTGCGCCGCGAGCTCTCCGAACTCGGCCTTCTCTGACGCTACGTATCACTTCAGAGAAAAACCTGTTCGTTTCGGCTCAGCGGAGCCGCATCGTCACCGGCGCCCGGCCTTCCGGGTTGGTGACGTGAAGATGGATACTTGCTTCGGGCTGCGAGTAGCGCCAGGCGCGTGCGCCATGCGACAAGAGCAGATTGATCAGGTCCTTGGTCTTGGCCGTTTTCGCCTTCGGCCGTGGCATGCCAATCTCGGCAAGACGCATCGCCGCTTCGTGAAGCGGATGCAGAACCGAGCGCGGGTTCTTGCCAGTCAACCGACCTTCGGCCGGAAATTCCGGAACATTCTCGTTGATCGCCATAATTATCCCCGTACGCAATACAAATCAGGTCTAGGAAGGCCGGCCCTGTCGCGAACACCGATCAAGGCCGAATTCCGGGCCGCCGCCTGAACTTGAGTAGGCGGCGGTCGTCTTCATCACTGGGCGGAGGCCCAGCACTTCACGCCGGCACGCTTCAGCGAGTTGCAGGCGTTGACGGCTTGCTTCTGGTCGTCGAAGCCACCGAAACGTGCGCGATAGCTGCCGGCATAGGCGACGGCGAAAGGCTTCGCGGAACGCAGTGCCTTACCGCCTTTGTTCTTGGCGCCGTCGAGCAGGTCCATTGCTGCTTCGCGGCTGGCCGAGACGCCGATCTGTACGACCCAGCCTTCCGGCTGCGCCTGTTTGGTCGATGCGGTCGTGACGTTGTCGACCGAGGTATCACCCTGTTCCGGCGGAACGTAGGCAGTGGTCGGCGTGGGAACCGGCGCGGCAGCGGCCTGCTTGATCGGCTGCGTCTTCACCTTCGTCGGCTGCGGCATTTCCTGCAGAAGCGGATTGTCGGATTTGGACGACGACGTGCCGGCATAGGCGACCTGCGCCGAGGCAACCTCGGTGCGGCTGACCGGCAGCGGATGCGTCGGCGGCAGTTCCGCGACTTCCTGCTTGGCAACGGTCACCGGAATGACGGTTTCGGACGAAATCTTTGGCGCCTGGGCTACCAGCGCGGATCCGCCACGGGTCGAAGCCTTCGGCAGGTACGACGCAATCAGGTTGCGCATCTGGGTGTCGCGGGCAGGCGTAGAGGCGCCACCGAGAACAACGCCGACGATCGACTTGCCATCGACCTGAACCGAGCTGACGAGATTGAAGCCGGCAGCGCGGGTGTAGCCGGTCTTGATGCCGTCAACGCCGCGCACCGAACCGACCAGGCGGTTGTGGCTGCGGATGATGCGGCTGCCGAACTTGAAGCTCTGCGTGGAGAAATAGCCGTAATACTGCGGGAAATGCTGGCGCAGCGCGATGCCGAGACGGGCTTGGTCGCGTGCCGTGGTCATCTGCGCGGTGTTCGGCAGGCCATTGGCATTGCGGTAGGTGGTGCGTGTCATGCCGAGCGCATGCGCCTTCGCAGTCATGATCTGCGCGAAGCGGTCTTCCGAACCGCCGAGCAGTTCGCCAAGCGCGGTCGAGGCGTCGTTGGCGGAAAGTGTGACAAGGCCGAGAATTGCCTGCTCTACCGAAATCGTGGCGCCCGGGCGAACGCCGAGCTTGGTCGGTGCCTGGCCGGATGCATGAGCGGAAAAGGGAACAGCGCTATCGAGACGGATGCGGCCCTGCTCGAGCGCTTCGAACGTCAGATAGAGCGTCATCATCTTGGTCAGCGAAGCCGGGTACTGCAAGCGATCGGCGTTTTCGCTGTAGAGGACATTGCCGGTATTGGCGTCGACGACGATGCCGGCATACTTCGAATTGGCAGCTTCCGCGTCGGCATTGACCGTATCCAGACCGAGCAAACCGACTGCCATGGACAGCGCAACGATCGCCTTGATCAGGAAATTGCTGGAGCGGGACGGGGAAGCGGAAGAAGCTGACCTTGACACTATTTCACTCTTTGCTTGGCTTGCAGTTTAGAAGAATCGGGACCGCGCTTCGCCCGCACGATCAACCTCGATGAAGGTAGCTCTTCGGGGTTACCAATCCGTTTATGATTAATCGTTTGTTTCACCGTTTCGGACCATTCTACCGAGATGTCGCGGAACGGTTCACTAGGCGCGTTTCCACAAATTGGGCAATAGCGGCATCAATATGTTCCCACTCCGCCAAATGACGGCTGGAGAAGCGGTAGAGCACACTTAAATCGCGCCCGACCTTGATATCACGCTGGCAATCACCGCTGGTGGTGAGTTCCGGACTCGCCGGCAGCAGGCATCGCACGACGTAATCGGGACCACCCTGGCGCGGCGCCGTCAGCAGCACTTCGTCGCCATATCCGGTATCGGCCCGAAGCTTGTGAAGCGTCATTCCATTGGCGAAGGGATGTGGGGTTGGGTCGATCAGATGCGAGTAGATCGGCTCGTAACGCCCCGACATGTCACGCGACATGGTCGCCTGCGTGACCTGCAGGAAGATCAGGTCCGGGGACTTGGCGATGTCGTCGAAGCGATCACGGATTTCGCTCGAATAGCCGTGCATCTGCGGCCACGCGAGATAGAGATCCGCGCGCTCGGTGGTGCCGCTATGCCGCTGGCTGGGGAAGCGAATCGTGTTTTCCTGGAGTTGCAGCGTGTCCTGGCCGATCGTCAGCGTCACCGGCGCCGTGCTGTCGGTATTTCCGGCGAGCGAGACGCGCGCGCCAAACCATCGGCCGCCAAAGCTGATGGCAACGGTAAGCACCGCCAGAAGCGCGATCACAATGGTTGTGCGGATGAGAAAGCCAGTCGACAGGAGAGGGGATTCCTCGACCTCTGTGGAGCTCTGAATGGCCTGGCGCATGACGGCTTTCGAATATCTGACCGTCGCAGGAAAAACGTGAGCCGCCGGTGTCGCTGATCTATGGGGTGATGATCGGGCCCGTGTGGTTAATTAATCGTTAAGCGGGGCGTCAGGCATATGCCGATGGCCCATAAAAAGCGAGCCGCTCCTGGGACAGCAGGAGCGGCTCTTGAGACGCCGGTCTGGACGTGCATGCGGGGACGGGACCAGGCGCCTTGCTTGCCCACCGGATTGCTCCGGCGGATGGAATTACTTGACGCTACCGACAGCCACGGCGCGGCCGTCCTGAAGCTTGACCCAGCGGGTCGGATCGCTGGACGACTGGCGCTTCAGATAGGTGTACTCGGTATCGGCCCAGAGCATGACCTTGTTGCGCATGTTGTCGAGAATGAAGTCGCCGCGATCGGTGCGAACGGTCAGCACGGCGTGGCCATCGCCATTCGGCTGCAGCACGACGGTCATCAGGAGGTTCGACGGCGAGAAGCCGGCTTCGATCAGCATCTTGCGCTTCAGAAGCGCGTAGTCTTCGCAGTCGCCTGCGGTCTTCGGATAGGCCCAGCGTTCCTCGACGCCGTAGATCTCCATGTCGGTCATCGGCGTGATCTCCGAGTTGACCTGGTAGTTGATCTTCAGGATCGTCTTCCAGCTGTCTTCGGTCAGCACCATCGTGCCCTGGTCGCCGGCTGCGTTCTTGCAGTCCTCAGGAATTTCCTTGCAGAACTGGTAGGCGCCGATCGGCGGGCTGGTGTTGCCGAGAACGGTCATGCTCTGGTAGCCGGCCTGTCCGACGCCTGCCATCGACATGAGCATCGCAGCAGCGGCGAGGCCGCCCTTGATGAAGTTTGTTATCGTCATTTGTATGTCCCCGTTTGTGAGGAGACATTGCCAGACGTGTTTTTACTCGACGCAAAATTCAGAAGCAAAATTAAAGGCTTAGTTGATTCAAAAGCGCGCCGAATTCGACTAAAATCAACATCGAATTTTACTGAAATTCGAGGGGAATTTTTACCAAGATTGCTTCAAATTTTATCTTTCTCAAAAAGCCTCGCCGCCATCGGATGGCTCGTTTCGAGGCAAAAGATTAACGCGGGCGGTCGCGCCGCCATTTCGGTAATATTGCGTTCATCATGCGGCTTGGAGGGAATCGGCGCTTTGTAGGCCGCCGGAAGGCCGGATTCGCCCGCAAATGGCGCGTTTTGAGCCGCTTTTTAAGGTGATGCGTCGAAAATTATTTTTGAGAAATTTCGCGAAATCTGTCGGTCGCGGCGATAATTGCGCGCGCCATGCCGTCGTGATCGGGTGCATGAGCGGCGTTTTCGACGATGATGAGCTCGCTTCCCGGCCACGCGCGCGCCAATTCCCATGCCGTGGTCAATGGCGCCTCCAGGTCGAGCCGTCCCTGAACGAGAACGCCGGGGATCGAGGCCAGCTTTCCGGCGTCCCGCAACAGTGCACCTTCCTCGAGCCACGCCGCATGGCTGAAGTAGTGCGTTATGATCCGCGCACGGGTGAGCAAATACTCCGGATTTCGCCAGCGTCGGGGATAGCCGTCGGGATTGGCAAGCAGGATGGACGCTGCCTCCCAATCGTGCCAGTCCCGCGCCGCCTTCAGCCGCACGTCGAGATCAGGGCCATTGAGTAGTTCCCGATAAGCCTCAAGGGCGCCCTTGGCTCTCAAGTCACCGGGAAGGGATGCGTTGAGTCGATCCCACTCCTCGGGAAACAGCGCGGCCATTCCCTTTGTCAGCCACTCGATTTCAGATCGCCGCGTTGTCGTCACGCCGGCAAGCACCATCGCCGCGACGCTGGTCGGGTGGGTCTGCGCATAGGCGAGCGCAAGCGTTGAGCCCCAGGATGTCCCGAACAGCACCCAATCCGTCACCCCAAGGTGACTACGGAGTTTCTCGATGTCGTCGATCAGGTGCCAAATCGTGTTGGTGGAAAGATCCGTCCCCATGTCGGCAGCATTGGGAAGGCTGCGGCCGCAATTTCTCTGGTCGAACAGGATGATCCGATAGACGGATGGGTCTAAATAGCGTGCCGCCGACGGCGATGCGCCGGAGCCCGGCCCGCCATGCAGATAGAGCGCCGGCCGTCCATGCGGATTGCCGTAGCTTTCCCAATGGATGAGATGGCCGTCCCCGACATCGAGGAGGCCGTGGTCGTAAGCTTCAATCTCGGGAAAAAGAATCGACATTGGGCGCGCCTCTTGAAGAGGCGCTTCAATCCATCAGCTTTGTGAAGCCTGGATGACGATGATCAGAGAAATTCGCGAAGCGTGTCGCGCGACTGCAGCGACAGGAACTCGATCGCGACGCCTTCGACGAAGTGACGCACCACGCGGCCGCGCATGTTGCCGAGACGAAGCGCTGTGCCGATCGCCGGGCGAACCTCGACGTCGACGGCAGCACCCGAAAGCGACAAGTCCATGATCCGGCACATATACTGCGTACCGTCCTCAAGCGTGATTTCCGTCTGCGTCTCGCGCGGCATCAGGCGATCGTGACGGCGATCTTCCGGCAGCCCGAGCTCGTGCTTGTTGGCAAGCCACGTCAGCTGCGCGGCAAGCTTCTCGCGCTTGCGCTCGGTGGCGTGGATGGACATGTTGAAGCCGCGGCTGTCGATCGTCTGGACATAGCCTTCGACGCGACCGAGGTGATCGATATAGGCGACGACGCGTTCGTTGACGCGCGGGCGGCCCTGGCAGGTCACATACATGTCGCCGGGCGACATATCGATGACCAGGCACTCGAATTCCTCGTAATTTGCCAGCATCAGGCGGCCCTGCATATTGATGGGCACGCGCTGGAATGCACCTTGTTCAAGGCGAGGCGCAGTTTTTTGCGTCTGAGCTTGCTGGAAAGCGTGCATCAAAGGGCTTCTTTTAAAAATAGCTTGGCGCCAAGCTTTACTCGCAATCCATTAACAGAAGGTTGTTCAGGCGAGGGTGATTTACCGCTCAGCGGTAGTGCCGAAATGGTGCATCCTGTTTCACGGGTTCATCCATCAGGCTGGACATCAGACGACGCACCGTATCGGCGATCGACCGGCTGCCGCTGGTCGCTGCACGGGGCTCGTTCGCGCCGCTTTGCGTGCTTTCCGCCGGGTCGAGCTGCTCATGCAGCAAACGGCTGCGGTCGAGCGCCAGGAACTGCAGCGGAACGACCTCCAGCCAGCTCGCGGTCGTGGCCGGTGCGATCGCGCCGAGCAGCTTGTCGCATTCTCCCTCGGTATTGCGCAGCGGCAGCAGAATGATCTCAAAGGCGGCGCGATGGCCGGCGGTGCTGTATCCGGTGGCGTTCAACAGCGCCGGGATCCCGTGCTCCATGACGCCGACGGCCGTCTTTTCGATGTCCTCGTGACCGTGGGCCCAGAGCTCCGACAAACAGCTGCCGCCGAGGTCGTGGCCGAAGAGATCGCAGATGCGCGTACCGGCAAGACGGAAGGTGACACGGCTTGCCTCGGATGTTTCGAGCATGAAGAGGCTTGAGAGAAGCTGGCTGATATCGCGTGGCTCCACCTGCGTCCGCAGGGGAGCGATCTCGCTGCCGCGTAGCTTGTTCCAGTAGTCGAAGATCTGGATGGTGGTGTTGAGGCGCATGGGACTGCCGATCTGTTTCATTTCGGTTCAAACGGCGGCCATCATGGCCACCTTGCCCTATGCCATGCGGATTTCATGCCAGATCCGGCCAGTTAAGGTTAAGGAAGGGTTTCGATTGTCTGTGACGGCCCGTCGTGCCAGTATCTTTTCATTGCTTCCGGTATTGGAAGTTCAGCATGAATTGCTCGGGCGCGAGGTCATTCTCGGGGGACGCTCAGCAAGCCGTTCGGTAGATTGCCGGACGGCTTTTTTTTTGACCTGTCGTCCTGTAAGCCAGTGCACGCGAAGTGAACGAGGAATGCAATGGACGATACGAACGAGCTGCACCAGCCGACCGAGCCCGCCGCCAAGCCGCCGCGTACGCCCATTTTCAATCTTCCAGGCGCCATTGTCGCAACGATCGGTCTCCTTGCGGCGATCTATGCCGTACAGGCGATTTTCCTGACCGAAAGCGGCGTCGACGTCCTGTTCTTCGATTTCGGCTTCATCCCGCTGCGCTACATCACGCCCTTGGCCGAGCAGGGACCGCAATTGTTCTGGACGCCGCTCACCTATTCGCTGCTACACGGCAATATCGAGCACATCCTGTTCAACGGGCTCTGGCTGATGGCCTTTGGCGCGCCGGTCGCCCGCCGCATCGGCTGGGTTCGCTATACGGTCTTCTGGGTGCTTGCATCAGTCGCCTCGGCCGCGCTCCATGCCGTGCTGAATTGGGGGCAGGCGACCGTGCTGATCGGCGCATCCGGCGTTGTCTCGGCCCTTATGGGTGCTGCCTGCCGCTTCGCGTTCCCGTCGGAGCGCCGCGTGGCGCTTCCCGCCCATCTCAATCCGCGGCACTCGATCGTGGAAACCTTCCGCAGCCGCACCGTCGTCATGTTCATGCTCTTCTGGTTCGTCGGCAATATTCTGATCGCGGTCGGCATTCCACTGATCGGTGACACCGGCGCGCCGATTGCCTGGGACGCCCATATCGGTGGCTTTCTCTTCGGCTTCGTGCTGTTTTCGCTCTTCGACCGTCCGCCGCCCGAACTTCCCTCTATTTCAGAGGATGCGGATATATTGCAATCCTGAGCGTTGAAGTGCACCATTCGAACTGATCCGCGTTGGGAGGAGAGACCGTCGCGGATGCCTGTGATCAGCTGAAGTGTCTCACTTTCGACATAGGAGGTTCAAATGTCCAATACAGTCAAAGCCATACTGGATGCCAAGGGCAGGGACGTCGTCACCGCCGGTCCGAACACGACCGTTTCCGAAGCAGCCGCGATTCTGAGCAAGAAGAAGATCGGCGCCATCGTCATCGTCGGCATGGAAAACAAGATCGCCGGGATCTTTACCGAGCGCGACGTGGTTCACGCCATCGCCAAGTCCGGCCCCGCCTGTCTTGATAGCTCCGTGGCATCGGTCATGACGGCGAAGGTCTATCGCTGCAACGAGGCAACGACGGTCAACGAACTGATGGAGCTGATGACCAGCCGGCGCTTCCGCCATGTGCCGGTCGAAACCGCTGGAAAGCTCGCCGGCATCATCTCGATCGGTGACGTGGTCAAGACCCGTATCGCCGAGGTCGAACGCGAGGCCGAGGACATCAAGGCCTATATCGCAGGCTGAATGAAGGCGCGCCGGCTTGCTCAGCTGGAGCCGGCGAACAACTCCTGCATGCGCCTCAACTCGGGAAGCCGCGCCGTGGCTTCCTGATAGCCGCGCTCGATCGCTTCACCGGCGCGATGAAACTCCGAAAGACCGATATCGCTCAATCTTGGCTGCAGCGAGATATCCGGCGGATCGCCCGCAAGACGAGCGCGCGCGATGCGATCCTGGATGATATTGAACGCCTGCACCATCACACCCGTCATGCCGAGCTTGGCATAGGGCGCATGCTCCTGCTTCTGCACTTCCGACGGCGTCAGGCTGGCGCTGTGGCGCACCACGGCGGAGCGGCCGTAGATGTCGTAGTTGAGATTGACGGCGACGACCAGCGGCTGCTCGTAGGCGCGGCAGACCGAGACGGGAACGGGATTGACCAGCGCGCCATCCACCAGCGTCCGGTGATTGCTGCGCACAGGCTCGAAAATGCCGGGCAGGGCGTAGGACGCCCTCAGTGCCGTGATCAGCGAGCCGTTGGCGATCCAGACCTCATGGCCGCTATTGACCTCGGCCGACACCGCGACGAACGGCCGGTCGAGATCCTCGACGTTCAGCCCTTCCAGATGTTCCTGCATGCGCTTGGTGAGCCGCATGCCGCCAAACAGGCCGCTGCCGCCGATGGTCAGGTCAAGCAGGCTGGCGATCCGGCGCATGGTCAGCGACCGGGCGAAACCCTCGAGTTCATCAAGCTTGCCCGCCAGATAGCAACCGCCGACCAACGCGCCGATCGATGTGCCGGCAATCATGCCGATCTCGATGCCCGCTTCGTCGAGCGCCCTGAGCACGCCGATATGCGCCCAGCCGCGCGCAGCACCGCCGCCAAGGGCAAGCGCCAGCTTCGGCTTTTTCGGTGTGGGGGCGGGGAGCTTGATGTCGGAGGGCGAGGCGATGCCAGCGTCGGAACCGACGGCTTCGGAGCCTTGACGGATCAAACTCCAGCTCACCATGGCAAACCTCCCCCTGGCACGACGCGCAGGCAAATATTAGTGCGCCGCCACCCTTTCGAATTGGTATATGGCCGCCGCCCTTGACCCAAAAAGAGACGGTAGGCCGTTGTTACGGCTCTTTTCCGTAGACTTCATGAGGATCGAACTGGCGCTCGTCGTCGGCGATCTCGAGCATCGGCTTGCCGTCTTCCAGGCTCACCGTCCGATAGAAGCAGGATCGGCGACCAGTGTGGCAGGTTGCGTCGTGACCGGCAACTTCGACCTTTAGCCAAATTGCATCCTGATCACAGTCGGTGCGGATTTCCTTCACCGTCTGGATGTTGCCCGATGTTTCGCCCTTCAGCCAGAGCTTGCCGCGCGAGCGGCTGAAATAGTGGGCCTGGCCGGTCTGGATGGTCAGCGCCAATGCCTTGGCGTTCATATGCGCCACCATGAGCAGCTCGCCGTCATGGGCGTCCGTCACGATCGCGGTGATCAGGCCGCGGTCATCGAACCGCGGCGTGAAATCACCGGCATCCTCGAGCTCGGACTTGTCTTCGGACGGCGCATTGAAGGCAAATGGCATCATCGCGGCTTTCTGAAATGAAGCCGGTCAGCGGCTCCGCACCATGGAAATAAACCGGGCTTGATCAGCCGGCTCAGTTTTAAATGTGCCGGTGAAGGTTGTCGTCAATGTGGTCGAGCCCTGTTTCTGAACGCCGCGCATTGCCATGCACATATGTTCGGCTTCGATCATCACGGCGACGCCGCGCGGAGCGAGCGTTTCGTCGATCGAGCGGGCGATCTGGGCGGTCATGGTTTCCTGCGTTTGCAGGCGGCGGCCATAGATTTCAACGACGCGCGCGATCTTCGACAAACCGAGAACCTTGCCGTCGGGCATGTAGGCCACATGCGCCTTGCCAATGATCGGAACCATGTGGTGCTCGCAATGCGAGAAGAACGGAATGTCCTTCACCAGCACCATGTCGTCATAGCCGGCGACCTCTTCGAAGGTCCGGCCAAGCACCTCTTCGGCATCCATCTCATAGCCGGCGAAAAGCTCGCGATAGGCTTTCGCGACACGCGCCGGCGTATCCAGCAACCCTTCGCGCGAAGGGTCGTCGCCGGCCCAGCGGAGCAGCGTGCGCACCGCATCTTCGGCTTCCTTCTGGCTTGGGCGATTGGCGTCTGGTGTGGTCTGCGGAAAGTTCTTTACGATGGCGTCCATCTGCAACTGTCTCCTGATCCGCAATGCGGACCGTATTTCGGACTAGCCACTGGCAATCCCACTCGGGAATAGTGCACCTTTGGCAGGCTCCGGGGCTTTCAGGGCGAAATTCTGCGGCCCATCCGGCACGGTTTCCCATTCAAACTTACCCGAGGCCATTGCATTTTTATGGCCTTCGAACGACATACATATAGGAAAACGGCATCGCTATGTAAGTCTTCCAGCGCGACACGGTGTGTTTTTGTTTGTGCTACAATAAACGATCAGCCGCCTATCCGCATGAAATATGGAGCGGAATACCCGATGGACGACATCTACAACAGTAAAATTCTCGAATTTGCCGGCAATATTCCGCTGATCGGCGCTATCGACGATCCCGACGCCAGCGCCCAGGCGCACTCCAAACTCTGCGGCTCGAAGGTCAGGATCTGGCTGAAGATGGACGGCGACACGGTCTCGGCCTTCGCCCACGACGTCAAGGCCTGCGCGCTCGGCCAGGCCTCGTCCTCGATCATGGCCCGCCATGTGGTCGGCGCGACGGCGCAGGAGTTGCGCCAGGCGCGCGCCGACATGCTTGCCATGCTGAAGGAAGATGGCGAGGGCCCGTCGGGGCGCTTCGAGGATATGCGCTATCTGCGACCGGTCCGTGAATACAAGGCACGCCACGCCTCCACCATGCTCACCTTCGACGCCGTGGTCGATGCGATTGGACAGGTCGAGGCCAAGCGCGCCGAGACGGTGGAAGCCTGAGCGGATCGCCATGTGCCAGTTCTGCTCGACGAACCACGATGACGACGAGGACGAAGGCGGCGCCGCCGCGTCCCCCAAGAGAAAACCGGTTCATCACTCGCGCAATTACACTGGCCCTTTCCTCAAGACACCGGACCGCCTGTTCGGCATGGGTTTGATCCGGCTCTACCAACTGACCCTATCCGGCTTCATCGGCAATTCCTGCCGCCACATCCCGACATGTTCCGAGTACGGCTACGAGGCCATCGCCCGGCACGGCCTGTGGAGCGGCGGATGGATGACGCTGTTTCGCGTCGGCCGCTGCGGCCCCGGCGGCACCAGCGGTCTCGACCGCGTACCGGAAACGCTGGGTGACCGTTTCCATTGGTGGACGCCGTGGCGCTATCTCGCGTTGGGCCGCAAGCCGACGTGACCGTTTACGTCGCGCTCCTCCACAGCATCGTTCTGGCGCCGGGCCGCAGAGTGATCATGTCCGATCTGCGCGACATGGCCACGTCGCTCGGCTATCGCAATCCACGCACTCTTGTTTCGACAGGCAACATCGTCTTCGAGGCGCCATCGTCACCGATTGGAGACATGGAAGCGCGGCTGGAGCAGGCGTTCCGCGCGCGCTTCGGAAAACCGGTCGATATCCTCGTTCGAACGGCCGAGGATTGGCGCAAGATCGCGGCCGCCAATCCGTTCCCGGATGGTGATGGCAGCCAGGTGATCCTGCGCGTGATGCGAAAGCCGCTCGACCGCACCGTCATCGAGCGGCTGCAGCCCCACGCCCGGCCGAACCAGCGCCTGGCCGTGATCGGCGGCGATCTCTGGATCGATTTCGCCGGCAAGCCCAGCGAATGGAAACTGCTCTCCGCGCTGACGACCAAGCGTATGGGTGTCGGCACTCTGCGCAACTGGAACACCGTTCGCGGCCTCGCCGAAATGCTGAGCTAGAGCCTCTTTTCCTTTACTGCGACGGCAAATCCCGGTATCAGGCGGCGGCGTATTCGTGATCCGAAACGCGTCATTGCAACCACCCGCATTCGTTGGCGGGACTGGACAAGGAGAAGTCTAAAATGTCCCAATCCGTTTCCCTGACATTCCCCGATGGTTCCGAGCGCAGCTACGACGCTGGCGCAACCGGTAAGGATGTCGCTGAATCCATTTCCAAGTCGCTTGCCAAGAAGGCCGTCGCCATTGCGATCGACGGCACCGTGCGCGACCTTTCCGATCCCGTCGTCGACGGCACGATCGAGATTATCACCCGCACCGATCCCCGTGCGCTCGAGCTCATCCGCCACGACGCGGCCCACGTCATGGCCGAAGCCGTGCAGGAGCTGTGGCCCGGCACGCAGGTCACGATCGGCCCGGTGATCGAGAACGGCTTCTATTACGACTTCGCCAAGAACGAGCCCTTCACGCCTGACGATCTGCCAAAAATCGAAAAGAAGATGAAGGAGATCATTTCGCGCAACGCTGCCTTCACCAAGCAGATCTGGTCGCGCGAAAAGGCCAAGGAAGTCTTCGCCGCCAAGGGCGAAAACTACAAGGTCGAGCTCGTCGATGCGATCCCTGAAGGACAGGATCTGAAAATCTACAATCAGGGCGAATGGTTCGACCTCTGCCGTGGTCCGCACATGGCCTCCACCGGCCAGATCGGCACGGCCTTCAAGCTGATGAAGGTCGCCGGCGCCTATTGGCGTGGCGATAGCAACAACGCCATGCTTTCGCGTATCTACGGCACGGCCTGGGCCGAGCAGGCGGATCTCGACAACTACCTGCACATGCTGGCGGAAGCCGAAAAGCGCGACCACCGCAAGCTTGGCCGCGAAATGGACTTGTTCCATTTCCAGGAAGAGGGCCCCGGCGTGGTCTTCTGGCACGGCAAGGGATGGCGGATGTTCCAGGCGCTGACCTCCTACATGCGTCGCCGCCTTGCCGGCACCTATGAAGAGGTCAACGCCCCGCAGGTTCTCGATGCCTCGCTCTGGGAGACCTCCGGTCACTGGGGCTGGTACCAGGAGAACATGTTCGCGGTGAAGTCGGCCTATGCCTTCACGCACCCTGAAGACAAGGAAGCCGACAACCGCGTCTTCGCGCTGAAGCCGATGAACTGCCCGGGTCACGTGCAGATCTTCAAGCATGGCCTGAAGTCCTATCGCGAGCTGCCGATCCGTCTTGCCGAGTTCGGCACGGTGCACCGCTACGAGGCCTCAGGCGCGCTGCACGGCCTGATGCGCGTTCGCGGCTTCACCCAGGACGACGCGCACGTCTTCTGCACGGAAGAGCAGATGGCGGCCGAATGCCTGCGCATCAACGATCTCATCCTGTCGGTCTATGAAGACTTCGGCTTCAAGGAAATCGTCGTAAAGCTTTCGACCCGTCCTGAAAAGCGCGTCGGCTCCGACGCTCTCTGGGATCGCGCCGAGGCAGTCATGACCGAAGTGCTGAAGACGATCGAGGAGCAGTCCGAAGGCCGCATCAAGACCGGCATTCTGCCGGGCGAGGGCGCGTTCTACGGTCCGAAGTTCGAGTATACGCTGAAAGACGCCATCGGCCGTGAATGGCAGTGCGGCACTACGCAGGTCGACTTCAACCTGCCGGAACGCTTCGGCGCCTTCTATATCGATAGCAACTCCGAAAAGACGCAGCCGGTGATGATCCATCGCGCCATCTGCGGCTCGATGGAGCGCTTCCTCGGTATCCTGATCGAGAACTTCGCCGGCCATCTGCCGCTGTGGATGTCGCCGCTGCAGATCGTGGTCGCGACGATCACCTCGGAAGCCGATGCTTACGGTGAAGAAGTGGCCGAAGCGCTGCGCGAGGCAGGCCTCCATGTAGAGACCGACTTCCGCAACGAGAAGATCAACTACAAGGTCCGCGAACACTCGGTCACCAAGGTGCCCGTGATCATCGTCTGCGGCAAGAAGGAAGCCGAAGAGCGCACGGTCAACATCCGCCGTCTCGGCAGCCAGGAACAGAGCTCGATGTCGCTCGACGACGCGATCGCTGCCCTGACGCACGAAGCGACGCCGCCGGATGTGCTGCGCAAAGCCGCTGCAAAGAAGGCGAAGGCCGCCTGAGGCCTTCGTGATTTTCGACTGAAAACGAAAACGCCTGGTCAGCAATGATCGGGCGTTTTGCGTTGATGGCGATGTAGGATGCGTCAGTCGGAGTCGACGCCACCTGCCGCGGCACCGCTCTGCAACTGCTCGAACGAGGGCAGCGGCTGCGCGGCGTGGGATTGTTCCGTCGCGTTCTGCTGCTCCGGCGGCAGTTGCTGCAAAGTCGTGGCGGCCGGTCCCTGGTCCGGCTGCACGTCCTTCATCAGGACTTCGACATCGGTGTTCTTACCGGCCTCGACCTTGAATTCGCGCTGGTAGATCTTGTCCTTGTTGCGCGCGACGGCCGAATACTCGCCCTCGGCAAGCACCATAGTCGGAAACGCGCTGACGCTTTCGCCGACGCTGTCGCCTGCCGCCGTCAGGATCGACCAGGCGGTATCGGCGATCGCTTCGCCGCCCTTGTCGGAAACCAGCTTGAAGGTGATCTGCGCCGCCTTGTGCTGGATCGTCGCTTCGGTGAGCTTGCCCGCTTCCACCTGGATGTCGGCACGCACCGATGCGTTGGTCTCGCCGTAATCGGAAACGACGTGATAGGTGCCGGCGTTGAGCCGCACGACGGTATTCGGCGGCACGTCGGCCATCACCAGACCACGCTCGCCGTCATCGCGCACATCGGCCGAATAGATCGAAAAGCTCAGCTGATCCGGCCGGATTTTCACGTCCGATCCCGAGACAGCATTGAGCAGCAGTCCGCCGGCCTCCAGAACCATTGTCTGCTTTTCAAGCGCACCGTCCTCGGGAACCGAGAGCTTGCGCGTCACGCCGGCGCGGCCGAAGGAAACGTTGACGAAATAGTCGCCCGGCGCCAGCTGGAAGTCGGCCGAACCGCCCTGGGAGCTGGCGATCAGCGGCAGCTTGCCGTCGCTGCCCGCGACCGGGCTGAACACATACCAAGAGAGCCCGTCCTTGACGGCATCGCCCGATGCCGTGAGCTTCGCCTCGAGCGCGACGGAATGCAGCTTCGCGCCCTGGGGCGTCGTGCCGGGCGCGATGAAGGCGTTCAGCTTGGGCATCTTCGTCGTGGTGTCGAGCTGCTTGAACTCCTTGAAGGCATCCTGCGCGCCGGCATTGGCGGGGATCAAGGCAAGGAGGGCTACGGCAACACTCCAGCGGGCGTATGGCAAAATGCCGAGCATGTGTTTTGCGAACCAATTGACAACTGAAATGACAGAGGCCACTTCAAGACCAACCGGATGGCAAATTCAAGACCCATCCCCGATACCGCGATGAAAATGAGAGTTTCTACCCTATGAGATCCGATATCAAGCTGATCGACTACCTCGGCGTCCGCCGTTCCATCCCCGCCTTCCAGATGTCAGAGCCCGGTCCCGAAAAGCCCGAGATCGAGGAAATCCTGCGCCTTGCCTCGCGCGTGCCGGATCACGGCAAGCTCGCGCCCTGGCGTTTCATCGTCTATCGCGGCGAGGAACGCGCTCGCATCGGCGAGGAGCTTCTGAAGCTTGCTTTGGAAAAGAAGCCCGATCTCTCCGAAGAGATGATCCAGGTCGAGCGCAGCCGCTTCACCCGCGCGCCCGTCGTCGTCGCGGTCGTCAGCAAGGCCGGCCCGCACGTCAAGGTCCCCGAATGGGAACAGCTGATGTCTGCCGGCGCCGTCTGCCTCAACATCATCTTCGCGGCCAACGCCCATGGCTGGGTCGCCAATTGGCTGACCGAGTGGTTCGCCTATGACGAACGCGCCTATCCGCTGCTGGGTGTCGAGGAAGGCGAGAAGGTCGCCGGTTTCATCCACATGGGCTCGACGACGTTCCCGCCCGTCGAGCGCCCGCGCCCCGAGCTTTCCGAGACGGTCACCTGGGTTGGCGGGGAAGGCTGATGTTCTATACGACGGATCAGAACCGGCATGGCCTTGCGCACGATCCCTTCAAAGCGATCGTGTCGCCAAGGCCGATCGGCTGGATCGGCAGCAAGGGCAGGGATGGCACGCTCAACCTCGCGCCATATTCGTTCTTCAACGCCGTGTCGGATCGTCCGAAGCTCGTGATGTTTTCATCGAGCGGCCGCAAGGACAGCTACCGGAATGCCAGCGAGACAGGCGAGTTCACCTGCAATTTCGTGAGCCGCAACCTGATCGACAAGATGAACGTGTCCTCGGCCGCCGTCGCCTACGACGTCGACGAGTTCGCATTGTCGGGGCTGACACCGAAGAAGGGTGAACTCGTCGATGCTCCCTATGTGGCCGAAGCCTTCGCGGTTCTGGAATGCAAGGTCACCGAGATCATCGAGCCGAAGTCGCTGAGCGGCGAGCCGTCGGAGAACGTCATGATATTCGGCCAGGTCGTCGGTATCCATATCGATGAGGCGATCCTGCGCGATGGCCGTATCGACATGGGTCTGGCGAGACCGGTCGCGCGCCTTGGCTACATGGATTACAGCGAGAGCAGCGACGTGTTCGAACTCTTCCGACCCAAGGCCTGAAGCGTGCGTCAGTCCTGCTGAACGGTTAAAGTATATGGTGAACCAATCATAAACTTTTTGCCGCTACCGTCATCCTCAACACTTGGGGTGCGAGAGAATCGCACTTGAGGATCGGGGTTCGCAGTGATCGTAGAGGCATTTCTTCGTTGGGTTGAGACTGCCAAGGTTGGAGACCGGGCGAGGGCGGCGAGCGCGCTCGGCCGGGCCTACCTGCAGTCTGAAATGTGTCTGGAAGAGCGCAAGGCCGCCGAAATGGCCATGACCTTCCTGCTCGACGACCCGTCGCCGAAGGTTCGCCTTGCCATGGCCGAAGCAATTGCCTGGTCTCCGGATGCGCCCCGTGCCATCGTCCTGTCTCTGGCTGGTGACCAGGCCGAGATCGCCTGCCACGCGATCACCTTCTCGCCGCTTCTGTCGGACGCCGACCTTGTCGATCTCGCCGCACGCGGCAGTGGCGTCACCCGCATGCTGATCGCCGCTCGCTCCAGCATTTCGCGCTCTGTTTCCGCCGCGCTTGCCGAAATCGGCGGCGCGGAAGACGTGCTGTGTCTGCTTGAAAACGAAGGCGCCGCAATCGCCCCGCAGGCGCTGAAACGCATTGCCGAACGGCTGGGCGACGACTGCGAAGTCCGCAACCTCCTGCTCGATCGCCCGGACCTTCCCGCAGACGCCCGTCAACTCCTGACGCAGCATGTCAGCGACGCTCTCATCAATCTGCCCCTAGCGCAGGCTGCGATTGGAACCAGTCGGCTGCAGCGCGTCGCCCGCGAGGCGACGGAAACCGCGATCGTCGCCATCGCCGGCGAAATCACGCCGCGCGAGGTTGCCGATCTGGTCGAGCATCTGCGCGTCAGCGGACGCCTGACGCCATCCTTCCTCATGCATACGCTCTGCTCCGGCAAGATCGAGTTCTTCGCCGGCGCCATCGTCAATCTGACCGGCTGCGACGAGCGACGGGTGCGTTCGATTCTGGCGACCGGCCGCATGCACGCCGTGCGCGCGCTTTACGAATCGGCAGGTCTCGCCCGCGATATCAGCGTGATCTTCGTCGAAGCCACCTTGCTGTGGCGCGAGGCGTCTAAATCCACATCAGGCACGATGCTGGCCAATGTCTGCGGCCGGCTGCTGCAGAGTTTCCGCAGCCGTAACACCGCGCATGGCGCGGTGCAGGAACTGCTTGAAATGGTCGAGAAGCTGCATGTCGCCGAGCAGCGACAATCGGCACGCGGCTACGCCTATATGACGGCGCTCGCTGCCGCCTGATTAATTGCTCAAGCGCCTGACGACCCAGGAATAGCTTCCTGAGACGAAGTGCACAGGCGTCGCGAGCGCGGATTTCATCGAATGGCCAGAGGGAAGGTGCGTGCGTACCTCTGCCGCCATTCTGGATGCTAGGCCGGAAACCCCGGTCTCCGGCTTTTCCTCGATAACGGCAGGCGCTGGTACTGGCGCTGCGGCGATCACCTTTGGTTCCGGCGGCAGCGGCGGATGCGGCGGCTCGCAGACGGCGATGACCGTCGGGTAGCTGATGTTCGAATAATGCTTCAACTGCCGTTCGGAATCGGCATCGCACATCGCCACCGTCTCAAAGTGCTTTCCCACCTTCGCCACGTAATTGCACTGCGTGACCGAGTCGTTGCAGCCGAGGATAGTCATAGCGATGAGGACAGCTTGCATGGGGGCGCTTTCGATATTGAACCGCTCCCCTTAGACGCAGCAATTTCACCCAAATGAAGGCCGCTTTCCGGCATCCATGCGGAGCAGGATTACAATCAGGAAAGGTGACGCCGTCGATCAGTCCTCGGCGATTGGCCCGATCAGCCTTCGGCAACCCTCGGCGGCGGCGGAGCCTGCTCGTCAATCAGCACCTGCGGACCGAGATCGGGCTTTTCGGCCGTGCGAACCTCATGCATCCATTCGCGCCAGATTGCCACCAGAAGCGCCATCAGTACCGGGCCGATGAAGAGCCCGAGGAAACCCATGGTCTTCACGCCGCCGATCAGACCGAAGAAGGTCGGCAGGAACGGCAGCTTGATCGGGCCGCCCACCAGTTTGGGGCGCAATGTCTTATCGACGATGAAGAGTTCGACGGTACCCCAGACGAACAGGCTGACGCCGGCAACGGGCGAGCCGCTGGCAAGTAGGTACAGCGACACCAGCGTGAACGACAGCGGCGCGCCGCCGGGAATCAGCGCCATGATGCCGGTGATGACGCCAAGCGTCACGGGCGAGGGCACGCCGGCGACCCAATAGGCGACGCCGAGCACGATGCCTTCGCCGATGGCGATCAGCGTCATGCCCATCACGGTCGAGCTGATCGTGGCAGGCACCACGCGCGAGATCCGCTCCCAGCGGTTTGGCAGGATGCGCTCGCCGAGCATATCGATCTGGCGGGAGAAATCCGCGCCGTCGCGATAGACGAAGAACAGCGCGATCAGCATGAAAAGCAATGTCAGCAGTAGATGGAAGGCGCCGCCACCGGCTGCGAGCACCGCGCGATAGATATTGCCGATATGCGCGCCGCTGACCGCCTGGATCAGTTCGCCCATGCTGCCGGGGCTACCGATATACTTGACCCAGAGCTCATCGAGGTAGGGCCCAACAAACGGAAAGGCCGAAATCCATTGCGGCGTCGGTTCGCCAAAGCGGTTCACATGGATCAGCCAGCCGACCCATTCGCGCACTTCGCCCGTTGTGTAGGTGACGGCAAGCACGATCGGAGTGATGAGAAACGTGACGATGAGTATGATTGCAATGGTCGCCGCGACCGTCGTGTTGCCGCCAACCCTTTGAAGCAGCCGGCGATAGAGCGGCCAGCTTGCAAACCCGATGACGAGCGCGGCCAGCACCGGCACGACGAAGCCGTAGAAGAAATAGACGCCGGCAGCCACGACAAGGATCAGAAGCCATCGCGCCGCGGAGATCGAAGGGATGAGCGGCGTACGTGCGGGAGAGGATGGACCGATCCACCGCGACTCGCGCTGCATATTGTTGTTCGGAAGGCTCACGTCGTCCTTTTCCCCCTTATTTCACCTAAGGATATGGGCCATGCATCCTTTGCACGCAAGCGCCATCACCGATTTAAGCCCGATGACGCCCCCGCCGCCGGTCCATCGGCCTGATCCGCAGGCTTCATAACCTTACATCACGCAATCATTAAGACAGAAACCCTTCGACATCCTTGTCATGGATCACGCTCGGTCTGCGCGATCGGCGATTTTCGTCGAGATCGCGCCGGTTTCGACCGATATTGGAACGAACCGCCGTGATCTGACGGAAATGTGATCCCTCAATTTTGGCTGCCACCCCAACTGTGAATCGTCCGTGGATCCCCATCGACTGAACCAATCCCACTCCGAGACCTTGCGGCGATCATATGTCTCGGTTATTTTGGATCCATGGATACAAACGGAATTATCACATCGCTTCGACGCGATATCGAAGCCGGATATCTCAGCGCCGGCACGGTGCTCAAACAGGAGCAACTGGCGGAACGCTTCGGCGTCAGCCGCCAGCCCATTCGGCAGGCGCTCGACAGGTTGCTGGCATCCGGTCTTCTGGTGCGCCGCCCGGATCGCAGCCTTGCCGTGTCGGGCCTCGATGAGGTGCAGGCGCGTGAGCTTGCCGAAGTTCGCTTGTCTTTGGAGACGACCGCGCTGCTGGCGTCGATCGAGGCGCTGACGGAAAGCGATCTGCGCAAGGCACGGCGGCTGAATGAGGACCTGCTCGATGAAGAAGACCCGCAACAGCTGGAAGAACTCGACCTTGCGTTTCACCGCACGCTCTACGGTCGCTGCGGCAATGCGAGATTGCTCGAAATGATCGACACGTTCCGCCGTGAATCGCGTCGGGCCTATGCGCGGCAACCGAAAGGCTCGGAGGCCCGCCCGACGCTTTATCGCGAGCATCAGGCGATCATCGAGGCATGCGCCCAGCGAGATGCCGATCTGGCGCGCCAGGCGCTTTCGCAACATCTGCAATTGACGACCGCAAGGCTTACCTGCGAAGGAGAAGAGGAATGACGACGTTTTCGGCACAGGTGGCGTGGAAGCTGGGCGAGGGCAGCTTTATCGACGGGCGCTACAGCCGTGGCCACAACTGGAGCTTTGATGGAGGCGTCACGGTCCCGGCTTCCGCATCGCCGCACAATGTGCCGTTGCCCTATGCCGTCGAAGAGAATGTCGATCCGGAGGAGGCCTATGTCGCGGCGCTCTCCAGCTGCCACATGCTGTTCTATCTCTGGATCGCCTCGAAGAAGCGCATCGGCATCGACAGCTATGTCGATGATGCGGTGGGCGTCATGGAGAAAGTCGATGGCCGGATGATGGTCAGCCGCGTCGAGCTGCGCCCGAAGGTCGGTTACACCGGTGAAGTTCCGAGCCGTGAACTCGAGGAACAGATGCATCACCAGGCGCACGAGCTCTGCTTCCTCGCCAATTCGGTGAAGACGGTGATCGAGATCAGGCTCGACTGAGCCTGATCTTCAGCCTCGACATCAGATGTCGAGGTTTTCCGCGAATGCGGCGCGATCCTGGATGAAGCGGAAGCGGGCTTCCGGCTTCGTGCCCATGAGATCGTCGACCGCCGTGCGCGTGCCCTCGAAATCCACCTCGTCGATCAGCACGCGCAGCATGGTGCGCTTGCTCGGATCCATGGTGGTTTCCTTGAGCTGCGCCGGCAGCATTTCGCCGAGACCTTTGAAGCGGCTGATCTCGACCTTAGCCTTGCCCTTGAATTCCGTCTCCATCAGCTCGGCGCGGTGACGGTCGTCGCGCGCATAGGCCGACTTCGCGCCCTGCGTGATCTTGTAGAGCGGCGGGACGGCAAGGAACAGGTGACCGCCACGCACGAGCTCGGGCATCTCCTGATAGAAGAAGGTAATGAGCAGCGAAGCGATATGCGCGCCGTCGACGTCGGCATCGGTCATGACGATGATGCGTTCGTAGCGAAGATCTTCCTCGCGGTATTTCGAGCGCGTGCCGCAGCCGAGCGCCTGAACAAGGTCGGAGAGCTGCTGGTTGGCGCCAAGCTTTTCGCGGCCGGCGCTGGCAACGTTGAGGATCTTGCCGCGCAGAGGCAGGATCGCCTGGTTGGCGCGGTTGCGCGCCTGCTTGGCGGAGCCACCGGCCGAGTCCCCTTCGACGATGAAGAGCTCGGCGCCCTGGGCGGTGTTCTGCGAGCAATCGGCAAGCTTGCCGGGCAGGCGCAGCTTGCGCACGGCGGTCTTGCGGTTGACTTCCTTTTCCTTGCGGCGGCGCAGGCGCTCTTCCGCACGCTCGATCACCCAGTCGAGCAGCTTGGCCGTCTCGTTCGGATTGTCGGCGAGATAGTGGTCGAAGGGATCGCGCAGCGCGTTTTCGACGATGCGCTGGGCTTCGACGGTCGCAAGCTTGTCCTTTGTCTGACCAACGAATTCCGGTTCGCGAATGAAGACCGAGAGCATGCCGACGGCCGAGATCATCACGTCGTCGGTGGTGATCTGCGCGGCGCGCTTGTTCTGCGTCAGCTCGCCATAGGCCTTCAGGCCCTTGGTCAGCGCGATGCGCAGACCGGCCTCATGTGTACCGCCTTCGGGTGTCGGAATGGTGTTGCAATAGGAGTGAACCTGCGGATCACCGCCATACCAGGTGATCGCCCATTCGAGCGAACCATGGCCGCTGGTCTTCTCCGTCTTGCCGGCGAAGATCTCGCGCGTGACGGTGAACTCCTTGCCCATCGTCGCCTGCAGATAGTCCTTCAGGCCGCCGGGGAAGTGGAAGACCGCCTTATCGGGGATCTCGCCGCCTTCCTGCACGACACCTGGGTCGCAGCTCCAGCGGATCTCGACGCCACCGAACAGATAGGCCTTGGAGCGCGCCATGCGGAAAACGCGGCCGGCATCGAACTTGGCGTGATCGCCGAAGATCTGCGGATCGGGATGGAAGCGAACGCGCGTGCCGCGGCGGTTGTGAACGTCGCCCAGTTCTTCAAGCCCACCCTGCGGGATGCCGCGCGAAAAGCGCTGACGGTAGAGCTTGCGATTGCGCGCGACCTCGACTTCGAGAACGTCCGAGAGAGCATTGACGACGGAGACACCGACGCCGTGCAGACCGCCCGATGTCTCGTAGGCCTTGCCGTCGAACTTACCGCCGGCGTGCAGCTTGGTCATGATCACTTCGAGCGTCGACTTGCCGGGAACCTGCGGGTGGTTCTCGACCGGAATGCCACGGCCGTTATCGCTGACGGTGAGGAAACCCATCGCGTCGAGATGCACTTCGATGAAATTGGCGTGGCCGGCGACCGCTTCGTCCATCGAGTTGTCGATGACTTCGGCAAAGAGATGGTGCAGCGCCTTCTCGTCGGTGCCGCCGATATACATGCCGGGACGCATGCGCACCGGTTCAAGGCCCTCGAGAACGCGGATCGACGATGCGCCATAGTCCTCGGACGTGGAACTCGCCGGTGGCGCCTGCCGCGGCGCGGCACTGGCGGCAGCGCTCGGAGCAGCCGAAGCGGCGACGGGCGCGGGGGCTGCCGCGGCCGGCTTTGGCGCATCCTCCTGCTTCTTGGTCAGGGGCATTCCGGAAAAGAGGTCGTTGCTATCGTCCATGGAGCCGTTCAGATCTTCATCTTGTCGTGGGGTGGCCGCTTGCGCTTGAGCCCGACCCAAAATCACCGCAATTCATGTCACGTTTGCGAATCAGGCAGAGTCTGCCAGAAAGCATCTCGATACGCGACGCCACCTCATCGGGCGGACTTTCATTAAGAAATGATTTGCGTCCTGGGTCGCCGAATGGCAAGCGGCCAGACGCCTCAGGGAACCTTGCGCATGCGAATGTCCACAAGTCATTGCATAACTATCACAGCAATTGCGGCCTTTTTCATGGTCGCATCGGCTGATCTTAGTGCTGCCGACACCTTGCCACCCTTCAAGGACGACCTGTTTTCCAGCCAGACGACGCTTCAGACCGGCAATGGCGGCGCTTTCGACGTTATCGATTACGACGAGATGCGCGATATCAACGGCCGCGACCAGATCCCGGAAAAGCGCACGCAGCAGAAATACGTCTCGCTCGGCATTCGCAAGCTTCAGAACAACGAAACGCTGTCGCTCGATGGCGTCAAGCTGGACGTCGCAAGGGTAGGGCCGAGCGCCGGTGCCGCCTTCACGGTCATCTTCGTCCACGGCCGCGACGGCGACCGCCGCCTCGGCGTCAACGATTACACCTTCGGCGGCAACTTCAACCGGCTGAAGAACCTCGTTGCCGGCAATGGCGGCGTCTATTACGCGCCTTCGGTCAAGACCTTCGACAGCGACGGCGTGACCGCTGTCGCCGGTCTCATCCGCTACGCCAGCGCCCAGGCGCCGGGCCGCCCGATCATCCTGACCTGCGCCTCCATGGGCAGCCAGATCTGCTGGGGCGCGACGCGCGACGCCGAAACGGTCAAGCGCCTCAAGGGCATGGTCATCATGAGTGGGGTTGCCGATCCCGATTTTATGAAGAGCGCCTTCTACAAGGCCAAGCTGCCGCTCTGGTTCGCCCATGGCAGCCGCGACCCGACCTACGCCGCCGCCGACCAGCAGGCGCTGTTCGAAACGCTGATCAAATCGCGCTACCCGACGCATTTTACGCTGTACCAGACGGGCAATCACGGCACGCCGATCCGCATGATCGATTGGCGCCAGACGCTGAACTGGATCCTGGCCTCCTAGAATTGAGGGGGCTAGCCATAGTTTAGGCAACATGGCTGACAAATTTTAAGCATTTGCGCCGCAAAACGCCGCAATTTCCCTTACGTAAGCGTCCCAAACCTTTTCATTGCCGCATGCTTTTGCTAAGGCCCGTGCTGACGGAGAAATGGGGAAGGCCGGCATGACACCTGACGTGCGACCGCTTGTGGCGGGAAACTGGAAAATGAACGGCACGCGTGCCTCGCTGGATCAGATCAAGGCGATCGCTTCGGGTGTCCAGGGTCCTCTTTCCAACAAGGTGGAAGCGCTGATTTGCCCGCCGGCGACGCTGCTTTACGTGGCGACCGCGCTCTGCACCGACAGCCCGCTTGCCATCGGCGCGCAGGATTGCCATCAGAATCCCGAAGGCGCGCATACCGGCGATATCTCGGCTGAAATGATCGCCGATTGCTTCGGTACCTATGTCATCGTCGGCCATTCCGAGCGCCGCACAGATCATGCCGAGACGGACCATCTTGTGCGCGCCAAGGCCGAAGCAGCCGCCGCCGCCGACCTGACGGCGATCGTTTGCATCGGCGAGACCGCTGCCGAGCGCCAGGCCGGCCAGGCACTCGATATCATCAAGCGGCAGCTGTCGGCCTCCGTGCCGGAGAACGCCACGCCCGAAACCACCGTGATCGCCTACGAGCCCGTCTGGGCGATTGGCACCGGCGTCACGCCGACCGTCGAAGACGTCGAGAAGGCACATGCCTTCATGCGCGCCGAGCTCGTCGCCCGCTTCGGCGACAACGGCCGCAAGTTCCGCATCCTCTATGGCGGCTCGGTCAAGCCGGGCAACGCCAGGGAATTGATGGGCGTTGCCAATGTCGACGGCGCGCTGATCGGCGGCGCGAGCTTGAAAGCAACCGATTTCCTCGCCATCTACGGCGCATACGAGGCGTTGCTCTCTTGAGATGCGTGTATATTCCGGGCCGAAGGGCTTGGAATAGCGGATCACCTCATGTAAAGAGCGCCAGAATTTTACTTTATGCCCGCTTCGCGCCGGCAGGACTGGACCCATGCAGACCGTATTGATTGTCATTCATCTCATGATCGTGCTGGCGCTTGTCGGCGTTGTGCTCATCCAGCGCTCCGAAGGCGGTGGCCTCGGTATCGGCGGCGGTTCGGGCTTCATGTCGGCACGCGGCACGGCCAATGCGCTGACCCGCACGACCGCTATCCTCGCAGCACTCTTCTTCATCACCTCGCTCGGCCTCGGCGTATTGAACCGCTACGAAAGCCGTCCGACGGATATCCTGAACCGCATTCCGGCAACGAGCGGGCAGGGCAACGGCATTCTCGATTCGCTCGGCGGCCAACAGCAGAACGGCGCCGCCGCTCCGGCTGCACCCGCGGCTCCTGCCGGCAACGGCGTTCCGACCGGCGGTGACGCACCTGCGGCTCCGGCTGCTCAGGCACCTGCCGCGACCGCTCCGGCTGCCCCTGCAGCCACCGCACCGGCTCCCGCCGCGACCGCGCCGGCAGCGACTGAAACTGCTCCGGCAGCACCGCAGGCCACCACGCCTGCCGCTCCGGCCCCGGCGACTGCTCCCAGCGGGCAGTAAGCCGAACGACGCATAAACCGCCGGCAGGCCCCAGGGTCTGCCGGTTTTCTTTTGTCTTGAAGTCACCGACAGCGATCACGCGGCAAGCGCGGGAAGAATGCTGTTAAATTAGAGCCCTAAAATTCAGGACATGAATTTTAGGGCTGGTGGAATCGTTTTTGAAAAGGTAAGCGGTAGCTCCCATGGCGCGATACGTATTCATCACTGGCGGCGTGGTTTCCTCTCTCGGTAAAGGAATTGCGGCCGCCGCTCTCGGAGCGTTGCTGCAGGCCCGTGGTTACCGGGTGCGGCTGCGCAAACTCGACCCCTATTTGAACGTGGATCCGGGCACCATGAGCCCGACCCAGCACGGCGAAGTCTTCGTCACCGACGATGGCGCGGAAACCGATCTCGATCTTGGCCACTACGAGCGCTTCACCGGCCGCTCGGCCACCAAGACCGACAACATCACCACCGGCCGTATCTACAAGAACATCATCGACAAGGAACGCCGCGGCGACTACCTCGGCGCGACCGTGCAGGTCATCCCGCACGTCACCAACGAGATCAAGGATTTCGTGATCGAGGGCAATGACGAGTACGACTTCGTCATCTGCGAAATCGGCGGCACCGTCGGCGATATCGAAGCGATGCCCTTCATGGAAGCTATCCGCCAGCTCGGCAACGACCTGCCGCGCGGCACGGCCGTCTACGTCCACCTGACGCTGATGCCCTATATCCCGGCAGCCGGCGAGTTGAAGACGAAGCCCACACAGCACTCCGTCAAGGAACTGCAGGCGCTCGGCATTCACCCCGACATTCTGCTCGTTCGCGCCGACCGCGAAATTCCGGAAGCCGAGCGCCGCAAGCTCTCGCTGTTCTGCAACGTCCGCGAGAGCGCCGTCATCCAGGCGCTTGACGTCGCCAACATCTACGACGTACCGATCGCCTACCACAAGGAAGGCCTCGACAACGAAGTCCTTGCCGCCTTCGGCATCGAGCCGGCGCCGAAGCCGCGCCTTGATTCCTGGGAAGAGGTCTGCAACCGCATCCGCACGCCTGAGGGCGAGGTCACTATCGCGATCGTCGGCAAGTACACCGGCCTCAAGGACGCCTACAAGTCGCTGATCGAAGCGCTGCACCATGGCGGCATTGCCAACCGTGTGAAGGTCAATCTCGAGTGGATCGAATCGGAAGTCTTCGAAAAGGAAGACCCGGCGCCCTATCTTGAGAAGGTCCACGGCATTCTCGTGCCCGGTGGCTTCGGCGAGCGTGGCTCGGAAGGCAAGATCCTTGCCGCCCAGTTCGCCCGCGAGCGCAACGTTCCTTATTTCGGCATATGCTTCGGCATGCAGATGGCAGTCGTTGAAGCGGCCCGTCATCTGGCCGGCATCGAGAAGGCCTCGTCGACCGAGTTCGGCAAGACCGAAGAGCCCGTGGTCGGCCTGATGACCGAATGGGTCAAGGGCAACGAGCTGCAGAAGCGCAATGCTGCCGGCGATCTCGGCGGCACCATGCGCCTCGGCGCCTACAAGGCCGCGCTCAAGAAGGACACCAAGATCGCCGAGATCTATGGCTCGACCGACATCTCCGAGCGCCACCGCCACCGCTACGAAGTCAACATCGACTACAAGGACCGCCTGGAAAACTGCGGCCTCGTCTTCTCCGGCATGTCGCCGGACGGCGTGCTGCCCGAGACCGTCGAATACCCGGATCACCCCTGGTTTATCGGCGTCCAGTACCACCCCGAACTGAAGTCCCGCCCACTCGAACCGCACCCGCTGTTCAAGAGCTTCATCGAAGCGGCGACCGAGCAGAGCCGGTTGGTTTAAGATATAGTCGCAAGACGATAGAGAAGGCCGCTTTCGAGAGCGGCCTTTTTGCTTTTCGGATCAGGATGTCGAGGCAGCGCGCGCTAGCGCCGATGCGTGGAGCGACGGGTGCCAAAAACTCCCCTTATTCTCGCCCTTGTGGCGGGAATCCAGCCGCCGCGCGTCTGCGCGGCGAAAAGACTCTTTTCAGCCCAAGGACTTGGGCTGACTGGATTTCTGTGACGAGCACAGAAATGAGGATGGTGTGGACGGAGCTGACGCGGGATCTTAGAGTAAGCCCAAGCTTGACCAACACAGGAGCCGACGATGACGTCTGTAGTGCGCAAGATGCGCAACGCGCTCAGGGTCGCCCGGATGCGACCCATCCGGATTTGGGTTCCCGATAGGCGTCAGGCCGGCTTCGCCGCGGAGTGTCGCCGCCAGTCACTACTGATTGCGCAAGCCGATGAGGCCGACTTCGATCTCAGCTCCTTCATGGACGACGCACTTGCTGACCTCGATAACAAAGAATGAGCTGCAGCGATCTTGTCACCGTGCCACCCGGGATATTCCCAAAACAACAGAAGCCGCCGACATCCAACGATGCGGCGGCTCTTTCATTCACAAATCTGCGATCCGACGCCTCACGCCGCGCGTTGTCCCCGCGCAGGAACACCTGCTTCCGCTCCCTGATCGCGGATCATGCCGCGCCGGTTGAGCTTGAAGTGGTTGACCAGTTCGGCCAGCAGTGCCGCGCCCGATGCCAGCTCCGAGCTAATACCGGTCGTGCGCTCCACCATGCCGGCGTTCTGCTGCGTCATCCGGTCGATCTGCGAGACGGCATTGTTGATCTCCGAGAGGCCGGTGGACTGCTCGGCGGCGGCGCTCGCCAGTGCGGTCATGTTTGTGTCGATCGATTCGACGAAAGTCTCGATCTCGTTGAGCGCCGTTCCGGTCGCGTCGACGAGGCGAACGCCTTCGTTGACTTCCTTGCCGGAGTTCTCGATCAGCCCCTTGATCTCCTTGGCGGCCTTGGCAGAGCGCTGCGCCAGTTCGCGCACTTCCTGCGCAACGACGGCAAAACCCTTGCCGGCTTCACCGGCGCGCGCCGCCTCGACGCCTGCGTTCAGCGCGAGCAGGTTGGTCTGGAACGCGATCTCGTCGATGACGCCAATGATCTGGCCGATCTCCTTCGACGCCGAGGCGATCCGCTGCATGGCCGTGATCGTCTCGCGCACCACGGCAGCTGAGGTCGAGGCCGAGGCGCGCGCGCTCTGCACCAGCTTGCGCGTCGCCTGCGTGTTCTCGGTCGAGGACTTGACCGTCGCCGTCACCGTTTCAAGCGCCGCAGACGTTTCCTCCAGCGAGACCGCCTGTTCCCGTGTCCGCGCGGAGAGCTGCTCGGCGGCGTCGCGCATTTCCTGGCGGTTGCCGTTCAGCGCGTTGGTCTGCTGCAGCACCTTCACCAGCGTTGCCTGGAACGCGCCGATCGAAGTGTTAAAATCCCGGCGCAAGGTCTCGAATTCGCCGACGAAAGGCTCGTCGATCGTCTGGCGGATATTGCATTCGGAAAGACGGGCAAGGCCGGCGCCGAGATCGTTGACGACCTTCATCCGTTCGGTGACATCGGTCGCGAACTTCACGACCTTGAAGACGCGGCCCGACGCATCGAGGATCGGATTGTAGGACGCCTGGATATAGATCTCGCGCCCGCCCTTGGCGATCCGCTTGAACTGATCGGCCGCGAACTCGCCGGCTGCCAGTTTCGCCCAGAAGGCCTTGTATTCGGCGGAGCGGCTGTAATCCGCCTCGCAGAACATCGCGTGATGCTTGCCGACGATCTCGGACAAGGAATAGCCGAGCGTCGCCAAGAAGTTCTCGTTGGCGGTGATGATGTTGCCCTCAGGCGTGAACTCGATCACCGCCTGTGCCCGCGACAGCGCTTCGAGCTTGCCCTTGTCTTCGGCCGCCTGCTTCTTGGCGGCGGTGATGTCGGTCGCGAATTTCATCACCTTGTATGGCTTGTTGCCGCGATAGATCGGATTGTACGTCGCCTCGATCCAGATCTCGCGGCCACCCTTGGCGATGCGTCGATACTGGCGCTGGTCGAACTTGCCTTCGCCAAGCCGCGCCCAGAAATCCGCATAATCCCTAGAGTTCGCTTCGGCCGGATCGACGAACATCCGGTGATGCTTGCCGACGATCTCGCTGAGCTCATAGCCGACCGCCTTGCAGAAATTCTCGTTGGCCGTCAGAATCTTTCCGGTGAGGTCGAATTCGATGATTGCCTGCGACTTGTTCAACGCGTCCAGCACGGCGCTGCTGGAAGAGCCGATGCTTGATAGAAATCCGACCATGGACAAACCCCGATATGCCAAGCGTGCCAAAATGCACGCCGGGCAAATCTATGGGATTTGAGTAAATATTCGCTAAATCTCTATTAGTGTTGAGTTTTTCGGATTATGCGACCTTTGGTAGAGGGCCAGTATAGATCGAGCGGGGCCGGATCAATCGGCCGTTGAGTGCTTGCTCCCGGGCATGGGCGATCCAGCCGATCGTGCGCCCGGTTGCGAAGACGCCGGTAAAGGCCTGCCGGTCGAAACCAAGCGATTCGAGAAGCAACGCCGTGTAGAACTCGACATTGACGTCGAGCGGCCGATCCGGCTTCCGCTCCTTGAGGATGGCAAGAGCGGCGCGCTCGACTGACGCTGCGAGCGCCATCCGTTCATGATCGACCTGGCCGGCGCGAACCAGAGGCGAGAGCGCATTCTTCAGCGCATCGGCTCTCGGATCGCGAACACGATAGATCCGGTGCCCGAACCCCATCAGCCGCTCTCCGCGATCAAGTGCCGCCGCAAGCCATGCATGGGCGTTGGCTTCGGTTCCGATTGCATCCAGCATATCGAGTACAGGGCCGGGCGCGCCGCCGTGAAGCGGTCCTTTCAGAGCGCCGATGGCGGCCAGCACCGAGGATGTCAGTCCCGCCTGGGTGGAGGCGACGACGCGCGAGGCGAAGGTCGAGGCGTTCAATCCATGATCCGAGATCGTCACCAGATAGGCGTCCAGCGCCGCCGTCTGCTCCGCGCTCGGCATCCTGTCGGTCAACATGCGCAATATGTCCGCCGATTGCGACAGTGACCCATCCGGCGCCACTGGCCGCTCGCCGGCCTGCAGCCTGAGGATTGCGGGCAGGAACACGGCTGGCGCTGCCATCAGATGCAGAGCCGTGTCGAGATCCTCCCCATCGCCAAGGCGCGCGATCATCGCGCGCATGGCATCGACGGGCGGCAGCGCCAAAAGTCCTTCGTCCAGATGCGTTATGTGCGAATAGAGTTCGACCCTCGCGGCCCCGAGCAGCGAACGTAGTATAGCTGCGCTGACCGGACGTTCCATCAGTCCATCGAGCAGCAATGCTGCGACACCCTCATATGTCTCGCCGGGAACGAGGTCATCAAGCGAGACGCCGCGTATCACCAGGCGCCCGCGTTCACCATCCACATCGGACAGTCGGGTTTCCGCTGCAATCACATCTTCCAAGCCGTTCTTCATTGCGTTTCTCCTTTACGCCAAGAAAGATCGGACCTAGATAGATTGACGTCAATCTTGATGAATAAGATCAATGTAAGAGGTTCGCATGACGTGGCTGACAGCCGAGGAAGCGTTAGAACGGCTGGGCACAAAGCCGCAGACGCTCTATGCCAATGTCAGCCGCGGTCGCATCCGCGCGAAGCCTGATGCGGCCGATAGCCGCCGGAGCCTCTATCACTCCGAGGACGTCGCGCGTTTGGCCAAGCGCCATGCCGGCAGGCGAAAGGCGGAGGCCATCGCCGCCGAGACGATCGACTGGGGCGAGCCGGTGCTGCCGACCGCGATTTCGATGATCGCGGATGGCCGGCTTTACTATCGCGGTCACGAGGCGACCGCCTTGTCCGAGCAGGCGACGTTCGAGCAAGTCGCGGCCTTGTTGTGGGAGAGCCCGGCAGCCACATGCCCGTCGATCGAACTCTTGGCAGGCGAGCCCTCAAGGATATCAGGCGCTTTCGTCTTGTTGGCGAGGAGAGCGGCGGCGGATCTGCCGGCTTTGGGCCGCGCGCCCGCCGCGTTGAAGTTGGAAGCAGGGCAAGTGCTTGCGACGGTGGCAGCGGCGCTTGCGCCCAGCAAGATGCTCGACTTGCCGCTGCACGAGCGCCTTGCGCAGAGCTGGGATCGGCCAGAGGCGGCGGAGCCAATCAGGCGGGCACTTGTGCTTGCCGCCGAACATGAACTTAACGTCTCCGCATTCGCGGCGCGTGTCACCGCCTCGTCGGGCGCTTCACTGGCCGCAGCCACGCTATCCGGCCTTTCGACGCTGACCGGCCCTCGCCATGGCGGTGCCTGGCAGGGCGCGGTGCGGCTGATGGAGTTGTCGCGGGAAATCGGCGCGCGCGAGGCGATCAGGACGATGTTGGCGACGGAAGGCGTGGTGCGGGCCTTTGGCCATAAACTCTACCCTGACGGCGATCCGCGCGCGGCGGCGATCATGCGTTCGTTCGAGATGCCGACACGCTACGCCGAGATTGCCGCTCTTGGTGCGGAACTGTTGGGCGAGCCTGCGAATATCGATTTCGCGCTCGCTGCGATGGCCGGGCACTTCGACCTTCCTGACGACGCGCCGCTTGTCATCTTCGCCCTTTCTCGAACCGCCGGCTGGCTCGCGCATGCCATCGAGCAGGTGACCAGTGGAACTATGATCCGCCCCCGTGCCCGCTATATCGGACCATCGCCGGAGGCGCGTTGATGGAACGCGGGATGGTCTCATCGCCTGTGTAACTGCCGCCAAGCGCATTGCGGTGCCGGGCGAGGCGGGGTTAGAGTGCGCTATTCGGTCGTGGGGCGGAAATTGCTACAGGGGGATATCATGGAGACAGTATCGTACGGTCGTCCTTGTCTGATCACCGCCATCGCCGCGACGACTTTGCTTTGGGCAGGGCTCTGGGCTGGCTTGGCATCGGCGCAGTCCGCCGGCTGCACGCTTGAACGCGTCGCCGGCACGTCGCGCCAGATCATGCGCTGCGCCGATGGCGTGACCGTCACCGCCGAAGGTGGTGCGCGGTTCCAGCTTGTCGACAGCAACGGCGATGGTCGTCCCGATTCGGTGTCGCTGCGCAACAAGGCCGTGCTTGTCGATGTCGACAGCGCCAGGCGCAGTGGCGGCTTCCAGGTAGTCACACCGCAGGCGATCGCCGCCGTGCGCGGCACGCGTTGGGCCGTCGACGTCAAGAACGGCACGACATCGGTCTTCGTCGTGCGTGGGCGTGTGGCCGTCGGCAGGCCATCGGCGGGGCCGAGGGTCGTGCTGGCGCCGGGCGAGGGCGTGGACGTGTCGCGCACCAGTGGCGCGCTCACAGTCCGGCGCTGGCCGCAGGCACGCGCTGATGCGCTTCTTGCGCGATTGGGCCAGTAGTCGCCCATGCAGGCCAGACGGCTTATGATCACCATATCGCTGATCGCGGCTGCCCTTTGGGGCGGTGCGCTCGGCTATCTCCACATGCAGGGCAATGCCGGCTTTCTCGACCGCATGGAAGCATCGTTGGCGGACCTCAGGAGCCATCTCATTGGACCAAGCAGCGCGCCTTCGGTCGTCACCATCGTCGCGATCGACGACCAGACGGCGAGCGCCAACGGATATCCGCTGAGCAGGGCAACGCTCGCGCGTCTGGTGGAAACCATCGGCGCGCTAAAACCGAAGGTCATCGCGCTTGATCTGCTTCTGGTCGATCCCGGACCCGAGGACGGTGACCAGGCGCTCGCCGATGCGCTGAAGGGCGTACCAACAGTCATCGCCGCAGCCGGCGTCTTTCCGTCAAGTCTTCAATCGGTGACTTCGAGTGCCGAGGATCCGCTCGCCACCATTCCGGTGGCAGATCGGATGATGCTGCCGATCGCCCGTTTCGCCGATTCCGCCGCGATCGGCGTCGTCAACGTGTCGACCGATCAGGGTGGGACGCCGCGTTATATTCCGCTGATCTCGCGCGGCGCGCAGCGGGTCGATGCCTCGTTTCCGCTGCGGGTGGCGTCGGTGGCGCTCGGCGTCAATCCGGCGTTCACGCCGGCCGCTCTTGCGCTGGGCGAACTGCGTCTTCCGACCGATATCGGCCAACGCCTGCCGTTGACCTTCTACGGACCGCGCGGAACGATCCCCACCTTCAGCGCCGCCGATGCGCTTGCCGGCAAGATCGACGCCAAGATGGTCGAGGGCAGGGTGGTCGTGATCGGCTCGACGGTAACCGGCGGCGGCGACGTCTTTCCAACGCCGTTCGATCCGGTGCTTCCCGGCGTCGAGGTCATGTCCACGGCTATCACCCGGCTGATTGCAGGCGACAACATCGTGCGCGACGGCAATGTGCGCTCGTTCGATGCGCTGCTCGGCGTTGTGCTGCCGGTGCTGATCATCAGCCTGCTCGGCTGGCGCCGCAGCGCCGTGGCCTATAGCGCCATCGCGGCCGCGGTGCTGGCGTGGCTGACATTCAACATCGTCGCCTTCTCGCACGGCTATTGGTTCAGCGCGGCCTTGCCGATCGCCGCGACCCTGCCGCCGGTGCTGCTATTCGGCGCGATGGAGCTATGGCTCGATCGCCGCCGCGCCACCCACTTTGCGGCGCAGAGCGACCTGCTGCAGCGAATCGAGGCGCCGGGCCTGGGCGAATGGTTGGCGCGCGATCCAACCTTCCTGTCGCGCCCGGTGCGTCAGGAAGCCGCGGCCGTGTTCGTCGACCTATCGGGCTTCACCGGATTGAGCGAGGCGATCGGCGCTGCGCGCGTGCAAGAGGTGTTGAGCGGCTTCTTCGAGCTGGTCGATGACGAGGCACGCGCCCATGGCGGCGCGATCACCAGCTTCATGGGCGATGGCGCGATGATCCTCTTCGGCCTGCCGCGTCCGGCCGACGACGACGCCTTGCGGGCGGCGGCCTGCGCCGTCGGGCTTGGTAACCGGCTGAGGGCCTGGCTTTCAGCAGATCCCGGGCTTTCCGGCCGCAAGATCGGCTTCAAGGTCGGCGCCCATTGCGGCACCGTCGTTGCCTCGCGTCTCGGCACCGGCACACGCCAGCAGATCACCGCGACCGGCGATACCGTCAACGTCGCAAGCCGCCTCATGGAAGTGGCGGCAAGCCGCAGTTTCGAGCTTGCGCTGAGTGCCGCCTTGATGAGCGCGGCTGGGGCGGGGGCAGCGCCCAACCATCAAGGGCATATTGAAGGGCCGGTCTCAGCCAGGATCAGAGGCCGCGCTGAAAGCATCGATGTCTTTCTGTGGCGCGGACATCCGCTTTGACATTTGTCGTGTGACGCAGTAGGAACAGCCCAACTTTTCAACCGGCAAGTTCCGGACGGCGCACCGTGCGCCCGATTATTCCGAAAGACAGACAAAATGACAGAGATAAGCGGCGTCGTTCCGGCGATCGGCAAGGCGTTGGCGAAGCGCGGTTATTCCGAGCTCACCCCCGTTCAGCAATCCATGCTCGATCCGGCGCTTGCCGCATCCGACGCGCTGGTGTCGGCGCAGACCGGCTCCGGCAAGACGGTTGCCTTCGGTCTGGCCATGGCGCCGACCCTGCTTGGCGACGACGATCGCTTCGAGCCGGCTGCCACCCCGCTGGCGCTCGTCATCGCGCCGACCCGCGAGCTTGCGCTGCAGGTCAAGCGCGAGCTGGAATGGCTCTATGAGCTGACCGGCGCCGTCATCGTCAGCTGCGTCGGCGGCATGGATATCCGCAGCGAGCGCCGCGCGCTCGAGCGTGGCGCCCACATCGTCGTCGGTACGCCCGGCCGTCTCTGCGACCACATCCGCCGCCGCGCGCTCGACATCTCCGATCTGAAGGCCGTCGTTCTCGACGAAGCCGACGAGATGCTCGACCTCGGCTTCCGCGAAGACCTCGAATTCATTCTCGATGCCTCCCCGGAAGATCGCCGCACGCTGATGTTCTCGGCAACCGTGCCGGCAGCGATTGCCAAGCTCGCCAAGAGCTACCAGAAGAACGCCGTGCGCATCGCCACCACGACGCAGGAGAAGCAGCACGTTGATATCGAATATCGCGCGCTGGCCGTCGCTCCGAGCGACCGCGAAAACGCGATCATCAACGTGTTGCGCTACTACGAGGCGACCAACGCCATCGTCTTCTGCTCGACCCGCGCCGCCGTCAACCATCTGACCGCCCGCTTTCATAACCGCAATTTCGACGTTGTCGCACTTTCTGGCGAGTTGACGCAGAACGAGCGCAGCCACGCGCTGCAGGCTATGCGCGATGGTCGCGCCCGCGTCTGCATCGCCACCGACGTCGCCGCCCGCGGCATCGACCTTCCAGGCCTCGATCTCGTCATTCATGCCGACCTGCCGACCAATCCGGAAACCCTGCTGCACCGCTCGGGCCGTACCGGCCGCGCCGGTCGCAAGGGCGTCAGCGCCATGATCGTGCCGCTCAACGCCCGCCGCAAGGCTGAACGCCTGCTAGACAACGCCGGCATTGCCGCCACCTGGGCGCTGCCGCCGTCAGCCGAGGAAGTCATTGCCCGCGACGAGGAACGTCTGCTCGCCGATCCGATCTTCGATGAGGCTCCCCGCGAGGAGGAGCAGGACATCGTCAAGCGCCTGCTCGAAGCGCATGGCGCCGAGAAGCTCGCAAACGCCTTCGTCAACCTCTACCGCGCCAAGCAGTCGGCGCCGGAAGATCTGATGGAGATCAGCCTGCAGGCCGGTCCGCGCAAGCCGCGCGACAACGCCGATGGCCCGCGCGACACCGGCCCACGCGGCCCGCGCGACGATTTCGGCCCCAGCGTCTGGTTCTCGCTGTCGGTCGGCCGCAAGCAGAATGCCGAGCCGCGCTGGCTGATCCCGATGATCTGCCGCAACGGCAACCTCACCAAGCGCGACATCGGCGCCATCAAGATGCAGCCGGAAGAGACATTCGTCGAGATCGCGGCTGGCAGCGCCGACGCCTTCCTCGCGGCGACCGGCCCCAACAAGACGATGGAACGCGGCATCCGCGTCAGCCGTCTGCCCGGTACGCCGGAATTCGGTCGCCAGGATTACGGCAAGCCGGATTTCAACAAGTCCGGCGCCAAGCCTTACGCCGCCAAGAAGAGCTATGACGACCGCCCGCGCGACGGCGGCTTCAAGAAGGGACCGCGCAGCGATGCCGCCCCATCTGGCGAGCGCGACAGCAAGCCGTGGAGCAAGCCCGGCAAGCCGAAGTTCGAGGGCAAGCCAAAGTTCGAAGGCAAGCCGAAGTTCGACGGCAACGGCCCGAAGCCGAAGTTCTCCAAGAAGAAGGGCTAAGGCTCAAAGCGTGACGACGAGGATCGCATGCGTCGCCAGTCGCTCGGGTGATCCTGATTTTCAGGGCACCACGCGACCTGGCAGCCATGCCTCGCCGTTTCTCATATCAAGCAATCGCGAAACATGAATCTCGCGGTTGCTGATCCGAACCGGGTGACGCCATGTGTGATAAGACCGAGCGCATGACATCCGTTTCCGCGGAAGCTGATCCCCAGCCGCAGAGGCGCACATCGTCGTTCGACGCTAGCGCCTTCATGGTCAGGAACCTCCAGCTTCTGCCCGTGCCGGGTCTCGAACATATCCAGCTCTACACCGCGCACTCTGGAAGCCGGCTGTCACGCCTCGGCGGCACCGATCCCGACGCGCCGGCACCTTACTGGGCTTATGGCTGGGGCGGCGGAGCTGTGCTGGCGCGCTATATCGCCGAGAATCCGCATGTCGTGCGCGACCGCCGCATTCTCGACCTCGGAACCGGCTCCGGCCTCGTCGCGATCGTCGCCTCCAAGGCAGGCGCGACATCCGTGGTCGCCGCAGACATCGACGAAAACGCCATCGCCGCCGCCCGCCTCAATGCGACCGCCAACGGCGTCGCGATCGATCTTATCCATGCCGATCTCCTCGGCGGTCCACCGCCTGCGGTCGACATCGTTCTCGCCGGCGATCTCTTCTACGACGAAACGCTGGCGAACCGCGCGCTGGCGTTTCTCGAAACCTGCCACGCAGCCGGCATCGACGTCCTGATCGGCGATCCCTATCGCGTGCCGTTACCAACGGAGAGGCTGCACTGCATTGCCGAGTACTCCGTTCCGGATTTCGGTCTTGGCAGCGATGGGGTCGAGGTCCGCGCTGGTGTCTTCAGCTTGGCCAGTTTCTGACCGCTAGCCAGTTCCATGCGCTCCAGCTTTAGCCAGCCGCCGCCTGCAGGTCCAGCAGCACCCGCATGGCCTCTTCCGCGTCCGCCGTTGGCACGAAGACGTGGTCGTGATGATAAGGCGGCGACCATGTTGCAGGAGATGTTGTGATTGGCGAGCGCGGTTGCACCGGCGGCCGTCAGCCCGACACCTTCAAGCGATGAAAACACGTTGAGCGTGATCCGCCGCATGGGGAGGGTGGTGTCGAATCCCAGCCGCTGAGCGTCGCCGAGTTCCAGTATCGCGGACACACCTTCGGCCTCGCGAAACCAGCCGAGCGACGAAGGCGCAGCCTGCATGGCCAGTTGCTCGTCCTTTGTCGTGCAAAACACATAGTCTGCGGCGTCAAGGCTCGGCGTCATGCCACTCAGCATGGCCTTCGTATCGCGAACCGGCTGGGTGGTCATGATCATGTTCCCGGCTGTGGGTGAGTGCGTAGTGTGGAACACGCACGCTATCCGCACAAGTCACCGCAATAACAGCAATCAGTCGGCAGGCGCCCGATCAAGCGTTCAGCCCAGCAGTTCCGGACGGATCAGCATGACCTCGCACGCTTCTCCGGCCGCAAGCTCGGGCATGTGCGGCGGCCGTATGATCAGGCAGTCGGCTTGCGCGAAGATCTTCATCATCGACGAATCCTGCTTGCCGAATGGCTCGACTTGCAAAACGCCAGTTGGCGAACGCACCGCTCTCGCCCTGACATAATCCTGTCGCTGGTCGTTGGCCTTCATGCTGACGGCGGCTTCCGCCGTGGCGGCTCGCTTGACTGGAGGCAGGGAGGCGAGCTTGCGGATCAGCGGCTCGAGAAACAACAGCCCGCAGACGAGGCTGGAAACCGGATTGCCCGGCAGCCCGAGCACATGCGTATCGCCGAAACTGCCCACCATCAGCGGCTTCCCCGGTCGCATCGCGATCCGCCAGAAATCGAGCTCCATGCCCGCGGCAAGCAGCGTTGCCTGCACGAGATCGTGGTCGCCAACGGACGCGCCGCCCAGTGTGACGATCACATCGACCTTGGCTTGCCGTGCTCTCTCGACTGCAGCCGTGATCGCCGCCTTGTCGTCGGGAACGATACCGAGATCGAGCACCTCGGCGCCTGCCTTACGCGCCAGTGCCGCAATCCCGAACGTGCTGGACGCGATGATCTGTGAGGGGCCGGGTTGCTCGCCTGGCGCGACCAGTTCGTCGCCGGTGGCCAGCAGCGCCACCAGAGGCTTGCGCCGAACGTCGAGCGTCGCGTGGTTCATGCCGGCGGCAACGGTCAGTCGCGAGAAATCGATCACCGTGCCTGCCATCAGCACCGGCTCACCCTCGAGAAAGTCCTGCCCGCGTGGACGCACATGCTGGCTCAGCCGCACCGGGAAGGTGGTGCGGATGCCGCCTTCGGTCTTCTCGGCGTCTTCCTGCAGCAACACGCTATCGGCGCCTTCGGGAACCGGCGCGCCGGTGAAGATCCGCACGGTCTCGCCGGCGCCGATCGTGCCGTCAAAGGCGTGTCCTGCGGACGACGTCCCGATTATCAGTAGTTCGCTGCCGGGCTCAAGCGCATCCTCGCCGCGCAGCGCATAGCCGTCCATCGCCGATGAATTGAAGGGCGGCTGTGTCAGGCGCGCGGTGACATCGGTCGCGAGAACGCGTCCTTCGGCCTCGGCGAGGGAGACGGTTTCGGGCACCATAATGGGCTTTGCACGCGACAGCAGGCGTTCCTGCGCTTCGGCAACGGGAAGCATGCTCATTTCGCATGCTCCGGATGCCTGAAATCGCCCGACTTCCCGCCCGATTTCTCAAGCAGCCGGATGCCGCTGATCTCCATCGCCTTGTCGGCCGCCTTGGCCATGTCGTAGATCGTCAGGCAAGCGACCGAAACAGCCGTCAGCGCTTCCATCTCGACGCCGGTCTTGCCGGTGAGCTTGGCGGTCGCCGTGACGCGCAGGCCGGGCAGGGCGCTGTCCTCGGTAATGTCGACGGAAACCTTCGTCAGCATCAAGGGATGGCAGAGCGGGATGAGATTGCTGGTCTGCTTGGCGGCCATAATGCCGGCGAGCCGCGCCGTGCCGATCACGTCGCCCTTCTTGGCGTTGCCCTTAAGGATCAGCTGAAGCGTCGCCGGTGCCATCTTCACATGGCCTTCGGCGGTGGCGATACGGGTGGTGTCGGCCTTGTCGCCGACATCGACCATATGCGCCTCGCCGGCCGCGTCGATGTGGGTCAGGCCGGCCTTTTCGCCACTCATCTTATTCGGCCGCCAGTGAGGCCTGGCCGAACAGCAGCGCCTGCGTGGCAGCCGTCACATCGTCCTTGCGCATCAGGCTCTCGCCGACGAGGAAGGTATTGATGCCGAAAGCCTGCAGCCGCTTGCAATCCTCATGCGTGAAGATGCCGCTTTCGCCGACCAGCAGCCGGTCATCCGGCACCATGGCCGAGAGCTCTTCGCTGACCGTGAGGCTGACCTCGAAGGTTCTGAGGTTGCGGTTGTTGATTCCGACCAGCGGCGACGAGAGCTTCAGCGCCCGTTCCATCTCTTCGGCGTCGTGCACTTCGACGAGCACATCCATGCCGAGCCCGAAGGCCTCGTCCTGCAAACGTTCCGCATCGCTGTCGGAGAGCGAGGCCATGATCAGCAGAATGCAATCGGCACCCCAGGCACGGGCTTCCTGCACCTGATAGGTCTCGAACATGAAATCCTTGCGCAGGGCCGGCAGCTTGCAGGCCGCCCGCGCCGCCATCAGGAACTCAGGGGCGCCCTGAAAGCTCGGCGTATCCGTGAGCACGGACAGACAGGCCGCGCCGCCAAGTTCGTAAGCCTTTGCCAGCGCCGGCGGATCGAAATCGGGACGGATCAGTCCCTTGGACGGGCTTGCCTTCTTGATCTCGGCGATAAGACCGAACTGGCCCGCATCGCGCTTCGAGACCAGCGCCTTGTGGAAACCGCGCGGCGCGGTCTGGTCCTGCTGCATCGCCTTCAGATCGGCGAGCGAGACCTTGGCCTTCGCCGCTGCAATCTCTTCGCGCTTGTAGAGTTCGATCTTCTGCAGAATGTCGGTCATGTCTGTATCCTAGTCGAGGTCGTTGGATACGGCGACAAGTTTGTCGAGCGCACCCGCGGTGGCGCCGCTGTCGAGCGACTGCGCGGCAAGCCGCATGCCGTCATGCAGCGTTTCCGCCTTGCCGGCGATCACGAGCGATGCGGCGGCATTGGCGAGCGCGATATCGCGATAGGCGTTCTTCGCGCCGCTCAGCACATCGCGCAGCGCAGCTGCATTGACGACGCCGTCGCCGCCCTTGATAGCCTGGAGTTCGACTGTATCGACACCAAAGTCGCTAGGCGAAAGCTCGAAGCTCTTGATCTTGCCGTTCTCGAGTGCTGCCACGCTGGTCTTGCCCGTGGTGGTGATTTCATCGAGACCGTTTCCGTGCACGACCCACACACTCTCGGAGCCGAGATCACGCATGACTTCGGCGATCGGCATGACGAGCTGCGGCGAGTATACGCCGAGCAGCTGGCGGCGAACGCCGGCCGGATTTGAGAGCGGGCCGAGAACGTTGAAGATCGTCCGCGTGCCGAGTTCGACCCGCGACGGGCCGACATGGCGCATGGCCGAGTGGTGCTGCTGCGCGAACATGAAGCCGACGCCGGCCTCGCGAATGCAGCGCGAGATGACCTCAGGCGTCACGTCGAGCTTGACGCCCAGCGCAGCCAGGCTGTCGGCAGCACCCGATTTGGAGCTGAGTGCGCGGTTGCCGTGCTTGGCGACCGGCACACCGGCGCCGGCGACGATCAGGGCCGCCAGCGTCGAGATGTTATAGGTGCCGCTGGCGTCACCGCCGGTGCCGACGATGTCGATGGCATCGGCTGGCGCTTCCACCGTCAGCATCTTCGAGCGCATGGTGGTGACGGCGCCGACGATCTCGTCGACGGTCTCGCCGCGAACGCGCAGGGCCATCAGAAAGCCGCCGATCTGCGAAGGCGTGGCCTGGCCGGACATCAGGATGTCGAAGGCCTCGCGGGCCTCCTCACGTGTCAGAGGTTCGCGGCTTGCGGCCTTCGCCAGGAGGGGCTTCAGATCGGTCATGCGTTCATCTTCCCCTTAGCGCGAGGCTGCCTGTTCGGCGAGCTGCTGGTTGATCGACACGCCATACTGCGTCTGCAGCAGGGAGACCATCTGGTCCAGGATGTCGTCGCCGGCGGCGTTGGCGATCGCGTTGATCTGCTGGTCCTGGTTGGCAAGCACGTCGCCGGTCGGCTCGGTGTTCACTTCCGTCACCTTCATCAGGATCTGCGTCGTCGGATCGGCGCCGATAGCGGTCGCGATCGTGTCGATCGGGCCAGAGAAGGAGGCATTGACGCCACCGGTGCCAAGAACCACGTCGTCCATGCCGCGGGTAATGCCGCTCTTGCTCTCGACCTGAATGCCGAGCGGTGCGGCGATGTCGGCAAGCGAGGTGCCCTTCTGGGCCTGCTGCTTCAGCTCATCCGCTTTCTTGGCGAGTTCGCTCTTCTGCTGCTCGGCGGTCCAGTCGGCGACGGCCTTGTCATGAACCTCGGCAAGCGGACGGTCGCGCTCGGGCGTGACGTCGCCGAGAGCAAACCACAGATAGCCATCCGTACCGATCGAGAGCGACGGGATATCAGCACCAGCTTCTGCACGGAACACCGCGCCCAGCACCTGCTGCTTCTCGGGAATGTCCTTGACCTCATTGCCGGCCTTGTCGAGGCCCGTTGCATCGACTGCGTCGATGGTCACGGCCTTGAGCTTCAGCTGCGTGGCGATCTGGTCGAGCGTCGAGCCGGCGCTGCGAAGGTCTTCGATCTGATCGTGAACGGTGATCATCTGCTGCGAGGCATTGGCGACGGCGAGCTGCTTGCGCAGGTCTTCCTTGACCTCGTCGAAGCTCTTCGCGCTCTCAGGCTTGATGTTGGTGATGCGCAGGATAACCGGGCCGAAGCTGCCGTCGACGACAGGCGAGGTGCCGCCGTTGCGGGAAACCGCGAAGGCCGCGTCGGCAACAGACTGGTCGGGGACCTTGTCCTTGGTGAATTCGCCGAGCATGACGTCGTTGGCGGTCTTGCCTTGGTCGGTCACCAGCTGGTCGAAGGTCGTGCCGGTCTTGAGCGCATTTGCGGCCGCGTTGGCGAGGTCCTTGTTCTGGAAGGTCAGCTGCTCGATCGTGCGGCTTTCCGGCGTACGATAGGCATCCTTGCGCTTCTCGAAGTCTTCGCGGATCTGATCGTCGGTCACCGTTCCTGCATCGGCGATGTCGGCCGGCTGCAGTTTCAGATAGGTGAACTTGCGATATTCCGGCGCACGATAGCGCGCCTTGGCGCCTTCGAACCACTTGGCGAGAACATCGTCAGCCGGGGCCTTGATCGGCTCGATATTGGCGTTCGTCAGCAGCAGGTAATCGATCCCGCGGCTTTCCTGGCGGTAGAGCTTCAGCGAATCGACCAGCGTCTTTGGCGGCGTGAAGCCGTTCGAGATCGCATCGACGATCTGGCTGCGAACCGCGACCTTGCTGCGCTCCTTGATATAGTCGTCCTCGCGGATGCCGGCGTTGCGCAGGCGCGAGGTAAACAGCGAGCGGTCGAACTGGCCGTTGACGGCCTTGAACGCCGGGTCGTCACCGATCAGCTGGGCCAGACGATCCTCGGAGAGCCCGAGCCCCATGTCGGCGGCGAGCTGGTCGAGCGACGCGCCGGCCACCAGCTGCGAAATCACCTGCTGTTCCACGCCGAAGGCGCGGGCCTGATCGGGCGTCAGGCGCATGCCGAACTGCTGGCTGAGGTTGGAGACTTGGCGCTGATAGGCGAGGCGGAACTCGTTCACGTCGACCTGCTGGTCGCCGACCGTCACCACGGTCGTGCTGGTGCTGCCGGTCAGCAGGGAGTGCGACACACCCCAAATGCCGAAAGAGGCGACCAGGAGCAGCATCAGGAGCTTGGCCGCCCAGGTCCGGGCAGCTCTACGCAGAAGATCGAACATCGAAACGCAAACCTCGCATTATATTCGCCCGTTCGCGGGCAAAGCATTGGACGTTCCTTAGAGCAAACGCATCAGGAATTGAAGGGTTATCGCGCGAAAACATCTGCGCTATACCAGCCGTGTTTCGCGACGCCGATCGAAGACAAAAGATGCTCTCTCGCGGAACCTTTGACGGCGCTATTTCGTTGAGCAGCATCCCGAAGAAACAGGAGCAAACAATGGCCGACATGAAAACCGCCTCCGCACAGTCCACAGCAGCGCGCGTCAAGGCGGAGATTGCAACGGATGATCTGTCCGCCCAGGTCGCCGCATTGCGGGAAGATTTGGCGCGCCTGTCCGAAAGCGTTGTTGCGCTGGGGCAGGGTGCAAAGACCGCCGTTGCAGATGAGGCCTCAGTTTTGACCGAACGCGTCCGCGACAAGGTCCGTGCAGAGCCGATCCTCGCGATCGCGGTGACCGCCGGCGTGGCATACCTGTTTGGCCTGATGAGCCGCCGATAGAATTTCTCGATCGAGATGGAAAGGGCCGGGCTATGAAGCTCGGCCCTTTTTTGCATTAGCTTTTCGGCACACTGAGCTCACCAAAGAACGCACTTGTGAAAATTGTACTCTGGTTGGCCGATCGTCTTACCCATACGTCCGTCATGAGGTGGGAAATCACGGAAATGTGAAATACAACTAGCGGGGGATTTTTATCCAATTACTCGACACATTGTGGAGTGATTGGGAGTGGCGCACGGCTTGATGCCCGCAGGTCGCCAGTATGATGATCCATTTTGGTTTGAGCGTTGTTTTGGTATCGCTTTATGGTTTAGATAAAATAAACCTTTGGAGGAATTTAGGAAAATACATAAAGTCAAAATATGTTTGAATATAAATGCGGAAATCTGGTGTCTAGATGATCTAGATTGTGTCAAATAATACTAAGCATAACTTTGATTAAGGGATTGCTGTTATTGATTTGTTTTGGCGATCTCGAAGTATGTTTCATCATTTTCAATGATATATCGCCAACTATAGAACATATTTATCACCTCTTTGAGGGCGCTTTCGGTAGGGTTGTATGGCTGATCGCTTTAGGCGAGTGTCGTTGAAAAACCTCATCCGTCGGCAAAGTTTGGGTTTTGATCAGCAATCCCTTGCTCAACCTGCAATCTATGTCATGGTACAGCCTTGGACATGAGGGGTAACAGAGATGATCAATCTTCAGTCAGCTCGCAGTGACACCAACCACGACCAGCGTTTGCTCGATTGCCGCGCCGACGTGGAACCAGCGCTCCACCAGATTATCCGTGAAGCGCAGAAGAACGGCTGGGCGGCGGCCGAGGTGGCCATGGCGATCGCCGATGCCGCCGATGATTACATTCTTCTGCTGGCAAACCGCAAAACCACCGCGCACTGATCGTCTTTTTCCTTTGCTCATCCGACGTTTTCGCTCGTGCTCCCGTGTCATTATGCGAGAACACGGCGCGAAGACGCGGCCGGGCTGGTTGACGGTGCCGACGAAGCAGCTTAAAGCCTTCGAAACCTGATTTGGTGACACCCAAGCTGCGCGCATTTGCTGCCGGGCCATCAGATTGGTGCGCTGGATGGGTGGCCGAGTGGTTTAAGGCAACGGTCTTGAAAACCGTCGTGCGGGGAACCGTACCGTGGGTTCGAATCCCACCCCATCCGCCATTTTCGGCAAAATTATCGAACTAATTCACCTGAACGCGTTCAGCGCCAACATTCGCTGTGCGCCGCTCTTCAGGTGGCCGTCAGCCTCAACGATCAAACTCCCTGCGTACTTCGATCATTGAGGTTTGCAGTGAAGAGCTTTTTTGCCAATCGTGGAAAGATGTTGCGGTCGGTTGCCGCTGGTGTGCTTCTCGCCGGCGCGCTGTTCGGCGGCTATATCGGTTATCTGCAGCTGAGCGGGAACTTCCATCGCGTGGTCAGAGACCAGCTGTACCGCTCCGCGCAACTGTCCCCGGCACAGCTGGAGAAGCATGTTCGCGACCACGGTATCAAGACGATCATCAATCTACGCGGCGAGAACGTGAACGCTCAGTGGTACAATGCGGAGATCGAGACGGCGCAACAGCTCGGCGTCGAACACATCGACTTTGCAATGTCGTCTGGAACCGTGCTTACGCCGGAGCGCGCCGATGAGCTCGTTGCGATCATGAAGGCCGCGCCGAAGCCGATCCTTATCCATTGCCAGAGCGGCGCCGATCGCACAGGCTTGGTATCGGTGATCTATAGCCAGCAGATCGCTGGTGTCAGGGAGGACGTCGCCGAGCGCCAGCTTTCCGTTCGCTACGGCCACGTCGCCATCCCGCACATTTCATCCGTCTATGCGATGGACGTCAGCTGGGACCGCCTGGAAACGCATTACGGCATCAAGGGCTGAGGCGCGAATAGCTGTGGGCTGAGACCCGCTTTCAGGCTTGTGTCAGCAAAGACAGGCATCCCGTCAACGATAGGCGGGATTTGGCCATCGTTTTCCGATGGGGTCCCGCAGCATGTATTGCGGAGACACCGAATTGAACGACAGTAAATCCCGAGGCGCGTCGCGCTTCTTTCGACCTGAAATCGGAAGCGTGACGCTCTGCCTCCTGACGACCGCCTATCTGCTGATCGTCACAAACCGCACCTTCTGGTCGAAGGCATTTGGATATTTTGCCGCGGATCGTTTCGGTTTCACGATCTTCGTGATCGGCATCGCTGCGGCGAGCATGGGTGTTGTCACCTTCTTTTCCGCGAAATACATCACCAAGCCCTTCCTGATCTTCTTCGTGATCGCGGCATCGGCCGCTTCCTGGTTCACCGATTCCTTCGGTGTGATCGTCGACAAGGAGATGATCCGCAATGCGGCGGTGTCGACCGGCGCCGAAGCCGGGCACCTGGTTACGCCTCGTTTTGCCATGCACATACTGCTGACGGGCATCATTCCGTCGCTGCTGATCCTCTGGGTTCGTATTCGTCACCAGCCGATTCTAAAGAAGCTCGCGCACAACACGGCGGTCATCCTGGCATGCGCTGCGGTCTTTGCAGCGATTGGGATTGGCGACTATCGCACCTTCGCCGGCGTCGGGCGCGCCCACAAGGATCTGCTCGACACGCTCAATCCCTTCGTTCCGATCACCAGTGCTCTTCGCTTCGCGATCTCCTCCGGCCAGGATGCAAACATCGTCGCACAGCCGCTGGGCACGGACGCCCATCGCATCAACACCGCCGGCACGACGAAGCCGCGCGTGCTGATTGTCGTCGCAGGCGAAACGGCGCGCGCGCAGGACTTCTCGCTTGGTGGCTATGAGCGCGACACCAATCCGGAGCTGGCCAAGCAGAACGTCGTTTATTTCCCCAACACCAGCAGCTGCGGAACTGCGACGGCCATCTCGATCCCATGTCTGTTCTCGGTCTATCCGAGAACGGCCTATACGCATCGCAAGGCACTCGAGACGGAGAACGTTCTCGACGTCCTCGGCCATGCCAACGTATCCGTATCCTGGCTCGACAATGATACCGGCAGCTACCATGTCACCGACCGGGTACCGTATCAGTTCCTTCCCGATACCGCCGATCCCCGTTTCTGCAAGGATGGCGAATGCCTGGATGCGATCTTGCTCGACAAGATGGATGCGTGGCTGGACCAGGTGAAAGGCGATAGCGTGCTTGTGCTGCACCAGCTCGGCAGCCACGGCCCGGCATATTACGCTCGCTACCCGGAAGAATACCGTCGCTTCCAGCCGGATTGCCGCGCCAACGATTTTGGAAGCTGCTCGCCGGAAGAAATCCGCAACGCCTACGACAACACCATCCTTTATACGGATCACATCGTGTCGGCGGTGATCGACAAGATGAAGCAGCGTGCGGACAAGATGGCGGCGTCCGTCGTCTACTTTTCCGACCACGGCGAATCCCTTGGCGAGAATGGTCTTTATCTGCACGGCACGCCTTATGTCGTTGCTCCCATCCAGCAAACGCACGTGCCCTTCGTGGTCTGGTTGTCCGATGATCTGCAGGCCTCTGCCGGCTATGACACGGCGTGCCTTGCCGCAAACGCCAACAAGCCGACCTCGCACGACAATGTCTTCCATAGCGTGCTCGGTCTGATGGATGTCTCCACGAAGGTCTACGATCCCGCGCTGGATGTCTTCTCCGGTTGCCGCAAGGCCGCTGCACACGTCGCCAGCGCGAACGTGTCGGCTGGCGTGAACTGATAGCAGATATGAAACAGAGGAGGCCGCGGCGCTCGCTCCGACCTCCTCTTTTTCGCAGAAGGAATGTAGTCGGCTATCGTCCACTGATCGTCGAGCGTTTGCCGGACGCAGGCGTGAGTAGAGTCCACTGTCGCAATATTGTCATTCTCGCTTCAGGCTAGTGTCAGCAGCGCCCAGCATAGAGTGTATCTCTCGATTGTTTCTTGGAGATACTCTTGCTCGCACTGAAACGACTTCGCATTCCACGTGCGGCTAAGGTTGCTGGCGGCCTTGTTCTTTTCGCTGGTCTGACGCTCGGTGGATACGCCGGCTATCTCCAATTGACCGGGAATTTTCACACCGTCATAGCCGGGCAACTTTATCGCTCCGCCCAGCCGTCGCCGTCCCAGCTCGAGCGCTATATTCGCGACAACGGCATCAAGACCGTCATCAACCTGCGCGGCAATTCCGGCTACGCGAAGTGGTGGTCGGAGGAGGTCGCGGTATCGGAGCGGCTGGGTGTCGAACATGTCGATTTCCCGATGTCGGCTTCAAAAATCCTGACCGCCGAAAAGGCTGATCGTCTCGTTGCCATCATGCGCGACGCGCCGAAGCCTATCCTGATCCATTGTCTCTCCGGCGCCGACCGGACGGGCCTGGCATCGGTGCTCTACAGCCAGCAGATCGCCAATGTCACGGAGGACGTCGCCGAACGTCAGCTGTCCTTCGCCTTCGGCCATGTCGGCATCCCGCATCTGTCATCCGCCTATGCGATGGATCGAAGCTGGAGCAATTTCGAAAAGCGCCACGGGCTCGATAAGGCTGAGCAGGCTCTACCGGTCCGCGACGCTCAACTCGAGAGCGATCCGGTCAAAGGCGGCGCTGGTTAGGCGTCGAAGGACGAGCCATCATGAATGTCCTGCTGGTGGAAGATAATGCGGTGCTCGGCGATGCCGTCTGCGACCACGTCAGCGCCCACGGACATTCGGTCGAATGGTGCCTGACGCTTGCGGATGCGACGCGCGCTGCCGACAGCGGTGAGTATGGCCTCGTCCTGCTCGATCTGCGCCTTCCCGACGGAAATGGCCTGTCGCTGCTTCGCCGGTTGCGTGGCCGCAGCAACAATGTGCCGATCATCATTCTGACCGCGCACGATCAGGTATCCGACCAGATAGAGGGCTTCAACTGCGGTGCCACGGATTATCTGGTCAAGCCGTTCGGCCTGCCGGATCTCGACCGCCGTATGCAGGCAGTGACCCGCGCGCAACGCGCCAACTGAACGGCGCTTTGACTGATCAAACCCCTTTGCGAGGCATGCAGCCGGCGAACACGTCGAGTTTCGCATCATAGGCGCTCGTCGTGACGTTCATCATTCCCAGAACGCTGTGAAAGAGGTTGTCGTGTGAGGTCGGCCGCGCGCGCTGCCGCGCCACGCATGCCATGTCCACGCCCATCGATTTCCGGAAGTCCGGGTCGAGCCACACGAGGAACGGCACATGCGTCTGTTCCTCTGGTGCGAAGATGTAGGGCGTCCCGTGCAGATAGAGACCGTTTTCGCCAAGCGATTCGCCATGGTCTGACATGTAGATCATCCCGGCCGCGATCTTGTCGCTGCGGGCCTTCAGCCTGTTGATAATATCGGACAGGAAATGATCAGTGTAGAGAATGGTGTTGTCGTAGGCGTTGAGGATATCGGCATCCTTGCAATTGCCAAGCTCGGCCGTCTGGCATTCGGGCGTGAACTTCCGAAACGCCGCGGGATATCGCAGATAATAGGCTGGCCCATGGCTGCCGATCTGGTGAAGCACCAGAACGCTGTCCTTCTTCACATTGGCCAGCCATTCGTCGAACTTGTCGAGAAAGATCCCATCCTGGCATTCGCCGCCGCTGCAGTAGCGAGCGTCTGTGGACTTTGCTAGGTCGATATAGGTGATCCGATCGGCAACGCCCTTGCTGCCCGTGTTGTTGTCGAACCATGCCGTGTCGATGCCTGCATGGGCGAGCACATCCATCAGCCCCTCGTTAGCGAGGCCCTTGGCATGATCGAAGTTGTCCCGAGTGAACTGGGAAAACATGCAGGGGATCGACGTCGCGGTCGCCGTGCCGCAGCTCGTGGCATTCGGGAAATAGACGATGTCCTGCTTCTCAAGTTCCGGATTGGTGTCGCGATGATAGCCGCCGAGCGAGAAATTCATCGCGCGCGCGGTTTCTCCTGCGACGATGATCGTCACCCGAGGCTTAGTCGTCGTGCCCGCGGGCGTCGCGACCTTCGCATCCAGTCCAAGCGGTGCGACCACCAGTCTGGCCTCTTCTCCCGTCTGGACGAAGTACTTCGCGGTGCTGACGATCGGGACGATGGGGTTGAGGCTCTTCAACATATCGCGATGCTGCCGGATGGCCGCCGTATAGGTTTTCGAATAGGTGAGGGCCGCAACGGCAAAGACCGCTAAACAGGCTATGACGGTCAGGCTGTTCCACAGCAGCTTTTGCAGGATCGGGCGATGAACCACGCGCACCCATAGGACCAGCGCGATAGGGATAACGCCGTATAAGAGAGCGTGCAGCAGTAGACCGGGCGTGATCAGATGTTGCGCCTCCGCCGGCGTCGTCTGCATCGCGTTACGGATCATGTCGCTGTCGAGGATGACGCCGAAGGAATCGGTGAACCACGCCGCCATCGCCGCCGCGATGATCAGGAAGATCAGCACCGGCTTGATTACATATTTTGCCGAAAACAGCGTAATGGCGCCGATGAACAGCATGGCGATCGCGATATAGAGTGCGACAACGGCACCCGGCTCGAAGCCGAGATAGGCATGCACCTTCTTCCAGAAGGTGAAATTGGTGAACAGGACGAGATAAAGGCCGACGATGGCGGACAGGGTCACGCTGCCGATGCGTGGACGCGCCAGCAGGGATTTACGCACGTCGCTTTTCTCTGTCATGCCGATACGTCTCAAGATCGCTTGCACATCGCGGCGGCTTGGCCGACCACGTCCTGCCTCCGGCCCGTAAGTGCTGCACAACCCTGACATCAGCCTGAATCTCCAACACAATCGTGATGGCGTCGGCGCGTATGCGGCGACAAGCGACCGGCGGTCACGGCGTCTGGCGCCGAGATGTGGTCCACTCAAAACAGCAAGGCCCACGCAAGCCACCGGGCACACAAGTGAGCTCGAATATTTGCAAACCGGTGATAGCGCGGCGAGTCACGCCGCAGTCGATCAAGCCGGTTCAATGGAGTTGATGCCCGTGAAAACTGCCGCCGCCCAGATCCACGAATTTGAAGACCTGCACGTGATCGCTGGCAAGGCGGCGATCGTTCGCACGGTCTATGAGGGCAAGGACATTTCGCCCTATTGGGATGCGCTGATGGCGCGGGTATCCGCCGACGTCTCCGATGCGGGCGCCTTCATGGACCTCGCGATCATCCTGCAAACCCTCGGCAAGAGCCAGGAAGCCGCCATCACCCAGAAGGGCGCGCTGGAGATGAGCCGTAACTACCATATTCGCAACGGCAGCGGCGCTGGCCTTCGCGTCCTCGTGATCGCCACCCGCGGTGATTTCATGGCCAATACGCCGATCGAATTTCTGCTGGAGAGCTCCAATGCGAACATCTTTCTTCACTACGTCGATGAGCTGACGCCGCACCTGAACGATGTGCCCGAGCATGACGTGGCCTTCGTCGCCGTGGGCGAGTCGCCCGAAAATCTGGCCGTGCTGGAAAACCTCGAGCATCTGCTGACAAGCTGGACCGGCCCGATCGTAAACAATGCGCCGCGCCGGGTCATCGATCTGTCGCGCGAGGGCGTGGCCGAAGCCTTCCGCAACGAACCCGCTATCCTTGCTCCGTTGACGACGCGGATTGCCCGGCAGACGCTTGTTGATCTCTCAGCGGAATTGCTCTCGATCAACTTGATCGACGGACTGACATCCTTCCCGATCATCCTTCGCCCGATCGGCACCCACGCCGGTCACGGAATGGAAAAGATCGGCTCTGCCGATGCGATTGCCGCTTATCTCACCAGGCGCCCGGAAGCCGAGTTCTACATTGCTCCCTTCGTCGACTACAGCGACGACGACGGAAAGTTTCGCAAGCAGCGCATCGCGGTCATCGATGGCAAGCCCTATGCGAGCCACCTGGCGATCTCCGATCACTGGATGGTGCACTACCTCAGCGCCGGGATGGCGGAGCATGCCGAGCGGCGGCTGGAGGAGGCGTCGTGGATGGCGAATTTCGAGGCTGATTTCGCCGTGCGGCACGCCGACGCGTTTGCAGCGCTGCACCGCCGCCTTGGCCTGGACTACTTCGCGATCGATTGCGCCGAGTTGTCGGACGGTCGCCTGCTGTTGTTTGAAGCAGACGTGGCGATGATCGTCCATTCGATGGATTCCGAGACCGTCTTTCCCTACAAAAAGCAGTCGATGGCAACCCTGTTTGCCGCATTCGAAGATGCGCTGGCCAGCCGCACGCGGGACGGTAAGCCTCTGCGAGGCCAGCAGGCACATGGCTCCAATCAGGCAGGTGTCGTGTCGCTTGTAGAAGCGCTGTGATCGCAGCTTCGAGGGCCTCCAGATCCGGAGACAACATGTTCGCTATCAGGACGATGGCCGAACTCGTTCCTGACTACCGGCACAAGCTGGGCGCGGCCAGTATCGACCACACGCTGTCGCTTCTGTTCGCGGCCGGCGGCGATCGTCGTATCTGGCCGGATGCAGCAACCGGCCGCAATCGATACGGAACCCGCTCCACTGCGGCCAGGGCCGAGATTTCCTTCGCGTCCACAACTGCGAGCAACGTCTCGCCGCAGGGCTTCACCGCTGCCGGCCACCAGCTGAAGCGGCTGTTCGGCGTTGATGGCACCACCACTGTCGCCGTCGACGAATGGTTCGCAGAAATACGCAGCCGTATCGGCCGAAACATCGGATGCGACGAGAGCGGCATCGTGCTTGCCGCATCCGGAACCGACGTGGAACTTCTAGCACTCGGCCTGATGCTCTCGCTGTCGCCACGCCCGATCACCAACATCCTGATCGCTCCTGAGGAAACCGGCAGCGGCGTGCCGCGCGCTGCCGCCGGCCGCCATTTTGCGGATGTGACGGCGCTGGGCCACGCCGTGAGCGCGGGCGAGATGCTCGCCGGTATTGCCGCCGATCGCATCGAAGTTCAGGCGGTGGCGATCCGCAACGCGATGGGCCAGGCGCGAACCCCCGATGATGTCGACGCCGATGTCATATCGCTTGCCGAGGATGCGCTGAAGCGTGACAGGGATGTTCTCGTCCATGTTCTGGATACATCCAAGACGGGCCTGACCGGCGTCTCGCGGCAGGCTGCCCGCTACATCTCGGCGCGCGCGCCCGGACGTATTCGCGTTCTCGTCGATGCCTGCCAGTTTCGCTGCAGCGCCGCCACGCTCGCCAAGGATATCGCCGACGGTTTTCTCGTCGCGGTCACCGGCTCGAAGTTCCTAGCCGGACCGCCCTTCGCGGGTGCGCTCGCCATACCGCCGGCGCTCGTCGACGAGCTTGCTACGAAGCAGGCATTTGCGCCGGGGCTTTCCGATTACACGGCTCTCCATGATTGGCCGGCGCGCCTGCGCGGCGGCAATGACCAGCAATTCGGATCACACTTCAATCTCGGGCTGGGCCTCAGGTGGACAGCCGCGCTTGAGCAGTTGGAGCCCTTGGCAGCAATCGACACCGCCGTCCAGCGTCGTATCAAGCAGACCTTCGCCGACCTTGTGCGCGCCCGCGCCGAGCATATGGAAGGCGTATTGATCCATCCCGACGACCACGGCGACCATATCGTCGATCGCGGTATCTTCCCGTTGACCATGACCGCCGAGGGCAGCGGCTTCGCGTCCCTTGCGCAAGTGCAGAAGATTCATCTGGCATTGCGTGAAAGCGATGTTGGACCGGTCTGCCACGTCGGGCAGGCGGTCAATCTCGGCGCCCGCACGATCCTCAGGGTCGCGGCCTCGGCTATCGACATCAACGCCGTGTCCGATAGATTGGCGAGCGGCGACACCATGGAAAATGCGATGCAGCCGATCGCCCGCGATCTCGACATCGTGTTCGAGAAATGGGCCGCCGTCTCCAGCGCCAATCGGGGACTCTGATGTCACGCAGTACGAAGACGGACGCACCGGCGGGCTCGGATCTGGAGAAGTCGACGAGCCTCGACCCCACTGACTGGCAGGCGTTTCGCGAAGCAGCGCACCGCATGCTCGACGACACCATCGATCATATCGCCAATGTCAGGCAAAAACCGGTCTGGCAGCAGATGCCGTCGGATACGCGCTCGAGGTTTGCCCGCGCGCTGCCGGACGATCCCCGTGCGCTCGACGATGTGCTCGATGATGTCCGCACGCATGTCTTCCCCCACGCCACCGGCAATCTGCATCCGCTGTTCATGGGCTGGGTCCATGGCGCGGGCACACCCGTCGGCATGGTCGCGGAGATGGTCGCCGCAGGCTTGAACATGAATTGTGGTGGCCGCGACCATGTCGGCATCGACGTCGAAAAGCAGATCGCCCTATGGATGGCGCAAGTGCTTGGCTATCCCTCATCGGCAAGCGGCCTTTTCGTCACCGGTTCATCGATGGCCAATTTCCTGGCATTGACCATCGCCCGCACCGAGGCCTTGGGCGAAACCGTGCGACGGGACGGATTGCGCAAGGCCGACCGACAATTGGTCGCCTACACATCCTCGCAAGCGCATGTCTGCATCGCGCAGGCCATGGAGCTGTCAGGGATAGGCTCCGCGAACCTGAGATCTATCGCGGTCGACGCCGCCGGCCGGATGAGCGTCGAGGCGCTGGCCGTAGCGATCGCGCAAGACCGCGCGCAGGGCTTGCTTCCGTTTCTCGTGGTCGGCACAGCAGGCACGGTGAACACCGGTGCGATCGATCCTCTCCTGGAGATATCCAAGGTCGCCGAAGCGGAAAACATCTGGTTCCACGTCGATGGAGCCATAGGCGCGCTGGCCATGCTGTCGCCCGAGATGCGCCAGCTGTTTTCAGGGATCGAGCGGTCCGCCTCGATCGCGCTCGACTTCCACAAATGGGGCCACGTGCCCTATGACGCCGGCTTTCTTCTGGTCCGCGACAGCGCCGCGCACAAGCGCGCATTCGCCCAGCCGGCCGCGTATTTGCAGCGGTCGGGCAGGGGGCTTGCCGCTGGCGAGACATGGCCTTGCGATCTGGGCCCCGATCTGTCGAGAGGCTTCCGGGCGCTGAAGACCTGGATGACGATCGAAACGCTCGGAACGGAGCGGATGGGCAATGCCATCGCGCGCACTTGCGAACTCGCCCGCTATCTCGCCGCAAGTCTGGCGCGTGATCCTCGCTTCGAGATAAAGGCGCCGGTTGGACTCAACATCGTCTGCTTCGGCATTCGCGGTGCCGACGACGGCTTCATTCGCGATCTCGTGCTTGATCTGCACGAGCAGGGGCTGGCCGTCCCCTCCTGGACAACGCTGCAGGGCGAGTTGGTCGTGCGCTGCGCGATTGTCAATCACCGCACGACCAGCGAGGACATCGACGTCTTTCTCAAGATCCTGACGGATTACCTCGACCGATATCCGCGAGCCTGAGCTGGCGACGTCGGCAGAGTAGCCACCCAGGCACTGTTGTCTTGCAGACACGACGCAGCAAATGAATCAGACGAGCGGTGCTACTGAAATAGCCCTGTTACATACGGCGGCGAATATCCCGGCCATCGCAACCCGGGGACTATTCATGCGCCGCGCATTCCGCCTCTCCACATACGCACTCGTTACCGCAGCCTGTCTCTACGCTCCGGCAAAGGCCGAGGATCTGCAGTTCTCCGCCTATGGTGGCTATCAGACGGCACCGCATAGCGGCGTGGATGTCTCCGACGGCACGCATTTCAATGCCGGTTGGGAAGGCAAGTCCTTCGGCTCGCCGCCCTATTATGGTGCTCGCGTCACCTGGTGGCTCGAGAACTTCAATCATCCGAACCTCGGCTTCTCCCTCGATTATACCCACGCCAAGGTCTATGCCGACGAGAAGACGCTGGCGACATCCGGCTGGTCGCATTTCGAATTCACCGATGGCCTGAACCTTCTGACGGCGAACGCGCTCTATCGCTTCCCGATCGAAGGACAACGCTGGACGCCGTACATCGGCGCCGGTGTCGGCATCAACGTCCCGCATGTCGAAGTGACGCGCCCCCAGGGCACGACCTTCGATTACGAGTTCGGCGGCGTGACGTTCCAGGCCCAAGCCGGTGTGGATTTCCGCATCACCGATCGCTGGTCGACCTTCGTCGAGTACAAGGGAAATTACTCCCGCGTGAACGTGCCGATCGACAGCGGCGACAATCTCAAGACCAACATCATCACCAACGCCGTTAACGTTGGTGTCTCGTTTCACTTCTGACAGCCGATTGATAGCTGCTCAAGACCGCCATGGATGTGCCGGATCGCTTCATTAATTTAGCGATCCGTTAACCATATTCATTAGAATTGTCTCTATCTCGGTGAAAGCTTTCGCAAATTCGCCGCGAAGGTCTCATGATTAAAGTCTCGTTAGGTTGATGGCGGTACGGCTTGTTTTGCCTGAATAGGCGGACTTTGAGCCATAACGGTCTTGAGCGGCGTGGGACATATGAGACGAGACTTCGGGGCGGCGGCACTTGCGACACCAATGCGGTGGGTAGGCTTGTCGCTTATCTGTGCGACAGTGACCGCTTGCGGAACGGCACCCACGACGACGGCCAAGCGCACGCACGGCAAGGAGTATTTTGCCGAGTCGGAATATGGCGTGAAGGCAAGCCCGCGTGTCGCCACCGGCAATAATATTCCGAAGGGCGGCGGTCGCTACATCGTCGGCAATCCCTATGTCGTCAAGGGCAAGACCTATTTCCCGAAAGAGGATTTTTCCTACAACAAGGTCGGCATCGCATCCTGGTACGGCTCGGCTTTTCATGGTCGCCTGACAGCCAATGGCGAAGTCTACGACCAGATGCACATTTCCGCCGCGCATCCGACATTCCCGCTGCCGAGCTATGCGCGCGTCACCAACGTCGAAAACGGCTCATCCATCATCGTGCGCGTCAACGACCGCGGCCCTTATCACGAAGGTCGCATCATCGACCTGTCGAACAAGACCGCAGACCTGCTCGATCTCCAGCACAGCGGCACCGGCAATGTGCGCGTTCAGTATGTCGGCAAGGCTCGAATGGATGGCCACGACATGCCGTATCTGATGGCCTCCTACGTGCCGAAGGGCAGTCGCATCCCCGGCGTCTATCCGGGCGAGGGCCAGATCGCCACCGGCGTCATGGTTGCCTCTAACAGCAAACGCATCACGCGCGACGAGATCCAGAGTTTCGGCGGCTTCACGCCGCCTGCGGCCGATAGTGTGCCGATTCCGCGCTCCGCGACCTCTTACGCCGGCTCGACCCCGAGCGCGCCTTACAATGCCGCTCCGGTCCCGACGCCGCTGCGTGCGCCGTCCTTCGACAATGCCGCACCGTCCTCGTTCGGCGATATGGTCGTGCTGCCGGAGATCGGACCCTATCCCTACGAGCGCCCCTATGGCTGGCAGCAGGGATCGATGGCCATGGGCTATCAGGAAGAGGGCGTAAAGACCGTGACGGTCGATCTCGCCTTCGACGCGGTCATGGTTCGCAATGACGGCTTGACCGAAGAGAGCATCCTGGCATCATTCAAGCGTCAGAAGGCAGCCAAGTCTGCGCTGAAGTAAGTGTTTCCGAGGTCCTTCTGGGCCGGATCGATGAGGGTTTCGATGCTGAAACATATGCTTCGTCTCTGTGTCTGCCTGTTGCCGCTGGCTCAGGTCGTTTCGACCGATGCCATGGCGGCACCCGCCGACGCCAACCAGTCGTTCGTCACCAAGGCCGCACAAGCCTATATGGTCGAAGCGTCGACCGGCACGGTCCTGCTTGCCAAGAACGAACACCAGACCTTCTCGCCGGCCTCGCTCGCCAAGCTGATGACGGTCGAGCTCGTCTTCGATGCGCTGACAAGCAAGCAGATCACGCTCGATACCCAATATCCCGTTTCCGAATTTGCCTGGCGTACCGGCGGCGCGCCGTCCCGCACCGCGACCATGTTCGCGGCGCTGAAGTCCAACGTGCGGGTCGAGGATCTCGTGCGAGGGATCGCCATCCAGGGCGCCAATGACAGCTGCATCATTCTTGCCGAAGGCATGAGCGGCGGCGAGCCGGCTTTCGCAGAAAGCATGACGCGACGCGCAAAGACGCTGGGTATGCAGCACTCGCTCTTCGCCAACTCCACCGGGCTTCCCGACGGCAAGAGCAAGACCACGGCCTATGACATGGTCGCGCTGGCGGAGCGGCTGCAAGAGGGCTACCCGGCCTATTATCCCTACTTCGCCCAGCCGGATTTCGAGTGGAACAAGATTTTCCAGCGTAACCGCAACCCGCTGCTCGGCTTCGGTCTCGGCGTCGACGGTCTGGCGACAGGCTTTGCCGAAGGCGAGGGATATTCGATCGTGGCGTCGGCCGAGCGCAACGGACGTCGCCTGTTCATGACGCTCGGCGGCATCGCCTCCGACAAGGAGCGGACCGAGGAAGCCAAGCGCGTGCTCGAATGGGGCCTCAGCGCCTTCGAGATTCGCCAGCTCTTCGCGGAAAACGAGGTGATCGGCACGGCGAGCGTCTATGGCGGCGCATCGCGCAGCGTCGAGCTCGTCGCGAAGAACCCGATCAGCGTCTACATCCCGGTCAACAATCCCGACCGCCTGGCTGCCCGCATCGTCTACCACTGGCCGCTCCCGGCGCCGGTCGAAGCGGACCGCGAAGTCGGCACGCTGCGGCTTTTCGCCGGAAGCCGACTGCTGCGCGAAGTCCCGCTCTACACCAAAGCCGCGGTCGAGGAAGGCACTCTCAGCAGCCGCGCCGTCGATGCCGTGCTGGAGCTCGGCGAAACGCTGCTGTTTTCCTGGCTCTGGGATAAGCCCGCCGAGCCCACATGATCGCCATAGTCGCGTTTCACCTTGTGACAAAGCCGAGAGATCGACGCGAAGCGGTTCCGCTCGCCGTCATCTTCGGCTAGATGTACGGACGAGGTGCCGCTGGCGCCGATTGAGTGCAGGCCAAGATCGCAGGAACATATTGTTGTCATCCGCTACCGGATTGTTCGTTACGTTTGAAGGCGGTGAGGGCGCTGGTAAGTCCACCCAGATCCGTCGGCTGGCCGATGCCTTGCGCGCCAAGGGCCATGAGGTCGTGGTCACGCGCGAGCCGGGCGGTTCGCCGGGGGCGGAAGCTGTGCGCCATGTTCTGCTCTCGGGTGCCGCAGAATCCTTTGGAACGCGCATGGAAGCGATTCTCTTCGCCGCCGCCCGGAACGATCATGTCGAAGAAATCATCCGTCCGGCCCTTGGCCAGGGCAAGGTCGTGCTCTGCGATCGCTTCATGGATTCCTCGCGCGTTTACCAGGGCGTGACGGGCAATCTGGAGCCCGATTTCATCGAGACGCTGCAACGCGTGGCGATCAACGGTGTCGTTCCCGATTGCACGCTGATGCTCGACTTGCCCGCCAAGGCAGGCCTTGAGCGCGCCAAGCGCCGCGGTGCTGCCGGCGACGTCGCGCCCGATCGTTTCGAAAAGGAAGAGATCGAAACCCACGAGAAGCGCCGCGAAGCCTTTCTTGACATAGCCTCGCGCGAACCCGAGCGCTGCCACGTCGTCAACGCCATGCAGAGCGAAGAGGCGATCGCAGCCGAAATCGTCTCGATCGTTGCCCAGTTGCTGACGCCTGCACACGCGCAGAAGGTCGTCGAGCCAGCGATGAGTGCGATCGATGAGTGACGAGCACCCGAGCCTTCTCGACGGCGCGATCTGGCCGCCCGAAAACACCAAGCTCTTCGGTCACGAAGACGCCGAGGCCTTCCTCGCGCAGTCCTACCGTTCCGGCAAGGGCCACCACGCCCTGCTGATGGAAGGGCCGTCGGGGATCGGCAAGGCGACGCTGGCTTTTCGTTTCGCCAATCACGTCCTGTCGCATCCGGACCCGGAGAGCGCGCCTGAGGTCCTGGCCGATCCAGACCCGAATTCCTCCGTCAGCCGTCAGATCAACTCGGGCGCCTCGCACAACCTGCTGCATCTCGCCCGCCCGGTGGACGAGAAGACCGGCAAGGTGAAATCGGCGATCACCGTCGACGAGGTGCGCCGCGCCGGCCGTTTTTTCTCGCAGACGTCGGGCACCGGCAACTGGCGCATCGTCATCATTGATCCCGCCGACGACATGAACCGAAGCGCCGCCAACGCCATTCTGAAGATCCTCGAGGAGCCGCCGAAGCGCGCGCTGTTCCTGTTGATCTCGCATGCGCCGGGCAAGCTGCTCCCCACCATCCGCTCCCGCTGCCTGCCGCTCAAGCTGTCGCCACTTGGTGACAATGCGTTGCGCTCGGCTCTGGGGCATCTCGGCGTGGACGCAGATGACCCGTCGCTGCTGGCGTCTGCCAATGGCAGCGTCGGCGAAGCGCTGAAGCTGGTGAACTACGGCGGCGGAGAAATCATCTCCGCCTACAACGAGGTGCTGACCCTGCAGGGGTCGTCATCTCGCAAGGCGATGCACCGTCTGGCCGACGCGCTATCAGGCAAGGAAAGCGACACGATCTTCGAGTTCTTCGCAGGCCATCTCGGCGACGATCTGATGGGCAAGGCGAAGGCCGCGGCGATGGCGGGGCAGGTGGCTCAGGCCGAGCGTCTGTCGCGTCTGCACAGCGATATCATCGAACGCCTGACTGTCTCCGACGCCTATAATCTCGACCGCAAGCAGACGATCCTGAGCATTCTCGGCGATATCAAGCAGCCCGGACCTTGATCCGCTAAGTCCCCTGATCAGGAAGTCAGAAGCTTGTAGGCGACGATCGCAAGCGTCCCTGCCAGCACAAGGCGGATCGTCCGCTCATGCAGCTTCGGCGCCAAAAGGCTGCCGGCGATGATGCCGGGGATCGAGCCGACCAGCAGTGCCGCAAGCATGAACCAGTCGATCTCGCCGATCATCCAGTAACCCATGCCGCCGATCAGCGTCAGCGGCACAGCGTGGACGATGTCGGAACCGACGATCTCGCGCACATCGAGCCTGGGATAAAGCACGAGCAGGATGGTGACGCCGAGCGCGCCCGCGCCGACCGACGTCAACGTCACGAGGATGCCGAGCGCCAGCCCGAGCACGACGGTGAGAATGCCAAGCGTCGCCGGCCGCAGCGTCCGCCGCTCGCCTGTGGAGCGCTGCGCGAAGGCCAGCACCTGTTTGCGAAAGACCAGCATGAAAGCCGTCATGACGAGCAGCCAGCCAAGCGCCGTCGTGATCGTATGCGCGACTTCGATGCTCTTGCGATCGACGCCCGACAACAGCCACAGCATGATCAGCGCTGCCGGCACGCTGCCGGCGGCAAGACAGCCGACGATCCGCCAGTTGATGCGCCCATGCATGCCGTGGACCGCGGTGCCCGCACTCTTGGTGACGGCCGCGTAGAGCAGATCGGTCCCGACGGCGGTCGCCGGATGGACGCCGAACAGCAGAACCAGCAACGGCGTCATCAGCGAGCCACCGCCGACACCGGTGATTCCGACAAGCGCTCCGACGAAGAAACCCGAGAGCGAATAAAGCGGATCGAAATGGGAGAACATCAAATAGCAGGCCCTAAGCCTACGTATAACAAGCCTACGTGGAAGAGGTCGGTGCGGGGGACGGCTGATGTCACGTTTGCGGAACCCTGTTCGATGGTTCTCTTGGGTAGAATGGGGAAAAAAACGAGTCAAGCACGCGGCGGTCACGAACATTGCACTGCAATGTGTTGGAGGCGTCGCTTTCCAAACTTACTGTTTCGCTTCGCCGCCACATGCGCTAAGGAGCGGCGTATAGATTTCAAAGAATAAGCCGCACGAGAATGGCCGCCATGACAGACAAGACACCCTTCTACATCACCACCGCGATTTCCTACCCGAACGGCAAGCCGCATATCGGCCACGCCTACGAGCTGATCGCGACGGATGCCATGGCGCGCTACCAGCGCCTCGACGGCAAGGACGTGTTCTTCCTGACCGGCACCGACGAGCATGGCCAGAAGATGCAGCAGACGGCCCGCGCCGAGGGCATCACCGCGCAGGAACTCGCCGACCGCAACTCCGGCGAATTCCAGGCGATGGCCAAGCTACTCAACGCCTCCAACGACGACTTCATCCGCACCACGCAGGATCGTCACCACGAGACGTCGAAGAACATCTGGAACCTGATGGCCGACGCCGGCGACATCTACAAGGACAGCTATGCCGGCTGGTACTCTGTGCGCGACGAGGCCTATTACCAGGAAAACGAGACCGAGCTGCGCGCCGATGGCGTGCGCTACGGACCGCAGGGCACGCCTGTCGAGTGGGTGGAAGAGGCGAGCTACTTCTTCAAGCTCTCCGAATACCAGGACAAGCTCTTGGCGCTCTACGAATCCGAGCCCGATTTCATCGGCCCGGCCGAACGCCGCAACGAGGTGATCTCCTTCGTCAAGTCGGGGCTGAAGGATCTGTCGATCTCGCGCACCACCTTCGACTGGGGCATCAAGGTGCCGAATGATCCAGAGCACGTCATGTACGTCTGGGTCGACGCGCTGACCAATTATCTGACCGCCACCGGCTACCTCGAGGACAAGAACGGCCCGCGCGCCAAGTATTGGCCGGCCGACGTCCACATCATCGGCAAGGACATCATCCGCTTCCACGCCGTTTACTGGCCCGCCTTCCTGATGTCGGCCAAGCTGCCGCTGCCCAAGCGCGTCTTCGCGCATGGCTTCGTGCTGGCCAAGGGCGGCGAGAAGATGTCGAAGTCGCTCGGCAACGTGCTCGATCCGTTCGAGCTGATCGAGCATTTCGGCCTCGACGCGATCCGCTACTTCCTGATGCGCGAAATCTCCTTCGGCCATGACGGCAACTGCAGCGAAGAGGCGATCGGCACCCGCATCAACGCCGACCTCGCGAACGGCATCGGCAACCTCGCCAGCCGCTCGCTGTCGATGATCGTCAAGAACTGCGACGGCAAGATCCCGGTCTGCGGTCCGCTGACCGACGAGGACAAGGCGATGTTGGCAGCCGCCGATGCGCTGCTCGCCTCGACCCGCGAGGACATGGAAAAGCAGCTCATCCATCGCGCGCTGACGTCGATCATATCTGTCGTGTCCGAGACCGACCGCTATTTCGCCGGCCAGCAGCCCTGGGCGCTGAAGAAGACCGATCCTGATCGCATGGAGACCGTGCTTTACGTCACGGCCGAAGTCGTGCGCCAGATCGCCATCCTGCTGCAGCCATTCGTTCCGGGCTCGGCTGAAAAGATGCTCGATCTCGTGGGTGCTGCCGCCGACAAGCGCGACTTCACGGCTCTGGGTGAAGCCGGTCGCCTGGTTTCGGGCACGCCGCTGGAAGCGCCGACGCCGGTCTTCCCGCGCTACGTCGCGCCGCAGGCGTGAGGCTGAGATGCTGATCGATACCCATTGCCACCTGGATTTCGCCGACTTCGAGGAGGAGCGCGACGAGATCGTCAAGCGTGCTCACGATTCAGGCGTAAAGCAGATGGTGACGATCTCGACGCGCGTCCGCAAGCTGGATGGGTTGCTGGCGATCACCGAGAAGTATCCGTCGGTCTTCTGCTCCGTCGGCACGCATCCAAACAGTGCCGACGAAGAGCTGGATATCCAGGCCGAAGACCTGATCCGTCTGGCGAATGCGCATGAGAAGGTGGTCGCGATCGGCGAGGCGGGTCTCGACTACTTCTACGACACGCAGAAGCCCGAGGACCAGAAGACCGGTTTTCTGCGCCACATCGAAGCCGCCCGCGAAACGAAGCTGCCGCTGGTCATTCACAGCCGCAGCGCCGACGAGGACATGGCCGCGATCCTGACCGAGGAAACGGGGAAGGGCGCCTTCCCCTTCATCCTGCATTGCTTCTCGGCGGGTGCCGATCTTGCGCGCGTTGGCGTCGAGCTCGGCGGCTACATCTCGTTTTCCGGCATTCTGACCTTCCCGAAGTCGCAGGAGCTGCGCGACATCGCCGCAACCATCCCGCACGATCGCCTGCTGGTCGAGACCGACGCGCCTTATCTCGCGCCGAAGCGCTGGCGCGGCAAGCGCAACGAGCCGTCCTATGTCGTCAACACTGCCGAAGTCTTGGCCGAGACGCTGGGCCTCAGCTACGCCGAAATGGCCGCGATCACGACGGACAATGCCTTCCGCTGCTTCTCCAAGATGCCGAGGATCTGACACGGTGGGCTACAGACGGCGGTTCACCATTCTCGGCTGCTCGTCGTCTCCAGGCGTTCCGCGCATCACCGGCGACTGGGGCGACTGCAATCCCGACAATCCGAAAAACAGGCGCACCCGCGCCTCCTTCATGATCCAGCAGTATGACGCCAACGGCGGCGTCACCACTGTCGTCATCGATACCGGACCGGATTTTCGCGAGCAGATGATCGCGGCCAAGGTCGGGCATATCGATGCCGTGATGTACACGCATCCGCACGCCGATCACATCCACGGCTTGGATGACCTTCGCGGTTATTATTTCGGCGCGCAGCAGCGCGTGCCGATCTACGCCGACGAAGCGACCATGGACCGCATCCGCCAAGGATTCGGCTATTGCCTGGAAACACCACCCGGCAGCAATTATCCGCCGATCGTCGAGGCAAGGGTGATCCGCGATCTCGACAAGCCGGTCCACATCACCGGCGCGGGCGGCGCGATCTCATTGCGCCCGCATGTTCAGCAGCACGGCGACATCACCTCGCTCGGCTTCCGCATCGGTGACGTCGCTTATTGCAGCGATATCAGCGACTTCCCGCCGGAAACCGTGCCGAAGCTTCAGGACCTCGACGTTCTCATCATCGATGCCCTCCAATATCGCTACCACCCGAGCCATCTGTCGCTGGAGCAATCGCTGGAATGGATCGGCCGCCTGCAGCCGAAACGCGCCATTCTGACCCACATGCACACGCCGCTCGACTACGACACCGTCATGGCCGAGACACCGGATCACGTCGTCCCGGCCTACGACCAGATGAGCTTCGAGGTCGAGTTGGAAAGTCTGGAGCGCGGAGCCTAAGCCAACGCGCGACGGGCAAACCTAGTGCACGTCTGGCTCCGTTCCGTCGCGCAATTCCGCGGATAGGAGTGATGCGCCATAAGGATCTGCGAAACATGGGTTTTTATCCTGTGCAATGGCGATCAGAGGGTAGCCATGTAAGGGTGTGTCGGCAAAGCGAAACTCGATTCGTAGATACGGAATTGTTCCATAATCTATCTTATCCGATATTTGTTTGTAAGGGCTATTTAGTAAT
>UBQW01000016.1 GCA_900467745.1 Hyphomicrobiales bacterium
TTTGTCAACAGGGCCTAGGTCCTCTAAGTACGCACTGAGATATGTTTCTTTTTCTTCGATTGCATTGAGAAGTGCGGCCCTTGCCGTACATAGAGCTGCGGCTGACTCGGCGGTACCTTCTAGCTTGTCAGCCGCTGCAAGAGTCCTCAGCTCGACCTTCCGGTCTTTAACGGCAGCCGTCATTTCCTTCAGTTGCTGAAATTCTGGAATTAATAGGCAAAACCTCTCTTCGAGGTTATGTCCTTTCCTGTTCTCTGCATCGTATATGCGCCGAAAATTTCTTGCGTTAAAACCTTGATCAAGCACTGCTGAGCCCCGCTATAATTGTGCATCATCGCGTAGGCTTCCGCATTGCAAAATAGCAATTGGCACACGTCCACAACTATTTATTGAAAATACTTTAAGTTGGTTATATGCGACATAATAGGTTCGAGCCCAGGACCTCCCCGCGCCGCTTTCACTTAGACTGTCCACTGGCGTCCTTACTGGCCGGATTTTCACTGTCGGAAATATGACTTTTCCATCACGGTCTCCGACAGGTCAGGGCACTCGCAAATAACAGCTGTCAGCGGCGCTGTAGGATAATCAGAGCAACCTCATGCTTGCTTTCGCCGCTGGCGGCACTCAGGCTTCGCTTCCAGAAGAATAAAATAGCGTCGCCGCTAGGAAAGTCACCAAGGTTAAGAATTTAATCTGTTGCACATTCCGGTTCGCTCTGTACCCTCGATAATCCATCGGTCCGCGCCACCGAGGTGAACCTTCGTGATCTGGTCGAAGGGCCGGTCGCGCAGCGGGATCCGAACCCCCGGTACGGTTGCCCGTATGCAGCATTTCGAATGCTGTTATCTCGAACCTCTAGCCATCGTGCTGACATGTTAGAGAGATCACGTTTGCAACGTCGGCAGCCAAGCAAAGCCTTCATTATGTCGGATATGAGAGCCCATACAGATCGCGAATCGTCCGCCCTTCGTACTCACGGGGATAGACATTTCGATCCTGTAAGATGGGGATGACGTTTCCCACGAACTCCTCGATATCGTCGGGCGCGCGAGGCGGCTGCAGCGTGTAGCCGTCCACCGTGCCGTCTTCCCACTGATCGATCATCTCGTCGGCGATTTCTTCGGCTGTACCAAGCAGCAGCCGGTGGTGTCCCTCGGACCGACGCACTGCTTGCCGTGCTGTCAACCGCTCATGCTGCAACAGGTCGGAAAGCCCAAGTCCCATCCCTACGGCCTGCTGCCTGTTGGGATCAGGCACAAAACGTTCGTATTCCAGTATGGCATCGGGATCGAAGCGGTCGCGGTCCAATCCGTGCTCGCGCACGAAGCGCTCCAGCAGACCATCCTCGGAGCCCGTGCCGCTGTAGAGTTCATGCTTGCGCAGCGCTTCTTGCCTGTTTTCGCCGATGATGACCACTAGCCCCGGGACGATCCGAATGCCAGATGGATCACGACCGAGGGCAGCCGCCTTGTTTCGAACCTTTTCGCCAAATGCCTTACCCGCCGGTTTCGACAGGATGTTGCAATAGATGATTTCGCCGTGCCGCGCAGCAAGTTCGATGCCACCCTCGGATGCGCCTGCCTGGGCAATGACCGGGTGACCCTGTGGGCCTCGCGGAACATTGAGGGGACCTCGAACCTGGAATATGTCGCCCTCATGATCAATGGTTTGCGCGCTCCCATTGTCCCAGAAGCGGTCGGAGGACACTTCGCCGGCTCGGCGCGGATCCCAGCTGGACCAAAGCTTCTTGGCCACATCGAGAAATTCGATCGCGCGGGCGTAGCGCTGGTGGCGCGGGGGAAGCGCTGCACTGCCGAAGTTGGCAGCGACGTTTGGATTGAACGACGACACGATGTTGACGATCAAGCGCCCGCCGGAGACGATGTCGAGTGATTGGGCTCGCCGCGCGAAATTGTACGGCGAGTTATAGGTCGACGAGACGGTAACGACGAAGCCGATATCCGGCACCTGGGCTGCGAGCGCCGTGCACAGGATCAGTGGATCGATCGTGTGGAAGGGACGTCCCAGAGGCTCTGTCATCAGCGCTGGATGATCGGAAAAGAACACGGCGTCGAACCGGCCCTTATGAGCGATTTCGGCAAGTCGCCGATAGTAAGCGGGATCGTTGATATCGTGCTGATCGCCGCGGCGATATTTCCAGGCGTTTGCGAGATAGCCGGTCGAGTTCAGCCCGACATTGAGGTTCATGCGACGTCGTTGAATGCTCATGCGCCAGTCTCTTCCGGTTGCTCCTGTTTGGCGACACCGACGCCGCCTTGCGGGGCCGGCGTCGTGCCTTCAATGGCGAAATCGCCGACGATGCGATCGTGATAGATCCGCGGATTGTGCGAGGCGATGGTGCGGGCGTTGCGCCAATGGCGATCAAGACCGTGGGCGCGCTTGGCAGCGGATGCTCCCAGTGCATCGAACAGCACCGTGCTGGCATCGAGGATCAGCGAGGTAACGACTGTGACGGATTGACTGACCTCGAGCTCGGCGTTGCGACCAGCCAGTGCGATCAGATCCTGGTCGCCACTTTGATTGGCCTCATATGCTCGCTGTAGCGCATTTGCGGCCTGAAGCACGATCGCACCGGCGCTGTAGGCAGCCCCCCTCACCTTGCCTACGACTTGCTGGACCTGCGGGTCCTGTGCGGACCGCGAAGCGTTACCACGTGCATAAACCCGCTTGCGTGCCGCCACATGCCGCGCCAGGTCGTTTGCGGCGGCGCGCCCGATCCCTGCCAGCGAAGCAAGGTGAACCAGCTGGAAGAAGCCGCCCGAATAGCTGAAGCGTACCGCGCTTGGCTTGATCAGCTCATCGGCGATTTCGACACCACTGAAACGCGCGGTACCGCTCGCCGTGAGCGACTGGCCAAAGCCATCCCAGTCGTCGATGATCTCGACACCGGGTGCTGTTGTCGGCACGAGTGCGCCGATCGGCTGACCGTCGCCATCGATTGCGCCAAGGGTGATCCAGTCCGCATAAAGCGAGCCGGTAGTGTAGAATTTCTCGCCGTCGAGACGCCAGTTGGCGCCATTGCGCGCCAGTCGCGTCGAATAGCTGCCGAGCGGTGTGTCTCCGAGCTCTGAAAAACCGCTTCCCACGGTCTCGCCCTGGCCGAGCTTCTTCAGCCAATCGTCGCGCCAGGTGCTGTCGGGTGCATTGAGGAGATCTTCGGTAAAGCCAAAGTGGCTGCGATAAGCGTTGGTAAGGTTCGGATCGGCTGCGGCAAGCTCGATGATGAGGCCGAAAAGCTCCGGCAAGGTTGCGCCGAAGCCTCCCTGGGCCGGCGGCAGTCGCAACCGCGAAAATCCTGACATCTTCAGCCATCCATAGGCATCAAAGGGCAGTTCGCGTGCCAGGTCGCGATCGACCGCACGTTTGCCAATGCGGGCAAAGACAGGCCTGAAGGTTTCTGCGAGGCTGTCAAAACGCGCGCTCGGCGGAGCGCCCCAGCCGCCGTTGATATCGGTCATGGTTTTGTTTCCTGTTTCAAGCTGCAACACCGCCGGCTGACGCCGACGGTATAAGGAACTGATTTGTGGTTTGGCCAAATGCTGAGCCCGGCCTCAAGCGGCAGCGCGTGTCTGCGCCTTGAAATCGTGAAGCAGGATTGCGATTTCGAAGCCGCGGCGCGAAAGCCAATGGGCAACGATGCGGGCGCGTGAACCGAGGAGATCGTCGACGAGGACGATGCGGGCCCCGCGCACGGCAATCGTACGATAGGAGACGCCGAGCAATTGTCCGCCCTCCGACGAGATCGATCCGGGAAGGCTTTCACGGGCGAATTCCTGCGGCGTGCGAACGTCAAGCAGATAGGTCGTTCGCTCCTCATCCGCGTTCCATTTCTCAGCGGTCTGCCGATCGATGAAGGTCAACTGGTCCCCTGCCGACAGTCGCTCGCCATGCTCGCTTGCCTGACGACGGGCCTGTTCGGTTGCCTCGCCGACGGTGGCCGTGCGCCCCGTTTCCAGTTCAAACCCCGCATCGGTCCAGCCGCGCGTTCCGTCGTCAAGATAGGAGACGGCATTGGCAATACCGGCATCGATCAGTGTTTGCGCTCCAATGATGGCGCGTGGCAGGCCGGCGCAGGAGACGACGACCTTGGTCTTTGCCGAGGGGACGACGTCCTTGAAGTGCAGCAGAAGCTCGGCGCCCGGCACGCCGACAGCGCCTGGAACATGCGCTTTTTCGTATTCGGCGATCGTGCGCGTATCGATGACGATGACGTCGGTACCCTGATCACGCAGCGCCTTCAGTTCGATGGCTGATGTCACTGGTGTCTGACGTTCTTCTCGGATCCTCGTGACGAATGGGACGCCTGGAATATCGAAGGTCGGCAGCGAGACACCTTCTTCCACCCAGGCAGGAATACCGCCGTCGAGAAAATGAATGTTGGTCCAGCCAAGCGCCGCCAGTCGTGCCACAGCCCGTTCGGCCGCACCATCGCCGCCATCGACGAGGACGGTCCGGACGCTGCGGCGCGGGACGAAACGGTCGAGCTCAGTTTCCAGGCGATCGGCGGGCAGGTTCGTTGCAAAAAGCGGGGATGCGTAGCCGACCTCTTCGGTCGGCCGGATATCGAGCACCGCGAGCTCCTGCCCGTCGCCCAGCCAGTCGATCAATCCTGCCTTGTCTAATGAATGTTCAGCCATGTTTTCTCTCCTCGATATCAGGCGTTCGGATCGAGCCACAGATCGCCGAAGCTCCAGTTCAGCCCTTGCGCTCCGGTGACGTAGTTCTTCACCCGCTTGTTGGCGACGATCTGGGCCCCGGCCGCGACCAGGTCGACGGAGGCCACCTCGTCATGGATCAAATGCTGGAACTTGCTCCAGATCTCCCAGCGCTTCTTTTCGTCAGGTTCGATCGCTGCCGCCTCGAGCAATGCGTCTGCGTCCGCGTTTTCGTAGTGGCTGGCGTTGGAAAACGGCAGGCCGATCTTGAAGTTCTTGCTCCAGTAGGCGCGCTGAATGCCGAGCGAGGGATCGAAGGTATTGGACAGCGATTCTACGACAAGATCGAAGGCGCGGTCGGTGTAGACGGTCTTCAGGAAGGTCGGCAGATCGTATTTCCCGATCTCGATGCCAATGCCGATCTTTTCCAACTGGCTTCTGATAACATCGGCATAACCTTGCGGAAGATAAGAATTGTAGGTGAGCCTCAGATCAAAGCGCTTGCCATCTGCCTTGCGCGGAAAGCCCGCCTCATCAAGAAGCTTTTCGGCCGCGGCCGTATCATGGGGATGGGCCAGGACGGTCTTATCATACCACTGCGGCAACGCGGTGCTGACCGGGCTCGGCGACACCTGGGCATAGCCATAAAGCGCGACGTCGACGATTTCCTGAAGATTGATTGCCTGTGCGATCGCCAGCCTCACCTCGCGTTTGGCAAAGAGCGGATTATCGTAGTTGAAAAACAATTGCTGTTGCGGGCCGGAATAGGCGTAGGTGGTCGTGTCGACGACGAGACTTGGGACCTGTTTCAGGCGGTCGAGATCGGCAAGCGGGACCGGATTGTCGCCGATGTCGGCCTCGCCGGTTTCAAGTGCAGCCGAGCGGGCCGCGGGGTCGGTGACGACGCGCAGGATGATACCGTCGAGATAGGGCTTGCCCGCGTCCCAGTAATCGGGGTTACGCTCGAAGATCAGATGACTGCCAGCCACCCATTCCGCCAGCTTGAATGGACCGGTGCCAATCGCGGTCTGCAGCGTCTGGCCGTCGCCAGGCGCCAGCTTCTCGAAGATGTGCTTTGGCACGATCGGCGATTCCGAGCTCGACTGTGCCGAGATAAGGAACGGAGCGGGCTTCGATAGCACGATGACGGCTGTGAGCGGATCGGGCGTCTCGACCGCGACCACGTTTTGATAGGTGATGCGCCCGCGTGGATGGGCTTCCTTCAGTCTGAAGATCGAAAACGCGACATCTTCGGAGGTGAAGTCCTTGCCGTCATGCCACTTCACACCCTTTCGCAGTTTAAACGTGTAGCGAAGATTGTCATCGGAAACGGACCACTCCGTTGCCAATAGTGGCTGCGGTTCAACGTCAAGATCGAAGGTCAGCAGACCCTCGACGATCTTCGGACCGATCGACTGGCCAGTGCCCGATGACGTGTTGATGGCGAAGAGCGCATTGCCGGGATCCACCCGGTAAAGCCAGTTCAAGGTGCCGCCCTTTGCAGGTGCAGTACCTTGTGCGAACGCGATTGACGGGAGCAAGGTGCTGGCACTTGCAAGCAACATCAGCTGATTGAAACTGCGACGGTTGATGGACACGCGACATGCTCCTCTTCGGTTGGGGTTTGGTCCGCCGTGGGCGAGCTTCCGTGCTGCACGCGAAATGGCGAAGTCATAGTTTCTTCCCGGTCGCGAAAGAAAAATTGCGTCGAAGAGCCTGTTTGCAGCGAACGCGATCTGGAGGAATTGCTACTCACTTTCGATGCTTTGACGGCATGATGTTTGCGCGTGAGAGGTGGTTGGGGAAACGGTGGGTCAGAGCGCGGCCACGAAAGAATTTCTTTGCGCAAAACCAAGCAGATGTTTCTGGACTTGAGCGGCGGATCGGCCAACCGTTGACGGCAAAAGCCGGGCTACATGGCCTTTTTGCCCTCATGCTGGGCGCTCATTGCCGGGAGGCAGAATGCCGTTTCAAACAGATGCCGACGATACGCTCCTGGCAAAGGCGATCGAGCTGCGCCAGGCGTTTCATCGCGATGCCGTTGAAAGAGACAAGGCGGGTGGACGGCCCGTCGACCAGATAAGGCTCTTGAAGGAAAGCGGGCTGGCGTCCGCCCAGATCCCGAGGGACTATGGCGGCCGGGGCGCCTCATGGCTGACGATCCTGCGCATTGTCAGGGAATTTGCCAGGACAGACGGATCGCTTGCCCATCTCTTCGGGTATCACCATCTGCCCCTGAACCATATCCTGTTTCGCGGCTCGACTGCCCAGAGGCAACGGTGGCTGACGGGCTCTGTGGCCGGCAACTGGTTCTGGAGTAATTCGGGAAACGCGCTTTCGAAAACGTCGAGTGGCGAAAGGAGCGCGACCGGCTGGATCATCAATGGCAGCCGCCCGTTTTCTTCAGGATCGCATGTTGCCGACTACATCCAGATTTCCTGGGAGAATGCTGATGGCGCGCGCTTGACCGCAGCCGTTCCGGCCGATCGCGATGGTATCGTCATCGAAAACGACTGGGACGGTATCGGACAACGTCAGACCGGCAGCGGTACCGTGCGCTTCGTCAATCTCGAGATCGACGATGACGAGCTGATTGGTTCGCCCGATCTGCCACTGACTCCTTTTTCTTCGCTCACCTCGCTCCTCCAGCAAAGCGTTCTCCTCAATGTTTTTGTCGGTAGCGCTCAAGGAATATTGGATGAGGGTCGCAATTACACAACGACAAGTTCGCGGCCCTGGATTTACTCCGGTGTCGAGCGACATATCGACGATCCATGGATCAAACGACAGTATGGGGATCTTTTCGTTCGCGCCTTGGCTGCATCAGAGCTGGCCGACAAGGCGGCCCGCAGTCTTGATGCTGCCTATGGCGAGGGGCCGTTACTGACGGCTGCAGGTCGCGGTGCCGCCGCAATCGATATCGCGACTGCCAATGTCTATGCGGGTGACGTCGGGCTTGCAGTATCGAGCGAAGTCTTCGAGGTCATGGGCGCGCGTTCCGCGACCACGGAAAATGGCTTCAATCGCTTTTGGCGCAACGTCAGGACCCACACGCTGCACAATCCCGCTGAGTACAAGAAGCGCACCGTCGGCACATGGCTGCTGACAGGCGAGTTTCCCGTGCCGGCCATCTATCGCTGAAAGGATTTTCAATGGCAAAGCGCAAGGACAAGATCAAGCTCGGCGCATTTCTGTTGTTTACCGGACACCATGTCGCGGCATGGCGCCACTCGAACGCCTCCGTCGGCACCGGGTTCGAGAACTACGTGGAGCTTGCCAAGCTCGCGGAGCAGGCAAAATTCGATGCAATTTTCCTGGCAGATGGTGTTGCCGCGCGCATCAAGGATGTCGAAGCGGCAAGCCGCAAGGCCCATAGCGGTGTCTATCCGTTCGAGCCGATCACCCTGTTGTCGGCCTTGTCGTCAGTTACCCGCAATATCGGGCTGATCGCCACCGCCTCCACCAGTTACTCCGATCCCTATAACCTCGCGCGCCAGTTCGGCTCGCTGGACAGGTTAAGCGGTGGACGAGCAGGCTGGAACCTGGTGACCTCGTCCGACCCCGACGCGGCGTTCAATTTTGGCCACGAGACGCAGATCCCGCATTCCGAGCGCTACGAGCGGGCGGAGGAATTTGCCGATGTCGTGGTCGGGCTTTGGGACAGCTGGGAGGACGATGCCTTTGTGCGCGACCGGCAAAGCGGCCGGTACTTCGATCCGGAAAAGCTGCATCGGTTGAACCATTCTGGCCGCCACTTCAAGGTTCGCGGACCACTCAACATTCCACGCTCGCCGCAGGGACGGCCCGTGGTTGTGCAGGCGGGCGCATCCGAGCCCGGAAAGGAGCTTGCAGCGCGCACTGCCGAGGCGATTTTTGCGGCCCAGATCACGCTTGAGGAAGCGACCGGCTATTACGCCGACGTCAAGGGTCGGCTTGCCAAATACGGGCGCTCGCACGACGAGCTGAAGATCCTGCCCGGCATTTTTCCCGTTGTCGGCCGCACGCGGTCGGAGGCCGAGGAGAAATTCCAGTCGTTGCAGGACCTTATCCAGCCGGAGGTCGGGCTGAACCTCGTCTCGCAGATGTCGGGTATCGACCTCACGGACTATCCGCTGGATGGCCCGGTGCCTGATGATCTGCCCGCCACCAATGCCGGCAAGAGCCGCCAGGCGCTGGTCCTGGATCTCGCCCGGCGCGAGAAGCTGACGATCCGCCAGCTCTACCTTCGCATCGCCGGCGCGCGCGGCCATTGGCAGGTCGTCGGCACGCCTGAAGATATCGCCGATCAACTCGAGGAGCGTTTCGAAAACTACGGCGCAGACGGCTTCAACATCATGTCGCCGATCATGCCGGGCGGATTGTCGGATTTCATCGAGCTCGTGGTTCCCGAACTGCGCCGACGCGGTCTCTTCCGTCACGAATATGAAGGCGCCACGTTGCGCGAAAACCTTGGCCTTAAGCGCCCTGATAACGCCTTTGTTGCCGGCCGCGATGTAGTGGCGGCCGAATAAGGAGAACCATATGAGCCGTGATACGCTGTTCCTCATCGCCCCGGGCTTCGTTGATCCGAAGCAGCCGGGCCAGACCTTCGTCTGCCCCCATTGCAACGCGATCGAGGGGCTGCTTTCGAGCTTTCCGGAGCTCAGCGGCCGGATTGACGTTCACCGGGTGCCCTTCCCCCGTCCGCGTAGGGATGTGATCGAGGCGGTCGGCGAGGAAAACCAGTCCTTGCCGGTGCTGGTGCTTGCTGGTGATCCGCCGCCCGATGCCGCGCAATGGGAAGGCAAGTACTTCGTCACGAAGACGGGGCGCATCCTCGAGCTTCTTGCCGAACGCCATGGCTTTGCGCGCCTGCACGACTGACGTTTTGCGACCCACATAGGGCCGCTGATGTCGGAGGCCCCTCATGACCGATGACAGAAACCGATGACAGCCACCTGACGACTGGACGAAGGAACGACGATGACTGTAAAGCCCGCAGGTTTTGAGCCTGCTTTATTGCCGCCTGTGCTTTTCGAACCGGACCAATCCGATCCCTATCTGGCAAGGGCCGTTAAACTGCGCGATATCTTCGCAACGGATGCCGTTGAGCGGGATCAGCGTGGCGGGCGTCCCAGCGAGCAGGTGCGGCTCATCAAGGAGAGCGGTCTCGTCAACCTTCTCATTCCGAAAGAACTCGGTGGCGAGGGACAACCCTACTCGACGGCGCTGCGCATCGTGCGCGAATTTTCCAAGGTCGACGGCTCGCTCGGTCACCTTTTCGGTTATCATTTCAGCCCGATCCAGAATGCCTTGACAAACGTTGGCGACGAACGCCTGGCGGCGATTTTGCGACGCTCTGCCAAGGGCCGGTGGTTCTGGGGAAACACCACGAACAGCTTCTCAAAAAGCCTTTTCGGGCGAAAGGTCGAGGGTGGCGTGGTTTTGAACGGCTATCGTCCCTTTGCGTCCGGCTCTCACGTCGCCGACTACCTGATGGTTGCTTGGGAAGACGAAGAAACCAATGCCCGCAGCTTTGCCTATATCCCGGCAGACCGGTCAGGTGTCACGATCGCCGACGACTGGGACGGGATCGGCCAGCGCCAGACCGGCAGTGGCCGTGTCCTCTACAAGGATGTCTCGATCACCGATGACGAAATCCTGCCGGAACGGCCGAAGGATGCCATCTCGCTTCTGGCGCCCCAGCAACAGCAGAGCGTCCTCCTCAATGTCTTCATCGGCACCGCGCAGGGTGCTCTTATTGCGGCACGAGACTATACCATCACGAAATCGCGCCCCTGGATCTACTCCGGTGTCGATCGCCATTTAGACGATCCGTGGATCAAGCGGCAATATGGCGAGCTGTGGGTTAAGGTGCAGGCCGCAACAGCGCTTGCCGATCGTGCGGCCGCGGCCATCGACGCCGCCTACGCCCGAGGGCGGGCACTGACCGTCGAAGAGCGCGGCGAAACTGCAATTGCCGTCGCCTCGGCCAATGTCCTGGCCGGCAAAGTCGCACTTGAGGTGACCAGCGAGATATTCGAGGTGATGGGAGCACGCTCGGCGGTACGGGCTTATGGTTTCGATCGCTTCTGGCGAAACGTTCGCATTCACACGCTTCACAATCCGGCCGAGTACAAGACCCGCAATGTCGGTTCATGGTTCCTCACCGGAGATTATCCTGAGCCGGGTGTCTTCCAATGAGCCGGCGACAGTTGCATCTCAACGTCAACATCCTCCACTCCGGCTTTTCACCGGCGGCCTGGCGGATGGAAGGCAGCGATCCCCGTGCTTCCTTCGACATCAATCACTACATCAAGGTGGCAAAGATCGCCGAACAAGGCACGTTCGATGCCGTTTTCCTGGCGGACCAGGCAGCCATTTCCGACCGCATCGACTTCCGGCCACTGACGTCGCTGGAGCCGACCATCGTACTTGCCCTGATAGCTGCCAATACCGACAGGATAGGACTGATCGGCACGGTATCCACAACCTATAATGAGCCCTATAACATCGCCAGGCGCTTTGCGACGCTCGATCATGCCAGCGGCGGGCGAGCGGGGTGGAACATCGTGACCAGCGCAGACCTGGCGCAAAGCAGAAACTTCGGCCTTGAAAAGCCTGTTGCGCATCAAAGTCGCTATGAGAGAGCGGGCGAATTCACAGCTGTCGTGAAGGCGCTCTGGGACAGTTTTGAAGACGAGGCGTTCGTCGGCGACGTCGTAACGGGTCGTTTTGTCGATACCGACCGTGTCCATCCGATTGCTCACACAGGCCGGCACTTTTCGGTGCACGGGCCGCACAATATTCCGCGCCCACCGCAGGGACATCCGGTTTTAGTGCAGGCGGGCGGATCGGACGACGGACGCGACCTCGCCGCAGCGCACGCCGAGGCGGTTTTTTCCGCCTCACAATCCTTTGACGAGGCTTTGAGTTACGCAAGGGACCTGCGCCGTCGTGCGGTTCGTTACGGTCGGACCGACGATGCGATACTGGTCCTTGCCGGCCTTGCCACCATCATCGGCAGCACCGAGGCCGAAGCCAGGCGCAGGCAGGAAGAGCTGCAGGACCTGATCCCTTTGGAATACAGCCTTGCGCGACTGGCCGGGGTTCTGCAGGTCGATCAAAAGCGGCTCGACCTCGAAAAGCCGTTGCCCGATGATATTGCGCTGCCTGCCGATGGCGGGCATACGTTCTTTCGTGCAACGCTTTCGCTGGCGCAGCGCAAGGGACTGACCGTTCGCGGTCTTATCCGGGCGCTCAATGGCGGAACCGGACATCGTACGATCGTCGGCACACCTGCTGCCATTGCCGATGACATCGAGACCTGGTTCAGCGCCGGAGCGGCGGATGGTTTCAATCTGATGCCCGACGTGCTGCCGCACGGGCTCGAGGTTTTCATCGACGAGGTGGTGCCAATCCTGCGCCGGCGCGGCCTTTTCAGGCGCGAATATACCGGCCGCACGCTGCGCGAACACCTTGGCCTGTCGCGTCCACACAATCCCTACGCCAGTGCTGCGGAATGACGAGAAGGAAAGGACAGCCCGATGACGCCAACGCTTGCAACCAGGTCAACCGACCTTGATCGCCTTGAGGCACTTTCTTTCCAGCGCTACCGGCAGACACAGCAGATCGGTAGCATATGGAACGAGACCGTCGACACGCTTCTTGCTCACCGCAGCGTGCGCAGCTATCTGCCGACCCCTGTTCCGCAAGGCGCGGTCGAGCTCGCCGTTGCCGCCGCTCAGTCGGCTGCCAGTTCGTCCAACCTCCAGGCATGGAGTGTCGTTGTCGTAGAGGACAAGGATCGCCAGGACAGGCTGAACGCGGTTTCTGGACAACAGCGCCAGATTGCCGAGGCACCTCTTTTCCTTGTCTGGCTCGCCGATCTCGCCCGGCCCCGTGCGATCGCAACACAAGGTGGCTCGGCGTCGGAAGGTCTCGATTACACAGAAAGTTTTCTGCTCGGAGTGATCGATGCAGCCCTTGCGGCCCAAAGTGCGGTCGTTGCCCTTGAATCGCTTGGGCTTGGTACCTGCTATATCGGTGCCATCCGTAACGATCCCGAGACGGTCGCCCGCGAGCTTGGCCTGCCCGAAGGCGTCTTCCCGGTCTTCGGCCTGACTGTCGGCTTTCCTGATCCCGCGCGGCCAGCAGACGTAAAGCCACGCCTGCCGCAGTCGACGATCCTGCACCGCGAACGTTATTCGGATGAGACACGCAAGAAAGATCTTGCGCACTACAACGAGGTACTGAGACGCTTTCAGGCAGAACAGGCCATGCCGTCGATCGACTGGACGGATCAGGTTCGCAACCGCATCGGCACGGTAGAGGCGCTGAAGGGCAGGCATGTACTGGCAGCGGTTGCGCGAAGGCTGGGCTTTGCACTGCGATAGCGTGGCAATCTGGCAGGGCCGAGCTCCAACGATCGAGTTACTCTGCCGCCATCATATCAGCTGCGGGTTGGATGCGCCGCGCAGTGATCTCATCCATTGTCTGAAGCGCACGGGCTTCAGCAAGCAGCCACTGGCGGAAGAGATCGACGCGCATCGAGCGTGCCGAATGTGCTGTGGTTGCGAAGAAGTAAGAGGAGCTGACGGCTTGCGGCACGCCGAAAGGGCTGACCAGCCGTCCGGCGCGAATATCTGCCTCCGCCAGCCTGATCTTGCCGAGCCCGAGCCCCTGCCCGGCCAACGCTGCATCAAGCACCAGAGACGACTGGTTGAGCCGGAACCCACCCTGGGACTGAGGATGGCTTAGCCCGGCCGCGCGCAGCCATCCGGCCCAGTCCGGACAGGAATGATCATGCTCAGCACCTTCCTCATGCAAAAGCGCAACGCCTTTGACTGCCTCCGGATTGCCCCATAATCCATTCGTATCGGCAAATTCTGCACTGCAGAGCGGCAGCACGGCTTCTGAAAAAAGATGATCGACGACGAGCCCGGGGTAAGGTCCGCTGCCGTAGCGAATGACGCAATCTGCTTCGCCGGCCTCGAGGTTTATCAGCTGGGTCGATGCATCGACCAGGATCTGCAGCCCCGGAGCAGCGCGCCGCAGCGCGTCAAGTCGCGGGATCAGCCACTTGCTGGCAAAGGATGGGGCGACCGACACGCGGATCGGCTGGTCATCCGAACTCTCCACGAACTGGGCCATGGCGGCGAGGACCGCGTCGAAAGCGCCGGTCAATCCGGGCATGAGAGCGAGCCCGGCTGGTGTCAGATGCAACTGGCCACGCACCCGATTAAAAAGCGGCTGGCCGAGGTAATCCTCCAGCAGACGGATCTGTTGGCCAACCGCTGCCGAGGTTACATGCAATTCTTCGGCAGCGCGAACGAAATTCAGGTGCCTTGCGGTGGCGACAAACGCCCGCAATGACGTCAGCGGAGGCAGCCGCGCAAGTGTCGGCTGAATTGCTTTTCTACGGGTGTCGGCAAACGTGCTCATGAGACGATTGCACCACAAACGCGCCCATGAAGACGAGAGCCGCCTTTTCGTGCGAACGGGCCCGAGGGAACATTTTCTTGCGCGACGAGCGGCAATCGGAGATGCAAAAACTCATTTTCTGAAATTGTCTATATTTTTAGTAGAGTAAAGATCTGCCGTCACTGAAGACGCATTTGTCGGCGTTTCCGCCGATACCCTTTCCGGAAACCCTCATCGACGCTTTGAACGACGGTTTCAACGAGGAATAGTCGAGAACCCCTCACGCGAAGATTTCCTTTCGCGGGTGGCTAGAAAAACATTCTTCCGGTTTTGAACTGCCCTGCCCGATGATCACAGGTGACGACGCTTCGACAGAGGCGTCAATCGTCATTCAGGGGGTACTCATGAATATCAGCAGACGCCAACTTAATACGCTTCTCGCCGCCACTGGGCTCATCTCGCTCCTGCCGCTCAGGGCCTTCGCCGACACCGGGACACCTGCAAAGGGTGGTACCTTGAATTTCATCGTCGAGCCAGAGCCGCCGACGATCCTGACGCTCGCCCACACGGCTGGCGGCACGCAAAAGATCAGTCCGAAGATCACCGAAGGTCTGCTGACCTACGATTTCGACCTGACGCCGAAGCCGCAGCTGGCGACGGAATGGTCGATCAGCGACGACGGCCTGACTTATACTTTCAAGCTTCGAGCCAATGTGAAGTGGCATGACGGTAGACCCTTTACTTCGGATGACGTCGCCTTTTCGATCGAGCTCTTGAAGCAGGTTCACCCGCGCGGTCGCGGCACATTTGCCAATGTCACCAAGATCGAGACACCCGATCCGCTGACTGCCGTGATCCGGCTTTCCAAACCGGCCCCTTATCTTCTCAGCGCGCTATATGGCGCGGAATCACCGATCGTGCCAAAGCATGTCTATGATGGCGTTGCGATTGCTGACGTCCCGACCAATGCCAACGGCAGCGCGCCGATCGGTACCGGTCCCTTTGTCTTCAAGGAGTGGGTGCGTGGATCGCATATCATCCTTGAGCGCAATCCTGATTACTGGGATGGCGGCAAGCCCTATCTCGACCAGATCATCGTGCGCTTCGTACCTGATGGTGCAGCGCGTGCGGCAGGTTTCGAGACGGGCGAATTCGATATCGGTGGAGACAATCCGATCCCGTTGAGTGATCTGGAGCGCGTCAAGGCGCTTCCCAATATCGGCGTTGATTCACGCGGCTACGAGACCAAGGGCGACCAGACGCAGTTGATCTTCAATCTCGACAACGAGTATCTGAAGAACGTTGCGGTTCGTCGCGCGATTGCTCACGCAATCGACCTCGACGTCATCTTGAATACAGTCTGGTATGGTTATGGCCACGTGTCGCCGACCCCGATCAGTACCTTCCTGCCGCGCTATCTCGACAAATCGATCAAGCCCTACGCGTTCGATCTGAAGGCTGCCGAGGCGTTGCTCGACGAGGCCGGATACAAGCGCGGAGCAGATGGCGTGCGCTTCAACCTGCGGCTTACCCACAATTCCTACAATGAGGGTTTCAAGCGGGTCGCCGAATATCTGAAGCAGAACCTCACGCGCATCGGTATCAACGCCACAATCGAAAGCTACGACTTTTCGACCTACATCAAGAAGGTCTACACCGACCGTGCCTTCGACGTGACGGCAGAGTATCTGGGCAACCAGTTCGACCCAACGCTTGGCGTGCAGCGCATCTACTGGTCGAAGAACTTCAAGCTCGGCCTGCCTTTTTCGAACGCCAGCCACTACGCCAATCCGCAGGTGGACAAGCTGCTGGAGGCCGCATCGATCGAGATCGACGACGCCAAGCGCAAGGAGCAATTCTTTGCCTTCCAGAAGATCGTCGCCGACGAGGTGCCGGTGGTAAACCTGATTGCGCTCGAAAACGTCACGGTGTTCAACAAGCGGGTCAAGGATCACACGATCGGGGCCGAGGGTGTCCAGTCCAACTTTGCCGATGTCTATATCAAGGACGGCGAAGGCTGAGCGGCTCCTGTAAAGCCTGAATGACAAAGGGGCGCCGTCGGGCGCCCCTCTTTCGTTTCAGCTGCCGGGTCAGGCGACGCGGACTGGTGTGAATTTCGCGAGAATGCGATCGGCAAGCGCAATCGCCTGGGCGCGTTGCTCGGTGATGGAGCTCGATTCCCACGCCACACCACGCAACGGATGGCCGATGGCGCTAAGATTGCGGTGAACAAGGCCGTCCTCGTTGATAAGATCTCCTGCAGGCGTCGCATCGATGCCGTAACCCGTGCTATGAGCACGGACCTCGCCAGTTGCGATGAGGTGCTTCACAAAGGGGTCGGAGATCTGCGACCAGTCGTGCAACTGGTGGCCGCGACAATCGATCACGCCGTCGAACGAGACGCTCTCGACATCCATGCCGACCTTCAGTTTCACGGTGATCGCGTCCTTCTTGGTGGAGAAACCGAGGATGCGGGCGCGTCCGTGCTGCAGTCGTTGCTCCGCTATCACACGTTCGACGATCTGGTGGCTTTCCGGTGCGGATCGATGCGCCGTCACATCCCAGAAGGCTCTTAGATGCCGGGTAAATCGCAGCCTTTCGTGATCGCTGGCGCCCTGCCATAACGACAGAATATGAGGACGGATTGCAAGTGGCAGCCCCTGCCAGTCTGCGCCGGCAGCCGATATCGCCCGACGTTCGGCCTTGACGCGCGACAGCAGTTCGCGCGCGCTCAACGGCAGCCCGCCATCGGCCAGGAAATCGCGCGCTGCCTCGACGGTCCTCCGTCCTTCAACGAACTGACCACGGCGTGATACCACTCGGTAGCGCCCGCGGTAGCCCCTCGCCTCCATGCTGGCGACGGCGTCGACCATCGAAAGGCTGGACCCGATCAGCAGGATTTCGCTGCTGTCGACCAGGCGATCGAGCGCATGCGCGTCCCAGGGATTGGCTGCAAAACGGGAATGACCGGCAAGCCTAGCCTCGGTTGGCGACAGCCGGGGCTGGAAGACACCCAGCGCCAGGACGGCCTCGTCCGCCTCGACGACAAGGCCGGCAGCAGTCGTGATCTGGATGCGGTTGGGCGTTGCCACGAGCGCAGTTGCAGACGACTTGACATGGCGCAGCGTCGAGCAAAGCCGTGCAGTCTTGGCAGCACGCGCCAGTTCGTCGCGAACATAAGTTCCATAAAGGTAGCGCGGCGGACTGCTCGAACCCACCTCATCCGGCGGTGTCCAGCCGTGAGCCGGGCCGTTTTCGACCAACCATCGCGACAAATGATCAGGGTCGTCAGGATAAAGCGAGAAGATACCTGACGGTCCATTGACGAGGTGGACGGGCTCTGCGGTGCTGTAAGCCACGCCCCGGCCGAGTTCTTCACGCGGCTCGATGATGGTGATCTTGAGCGGCACTTCGGTCCGCTCGAGCAGTTTGAGCGCCGTCACCGCACCGGCAAAGCCGCCGCCGACAATAACGACGGATTGATGGGCTATACGATCGATACGCAATGAACCTCCTTTCCCATCTCCGTCGATGGGGCAACTTTCACTTGGGACGGCACCGAAGTGCCAGCTGGGGGACCGCACCGAAGTGCCACCTGGGGACCGCACCTAAGTGTCACCTGCGGGACCGCACCGATGTGCGACCTTTCTGATCAGGGGAAGGTGAAGGTATTGCATGCTGGCTTGATAGCGGCCAACGCGCCCTTCGTTTGCGGGCCGGCACAATTCTTCGGACGCATCTGGAGGATGCCCTCAGAAAACCTTGCCTTCCTCGAGATGCGTTGTCGTGCCGTTGATAAAGAAATCGCCGACCACTCTGGCCTTGTGCAGCAGCGGATTGTGATTGAGGACCGTGCGGATGTTACGCCAGTGGCGGTCCAGGTTGAGGTGGCGCGAGGTCGCTGACCCGCCGCCGAGTTCGAAGACGTTGGTAGCGGCGGTAAGCGCAATCTGCGAGGCGATGATCTGCGTGCGCGCCGTCGTCAGAGCGCTGTCGATCAGTGCGGCTTCGAGCGCCTGGGAGTTGCCCGCGCCAAAGGACGCTGCCGTCCTGTCGAGTGCGCGTGCGCTTTCAAGGATGAGCGTGTCGACGGCAAATGAGCCAGCGGCGATTTCTCCCAGTATCTTCTGCACAAAGGGGTCGGCATTGGCGGTTTCGGCTGCGCTATGGGCGGCCGAGCGGGCCTGCCGGCGCACGTATTGCGTTCCTTCGGCGAGCGCACCGCGCACGGCGCCGGCCATCGATGCCGCCAGATGAAGCTGCCGCAAGGTCGAGGCATGCCGACCGACCAGCGAGTTCAGCCCTCTCGTGGATATCTCGTGTGGCAGGACCTCGACATCGTCGAGCAGGACCCCGCCACTTGCGGTCAACCGTTGGCCCATGCCGTCCCAGTCGTCAAGGACGGAGATGCCGGGGCGATCGACCGGGAGCAAGACGCTCACGAGATCGCCCTCGTCATTCTTCGCGCTGAACGAGGCAAAGTCGCAAAATGCAGTGCCCGTTGCGTACCATTTGCGTCCGTTAAGACGGTAGTGGTCGCCCGATTTTGTCAGCCGCGTCGTCACCTCGCCTGGACGCGCGGTGCCTTGTTCGGTGTGCGCACCGCCAAAAAGCTTGCCAGACAGGACCCGTCCCAACTGGGTGCGGTCGATGGCCGTATTGGGCGTCAGGATAAGTGTCTCGGTGAAGTTGAAGTGGCTGCGAAGCGCATGCGCGACATTGGTATCGGCCGCGCCAATCGCCATGATCATCTCGATTAAGTCGCTGATCGAACCGCCGGGACCACCGAGTGCGACGGGGATGCGCAGCGCGCCAAGGCCGCTTTCCTTGAATAGCCGAAAGGCTTCGAAGGGAAGTTCCCTTTCCAGATCACGCCTGGCCGCCTCCTTTGCGATTTCTGCCGTGAGTGCCTGGAGTTTCGCAAGCAGCGCCGACAAGTCACCGCCTTCCTGCCCCGTGGCGGGCGTGGCTGGCGTGGCAGACAGTGAGGACGGTGCAATATTTGGCATGCAAGACCCTTCTCGGTCGACAAGAGAGGCAGGGGACGTGCCGCAACGACAGGTCCCCTGATGTTTTGATCAGGCTACGGCGCGTGCCAACGGCACGACATTGTCAGTGCCTGCTCGGTCGCTGTGCGGCACGCGGCCTTCGACCGGGTGGCTGGGATCATTGAAGCCTGCCGTCGATGGGTGACCTGTTGCGACCAACCGGTCGACCAGCGCCTCGTCTTCCGCATCGAGCTTGACATCGAGCGCGCGGATATAGCTGTCCCAATGCTCCTCGGTGCGCGGACCTGTGATCGCGGCTGAGATCAGTTTGTTGTTCAATACCCAGGCTAGTGCGAATTCGGTTGGAGAGATGCCCTTGCGCGGGGCGTGCGCAGCAATCTCGCTGGCAATCGCGATCGATTCAGGACGCCATTCTGTCTCCAGGATACGCTTGTCGCCGCGACCGGCGCGGGTATCGGCGGCCGGTTCCTTGCCGGGCTCGTACTTGCCCGTCAGCACGCCACGGGCAAGCGGTGAGTAGGAGACGACGCCGAGGCCATAGTGATGGGCGGCCGGCAGCTGCTCGGCTTCGGCGGTCCTGTTGACGATGTTGTAAAGCGGCTGGCTTGCCACCGGACGATCGATCCCGAGTTCATCAGCCAGATGTGCGATCTCGGCAATGCGCCATCCGCGGAAGTTGGAGACACCGAAGTATCGCAGCTTGCCGGCTCGGATGAGGTCGGCGATGGCGCGCACCGGCTCTTCGAGCGGTGCCTCGAACACGGCGCGGTGGAAATAGAGGATGTCGATATAGTCGGTGTTGAGGCGGCGAAGCGAGTTTTCCACGGTCTCGATCACCCACTTGCGCGAATGTCCGCCGAGGTTCGGACCCTTCTTGTGCGAATTGACGAACTTCGTTGCCAAAACCCAGTGATCGCGATGGGCCTTGATGCCCTTGCCGACCACCTCCTCCGACTTGCCATCGTGATAGACGTCGGCCGTGTCGATGAAATTGATGCCCTGCTCGCGGGCCTTGTCGATGATGCGGAATGCGACGTCGTCGGGTGTCGGCCCGCCGAACATCATCGTTCCGAGGCTGAGCGGTGATACCTTGAGGGCGCTGCGCCCGAGATAGCGATAATCGACCATTGTCTTCTCCTTGTTACTGGGCTTACTGGGCGTGATGGCAGGCAGCCGCGTGGCCGGTGCCGAACTGGCGAAACGCCGGATCCTCGACCCGGCAGATGTCGGTGGCGAGCGGACAGCGCGTATGGAAACGGCAGCCGGCGGGAGGATTGTGTGGGCTTGGCAGATCACCGGTGATCGGTGCGGCCTGCTTGCGGCGCGACGGATCGGGTACAGCGGCGAGCAGCGCCTGGGTATAGGGGTGCCTGGCACCGGTCCAAAGCGCGCTTGTCGGTGCACTTTCGACGATGCGGCCGAGGTACATGACAAGCACGCGATCTGCGAAATAGCGCACGACCGAGAGATCGTGCGAGATGAAGAGATAGGAGAGCGACAGCTCCGACTTCATCTCGACAAGGAGGTTGAGGATCTGCGCTTGGATCGATAGATCGAGCGCCGAGACGGGCTCGTCACAGATGACCAGTTCCGGCTGCAGGATCAGCGCTCTTGCAATGCCAATGCGCTGTCGCTGGCCACCGGAGAACTCGTGCGGGTAGCGATCAAGCGAATCTTCCGGCAGGCCGACATGGGTCACCATCTGGGCGGCGATTGCTTCGCGTTGCTTGCGCTCGCCGATCCCGTGGACTGTAAGTGGCGCCGTCAGGATGGTTCGGATCGTTTGCCGCGGATTGAGAGAGGCGAATGGATCTTGAAAGATCATCTGGATGCTGCGGCGAACCGACTGCAGTTCGCGCCCGTCCATGGCGGTTACGTCCCTCCCCTTGAAGGCGATCGTTCCCGACGACGGATCGACGAGCCGCACCAGCGACTTGCCGAGCGTGGACTTGCCGCAGCCTGATTCACCGACCAGTGCTACGGTTTCGCCTTCGGCGATTTCGAGCGACACGCCGTCGACGGCGCGTACCGTGCCAGTGGAGCCTGTATAATGGGTTGCGAGCCGATCAACCGACAGAAGCGACATGGGCCTTCTCCGCAATCGCTGGAACGTAGGGGCATGCCACCTGCCGGCCAGCCGGCAGCGTGACGAGGTGTGGCACCACGGAGCCACAGGCGGGCCGGGCGAGCGGACAGCGCGGGCGGAACGAACAGCCTTTTTCACCAGCAGCCGAGACGATCGAGCCCGGGATCTCCTGGAGTGGACCGTCACGATAGTGGTAGTTTGCCTTCAGCCGCGGCGATGCCGACAGCAGGCCGTTGGTGTAGGGATGATAGGGTTTTTCAAACACCTCACCTGGGAGCCCCTCTTCGATCTTGCGTCCGGCATACATCACGACGACGCGATCGGCCCATTGTGCGACAATGCCGAGATCGTGGGTGATGAGGATGACAGCCATGTTCAGCTGGGCGCGAAGATTGTCCAGAAGCTGGAGTACCTGCGCCTGGATCGTCACGTCGAGTGCGGTCGTCGCTTCGTCGGCGATGAGCAGCTTCGGATTGCAGGCGACCGCAATGGCGATCATCACGCGCTGGCGCATGCCGCCGGAAAGCTGGTGCGGATATTCGTCGATACGCCGGCGCGCTTCGGGAATGCTGACGAGGTCGAGTAGAGCAATGGCGCGTTCGCGTGCCTGACGCCGGCTGAGATCCTCATGGATGCGAAGCACCTCGACGATCTGCTCGCCAATCGTCAGGACCGGATTGAGGGATGTCATCGGCTCTTGAAAGATCATTGCGATGTCACGGCCGCGGATGTGGCGCAGCTCTTTTTCGCGAAGGCCGACAAGGTCGCGTCCATCGAAGCGGATCTGTCCACCGGTCTTGGCGTGTCGCGGCAAGAGACCCATAAGGCCGAGTGCGGTCAGCGATTTGCCGGAACCCGATTCCCCGACAATGGCGAGCATTTCGCCCGGATCGGCCGAAAAACTCACGCCCTTGACGGGTTCGGTTGTGGAAAAGCGCACTGAAAAGTCGGAAACTTCCAAAAGCCGCGTCATCAGCGATCCTCCGAAAAGCGCGGGTTGAGGCAATCGTTGAGGCCATCGCCGATCAGGTTGAGCGAAAGCACGGTGAAGACGATCGCCAGTCCTGGCAGGGCGGTCAGGTACCAGGCGGTGCGGATGACATCGCGACCCGCGCCGATCATCGATCCCCAGGAAACCCGGTTGGGATCGCCAAGGCCCATGAAGGACAGCGCCGATTCCATCAGGATCGCACTTGCCACCATGACCGACGAAGTAACGATCAGGGGCGGCAATGCATTGGGAAGGATCTCGCGAAAAATGATGCGGGTATGCCCAAAACCAAGACTGCGGGCCGCCAGCACATAGTCCTTTTCCCGAATTGCCCTGAATTCGGCGCGCGTCAGGCGCGCCACTGTCGGCCAGGAGACGATCGCGATGGCAATGGTCACGGTTCCTGTCGTCGGCTGGGCAATCGCAACGAGGACGACAAGGAAAACGAAGCTCGGTATGGTCTGGAATATCTCGATGAACTTGACGAGGACGTCGTCGATCAGGCCGCCGAAATAACCGGCAACCGCACCGATCACGATCCCCACGGTCAATCCAAGAATGGTCGCCGCAAGTCCGACCGTCAGCGAAATTCGAGCGCCATGCACGATGCCGGCCAAGACGTCGCGTCCCATGGAATCGGTCCCGAGTGGATAGGCCGGGTTCTGGCCGGGCCAAAGGAAGGGACGCGCCACCATTTCGAGGGGATCGCCTGGAAAGACAAGCGGTGCAAATATCGCCGAAAGGGCGACCAGTAACAGGATCGCAGCGCCGAAAAGCGCGTTGTAATTACCCAGGAAGATCTTCAATTCGCGGCCAACGCCGCGCCAGGCAACGCCTGAGACAGAGGCCCGGACGTCCGGCGCATGGATATGGGTCCAGCGCGGTTGCCTGCCGGGCTGCGCGGTGGTTTGGACCGCCTCGGATTTGTCGTCCCGCGCAAAGTCGATCGCCCGGCTGGCAAGTGTTGCAGACTTGTGACTGTTCATCGGCTTGCTCCAATTCGGGGATCGATCCAGGCCTGCAGGAGATCGACAGCCGCGTTGGCTATGATCACAAGGAGGGATGAAAGCAGAAGGATGCCGAGCAGCACGCTGAAATCGCGCGCCATGACGGCTTCGAAGGCAAGGCGGCCGAGGCCCGGCCAGCTATAGACGGTCTCGACCACGACCGCGCCACCCAGCATTCCGCCGAAGTGCATGCCGGCCATGGTGGTGATCGGAATAAGCGCGTTGCGAAGCACATGGCGTGTGGTCAAGGTGAACCGAGAAACACCCTTTGCGCGTGCGGTGCGCACGAAATCCTGCGATTTGACCTCCAGCATCGATGCGCGCGTCAACCGGGCATAGATCGCAAGGTAAAAGAGCGCGAGCGAGGTTGCCGGCAGCACCATGTAGCGCGCCCTGTCGATCAGCGCTGCAAATCCCGTGAGCCGTGAGCCGATCGTGCTGTCACCTCCGCTTGGCAGCCAGCCAAGCTTGACCGAAAACAGAAGGATCAGCATCAGTCCGATCCAGAAGCCGGGGATGGAGTAAAAGAGCAGCGAGATCACGGAGATGATCCGATCTGGCAGGCGGCCCGAGAAGGCGGCCATCAGCGAGCCGAGGATGAGACCGACCACAATCGCGATCGTCAATGCCGCCAGCATGAGAACCAGCGTTCCCGGCAGCCGCTGGCCGATCAGATCGGCGACTGACATGCCATAGCGCGGCGAGAAGCCGAGGCTGAAATGGGCCAGATTGTTGAGGTAGTTGGCGAGCTGCACCAGGATCGGATTGTCGAGCCCGAAGCGTTCGCGCAGCGCAGCCATGGTCTCAACCGTGGCCGAGCCGGATTCGGCGGCCATCACATCGGCTGCATCGCCAGGTGCGAGTTTCAGCAGAAAGAAATTGAGGACGACGATCCCAAGCATTGTAGGCACAGCCTGAATGATCGTCCTTAAGATCGTCCGAGCGATCCGCCTGTAAGCCGACATACTCTCCTCGCAATCTTTTAAAGATTTCGCCTCGTTGCGCGGCTTAGTAGTTGACTAAATCTGTGGGTTTTGTCAAATCGATATTGGTAAAAAATTCCAATGGTGGCGTTCATAACGGATACTTTTGGAATGGATTCCTGTACTTCATCGATAAATAGGATTTCATCCCGCGTGCCCGCCAAGAAAAGGCAAAATTCTCTAAAGCGGGATCGATCTGCGCAATGAGACGACCGGGCGGTATCGCCCTTGATCAGGAGGGAGAACATAATGTCATCGATTTCCGCACCCACACGCCGCAGTTTCCTGCTGGCTTCGGCCGCACTCGGTGTCGCAGCAACGACACGACTTTCTGCATTGGCAAGCACCCCAACGCGCGGTGGCACGGCAACGCTTCTGCTTGCCGCAGAGCCGCCGGTCTTAACGACAATCGCTCACACGGCCTATAATGCGGTCTATGTCTCGCCCAAAACGACCGAGGGACTGCTGACTTATGACTTCGACCTCAATCCTCGGCCGTTGCTGGCCAAGGAGTGGACAGTCAGCCCGGACGGACTGACCTATACATTCAAGCTGCGCTATGGCGTCAAATGGCATGATGGACAGCCATTCACAGCCGCCGATGTTGCCTTCTCGATCAAAGCGCTGAAGGAAGTGCATCCGCGCGGCCGCAACACGTTTCTCAATCTCGTCGACATCGAAACACCGGACGCGCACACGGCCATCCTCAAGCTCTCAAAACCGGCGCCCTATCTGATTGCAGCACTTGGCGCCTCAGAAACACCAATCGTGCCGCGCCATATCTATGAAGGTACGAAAGTCGCTGAAAACCCGACCAATCTGGCGCCGGTCGGAACCGGCCCCTTCAAGTTCAAGGAGTGGGTGCGTGGCAGCCATATCGTCTACGAGCGCAACCCGGATTACTGGGACCAGCCCCGTCCGTATCTTGACCAGCTGATTATCCGCTTCATTCCTGACGCCGCTGCGCGCTCGATCGCAATCGAGACGGGCGAGATCGATCTCGCGCCTTCCACGCCCGTCCCGCTTAGTGATCTGGAACGCCTGCAGGCCGTTGAAGCGCTCGCCTTCGAGACCCGTGGCTACCAGTATCAAAACGGTGTCAGCCGCATCGAGTTCAACCTCGAGCGTCCATTCTTCAAGGATGTGAGGGTGCGTCGCGCCTTTGCTCATGTGATCGACCGCAACGTTATTTTGAATACAATCAACTATGGCTATGGTGCTGCCATCCCCGGGCCAATCAATCCCAACCTGACCAAATGGTACATGGCGGATCTCAAGACATATCCGATCGATCTTTCCGCTGCCGAAAAGCTTCTCGATGAAGCTGGTTATCCGCGTGGTGCCGACGGTGTGCGCGCCCGCATCAATCTCGACTATGTGCCTAGCGGGGAGAGCTATCCACGGGGTTCGGAATATATCCGCCAGGCCTTGGCAAAAGTCGGTGTCGACGCGACCGTTCGCAGCCAGGATTTCGCGACCTATACCAAGCGCATCTATACCGATCGCGATTTCGACTTCGCCTTCGAGGGCATGAGCAACCTCTTCGATCCGACAGTCGGCGTGCAACGCCTGTACTGGAGCAAGAACTTCAAGCCGGGCGTTCCCTTTTCGAACGGTGCTGCCTACAGCAACCCAAAGGTCGATGAGCTGCTTGAGGCAGCTGCCATTGAGGTCGATCCCGCAAAGCGCGTCGGGCAGTGGCGCCAGATCCAGGAGATCCTTGTTGAGGACATCCCGGCGATCGACATCGTCAGCCAGCCGGAACTGACCATCTACAACAAGCGGATCTCCGACCACACGCTCGGCGCTGAAGGCATCGCAGGCAGCCTAGCCTATGCCTTTGTTGCAGCGTCCTGAGCCAGAACAAGGAAGCACAATCATGTCCATTCAACATCCTCCCGGCTCGATCGTCGGCCTGCCGAAATTCGCGGCCCCGACCGATTTCCCCGATAGTCCCTTGTCCCAGGCGCTCAAGCAGCCTGTGCTTCTTGGCCTGTTCTTGCCAATCCAGGCGGGTGGCTGGACGCAATCCACGCTCGAACGATCGACTGACTGGCGCTTCGATTACAACAAGGCCCTGACGCTTAGGGCTGAGGATCTCGGCTTCGATCTTGTCTTTGCCCTGTCGCAATGGCTGCCAAAAGGCGGCTATGGCGGCGTGTTCGACGGTCAGGCGCTTGACAGCTTCGTCTCGACGGCAGCCTTGGCCGGCCTCACGAAGAAGATCATGCTGATCTCGACCATGCACGTGCTTTACGGGCCGTGGCATCCGCTGCATTTGGCCAAGTTCGGGGCAACGCTCGACCACATCACCGGGGGACGCTGGGGCATCAACGTGGTTACTGGTCATCGGGCGGTCGAGCACGAGATGTTCGGCTGGCCGCGTATTGAGCACGACAGGCGCTATGAACTGGCGGCCGAATTCCTCGAGGTGGTGCAGCGGCTGTGGAGTGACGTCGAGAACTTCTCGTTCGAAGGCGAGAGCAGCTGGAAGCTTGGCGGTGGCTTCGTCACGCCGAAGCCCAATTTCGGGCGCCCGATCCTCGTCAATGCCACGGGTTCGGATGCAGGCATTGCTTTTGCGGGCCGCTACTCGGATATCGTCTTCATCACCAGTCCGACCGGTGCCGATATTGATAGCGCGCTCCAGTCCCTCCCCGCACATACCAAGCGCGTCAAGGATGCGGCAGTCGGCGTCGGGCGCAGTGTGCGTACTCTGCTCAACCCGATGGTGATCTGCCGGCCGACCGAAAAGGAAGCCTTTGAGCTTGCCGACCGTATCGTCGCGCATGCCGACCAACGCTCGCCGCAAGGCTTCCAGTCACTGAACTCCGACGCGCACGCCTGGAAGGGACGCGACCCTCAGGATCCCTACCGCGCCATCGGCGGCAATATTCGTGTGATTGGCTCGCCCGAGCAGGTTGTCGATCAGTTCGTCAAGCTGAAGGAGGCCGGCGTCGATGGCCTGCAGCTCAGCTTCTTCGACTTCCGCGACGATCTCGAGTTCTTCGGTTCCGACGTCCTGCCGCTGATGAAGCAAGCTGGCCTGCGCCATTAGGAGGAATGCCATGACAGGCAATAGCATTTCCGAAGTCTGGTACACGCGCTGCCCTGTTCCAACACCTGTGGGTCTGGCCGCACAGCTCGGCTATCTCGACGAAGAGTTCCGCAAGGATGGCGTGACACTGAAATCAATCATCGATTCACCTGACCGCAACATTCGCCAAAGCCATTTCAACCACACGCTCGACTGGTCGTTTCGCCATGGCGGCAATGTGCCGCCGATCCGCGCGCGCTCTGAAGGCCGCAAGACACGGCTTGTCGGCATCACCTGGACCGACGAGTTCCAGGCGATCATTACTCTGCCTCAGACCGGCATCCGGACCACAAAAGACCTGAAAGGTCGACGTTTCGGTATCGCACGCCGCCCCGAAGGCATTGTTGACTTCATGCGGGCCACGGCACTGAAAGGGCTGGTTTCCGCCCTGTCGCTCGAAGGGTTGGTGCTCGACGACGTCGAGACGGTCGACATTGCTCTTTCGCAGTCCATTCTGTCGACGCAGGAAGGCCCATCGCTTTTCGGGCTGAAGCGCCGGCAGGCCTATGGCGAGGAAGTCGCCGCCCTCATCCGCGGCGATGTTGATGCCATCTATGTGAAGGGCACGGCGGGGATCAACGTCGCCAATCTCATCGGCGCCGTCCAGGTCGTTGAATTCGGCTTCCATCCTGATGCGAAGATCCGCATCAATTCCGGTTCGCCGCGCGTGTTGACAGTGGATGAGCGTCTGGCGGACGAGAGGCCGGATCTCGTCGCACGCCTGCTCGGTTCAATCTTCAAAGCGAGCACCTGGGCCGAAGCACATCCCGATGAAACCAGACGTTTCGTTGCACGCGAGGCAGGCGCCACGGAAGAACAGGTTCTCGCCGCCAATGGCCCCGATGTCCACAAGCACCTCGGGCTTGGACTTGAGCCCGAACTGGTAGCTGCGGTCGGCCACTACAAGGATTTTCTCCACGACTTCGGCTTCCTCGCTGCCGATTTCGACATCGGCGACTGGACCGATCGTCGTCACATCGACGCCTTTACCGGGCAAGCCGTGGCCTGAACGGGAGACCAGGGGACGATGGTTGATGAAAGGGTCGATCCGCCCACCATGATGGAACGCAAGCCGTCTTGTTCGGCCATTTCATCGTTGATGCCGCACTTCAGCTGCCCGCAAACCGCAGCCTCGACTGCGACTATGCACGTGAGCGTTCTCCTTGCGATGCGACCGCGGGCTCTTCCCAAACGCTCAAAAGCACAATGGTTCGGGCGATCTGCTCGCGATGCCTTCATTCGTCTCGCACAGCAATAGCATGACGATGCCCGCAGATTTTACGGTTCGTTTTACAGGCTAAGGACAAGCATGAGCAACGAGAGCGAATATCTTTGGTACATTCCCAATGACACGAAGGCGGGTCACCGTGGCGATACCGTCGACGAAAATCACAACAGCCTGGCAACACTGACGGCGCAGGCGCGCGCACTCGAGGACAATGGCTGGAAGGGTGCGCTCATCGGAACGGGATGGGGCCGACCCGATACGTTCACTGTCGCAACCGCGCTTGCGGCAAGCACGACGACGTTCGAGCCACTGATTGCAATCCGCCCCGGGTACTGGCGACCAGCAAACTTCGCCTCGGCCGCGGCCACGCTAGACCATCTGACCGGTGGTCGCGTTCGCGTCAACATCGTCTCCGGCTTGGACAATCTTTCCGCATACGGAGACCAGGAGGGCGACCAGGCGCATCGCTACGGGCGCACCCGGGAGTTCATGCGATTGGTCCGCAGGCTCTGGACCGAAGAGAATGTCAGTCATAATGGCGAGCATTTTGGTGTCACGGGCTCAACCGTGGTGCCTCGGATCCAGGCACGAGGCGACCGTCGTCATCCGAAGCTTTATTTTGGTGGTGCGTCTGAGGCGGCCGAGCGGGTCGCGGCAACGGAGGCGGACGTCCAGCTTTTCTGGGGTGAACCGCTCGATGGCATCCGTGAGCGCATCGCGCGCCTTAAGGCACTGAGCCGGGAGCTTGACCGGGATTTGCCACCTCTCGAGTTTGGTCTGCGTATCACCACGCTCGTTCGCGAAACGACCGAGCAGGCCTGGGTCGACGCCGAAAAGAAGGTCGCCGAGATGGCCAAAGGCAAGGGCTCCGGCTGGCACGATCACCGTAGGGCGGTTGCCGTTGGCCAGCAGCGGTTGCTCGACCTGCATCGATCCGGCGACGTTCTAGACGACAACCTTTACACCGCACCCGGCAGATATGGCGGTGGCGGCGCCGGCACGACGTGGCTTGTTGGTTCAGCTGACGACGTTGCACGGTCGTTGCGCAGGTACCAGGAGCTGGGAATCACCCATTTCGTGCTCTCCGACACGCCCTACCTCACGGAGATCTCACGCCAGGGCAACCAATTGCTGCCGCTCCTGCGCAACCAGCTCCCTAGATAGTGACCACTCAGACGCTCGGACTGTCGTTCGAGCCCACGTTGGCAAGCCCGACCGGAGGCACGCTGATATCGATCACCTGGGCCAAATAGACCCGCCTCCTATGAGATTTTTATACAATTGCGTGGCACGGCGAATGGATCGTTGACGCGCTGATGTCCATCTTCGCCGGTGTCGAAACTTCGAACCGGAGACGAAGATGTATTTCGAGCTGAAGGACGCGACCGCTGAGATTCTCGCGCAAAGCAGACGCCACGATGCGCTCTGTGACTTGCCGCTGCAATTGATTGCTTCGCAAGACGAGGCGTATGACATCCAGGCGGCAGCACAGGATGCGCTGGGGTTCGACAGAAAGGGATATGCGATTGTCGGCGCAAATGAAGCGTTACAGAGAACGCTTTGCCTGACGTCACCCGTTTATTCCGAAATCCCAGCCTCGAGCTTTTTCTCCAACACGAGGGACTTCCGGTTGCCGCCTGGCACGATTGGTGTGCAATGTGAGTTCGTCTTCACGATGCTGCGATCGTATCCTGATGTCGATGAGGATATCGATCTTGACAGTGCGCGCACTGCTATCTTGTCCTGCCGCCCGGCAATTGGTCTGTTGGGACGAAGAACACGAAGCTCATTTGCGGGCAACAATGCTGCCATCGCCGACTTTGGACTTCATGTCGCCACGTTGTGCGGCGATCACGTGCCGACAGCATCGCTTGCTGAACTGGCCTGCCTCGAGGTGACAACGTTTCTGTTCAAGGAGACCGTCGTCTCTGGCAAGGCCTCGTCAATCATGAACGATCCAGTCAATGCCGTTGTCTGGCTCGCCCGCCAACTCGCCGCGAAAGGGCGTCGACTGGAGCCAAACGACGTCGTTGCGACAGGCTCATGTACCACCATCCTGCAGGTCTTGCCCGGACAACACGTCGCCGCGGATTTCGGTCCGCTCGGTCAAGTCGACTGCGTTTTCAGATAACCAGCTCCAAGAGGCATCAAACGATGCCGCGACACAATCCAACTCTCATGGAAAACGGAAAGAAGCCACTGATCGTGAAGAACAAGCAGAATCCGTCAGCACAAGGCGCAGTTCGACCGGTTGAAACCGGCACCGGGGCTCAATCGTGATGGTCAGCCGAAGCATTCCGCACGAGTACTTCTTGCTTGACGTGGCAGATCATAGCGGGCCGATTGTCGCCAGACTAGGTGAGCGCGCGGTCCGTGAGGCCGTTATCGACCGCCGCGGCCGGCGTTACCAATTCGCAGGCGTTGCAAGGCGCGACCCGCGGGGGCGTCTCGACGTCACTGCATTGCGACAAGGTGAGTGGATAGTGGCACCTGACCTCGTCTATCGCAAAGCGTAAGCAGCACGAATTGTTGCACGTCTCGCGATCATAATTGATTTCAATCCTGTGGATTGCGTCTGTTGTGACGGTCGGGCCGTGGGTCTGCCCTATGTATCACCTTCTGGGGCCGGTAGCGTGTGGCGGTTCACGGATGGTCCATATGCCACGTAAGAAGCAGAGCACTGATATTCCAAGGAAGCGCCGATCGCTATTGGCGCAACTTGCCGACGAGCCGGAAAAGCTGTTCACTGGTGCGTTCCGGCAGCAATATGGTGCGGTCTGTTTTCGCTACGTGGGTGAGACATCGAAGATCGAGGTGCTTGTCATCTCGTCTCGAGACACCGGTCGGTGGGTTGTGCCAAAAGGCTGGCCAATGAAGAAGAAAAAGCCCCACGAGGCGGCAGCGATCGAGGCTTGGGAGGAAGCCGGCGTCCGGGGTACCGTGCATAAAACTGCAGTCGGACGTTACACTTACCTCAAGTTCCTCGACGACGGCGAAGTCGTGCCAACAATCGTGGATCTTTTTCAGATCGAGGTCACCGTCCAGCAAGACACGTTCAAGGAAAAGGGTCAGCGTCGACTTGCCTGGGTCGAGCCGGACGAAGCTGCGCGGCGCGTGCGCGAATTGGAACTGAAATCGTTGCTCGTTGACTTCAAACCGAAGGGAAAGCGTAAGCGCGTCTTACCTTAAAGGTCAGTGGTGTAGCCATAGTGGACATGCACAATGAAAGCGCGAACGTTTCGCAATCACCGCGTTGTCCGCCAGGGGCTCTTCCTCGCACTGATCGGAGGGAGCCAAGGATGATTCCGGATCCTCGACCTTGGCCTTGTGCGCTGACCGCGATAACGTGCATGTACAAAAGATGATCGATGACGATGGCAGCAAAAACCACCCTCAACGCCAAAAACCTGGAAGCACTCGGCACGCAACGGCTCGCCGAGCTGCTCATTGAAATCAGCACCGGCAGTGCCGCGCACAAGCGTCGTCTTCGCATGGAGCTTGCCGGAAACCACAGCACTGCCGAGGTCGTCCGAGAAGTTCGCAAGCGGCTTTCCAGCATCGCACGCGCCAAGACCTTCATCGACTGGCGAAAGGTCAAAGCGACGAAGACGGATCTCGAGACGCAGCGCAAGACGATCGTCGACACCATCGCTCCTCACGATCCGGCCGAGGCCTACGAGCTGATTTGGCAGTTCTTGGCGATCGCGGATCCTCTTTTGGGGCGCTCAGACGACGGCAGCGGCTCGTTGGTCGAGAGCTTCCATCAGGCCGCCACCGCCGCCGGAACTATTGCCAAAGCTGCGAAGGTCGACGCTGATGTTCTGGCTGAGAAGGTGTTCAAGGCGGCGCAGGACAACGACTACGGGCAATTTGACCGGTTGATCACGGCGATGGCTCCGGCGCTGGGTAATGAGGGGTTGGAGCATCTCAAGGCGCTCTTCGTCGCTTGGTCGAGAGAAGCCAAGGAGAAGCCGGCTAAGAATGATCGGCGGGTCATCGGCTGGAGCAGCGCAGGTGCGGTCTACGAGGACGAAGTCTATGGGAATCGTAAGGATCTCACCGTGCGCACTGCGCTGCAGGAGATTGCTGACGCCCAGGATGATGTGGACGCCTATATCACTCAGCAGCCGGAGAAGACGCGTGGCGCTCCCATAGTTGCCGCTGATATTGCCAACCGCTTAATATCAGCAGGGCGAGCCGAAGAAGCACTCGCGGCGCTCGACAAGGTAGAGACCATGGGCCGGCATGGCGTTCCGTTCGAGTGGCAGCTGGCACGCGCCGAGGCACTAGAAGCGCTGGAGCGCAACGATGAAGCCCAGGCGTTCCGGTGGGCGTGCTTTGAACAGTCGCTCAATGACGAGCATCTGCGAGCTTATGTTCGCCGGTTGCCTGATTTCGACGACATTGAAGCCGAGGAGAGAGGTTTTGCCTTCGCTCAGGCATTTCCCGATGCCAATCGCGCCCTCTATTTTTTCCTGCGCTGGCCTTCACCGACAGAAGCAGCCAAGCTGGTCACAAAGCGCGCAACGGAGTTGGACGGTGATCTATACGAACTGATGACACCGGCCGCTGAGGTGCTTTCGACGAGGCATCCACTGGCCGCAACCATTGTGCTGCGCTCCATGATCGACTTTACTCTGGAGAGTGGCCGGTCGAGTAGATACAAGCACGCGGCACGACACTTGGCTGAATGCCAATCGTTGGCAGGTCAGATCGGAGATTTTGGCAGCATCCGGCCTCACGAGGCTTACGTGGCCGGCCTAAAGCGCGAGCATGGACGGAAGTCGGGCTTCTGGAGCCTGCCGTAACCATTGGCTACCCCGATTACTCCTTAGTTTAAATTATCGATCGGCCACCTGATAAATCAATGTTACCTAATGGAACCGATAGCCTTTACGTTTGTTTCATTTGTTGCGTTTATTTCGATTAACGACTCGCAGAAACGCGATGTGATGCTACCAGTGATTTGCGCGAGACCCACCACCTTCGCTAACACCACAGGAGATTGAGATGCTTGCACTCATGGACCAGACGCGTGAGCCGTTTGTCGCTGATGAGGCTGAAGCGGCGATTGCACGGAAAGCTGCCGACAAGCTTAAAACTGTAGCGGAAGCAAATGAAGGCGTAAAAATCACGGTAGACGGTAAAGACGACGAGAAGATAATTGTCCCGCTGCCGGCCCGTGCGGTAGCGCTTATATATGAAGTTCTGGAGGCAATGGCGAACAGAACGCCAATGTCTCTTATTCCTCGCGACGCCGAGTTGACCACTCAACAGGCGGCAGACTACCTAAACGTGTCCCGCCCCCATTTAATACGCCAACTTGAAGCTAATAAGCTTCAGTATCGCAAAGTGGGAAGCCACCGAAGAGTGAGATTTACAGATCTGATAGACTACGAGAGAGCATGCAGGCACGAGCAGAAGCAAGCGCTCGTTGATCTCAATGAAGAAACGAAACGGCTTGAGCTCGAATGATTTCGACTTTCACCGCGTTCAATAGATGCAAACGTTTTTTATGGCGCGAGGCTGCAAAGCCTCGTGTTTTTTGTTGCTCAGTCTAAAATTTTCCGCGCCCGATGGTCGAACCAGGTGCATGACGAATGGGTGCGTAACCTCATCAAAAACCGACCGGATCTCAAAGAGAGCGATCTCGATCGCGGCATTTGGATCCCACGTCGCACGTTTCCCGCACCAGAACCGTTGGCGACCATCGGAGCATCCCCCGGCCTCTTTTTGCGCCGCTCGCGAAGTTTGCATTATGGGTGAAGGCCCTTGTTCGTCGCTGAAGGCGGCTGGGCGCGAAGTTCGAGATCGCATATGAGCTCGTGATGCGCGCCACACCGTTGGTCCTTCTGCCGGTATACGATCCGGATGTGGTTTCGGATGAAGGGCGATATCGTCAGCCGTTAAGAGCGGATCGGGTTGCGCGGTCGAGGTGATCAGCGACTTTTAGGAGGAGCTTGGTGCCTGTAAAGGCATGACCTCAATCGGTGAGAAGCGGAAGTCCGTGGTCGGGGCTATCGCAGGAGGGCTCGAGCGATGCCACCAAGACTAGGCGATATTGCCGCATTGAGTTTCAATTTCGTTCCGTTTATCAGTGGATCACGCCGCAGGGCGGGGGGAAATTATGCGGAACTCTGTTACCCGATTTGAAGCGTGGCTGGTGCGAAGTCTTTGCGCCATCGCTCTCGTTCTCGTCGGGTTTGCACATCAGGCTCCCGCCGTTGCTTTTGATCCGACCGATCCCGCGCAATTCGCACAGTTCGTTATGCCGGACGGAACATTGCCGACGCTCTGCGTGACAGTCACGGATGCCGACGGCAAGACGAACACTGACCACAAATTTCACAATCAGGGCTGCGAAGCCTGCCGCATTGGCGCTTCCGTTCTTTTGCCGGCGCCCAGCGACATTGCCGGTTTCACAGTCGCATTCGGGCTTGAGAACGAACGTCCCCGGCGCGTGATCGAGTTTCATCGGCAACTGTACCCGCCGAATACCGGGCCCCGAGCCCCACCGTCCGATCCGACCATTGCCTGAACCGCGCGTCAGCCAGAGCTGAGGCGTGCCCTGTTTTTCGGCTGCGCTTCTGGCGACTGCCGCGGATATCGGACCTCATCATGTCTACCATTACCTCCGCCATTCCGGCGGATGACGCCACGTCGGGCGTCTCGCTTTACCGCGCCATCTGGCGCTGGCATTTCTTTGCCGGCCTGCTTGTCCTCCCCTTTCTGCTCAACCTTGCGGTCACTGGCTCGATCTATCTCTTCAAGGACGAAATCAACGACAGTGTCTTTGCCTATCGCTACGACGTGATCCCCGCTGGCGAGGTGCTCGCACCAGAAAAGCTCGCAGAGATTGCAGCGGCTGCCGTTCCCGGCTCCAAACTCAGCTCTTACAAGGATCCGGCGACGCCCGAGCGCTCCGCCATTGTCACAGTGTCCGGCAATACAGGCTCAACCCTTGTCTTCATCAACCCTTACGATGGGAAGGTTCTCGACACCGTAGGATCAACGCAGGAGTTTAACTACGTCGTCAAGCGCATCCATAGTCTCGCGCTCTTCGGAGATTTCCCAAACAAGCTGATCGAGGTCACCGGCGGGTTCGCCATGGTGCTGGTTGCAACCGGCATTTACTTATGGTGGCCGCGTCGACAGACCGGAGGCGTCGTTACGGTTCGTGGTACACCGAGCAAGCGCGTCTTCTGGCGCGACACCCATGCAGTCACCGGCGCCTTCGCCGGCATTTTGATCTTCTTCCTGGCTGCCACCGGTATGCCCTGGTCGGGATACTGGGGCACAAACGTTCAGGCTTGGCTCGGCAACCAGGGCCTCGGCTATCCCGCGCAGCTCTGGGATGACGTTCCGAAGTCACAAAAGGTAACGCAGGACATTCTTCCCGTCATTGGCTGGGCCGTCGAACAAGCCCCCGTTCCACTTTCCGATATCGCAGCTGCGCAGTCGAAGACGCCAATCGGCCTGAACCGCGCAGTCGAGGTCGCGAAGGCCGCAGGGTTGACGCCAGGCTTCGATATGGCAGTGCCTGTCGACGAAACAGGCGTCTACTCCGCGGCAGTCTACCCGGATGATCTCTCGAGGGAACGGATGATCCATATCGACCAGTATTCCGCAAAGCCGCTCGTGGACATCTCCTATGGGCAATACCCGGTTTTTGGCAGAGCCATCGAGTGGGGCATCAATGTTCACCAGGGGCAGGAATTCGGTCGCCTCAACCAGTTCCTGATGCTGGCCACCTGCCTTGGTATTATTCTCTGCTGCGTGAGCGGGGTGGTCATGTGGTGGAAGCGACGTCCCTCTGGCCGGATCGGTGTTCCTCCCGCTCCGCCCCGTCGGTCGGTCTATGTTGGTCTTTGGGCGATTGCGCTTGTCTTCGCGCTTGTGTTCCCGCTGACGGGAATTGCCATCGCGACGATGATACTAATCGACCAGGCCTTTATCCGAACAATCCCGCCGCTTCGGCATGCATTTGCCTGAACGGAGGCGCCACAATGGCAAAATACGCAGTTTTGCTCGCAGGACTTTTTCTGAGCACTTCGACCCTGGCACACGAGGCCACTATCGGCTCCATCAGCATCGAAAGGCCTACCGTTCGTGCCATGGTGCCAGGCGCCAAGGTTGGTGGTGGCTACCTCACGATCCGGAATAATGGAACGCAGGCCGACAAATTGGTCTCGGCAAGCGCCGATCGAGCCCGATCAGTCCAGATGCACGAAATGAGCACCAGCAACGGCATCATGGTCATGCGGGAGATGAAAGGCGGCATTGACGTGCCTGCCGGGCAGACAGTTGATCTGCAACCCGGCGGGAGCCATCTGATGTTCATGGATGTCCAGCTACCCTTCAAGCAAGGAGAAGAGATCAAGGCCACATTGACGTTCGAACGAGCGGGTAGCGTCGACGTCATATTCGATGTCGGTCCGATCGCTGGGCCGCTCTACGTCGGACGCGACGGAAGCGACCACACGTCGATGGAGATGCCGGGCATGGACATGGACGCGAAAGCGGCCCCGGATGACCCTTCTCAGTCGATTCCCGCGATACTGAAGATCATGTTTGATCGACCGGAAAAGCCGCTCGTTGTTGAACCGGTCGTTGTCCAGGGTGATTGGGCGATTGCCGGATGGCGCCAAGATGGCCGGGGTGGTCGGGCTCTTCTTATGAAAACCGCGCACGGCTGGCGACTGCATCTTTGCAGCGGGGATGGGATCAAGGATGCTGCGTCACTGGAGAAGATTGGCCTGTCGACTGGCGACGCGTCGGCCCTGTCGTCTTCTCTACGCGCAGCCGAGGCAGAGCTCGATCCCAACGTCGTTTCACTCTTTGCCAGTTTCGAAGGCACCGTGATGATGGGAGAGGAGACGAGCAGCGACAGAAGCCATAGTGGACATGAGGGGCATGCACAATGAAAGCGCGAACGCTTGCAATCACCGCGTTGTCAGCCGGGGGTGCGCTCTTCCTCGCATTGATCGGCGTCATGATATGGGTTTATGCCGACGAACCGCGAACTGGTCGCTTCGATGCCAGCTTCTCCCTCATCGATGATCGCGGAAACGCTGTCGACCAGTCGATCTTCCACGGCCGCCCCGCGCTGGTTTATTTCGGATACACGAATTGCCCGGAGGTTTGCCCAACAACGATGTATGAGGTGGTCGATTGGATGAATGCTCTTGGAGATCAGGGAAAGTCCCTGAACGCCTTGTTCTTCTCCATCGATCCGGAGCGTGACACGCAGGAGGTGATGCATAACTACGTCACCGCCTTCAGTTCGCGCATTCGTGGAATTACCGGAAGCCCAGAAGAGATGAAGAAGGTGGCCGATGGCTGGTTTATCCATGCCGCAAAGGAGGCCAGCGAGGACGGTGACTATCACATGAGCCATACGGTTTCATTGCTTCTGATTGGTGCAGACGGCCGCCTGAAGGGATTGATCCCCTATGGTGCCGACCGGGAAGATGCGATTGCAAAGATCCGTCATCTGCTGCTCAGTGAGCCTAAAGGCGCTTGAGATAACCGTCGTTCAACGATTGGAGCACCGCCATAGGTCGAAAGCAATCTGCGTTGTTTCTGCTGGACTTGTCCTAGCTGCAACGGCCGTCTGGAAATCTATCACCCATGCGTATCTCAAGAGTTCGACACTCGACCATAGGATGACGTCAGTGGCCCCACCGAGAGCTCGATCGGCGCTTCACTGAGGAACTCAATCTCAGATTAGGCAGCATCAAGGCAACCGAGCCAGACGAATGTCAGGCTCGGTAACACGGAGCTGAGCGATGCCCTCTCATCATTGCGTGCCAGATCGCTGGAGCCAGACAGGGCGTGCTTCCACGAAACGTGGTTCGGTCCACGTTGCGGATGCGGCAATTGATCGTGTTCAGTCGACCGCCTGTAGCTCCGCCAACATTAGGCCGATAGTTCTTGCCGGAGGATTGCCGCGCCCGCGCTCAAGGCGTCCAGTTTAGCTTTCGCGACCCGGCGCGAGAGAGGTCCCATGCCGCAATTGGTGCAAGGGCAAAGCTTGTCTGCATCGACAAACTGCAGCGCCTTTCGAAGAGTAGAGGCGACTTCCTCCGGCGTTTCGATGGTATCGCTCGCCACATCAATGGCCCCGACCATTACTTTCTTTCCTCGAACAAGTTCGATGAGATCCATAGGAACATGCGAGTTGTGGCATTCCAGCGAGATCATGCCGACACTGGATTGCTGCAATTTGGGGAGAGTTTGCTCGTATTGTCTCCACACGGACCCAAGGGTCTTCTTCCAATCCGTGTTGGCTTTGATACCGTAACCGTAGCAGATATGGACAGCGGTCTCGCACTTAAGGCCTTCGATCGCTCTTTCCAGGGTCGCGACGCCCCAATCATTCACCTCATCAAAAAAGACATTGAACGCGGGCTCATCGAACTGGATGATATCGACACCAGCCGCCTCCAATTCCTTGGCCTCTTCATTGAGGATTTTTGCGAACTCCCAGGCGAGCTTTTCACGGCTTTTGTAGTGCGCGTCATAGAGCGTATCGATCATCGTCATGGGACCCGGCAAGGCCCACTTGATCGGCTGCCCGGTCTGTTGTCGCAGGAACCTGGCATCTTCTACAAAGACCGACTTTGGCCGAGATACGGCACCAACGACGGTCGGGACACTCGCATCATAGCGATTTCGTATCCTCACCGTCTGGCGCTTCTCAAAATCGACCCCATCGAGGTGCTCGATGAATGTCGTCACGAAATGCTGGCGCGTCTGCTCGCCGTCACTGACGATGTCGATGCCAGCCTTTCGTTGATCATCCAGGGACAGACGCAGGGCGTCTCTTTTGCCCTCGACCAGTTCTTCATCCTGTAACTTCCAAGGCGACCAAAGCTTTTCGGGTTGAGCCCCAGCCACGAGGGCTTGGGCAAGCTGCCGGCGGTTGAGGTGGGCAACAGTGTCTTCATGGTAAGCGACCTTGTGTCTTTGGTTCGTCAGCGAACGTGATTGGAAGACCATTTCTCAAGAATGGCCTTGTACGGTTTGATGAAGTGCTCTTCCGCAAACCTTCCTTGCTCGACAGCCAATCGGCTCCGCTCTTCGCGATCGTAAACGATGCGTGTGAGCGAATAATCCTGGTGCTTGAGATTGGGTTGATAGCAGGCGCCTGCCGCGGAGTTGGCGTTGTAGATCTCGGGCCGATAGATCTTCTGAAACGTCTCCATCGTGCTGATGGTGCTGATCAGTTCAAGGTTGGTGTAGTCATCGAGCAGGTCGCCGAGGAAATAGAAGGCGAAGGGCGCGACGCTGTTGGGAGGCATGAAGAAGCGAACCTTTAGTCCCATTTTCTGGAAGTAGAGATCCGTCGAAGACAGCTCATCCTGTTCGTACTCGACACCCAATACAGGATGCTGATTTCCTGTCCGGCGATATGTCTTGCTGCTTGAGGCACTCAGGCAAATGACTGGCGCCTTGTGAAAATGCGCTCTGTAGGCATCCGAATTCAGGAAGCACTGGAACAGATTTCCATGCAGATCGCCGAAGTCGGCTGGCGCGCCGAATACAGAGCGATCCTTGTTGTAGTCAGGCAGCACGACGCTGAAGTCGTAGTCCCGGACGTATGAGGAGAAGTTGTTGCCGACAATGCCCTCGATGCGCTCGTCGGTTTTCCGGTCGACGATGGTGGTCTTCAGTATCTCGATCAGCGGGAAAGCGTCACTGTCGCCTTGCACATCGATGTTCATCTCCACGGAGATGATGTCGAGCTCGACCGCATAGCGATCCCCATTCGGATTATTCCAATGCGCCAAGGCGTTGAAACGGTTGTCGATCATTCTGAGTGCGTTGCGCAGGTTCTCCTGACGGCTCTTGCCTCTCGCCAGATTGGCAAAGTTGGTGGTAACCCGCGTATGTTCCGCGGGGCGATAGTCCTCATCGAAGCAAATGCTTTTGATGGTAAAGTTGAGGTCTGTACTCATCGCGATCCGACATCCTAATGGGGTTCTCGCTAGGCAGTCTGCGGACTGTCCCTTCCTGAAGCTGTGCGCCTCTTATGCCTGACGGGCCGATCGGGAAATATTGGTTTTATCTCATGGAGCTATGAGCCGTGCTCATCGTTTGCCGGCGGGCGCCTGACCGCGCGCGGCATTGGCATCAAGGCTTGACCAGTTCGGTGACATCAGACATTGGTTGGCCATCGCGGTTCTCAGGCGCGCCAATGCGCTGGAGCTAAGAGGGAATTCGGTGAGGGCCTGGATCACAGCCCGAGGCCGAAGCTGCCCCCGCAACTGTAAATGGCGAGCGAACGTCCATCCAAGTCACTGAGGCCTGCCTCGGGAAGACGGACCGAAGCGATGACCCGTGAGCCAGGAGACCTGCCGCGATCGATAACGTCCACGGGCGGGATGTCCCGGAGTGCCGCTTTCGCGTAGGCATTCCCGTGCCGTCGTCTCAGCGTCATCGTCCGGCCCTGCCGCAACCTGATGGCAGTACCGATGATGACAGAGACCACGACGAGACAAAGATCCACCCGGCATGGCGTCGTTCCTTTCGACGATGGGCGGGCATAACGATGTTGGATAGGCAACATCTTTCGATCCTGCGCGAGGTCGACCGCCTGGGAAGTCTGACTGCCGCCGCTGAGCGACTGAATGTCTCACAATCGGCTCTCAGCCACACGATCCGCAAGCTCGAGGAACGCTACGGCGTCGCGATGTGGGAAAAGGATGGCCGCAACCTTCGTCTCACGGAGGCTGGCCGCTACATTGTCAGACTGGCGCAGCGCGTCCTGCCACAGATCGAGCGGGCAGAGGCTGTCTTGTCGGACTATCGCCATGGTCAGCGAGGATCGCTGAAGATTGGCATGGAGTGTCATCCCTGCCACCAATGGCTCATGGGTGTCACCAAACCCTATCTTGTGGACTGGCCGGATGTGGACCTCGAACTGACGACATCATTCGCTTTCGGCGGCGTAGCGGCGCTTGCAGGCTACGAAATCGATGTTCTGATCACGCCGGATCCAATCGAGACGCCGGGCGTCCACTACCTGCCGGTGTTCGCCTACGAGCTGGTTCTTGCCGTACCGGTCGATCATCCGCTGACGCTGAAACGCTATGCCGAGCCCGCGGACCTGCTGGATGAGACGCTTTTCACCTACCCGGTGCCGCCGGAGCGGCTGGATGTGTTCACGCATTTCCTGGTGCCCGCGAATTGCCGGCCACGCCACCACCGAAATGTCGAGACCACGGAGATGATGCTTCAGCTCGTCGCTGCCGGCCGCGGGGTCAGTGCTATTCCAAACTGGCTGGTGCATCGGGAAGCGGCAAAGCTCGGTGTCCGGCCCGTAAGCATCGGTCAAAGCGGAATCCAGAAAAGCATCTATCTCGGACTGCGAGATGGAGACGATAGTCTCGATTTCATCGCCGGGTTCCTCGCGACCGCACGTCAGACATCGGCATGACGCTTTTGTATCCTGCCGGGTTTGTTGTGATAAAGCTCGCCGAAAAACAGCCGTCGATGAATGTCGTCTTTGCGCCGATACCCGTGAAAACCAGTAGGCGCTGCGCCATTCGCACGGTGATGGCTTTTTACCTTCCCTGTTGGAGCCGCGGTCACGTTGAGGTCTTAGTGCCTCGTGACGCATCCGTAATCAGCAGTGCGTCAGCATGGGCTTTGAGTGGCACCAGGACCGGTATCCGACGCCTGGCCCAAGGCTTGCGCATGGTTTTTCGCTGTCTGATCCCCTGCCCTTGATCCCGAGCCCGTGATCCCGAGCACTTGATCCCCAGCCCTTGATCCCCAGCCCTTGATCCGTTGCGAAGGAAGATGAGGATAACCACTCGCACCCGTTGACGAGATTTTAGCCTCGTATACTATATCTAGTGTTCAAGGTTCTTCCGATTCGCGTCGGAGGCTAAGACGGGAATACGGTGCGTGAGGCCCATGATGGGCCAAGCAATGCCGGAGCTGCCCCCGCAACTGTAAGCGGCGAGCATTCGATCGATACGTCCACTGATGCCTTGAGGGCATTGGGAAGGCAGATCGGATGTGACGACCCGCAAGCCAGGAGACCTGCCTTGTAACGTAAACGTCCACGGGCGGGGTGTCCGGAAGGTCGCGATTGCGTGCGGGATGTTGCCGTGCGTACCGCTTCCCCTGACCGCCGCATGAGTCACTTCGGGGTGCAAGTCTTATGATTTTAAGTTTCGAGTTCCGTCCGCGCGAGTGACGGGCGCCTGAGCGTCCGGCGACCGCAAGCGGCTGCTTTCATCATCCATCATTTTTGCCCGGACATCGGCGGATGTCCGATCGCTATCGCACGCCTATCCGACACGGGGATTATCATGAGCATTACCGTCTACAGCAAGCCCGCCTGCGTCCAATGCACGGCGACCACCCGCGCACTTGACCGCCAGGGGATCAACTATGACGTGATCGACGTCTCGACCGACACGGCGGCTTACGAGCTCGTGCAAGGTCTCGGCTATCGTCAGGTTCCCGTCGTCGTCGCCGGCGACCTGCACTGGGCGGGCTTCCGACCCGACATGATCAGCGCACTGGCCTGAGGATCGGCCGATGGGTGAGCTCGTCTATTTCTCCAGCAGATCCGAGAACACCCACCGCTTCGTCGAAAAACTAGGGCTGCCGGCATCGCGCATTCCCGTCAGTGCGCAGCTCACGCTGACCGTGCAACGCCCCTTTGTGCTTGTCGTCCCAACTTACTGCGGTGATGGCGGCAAGGGAGCCGTGCCCAAACAGGTCATCCGCTTTCTCAACGATGCGGACAACCGTTCTAACCTCCGGGGCGTGATTGCCGCGGGCAACAGCAACTTTGGCGAGACCTTCGGGCTTGCCGGCGACATCATCTCGCGGAAATGCCAGGTGCCTTACCTCTACAGGTTCGAGCTTCTCGGCACGGATGAGGATGTCGCCAATGTCACACACGGATTGGAACGATTTTGGACACGGCAGTTCTCGAACGCCCCTTGAAGGCGACAGACACCAAGATAGCCGACGCGACGCTCGACTATCACGCGCTGAACGCGATGCTGAACCTCTATGACGAGGACGGCAGGATTCAGCTCGACAAGGATCGGCAGGCGGCGAAGCAGTATTTCCTGCAGCACGTGAACCAGAACACGGTGTTCTTCCATAATCTCCGGGAGAAGCTGGATTACCTCGTGACGGAGGGTTACTACGAGCAGGAGGTGCTGGACCAGTATTCGTTCAACTTCGTCCGCGATCTGTTCGATCACGCCTATGACAAGAAGTTCCGCTTCCCGACCTTCCTCGGCGCCTTCAAATATTACACCAGCTACACGCTGAAGACTTTCGACGGAAAGCGCTACCTCGAGCGCTACGAAGACCGCATCTGCATGGTGGCGCTGACGCTGGCGCGCGGCAATGAGGGGCTCGCCCGCGATATGGTCGACGAGATCATTTCCGGCCGTTTCCAGCCGGCGACGCCGACCTTCCTCAATGCGGGCAAGAAGCAGCGCGGCGAGCTTGTCTCCTGCTTCCTGCTCAGGATCGAGGACAACATGGAGAGCATCGCCCGCGGCATCAATTCCGCCTTGCAGCTTTCCAAGCGCGGCGGCGGTGTTGCCCTGTCGCTGACGAACCTGCGCGAGGCCGGCGCGCCGATCAAGCAGATCGAAAATCAGTCGTCAGGCGTGATCCCGGTCATGAAGCTCCTGGAAGATAGTTTCTCCTACGCCAACCAGCTTGGCGCGCGCCAGGGCGCGGGGGCAGTCTATCTGAACGCCCATCACCCCGACATCATGCGTTTCCTCGACACCAAGCGCGAGAATGCTGACGAGAAGATCCGGATCAAGACGCTGTCGCTCGGTGTCGTCGTGCCCGACATTACCTTCGAACTCGCCAAGAACAACGAGGACATGTACCTGTTTTCGCCCTATGACGTCGAACGCGTCTATGGGGTTGCCTTCAGCGAGATCTCGGTCACCGAAAAGTATCGCGAGATGGTGGCCGACAGCCGCATCAAGAAAAAGAAGATCAAGGCGCGCGACTTCTTCCAGGTGATCGCCGAGATACAGTTCGAGAGCGGCTATCCCTACATCATGTTCGAAGACACGGTGAACAAGGCGAACCCAATCTCCGGGCGCATCACCATGAGCAATTTGTGCTCGGAGATCCTGCAGGTCAGCGATGCCAGCACCTATGATGCCGATCTCTCCTATGATCACATGGGCAAGGATATCTCCTGCAATCTCGGCTCGCTGAACATCGCCGCGGCGATGGACTCGACTGATTTCGGCAAGACGATCGAAACCTCGATCCGGGCGCTGACCGCCGTTTCCGACATGAGCAATATCACCTCGGTTCCGTCGGTGGCCAAGGGCAATGCCGACAGCCACGCGATCGGTCTCGGCCAGATGAACCTTCACGGCTATCTCGCCCGCGAACGCATCTATTACGGTTCCGAAGAGGGCGTCGATTTCGCCAACATCTACTTCTACACCGTGACCTATCATGCGATCCGCGCGTCGAACCGGCTGGCGGTCGAGCGTGGCCAGAGCTTCAAGGGCTTCGAGAACTCGAAGTACGCGTCGGGAGACTATTTCGACAAGTACACTGAAAGCGAATGGATGCCAGCGACGGCGCGCGTGGCTGAACTGTTTGAGACGGCAGGCATCCACATCCCGACGCAGGATGACTGGTTGGAGTTGAAGAAGGCGGTCATGGAAGGTGGGCTTTATAACCAGAACCTGCAAGCCGTGCCGCCGACGGGCTCGATCTCCTACATCAACCACTCGACCTCCTCGATCCACCCGATCGTCTCCAAGATCGAGATCCGAAAGGAAGGCAAGATCGGCCGCGTCTACTACCCGGCCGCCTTCATGACGAACGACAATCTCGACTATTACCAGGATGCCTACGAGATCGGGCCGGAGAAGATCATCGACACCTATGCGGCGGCCACCCAGCATGTCGACCAGGGCCTGTCGCTAACGCTGTTCTTCCGCGACACCGCGACGACGCGCGATATCAACAAGGCGCAGATCTATGCGTGGAAGAAGGGCATCAAGACCATCTACTACATCCGCCTTCGCCAGATGGCGCTGACCGGCACGGAAGTGCAGGGCTGCGTCTCCTGCGCCCTTTGATCTCAGGTGACCAAGATGAACATTCAAGTGAAGACCAAAACCCCGAAGGTCGCCGCGGCCGTGCGTGCCATCAACTGGAACCGGATCGAGGATGACAAGGACCTCGAGGTCTGGAACCGCCTCACAGGCAATTTCTGGCTGCCGGAAAAGGTGCCGCTGTCGAACGACATCCCGTCCTGGGCGACGCTCAAGCCAGAGGAGCAGCAACTGACCATCCGCGTCTTCACCGGATTGACGCTGCTCGACACGATCCAGAACGGCGTCGGCTCTGTGAAACTCATGACCGACGCGGTGACTCCGCATGAGGAGGCGGTGCTTTCCAACATCTCCTTCATGGAAGCGGTGCACGCACGCTCCTATTCGTCGATCTTCTCGACGCTGTGCTCGACACCCGATGTCGACGATGCCTATCGATGGTCGGAGGAGAACGAGTTCCTGCAGCGGAAGTCGGCACTAGTCATGGAGCAGTACGCTTCCGATGATCCGCTGAAGAAGAAGGTCGCCTCGGTCTTCCTTGAAAGCTTCCTGTTCTATTCCGGCTTCTATCTGCCGATGTACTGGTCGAGCCGCGCCAAGCTCACCAACACCGCCGACATGATCCGCCTCATCATCCGTGACGAAGCCGTGCATGGCTACTATATCGGCTACAAGTTCCAGCGGGCAGTCGAGCGCTTGCCTGAGGCGCGGCGCCAGGAGATCAAGGACTTCGCCTTCGATCTTTTGCTCGAGCTCTACGACAACGAGGCGAAATACACCGAGGCGCTCTATGACGGCGTCGGCCTCACCGAGGACGTCAAGAAGTTCCTGCATTACAACGCCAACAAAGCGCTGATGAACCTCGGCTACGAGGCACTGTTTCCGGCCGAAGCATGCAAGGTCAATCCGGCTATCTTATCGGCGCTCTCGCCCAACGCCGACGAGAACCACGACTTCTTTTCCGGGTCCGGTTCTTCCTACGTCATCGGCAAGGCCGTTGCCACCGAAGACGAAGACTGGGATTTCTGAAGTCGCGCACTCGCTGCTTTTGCGAAGGGTGACCACCGGCTTGCGCTGGTGGTCTGATCCTGAAAGCTGCTCTGCGACCCCGAGCGCCGGCTCGATCACATACTCTTTGCTAAACAGCTCGCTTGTGACCAACTCATACTCGCTTGTTCTCGGGATTTTGGGAGCTGTGGCACAGCAGTGTCCATGACAAGGCCTTCGCCGCCTCCGATCTTATCACTCGGCGCCGGGCTGGACACCAAGAACGAAGTCGATAACTTTCGATGAAGACATCTCGCACGGCTTCAGCAAAGGAAGCATCTGGCTGGTTTGATAGAGATTGAAGGAGACGACGTCGTTTCCTGCAAGTTCTTCTGCAAACAGCCAGATGCGACGCTCATTGTCGGACCGGCGTATAGTTATGCCCCAGCTCCCGCCGTTAAACTCGCCCTTGAAGAACCCGGTCGGAAGTCGCGCGAGAGCTCGTTGGAAATCCAGGATTTGTGCCTCGGGATCCGTCATGGCGAAAGACACTCTTCGCAGATGCCGCAGCAATCCTCGTCCAATACCGCGGGCCGCCCGCAGCAGTCGCAGGTAGATGTCTGCGACCCCGCGCGTATCCCCGGTTGAGGTGGCAGAATGTCGATCATGTCTTCGTCGTAATGGCTAGTAGATATGTGTTCGTCCATGCCGGGCTCCAAAATCTGGACTCCAGATAGTGAAGACTTTTCCGATAGCAAGATAGGTGCCTTGAAGGCGACGTGTTGGACGTCGTTTCTCCATGAGCGCCTTGCTGTACCTCGCCCTGGAGGGGCATCCCAGCCGTTTCCTCATTGTCAGGACACGATGGATGATATCACCTCCAAAATCGCAGGTCGCTGCGCGAACTCAACCGCTTTGCGGATTAATCACGTGGGTGGAGCCGAATGTCTCCACAGGTGTCGCGACACGGCGACCTGCACTGTCGAAACAGTGGACGACGTCCGGTTCGGCCTGAAGCATTACCCGGCTGCCTATAGCCATCGTCGATCTGCCTGCTACTCGAAAGACGATCTCCACCCCGCCAGTTGTCGTGGCATGAATATAGCTTTCTGCACCGACAAGTTCGATGGCGCCGATATCGACCGCAAGGCTGAATGTTGAACCCTCTCGCGTGTCGGAGATTTTCAAGTCCTCAGGGCGAACCCCGATGGTCGCCACTCCAAGGGGAAGCGACAGGCCGGGAGCGTCGGTGCCCAACGCCTCGGCGCTGATGAGGTTCATAGCCGGCGAACCAATGAAGGCTGCCACGAAAGTAGTGGCCGGCCGCTCGTAAAGCTCGATTGGCGTTCCGACCTGTTCAATCTGTCCGCCATTCAGCACGACAAGGCGATCGGCAAGTGTCATGGCCTCCATCTGGTCATGTGTCACATAGACGCTTGTCGTGGCCAGCGTACGCTGAAGCCGGCGGATTTCCACGCGCATCTGCACCCGCAATTTTGCATCGAGATTGGAAAGCGGCTCATCGAACAAGAATGCTTTCGGCTCACGCACGATTGCCCGGCCCATTGCAACGCGCTGTCTTTGCCCACCTGACAGCTGGCGTGGCTTGCGGTCGAGCAAAGCACCGATTTCAAGGGATCCGGCGGCTGCGGCGATCCGTCGTTCGATCTCCGTAGCTGCCATTTTCCTGTTCTTCAAGCCGTAGGCCATATTCTGGCGGACGGTCATGTGCGGATAAAGTGCGTAATTCTGGAAGACCATGGCGATGTCACGCTCTGACGGCTCCAGATTATTTACAACGCGTCCATCGATCGCGATCTCTCCGTCCGAGATCGTTTCCAGTCCCGCAATCATCCTCAGCAACGTGGACTTGCCGCAGCCCGACGGCCCGACAAGCACGACCATTTCACCATCGGCGATGTCGAGCGAAACGCCTTTGATTGCCTCGAAGCCACCTGGATATGTCTTGCGAACGTCTCTGATCGTGATGCTTGCCATTACTTTTCTGTCTCCACGAGGCCCTTCACGAACCAGCGCTGCATCAAAACGACAACGAGGATCGGTGGGATGATTGCAAGGATCGCCGTGACCATGACGAGGTTCCAGGGCGTTGCTGCGTCGGCAAAATCGACCATTTTTCGCAGACCGATGATAATTGTCGACATGCTCGCGTCATTGGTCACAAGCAGGGGCCAGAGATACTGCGTCCAGCCGTAGATGAAGAGAATGACGAAGAGCGCCGCCAGGTTGGTGCGTGAAAGCGGGAGGAGGATGTCGCGCATGAACCGAAGCGGTCCAGCATTATCGATACGGGCAGCTTCCACAAGTTCGCCGGGTATCGTCAGGAAAAACTGACGAAACAGAAAGGTTGCGGTCGCCGATGCCATCAGGGGAAGCGTGAGCCCTGCATAGGTATCGATCATGCCTAGATCAACGATAACCTTGTATGTCGGCAGGATGCGAACCTCTACCGGCAGCATCAGGGTAATGAAGATCATCCAGAAAAACACCATGCGCAGGGGAAAGCGGAAAAACACGATCGCAAATGCCGACAGAAAGGAAATGACGATCTTGCCAAGTGCGATCAAGGTCGACACGATTATCGTGTTGACCATCATCCGCTCGAGGCTGACACCAACAACCCGCTCTACCCCACCAACCAAGGCGTCGTGATAGTTCTCCACAAAATGATCCTGCGGAAGCATGGTGATGGGCGGGCGCAGTATCTGCGCCGATGTCATCGTCGATGCGACAAAGGTGTAGTAAATCGGAAAGGCAACAATGATGATCCCGAGTACGAGGATCAGATGGCCAGTGATATTTGCAACAGGGCGCCGGTCGATCATCTCAAACCTCAAGCATAGTGGACACGGCGTTCGACGAAGCGAAATTGCACTGCCGTCAGTACAATCACGATGATCATCAATACGACAGACTGGGCAGCGGACGAGCCGAGGTCGAGATTGACGAAGCCGTCATTGTAGACCTTGTAGACCAGCGTCTCGGTCGCCTTGGCAGGCCCTCCGCCCGTCACCGCATGAATGATGCCGAACGTGTCGAAGAAGGCGTAGACCGTGTTGACAACGAGCAGGAAAAACGTGGTTGGCGCCAGCAGAGGAAACACGATTGTCCAGAACCGACGGCTGCCGCGGGCGCCGTCAATGGCTGCCGCTTCGATCAATGATTTCGGGATCGCCTGAAGACCGGCGACGAAGAAAAGGAAGTTGTAGCTAATCTGCTTCCATGCGGCCGCGACGATGACCAGGACCATTGCCTGTCCGCCGTTCAAGAGTGGATCCCAGGCAAACCCTGCTCGCCGCAACATGTAGGCGAAGCTTCCCATCGCTGGATTGAACATGAATAGCCACAACATGCCCGCGACGGCGGGGGCCACGGCGTAAGGCCAGATCAGCAGCGTGCGGTAAAACGTCTGGCCCCGCCTGATGCGGTCGACAGCGGTCGCAAGCGTCAACGCCGCTGCCATTGCCAGTGCTGCAGTTGCGACACTGAACACGACGGTGACCTCGAGCGAATGAATGTAGCTTGGATCGCTCAGGATCCTGCGAAAGTTCGCCAGGCCGACAAAGCCGCTCTTCAGGCCGAACGGGTCTTCCCGCTGCATGGACTGATAAAGCGCCTGACTGGCGGGCCAGAAGAAAAACACGACCGTCAGGACGATCTGAGGTGCCAACAGGAAATAGGGAAGGACTTTATTGGGGAAGACGACATTTTGCACGAGGAGACCCCCTTGAGCGAAGAGGTGATCATCCGCGCCCATGAACGCGGATGATCGACAGATCGAGCTTACTGGGCGATCGCCTGCTGAATGGCCGCGTTGCCCCGCTCGACAGCCTTGTCGAGAGCGGCCTTGGCATCCTGCTTGCCGGCAAGCATTGCTTCGAATTCCTCGTTCATGATGTCGCGAACCTGAGGCAGGTTGACGAGACGAACGCCTTTGGAATTTTCCGTCGGCGCCTTGCCCATCATCTGCAGGATCGGGGTCTCGCGACCCGGGTTCTTTTCGTAGAAGCCGGACTTCTTTGTCTCCTCATAGGCCGCCATTGTCACAGGCATATAGCCTGACACCTGATGAAGGCGCGCCTGAATCTTGGTCTGCGACAGGAAATGGAAGAACTCGGCGATGCCCTTGTACTCGGCGTCGCTCTTGCCAGCGAATACCCAAAGGCTTGCGCCGCCGGGGATGGTGTTTTGTGGACGGCCCTCGCCCGGCTCGTAAGGGAGTTGCCCAATTCCGTAGTTCATGCCGCTTTTGATAATATCACCCAGTCCGCCGGATGATTCCGTTAAGATAGCGCACTCGCCCGAGGTGAAGAGCTGCTTCGCTTCGGATGTGCGGCCGCCATAGCGAAACGTACCGTCCTTGGCGAGATCGGCGATATCCTGGAAGTGCTTGACGAAGTCGGGCGTGTTGAAGGCGAGTTTGACGTCGGTGCCCGCCAAACCGTTTTCGTTGCTGCCGTAGGAGAGGTTGTTCCATGCAGCGAAGTTCTCGGTCTGGATCCAGGTGAGCCAGGTCGATGTCATGCCGCAAGCTGCGCCGCTTGCCTTGATTTTCTTGGCGGCCTCGATGACGTCAGGCCAGGTCTTTGGTGCGGCCTCTGGATCAAGCCCGGCCTTCTTGAAGAGATCCTTGTTGTAATAGAGGATCGGCGAGGAAGAGTTGTAGGGGAACGACAGCATCGTCCCGTCCGGCCTTGAATAGTAAGCGGCGATGCCTGGAAGATATTCGTCCTTGTTGAACTTGTAGCCGCTCTTTTCGAGGACTTCCGCGACCGGCATGATGGCCCCTTCAGCTCCCATCATCACGCCGCTGCCTGCATCGAAGACCTGAAGAATAGCCGGCGCCTTTTTGGCCCGGAAGGCTGCGATGCCGGCGTTCAATGCCTCTGGATAGGTGCCCTTGAACACCGGAACGATTTTATAATCGGCCTGGCTTTCGTTGAATTCCTTGGCGAGCTGGTCGACAACCTCGTTGTTGGCGCCGGCCATGGCATGCCACCATTGCAACTCCGTGGCGGCTAATGCATTGCCGGCAATCGTGCTTGAAAGAAGGGCTGTGGCGAAGCCGATTGCGATTGAATGACGAGACATGTTTCCTCCCTTTGGGTCATCTGCGCATCTTGCGCCTGCGCGGCGCAGCCGACCTCCCCGTCGGCTGCGCGTCACAACTGTCAAAGCCGGTAGCCGGCTTCAAATTTCTCTCCTGTCGAAACTAAGGTCGCAAAGCGATCTGTCCAGATCTCGACAATCATGCGTTGTCAGATTTTGGCGATGGCGCGAAGATCCTCGACGGCACCAGGTGCTGCCGCCAGAACGGGTGATCCCTTCGTCAGCCGGTCCCCGTCCGTCGGGAAGGGGTGGTACCACCCGCCGGCCTCCTTGACGAGGCAGTAGCCAGCCAGGCAGTCCCATGCATGCATATAGGGTTCGTAGTAGCCCACGAGACGGCCTGCTGCCACATAGGCTAGCATCAGCGCGCCGGATCCATTGCGAATGAAGTTGCCGCCGGCAGACAATAGCTTTTCCACCATCGCCGCAACGAATGCCGGGGTGACATGGTTGTTGGCCCCGATACCGGTCACGGCATTGCGGATCGTGCGGGATGGATCAAGGGAGAGTGATTGTCCGTTCAACGTGGCACCCGATCCGGTAGCCGCGGAGTAAAGTTCGTCATGACATGGTGCAAAAATAACGCCGACGACAGGGACGTTCTCCTCAAGAAGCGCGATTGAGATGCACCAGTTCGGCATGCCATTGACGAAAGGGCTCGTTCCATCGATCGGATCGACCACCCAGACCCGGCCCGACGTACCGGCTTCCAGCCCATACTCTTCCCCGAGGAAACCGTCACCAGGATAGGCTTCGTGAACGGCGTCTCGGATGAGGTTTTCGACGTCCCTGTCAGCGATCGATACGACGTCCTGGGGATCGCGCTTGGTTTCTATGACCAGGCTTTCTCTTTTTTCGAAGTATCCAAGTGCCAGGGCTCCGGCTTTCTTTGCGATAGCTTCCGCAAATGCCCTGCGAGCATCCAGGCCCGATGAAGTATAGGGTGTCATGTCAAACCTCTCAAAAAATCTTAGCCGTTCGGTCGGGTAATCAGTGCTGTTCCACGGTCCTTCAGGCTGATGGTAACTTCGGTCGTTGTATCGAAGGGTGTGTCGGCCGCCATATCGATGACGAACAAATTCCCCCTGCCCGTCGCCACCTCGTACTCGACGTGATCGCCGAGGTAGGCGGCATGGGTGATCCTTCCGGTGAAGGCACCGTCTGGGGTCGCACGGTGCAATTGAATTGCATTTGGCCGGATCGCCAATTCGGCCTGCCCGGCCGACGCATTTCTGGCCGCCACGCGATGTTTCAGCCCGCCGATATCGATCAGGGCGACGCCATCTTCGACACGTTCGACCTGACAGGCCAGCACATTGGCCTCGCCCATGAAATCGGCGATGAAGGCGGAGGCGGGCGCATCGTAAAGATCGCGCGGTGCGCCCTGCTGCGCGATCTCGCCTTCCTTCATCACGATGATCTGGTCTGACACGGCAAGAGCCTCGTCCTGGTCATGCGTGACGTAGACCGCGGTAAAGCCCAATCGCTGCTGCAGGTCGCGAATTTCGGTGCGCACCCTCCGACGCAAGCGTGCGTCGAGATTGGAGAGCGGCTCGTCGAGGAGCAGCACCTGTGGCTCCAGGACCAGGGCGCGCGCCACGGCAACGCGCTGCTGCTGACCACCCGACAATTCGGCTGGCAGGCGCTCGCCCATGCCTTCCAGACCGACGAGTTTCATCGCTTCCCTGGCGCGCTCGCGCGCCTCCTTGCGCTTGATCCCTGACGATTCCAGACCGTATGCGACATTGTCGAGTGATGTCATGTGCGGGAAGAGTGCGTAACTTTGAAACACCATTGACACGTCGCGTTCGTTTGCAGGCAACATCGTCACGTCCTTGCCGCCGATCAGGATGCGTCCTGAAGTGGGGTGCTCAAGGCCGGCAAGCATGCGAAGCGTCGTCGTCTTGCCGCATCCTGATGGTCCAAGAAGGGTGACTAGCGTTCCCGGTTCGATGGTGAGCGACAGGTCAGGAATGGCGGTGAAGGCGCCAAAGGTCTTTCTCACCTTCTCGAACGTGACGGAGCCGGGCACAGTCTTGCTCATGCTGTTTTCTCCTGATTGAGCGGCAGGGTTGGGTTGGCGGTCGGTGCGGCGAGCGCGACACGGTTTTCGCGGCGCAGCCGGCGTTCACCGACCAGGAGCTGGAAACCACCGATGACGATGACCATGACGACGATGAGTGCCGACGAGTAGGCGATTGCCACGCCATATTCACCGTTCTCGACCAGGCCAACGATGTAGGCCGTCGACATGTTGTACTCGGCGCTGACGAGGAAGATGACGGCACTGATCGAGGTGATCGCCCTGACGAAGGAGTAGACGAGAGCTGCGGTGATTGCCGGGCGCAGGAGCGGCAAGATCACCTTTCTTACGGTCCTGAAACTGTTTGCCCGCAAGGTCAGAGATGCTTCGTCGAGGCTTTTGTCGAGCTGGCTCATAGCCGCCACGCCGCCGCGCACGCCGACGGGCATGTTGCGGAAGACAAAGCAGGCAATCAGGATGAGAGCCGTACCGGTCATCTCCAGCGGCGGAAGATTGAATGCCATGATGTAGCTGATGCCAATTACGGTGCCTGGAATGGCAAAGCTCAGCATAAGTGCAAATTCGAAGACGCCACGACCGACGAATTTCTGGCGCACGATCAAATAGGCCGTCAGCAGGCCGACGGCCGCCGTCAGCGGCGCGGAGATCAGTGCAATTTCCATGGTCGTCCAGAACGAGTTCCACGCTACCCCGGTCCAGGCTATGCCACCGCCCTCGCGCCAGCCGATGGAAAACGCGCTGATATAGTGCTGGAAGGTCAGGCTGTTATCCAGGCCCCAGGTGCGCACGAAGCCGCCGAAAAGGATCATTGCGTAAACAACGACGGTAAACAGCGCCCAGGGAATGACGATTGAATGAACGGCGATTGAGAGGCCGCGCGGCAAGGCAGCATGGGCTCCAGAATCGCCCTTGCCCGTGACCGTGGCATAACTTTTTCCCTGCAGCCAAAGTCGCTGGGCGAGGAAGGCCGACATGGTGAAGGCAAGCAGGATCATTGCAAGGACGGCGGCGCGAGCCGGATCGTTTTGCGATCCGACGACGGCAAAGAAGATCTCCGTGGAAAGCACACCGTGGCTTCCGCCAAGAACCATCGGATTACCGAAGTCCGCCATGCTTTCGATGAAGCTGATCAGGAACGCATTTGCGAGGCCCGGCTTCATCAACGGAAGCGAAACCCGCCAGAAGGTACGCCAGCGATCGGCGCGCAACGTTTGCGACGCCTCTTCCATCGAAGGGCTAACGCCTTCGACGACACCAATCAGGACGAGGAACGAGATTGGCGTGAAGGACAGGACCTGTGCAATCCATATGCCGGTAAGACCATAGAGCCAACGGCCGGGCTCGATACCGAGCGCGGATGCTGCAAACTGTGTCACGACGCCAGCGCGCCCGAACAGGAGTGTCAGTGCCAGGCCAACGACAAAGGGTGGGGTGATGATCGGCAGGATCGTCAACAGCCGCAAGCCCTTCTTGAAGGGGAAGCGGGTCCGTGTTGCGACCAGCGCGAAGCAGAGACCGAGCAAAGTTGCGCCGCCAGCCGTCATGATTGCAAGCCATAGCGTGCGCCAGGCCACGCCGCAGCGTTCTCCCCCGACGACACAGTCGAGGCTCCAGACCGACGAATCCTGGATCGTGTTGAGAAAGCCGCTGGGGTCAAACGAACCATCGACGGACTGGAAAGCGGCAATGAACATGCTTCCGACCGGATAGAAGACGAAGACCGCCACCAGAACCACAAGCATCGAGATGGCGCTGACCACGAAGGCGTCACCCTTCATGACGCCGCGATCGGCAAGACCGAATGAAAAAAACAGCACGAAGACGATACCGGCAACAACGGCACCGGCACCCATGGACGGCTGCCCATCCGGCAAGGCGCCAAACAGTGTTTCGCTGATTGCCGACGACCAGCCGGAGAAGGTGATTGCCAGTCCTTGAAGCGCAAGAAGTGTCAAACCGGCACCCCCGCAAACCGCGAGCAGAAGGCCGCGGCTTCGGGCGTCTTGCACGCAGCGTGCCAGAGAACCTGTAACAAAGAGCAAAGCGACGATCAGGAGCCACCAGCGCCCAACGCTCGCGATCTGGATTACGGCCGGTGCACTTGCGGCGTCGGAGAAATAGCCTGCCAGCCATTGGAAGCCGAAAAAGCCGCTTTCGATCCGATACCAGGGCAACAATACGAAGGCCACACCACCCAGGAGGATGGTGATATCGAGACGGCGATTGCTAGAGGTCATGTCGATTGTCCGCAGCATTTCGTGACGATCGGAGGGCAGGAGCCACAAGGCCCCTGCCCTCGCCATACGATCAGTTGGCCTTGGCGCCAATTTCCTTGTCCCATCGCGACAGGAGCGCCTTGCGGACGTCCGGATCGCCATACTTCTTGAAGTCGTAGTCAATCAGCTTGATGTCTTCGAACTTCGGCGCTTCCTTAGGCACTTCGGCAGACTTGTTGGATGGCAGCTGGAAGGACTTCGCATCCTTCATGTGGGACTGGGCATCCGCGCTCAGTGCCCAGTCGTACCACTTCTTTGCATTGTCGAGGTTTTTTGCGCCCTTGACGATCGACATCGAGCCGATCTCGTAGCCCGTCCCCTCGCACGGCGCGACCGCCTTGATCGGGAAGCCCTCGACGGTCTGAGCGACCGCATCATGCATGAAGACGACGCCAATGGTCGATTCCCCGCGCGCTGCAGCTTTCACCGGTGCAGAGCCCGACTTCGTATACTGGGAGATGTTGGCGTTAAGCTTCGTCAGATAGTCGAATGCCTTGTCCTCGCCCATGATCTGAACGAGGGTTGCCAGCGTGTTGTAGGAGGTTCCCGAGGAGTTCGGATTAGCGATCTGGATTTCACCCTTGTAAGAAGGATCGAGTAGATCGGCCCAGCACTTGGGCTCCTTCAGGCCTTTCTTCTGTAAGATCTCGGTATTGTATCCCCAGCCAAGAGCACCGGCGTAAACGCCAACAGTGCGGAAGTTTGCACTTTCCGCCTGCTTTTTGGCCCAATCCTGCAATTGGTCAAAGAGTGGCGACTTGTATTCCAGGGTCAGCCCTTCACTGGCTGCCTGCAGGTGGGGGTCACCGGTCCCTGCCCACCACAGATCGGTCTTGGGATTGCGCGCCTCCGCGCGGATTTTTGCGTAGGTCTCACCGGCCGAAAGGCGAACCATGTTGACCGAAATATCCGTCTGTTTTTCGAAGAGGCCCTTCATCAGGTCACAGACCTGCTGGTCTGCCGAGCAGATAACGTTGAGATTTCCGGCGGCATGGACAGGCAGTGCAAATAGCGCGGTGGCTGCCGCTAGCGCGGCCGTGGCGAGCTTTATCGAATTCATGATTTCCTCCGTGTGAACGACGCCTCCACGTCGCCGCCTTTGCAAGCGTGTGCAAAGCTTGCATATGACGGAAAAGACTGTCAATGATTTTTTGAAAGACAAGAGGGATTTTGCAACTGCGAACAGGGTTGCAAGCGCGTGCAGTATCGGAGGGGAGTATGCCGCCTAAGGACTTCATCAGTGCACTCGAAGTAGCGCAACGCGCTGGGGTCTCAAGGTCTGCTGTGTCTCGAACGTTCACGCCAGGCGCAAGCGTCTCGGCGGAGACAAGAAAAAAGGTAACGGACGCAGCCGAAGCCCTGGGCTATCACGTCAATGAGCTTGCGCGTGGTCTAATGCGCAACCAGAGCGGAATTGTCTGTCTGATCGTGTCGGACGTCGCCACGCCCTATCGATCGGCACTGCTGCGAGAGCTCACAGGCAAGCTCCAAAATGCCGGAAAGGTGGCGATGCTGATCAACACCGACCGTTCGGACGGCAGTGTGGATCGTGCTCTGTCACAGGCGATCCGCTATCGTGCGGATGCCTCGATCATATTGTCAGGACTACCCGACGCGTCGATCGTCAGGCTTTGCCTGAAAAACGGACAAAGACTTGTTCTGATCAATCGCGATGATGACGAGCCGGGGCCGCTGAAGATAAATCTCGACGACTTTGAAGCTGGAGAGCGGATCGTCACGGCATTCGCAAGGGCAGGCTGCAAGTCACTGGCCTTTGCCAACTCTGATGCCGGGACGCCAAGCCTGATGGGGCGTGAGCGCGGTTTCGTTGCCGCAGCCACGCGACTTGGTCTTGAGGTTTCCGTCGAACGGTATGGCTGGACCGGTTACGAAGCGGGTCGTGTTCTGGCGCAACGGTTTCTCACCAGGCCCCGCCGGCCGGATGCGGTCTTCTGCGCAACCGATCTTCTTGCCTGCGGTTTCATGGATGCTGCACGCCATCAGTTTGGCATCTCGGTTCCGGATCAGCTGTGCATTGCAGGCTTCGACGACATCGAGCAGGCGTCGTGGTTGTCCTACGGCCTGACGACATTTGCGCAACCAGTTGCCGAGATCGCTGCAAAGGCTGTTAGGTGGCTGTCGATCGACGAGAATGGCAATGATACCGGTTCGCACTCAGCCCGACTGACTGCTGAACTGGTCTGGAGAACGTCAATCCGGGCGGGGTGACTCGATCGAAATCAAGATTAGTCGAGAGCCCGCCAGGTTCTAGGTCCTGGATCATCTGTCAAATCGCACATCGTTCATCACCACTGAACCATCGATGTTCAAAATGACCAATCCACGCAAGAACGGTGCTTCAGGCCGCAAGGCGTCAGGGGATGATCCCGATCAACGCGGTCTAGGGGCTACGAGGATGACACAAGCTTATCACGCTGATGGGTGCACAGCATAATCCTGGGGTGAGACTCTAAGGTTGCCTCGGTTTGCTATCGCGCTCTCGGACCTTAGGCGACCTGCATGGCCGAGGCGAAGTTGAATATCAGGCACGTACGGCCGTCATCGAAATTTCACAGACCGTTCAACCAACTGTCTTGAAGCCCGTCTAAACCGCACCTCATTGCAATCGCATTTGCAGAAGGAGCGATCAATGTCACGGAAATTGCAACTCGCATTGGCGGCTGGCGTCGCTTGCTTTCTCGGCGCCGTTAGCGCCGCCGACGCTGCCACGACCGTCAAGTTCTGGCATACGTTCAGCAAGTCGCAGGGCGAGGCGCTGAACAAGATCATCGCAAACTTCGAGAAAGCCAATCCCGATATCGACGTTGAGGCTGAGTTCGTTGGTGATTACAACGATGTCGTATCGAAGCTGCAGGCCGCAATCCCTGCCCGGCGCGCGCCTGATGCGGTTATTCTCGAGGTCACACGTTATGGCCTGTTTGCCAACAACAATATCCTGACTGACCTGACGCCCTACTTCGACGCGGATCCGCTGAAGGCCGATCTGTACGACTACGCCCGCGAAGTCGGCGTCATCGGGGGCAAGAACTTCATCGTGCCCTTCAACTCCTCGACGCCTGTCGTGTACATCAACAAGGACATATTTAAGCGCGCAGGTCTATCCGACGATACGCCACTCAAGACGTTTGATGACATCTCGGCAGCTGCCAAGACGATCTCCGACAAGCTCGGCTCCGAGGGCGTGAGCGGCATTGCGGCCCCCGGCCAGTTCGCGCGCTGGGGTGTGGTCATGGCCAATGACAGCGAGCTCGTGAATCCGGCCTCTGGCGAAATTCTTCTCGACAAGCCGAACACGATCGAAGCTTACCAGTGGATGGCTTCGCTTGTTGCCAAAGACAAGGTGGCTTCGCCAGACGGCGTCACTGATGAGGACAAGGGCCGCGATGCGTTTCTTGCGAAAAAGGTCGGGATCATGATGAACTCAACCGGAAACTACGGTGGCTCGAAGAAGGCGCTGGGTGATGCCCTCGCCGTCAGACCCATGCCTTGCAACAAGACGTGCTCGGTCCCGATTGGTGGCGCTGGTATCGGCATCCTCGCATCCTCACCCAAGGAGGTTCAGGACGCGGCGTACAAATTCATCAGCTATGCGGCTTCGCCTGAGGCGAACGCCGCCTGGTTTGCCGCAACTGGCTATCTGCCAATCAACAAGAAAAGCGCTGACATGCCGGCGGCCAAGGAGGCTCTTGCGACGCAGCCAGGTATCGACGTCGCGATCAATTCGCTTCCAGTCGCCCACGGCCGCGCGAGAACAACTGTCGTCACCTGGATGCGTTCGACGGAATACAAAATGTGGGAAGCTATGGCGCTCGGCCAACGCGACGTCACGGAGACGATGAAGGATTTCGCGCAGCAGACGCGAGCCGAAGAAAAGCGAGCAAGCAACTGATAACATAGGACGTCGATGCCTGGCCTCCAGGCGTCGACGCTTGCCCCTGATGCGCCGTTCCCTAACGCCTTACTTGCTGGTTGCACCGTTGATGATCTTCATCGCGGTGTTTACCTACGTTCCGATTTTCATGAGCCTGAACCTCAGCTTCAGGCAATGGAACTTCCTGTCGCCTGACATGCCTTTCGTTGGGTTTCGCAATTACGAGCAGCTTCTTTCATCAAGTGACCTCTGGAACTCTCTAAGGGTCACGGTGCTGTTTACCGTTCTATCCGTTCCACTGCGGCTCGCGCTCGCTGTATTCGCGGCAAGCTACCTGGTACGCGAGAGCGCACCTTCGCGTATCCTACGAGGAGCCCTGTTTCTTCCAGCGGTGACCTCGACGGTTTCGATCGGCGTCGTGTTTTCTTGGGTGTTCTCTACCGACTACGGGATGGTCAACGCACTGCTTGGCCACCTCGGTCTCGGCAAGGTCCAGTGGCTGCAGGACCCTCACTTGGCACTCTGGGTCCTGATCTTCGTCAATACCTGGAAACAGCTGGGTTACGACGTCGTCATCTACATCGCTGGCCTCCAAGCGATCCCACAAGACCTGTACGACGCCGCCGCGATTGACGGAGGCAAGCGCGCTCACGTCTTTCGGCGGGTCACACTGCCACTTGTGATGCCGACAACATACTTCCTGCTGGTCATCTCGGTCATCGAAGCCTTCCAGGTATTCACGATCGTCAATGTCATGACGAAGGGAGGTCCGGCAGGCGCGACAGACATGTTGGTCAACCTGCTTTTCGAGATCGGGTTTGTCCTGTTCGACATCGGACGCGGCTCGGCGCTCGCCGTCTTGCTGTTCATCCTGCTGGTCGTATTGGCGTTCTTGAAATCCAGGATCATCGGGCGAAAGGTGCATTATGAAGCCTGAGAATCCAGTCCTTACGACAGCAGCACTTCTGGCCGGACTGCTGTTTCTCTCACCCGTGCTTTACTCGATCTGGATGTCATTCCAGACCGTGGATGCGTACTATGCGGGACAGGCCAGCTTCACCCTTGAGAACTATACGCGCGCGGTAACTGAGTTCAACTTCGGGCGCTACCTTCTCAATAGCTTGATCGTGTCTGGTCTGGTGACATTGCTCGGTATATCGCTTGCAACACTGGCAGCCTTTGCGTTCGCTCGCTTCACCTTCCCTGGCGGGAACTTCCTCTTTGGCGCAACCGTTGCCACACTGATGATCCCGAGCCACATCAGCCTCATTCCGAACTATCTGACACTCGCGAAGGTGGGATTGCTCGACAGTTACGCTGGCCTGATCCTGCCAGCTATTTCGAACGGGTTCGCGGCCTTCTTTCTAAGGCAGTACATCCGCGGTATCCCGAAGTCGTTGGACGAGGCGGCATACATGGACGGCGCGTCGCCGCTGAAAGTACTCTTGCGCATTATCGTGCCGCTTTCTCGACCCGCGATCGCATCCATGGCGCTCTATATCTTCATGACTGAGTGGAACAGCTACATCTGGCCACTCGTCGCCGTCGGCAAGGAGAATCTTTACACGCTCCAGATCGGACTCGCCCGCCTATATCGTATCAATCCTGGCGAGGATCTCGTCGACTGGCCATTGGTCATGGCTGCCTCCACCGTCACCATCCTCCCTGTGCTTATCGGCTTCTTACTGGTCGAGCGGCATCTCGTGCGGGGCATCACCCTTGGCGCTGTGAAGTAAAGGAATATTTGAAGAATGACACGTATCGCATCGCATAGAGGTGGGACGCTTGAGTTTGGCGACAGCACTCCTCAAGGGTTTTCCGCGACCGCACGAATGGATGTCGAGGAAGTTGAATTCGATGTTCACCCGACTTCAGACGGTGCAATTGTTGTGCACCACGACGCCACCTTGGACGGGACAACCGACACTTCCGGGACCATTGCGCAGATGACATTGGCAGAAATCCGCGCGGCCACGATACGATACAGCGCGGGTGGTCACCCCCTGACGTTGGATGAACTCTGCTCGATCTACGCGGGGAGCAATGTGGACTTTCGCTGCGAAATTAAGCCCGGCGTCGACGGACTGCCCTACGAGCGCTTCGTAGACCGGGTGATCGCGCTGCTACGGCACGGCAATATGCTGGAGCGAACGACCTTTTCATCCTTCCTCATTCCTTCGATGGACACGCTCCTGCAGTCGACTGACCGTCCGTCGCTTTGGTTGGTCAGCCCCCCGGTTCTCCGGCAGCTTGGTCAAGACGCCGTCATAGAGCTTGCGATGGCGCACGGGATCAAGGAAATCGGTGTTCATATCGACACGGCCGACGCAGCGTTGCAATCGTGCGTCATTGCTGCAGGTCTGGACTTTGGTTGCTGGGCGGCGCATTCGGCTTGCCAAATCAAAAAGGCGTTCTCGCTCGGCGTAAAGGTGTTCACGACCGACCGCCCCACGCTTGCCATGGACATCCGCGAAAAACTCGAGGTATCGGCATGACGGGTATATCCATTCGCGACGTACGCAAATCATATCCGGCTGGCCCCACAGTGCTACATGGTGTCTCGCTCGACATTCAGCCCGGCGAATTCGTAGTCATTGTCGGTCCTTCCGGTTGCGGGAAGTCAACCTTGCTAAGACTGATCGCTGGCTTGGACCGGTGTGACGACGGGGAGATCAAGATTCGCGGGAAGGTCGCCAACAATCTCGCGCCTCAAGATCGCGACATCGCGATGATTTTCCAGAACTATGCGCTCTATCCGCATATGACCGTCCGCGAGAATATTGCATTCGGGCTCGAACTGCGCGGGATCAAGAAGGCCGAACGGAATGCGCGTGCTGAAGCGGTCGCCAGGACGCTGCAACTGGATCAGTTTCTGGAAAGAAAGCCAGGTGCACTATCGGGCGGCCAGCGACAGCGGGTAGCCATGGGCCGTGCGATGGCGCGCGAAACGTCGATATTCCTCATGGACGAGCCGCTCTCCAATCTCGATAACGCCCTTCGAATCACCATGCGAGCAGAGCTCAAGGAGCTTCATCGCCAGCTTGGTGCGACGACAGTCTACGTCACGCACGATCAGACGGAAGCACTGTCCATGGCTGATCGGGTTGCGGTCATGAGAGACGGTCATTTACAGCAGTTCGACAGACCTGATGTCATTTATGACAAACCGGAGAACCGTTTCGTCGCCAGCTTTCTCGGCGTCCCGCCTATCAATTTCATGCCCGCTTCGGCGCTTGGGCTGGCGAGGGAAGGAATGACACTCGGTCTGCGTCCGGAGATGCTTTCGTTGCACGCGGAAAGGCCCGATGGCGTTGCCCTGCCCGCCACTGTCACGATGACCGAGCTTACTGGATCGGACCTTATCGCTCACTGCGACACTGCGGTTGGAAGGGCGACTGTCATTGTGTCACGCGCTGGCGGGCGTTTGCCAGGCGGCAACTGCTGGCTAGGCATTGACACCGAACGAGCGCTTGTCTTCGACGACAAGAGCGGAAAACGTGTCGATGTTGCAGGCAACATGATCCTGACGAAGGCTAAGGTTTCACATTGACCGACAACACCGAAACGACGGCGTTCGCCTTGAGCGACCTGATCAACAGGTATTCCAGCCAACTCACCGACGCCGATACCCGGCTTCTCGACGTGCTCGTGCGCGACCCTCTTCGCGCCGCGATGGAAAACGGAAAGGACGTGTCGACACGGGCAGGTGTACATCCTGCATCCGCCGTCCGTCTGGCTCGTCGTCTTGGGTTCAAGGGCTACCCCGAGTTCCGCAACTTCCTTCGAACGAGCCTGACTGATGGTGGGAATGATTTCGAAAGTTCAGCCGCACGCATGGCGGCAAGACTGATGAAGGCGGAAAATGGTGGTGCCCTCTCCTCGTTGATCGACAGCGAGATCGCCGCGTTGAACAGCCTCAAAAGCAGTGCATCCGATGTAGACATACGTCGCTTTTCGGAAACGCTGAGGGATGCGAAGCGCATCTTTGTATTTGGACGCGGTCATGCGAGCTCGCTAAGCTCCCTAATTGCCTTGAGGCTGGCACGGTCTGGCTATGACGCGATTGATCTCGGATCGAGGATCCACCAGCTTGCAGAAGTCATGACGTTGCTTGGAGACGGTGACGTGCTGTGGCTTTTGGCATTTCGTAAAGTACCGAACCTCGTTGACAATGTGCACAAGGCTGCGGCTGCTCGCAGTGTAAAGGTTCTGGCACTAACGGATCTGCAGGCCGCAAGGATGGAGCCCTCTCCGCACTATCAGATTCTTGCCTCACGAGGGCAGCCCGGCGAATCCCAGTCTCTCGTTGTGCCGATGACCGTTGCCAACGCCGTCATCCTCGACCTTGCGGCGATAGATAATGGCAGGTCAATCCAGTCGCTGGCCGCGTTCAGGCAATTCCGCGCAAACGGCGGCCTTCCGCCGAGCGCAGTCTGATCAGGCAGTTCACCATCGCTATCTTTAGTTGGATCAACGCTGCGGGCCCCCCAAGGACGTCACAGATCCAGTAGAACGTTCGATCCCGAACAGTTTGGCAGCATTCCGGGCAAGGCCACGAGGGGCTGGTGGCTTGGTTGAAAGCGAGATTGGCGCTTTTGCAACGCAATGTGGCCTTCTGACCGGAATTCTTCGCCAGAGCATCGGTCTACCCCGCGCGCAGGCGCTAAAGGCAAGGCGGATGCGTCGTGGCGCGTTGTCGACACGCAGGCGCGAAAGGGTCGCTTGACTAACCCTTTGCCACTTCCAAAACAGGAAGTTCAAGCAGGGTCACCTCAGACCGCACTAGTCTCAGAAAGTCCCTGATGGCAGATTTTTCGATCGCAGGCGGAGCGTAGATCGCGCCAGAAGCTTGAACGCCGCCGTAGTCACCTACGTCGACGTGCACAATACCCAGCGTCCTGAAGAGTTCGCGGAACCCGCTTGATGCCGCCATCAGATAAGGGGAACCACGCAATACCAGCAGAGCCTGTGGCATCGAATCCGCCCTCACCGCAAAATCTCTGACGAAGGTCTTCAACACGTTCGGACCATCCTCGTCGCCGTAGCCCGGGCTGATCCATCGCTGTTCAAGAAGTGCTTCAACATCGATGGTGGTCGAGTTCGCGAGTTTATGATGCTGATCGCAGTAAACGAAGGTCCCTTGACGGACAAAGGTTTCAAACTCGACCTGCATTACAGCCTGATACTTGTAACTCAAAGTGCCGAAAACCAAGTCGTATACGCCGCGGCGCAGGCCCTCGAAGCGGCTTCCATCATCGGCTATCTTCACCTCAACGAGAACGTCCGGGTGGGTCCTACCGAACTCTCGAATGACGCGAGGAAGGATGACGAGCCCCCAGAGATCTCCTGTGGCAATCCGAATGACGGCCTTGGTCCGTCCTTGCAGGTGCTCAATCTCGTCGCGAGCTTCGTCCAGAGCCGGCAGTATCTGAACCGCACGGCTATAAAGTGCCGAGCCGTAGGCGCTCAGTTCCACCCCGGCCCCCGTGCGCATGAAAAGTGGCACCCCATAGGTCGCTTCAAGCTGGCGGATCGCGCGCGACAACGCTGGCTGCGAGATGTTCAGTCGTTTTGCTGCGCTCGATATTGATCGCTGGTTTGCAACTTCCACAAACTGCCGAAGCTCCTTCACATCATTCTCCCCATGCAATTTATGCATAACGTATAGCATGTTTGCATTTGACGAGAAGCCCAAGCGCTATATTCTGCACTTAATAAGTAGACTATTCGCAGTTGCAGCAATTCCTTTAAGTGCATGCAATTGCTGGAAAAAAATATGCTGCGTGACCGCCGCCCTTACGCGAGCGTGGTTTAGCGGCCGATGGCAAGAGTATCTAATCGGGGTATTGGGAGGAAGCATATGCTCAAAAACCGCATAGCCATGGTTTTCTGTTCCACCGCGCTGAGCGTAATCATTTCGGCGGGGCCTTCGACCGCGCAGGAAAAGATAGAACTAACATTTCGTCAGTTCGATCCGCCAACCGAGATCCAGGGCCTCGTTGCCGCGGTCGACGCTTGGAACGCTGGTCACCCGCAAATTCAGGTCAAGCTGCAGACGATGTCGGGTGGCGACACGCTTGCTCAGCTGGCACGCGAAGTGCCAGCAGGCGCTGGACCGGACGTGCAGCAGTTGGCTTTCGTGTGGACGCGCGATCTCGCAAAATCCAAGCTCCTGCTCGAACTCGATCCGTTGATCGCCGAAAAGAGCCCTGGCGCAGGGATGAAGGACTTTCTGGCCCTCGATCTTGCCACGATGGATGGCAAGGTGTTCGGCGTTCCCTGGACGGCCGATACCTTCTCGATGGCGTATCGTCCAGACCTGCTGAAGGCGGCTGGAGTGACGGATTTCCCTGACAGTTGGGACGCTCTTGCCGAGACCTCGAAGAAGCTGTCGGCAGTCGGCGGCGGGAACGCTGACCATTATGGGTTCTGTTTCCCCGCAGGGAGTTCTCCCGACAGTGGAATGTGGATCCTGGCAAATTATTACCTATGGAGCAATGGAGCGACCTTCGTCGACCAGGACGATGCTGGCAAATGGAAGGTTTCGGTCACGCCTGAAGAGCTTGCGAAAGCGATCAATTACTTCAACGGGTTTTTCGTCGAGGGCACATCACCGGAGAACCTTATAACCGTCAATGCCTGGGGCGATCCCGAATTGGTAGGTGGACTGGGGCGAGGCGATTGTGCCATCACTTTCTTTCCACCGCAGACCGTCAGGGCAGCAGAAAAGCAGTCCGAACAGCCATTGCTGACCGCACCGATCCCAAAAGGTTCTGCCAAGCGGATTTCTCATCTCGGCGGCCGCGCGCTCGGCATCAATCCGAACAGCAAGCATCCAGAGGAGGCCTGGGAGTTCATCCAGTACCTGACCGGTCCGGAGACGTTCAAGACCTATAATCAATATCCCGCACAGAAGTCGCTCATATCCAAATTGGCGTTCCCGCCATCCGAACAGGGTTATGTCCAGATGTTGCCGGTAGCACAGACGTTCGAACGCTACATTTCTTCGCCGATCCCCGTCTCCAGCATGACCGCGCTGGTGAACCGCGAGTTCGGAGCTGTATTCTCCGGTCAACGTGATCCCGAAGAAGCAGCCGCTGCGATCATCCAGCAGCTGAACGAACTGCTTGCTCGCGGCAAAGGCTAGTTCCATGGCTGTCCTGATGTCCGATCGAAGGCGACCATCGGCCAGGGTGACAATGGGTCTTCTGCCTCCCGCACTCGAGCCCTACGCCTTGGTGTTGCCCGCGATGCTGGTTCTCGCATTTTTCTTTGCGGGACCCGCACTCTACAACATCGCGCTCAGTTTCCAGAACGTAAGCCTCTTTGACCTGGGGCAGTCCAACCAGTGGGTCGGATTTGCCAACTTCGCGGCTGTTTTGACGGGCGGCGGACTGGCCGCGGCCTTCTTCAACACGGCCGTCATGCAAACGCTTGTCACGGTCGTCCTTCGTCTGGTGTTCGGGCTAGGGCTAGCCATTCTCTTGAATGCCGAGGTTTTCAAAAGGTGGCGGCTTGGCTGGCTTGTTCGCTCTTTAGTGTTGGTTCCCTTCGTTACCCCACCCGTTGTCGCAGTGGCAGCGTGGAAGTGGCTACTGGATCCGCGCTATGGCGCGGTAAACCAGTTGCTTCTGTCTCTGGGGCTCATCGAGCGCGGCATCCCTTTCCTGTCGAGAACGTCGACAGTATGGGGCGCCATCGAGGCCATGCTAATCTGGAGGGAGCTTCCCTTCGTGATCATCACCTTCCTTGCGGCCATGCAATCGATACCCAAGGAGCTGAAGGAGTCCGCTCGTATCGACGGCGCGTCGGAGTTTCAAATCCACATGCGGATAGTCCTGCCGATGCTGAAGCCCGTCATTGCGGTGGTCGCACTCCTAACAACGATCTGGACGTTCAACAATTTCGTCTATGTGTGGCTGGCAACGCGCGGCGGTCCTGGCGACTACACGCAGGTCTTGGCGACCAAAATGTACACTGTGTCGTTCGTGGACTACCGCGTCGGGGAAGGTGCTGCGATCGGTGTCCTGATAAGCGTCATCATGTTCGCCTTTGCACTCGGCTACCTTGCTCTGCTCTCGCGCAAAGGCAAGGGGGCGACATGATGCACGCCCGAAGCAATCATCGCGTTCATGCGCGTTTGGCCAAAGATCTGGTTACAGTCATTTTTGGAATAGGTTTGCTGCTTGTTCTTGCCTTCCCATTCATCTGGGTGGTGCTGATTTCCTTTCGCCCGGACCGGGAAATATTCACGCGGACATTCCGCCTGTTCACCACTGTGACGCTCGACAACTACTACGCTTTGCTCGAAAATTCCCCGTTCACCGCGTATCTGAAAAACAGCATTCTCATATGTTCGATTTCGACGGTTGCAGCACTCACCATCTCTCTGATCGCAGCCTACGGATTTTCGCGCAACCGCAACTTCAAGGGTCGCGGCGTACTTCTCCTTCTGGTCGTTTGCACGCAGCTCTTTCCCTACGTAATCCTGATCACACCCCTGTATTCGATGTTTCTCAAGTTCGGGCTTATCGACAATCCGATCAGTTTGGTACTTTCCTACACTGCTATGAACCTGCCCTTCGCAATCTATCTGCTGCTGGGCTATCTGGATACAATCCCGCAAGACCTGGACGAGGCTGCCAAGCTCGATGGCGCGTCAACGATGCAGATCATCTTCAAGGTGATCCTCCCGATCGCCTGGCCGGGCGTTGTGACGGTCGCTGTCAACGCGTTTGTCTCCGGCTGGGATGAGTTCCTTTTCGCCCTCACCCTGATGACATCGGACGAAAAGAAGACCGTACCCGTCGGGCTCGCAGGCTTTTTTGGCGAGTACACCACACAATGGAATCTGGTGATGACTGCTTCAGTCATCTCCACCTTGCCCACGCTCATCCTTTTCATGTTCCTGCAGCGAAAACTCGTCTCCGACCTCGCGGCTGGAGCTGTCAAGCTCTAGCGGCCAATTCGCCACTCAATGTCTTTGAAGGTATGCCATGAACATCATCCTTGTGCTGATCGACAGCGTCAACCGCGGTGCCCTTTCGGCATATGGGGGTGGCGAGTTCGCAACACCCAACATTGACGCATTCGCAAAGAGAGCACTGCGGTTCGATAATCACTTTGTTGGAAGTCTTCCCTGTATGCCGGCGCGGCGCGAGATTTTCGCTGGATTTAGCGGCATGCAGTGGCGGCCTTGGGGGCCCCTCGAACCCTTCGACCTTCGCTTGCCCAGATTGCTCGAGGCGGCGGGGTACACGACAGCGATCGTAACCGATCACTATCATTACTGGGAAGAGTCAGCCAACGGCTATATTCAGAGCTTCCAGGGTGCCGAATTCGTACGTGGTCATGAGCTGGACTTCTGGGAGCCCTTGGTGCCAGAGGAAGAATTGCCAGCCTGGGTCAGGAATGTCGAAAAATGGCGGCCTGGTTACGGACACAGATATTATTCGAACGTGCGCGGGTTTAAGGACGAGACCGACTTCTTCCCTGCCAAGGTGATGACTGCAGCCGCAGACTGGTTGAAGAAACCCAGGACCCCAAGGCCCTTTTTCCTTCAGGTGGAGTCGTTTGACGTCCACGAACCATTCGACGTTCCTGAGCCATACGCGTCCCTTTATGGCGACGCATCCGGTCGAGACCGCTTCACATTGTGGCCGCCATATCAGGATGCCGCTCGCCAAGCGGAATTCTTCGCACAGGCGTCACCCGAGGAACTCGCGTTTGTTCGCTCACAATACGGCGCAAAACTCACGATGACCGATCATTGGTTCGGCAAGCTTCTGGAAACCATGGACGACCTCGATCTCTGGAAGGATACGGCGGTCATCGTCACCACGGATCACGGCCACGACCTCGGTGAGCGCGGCGGCTACGGCAAGCAGTTTCCCCATTTTGACAGCCACGCAAACATTCCCCTGTTGGTGTGGCACCCTGAATTCCCAGGAAACGGCGCAAGCGTGAAGTCGTTGACATCGACTGTCGATATCTTCGCCTCTGTCCTCGAAATGGCCAGTGTGGTGCGCCCGGCGCAATCGCATTCGCAGTCATTTGTTCCTCTCTTCGCCGGCGATGTTTCGAGCGCGCGCGAGACCGTCATCTACGGGACATTTGGCCAAGGTCTGTGCTGTACGGATGGCGAATGGACACTCATCCAGCCGCCTGACCGTACAAAGCCGCTGCATGCCTATTCGACTATGATACCGACGACGATCGAACCTCAAGATCGTGCGGTCGGCCACGGCAATTTCATTCCGGGGGTTTCGATGCCTCAGTGGAAAATCCCGATCTCACCTGACGGACCTGGAGATCGAAGGGCACTGGATGGCGAGCCATTGCTCTATAATCGTCGCCTCGACCCTCATCAGGTGACCAATCTGTGGACCGCGGAAGAAGGTCAGCGAGCGCGCATGCAATCCCTTATGGCTGAGCAATTGGCAGCGTATGGCGCACCGGCAGAGCTTTTCCAAAGGCTGGGCTTAGGCGACTAGGAAACTCCGTTCGTTGGGCCTGGCGCACAATGCATCCAAGTTGGATGAGATCTTTGTCGACTTGCCTTGCGTCTTCGTGTCGGTGACGTCAGGAGAAAGCGACAAATCAAGGCGTGACGTCGGGCGGATTTTTACTGATTTCCGGTTCCGGGATTGCATCTTTTGTTTCTGTCTTGAAGCTTGTCATGAACCGTAGCGTGAAGAAGGTCATCGCGGAAAGTACAATTGCTATGTCGTAAGCGCCAAGACCGACGGCAGCGCCGATAGCTCCAGTTGCCCAAAGACTTGCAGCAGTTGCTGTTCCACGAATGCTTGCTCTGCCGACGAGAATTGCGCCACCGCCGATGAAGCCGACGCCGTTGATCAAACCTTCAACGATCCGCGCTGTGGCTTCGGGGTTGCCGTTTGTAACAGTTTCGGCAGCCTGAATGAAGCCACAGGCCGCAATCGCGACAAGCGGAAACGTTCGAAGGCCGGCGCTTCGTTCGTTTCGTTCTCTATCCCAAGCGATTGGCAGCGCCAGAATATAGGCGACCAGGAGCACAAGCAGATGAGCAACCAGGTCAAATCGTGAAAGGAAGGGGTCAAGCAGTGAGTTCAACAGCGATCTCCGATAAGTCATCGTAGACATGGCGGAGATCTTCGTGTCGGCAAGGGCGGCACCTGGTTTAGCGCCGCGATCGGACGAAAAACCCCCTGCGGCTTCGATCCTTTGTGGGACAAAGCTCGGGAAGCGGGCAAACAAGCGTCGCGCCGGTGGGGCAGGGCTGTGTAGAGCCGATTTTCTGCAGATGCCGATCCGTTTGAGATCCAGTGTTAAGCGGCGGCTTCCGTATCCATCTGTTCGCGCGCGCTCGGAGCGTTCCAATTCCTGATGAATGCCGAAAGCTCGGTCGCAGCGACCGGTCTGCTGAAGTAAAACCCTTGGACCTGGTCACACCCCTGCTCCCGCAGGAACGCGGCCTGCTCGGATGTTTCAACGCCTTCGGCCGTTGTCACCATCTTGAGGCTCTGCCCAAGCCCGATTACCGACTTGACGATCGCTCCCGACTTTTCAGTGTCGCTCAAGTCTCCAATGAATGACCTGTCGATCTTAATCTTGTCGAAGGGGAACGAATTCAGATAGCCGAGCGACGAATAGCCAGTTCCAAAATCATCCATGGCAATTTTCACGCCGAGTGCTTTCAGACCATTCAAGATCTCCAACGCTGCGGCGGTGTCGTTGATCAGAATGCTTTCGGTGACCTCGAGCTCCAGACGTTCAGGCTCCAGGCCCGTCCGTTGGAGAACTTGCCGGACAGTCTCGACGAGTTCATGATTTTTGAATTGCACTGGCGAGAGATTGACGGCGATGCGCAATCGATCCCACTTCAGGGCCTCGCCGCACGCTGTTTCGAGGACCCATTCACCAATTGCCACGATCAGGCCAGTCTCTTCCGCCATTGGAATGAAGTCTGCCGGAGAAACAAGCCCTCGCGTTGGATGACGCCAGCGGACCAGCGCTTCCACGGCGGCAACAGTGTGCTGCTCCAGGTCGATGAGTGGCTGGTAATGGAGTTCCAGTTCGTTTTTCAAGACGGCCTGTCGCAGGTCATATTCGAGGCCGCGCCGTTCCTGGAGTTCGGCGTCCATCTGGGCTTCAAATATTCTGTATGTCGCTCGCCCGCCTTGCTTTGCGCGATAAAGCGCAATGTCGGCATTCTTCAGCAGTCGCTCTGGTATGCCGTTAGTGGTATCGGCCAAGGCTATGCCTATGCTGACCCCGATGTGAAGGGTCTGGTCATCGACAACGAAGGGGGTGCGGATGCTTTCAATCAGTCTTCGACTTAGTTCCTCCGCGTCATGCGGCTGGTTTGTTCCGATCTGGATGAGCGCAAACTCATCGCCACCTAGGCGCGCTACCGTGTCGTTATGGCTGGCGCAGGCCTGCAAGCGCTGCGAAACCTGCTGAAGCAGTTGATCCCCGGCGGCATGGCCAAGGCTGTCGTTGACCTCCTTGAAATTATCGAGATCAAGACAAATCACCGCCACTGGAGAGGTATTGAACACGGCCGGGGAAAGGGCCAGGTCCAAGTGTTCGCGGAATAGAACGCGGTTTGGTAGACCCGTGAGCGCATCGTGATGAGCGAGGTGGGTTACCCGTGATGCTGACGCCTCAAGGGCGTCGGTCGATCTGCGCGCGTTGCGGACCACCAGTATTGAGAATGTTGCCAGGATGAGCAGCGCGGCAGCAAGCGGTGGAATGATGAAGTTGAGAAGTTGGGTGCCTGGCTTTGGCGCAGCCCAGGATATCGTGCCGAGATACATCCTGTTTTGTGTCATCAGCGGAATGAAGGCATCCTTTGCATTCTCGTCGTTGAGCGAGATGGAAAGGTCGCTGAGCAGGTAGTCATGACCCATACTGTCGAGAAACTTCTGGTCCAGTCGCTTGGCGAAGACCAGCATCGTCAATTCGCGGGGATTGATGCTGGCGCGATCGATTGAAGGGGGAAGAATTCCATTGGCGGCGACCACGTAGATGTCGTTGCCGGACTTGATGAGGCTCGTCGTTGGATCCGGTTGAATTGCTGCCACATGCAGGAGGTCGCGTAGACCGCGAGGCATCACCTCAAGGGCGTCGGCCTTGGTCGGAACGCCATCGATAAGAGCGTAGATCGTCTTGTCTCCAGGGGCCACGACGAACACCATCTCATAGCCCAGGTCGTTGCGGATATTGGCACCGACGTTCCCTTCTGTGACGGCCCACCCGAGATCAATCCCTCCATGAAGATGGTCATAGACGTCCGGTCGAATTGTATAGTCACGAAGGTTGCGACCGACTTCGCGCGCCTTCACTTGCAGTGCCGTCGTAGCGAGCCGGGTGGATCCTTGAACCGACAGTCGATTTTGCTGATGGGCAGACGCCACCAGGAAGCCAATCACCACGATTATCATCACCAGCATGATGCCGGCCAAGGGGTAGACGACGCGGTTCGTAAATTGCTGTCCCGAAAAACGGGTTATTTCGGGATTGGAACTCCGCATGCGATCCTCCGCCTGTGCTGCGATGGGACGCTATCGCTCCAATAACAAATGAGTGGTTAAATATAGTTGTCCTGTTTTTCTACAGTTAACGGAAAGCATAAAGTTCATGCTAAAAACCACACTGGTCCGAACTAGGTGGGCATGCAACCGCGCGCGGCATCTGTATATCATCGGACCATCTCGTCTGCCTGGACTGCACTGCATCTGCCAACCGGCCAGCACTTGGATCTAAGGCGCATTGCAAGGCTCCGGTTTCTAGATCGGTCGCTCTTGCTACCCCAACAGCGCAAGTAGGACGGCTTGCCCGGAGCGGGATGGCGACTTGATCTGATTGGACGCGATCACCACATCCGCGGCATGTCCAAAATACAATTTTTAAGAGATCAGTACTCTGACATGCTGGCGCCTGGCCAACATGTTTGCCATAGATGGCAAACGAGTTTTCAGAACTTTGTTGACGACCTCGAGCACGCAACGCCTGCCAATCCCGGACGACGGTATCTCTCCCTCAAGGCCAAGGATCTGGGCTTCACCCCTGAAAACGTCGAATGGCATTTTCACTCTACGGTCAAGGTTCGATCCAGGAGCGAAAAGGCTGTCGAGATGGCGCGGGAGCAGGCCAGGGATGGGAGACGCAAGATGATTGCGGAGCAGTATCGTCAATGGGAAGTGAAGATGGCGCAGCGTAAGAAGTAGAACGTGACTGCCGCCGGTTGAATTGGTTTAAACTCCACCGAACCGTGACCAATGGTCGGCTATCTGCAACCTGTTGCCTACCCGTTGTCGGGCCGAAGGTGCCTTACTGGGGCGCGGTCCATGGTGACGGAACCTTGAGCGAACGAGACCGTTTTACTCCTCGACATCGAACCAATAAGCGCGCAGTACCCGATGACTTGAGAGATCTTTATCAAGCATTGGCGGGATCTGCCGAACAAGGTGGACCACTGCCATGACGGACAACCGCGACGACATTGTCAGTTCGACATCAGACGTTGCTTGCGCATACGGAGTGTCCGAGGGCCAAGCGGAGCGTCTTCTCAGCCGCTTCAGCCGTTCCTGGAGTGAGCTGGACATGCTTTTGGCTGCCAATGGTCGGACACGAAAGCACCGGGCCGGCGAGGTGGAGACACCATCCGCGAAAGTGCCCTACGGGATCGACTAAATCTTTTGCCAGCACCAGTTACTCACGCAATAACAGGCCTATAAGATACAGGTGATGAATGAGCAAAGACAAGAAGGCACGCGAAGCCGTCGAAGGCGTTCAGGAGGAAATTGCCGGCAGCGATAATCCAGCAGCCGGTCCTCACGCCAAGAAGGAGCTTGTGGACAGATCGAAAACGCCCGGTAGTGGATCGCTTCCAGATGAAAAGGAGGAGAGCGTTTCGCCGGGTTCTGGTTGATCCGTCTGAAAACCCATACCCCCGGCCGACAGATGACGGCCGCGGGTTCTCGTCGGTTCGGTCAACGCGACAAATGACCGCGTATTTCTTGTGGTCGTCCGTAGTACGGTACGACCACAGACAATGTCGGATCTTAGCCGCCACTTCGAGCGTTGTGGCTGCAATCTTTGGCTACTTGTTGAGAGCTTCCTTTAGGGCTTTGGCCGGTTGGAAGGTCAGCTTCCGAGCGGCCGCAACCTTGATGGTCGCACCGGTCGATGGATTGCGGGCTTCGCGTTCAGGCGTATCCTTCACCTTGAACTTTCCAAATCCGGGAATTGATGTTTCGGCATTCGACGATGCGGCATCAGTGATTGCAGCGAAGACGTATTCGACGATTGCCTTGCCCTGAACCTTGGTCAATCCATGTTCCGCAGCAATCTTGTCGGCGATTTCATTGGTGGTGGTCATTGTTGATCCTTTCCTAAGAAAGAGAATCCTTCCACTTTGATCCAGCCTTGTCATTCCATCGAAGTCCAAAAACGCTTGGAATCCCTGCTTTTCCACAAGATGAGAACTGCGTTTGTCGTCCAGCACGCCAAAGCGATTGGCGGAAATTCGCTGCTGCGGGTCGCTGAAGCTAGCGGATCAGAGTGTCTAGCGAAGTAGATGCGACGGCATGAATGGCTCACTCGTCAGGGGTTCGTTGGCGACAATTCGGTTTGAGGGTCTGCGCCGATCTGCCGGCGTTGCAAGCACAGCCGGGTTGGCTTAGGAGCTTCGCGCTGCATCCGGCCCGACAGACCGGCTTCATGCGAAGAACCGGTTTGCCGGTCGCGGGAGTTGCAAATGGTCACGCAAAGTGGACCCCTCGTAGTCGTGGCGGAAGATACCGCGTCGCTGCAGCTCGGGAACAAGTTGTTGCGTGACATCGTCGAGGCCTTGTGGGAGATACGGAAATACCACCGTAAAGCCGTCGGCAGCCTGCTCGCCAAGCCATATTTCCATTTCATCAGCGATGGATTGCGGCGTACCGACGAAAGCGAGCCCGGCATAGCCCCCATAGCGCTGGGCAAGTTGGCGAACTGTCAATTTCTCCTCTTCTGCAAGGCGCAACGCCTGCGCCCGCCCGGTCTTGCTGGCATTCGTGTCAGGGATCTCCGGGAGAGGTTGGTCCGGGGCGAACTGCGAAGCGTCATGACCCAATGCGATCGAGAGGGAGGCAATTGCGCTCTCATAGTGGACGAGACCGTCAAGCCTGGCGCGCTTTTCCCGGGCCTCCTCGACAGTGTTTCCGATCACGATGAGTGCTGCAGGCATGATTTTAAGGTGGCCAGGATCTCTGCCCACGGCCTGCATGCGGCCTTTTATGTCGGCATAAAGAAGTTTAGCTGATGCAAGGTCGCGCGGTGAACAGAAAACCAGTTCCGCAGTTTCTGCGGCAAGCTGGCGACCAGGTTCCGATTGACCAGCCTGGACGATCACAGGCCAGCCCTGAACGGGGCGAGCGATGTTGAGGGGGCCCCGCACGCTCAACTCTTCTCCCCTGTGATCAAGAACGTGCATTTTCTTTGGATCGAAAAAGATGCCGCTTTGCTGGTCGCGGATGAATGCATCGTCAGCAAAACTGTCCCACAACCCGGTCACGACATCGAAGAACTCGCGCGCCCGGGCGTAGCGCTCGCCGTGCTCGACGTGTTCAGCCAATCCAAAATTGCTGGCTGCGTCGGGATTTGAGGTCGTCACGATGTTCCAGGCGGCACGACCATTGCTTATATGATCCAGCGAGGCGAAACGACGTGCCACATGGTAGGGTTCGTCAAAAGTGGTCGACGCCGTGGCAGCCAGGCCGATCTTGTCTGTCACGGAAGCCAGGGCGGAAAGAAGGGTAAATGGTTCGAAGGACGTCACGGTCTGGCTGCGCGCAAGGGCATCGATCGGCATGTTCAGAAGTGCTAGATGGTCGGCCATGAAGAAGGCATCGAACTTTGCCGCTTCAAGCTTCTGAATGAATGACTTGATATGTCCGAAGTTGAAATTGGCGTCAGCGAACGATCCGGGGTAGCGCCATGCTCCCGTGTGAAGGCTCACCGGACGCATGAAGGCAGTCAAATGCAGGGATTTTGTCATGGTGGATGCTCTCGAGATCACGAAATCCAAGAGTAGCCAAGGACGCCAGCGAAAGCGAAGGCAAAGCGTTTCGCCAATCCGCGTGGGGATAAAAAATCTCTCTCGCCGTCAGTTCTTCTATCATTGCGCGTCCGGCGATGAAGCCGCGCCAATGAAGATGTCGCTGCGTGAAGAGCAATCGATTGCTGGGGTGGCGCCATCACTTAATCCCGCGCAGACATGATGCCATCTATCACCGCAAGGCTATGATCGACTTCGCCCCGACGTGGAAAGCGGCGTCGGCGCGCGGATTGGCAAGATGTGCATGACCTTCATCCTCGACACTGGGCAGCGTCGAAACTGCCGGTAACCGAATACCTCCAAAATCGTCACCTCCATCGCCATGAACGAATTCGTGATCGCCATCAAGCCAGCAAACCCGGCCATTAGGACGGGTGCGGGTGGCGCGCGGGTTGTCTTTCGTGGTGAGGCGCTAGGTACGTGTTGATGACTTTCGTCCACACATGCCGGGCGGTCATCGCGCAGAAGTTCCAGAGGTGATTTCCGCGCTTGCGGCCTTCAAAATAGCGGTTTTCAAGAAGAGGAAGGATCAAGATGTCTGACGCTCAGAAATCGGTACCAAAACCCCGAGACGAGCATCTGCGCAGGCTCGCCAATTGTATTCGCTTCCTCTCGATGGATGCGGTTCAGAAAGCCAAGAGCGGCCATCCCGGAATGCCGATGGGCATGGCTGATATCGCGTCGGTGCTGTTTTCTGAGTTCATGAAGTTCGATAGCAAGGATCCGTATTGGTACGACCGCGATCGGTTCCTGATCTCGAACGGCCATGGCTCGATGCTGCTCTACAGCCTTCTTTATCTCACCGGCTACGACGACATGACCATCGACGAAATCAGGAATTTTCGCCAGATCGGGTCGAGAACAGCTGGGCATCCAGAGTACCATCACGCGACAGGTATCGAGACGACGACCGGTCCGCTCGGACAGGGGTTAGCCAATGGTGTCGGGATGGCGCTGGCCGAGCGCATCATGAACGCGACATTTGGTGATGACCTTTCGAGCCACTACACCTACGTCTTCCATGGCGATGGTTGCTTGATGGAGGGCATCAGCCAGGAGGCCATCGCACTTGCCGGGCATCTGAAACTCGGAAAGCTTATCTATTTTTGGGACGACAACTCGATTTCCATTGACGGTGCGACCAGCCTGGCCGAGTCCGACGACCATAACGCGCGGTTCAGATCGGCCAACTGGCATGTTCAGCAGATTGACGGACACGATACCGATGCAATCCGTGCGGCGATCATCGAAGCGCGAGAGGTGACCGATCGTCCGTCAATGATTGCCTGCAAGACCATCATCGGCTTTGGTTTTCCAACCAAGGCTGGAACCCAGAAGGCGCACAGCGATGCGCCGGGCGAAGACGAGATTGCGGGCGCAAGAAAACTCCTGGATTGGTCGTCGCCGCCTTTCGAAATCCCAGATGAGCTCCTTGAAGCTTGGCGCGCGATTGGCTCAAAGGGAAAGAACGAGCGGATGGCCTGGGCCGTGCGGGTCCAGACCACGCGTGAGAAAACCCGCGCGGAGTTCGAGCGCCGAATGAAAGGCGAGCTGCCGCACGACTGGCGTAAGGCAATAGACGCCGCCAAGAAGGAACTGTGGGCAAGCGAAAAGGAGTTGGCCACTCGCCAGGCGAGCGGCATCGTCCTTGATCATTTGGCGGAAGCCCTGCCGGAACTGATCGGAGGATCGGCCGACCTGACGCCATCAAATAACACGAAAGCCAAGTCGCAGGTCGAGGTTGCACCTGGTCAGTACGCGGGCTCCTACATCCATTATGGGGTTCGTGAGCATGGCATGGCCGCAGCGATCAATGGTATTGCGCTTCACGGAGGCCTGATCCCTTACGGTGGCACGTTCCTGACGTTTTCAGATTACGCTCGACCGGCCATTCGCCTGGCCGCCATGATGGAGATACGCTCGATCTTCGTGATGACGCACGATTCCATCGGCTTAGGCGAGGACGGCCCCACCCACCAGCCTGTCGAGCATCTATCGGCACTCCGTGCAATTCCCGACCTTGCCGTCTATCGCCCCGGTGACCCGATCGAGACGGCGGAATGTTGGGAGGCAATCCTTGATGCCCCTCGCAAAGCAGCATTGATCGCTTTGTCGCGGCAACCGATGCCGTTACTGCGAAGAGAGCCTGTAAACGAGAACCGGTGCGCGAAAGGCGGCTACGTTCTTTTCGAAGCAGAAGGCGGAGAGCGTCAACTGACGATCATGGCAACCGGTTCGGAACTTCATCTTGCTGTTGAGGCTAGAAAAACGCTCCAGGCCGAGGGAACGCCGACCGCAGTCGTCTCAATGCCCTGTCGACTGTTGTTCGAGGCGCAGCCGCTAGAATACAGGAAGAAGGTTCTCGGTCCTGAAACGGCTCGAGTTGCGGTTGAAGCTGGAGTTCAAGACAGCTGGGACCGCTATCTCGGGTTCAACGGACGCTTCGTCGGCATGCACAGTTTTGGCGCTTCCGGAAAGATTGACGACGTCTACCGCAAGTTCGGTATCACGGTGGATGCCGTGGTCGCGGCTGCTCGGGAGGCTGTCTCGAAGCGAGAGGTTTGACGTGCGCTGAAAGACGTGGCCAGAGACCACCAATCGGCATGGAGTCCGCAAGGTGCGCCTGCCATCGCTCCGTCTGGCATCATCCAATGCTCAACCCCGCTCGCGCTCGCGATGACTTAAGAGCGTGGCCGCACGACCAGTGCCATAGAAAACAATAGGCCAAATGTCGATATTCTGGTAGGCACGGTCTCGAAGCTTACACGCGACGGTGATGCGCCTCGCAACGAGAGAAGCACGTGCGCGCCAGTCGGCGTCCCCGGCCTTCTCAGAAAGAAGCTTTTACCTTTTGTAGCTAAAGTGTCCGTTCATGTGCAGTGCGATAAGTTAGAGTGACGGCTTGATGAACGGTGCGGCGTCTCTCCTGGTGGTGAACTTCATTATCGCTGCGTCATTCGGTGCCGTATTTGTTGTTGTGGCTGCACACAGCCGCTCACGTAGACCAGCACTTTGGATTGGCGCCGGTTTCGCGGTGGCCTCACTATCGGCAATCTGCGAACTGCTCGTTGCCTATAGCTTCATGCCGAAGCTCTGGGCTCTTGGGGCCTTCTCAACGGTCCTGATCGGCATGGTCATGCTTTGCACCGGGATTTGCGAACTTTACGGAAAGCGGCTACCCGGCTGGATCACTTGCGTGTTTGTGGGAGCGAGCATCGTGCTCGCCTATCTCATCTTCGATCTTCCGCGCGGCACGCCATTACAGGCCTTCCTGTATCAAACCCCGTTTGCAATTGTGCTCCTGACGAACGCTGTAACGGTTCTTCCGTTTCGAAAACGCTCCCTGATCGACGGGTTTCTTGGTGGCCTCCTATTGATCACAGGTCTGCATTTCTACGCCAAGGCAGGACTGGCGGTAATTGCTGGAGCAGGTGCATCGGCGCGTGACTACGTTCACACAGACTATGCACTTATTTCGCAGAGCGCGACCGCCGTGCTCGTGGTGGCGGTCGGTCTGACACTTCTTGCAACTCTTATCCTCGCAATCATGTCAGATCAGCGGGATGAATCAGACACCGACACGCTCTCGGGGCTTCCCAACAGAAGGAAGTTTGATCGGACAGTTCAATCGATGCTGGCGCGCGCGCCTGATGGCAAGCATGCGATCATTCTATGCGATCTTGATCACTTCAAGACCATAAACGACACCTTTGGCCACCACATCGGTGACCTCGTCATTCGAGAGTTTGGCCGCCAGCTGCTTCACCATTTGCCCAAGGAGGCTGTGGCTGGGCGTATCGGAGGCGAAGAATTCGCGGTCTTCGTTCGAAATACCGAAACTGACGTAGCCGTAGGGCTCGCTCAAACAATGAGATCAGCCACGATGAAGCTGCCGGGATTGCCCGCAACGCTGAAGGTCACAGCCAGTTTCGGAGTCTCCTCATTGACCTCTGCCTCAGACCTTACAGAAGCTCACAGGAAAGCTGACATGGCACTCTACCAGGCCAAGAACGCCGGCAGAAACAGGGTGAAGATTGCACGTGGAAAAGCATGAAAGCGCGGCCCCGCGTTGTTCCGGCTCGGCCACGGTGACCCGGTGCATGGTAACGTTGTCCTTGGTCAACTTGGCGTGGTGAACCCGTGACAGGCAGACACAACACGATGATTGGCAGCAAAATGGTGGGAACCCTTTTCGCCGCCAAGGTGATGCTTCGATGCAGTCTCGGGCTCCCCGAAAGACAAAGAGCGGAATTTAATTGAAGACGCGTCATCCTTTGATCCTCACCGCCCGGATCGCCGAACCCGATCTCCAGACATTTGACCTCCTGCGACAAACGCATTTCCCGCCGCAACGAAACTTCCTTCGAGCGCATCTGACCATGTTTCACCGGCTGCCTGGGGAGTACTCTGAACAAATCGCGCACGACCTTCGGTCCGCCGCCGAGCGCCAAACCCCGATCCTGGCAAATGTCGCAGGTATTCGCCATCTTGGGGCGGGCGTTGCCTTTGCCATTGAAAGCCCAGCCTTGGAAGCGGTCAGGGCCGAGCTGCGAGGACGGTTTTTCAACTGGCTTGGTTCTCAGGACACGAGAAAGTGGCAACCGCATATCACGGTCCAGAACAAGGCATCCCGGACGCAAGCTGATAGGCTTTATGGCGAGTTGTCGAGCGGATTTCAGGGGGGCGGCATCAGGGTGCAGGGCCTTGATCTCTGGCAATACCTAGACGGTCCTTGGGCGCCTGAATTGTCTGTGACATTTTCAGGGACGTCGACCTGAGCCAGCTCAACTGCCAATGCTATCACAGATGAAAATCGGATAAGGTTGATACTCAGGGGATACGCTCTCGCGTTAACATTCTCCCGAATGAACGAGCGCTTTGTCTTCGTTGCCCTGCAATGTCCCCCGGGGGCATGTCGAGCGCCCTCTTTATGGGCCAAATCGACAGTCCTGCTATCAACGACCAGGGTCAATTCATAAGATACTCTACTATATTGGTGGAATATTTTTACTGCCTACCCCCGGTCAGCTCCAAAGGTTTTTCACGTGGCAAAGAGAAAGTGGATTGTCGTGCTTGGTTTCATCGGCGGTGTTTTGAAAAGATCGTAGCATTCATTGCGATTCTTATTCAAACGCGACGGGAAACATCAATATGAAACAAATCGAAAAGAACGCTGGCCGCGCACGCCGTGCTGGTCTCGCTGCCATCTTTGCGTCGGTTGCCGCTCTGTCAGCCTTTGCGCTTCCTCAATCTTCCTCTGCTGCCGATAAATCTATCAAAGTTGGGATCATGAGCGGCGAGGACGAAGACGTCTGGCGCGTCGTGACCGCCGAGGCAGAGAAAAAGGGTTTGAAGATCGAGACGGTCGTGTTCAACGATTACACCCAGCCCAACGAAGCTCTAGAGCGCGGCGAGGTCGATGCGAATGCATTCCAGCACCAGCCCTATCTCGACAACCAGATCAAGCAGAACGGCTATCATATCGTTCGTGTCGGTTATACCGGTGTTTGGCCAATCGGCCTTTACTCGAAGAAGATCAAGTCGGTTTCTGATGTTCCAGAAGGTGCGGTAATCGGCGTTCCGAACGATCCGTCCAATGAAGGACGCGCGCTTCGGGTTCTGCAGAACGAAGGTGTGATCAAGCTCAAGGACGGCACTGGCATCCTTGCCACTATCGCCGATATCACCGAGAACCCGAAGAAGGTCGAGATCAAGGAACTCGACGCCGGCGTCGTGGGCCGCGCAATTGAGGACCTGGACGCGGCTGTCGTCAACACCGACTGGGCGCTGAAAAGCGGCCTTTCTGCCGACAACCGCATCGCTCAGGAACCGGTAGCCGACAACCCGTACCGCAATTTCATTGCCGTCAAGCAGGGCAGCGAGAATGAGGCATGGGTAAAGACGCTTGTTTCCTCCTACCAGAACGACGTCGTCAAGGCCGAGTTCGACAAGGTCTACAAGGGCACGGGTATTAGCGCCTATTGATTTATGATTTGCGCGAGGGGCGAGCGCAAAATCGAGGCGGTCCGGGTGTTCCTTACCCGGGCCGCCTTGAGCATTTTCCGAAGGGAAGAAGATGAACTCTCATGTTTCAGCAGCGCTGATAGAGGCGCCAGAACAGGCAGGAGCCGATGAGGTTGTGCGGCTTGTCGACGTGAGGCGCCATTTCGGCGCAACCGCTGCGCTCGATGGCATTTCGCTCACCGTGCGCAAGGGGGAAATCGTCGGCATTATAGGCCGTAGCGGCGCCGGAAAGTCGACGTTGATCCGTTGCCTGAACGGTCTGGAACGACCTGATGGCGGGGAGATCAAGATCGAAGGCAGCAGCATCGTCGGTCTTAGCGAAGCTGATTTGCAGCCTCTGCGCCGGCGTGTCGGCATGATCTTTCAGCATTTCAATCTGTTGGCCGCCAAGACCGTCGAAGAGAACGTAGCGCTTCCCTTGAAAATAGCTGGCGTTGCAAAGGCCGAGCGATTGGAGAGGGCGCATGACCTGCTCGATCTCGTCGGCCTTGCAGACAAGGCAAAGGCCTACCCTGCATCGCTTTCTGGGGGACAGAAGCAGCGCGTCGGCATTGCTCGCGCCCTTGCCGCCCGACCTGCCCTCCTGCTGTCAGACGAGGCGACCTCGGCGCTCGACCCGGAAACGACAAGGTCGATCCTGGCGCTTTTGAAAGACATTAATCGCAAGCTTGGCCTTACCATCCTGCTCATCACCCATGAAATGGAGGTTGTGCGTACGATTGCCGATCGCGTCGCGGTCATCGATGCTGGCCGAATTGTCGAGGAAGGTCAGGTATGGTCCGTTTTTGCTGATCCGAAAACACCGATCAGCCGCAGTCTGCTTTCCGGCAGCCGGCCGCAATTGCCCGAGCACATCGCTGCTCGCCTCTTACCCACTGCGGGAAGCGAAGCGATACTGAGCATCGACCTTGCCGGCCCGGAGGCACACGGCGCTTTGTTCGCCGATCTTTCATCGGCCTTGCCGCATTCGTTCCGTTTGGTGCACGGCGGTATTGAGCACATTCAAAACCAGCCGGTGGCGCGGTTCTTCATTGCCGTTCCAGTGCGCGATCCAACGCTCAAGGACAAAGTGGAGCAATTTTTGACGGCGCGTTCGGCGCGAGTGGAGGTCCTCGGCTATGACACCGATCATGTTTAACCTATTGCTGCGCTCGCTTTGGGAGACGATCGTGATGACCGGGGCTTCCGGCTTGTTGTCACTGATTTTCGGCCTGCCGCTCGGCCTGGCGCTGATTGCCACCAGCCAAGGCGGCATTTGCGAGAACCGCTTGATCAATGGGATCCTTGGCTCCGTCGTCAACGGCTTCCGTGCCGTGCCCTTCATCATCTTGCTGGTGGCGCTCATTCCTCTCACACGCATCATCGTGGGTACAGCGCTCGGCACCTGGGCTGCAATCGTTCCGCTGGCAATCGCTGCAACGCCCTATTATGCGCGCATTGCCGAAGTCTCGCTGCGCGAGGTCGATCGAGGGCTCATTGATGCCGTGCGCGCGATGGGTGGCAATCGCTGGACCATCATTCGCGAGGTTCTGGTGCCAGAAGCGCTCCCGGGGATCGTGGCAGGGTTTACCGTGACACTCGTCACGCTGGTCGGTGCCTCGGCCATGGCTGGAGCAATCGGCGCTGGCGGTCTCGGTGATCTTGCGATCCGCTACGGCTATCAACGGTTCGAGACGGCTGTAATGGTTGCGGTTGTGGCGGTGCTTATTGTGCTCGTATGTGGCATGCAGTGGCTTGGCGACCGTCTGGTCGCAAGGTTGGACCATCGTTGATCAGCGACGGAAGCGAGCGGCAGGGTGCTCGTGAGGTATCCTGCCCTCACCTCCGAAGAGCTTCGTTCTAAGCGTACCCTTGCTATAATCAGTCTTGAAGAGGGCGCGTTCCTGCAATACGGGCACGACGAGATCGACGAAATCGCGCAAGCTCTCAGGTGCGACCGTGCGGGCAAGGTTGAACCCATCGATATCGGCTTCCTCGACCCATGCCTGCAGCCGGTCAGCGACGTCTTCCGGCGAGCCAACGATCGGTTTCATTCGACTGCCAAGCACCATCTGGTCGACGATGTCACGCAGCGTGACCGGCTTCGAGGTCTGGCTGGTGATCGCCGAAAGAGCGGACTGGTTGGCGTTGGTAGAGGTCTGCACAATCGGATCATCCAAACTGTATTTTGCGAAATCCACACCTGTCGAAGCAGAGTAGTGGGCAAGGGATGCTTCGACGCTGGCATGGCGGCGATAGTCTTCGAGCTTGTCTTGCGCCTCACGCCTCGTACGTCCTACGACGACGGACACAAGATTGAGGATCCGCAACGCATCGGCGCCCCGTCCGGCCCAGGCCGCCTTGTCACGTAGCGCATTCACCGTGGCTCGAGCCGACTGAGGCGTCGGGCTGGCGATGAAGACGCATTCCGCATGGCGAGCAGCGAAGTCTTGCCCACGCGCCGAGGCTCCCGCCTGAAAAAGTACGGGGGTGCACTGCGGAGAGGGTTCGCAGAGATGGATGCCCTCCATTTGGTAATACTTGCCTCGGTGGGTGACGGCACGCACCTTCGATGCATCCGCAAAGACACCGTTGGCCCTGTCTCGCAGCACCGCGCCATCGTCCCAGCTGCCCTCCCAAAGCTTGTAGAGGATGTCGAGGTACTCCTCCGCAGCATCGTAGCGTGCATCATGTTGGGGGAGCTTTTCGTAGCCCATGCTACGCGCTGCGCTGTCCAGATATCCGGTGACGATATTCCAACCGATCCGTCCTTTCGTCAGGTGATCCAGCGTCGACATCCGGCGGGCCATGAGGAATGGCGGCTCATAGGTCGTGTTGACGGTGACGCCAAAGCCAAGATTTTTCGTCACATAGGCCATGGCGGAGATCGGAATGATTGGATCGTTGACCGGGATCTGTGCGCCTGTCTCGATAACGGGTACAGCGCTCCCCTTATAAACGTCATAGACACCGACAATGTCGGCGAGGAAGACGCCGTCGAGCTTGCCCCGCTCGGCGGTGCGAGCGAGATCCGTCCAGTAGTCGAGATCGGTATAGTGTAACGACTGGTCGCGTGGGTGCGTCCACATGCCGTGATTGATGTGGCCGATGCAATTCATGTCAAAGGCGTAGATCTGCATCTGCTTCATCGCTTTATCTCAACCTCGACCGTTGTTATGGAATCCCACATTTGGCCCTTCACGCTAGACGCAGGCCTCTTTGTTTTATTTCGTTCGCGCTCCGGCGCAATGAATGGCGTTCTAACATCCAAGGTGATGTCAGAAGAGTTTTACACCGGTGAAAGCGCACTTGAAATCCTAATCCCGACAAAGTCGATAGTCCTACTATACATTCCACCTAAAGAGTTTGTTGAGATCGAAGGTGGAGCGCACGACATGAAACGTAGAACCCTTTTCCAGGCTGCATTTGTTGGAGCTGTCGCGGCCTTCTGGTCTGGTGCGTCATTTGCTGCCGACACGGCTTCCAAACTTGTTGTCGCTGACCAGAGCGAACTTGTGCGCAACCTCTTGGACGCAAGCGGCCAGAAGAAGAGCCTCGACTTCAACATCGAGTTTCCGAACTTTGCTGGAGGACCTGCCATCCTCGAGGCAATCCGTGCCGGCGCCCTCGATATCGCCTATGTCGGCGATACGCCGCCTATCCAGGCGCGAGCGTCGGGAACCTTGCTTCCGATCGTCGGAACTTTTACCCGCGAAGTGGCGCAGTACAGGCTGACCAGCCGACCCGGCCTCGTCATTAACAAGCTCTCGGAGCTCAAGGGCAAGAAGGTCAGCTATGTCGAGGGTTCTGGACGTCAGGTGTTCTTGATCGAAGCCCTGAACCGCGCGGGGCTGAAGCTTTCAGATGTCGAACTCGTCAATCTGCGAGTAGCAGACCTTCCCGACGCCATCCGGTCTGGTACGGTCGATGTCGCTGTTCTCCAGGAGCCGCACGTAACAAGACTGGTTAAACAGGTTGGGGCGTCGCCGGTGCTCGATCCCGAGGAACGCAAGCTTCTGCCAAGCACGTCCTATTTTTATGCCCGTCCCGAGGCGCTGGCCGATCCGGTCAAGGTTGAGGAAATCAAGAAATTCCTCACAGCCTTCGTGCGCGCCGGAAAATGGAGCAACGAGCACGAAGAAGATTGGGCAAAGTTCTATTTCTCGGATTTCCAGCGCGTTTCGCCGGAAGACACAGATGCCATCTTGAAGGGCCAGTCGCCACTTATCTTCCAGACGTCGGCTGAGGCGATCCCCCATCACCAGAAGCTTATCGACATTCTCTACCAGGCAGGTTCGCTCAAGGAGCAGTTCGACGCGAAGGGTTCGTTTGTCGATACCTTTGATGCGACCATCGAGCAGGCACGTGAAGGTGGAAGCTGATGGCAAACGTCGTTGATGGAAGATATGTGGCCAGCGATGGGGAGCCGCGAGCAAAAGGTGAGGCAACAGCCGCAGCTCCGCGCAAGCCTGCCCGCCTCGTTCCTGGAAAGCTACCGCGCGGCGCGCGTTTGATCGGACCGTTGCTTGTTCTCTTCGGGTGGGAGTTGGCGTCCCGTCTCGGCTATCTGTCACCCTACACGCTTGCAGCGCCATCGACCGCACTGAAGACCGGCTATGAGATGGTCGTAGACGGCACGCTGATGCAACACCTGCTTGCATCGGCCGCGCGTGCCTATTCGGGGCTCTTCCTCGGCGTCCTTGTTGGCGTCATCCTTGCCTTGCTTTCCGGTCTGACCAGGACGGGTGAGGCCTTGATCGATGGCATTGTCCAGATCAAGAGAGCTGTTCCGACCTTGGCACTGATCCCATTGGTCATCATCTGGCTGGGTATCGGCGAGGCGATGAAGGTATTCTTGATCTTTACAGCGGTCCTGGTGCCTGTCTACATCAATACCCACGCAGCCCTACGCAGCATTGACATCGGACACGTCGAACTCGCGCGTACTCTTGGACTTTCGCGCCTCGAATTCGTCCGTCATGTTGCACTGCCAGGAGCGTTGCCAGGGTTTTTTGTGTCACTGCGGCTGGCGGTTGCACTCTGTTGGACAGCTTTGGTCGTGCTCGAGCTCGTCAACACGCAGACGGGCATCGGTTACCTGATGAACCGAGCGCGTGACTGGGGGCAGACGGAAATCATCGTGGTCGGCATCATCATCTATGCCGTGCTCGGCCTTTTGTCGGATGCTGTCGTTCGTTTCATCGAAAGCCGCGCCCTATCGTACAGGAGAGCGCTCGGATCATGAATGCCCATATCCCCGTTCCAAATGCTGTCACGCTTCGCAACCTCTCGCGGAGTTTCGAAGGCAGGACCATTCTCGATCGGGTGTCTCTCGACATTCCTCACGGACAGTTTGTCTCCCTGTTGGGTGAATCCGGTTCGGGCAAGACAACATTGCTGCGTGCGCTTGCGGGTCTGGACGATGATGCCGAGAGCCAAGGTCATTTTCAGGTACCCGCCAGCACATCGGTTCTCTTCCAGGATTCGAGGCTGCTGCCTTGGAAAACGGTAATTGACAATGTGACGCTCGGACTGCGTCGCACCGATGCGAAGTCGACCGCGCTCGATATGCTCGAGGCGGTGGGTCTGGGCGACAAGGCTCACGTGTGGCCGTCTACGCTTTCTGGAGGGCAGAAGCAGCGTGCGTCACTTGCGCGATCGTTGATCCGCTCCCCTTCCCTGCTGCTTGCAGATGAGCCATTCGGCGCCCTTGATGCGTTGACCCGTATTCGCATGCAGGAACTTTTGATGCGCCTAGTCGAGCGTGAGAGGCCAACGATCATTCTGGTCACTCATGACGTCGATGAGGCGCTCCTGCTCTCCGATCGCATTCTTGTTCTGCAAGATGGTCGAATTTCGGAAGACCATGCCATTTCACTGCCGCATCCGCGGCGGTCACATCAATCCGAACTGCTCGATCTCCGCGCTAAGCTACTCACCAGCTTTGGTGTCAGCGCAGATAGAGTTTGAAAGGCTACGATAAATGACACGCCAACTGCACCTGAACCTCTTTCTGATGTCGCGTGGTCACCACGAAGGCGCATGGCGCCATCCCGGTTCCAACCACAAGGCCCTCACCGATCTTGAGCTTTATGTCGAGGCTGCTCAAATTGCGGAGGAAGCCAAGTTCGATGCGGTATTTCTCGCCGATACCCTCGCGGCCGGCAACAGCAGCGGTCTCGCATCGTCGGGATCACTGGAGCCGATTGTGCTCCTTTCCCTACTGGCCGCACATACGAAGAAAATCGGGCTGATCGGAACGGCATCGACGACCTACAGCCTTCCCTATACGCTTGCACGTCAATTCGCCACGCTTGACCACCTGTCCAAGGGACGCGCGGGTTGGAACATCGTCACGTCATGGGCGCCAGAAGCCGGTGCCAACTACGGCCTTGCGCAAAACGTCGACCACGGCGATCGCTATCGGCTCGCCGAAGAGTTCGTCGAGGCTGTCGACGCGCTCTGGAAGAGCTTCCCGGCCGATGCCGTCGTCGATGACCGTGAAGCCGGCCGTTACCTCGACACGAACCGGATGCGGCCCGCCAACTACGAGGGTAGCCACTATAAAACGAAAGGGCCCCTCAATGTCCCGGGCAGTCCTCAAGGACGGCCCGTCTATATACAGGCGGGGCAGTCAGATACCGGACGGTCTTTCGCCGCACGTTGGGCAGAAGCAATTTTCACCGCTCACATGGCAATAGATAGCGCCAAGACGTTCTATTCGGATGTGAAGAACCGGGCCGTCGCCTATGGTCGCAGACCCGAAGACATCGTGGTCTTGCCCGGTATCAGCGCCGCGATCGGTTCGACCAAGAAGGAAGCCGAACAGGTTTGGGAGGAACTCGATGCCCTGACGAGCACGGAAGTTGGCTTGACAAGACTATCAGCTCGTTTTGGCGGTCATGATTTCAGTAACATTCCGCTTGATCGCCCACTTGCCGCGGGTGACTTCCCCGATCCTAACGCTGTCGAAGCATCCAGAAGCCGGGTCATTGGCTACGTAGAAATGACGCTTCGCGAAAAACTCACCCTTCGGCAATTGTTGCGCAAACTGGCCGGTGCGCGTGGCCACCTTGCGGTTGCAGGCACGCCGGACGAAATCGCAGACCTCATCCAGGAATGGTTCCAGTCCGGCGCGGCAGACGGCTTCAACGTGATGCCGCCGATCATCAACAGCCAGCTCAAATTGTTTGCTGACGAGGTCGTTCCCCTCCTGCAAAAGCGCGGACTGTTCAGGCTGGACTATCAGGGCTCGACACTGCGATCACATTTCGGTTTGGGCGCGGTCGGCGTTGACGCAACACTAGCTCGTTCAGCCTAGGCTAACCTAGCCTAACCTCGCTGGTGTTCTTCAAACTAGCGCGATGGGGTATGGTCGCGCTCCCGCTTTTGGGACGTAGGGCCAGTGATGGCATCAACGCTCATCTTTCGACGGCACGGCTGGACGAGGACTGGAGCGGCGGGTCATCAAATCAAGGCTTTTAAAAATTCGGCCTTTGATTGCCGTGCGCTCGTTCGACCTTCGTTCCAGGTGCTGAAACATCTGCCTGACGCAGAACGACAAGCGCCTCGGCGTAGATCTCACGGCGTCTCGTCTCCCTGATCGAGATCAGTCGCTTTCGCTCTTGCTGCGAGATTTCCCCGATGGCGCTCTGCGGCTTCATATCTTCCGCTTCGACAATGTCGACAAGCAAGTTTCGCATCACGCCGTTGAGTTCGCGCAGATCACGGACCTCCGCCATCAAGGGTGAAGCCTGAAGCCTTCTGGCGATTGCTTCGTCGATCGACTTTTCGGTCAGCCTGGTTTTCAAGGCATAGTAACGAATATAGACGATCGCGCAAATCGAGGCGCAGACAGACACGATAACGGCAAGCATGAGAATGGCTCCTGACACTCAACGTAGATCGGCAATCGGCAATAAATGTTCAAGACCAGAAAGGCCTCTTGAAGTAGGCGAGCCTCTACAGATGATCATTCCTCGCGCTCCGGCGCAATGACCGCATGAAAGGTTCGATCCAACGCTGGATGAGGGTAATATTCATACGCTACCAGTTCAAACGCTCCTTGGGCTTGCTTCCAGATGGCAGTCGTGGCTAACACAGCCCCTGGTGCAGGTATCGCAAGACCTGAGCGATCTCGACAACGAGCCAGATGTGGATCCGAGTGAATGAGTAAGAAGACCGACCACTCCGCGGACCTCCTTGTGACGGAGAAGGACGGTGTGGTGGCAAGGCTTGTCGTGCGAGGCGGGGTTCGTCGGCCGAACGAGTTGCAAGCCTTCCTCAATGCCTTAGCTTCCGTAATGTTGTCGTCTGACGCTTCTCCAACGGCCAGCTTCATTGCAGGCAAAGTGCTTCAGCGCACAGAACGAACAGGGAGCTTCAATCTGGAAGAGACGGCGCAACGCAAGCAGTCATTCGAAACAGCGGTGCGCCACGCTCAGAGATCCGTCCGACCAGGACCGAGCTTGGCAAATGCGCTCGCCAATCTCAGCCGGCATATTGTATGGAAGAGCGGCCGATCTGGTCCATTTGCCAGCGTAAACTTCTCGAAAGCACACGCACACAGCGTCCTGGTTGGACCTTCAGGGCTTGAGACGCGCCCGGACATCAGGATCTGTCTGATCCTCATGGAACCCTATACCCGGTTCCCCGATAATGTGCAGGCACGCTCAAAGGCATTCGTACTGCTGAGCCCATCGGAGATATGCATCAATGGGGAAGCATGGATGAAGGCTGATGCCGGATCGGTCTTTGCGGTTGAGGAAGCGCAGACCTTCGCAATACGATGCACCTCGCAGCCACTACTTGCCGTCTGGTGCCAGCTCGAGGAAGGCTTCAAGTAGCTGCTTGGCGCCTTGAGAGACAGTACGCGATCGCCTGGAGTGTGCTCATCGGTGCTGTTAAACTAGAGTCCCGACAATCCGAGACACTATCCGTCAAGGAGTTGCATGCGCTGGACCATCCATATCGGGCTCTGACCAAGCGCCGTTATAATGGTGTGACGGTCGCTCAAAATCGGGCGGCATTTCTCAAAGAAAAGCCATGATGACCATCACGGCGGCTGCGACGATCGTTGCCCCAGCCAACGTGGATGCAAGCAGCAAAAACTCTATGGGCTCGTCTTCCCAAAAATACTCGTTCTTCTGATGCATCCTGATTCCCTCCCAGTTCAACTGCGTGAATCGAATCCCCTAAAAGAGAGTAACCTGTGATGGTATTTCTGCAAGGGCTATCCAGCCGCGCTCGTTCAACTACAATGCTTTTGCGCCGTTATCTCTCGATAAGCCGTTCACCTGCCTCGTTGGCTTTACTGGCCATCGCCTTCCATTGGATCGGTTCAGCACTTGCAATTACCTTGAATGCGATGTGCCTATTTGCTGGCCGGTCATGCAGATCAATGTTTCTTCGAGTACGACTGAACTGATCGGTCAGCGACTTCATCAGTGGCGCGGATACTCGCCTTGTCCGCGTCCGGCCTTTGCCTATCCGGAGTACCGCGAGCTGGAAAGCTGCATATACTCGAGTGGCAGCTGCGTCGCATACTTGATCTTCTCGATCGCAAAGGACAAGGAGACAGTTCGGATATCCAATTTTGATACCAGCCGCTTGTGGAATGCATCGATCGCCGACATGTTCGGCACAAGCACCCTCAACAGATAGTCGACGTCCCCACTCATGCGATAGACCTCGACCACTTCTGAAAGCGACGTGACATGGCGTGAGAAATCGTCAAGAGATTCGACTGAATGAGTGCTGGTATTGATCGACACGAAAATCGTGATGCCGGCGTTGATCTTTTCAGGATCGAGGATCGCGACCCGTTCCTTGATAACCCCGTCCTCCTCCATCTTCTGAATGCGTCTCCAGCACGGTGTTGTAGACAGGCCGACTTGCCGAGCGACATCAGTGACGGGCAAAGTTGCATCTTCCTGCAACAGCGCGAGGATTTTTCGATCGAGCCGATCCATTATATGCTCCTTGAAAACGTCCTGGGTACGACGTCAGTCCGTCGCCACCAGGGTGGTCCTTCGACCCGCCGAATTGTCGCTCGAATTGCCGCCGGCCCGTTGAAAAGAAGTAGTTTCGGAGCTACCGGCATTGCGGTGGTTGGGATGACGCGGATCATCGTGCGGTTTAAAAAGGAACCGTCGCGCCACATCGGCGTAGCCATCATAGACGAGCCCGCCATTGGCCGCGACAAATGCGCTACGGTTGTCGCGGTAGATCTTAGGGATCTGATACCACGGTATGCCCGGACGCAGATGGTGAAGAACGTGCAGATTATTGTAAAGGAACAGCAGCCCGAAAAGCGGGCTGTTTTCTACGATCGCCGTTCGCTCGCTATGGTGATCGGCATAACGGTGCTCGGCGTAGGAGCGAAGTCGCGTTAACGCGGCACCGACATAGACAAAGCCGATCAGGTAAAGCCAAAGAGGCATTGCACAGACGACGAGAACCCAGGTGAGGACAAGGCAGACACCTAAACTGTGCACGCACCACAGTCGAAGTCTCCGCTTGTCGCCACGCACGATGAGTGTCGCCTCCTCGACCAGAAAGTTACCGATCATGACGATAGGGCCGATCGTCAACCTTCCGAGCAATGTCGTATTCAATTCCGCCAGGGATCGACCGAACCATCCTAGGGCATTCCAGGTGGCCTGGGTAAGGTAGGATGATTCTGGATCTTCGATCGGATCGGTCAGGTGCTCGTCGCGATGGTGAACCAGGTGTCCCTCCCGGTAGATCGCATAGGGAAGCCACAGGGACAGAGGTGGCCAGCCAATTGCATCGTTCAAGCGCTGGCTACGTGTTGGGTGCCCATGGATGACTTCATGTTGCAAAGATCCATGCCAGGCGACGAGCCAGCCACCGGCGGCGATGACGGCGACGAGCGGAAGCGCCGCCCAGAAGTATGTCAGCAGCAAGAACCCGCCGTATATTCCCATTGCAAGGAGCGCCGTCGGCCATTCGACGCGAGCGATAGCCGAGCGCACTACCGTTGGCGGATAGCGGTCTGAAGGCGATTGATTAGACATGATGTGATTCCGCAAACAACGAGCGTCATTGTGAGCCGGCACTATAAGAAGACGGGCATCGTGACGCGCCGCATCGCTTTGCCTTGAAAGCAGGGAAAAGAAAACGCGGTTGCGAAATAGCGGCTCCGCGTGGAATATTTACTCTATATATTTAGTGAATTACTGGCTTTAATCCCGACATTCAATCAAGCGCTCGGGTCGGTTTGCGGTTCCGAGTTCGGTACGTGGGGGATTACATGTCATTTAAAAGCACACGTCGTCAGGTCCTTTTCGGCGGCGCATCAATCGCGGCCATTGTCGCCTTAGGTGGCGCCAGCCCCGCCTTTTCCGGCTCTGACCGGAACAAGATTGTCGTGCGTGTCGAGAAAGATCTATCGAACCTCGATCCCGCCAATCGCTCCGGCCCTGTCGACCTTAATGTGATCTGGTCGGTTCAGCAGGGTCTGATATCCTTCAAGCCTGGATCGACGGAATGGCAACTCGATGCCGCGCAGGAACTGACGCAGGTCAGCGACACCGAAATCCACTTCAAGCTTCGAGATGGATTGATCTTCACAGATGGCTACGGCGCCTTGACCGCTGACGATGTAAAGTTCTCCTTTGAACGGTTCATCAAGCCGGATGCCGACGGTAAGCCGGTGACCTATGCCAAAGATTGGGCGGCGCTCGAGCGGGTCGACGTCATCAGCCCCTTGGAGGGGAAAATCATCCTGAAAGAGCCGGCACCGGCGCTTTACACGATCGCGCTTGCAGATGGATCCGGCCGTATCGTGTCTAGAAAAGCCTTCGAGGCACTGGGCAAGCAGGTCTCCACGAAGCTGGTCGGCAGCGGTCCTTACATCCTCAAGGAATGGGTTCCGCGCGAGCAGTTCGTGCTGGAGATCAATCCTACCTACAAGGGGCCGATCAAGCCGCATTTCCATCAAATCGTCGGCAGACCGATCGGCGAGCAAAAAACCGCCGAGATCGCCTTCAAGGCTGGGGAGATCGATTTTACTGCAATCGATCCGGAAAACGGCAAGGCTTTGGGCGATCAACCTGACGCCACCGTGACCGAGATACCCGCAATCGACTATGTTTGGTTTGGTCCAAACATTGAAAAAGCGCCCTTCGGTGACCTGCGTGTGCGTCAGGCAATCCGATATGCAGTTGATGTCGACGCGATCTTGCAGGGTGCCTATTCCGGGATCTACCCGCGAGCCAACGCCTTGCTGGCGCCAAGCCTGCTTGGATACTGGAAAGATGCACCAGTCTATGCGCGCGATCTCGAAAAGGCCAAGGCTCTGCTCGCCGAGGCTGGTCAAGGTGACGGCTTCAAGACCAAGCTTACCATTGAGGCTGGCGCCAGAAACGAAGCGATTGCTCAGATCATCCAGGCCAACCTGGCAGATGTTGGCATCGAAGTCGAAATCGAGTCGCTGGAATCGGCTGCTTACTGGGCGCTTGGCAATAACGATGCCAGCAAGGACCTAGAGCTGTCCTTGATCAAGTACAATGGAAAGTTCGATCCGGGCTTTCAGACCCAGTGGTTCACGTCGGACCAGGTGGGCCAATGGAACTGGCAACGTTGGAAGAATGCAGATTTCGATGCCCTCCATGAAAAAGGTGGTGTCACGGTCGACCCAGCTGAGCGTGAAAGGATCTATATCGACGCGCAAAAACTGCTCGACGAATCCGCAGCGTTCATCTGGATCACGCACAATCTTAATGCCTTTGCCTCTCGCAAATGGCTGAAGCCCGGCGTTCTGCCTAATGGCAACAACTGGCTCTACACGGCATTCTCCGACGTGACGGCCTGATCTCGTGGGCATCCTGTCAATGACGAAGTGGGAAGCGCTGTCTTGAAATTTGCTTCGCTTTCGATCCATTTCGGTCTCAAGCTGGCCACATCCCTTCTGGCTGTGGCCGGCTCCGTTGTCATTCTCCTTTCTTTGACGCGCCTGATACCGGGTGATCCGGCAACGGTGATCCTCGGGTCGCGAGCGACACCTGAAGCGGTCGCGCTGCTCAATAGCCGGATGGGGCTTGACAAACCTCTCTTCGACCAGGTCATGGGGTTCCTGGCGCGGTTGCTTTGCGGCGACCTGGGTCAAGATATCTTCAACGGCCGCCCTGTATCCTCACTTGTCGGAGCAGCACTTCCCAACACGGTAGCGCTGGCTATCTGCGCCATTGCCGTTGCTATCATCCTCGGCGTGCCGCTGGCGCTGGTTTCGGCACGTTTTGCCGGTGGCCGGGTCGATCGTCTCATCGCCTTTTTCAGCATCGGCTTCATCTCGACGCCCAGCTTTGTCGTTTCGATCTTCATGCTCATGCTGTTTGCCGTGACGCTGCGCTGGTTTCCAGTTCTTGGCGCGGGAGACGATGGAAACCTCGCAGACCAGCTTTGGCATCTGGTTCTGCCGACCTTAGCCCTTGCGGCTGGTTGGGTCGGCTACATTGCGCGCCTGCTGCGGTCGTCATTGCTCGAGGTGCTGACTGAGAACCATATCCGCACGTTGCGTGCCTATGGTATCAGTGAGGCAAAGATCTTGATGAAGTATGCCCTGAAGCCAGCTGCCTTGCCGACGATAGCAGTGCTTGGCATGGGGTTTGGTGAGCTTTTGGGCGGAGCTGTCTTCGCGGAAGTCATCTTCAATCGGCCGGGACTGGGATCGCTGGTCTATGATGCAATTCGCACCCGCAACTATCCGGTTGTTCAGGGAGGCGTTTTCGTCATCGTTTCTCTTTACGTGCTCACCAACCTGATCAGTGATTTCAGCCAGAGCCTGATTGACCCTCGCGAGCGCACGCGCCTTGTTTCTGGGCGGGCTTAGCGACATGGCAATAATCATCAACCTCTCCCGTCGACCGGGTGGAACGTTTGCCCTTCTTGCCGTGTCTCTGCTGTGTCTCGTCGCGATCGCCGGACCCTTGATCTCGCCCTATGGCCCCAACACGATCGCCCCGGCAACCCGCCTGATGAGGCCCTCGCTAGAGCATCTGTTTGGCACGGACCAGCTAGGTCGCGATATAATGAGCCGCCTGATATTCGGAACTCGCGTGGCGCTTGGCGTCTCGCTCTCGGTCATTGCCATATCGTTGACCGCGGGTGTCGCACTTGGCGTCCTGTCGGCGTTAGCTCCGCGAGCCGTGGATCTTGTCATCGTGGGAATATTCGACCTCGTTACCTCTTTTCCAAGTATCATTCTCGCGCTTTCGCTCGTGGCGGTCCTGGGACCGGGGCTCGGCAATGTCGTCCTTCTCGTCAGCATCGTCTTCATTCCGCATTTCGGTCGCGTAGCCAGGGCCCAGACTATCGCGATCAAGAACAGCGCCTTCATAGAAGCGGAAAAAGTGCTTGGCGCACAGACATGGCGGATCGTGCTCCATCACGTCGTTCCGAATATCATCGGGCCGATCTTTGTACTGGCATGCATGGACATTCCTGTTGTGATCACGATCGAGGCGGGTCTGAGCTTCCTCGGCCTCGGCGTGCGGCCGCCACTGGCCAGTTGGGGCAATCTTTTGAATGACGGCTACACCTATCTCGACCAGTCTCCGTGGCTTGCGACTTTTTCCGGCCTGTCATTGATCTTTGCCACCCTGGGCTTTGCACTGCTTGGCGAGGCCATGCGAGACACGCTCGACCCCAAACTGCGGAGGGCCCATTGAAAACCCCCTTGCTCAGCATCGATAACCTTGGCGTTTCTTATCGCGCCGGCGGTCAATCTACTCACGTCCTTGATGGCGTTGACCTTGAAATCGGTTACGGGCAGTCAGTCGGCCTTGTCGGTGAAAGTGGTAGCGGAAAATCGACGATTGCGTTCGCCATTCTCGGACTGCTTGCCGAAAATGCGGAGGTTTCGGCCGACCGGGTCACCTTCGACGGGCTTGAACAGAGGCTTGGCACCGCCGACATCGCCCGATTGCGCGGCGCCGATGTTGCGATGATTTTCCAGGATCCGATGACGGCCTTGAACCCGATGTTCACCATCGGTACGCAACTCGTCGACGTCCAGCGGCGACGCTTCCCGAGAGAAGATCGACAAGCACTTTGGGCACGCGCTGAAGCCATGCTCACTGACGTTGGTGTGCAGGATGCAGCACAGCGGATGAAGCGCTACCCACATGAATTTTCGGGCGGCATGCGCCAGCGCGTGGTGATTGCCATGGCACTGCTTGTCGAGCCCAAGCTCCTGATCGCCGACGAACCGACCACTGCTCTCGATGCCACTGTGGAGGCGCAGGTGGTCGAGATGCTGCACCGCCTTCGTCGACGCACCTCAGCCTCAATGTTGGTTGTCAGCCATAGCCTCGGTCTGATCGCAGAACTTTGCAACAGCGTCGTGGTCATGTATGCGGGCACGGTTGTCGAAAGCGGGCCGGTCGACAGGGTGCTGCGTCAGCCTCGTCATCCCTACACCCGGGCACTGCTTGCCTGCGAGATCGATCCTTATGTCCCCTTTGATCCTTCAAAGGATCTTGCGACAATTGCCGGCAGCGTGCCCGACCTTTCCCATCGTCCCCCGGGCTGCATCTTTGCCGCGCGCTGTGCGAGCCGCCATGAGCTTTGTCTTGGGAAGCCTCGCACGAAACGTGCGGAGGGTGGTCACGCCTATCGGTGCTGGCTGGAGGCGGCATGATGAATGTCCTGACCTTGAAGCATGCCACGATCCGCTACGGCAGGCTGACGGCAGTTGACGGCGTATCGCTGGAACTGCGCAAGGGAGAAACACTGGGCCTCGTTGGCGAAAGCGGCTGCGGCAAGTCCTCGCTTGCACGTGCGATTGCAGGGTTGCAACCGCTCGCGGGCGGTTCGCTGTGCGTCGAAGACGGCTTGCGAGCGGACGACACCGGTCAACGTCCCGTGGACCGACGAAGCAAGATCCAGCTGCTTTTCCAGGATCCGGGTGCTTCGTTGTCACCTCGAATGACAGTGCAATCGCTTCTGGCGGAGCCGTTGAAGATCCGCCGTCGACATAACCCGCAAAATTGGGAAAGGATCGTGACGCTTGCGCGCAGCATCGGCCTTGGCGATCAGCTTCTTGAGCGCTACCCCCACCAACTGAGTGGCGGGCAAGCCCGCCGCGTGGCGCTGGTTAGAGCGCTTGCCACCGAGCCCTCGACCATCGTTGCCGATGAACCAACTGCTGGTCTAGACATCTCGGTGCAAGGAGATCTCCTGAACCTGTTGCGCGCTCTGCGCGGCCCTCTTGGGCTCAGCTACTTGCTGATCTCTCACAATCTGAACGTCGTGGGACGCGTCACCGATCGTGTGGCCGTCATGTATCTCGGTCAGATTGTCGAAACCGGGCCGACTGCCGAGCTCTTTAACGCTCCCGCTCATCCTTATACGCAGGCCCTGTTTTCGGCCAACCTCACACTTGATAGCGCCCGTCGTCGCGAACGCAGGTTGCTGAAGGGCGAAGTGCCAAGCGCCAGCAATCCGCCTTCTGGCTGCCGTTTTCACAAGCGCTGTCCGGTAGCGCAAGCGGTCTGTGCGAGTCAGATCCCCCGCCTTAGACCAGGTCAGAACGATCGCAGCGTGGCATGCCATTTTCCGCTTGCCATTGCCTCAGCCAACTCCTCTCAGGCAATTTCGGGGTAGCCATGCCGAGCAGCCTCGCGATCAAGACCAGCCAAGGCCTCGTAGTCGGCATCGTCGAGCAAAGCGATGTCGCGAAGCGACAGCGTGTCGGTGACATCGGCAAGATCGGGATCCGAGATCGTTTCGGCCAAGGCCTGACGAAGAATACCAAGATTGCTCAACGGGTTCGAAGCCGTGGTGATAAACGGCAGTCCGGGCCCTTTGGCTGTTTCGGCCAAAACCCGAACGCCTGCGACCCGGTCGGGCGAAAAGCGCAATGTGTTGCCGAAAGTGACACAATCGATCGATGCGACGTCCGCAGTGCCGTGCGTCACCGCATCGATGCTCGCCAGATGCCCTCCCGTCTCGATCACCGACGAGAAGAAGCGTCCATTGATCGCGTGAGGTGCGACAAGGTGGCGGAAAAGATTGTAGCCCGAATTGCTGCCGGGTTCATTTATTGCGGCACGCTTGCCGCGCAGGTCCGCGATCGTTTCGAATGGCGAGTTGGCGTTGACGACGATGAAGCTACATTTCAAGGGTCCATCACAACCAGGCAGCCCGTAGACCGGCGTTGCCACCAGGCGCACCTGCCCGCGCAGCTTGCGGACGTAGGGATAGCCACAGGTCTGGGCAAAAAGCAGATCAGATCGAAGCCACGCCTCGTCATAACGGATGGCCTCGTCCAGCGCCTGTGGAGCTTGCAGGCCAAGCGAGCGGATGCGCGTGCCCAGAGCCTGCCAGAACAGGCTTGTCGCCTGTGCGATCGGTGCGGGGCTGGCATACATGGCAAGGCTGGCAATGGACATGTCGGATGCTCCAGAAAATCGATCAAAATTCTATGCACCTCTTCTTTCCCGACCTCAATGTGGTTTCGTCCAGCAAAGGATATCGATGATGGTCCCGGCACATACTGAAATGACATGCGATGTCCTTATTGTCGGCGGTGGTCCTGCCGGATGCTGGGCTGCGATCGAGGCGACGGCAAGTGGAGCCAAGGTCGTGCTCGTCGACAAGGGCTATTGTGGCAGCTCCGGTGCCACGGCGGCTGCAGGAACGCAGATCTGGTATGTTCCTCCAGATGCCAGCGAGCGCGAGAGCGCCATGGCAAGCCGCGAGGCAATGGGTGGGTTTCTTTCCGAACGCGCATGGATGGCACCTGTTCTCGACCGCACCTATGAAAGCGTCAACAGGCTCGGGGACTGGGGTTATCCCTTTCCCGTCGACGAGACCGGGAAGCAGCAGCGTATTTCGGTTCAGGGTCCCGAATACATGCGCCTGATGCGGCGCCGGGCAAAGAACGGTGGTGTGACGATCCTCGACCACCACCCGGCGACGCGGCTGTTGATCGACGACGGCGCTGTCGTTGGCGCCTCCGGCCTTCGTCAGCAGGAGGGTGGTCTTTGGACCGTACGCGCCGGCGCTGTCGTACTTGCGGCGGGCGGTTGTGCCTTCAAGAGCGGAGCGCTCGGGTGCAATGTTTTGACAGGCGACGGTTACCTGATGGGCGCGGAAGCGGGTGCTGAGCTGTCAGGAATGGAGTTTTCGTCCGCCTATGCGATCTCGCCGGCCTTCGCGTCGATCACCAAGACCGCGCTTTATCGCTTTGCCAGTTTCTATCGGGCGGACCGGACACTTATCGAGGGCGCCGGTTCTGCGCGCGGCCGCTCGATCATAGCCCGAACACTTCTTAAGGAGCGCGTCTATGCGCGCCTCGACCTTGTCGACCAGGAGGAAACCAAGGAGGTCCTGCGGCGTGCGCAACCGAACTTCTTCGTACCCTTTGATCGCGGAGGCATCGATCCGTTCCGTGACTTCTTCGAGATCAGGCTTCGACTTGAAGGAACAGTGCGCGGTACAGGAGGACTGACACTAACCGGCCTTGACTGCGCTACGACGGTCCGTGGTCTTTATGCCGCGGGCGACAATGCGACACGAGAGCCGATTTGTGGCGGGTTCACGGGTGGGGGAAGCCACAACGCTGCATGGGCGATAGCGACCGGCTCATTCGCCGGCACCTCCGCAGCTATCCATGCGTTGCGCCAGCCCGCCACGTCCACCGGTCGACATGTCGCGCTTGCGCCGCAACACCACACGGCGATCGAACCAGCCGACATTATCAAGGCAGTACAGGCCGAGGTCTTCCCGCTCGATATCAACTACTTCCGCACGCATGCCGGCCTCACTGCCTCGCTGGAGACATTGGATCGACTTTGGGAGGAGGTCTCACTTGCGCAGGCGGACGATAACGAGCGCGCTCTTTGCCTGCGCGAGGCGCAGGCGATGCTCGCCACGGCGCGCTTCATGTATCGGGCTGCCATTGCACGCACTGAGACCCGTGGCATGCATCGTCGGGACGATTTTCCAGGACAGGATACCACTCAACATCATCGGCTCATCGTGAGCGGCCTCGACCAGGTTGTCGTCAGACCGTCCGCAATCGATCCCGGCGTTTACAGCGAGGCTGCAGAATAATGATAGAGCTCCTTGACCAGGAAGCCTGCACGGATTGCAATTTGTGCGTCAAGGTCTGCCCGACGAACGTCTTTGAAGCTGTTGCGGACGGGCCGCCCGTCATTGCCCGGCAGGACCGATGCCAGACATGCTTCATGTGCGAGCTATACTGTCCTGTCGACGCCCTCTATGTCGATCCCGACGCCGCGGTTGTTCACGGCCGGACGATAGAAGACGTTCGGCGAGATGGTCTGCTGGGAAGCTACCGAAAGGCGATTGGCTGGCACAAGGACACGCGTGATCGGCGTCACGTTGATGATCACTTTCGTTTGCCACAATGACGGCAAGAGGGTTGGAGCGATCGCCGACGGGCAAGTGCTACCATTGCCGGTTCGTTCTTCAAGCGACCGGATCACCTGACCGTCCTGCAAAGACCGCTCAATTCGGATGACCCGGGTCCAGGTGCTTGCGAAGGCCCGAGCACTGGCATGTTCAATGATCGTCGCGATGCAGAGATGTTTCGGAACTGTCGCTCAAGGAAGCGCCCAACGGCAGCCAGTCTCGTCGAGAGGTGGCTACAGCCGCCATAGTACGACACCTCGAAGCCAGGCGGTCTATGATTGGCTTTGAGCGTAAATCTTGGCAATGTTGGGCCTGTCCAGCTCGGCGGCGACACGTCCAGATTCCATCAAGACAGCCCGATCGCACATGTGGGCGACAACGCCTGGGTCGTGACTGACGAGGGCCAGCGTCATGCGGTTCGTCGTCTTAAGCTCATTTAGCAAGTTCAGGATTTCCGCCTGGACCGATACATCGAGAGCAGAGGTCGGCTCGTCGAGCAACAGGAGTCTCGGCTCGAGCAGGAGCGCCCGAGCAATGGCTACCCTCTGGCGCTGCCCCCCTGAAAGCTGGTGCGGGTATCGGTCGGCTGCAGCCTGCGGAAGTCCCACTTGATTGAGAAGATCGCGCACACGCTGTGTCGCACCAGCAACGCGCCTGATGGCGAGCGGCTCCCCGAGAATGCGGGAGATCCGATGACGCGGATGCAACGAGGAGTAGGGATCCTGGAATACCATCTGAATATTGTCCCGCTGGGCGCCAGTAATTTTCTGGCCGGGCGTCAATGCATTGCCGAACACCGTGATGGAGCCCTGCCAGTTGGTGTTGAGGCCGGCCACGGCCCTCAGTATCGTTGTCTTGCGGCAGCCAGACGGGCCAATCAGGCCGAACGTCTCGCCCTCCGCGACTTCAAGGCTCGCGCCGCGAACGGCCGCATATCCCTTCCCGCGGTTTTGGAATGTTACTGACAGGTCGGCAATCGACAAGGCAATCATTCGTCGCCTCCGTAGACCGGCAGGCGCGTCTGGTAGGACTCGGCGCTCGGGCGGGCTGCCCAAAGAGCGCGGGTATAGCCAGAGCGGGCGCTTGCAAGATCGACCGACGCCATCTCCTCCTCGATCACGCCGCGCCGCATCACGATTACGCGGTCTGCATACCGGGAGACCTGTTGCAGATCGTGACTGATCAATAGCAAGCCCATGCCAAACTCTTCGCTTAACTTTCTCAATAGCGTCAGGATCTGGTCCTGCAGCTCCTTGTCCAACGCCGAGGTTGGTTCGTCAGCAATCAGCAGCTTTGGCCTGTTGGCCAGCATCGCGGCGATCATTACACGTTGTCCCATCCCGCCCGATAGGGTCGCCGGATAGCTGGAGCAGATGCGCTTCGGATCGGATAGTCCGACCTTGTCGAGCATATCGAGTGCTTTGTCACGTCGTTCGGCAGAAGACAGATTTGCGTGCAGGAGAAGCGTTTCCTCTACTTGCCGGCCAATCCTGTGTGCCGGGTTCAAGGAATACTTCGGATCCTGAAGGATCAGGCCCATTTTGTTGCCACGCAGTCGGTTCCATTCCTTACTGGAAAGCGTCAGCAGGTCGCGCCCCTCGAAGCCAAGTCGCCTGGCAGCCACGCGCGCATTTGCGGGCAAAAGTCCCATGATTGCGCGACCCGTCATCGACTTCCCCGAGCCAGATTCGCCAACCAGGGCAACGATTTCGCGTCCGACGGTAAACGTGATGTCGTTGACGACTTGCGACATTCCCTTCGCCGACGGGAACGCGATCGAGAGGCCATCAACATGAAGCAACGGTTCAGTCATGACGCGGATCCAGTACGTCGCGCAGGCCATCAGCCAGCAGATTGAAGGCAAAGGAGGTGATCAGGATGGCAAACCCCGGCACGGCTGCTACCCACCACTGGTCGAAAATTACCTGTGTGCCTTCAGAAACCATGGATCCCCACTCGGCCGTTGGTGGACGTACTCCGAGACCGAGGAACCCGAGACCCGCGGCCGCAAGGATAATGCCCGAGAGATCGAGGGCCAGGCGGATGATTGCCGAGGGCAGGACCAGTGGCAGTACATGGCCCCAGAGCAACCGAACGCCGGAAATGCCGACCATCTCGGCTGCTGCCAGGTAATCGCTACGTCCAAGTGCGCTCGTTTCCACGCGCGCCTGCCGGGCATAAGCGGGCCAGCTGGTCAAAGCCAAAGCCAGAGCACCGTTGATCAACCCAGGTCCCATGATCGCGACGAATGCAAAGGCCAACAGCAACCGGGGGAAGGACATCACGATATCCGTTATTCGCATCAAAATGCGTTCGACAACGCCACCGAAGTAGCCGGCAAGTATGCCGACGACAATACCGAGCGGCGCCATCAGCGCCACGACCACGAAGACCAGCAAAAGCGTTGGCCGCGTGCCGTAGATGATGCGCGAAAGAATGTCGCGACCGAAGCCGTCGGTTCCAAACCAGTGGGTGGCATCGGGCGGCATCAAGCGGGAGGCCACCTGCTGGAAATCAGGATCATAAGGTGCAATCAACGGAGCAAAGACGGCAAGGAAGAGGACGAAGAGGATGAGCGTGCCACCGGCAGTCGCTGCCGGTGAACGTAACGCGCGTCTCATCAATGGCGCGTCATCCAGCGACGCGTGGAAGGAGAAGGTCATCTTGTCTTACGTGCTCCAAGCCAAGTCACGCCAATGTCGGTCAGAGCGTTGAGGAGCACGAAGGCGGCGCCCACAACCAGCGTCGCGCCTAGGATCGCGGGCATGTCGCCGGCAAACATGGCCGTGGTCAGATATCGTCCGATGCCGGGCCACGCAAAAACGGTCTCGGTCAGTACCGCGCCTTCCAACAGGCTTGCATAGGAAAGGGCGACAACAGTCAGTATCGTCCCGGAGAGGTTGGGCAGGACATGAACGAATACGACACGCCAAAGCCCCGCCCCCTTCGCGCGCGCGGTCGTGACATATTCCTGGCCAAGCTCGGTGATGATCGAAGCGCGCGTCAAACGCGAGATCGCCGCAATTGAATGGAGCGCCAGCACGGCTGCAGGCAGTGCGAGGTGTGCGATAGCATCGACAAATGCGCCCGCCTTACCGGAAATCAAGGTGTCGACCAAAGCGAACCCTGTGACCGGTTTGACGGTGTACTGGAAAACGACATCCGCCCTGCCCGGTCCCGGCGCCCAATGCAGCCGGGCATAAAAAAGGAGCAGCATCAGGAGGCCGAGCCAGAAGATGGGCACCGAATATCCAACCAGGGAGACAAGACGACATAGGCTGTCGATCCAGGTTCCCCGTCGCATCGCTGCAGCGATCCCGAGCGCCAGACCAAGGCCAGCGCCAATCAATATCGCGACTGTCGCAAGTTCGACCGTTGCGGGAAACGTGCGGGCGATGTCCTTGGCGACGGGCTGCCCCGTCGAAATGGACTGGCCGAGATTGCCCGACAAGGCCGTACCAAGATAGTGGAGGAACTGTATCGGAAGCGACTGATCGAGCCCCAGCTCCTGGCGTGCCTGCTGGTAGGTCGACTGACTGGCATGATCACCCACGAGCTGCAGTGCCGGATCGATCGGCGATAATCGGGTCATGGCAAATGTCACCAGTGCCAGTCCCAGCAATGTGAGGGCAACGGACCATGCCCATCTCACGAGTGACACCATCAAAGACAACTCCCGCCAGCCTTGTCGCTGACGGGAGTTGTCGGTGTCGATAGGTGCTTTGATTGCCGTTTGCGGCACTTATTTCTCTACCTTGTCGTAATAGACCTGGTCCGCGTTAAGACCCTGGGCATAGTTCTTTATCTTGTCGCTTAGCACGACCTGGTCGTTACCCTGAAGCGTAAAGATGTAAGGCGAGCTTTGCTGGATCTTCTTTTGGAGGTCCTCATAAAGCGCGACACGCTTGGCGGCATCCTGCTCCTTCACAGCCGACAGCGTTTCGGCGGTCAGTTCCGGAATGAGCCAGCCGGCCTGCTTTGCTACCGTATTGGCCGAATTGTCCTTGTTGATGGCAAAGGCACTCGCATTGGAGTGGGCGTCGAAGTAGTCCGGGATCCAGTAGCGCAAGGTCATTTCGAACTTTCCGGCACGGCCGCGCGCATAAATGTCGCTTGCGACGCCCGGCTGAATGTCGAGCGTCACACCTGCCTGCGCAAAGGTTGATTGCAGCGACTGAGCGATCGAAAGGAATGGCTGGTCGTTGAAAACGATGAACTCGATCTTCAACGGCGTCTTTATCCGACCGTCAGCCAGGATCTTCTTTGCTTTCTCGACATTGAGCGTGAAAGGGTTGTCTGTCAGCGCACCAGGGAAGCCAACTGGCAGGAACGCCTGATGGACGCTGCTTTGCCCGCGCAGAAGGCTTTTGGAAATACCGTCGTAGTCGACAAGATATCGTGCAGCTTCCCAAAAGGCCGGGTTGCCGAGAGTGGGGTTGGCCTTGCTATTGATGAGGATGTAGTCCGTGCGAGCCGAGGGGACCGCCAGAACCTTGATCCCGCTCTTGGTCTTCAGCGCTTCGATCTGGTCGGCCGACAAGCCTCTTGCAATATCGGCATCTCCCTGCTCGACGAGCAGTCGGCGGGCTCCCACATCCGGAACGTTTCGGATGATGAGGTTTTCGAGCTTCGGCTTGTCTGAAGACTGTGCATTTGCCTGCAGCACCAGCGCCTCGTGCGGCGTGTAATTGGCAATGACGAATGCGCCGCTGCCGGCGGAGTTGGTCTTCAGCCATTCGTTTCCGAAGTCATTGCCCTTGATCTGCGCAGAGATGGTTTGCTCATCGACAATCGAGGCTATTGGCGCGGTCAACAGAGAAAGCGCAAATCCCGTGCCGACATCAGCCGTCCAGGTCAGCTTGACATGCTTGTCATCCAGCTTTGTCACCGCGGCATCGACGTTGTCTGCAGTCCAGCCGAATTCGTTCAGGATGAATGCTGGCGATTTGTTGAGCTTGACCGCGCGTGTCAGCGAAAAGATGACATCTTCCGGACGAACGGGGTTGCCAGATGCAAATTTGGCATCGGCGATCGCAAATGTCAGGCTCTTGCCGTCGCTTCCTGCTTCCCACGATGTGGCCAGCGCCGGCTCGATCTTTGTCCCGTCGTCTCGGTTGGACTGTACAAGGCGCTGATAGAGATTGTTGAAGGACTGAACGGTTGTCAGCTCGAAGCCTTCGGCCGGGTCAAAGCTGACTGCGTCGTCGATCGACTGGGCGACAACCAGCGTGTCATCAGGTGTTGCGGCAAAGCTGGCCAATGGCAAGACGGCTACGGAAAAAACGGCGCCTAGCAGGGCGGCCCGGAAAGATCTCAACGACACCTTTAAACTCCTAAATTATGTTAACTTGCCGACCCCGGCGGGATTTGACCGTTCGTGCAGCCGGCAATCTAAAAGGAAGCATGGTTTTCAGCAGGCGCAATCGTTGCGATTTTCTCTAATGAGCGAGAATATTTTTCCATTTCGCTCATTACATCGGATCGGGCCGCAGATCGACGGTTCATTCGTTAGATTACATAGTCCGGCTCTGTCATGACCTGATCCATCGTAACGCCTGGAAGCGAGGCATGCCGCTGCCCGATCGGTCGCGCAGGAACGCCGACCACTGAGGTATACGGCTCAACCGGTGAAACGACCACGCTGCCCGCGCCGACCTTCGCACCGATGCCAATCTCGATATTGCCGAGAACTTTCGCGCCCGCCCCGATCAGCGCGCCACGTCGGACTTTAGGATGGCGGTCGCCGGTTTGCTTGCCGGTGCCGCCCAGCGTTACGTCCTGAAGAATGGAGACGTCGTCTTCGATCACCGCGGTCTCGCCGATGACGAGCCCGCCACCATGATCGAGCATGATACCACGGCCCATCACGGCAGCAGGATGGATGTCGATGGACAGAACTTCCGAGATCCGCCTTTGGATGTGCCGCGCCAGGTGGCGCCTCCCGTCGTCCCAAAGCCAGTGAGCCACGCGGTGGCCTTGGAGCGCGTTGAACCCTTTGAAATACAAAAACGGCGTCAGAAGCTCGTTGTTGCTCGGATCGCGGTCCTTGATCGCCAAGAGGTCCGCTGCTGCGGCACCGAGAAGGCCGGGGCGACTGGTGTAGGCTCCGTAGATCAGAGCCAGCAGCTCATCGCGATCGACGTCATGATCGGCGAGTTTGATTGCCAAGCGATGCGATAGCGCATGTCCGAAGCTTGGATGCATCAGAACGGCGGAGTTCATCGCCCGGGTCAGAGCTGCATCTCTTGTCAAGGCAGCATGAGCTTCGCCTTGCAAGTTGCTCCAGATCCTTGCAGCTTCACCGCGGGCTGCGTCATCGACGGGCAAGAAGACGAGCTTGCTCTCCAGTCCCGGCATGTTCACTCCTCCACATTGCAACAGGGTTATTGATCTGCTCGCTGGTCCAGAAGATGAAGGAGATCTGAATGGTGTCTGGCCGCGACATCGGGATGGGAGCGCAGCCGGCTCTTCAAGTTGTTGAGGCCAACCTCACGAAAGATCGGGTTCAATGGATCGACCGTTACCCCGCGCTCGCTGCGCCTCAGTTCGTCTGGTAACGTGATCAGGGGAATTGTTGCATCGTAACGGGCGCCAAGAAAGAATGCGACGGAATAGCGCTCGGTGCCCGACGGTGGAGTGACGACGTCATGGACATCAGCGCGCACGAAACCGTTGGTCGCCAGTTCCAGCAACTCGCCAGTGTTCATGACGAATGTACCGGGAACTGGTGGTGCCTCGATCCACAGCCCCTCTTCCGTGCGAATGCGCAGGCCAGGCGTCTCGTCTTGCAGCAGGACGGTGACGAACCCGCCGTCCTTGTGGGCGCCGACACCTTGCGCGCTGCCAGTATTCTCACGGCCCGGATAGCGGATGATCTTCAGCAGCTGCGAGGGTGATGGTTCGTAAATGTCAGCAAAGACGGTTTCGGCCTGACCGAGTGAAAGTGCGATCGCCTTCAGTACATCGATGCCGAGGCGCGTGACCTCCGCCTGATAGCGCAACAACAGCGGCTTGAGTTCGGGCAAAGCCTGTGGCCATAGGTTTGGCCCATGAAGCCGGCGCCACGCAGCATTGGCGGTTGCAGCAACAGGCTCGCCTTCCGTGTTGATGTCGAGCTGCTCACGCCAATCCTGCTCCCCGCGGGTCCGCTCGTAACCAGCACGATTGTAGCCACGAAAATTTGACGACTTGACCATCTCGATCGACAGCTTTTCGTCTTCGCTCAGCGCAAAAAACCGTTTGGAAGCGGCCAGCACATCATCAATCAGCGTTTGTGGCACCCCGTGGCCCGTCAGGTAAAAGAAACCGTGATCGTGCAAGGTGCGCGTCAGGGTCCGAATGAATTTCGAACGATCATCGGCATCGCCATAGAACCGAGAAAAATCGATGGTGGGCAGATGGGTTGGGGCGCGCTTAATGGTCACTCTATGCCCCTTGATCGGCTATCGGTTCACGCTGTCTCATCGCTCTGCTTCAGCCTTAAGGCCAGTAACCAGGACCTGTTCCCCAGTGATAGCGCCCGTATTCAAGCAATTGATCGTCGGCCTCATGGTCGCGCGAAGCACCGATGCGTCTTTCCACCGGCTCAGCACATCGTGCGAGGAACGCTTCGAACCTTACTTGCAAGCGATGGATGAAGTTCTGTGTCATGTCAGCCTCTCGTCTTCAAAGTGCGTTTCCAGCGACCCCTATTTTGTCGACAAAAATGGTAGATTACAGAAAATACTGTTCTCTTTTGGCTGCGAGTGGGGAAAATCCAACCGCTTTCGCCCTGCCCTTGCCTGGCACGAGGCAGCGTCTCAAGATCCTTGGTCAGACCATTCAACATCGCCCGCCCGCGGCGGCAAACGATGGGCTTGGCGTGGCCTCCAATCTGCGTAGAAACGTTAAAATCGATCCTGATCGTTAGCTCCGTTGATGATCGACTACCTTGTGCGAAACGCCAGTCCCAGACGAGTGAACGCTTCTGCGGGAGCTTCGTTTGCTTCCATTAAACCCGTAAGCAGTTCTATCATTCGATCTTCAACAACTGCGTTGTCTAGCGGCTCGGTCTGACCGGCATCGACATGCAGGTCGTAGAGCCGCGTCTCCTTTTCAAGGAGTGCTCCTGGACCATAGTTTGAGTACATCGGAGATCGTTGTGTCACTGGAACCTTGAGCACGGGCACCTGCTTGGTCCACCCGAAGGGAGGCGCCAACGTAGATGTGGACAGTTCCTCGGGCGTAAACCGCTGCGACAGATGCGTGGGCATGAGCGTGTACTGGAAGATCTCCTGGCTATCGAGATCCGCTGGGAACCGATGATAGGTGTAACGGCCGTCGGTCACGTTTACCGCCCCACCAAAATAACCAAATAGGACGGCCTCGCGCTCACGTTCACTGAGCAGTGAAAAGCCCTCGGATTCCGGTGGCGGGGCGATGCCGTAGAGGTCAAGGAAGGTCGGCCCGACATCTACAGACTGGGTCAGACGCGATACACGCCTCGCACCGGGATCCCTCGGATCGTACACGAAGAGCGGAATGTGCACGATCTCCTCATACATGTTCATGCGGTTCTTCGCCCAGAAGTCATGCTCGCCGAGGAGGAAGCCGTGATCCGTGGTCACGACGAGTGCTGTGTCCTTCCACAGATCATGTTCGTCGAAGTAGTCGAGCAACTGACCAAGCAGAAAATCACACAACGAAACGATTGCGTAGTAATTGGCCCTGAGCTCGTTTGCCTCGTCCGGCAGTTCCTCGACGCGACCGTAACGCGGCCAGTCCCGGATGGGGCCGTCCCAGTCGGTCCTGAAGGGTTCCTTGAAGCGGTCGGGCGCGAAGAACGGCTCGTGGGGATCGAACGTCTCGATCTGTAGCAGCCAGTCGTCGGCATCACGGTTCATGTCGAGAAACTCAAGACCGTGTGCGAAGCACTGCACGGAAGGAAAGTCCTTTTCTTCCTTTATGAACTCGCGATTGATGATATGCGGCCCATATTTGCTGATGGGCCCGCCTCCTGTCTGCGCTTCGTGGTATTTCTCCCGCAGGCGCTCCCAGTGGGGCTGCACCATGGCCTTCCAGGGATCCGATTCCTGGCCGCGGACGAACTCGAACGTGGAGTAGCGATTGTGGTAGGTGGCGCCGCCATCCTCCCAGTAGTGATAGTGATCGGTGATCAGGTGCGAATGGACGCCCTTGGATTTCAGCAGTTCCGGAAAGGCATTGTCGAAGGGTTCGAGCGGCCCCCAGCTGCGGTGCAGGAAGGTCAGGCGCCCGGTGAGCAAGTCGCGCCGCGCCGGCATGCATGGCAACGAGCCGACATAATGCTTGTCGTAAACTCGTGTGCGCTCAGCAAGCCGATCGAAATTCGGCGTGGGAATGCGCGTGCCGCCATACGCCCCAAGCATGTGGCGATTGAGGGAATCGAACAGAACGAAGACCGTCTTCATGAGGAGTTCTCCAGAAGTATCGAGTAGAGGGGTTAGCCTACTTGACTGCCCCCATCGTCAGCCCGCGCACGATGAACCGTTGGCCAATGAACATCATGAGCAGTGCCGGCAGTGTTGACAGGATGGAGGCAGCGGCCATCTGTCCGTACTGAACCTCGTATTGTTGGGCAAAACGCGAGATCGCCACGGGAACGGTTGCGGTGTGACGGCTGGTCAAGGTCAATGCCACGGAGAACTCGTTCCAGGAAAATACAAAGGCAAGGACGCCGGCCGCGATCAATCCCGGCACCGCAAGCGGAAGGGCGATCCGCAGGAATATGGCGGGACGCCTACAGCCATCGACCATGGCCGCTTCCTCGATCTCTGTGGGGATCTCTCGAAAGTAGGCCATCATCATCCAGATCGTCATCGGCAGGTTGAGCGCGATATGGGTGAGGACCACCGCAGACAGTGTTCCCGCGAGATCGACCTCTCGGAAGACCAGGTACCACGGGCCCACGAGCGTGAGCGGCGGAATCATGTTGAAGATGAGCGTCCAGCCCAGAAACACGCGTGAAATGATCGCGCGCGACTTGAAGTGAACCAGCGCATAGGCGGCAAGCGTGCCGATCGCAAGGACGCCGACGGTCGACAGTGCCGCTACCACCAGACTGTTCCAGACATTTTCGGGGAAATCGGAACGGCGGGAATAAAGCACATCGGCATAGTTGAACGCCGTCGGCTTGAATAGCCATGACCCCTGGAGAATGTCGATCTCGTATTTGAGCGACTGGAGGAAGACCCAGAGAAAGGGCGCCAGGATGACAAAAACGCCAAGCGAGAGAAGAGCAATGCCGACAAACCGGCTTGAGCCACGCAGATCAAGCATCAGCTATTCCTCACGAAGCGGCCGGCGCGATGGGCGACAAGAATGAAGGCAACCGTCGCCAGGATGACGGCGAGCGAGAGCATCGACCCGTAACCGAGGTCGTTTTGCTGAAAATAGACTTTGTAGAGATGCAGGCTCACCACCTCCGTCGAGGTGCCAGGGCCGCCTGAGGTCAGGAGGAAGATCTGGTCGAACACCTTGAATGCGAGAATAGTTCGGAAGAACAGTGCCACCACGATTGTCGGCCAGATCAAGGGAATGATGATGTTCGTGACGATCCGGCGGTTCGACGCACCGTCGATCCGGGCCGCGTCGATCACGTCGCCCGGCACGGCCTCAACTGCGGCAAATAAGATGAGGAAGACAAAGGGCGTCCAATGCCATACATCGACGATAACCACGGACAAGAGCGCCAGGGATGTGGATCCCAACCAGTTGATCGGCTGCAGACCAACCAGCGAAACCGCCTGGTTGAGCACGCCGAAGTCGAGACTGTACATGAGCTTCCACATAGAACCGATCGCGACCGGTGGCATCAGGATGGGAATAATGAGGATGGTGCGCAGCACACCTTTGGCCTTGCCGGCCGACGATACGAGGATCGCCATCGCCAGTCCGAAGCAAAGTTCGATAGCGACGCTGACCAGCGCGAAGACGAACGTGTTCTTCAAGGCGATACGGAAGATGTCATCGCCGATCAGCTGCTTCAGGTTTTCGACCGGTGTGAAGGTCCAGATTTCGCTTGCTCGCTCGAAGGTGATAGTCGCCATGGACATCGCGACCAGTTCCAGCAGCGGATAGACCGTCAGCAGGACGAGGAAGAGCGCCGCCGGCGCTAGCGCCAGCAGGTGGAAGTTACGGTCGATGAAATCGGAAAGCCAATGCGTCTTGTCGTGTCTTGTTATCATGTCACGGTTCGCAGCCGCCCCGAAAAGGAACGGCTGCGCCTTGGATGTTATTCTGCAAGGGGAGGAAGAAGACCGGTCTTGCGCCCACCCTTCTTGAAGATCGCCTCGATATCCTTGGCGGCCTGATTGAGCGCGGCGGCAGACGAGAGTTCGCCGATCAGGGCCTGGTTGAGCCGCAGGCCAAGCGCCTGATTGACGGCCGGGCCTTCGGTATAGCCGAGCAGCTGCTTGCCGTACTTGATCTCCTCCTGATAGGCCGGCATCCAGCGGAATTGCGGTCGGTCCTTCAGATCCGAAGAGAAGACGTCTTCGCGCACCGGAATGCCACCGCCCTCAGCATAGGCGTATTGAGCCTTGTAGGTCAGGAACCATTTCGAGAAGGCGATGGCACCCTTCTTCCCTTCGTCGGACGCGTTCTTCGGCACCGACAGTACCCAGTTTCCGATCGCCACGCCCGGTTTTGCATCCGCGCTTGCTCTCGGCAGCACCGCGGCGCTCACCTTGCCGATCACGGCGGATTTCTGGGGATCGTCGAAATTCGGGAAGGCGGCGACGACGGCATGCGCCTGCTGGCCCTTGCCGGTCTGGATCAATTGGATGAGATCGCCCTGGCCGAGCGACGCGTAGTTCTGCGGGCCGCAGGATTTGGAGATCTCGATAAACTTGTCGAGCGCCGATTTTACCTCAGGGCTGTTCACCGTCACGGTGAAGTCGCCGTTCTCAGCGTCCTTCTCGATTGATCCGCCATAGGAGAGCAGGTAGGACATGAAGTCGTAATAGATGGAATCGCCCTTTTCTCCACGCTGCAGATAGCCGTAGCTCTGAGGTGGATTCTGAAGGACCTTGCAGTTATCCAGGACCTGATCGAAGGTCGTCGGGACCTTCAACCCCTTCTCGGAAAACACGTCGGCGCGGTAGTAGTACAGCTGGACGTTGCCGTTGGGTGAATAGCCCATGAGCTTACCGGTAGCGCAAGTGCGAAACCGCTTGCCCTCATCCCAGCAGCCGCTGTCGCCAAACGCATAGACTTCCTTCGGCACCTGGAATTGCGGATCGATCTCGTTCAAAGGTTCGAGGAAACCACCTTGGTAGAACTCGACCGTCGAATTGCCGTTGATATTGACGAGATCGTAGGGACTAGCGCCACTGCTTCTGACCGCCGAGCGGGCTTTTTCCAACATGCCGTCGAAAGGTGTCACTTCGAGATCAACCTTGTTGCCCGTCTGCTCCTCGTAAAGCGCGACGACGTTCTCGAAGCCCTTATACCACGGCGACGCGTTGATCAGGATCGTGATCGGCTCCTGCTTGCCAACGTCCAGAAAGCTGTCTTGCGCCACTGCCTGGCTTGCCAGAACGGCGACGCTGCCGGCGGCCAGCAGCCGCCCAAAACTCATCAAATTCATTGCACCCTCCATCGAAACAGGATGGGCGTGAGTAAGCCGACAAAATTGGTCGTGTTAAAGGAAGGCTTTTCTAGCCATGGGCCGTTCAGGGAAACACCTGATGCTGATTGAGCCGTGAACGCATGCTATTCAAACTCGGCGATAACGTGGAGGAATACCTTGGATCGGACGTTGCTCGCTTTCCTTGTTGTGGCTGAGGAAGGCAACCTGACATCGGCAGCCACCAGGGTCGGATTGACCCAGCCAGCGCTGACCAAACTCATTCGCCGATTGGAGCGTGACTATGATGCTTTACTGTTCGATCGGACGTCGCGCGGCATGAACCTCACGCGCGCCGGCGCGAAGCTGCGCGAGCGGGCGCGTCGGATAGAGGTGCAGTACCGGCAATCGCGCGAAGAGATCCGCTCGATGGTCACAGGATCCCTGCCGCAGTTCTCCATTGGCGCGGGTGCGGCCTACCACATGGAGGTAGCGCCCGATCTTGCAAGAATCTTGAGTGATGAGTTCCCTGAAAGCAGGATCCGACTGGATTTTAACGTCGCCGACCTCACCCTGCCCCGGCTGGTCGCCGGCGATGTTGATATCATGCTCGGAGCAATACATGACCGACCACCCGATGGTATCGAGACGGCGGAGGTGATCAGGGTCGACATCGTTCCTTATTGCCGTCGAACTGACCGGTTGGCCGATCTCGACATCGTCAGGCCAGCCGATCTTGCCAATCGCCGCTGGGTCATCTACCGGCGAGACGATGCGATTGTCTCGCGCATGGCGGGCTTTTTCAGTGATCACTGCCTGGCGCCCCCCGATGTGGCGATGGAAGTCGAGGCGCTTGCGGCAAGCTTCAGGATCGTTGGGGCTTGCGACAAGCTGACACTGGCGCCGCTTTCATTGGCAAACGCAGCAGAGCAATTCGGTCTCGTGCCGCTGCACCTAGTCTCCCCGATTTGGAGCTTCGGTTCCGGCGCATGGTATCGCCTCTCGTCGCGGGACTATCCGATCATGCGCCGCGCGATCGACCTTCTTCCGCAATTGGTCAACGAAACGATGGCCATTCCTGGTGGTTATGGATTAGGGGCTATGAAGTCATTTCCGCTTAAAGAGTGAATTGCCTAGGGTCGCCGAAAATTCGAACGCGGAGGCCGCAGATGCGCAAGCCCAATGTCATCGTCTTCTTCACCGACCAGCAGCGCCATGACACGACAGGTGTGCACGGAAACCCAATGGGGTTGACCCCGAATTTCGATCGGCTTGCCGTCCAGGGCACGCACCTGTTCAACTCCTTCACCAGCCAGCCGCTGTGCGGCCCGGCGCGTTCGTCGATGCAGACGGGGCAATTTGCGACCGAGACCGGCGTTTTCCGCAACGGCATTCCCCTGGCCGACGACGCTGAAACGATCGCGAAGGTGTTTTCTCGCAACGGCTACAACACCGGCTATATCGGAAAATGGCATCTTGGAGGCGCCGATCCCGTCCCGAAACATGAGCGCGGTGGTTATCAGAGTTGGCTTGCTGCAAATTTGCTGGAGTTTACTTCGGACGCTTACGATACGGTGGTCTATGATGTCGATGACCAGCGAAAGAAACTACCGGGCTATCGCGTGGATGCGCTCACCGATGCCGCGATACGCTATTGCGACGACCACCAAAATGATCCCTTCTTTCTCTTCGTTTCCTTTTTGGAGCCCCACCATCAAAACCATACTGACGCCTATCCCGCGCCAGACGGCTACCGTGAGATGATGGATGCGAAAACCTGGACGCCACCTGACCTTGCCACTTTGAAGGGCACAAGCACATGGCATCTTGGTGGCTATTACGGCATGGTGAAGCGCCTTGATGAAGCTTTCGGTCGCCTGATCGACGCCTTGAAGAGCCTGGACATGCTGGACAACACGATCGTGATGTTCACCTCGGACCACGCCTGTCATTTCAAGACACGCAACAACGAATACAAGCGCTCGTGTCACGAGAGCGCGGTCCGCGTGCCAACCATGGTAATCGGCCCCGGATTTCAGGCGGGGGGCCAAGTGCGCGCCCTGTTCTCGACAGTCGACGTCGCTCCAACGCTGATTGACGCCGCTGGCCTTGACGTACCTGATGTGATGACGGGACAGTCAATAATGCCCGTCATCCGCGATCATCGCGCTCCGTGGCGTGACGACGTATTCTTTCAGATCTCCGAAACCGAGACCGGTCGCGCAGTCAGAACACACCGCTGGAAGTACGGTGTTACCTCGGCATACGACAAGGACGAACCGAGGGCCGAAGCCTATCGCGAATCCTATCTCTACGATCTCGACAACGACCCCTATGAAATGGTCAATCTTATCGGGCTGACGTCATTTCGTCAGGTTGCCGATGACCTGAAGAGACGTCTCCTGCAATGGACGACAGGCGTAGAAAACCACCAGCCGGAAATCATGGACGCCAAGCCGCGCTTCCCAAGGCAATATCGTCTAAACGCGAGCGACCTGATTGATGCTGAAGACCGCGAGCGCGACATTGATCCGATCGAGTAAGGAAATACTGCGCTTGCCAACGTAGCTGAAAATAGAAGGCGAGGCTTCTTCATCGAGAACGGTGCCAGATGAAGAAGCGCTTGCCCGGGGTTTTGCTGCGGACAATCCGATAGAGTTCGCTGCGCTCAGTAAGATGGCGTTGGCGAGGCGGCTTGGAAGTGCTCCCGCAATGTCTCCGTCACATATTCATGACGGTAAAGGCCTCGTCTGCGCAAGATCGGTACCAACTCGTCGACGATCACTGGCAAGCCGTCAATCAGTCGGTCTGGCTGAAGGTTGAAGCCGTCGATCGCGCCTGCATGAAACCAGTCCTCAATATGGTCGGCAAGTTGCTCCGGTGTTCCAACGAAACCGGCGTGGCCGGATCCCGTGTAGCGTGTCTGCTTTAGATATTCGCGCACCGTGGGGTTGGTTTTGCGGATCTGCGTGACGATAGATTCCCGGAACCCGATACTTCCGTTAAATTTCTGGGCGTCTCCGATAGGCGCGAGAACATCTTCCGGGAACGGTTCGTCGAGCGCCAATTTCGACGCGTCGTAGCCAATCGCCTGCGACAGCCATCCGATCGAGTAGGATGCGGGTCCTGCGTCGTGGATCTCGTCGCTGCGCCGACGCGCTTCCTCCTCGGTGCTTCCCAGGCTTAACAGCAGGCCGGGGAGAACCTTGACGTTGTCGGGGGAACGACCGTTGTTTCGAGCAAAGTCTTTGACCAGCCGGTAGTGCTCGATCGCCTGTGTCTTGGTGAGTTCGGCAGCAAACACACCCTCGGCGACGCGGCCCGCAAGCAAACGACCTTGCGGTGATCCTCCGGCTTGAAAAATGATCGGCTGGCCCTGCCTGGATGGCGGGACGCGCAGGCGGCCTTCGATATCGAAGAACTCACCATGGTGGTTTATGTCCTTGCCACTTGTCGCCGATCCCCAAAGTGCGCGCACGACGTCCACGAATTCGCTGGCCCTGCCGTATCGGTCGTCGCGGTCGGGCACATCAGGAAGCCCAAAGTTGCGAGCTGCGGGCACGTTGCGGGTCGTGACGACGTTCCACGCCGCCCGCCCGCCGGTTTGATGGTCCCACGACAAAAAGCGTTCAGCGAGTTCGAACGGATCGTTAAAGGTAGACGATGCCGTTGCGACCAGTCCGACATGCGACGTTGCCGCTGCCACATGTCCCCAGTTGACCGAGGGCTCAAGTCTGATCGGATTGGCATCATAGGCCGGGTCCCCGAGCAATGGTCCATCGGCGAGAAACAGAGCGTCGAGGGTGCCACGTTCTGCCGTACGGCCGATATTCTCCCAGTAAGCGGGATCGATGAAGGCATCCTTGTTCAAGAGCGGCGTCTTCCAGGCGGCTGGCAGATAGCCGAGGACGAGAACATTGATCCCGAGGAGCACATGGCCGGATCGTTTGTTTGTCATCAGTTGTCTCTTCGTCAGTTCTACAGCGCCACATGTGGCTTCGGCGACGGGAAGGCTGGTCGGGCTTCCGCCGTTCGCAGCGTTGGGCGAGCAAGGTGAAGGGCAGAACGCAGCGAGCCACCCAGAGGAATGGGAGTGAACCCTTGCTCAAGAAGGCGTTGGGCGGCATCGAATAGTTCGCCGAGAGGTTCTTCGGCACTTGCGCGCAGCAGTACGCCTGAAACGCCATCAACGGGTGGATTGTGTCCCAGGGGAACCATGGCTACGTCGCCCGACTTTCCAAGCATGAGGTCGATCGGGTCGTCATCGCCCCTGTTTGGAAGTTCGTCCCCGGCTCCATCGTACCAGGCGATCACCGATGCCCCTGTCGCAGGCTCGGGCGCATTGAGAGGTCCAGCAATTGAGAAGCTGCCGTCGATGTCGACATGGACGATGCGATCGGACTGTACCAGAATGCCACTTTCCCGATCGCCGATGATTGTGTCGTATGGCCAGCTCTGTTCGAGCGCTCGCACAGCACGTGCGGTGTCATAGGCAGTCCGGACGTTGAGTAAAGCACCCCCACCAAGCCCTGCCCCACCCCAGGCGGGAGCGTCGGCTGGGCCGGGTGGCGCATAGCTATCGCGAACACCGACAAGAACCCCACTTCGTCCGCGCGACAGATGCGCCAAAGACGCCACGCGGCGGGCAATATTGTAGGGGTGGTCGCGCTGCGGAGACACTGTAATCAAGAACCGCCCGCTCTTCGTTGCGCTTGCAAGTGTTGCGCCCACTGCGGAACTGTTCAAGGTCACACGGGCGGGCGGGCTGCCGTCGATGCGATCGATGCCCAGGACGGTGAAGGCAACTTCCAAGAGGTCCCATCGCTCAAGCAGTGCGGCGGACGACGTGAGTTCGACGAGATGCGGACCTGACAAGCCAAGGGCAAGATACGGTTTTGTCATGCACCGCGTCCTCAATTGCCCTGGCCGCCGCGACCGAGCCTTGCGACGCTGGAGACCGGGGATTTGTCGTTGACGAAGTAGTCGCCGAGAATGCGAGCCTTATAGGCAACGGGGTTATGAGAAGCGAGTGTGCGCGCATTTCGCCAATGACGGTCAAGCGCCGTCTCCTCGGAGGTCGCGGAGGCACCCAACGCATTGAAAACGTGGGTGGCGGCGTGCAGAACCCCGTCGATGATTGAAAGCTGTGCTTGCGCGACGGCCACCTCACCCTGTATTGCGCGCTTGTCGCGCAGCTCGACGTCGCCGGCTGCGTGGGCTGCAGCGATAAGGTCGAGCGAGCTGGCGGCACGACGCAGAGCTGCTTCCGTCACGAATACCTTGGCCGAGACTTCACCGATCACTTGCAGCAATTGTGCATCGAGCGCGGGCACTGGGTCGAGGCCCTGGGGGTAGTTGCGACCACGTGACTTGAGTGCGGCAATACCATCGCGCTGCACGGCGCGGGTGATCCCCGTCAAAACCGCTAACAGTGCTGTCTGGTAGAAATGCCCCTGATAGACGACGCGCTCGCTGGCTGGGAAGACGTCGCCTTCATGTGCGATGGCGTCCTTGTAGATGGCGCTTCCGCTCGCCGTCGTGCGCTGTCCGAAACCCGGCCAATCGTCCGTCAGTTCGACACCTGGCTGATGACGGTTCACCAACGTCGTGATCAGCGAACCGTCTTCGCCTTTGCCGATCACATCAAGCCAGTCTGCATAAAGGCTGCCAGTCGCATAGAATTTTGCGCCGGAGATCGTGTAGTGATCGTCTACCTTCGTCACGACGGTCTTGATTGTCGCGTAGGTTCCGTTGTTTGCCTCTGTCCAGCCTCCTCCTACGAATTGGCGGTCGCGGAAGCGTTGGAACCATCTCTCGTTGGTCGGCGATGGCCTGGCGTTCAGGCGGTCCTCCACAAAGGCCAGATGGTTGCGCCACACGTGAGCGACGTTTGCATCCGCTTCTGCCAGGAGAGCAAGCAGGTAGAAGGTCTGCTCGAGCGAAGCGCCAAACCCTCCGAGCTCCTCGGGAACGCGCACGAGGGCAAAGTCGGCATCTTTCAGCCACTGTACCTGCTCGAACGGAAAGGTGCGGTTGCGCTCGCGCTCAACACTTCCTGAAGCGATGCGATCGAAGGTCGGCTTGAAGCGTTCGACCAGCACCTCCTCCTTTGCCGTGGCCGGGCGCAGATAGGTCAGCGAAAGTGGTGTGTCCACAGCGGTCATGTTCTTCTCCATTCTGGTATAACGCGTAATATTCTCAGTGAGATGATGATTGGCTGGGATCTCGCCATTGGGTGACGAGATCCACGATCAGGGTGCAGGCAACGAAGACCGACGCCGCAAAGATCGTGGTGCCGATAACAAGCGGAAAATCCCCATCCAACGCGGCACTTATCGCCATGCGTCCGACGCCATCGAGCCCGAAGATCGTTTCAGTTACGATTGCTCCGCCCATGATGACGGCCAATTCCAGCCCGCCAAGCGTAATGATCGGATTGAGCGCGGCCTTCAGGGCGTGCGACAGATAGATCCTGCTTTCGGAAAGGCCCTTCGCGCGTGCCGTGCGGATATAGTCCTGACCGAGGACGTCGAGCATCCCTGCCCTTACGATCCGCTGGAAGATGCCGATCTCGGCGATCGCCAGCGTCGCCCAAGGCAAGATCAGATGCCGTGCCCATTCGAACGGATCGTCAAAAAGGGGAACGTATCCGCTGCTCGGAAACCACGCGAACCCATGGCTCGTCAGCTGGAAGAAGAAGAAGTACGAAATCAGGATGCCGCTGAGGAATGTCGGGACCGATAAGCCAACATAGGCCAGGAAAGCCAGTACATGGTCTACCAGCCGGCCTTGCCAGCGGGCAGCTATGACGCCCGAGACGATCGATATTGCCATCCATATGACCAGCGCTCCCAAGGCCAGCGAGATCGTCACGGGAGCCTTGGAAAGGATCAGATCTGTGACGGGTGCCTGCTTGCGGAAGGAGTAGCCGAGGGCTGGTGGCCAATGAAAAAGGCCCATGGGGGCGCCTTGGATGTCTGGCCCGCGGAAAAGGTAGTACCAAAGCTGATGATACCAGGGCTCGTTAAGTCGCAGCGCGCGCGCTACGCCGTCGATCGTTTCTTGGGTCGCATTTCGAGGCGCGAGCATCGCGGCCGGATTGCGGTATGCAATCCTCGTGATGAAGAACGACAGCACGAGCACGATCACGAGGGTCGACGCCGACCGAAAGGCGGTTGAGACAAAGTTCTTTGTCATGGTTCATGATCGCTTTTGATGAGGGTCGAGTACGCTCCGCAACCCTGAACTCAAGGTATTGAAGCCGACTACGGTAAGAAACAGCGCAAGTCCCGGTCCGGCGAGGAACCAAGGTTGATCCTGATAGAGGGCGGTCCGCTGTGCCTCTGCGATCATGCTGCCCCAACTCGGTACGGGAGCCTGGATGCCAACACCCAGGAACGACAGCGTTGCCTCTGCCACGATATTGGCCGGGAGTTGCACCGCCCAGTACACGAGCAGCGTCGGAAGGATGTTCGGCAGGATGTCGACGAAGATGATACGTGTTTTCGACGCACCTATCACCAATGACGCCTCGACCATGGGACCGGACCGCATGTCCAGCACCATCGCGCGTGTTAGCCGAGCGAAGTAAGTCCAGGAAAACAGAGCAATAACGACAATGACGACGACGACTGGGGAGATCAACGGCGTGCCCTGATCGCCTCTGTTGAGCGAGAGCAGGCTCAGCGCAGTCACGATGAAGGGAAACGACATTGCGACGTCGATTGCCTGACTGATAGCGCGATCGACGCGGCCCGCGATGAACCCGCTGACCATGCCGATCAATGTGCCGATTATCATCGCTGCAGTTGTCGCCGGGATCCCGACGAGGAGTGAGATTTGAGCGCCATATAAGGTGCGAACGAAGACGTCGCGGCCATTTCCGTCCGCCCCCAGCGGGAATGACAAAGAAGGTCCGATCGGGATGCCCATTTCGTCCATCGCCACGTCGGGGAACTGCTCGGTTGGCCCATGTCCCAACAGTGCGGACGCGAGTGGTGCAAGCAGTGCTCCGACGACGACGATGCCGACTATTATCAGGCCAACGCGAACGCTGCGCTCTTGCCACAGCCACTTGGCGAATTGAGGGAGCGGGTGGCGTTCAGCCTGCTCGCCGAGAAGATCAATTGACATAGGATGCGGCCTTCGAGCTTGTTGTCTCGGTCTGCCGCCTGCCACCTGGCATCGAAGACAGAAGACGTTTCGTGTAGTCGTGCTCGGGGTGCTCGAAAATCCGCCTGGTGGGACCGGTTTCCACTATCCGTCCCTTCTCGAGCACGATGACGCGATCGCACAATTCGCCGATCACGCCGAGGTCGTGCGAAATGAACAGGAGCGAGACAACGAGCCGATCGCGCAGGCTGCGCAGAAGTTCGACGATCTTTGCCTGCGTCGTGATATCAAGTGCTGAGACGGGTTCGTCGGCAACGACGAGCTTTGGGCGCAGTGCAATCGCTCTGGCAATCGCGACGCGCTGTCTCTGCCCGCCGGAAATCTGAGAAGGCAGGCGAGACAGAACCGTCTCGGGAAGCTCGACGTCTGCAAGCAGCTGCCGCACCTGTGTCTTCACGTGCGCGCGGTCGCGTTCTCCCGAGACCACGTAGGGATCAGATAAAATGGCCTCGACAGATCGGCGTGGGTTGAGGCTTGCATAGGGATCCTGGAAAACCACCTGAATCTGCCTGCGCAGATCGCCGCCCAGATTTGTCGGGGCTCCAGCCTTTGCGTAGGTTTCACCAGAAAGATCGATCGTCCCTTGATCTGGACGATCCAGCCCTGCGATCAGGCGACCAATCGTAGACTTTCCCGAACCAGATTCGCCGACCAGGCCAAGTATCTCGGCCTTGCCTATCGAAAAGGATACGTCTTCAAGGACCGGCTGGCGGGAGATGAAGGAACGACCCAACGAAGCAACTTCGACGAGCGGCTCGCCGGAGCCCGTCGGCCTCGACTGCGGATAGTGTCTCGGCCCTCCGAGCCTTGCGGCGCCCAGAAGTGTGCGCGTGTAGGTATGCCTGGGAGCCGAATATATGAGATCGGCTCCGGCGTGCTCGACGACGACACCGTCGCGCATCACCGCGACCTTGTCTGCAATGTCGGAGACCACGGCAAGGTCGTGGCTGACGAAGACGAGGGCCGTTCCGTGCCGCTCCTGCAACCGCCGCAATAGATCCAGGATCGAAGCCTGCACGCTGACATCGAGAGCGGTCGTCGGCTCGTCGGCGATGATGAGGCCTGGGTTCGCCGCAATCGCCATGGCGATCATGACGCGTTGGCGCATGCCGCCTGATAGGTGGCGCGGATAGTCACCCAGTCTCTTCAACGGATTGGAGATCTCGACATCGTTGAGGAGCTCTAGGATGCGTTCTCGTCTTTGCCGACGTCCAATGCGACGATGTGCGCACAAGGCTTCGCTGATCTGATCTCCTACTGTTTTCAGGGGACGTAGGTTGCTCAAGGGATCCTGGAAGATGAAGCCGATCTCGGCCCCTCGGATCTGGCGAAGGGTCGAAGCGCGCGCTCCAAGGATTTCCCGACCGTGATAAAGCACACTGCCCTCGACTGTTGCGGCAGGTGGCAGGAGACCAACCGCAGCCAGCAGGCTGGCGCTCTTGCCCGAGCCGGATTCACCCACGATCGCGAGCGTCTTTCCCGCCCCCACGTCGAACGATACGCCACGCACCGCCTCTACGGTCCCGAAGCGAACCTTCAGATCACGGACTGAAAAGACGCTCATCGGATCAGTTCTTTACTGCGATGTTCGTGATATCTGCCTGAACGGCGAGCGATGACCATGCCCAGTGGGTGATCCGGTCGGAGGTAATCGCGATCTTGCGCTTTTCAAACAATGGAATCCACGGAAGATCGGCCGAGACGATCTTGTCGGCCTTTGCCCAGATGGGCCCCGGATCATCTGACGGGAATGCCTGAGCGGCAAGCTTGTTGAGTTCGGCATTACTGTAGCAAATCGAGCTTACATTGCCTGTTCCGCACGGAGACGCATCAGAGTTCAGCCAGCCACCGAGAAGCATACGGGTGCTTGGTCCCTGCCAGTCGGGCGCGAACTGGCTGCCGAGCGAGATGTCCCAGCGGCTTTTGACGTCTTGAATGAGGGAGTACCACTGCGTCGGCGGGACCGGGATGAGGTTGAGTTCGATACCGGCAGACGCAACATCTTCCTTGACGGCGACGGCGATGGCTTCGAACTGCGCGGTTGTGCGGTAGATGGCATCGAGCTTCACGCCATTCGGGTAGCCCGCCTTGGCAAGCAGTTCCTTCGCCTTTGCCTTGTCGCCCTTGTTGCCTTCGGTCGGATAGGGGTCAAAAGGTTCGTGGCCGAGGATCGTCGACGTGATGATCTGCGACAGTGGCACGGCGGCGATCGGACCACCTTGAACCTGTACGAGATGCGCGCGGTTGACAGCATAGGTCAGAGCCTGGCGGACCTCGGGCTTGCGAAGAGCGTTGGCTCCCTCGCTTTGGGCTTCCGGTCGAGCGTTAAAGGTGATGAAGTTCGCTGCTCCGCTGTTGGACGAATGCAACTGCGCTTCTTTCTGCGTCTGAAAACGCTTGATGGTGCTGCGCGGGGGGACGTCGAGATAAAGCGAGAGATCTGCCTCGCCGGCCTCGATTTTTTGGACAATGCTGTCTTCGCTGTTGGCCGTGAAATCTACCACGATCTCGTCGACATAGGCCTTGCGTGCCTCGTCGCTCTCCGGCCTGAAATTCTTGGCCTTCTTCAGGACAAGTTTCTGCCCGTCCTGATAGCTATCGACGTAGTAAGGGCCGCTCGAGGGAAAGTTCTTCCGGAACTCGGCGGAATCCGGGAAGTACTTGGAAGCCACTTCAGGCGGTAGCGGCGAGACGAAGTTCATCGAAAGGATGTTCAGGAAATCGTAGGTCTTGGCGTCTGACTTGATCACCAGGGTCCTGTCGTCGGGAGCGCTTACACCGGAAATCTCATGGCTGTCGATGAAAGCCTTGGACGCCGCCAGGTCGCCCGTCGGTACTTTCGCAAACTGTTGGCAATAGTCCTTGAACCCCGAGATTGCGAGGTTGAAGTAATTGATGGCAGCCACCTGCTTGTTGGGATCGCAGAAGCGTTTGATGTCATAGACGAAGTCGCTGGCAACAATCTTGCGATCAATCGGGCCGGAAAAGAAGACGTCGTCCTTGAGATGGAAGGTATAGGTTTTGCCGTCATCAGTAATATCCCAGGATTTTGCAAGATCCGGCACCAGTTTGGTGTCGTCCTTTATGTCCTTGGGCGAGCCCGGATAGGTGACAAGCTGGCGCGTGACCGCACGTAGGATTTCCCAGGAATCTGTGCTGTAGCCGGTTACGGGATCGAACGCATCGAGGTCCTGAAGCGAGGCGATACGCAATGTGCCGCCGAACTGCGGTTCGCTTGCGAGGGCCGGTGAACCGAGCACGGCGGTGATCGCAATGCCTGACACGATCAGTTGGCTTGCCAAGCGGCGAGAGCGAAGTTTCATTTTTTTGGGAGCCTTAATTGATAATGTCTATAATGTTTATAGATTTATCGCCTGCGGAGAATGTCCCAAACTTCCAAACTTGCGCGGGCAAGGCAGAATATCTGTTCGGATAATTGGTGTTTCGCGAAATGTGTTTGCGTTGACTGAATGCGCGATCGAAACGTCGAAAGAGCCGTGTCGGCTTCAGCACATCGAAAATGCATCTCCGGAACGCGCATTGAAAACCCGCGTTCGGAGTGAGGATTTTCACAAGACGGGCTTAAATTAGAACAGAACCACCGCGCCCTCGGCACAGATATATAGCATATCTACAAAAATTGTAGACATTGAGGGATCCGTGGTGACCAGGCCTGTTCGGAAATCATTTGCACTTCGCGTCGCCGGAGCGTTCTTAGTATCGATACTTGCATCTTCCGCATTTTCAGCCGAGCGCGGTGGAACACTCAATCTGATCGTCCAGCCTGAGCCGATATCGCTCAACCCGGGGATCAACCGGCTGGGTCCCGCGACTTTCGTCGGCGACAAGATCTATGATTCCCTGCTCGGGTACTCGGCAAAGGATGTTCAGCCCACTGCGCGGCTTGCAGTCAGCTGGACGATCTCAACAGATGGAAAGACCTACACATTCAAGCTTCGCCCCGGCGTCACCTGGCACGATGGCGAGCCATTCACATCCAAGGACGTCGCCTTCAGCCTTGGCGACTTTCTACCCGTGCAGCATGCACGTTCAAGGGATTTGAGAGCGGAGATCGAGCGGATCGAGACGCCGGACGATCTGACGGTCGTGTTCGTCCTGAAAGCGCCTTACCCGGCATTCCTGTGGTCGCTCAACGTCGCGATCGTGCCGGCCCACAAATACGTCGGTACGACAGACTATCGCAATGCGCCGGCAAACAAGGAGTTCATCGGGACGGGCCCATTCAAGTTCGCCGAGTGGAAAAAGGGCAGCATCATTCGTCTCGTGCGAAACGACAGGTACTGGGATGAAGGCAAGCCATATCTCGACGAGATCGACTTTCAGATCGTGCCGGATGCGAATTCCCGGTCGATCGCCTTCGAAACAGGTCAGGTGGATGTCCTTCGGTCCGGCGACGTGGAGAATTTCGACATTCCTCGCCTGGGGGCACTCGATGGCGTGAAGTCGAGCGAGGATGGCTGGGAGTTCCTACAGCCGATCGGCTACGTCCATCTCAACAACCGCAACCCTATCCTTGCAAATCAGAAGGTTCGCCAGGCGATCACTCAGGCGATTGATCGTGACTTTATCATCAACACGATCTTTGCCGGATACGGCAAGCCGATCAATGGGCCTTTTTCACGAGTGTCTGCTTACAAGGATACGAGCGTCGAGACGGTCTATCCCTATGATCCACAAAAGGCCGCGGCCCTGCTGGACGAAGCCGGATATAAGATTGGCGCCGATGGGACCAGATTTGCCCTGAAGCTTGTACCCCTGCCCTATGGAGAGATCTGGTCGCGCCAGGCCGAATACTTGCGCGAGGCGCTGGCTGCAGTCGGTGTCAAGGTGGAAATCCAGTCCGTGGATGTGGCTGGATGGTTCAAGCGCCTTACCACTTTCGATTACGACCTCGCCCAGAATTTCGTCTATACGACGGCAGATCCAGGCATCGGGATTTCCTACGCGTACAAAACCGTCAAGGGCGACAATGCGGGCAGTACTGGTGGCAATGTCAACGGCTACTCCAACCCCGAGATCGATGCGCTTCTAGACCAGGGGGCGCACGAACCCGACGTCGCCAAGCGCAAGGAAATCTATTCGACCGTCCAGAAGATACTGTCGCGCGACGTGCCGATGGTGTGGACCCACGATATCGTGTTTCCCACGCTTTACCGTGAAAAAGTTCAGGACCTCGTCACGACCGCGCTCGGTACCGACGACAACTTTGCTTCCGTTTGGCTGAAAAAGTAGTGGTCATGGTGCTGTTCAGGTCCTTTAAAGGTCAAATAAGACTGACAGTGTCGAGCGCGGCGCTGCGGCTTTTCAAGGCCTTCGTAACACTCACTTGCGTCGTCATCTTCAGTTTCCTGATCCTTCGGCTTGCACCGGGTGATCCGGCGCTGATCTTGGCGGGTGATCAAGGTGGCAGCGATCCGGCCTTCGTCGATGAACTGCGTCGACACCTCGGATTGGACGGGCCGGTATACCTGCAGCTGTGGCACTATCTCAAGAGTGTCGTGACGCTGGACTTCGGCCTGTCTTATCGCGATCAGCGACCGGTCATCGATATCGTTCTCGAGAAGGTTCCGGCAACGTTGCTCTTGACGGTGAGCGGGTTTATCTTTTCCGTGGTAGTTGGCGTGACCCTCGGTGCTCTGGCCTCTCGCAGGCCAGGATCGGCGCTCGACGGCTTGATCACCATGATATCGGTGGCGTTCTTCGCGATGCCGATGTTCTGGGTTGGCCTCGTCTTCATCATCATCTTCGCAGTCAAGCTCGGCTGGTTCCCCTCTTACGGTTTAGAGACAGCGGCCATTGCCGCGAAAGGTGGATGGGCGGCGTTCTGCGATCGCGCATCCCACATGGTTCTGCCGGTCCTGACACTCGGCCTTTTTTACATGGCAATCCACGCTAGAGTGGCACGTACCGCCCTTTTGCAGGTTTCCGGCATGGATTTTGTCCGCACGGCTCGGGCAAAGGGGCTTTCACCCTTTCGCATCTGGCGAGACCACCTGCTTCGAAATGCCCTGCTCCCGACCATAACCCTTGCCTCCCTTCAGGCAGGCCAGCTTATTGGCGGCTCCATACTCGTTGAAACAGTGTTCGCCTGGCCCGGCATTGGAAGACTCGCTTTCGATGCTTTGGCCAGTCGGGACTACAATGTTCTGCTAGCCGTCTTCATCGTCTCGTCGTGTGGCGTCATTCTCGCAAATCTTGTCGCCGACGCCGCCTACCGGATGATCGATCCGCGACTCGACAGGGAGGCAACATCGTGATTATGCGGCCAGGCCACCCTTTGTTGAAACCGTCCGTCCTCGTCGGCCTTGTGATCCTTGCCGCGCTTTTAGCGCTCGTGATTTTCGCAGATGTTCTTTATCCCGGCGATCCGTGGCGAATGGTGGCACGGCCAAATCTGCCACCTCTCTCTCCCGGATTTCCGGCTGGAACAGATATGTTGGGCCGGGATCTTGCTGCCGGACTTGTGCATGGTAGCCGCGCGACACTTGCAGTGGCATTGAGCGTCGTCGTCTTTGCTGTCACCCTTGGCGCTGCCTTGGGTTTACTGGCCGGATATTTCGGCAACATCATCGACGAGTTGATCGTTCGGCTCACTGAATTCTTCCAAACGATTCCCGGATTTTTGCTGACAATCATGGTTGTCGCAATCCTGTCTCCGACGCGTTGGACGGTCGTGTTCGCAATTGCGTTGATCTCCTGGCCGCCGATCGTGCGCATTGTGCGCGCCGAGGTGCTGTTAATCCGCCGTCTCGACTGGGTTCGAGCGGCAAGAGTGAGCGGACTGTCGCACGGTCGGATCGTCCTGCTTCACGTCCTGCCACACATCCTTCCCCAACTCGTGGTCCAGGCATCGCTGCTTGTTGCCGCAGCCGTGATGATCGAATCTGGCATCAGCTTTCTCGGGCTGGGAAATCGCGACGCCGTCTCGTGGGGCTTCCTTCTCGGATCCGGGCGATCATCGTTTAGCGTGAATTGGTGGCTGTCCACCTTGCCCGGCCTGGCGATATTCGCGACCGTACTCGCCTTCAACCTTGTCGGTGATGGGCTGGAACGCCTGCTTGATCCGAAGCGGCCGGGAAGAAGGTAACTATGGCACATCAGCCGAAACCACTCCTTTCAATCGATGGCCTGAACATCTCGTTGCCTGCGGGGTCGGACCGATCTCTCGCCGTCGCCAACGTATCGCTCTCGATCGGTCGCGGCGAAGTGGTTTGCATCGTCGGCGAGAGCGGGTCCGGCAAGTCTGTACTTGCTTCGGCGATATCGGGCCTGTTGCCGGGCAATGCGCTGCAGGCAACCAATGGTTCGCTGACATTCGATGGTCACGATGTCTTGACGATGAACGAGGCTCAACTGCGCCGACTTCGGGGCGCGCGTATTGGCTATGTTTTCCAGGAGCCGATGACGGCTCTCAACCCGCTGTTGACCATCGCAAGGCAGGTTCGCGAGACACTGCAGGCACATGGACGCGACGGATCGGCCGACAAGATTGCGTCGCTCTTTCGATCGATGCGTCTGCCCGATCCCGAAGAAATTGGCGGTAGGTATCCGCATGAATTGTCCGGAGGACAGCGTCAGCGGGTCGCGATTGCCATGGCGATCGCTTGCGAGCCTGAACTGTTAATCGCCGACGAACCGACAACTGCGCTTGATGTCACGACGCAGTCCGAAATCCTGAAGCTCATCCTCGAATTGCGGGCCGAGCGTGGTCTTGCCGTCCTGTTTATCACACACGACTTTGGAGTTGTCCGCGATATCGCCGACCGTATCGTTGTCATGCAGAATGGCCAGATCGTCGAGACGGGTGCTGCTGTTCCACTCCTCACCTCGCCACAACAACCTTACACGCGTCGACTTCTCGCTGCTGTACCAGACATCGACAGCGCGCCACCGCAAGACGAGGTCAAAGGCCCGATCATCCTTGACCTTGGACAGGTCAGCAAGCGGCATAAGAAAAGGCGCCGAGTGTTCGGACAGACGAGAACCGTCGCTCCGGCGCTTGACGGCGTCGATCTTGTGCTGCGGCAGGGTGAAACACTGGCACTTGTGGGCGAAAGCGGTTCGGGCAAGTCGACGCTTGGCCAAATCATAACGGGCCTCCTGGAGCGTGATGACGGGAAGTTCCATTTCTTGGGCGAGGAGATCACCTGTGCCGAGGATCTGTTTACGCGCGAGCGGCGCCCTCTCGTCCAGATGGTGTTCCAGGATCCGCAATCGTCTCTAAATCCGCGGCACAGCATAAGACGAGTGCTCACGGAGCCAGCAATCAACCTGGGTGCCACCAGGGCTGAGGCAGAGGCGCGCATGGTGGAACTGCTTGGCAGGGTGGGCATCGATCCGGCTGCGGCCGATCGCAAGCCGCACGCCTTTTCGGGCGGGCAGCGCCAACGCATTGCCTTGGCGCGCGCACTTATGCTCCGACCGAGACTGCTGGTCGCTGATGAACCCGTTTCTGCCCTTGACGTCTCGGTTCAAGCCCAAATTCTGGTGCTCTTGTCGGAGCTGCAGCGCGATCTGGGCCTTTCTATGCTGTTTATCACACACGATCTAAGGGTCGCGGTTTCAGTCGCCCATCGGATCGCGGTGATGCAGGGTGGCAGGGTCGTCGAGATGGCGCCGACGAGCCAGATTATCGGTCAGCCGGCGTCAGATTACGCCCGCGCTCTGATCGCCTCCATTCCTGGAAGACACACGGCTGAGATCCAGCCTCAACCCTTTGCACAACGAGACTTTGTATGAAAACGAACGAAACTCACTTGTCGCTGCCTATCCTCTGCCGCGAGGAGGCAAAGCTGTGAGCGGGCGCATCCAACTCCACTGGTACCTTCCCACGAACGGTGATAGTCGTGGACTGACCGGCTCAGGCGCCGATAGCCATGTAATTGAGATTGCCGGAGGCTTCCGTCCGCCGACACTTTCTTATCTCGGCGAAGTTGCTCGCGCTGCAGAAGCGCAGCCTTTTCATGCGGTCCTGACGCCAACCGGGACATGGTGCGAGGATGCATGGATCGCAACGGCGGCCTTGTCGCGGGAAACCACGCGACTGAAATTCCTTGTGGCGTTCCGACCCGGTTTAATTTCGCCGACGCTCGTCGCGCATCAGGCGGCGACGTTCCAACGGCTGACAGATGGCCGATTGCTGCTGAACGTGGTCACTGGTGGCGATCGCTTCGAGCAGGCGCGGTTTGGTGATCATCTCGACCATGACGCGCGATACGAACGGACGGCGGAGTTTATCGAGGTACTCCGCGGTGTGACAGACGAGAGTCAGGCCGAGCCCTTCTCGTTCAAGGGCAGGCATTACGACATCAGGCAGGCCCGGATCAACGCCACCCCGTTCGGACTGCCTGACATCTTCTTTGGCGGCGCCAGCACCGCCGCAACCGAAGTCGCCACGTCCCACGCCGATGTCTACCTTGTATGGGGACGTCAGCCGTCACTGGAAGCTGACAACATTATCAGGCTCAAGGCTCAGGCTGCTGCCAAAGGCCGTGACTTGAAGTTCGGTGTGCGCCTGCACGTGATCTCGCGGGATACTGAAGGCGAAGCCTGGGCGGTTGCCGACAAGCTTCTTTCGTGGATCTCTCCCGATCAGGTCGCCAAGGCGCGAGACCTCGCTGCCAAGTCGGAATCGGTTGGACAAGGCAACATGTCGGCACTACACGCCGAGCGCGATGGCGTGCCGAAGTCGGCGCGGGAACTTCAGATCCACCCGGGTGTCTGGTCTGGCTACGGTCTTGTTCGCGGAGGTGCCGGAACTGCACTGGTGGGAAGCCATGAACAGGTCGCAGACCTCATCGAGGACTATCACAATGCTGGCTTCGACCACTTCATCTTGTCTGGACAACCTCATCTCGAAGAAGCCTGGCATTTTGGTGAGGGCGCTGCCGCGCTGTTGAAGTCCCGTGGCCGCCTTGCGCCTGTCTAACCCAGGAGCAGTTCGCCTGTGTTGCCGCATACACCGTTCGAACGCTCAGCATGGCAATTGCGACATTTCATCGTTCGAAGTGTTTTCGCAGATTTTGAAGGCAAGAGATGACTGACCGACTGTACAATTTCGAAGTGAAAGCACTTGGTGACACGACGGGGCGCCGGCAGGCGTTTGCAAAGTTCCGACAGTCCATGCTTGGGATCGGCGACATCGGACGCGTGAATGCGGATGCCGAGGCTTCCTATCTCGAAGGAGGGTCACCGATCGGGGGGTTCGTCGATGGTGAACTTCAGGGTGTTGTGAACGGCTATCCGTCCTCGGTTTCATTGCCGGGGGGCGGTCGCGTCAGTCATCTGGCGGTCACCCATGTCGGCGTGTCGCCGACGCATGCCAGACGTGGAATTGCACGAAAGCTTCTGAGCGAGCAACTGCGCCAGGCACAGGCACAAGGGTTTGTGGTTGCGGGGTTGCGCGCTTCGGACGCCCGTATCTACGGGCGGTATGGCTACGGCATTGCGTCCTGGTCCGTTCGTCAGGATGTCGACCTCGTCAACGGCGGTAGACTTCCTTTCGAACGTCGGCCTGACATAAGGCAGGTCGACGCCCTGGAAAGCTTTCCGCTCTTCCGATGGATCGCTGAGAAGGCGCCGACGCCGCGCGCAGCCACGCTCGAGCGCTGGGATGCCTGGTGGGCAATTCAGACGTTCCGCACGAGCCAGGCAGCAACCCCACACCATGCCGTTGTCATTGGTGCCGAAGGCTCCGAAAGGGGTTATCTCCGCTATCATGTGCAACCAAGCGAAAATTGGTTCACTTCCAGTCAGAGAACGGTTGTTGTCGATGATGTGGTCGCACATGACGACGATGCATGGCGAGGTCTAATGGGATACATCTTGGCTCAGGATATTGTGCACAGGGTTGTTCTCGCCTCGCGGCCTGTCGATGATGTGCTGCCGCTTGTCGTTGACAATCCAAGGGCTATCCAGGTGACGGACTTACGTGATGAAAGCTGGATAAGGCCGCTGGATCTCGAGGCGTTTCTAAATGGCCGGACATTCGGGCGTGACGCCCGTATCGTGTTCAAGGTTGCCGATCCCATTATCTCGACAAATACGGGGACATGGATCGTTTCTGGCGAAGGAGCGACGCGCAGCCAGGAAACACCTGAACTGGAGCTGTCACTGCAGGCGTTGACGGAACTTGCCTTTGGTGCCCAGTCTGCCAGTTCACTGGCCGCTTCAGGAAGGATCAAGGGCAATCGCCACATTGTCGATCGGCTCGATGAAGCTTTCGGCGGGTGTGGCTTGAAACCTCACTCCGGTATTTCGTTCTGACGCGATGGGTCGGTTCGAAAGGAGATCGCGACTTGCGCTACCGAAGCGGAAGGCCTGCGTCTCTTACGGCGCCGACGATCGCATCGATTGCGACACGCAATCGTGGCATCATGACGGGCGACGACGGCCACACAGCGTGAATGGGTAGTTGCTCGTCTACGACCTCTCCGAGGACCGTTCGCAGGCGCCCGGATACAAGGTCGCTTGCTGCCATCCATTCGGGAACGCATCCGATCCCTCGACCTGAGCGGATTGCCTGGAGCGTGAGGACACTGCCGTCGAGATGAAGGCGCGCAGGCGGCGCCCAGCGCCGGCTATCGCCGAAGGTTTGCCCAAGCAGCCATGGAATGGTTCTGCCGTGATGGCTTGTCGCGATCAGCGAGTGATGGCGCAGATCATCGGCCGTGTGCGGCACACCGTGCTGATCCAGATAATCGGCCGATGCACACAGAACGACCCTTTGAATGCCGAGGGATCTGATCGTCAGGCCGTTGGTGTCGGGCAGTTGCCCAACCCGGACGGCCAACTCGAAAGGGCTGGCCACCAGATCGACTGTCTCAATGCCGAGGTCAATGTCTACCGAAAGCAAAGGAAAGCGGTCGACAAGCGCAAACAGGGCTGGCGCAATGACTTCGGTGCCTAGAACGGGCGGTAGCGTAACCCGCAGCAATCCACTTGGCGTCGTGTTGGCCGCCGCAAGTTCGGCTTCCGTTGCGTCGAGATCATCCAGCAGTCGCTGGCAGGCGCTACGGTAGCGCACCGCCTCTTGTGTCATTGTCAGGCTACGCGTTGTCCGCTCGAATAGTCTGATGGCAAGGCGCGCTTCCAGGCGCGCAATGGCTTTTGCAACGGCGGACGATGACAAATGCAGCTCGAGGGCGGTGGCGGCAAAGGACCCGGTACGGCAGGTGGCGAGAAAGATCCGGATAGGTGATGTGCGCTCGATACCTGGCATGCCACTGATTGGCGAATTTTCTTCGCGAATGTCAAGAAATCTCGTCGCTGTTATCAACGTGAAGTCGGCATTATATCGGCCGTCATGAAAAAACATCGAACTTACGCAATTATTGGCGGCAGCTCCGGCATGGGATTTGGACTTGCCAAGAAGCTGTCTGACAGAGGCGACCGTGTACTGATCGGTGCTCGCTCGACCGAGAGACTTCAACACGCGGCAAAAGCGCTCGGTGCCGATGTGATCACCCGCCAAGTTGATATCGAACAGCGCGACACACTGGTATCGTTCTTCGCAGGCCTGCAGGATCTGGCTGGATTGTTTACGCCGGGAGCGTCGTACCAAACCGCCAGCTTTCGGGAGGCCGACGAAGCGACCGCGGAAAGTCCATTTCGAACCAAGTTCTGGGGACAATATTGGGCCGTGCATGCTGCACTTCCACATTTGGCAGACGACGCGTCTATCGTACTAATGTCAGGTGCGGCCTCGGTTCGGCCGATTGGCAACCCGGCCTATGCGGCATGCAATGCCGCGATCGAAGGCCTGACCAGGGCACTTGCGATGGAGCTTCGCCCCAAAAGGGTCAACTGCCTGTCGCCGGGCACCATCGACAGTGACCTGTGGCGCAACCGAGATGCGGCCCTGCGGGACGCCGTATTCGATCAATGGGGCGCTCTCACCCTGACCGGACAGGTTGGAACGACCGATCAAGCAGTCGACGCCGCACTTTTCCTCCTCGACAACGGTAACATGACCGGTTCTGTGCTCTACAATGACGGCGGTTATTCCATGCGCTAGCGCGCCGGCGGAAGAACACCTTTGAAAGCGGAGCATGAAGGTCTGCGAGCGCCACCACCTTGCAGCACGTGAACGGCAGTCGTCGACCGCCGTTCGCGTGCCCGCACCTTTCTACGCGGCATCCAGAGACGGCTGCCCCGACAGTGCGAGTTTTCTTGCGGCAACGAAGTCGATCTTACCCGAACCCAGGACCGGCACCGTGCCGACATTCACTTCGGCCGGAACCATCATGTCCATCGCGCCTTTGGCCTTGGCAAAGCTTGCGAACTCAGCGCGAGTGGCACTCGGTGCATCGGTCAGAAGGATGAGACGCTCGCCCTTCTTGGCGTCAGGAATGGATGAGACAACCGAAAGGTTGCCGGGCCAAAGCTGACCAGCGAGGGCCTCCACCGCCGCCAGTGACACCATCTCACCGCCGATCTTGGCAAAACGTTTGGCTCGGCCCCGGATAGTGACAAAGCCATCCTCATCGATTGTCACAATATCGCCGGTGTCATGCCAGCCGTCTGTGAGCGGTTCGATCACGCCGGGATTTTCAGCCTTGAGGTACCCGGCCATGACATTTGCGCCGCGGATGAACAGGCGGCCGCCTTCATCGATGCCGGGAACCGGATCAAGCCTCCATTCCATACCCGGCATGATCTTGCCAACAGTGCCCGAGCGGTTGAACATCGGGGTGTTGAGCGAAATGATCGGCGCGGTTTCGGTTACTCCGTAACCTTCAAGGATACGCAGTCCAAATTTCTCCATATAGGTCTCGCGCGTTGATGCCTTGACCGGTTCGGCCCCGGAGAAAATGTAGCGGATCGACCGGAAATCATATGGATGGGCCGTGCGCGCGTAGCCGTTCAGGAACGTATCGGTGCCGAAAATGATCGTTGCATTCGATGTGTAGATGAGTTCCGGCACAATGCGGTAGTGGAGCGGTGACGGATAGAAATAGACAGGCACTCCGGCGACCAGTGGGAGAACTGTTCCGGCGGTGAGGCCGAAGGAATGGAAGACCGGCAGGATGTTGAAAACCTTGTCGCCAGAGTGGAAATCGATGCGCGCGGCCGCCTGGGCAGCGTTCGACAGGATGTTGCGATGGGTCAGCACAACGCCCTTGGGGGCACCTTCCGAGCCGGATGTGAAAAGGATGACGGCGGTGTCTTGTGGCGACTGTCTCGCCAGCGGCTTGTAACGTCGTAGAAGTCCGACGATCTTCTCGACGGTGGTGATCGTCTGGCGCAGATCGTCCAGCCACACAAGGGTCACCTCTTTTTCCAGCTCGGCAATGATCGGGCCAAGCTTGCCTTGCGTGACGAATGCGCGCGAGCAAAGCACATGTTTCACCTCAGCCGCCTTGCAGGCAGAGAGAATGTTGGCTGCACCGGCGGTGAAATTCAGCATGGCGGGAACTTTGCCTGCAGACATGACGCCGAGGACGGTTGCTGCGGTGCCATTGGCATTCGGCAGCATCACACCAAGGGTCTTTTCGCCGGGGAACATCTTTTTGAACTTCGCACCGAGAACGGCGGCACCTGTCAGCAACTTGCTGTAAGAGAGCGGGCCACTGATCGGGTCCTCTACGGCAAGCTTGCTGCCTCCGCGTTCCTGGGCGGTCTCGATGATGCGCTCCAGCACGGTCAGGTTGGTGTTGGTCGTCTTGAACAGAAGCGTCGACATGATCTTGTATAGGCTTGCACCGGCGGCAACACGGCGCTTGCGCCCCTTTAGATCGTCCGGAATTTCAAGGCGCACCGGCTCAAGGATTGTCACCTTGACCTTGGGGAAGAGCCGGCGACGCACCTGGCCGGCCGAAAGCCTTGAGAAATAGCTTCTCTCCAGACCGTCGATGCGCACGGGCACGATCATCGAGCCTGTTTTGTCGGCAACCATGGCAGCGCCGTCATAGACTTTCATCAGCGTACCGGTAACCGTCAAACGGCCTTCCGGGAAAATGCCGATGGCACTACCGTCTTGGACGACCTTGATGAGCGAGCGGGTCGCCATCGGCTTGGTTGGATCGAGTGGCAGAAACCTGCACATTTTCAGGAACGGCCGAACCCACCATGCCTGAGCGATCTTGTAGTCGACGGCAAAGACCGGTTCATCTTCGGTGATGGCAAGCGCCAGCGCGCCGTCCAGGAAGCTCACGTGATTAAGCGCGATGATCGGCGCGCGGCCGGCCTTGCGGATGTTTTCAAGGCCCTCGACTTCCAGACGCATGAAGGCGCGAAAGAGGATCGAGATGAAGTCGCGGAATGGGTTGGTCGGCAGCGATCGCAGCATCAACCAGGCGACACCGAAGTTGATGATGGACAGACCAAGGACGATCATTGGTACGGAAACACCGATCGCCTGCAGGATCGCGACCAGGGCCAGCCCCAGAGTGATGAATAGGGCTGACAGCACGTTGGCACCACCGATGACGCGGGCTCGGCGCTTTTCATCCGCCCAAGTCTGCATGGCGGCAAAGGTAGGAACGGCGAGGAACGCACCGCCAATGGCCATGCCGGCTAGATCGGCCGCCACCCGGATCGTGTTCTGACCGGCGAAGAACTCCAGGATCGTTTCAGCGTGCGCGGTCGACTGCAGGCCCCACAGGTTCCAAGCAAGATCAACCCCGAACAGCGCGACGATGGCCGTGCCGACAGGCGCTGGCAGAAGCACGATGCGTCCCGCCGACATCCAGCCGGCAACCGCCGAGCCAACGGCAATTGAAATCGCGAAGATCGCTAGATAGGCAGGCACAACGAGTTCCGAACCGCCGAGGATTTCGGTGACCATGATCGGCAGCATGGACATAATGAAGGCACCGACAAACCAGAACCAGCAATTCATCAGGGCGGATCGCAAGACCCGGGCGTCCTCACCCAGTTCCTTGACGAGTGTCATGCTGGATCGCAACAGGTTCTTGTCAACAACGAGTGACGGAGCCTGTGGGCCGATGCGCGGGATCATGCGCGCCGAAAGCCAGCATAGGATCGAAAGCGCCATCATCATCGGGCCGAACACCCACACGTTGTCGCCCTTAGCAAAGGCTAGCGCGGCAACGATCGTACCTGTCAGGATGGCGATAAAAGTTCCGCCTTCAATCCAGGCGTTGGCCTTGGGAAGCTCCGCGGTTTCGAGAAGATCTGGCAGGATGCCGTATTTGATCGGCCCGAACAGCGCAGAGATGACGCCGAAGCCGAACAGCGCAACCATGAGAACGGAGATCGACGAGAAGGCGATGCCGACAACGGAGAGGGCGGCAACGCCGATTTCGGCAAATTTCAGCCGCGACGCCATCTGCGCCTTGTCGTGCTTGTCGGCAAGTTCGCCGCCAAGTGCTGACAGGGCAAGGAAGGGCACGATGAAAATACCGCCGGCCAGGGTCACAAGGGCTGCACCATCGGCCGCCATCGTCGCCAGGATCAGGAAGATCAGCGTCTGTTTGAGGAAGTTGTCGTTGAAGGCGGAGAGGAATTGCGTCCAGAACAACGGCGCGAATTTCCTCGATTTCATCAGGCTGTCGTGCATTGGGGCTTTCCTTTTGGATCACGGCAGGAAAACCACGGAGTTATTAGGCAATCGTTGAGAACCCGAATAACTCCGTGACGTCGTTAACGAGGTTTAACTGTCGCTGTCGCGATTGAACTTAACCAGCAGCTTTTCGGTCTTGGCATCTTCGATCTTGCGGATCAGCTTTTCCGATTCCGAATTGTCACGCAAAGTCTTGGTGATGTTGACCGTCGTCTGGACCAGCATCACGATGCCCATGGCGAGATATCCCTTGCCCCACAAGTCGAGTGGCATCATCCACAGCCCGAGCGCGAGCATGAATGCTGCGGCACCAAAAGAAATGTAGGAGAAGCTGACCCAGCTTTGCGAATGTTTTTGAAAACTGTCGTTCATGGTTCTGATCCCTTGTGAGAATTGAGGTGGAAAGTTCAGGCGTTGGCTTCCAGCCGCGCGCGTAGGCGTGCCAGCACGTCGTCGGCGCAGGATCGCAGCGGCGCTCCGCATCCAGCTTCAGCCAGTCGTTCGGTCAGATCGGCGCACCGCGCCGGAGCCTCCATCTGCTTGAGCGCAGTAGAAACCATGTCTGTCTGTTTCTGACGGTCGCGAAGACGTTCGAGCGTCCGTTCGGCATCATCAAGCGTGGCGAGGCTGGTGCCGGCCGCTGCGTGATCGATCTTCTGGGCAGCATGTGTTGCGCGCGCCAGCCGTTCGCCGCGTTGCAAGTCCGTCAGGCGCCCTTCACAGGAGCGGACTGTTTGCCTGAGCTTGGTAATGGCCGTGGTGAACTGTGCCTGTGCCTGTTCGCAGGCTGCGCGCTCCGCTTCGAAAAAGGCGATTGTGTCGGCGGCTTCCCGGGCGAGGCTGTCATTGCCCTTGGAAAGGGCTGCCAGCGTACGCTCCTCCAGATCGGCAATCCGTGACACGATCACCGCGTGCTGGCTGTGTTCCTTTTCGTTCTGGGCGATAGCGACGGCCAGTGCAAGCCGGGCGGACTGAATGGCTCGGGCGCTATCGCGTATCTGCTGAGCAAGCAGCGGCGCTGCATGCGTGTCGGTGAGCATCTGCTCGGCGTCGTGCGCTCTTGCGCGCAGGAGCGTTGCAATTAGGTTGAACATCTGGCCTCTCCCGTTTATGAACGTTGTTCACGAATAGATGTGTCGCACAACCCTGAACGACGTTCAAGAAATATTTTGAACGATGTTCAATTATTTTGGAGAGCAATGATGGGAAGGCGGGAAGAAAAGCGGGAAGATCTGAAAGCAAGGCTGCTTGAGGCAGCGCGCGATCGCATAGAACGCGACGGTCTGGCGAACTTGCGTGCCCGCGACGTGACCCAGGATGCCGGCTGCGCGCTGGGCGGCCTGTATAGTGCCTTCAATGATCTCAGCGACCTTATCATCCATGTGAATTCAACGACGCTGAAGGCGCTTGAGCAGTCCTTGGAGTCGGCGCAAGTGAGGACAGGGTCACCTACCGACCGGCTGCGTGGTCTGGCGCAAGGCTATCTGAGGTTTGCCATGTCCAACCGCAATCTGTGGAAAGCTCTGTTCGAGCACTATCCCCCCGAAGACACGCCTTCACCGCAATGGCATCTCGATGAACATCTCTTCCTGTTGAGCCTGATTGCCGAGCCCTTGTCGCAGCTCCAACCCGAGATGAGCATTGAAGATCGCGCCGTGCGCGCAAGGACCCTGTTCGGCGCAGTTCACGGCATCATCAGCATAACCCTGGAGGCTCGTTTCGTCGGTCTGCCGCCGGAACGGTTGGGAGAAGAACTCGACGCGATCATTGTCATGATCGCCGCCGGTGCCGCCTCCCTGCGCGATGATTGAGCACCGGGCGCTTTCCGCACGGACAAGAAAATGCAGCCCGCCTGTCAAAAATTCGAGAAGCTTGCAGTCGCGCACCAGTCCGCCCTTCCCCGGACCGCCTGGTCGAACCGTCGCAGCAGCCAATCCCGTAGGCTAGTGTGACGGCGCTTCATGACCGCTTGCGCATTTCGATTTCGTGAAAATTCCAACTGAAGGAGATTGAGGGACCTCAAAGGAAACTCTCAAACAGCGAAAACCTCTGCCATAGCCTTCAAAATGAGGACCGCAGACGCGGCCCCGGGGTCGACATGACCGAGTGAGCGCTCCCCAAGACGAGCGGCGCGGCCGCGTACCGCGACCATCGAACGTGTGGCTGAAGCGCCGCTTTCGCCCGCGGCCGTGATATCGCGCCAGAGTTCGCCAGGTCCGCTTTCACGCTCCAGAGCTGCGACGCCGGCCTCTGCCGCGGGGATCCAGGTGTCGAGCATTGTCTTGTCGCCGCGCTGTCCCTTCCCGCGCTCCTGTATTCCAACGGTTATCGCTTGCAACAGAGCGACCTGGCCGGCGGCATCAAGAGACTGGCGCGCTTCAAGCGTCTTTGCCGCACGCAGGAAGGCCGTCGCATATAACGGTCCGGTCGACGCCCCGACGGCGTTGAGGAACACGGACGCGGCTGTGGTCATCACGGCTGACGGAAGCATGTCTTCGAAATCGGATCGTGCCAGCTCACTGGCCACGGCGCCAAACCCGAGCATCATTGTGATACCATGGTCGGCATCACCGATCGCGCCGTCCAGTTCGGTCAGATAGTCCTTTTCGGCGGCAATCAGGTTCGATATCCGGTTGAACATCTGGTTGAGTTTGCGCGCATCATTCTCTTGCATTGATTGCCCTCCCACTATCAAGGCACGCTCGTCTAGGCGCCGAACGTATCTCGTTGTCTTATTTTATCGTTAGGACTGCGGTGTCGCATGGATGGTGCAGGAGTTCCGTCAGTTCCTGATCAAGCTCCATGATGGAAATCGAAGCTCCGGCCATGTCGAGTGACGTACAGTAGTGCCCAATCCAGTTCGCCTCGATGGCAATACCCCTGGCGCTCAAACGCTGCTCGACGCGCCTGAAGAGGACGTAGAGCTCCATCATAGGGGTAGCCCCGAACGAATTTACGAGGACAGCAACTCGACTGCCTTCGGCCGCGTTCATCTCGGCAAGGATCCGGTCCATCACTCTGTCGACGATCTCGTCGGCGCTGATCATTTTTTCGCGAATAACGCCCGGCTCACCATGGATACCCATGCCAAACTCAATGTCGTCTGCCCCGATCTCGAAATTGGGGCGCTGGGTCTGCGGCATCGAACACGCCTCGAGCGCCACGCCGACCGTGTACGTCTGCATATTGGCTTTGCGGGTCACAGCTTCGCAAAGATCGAGTGGGAGACCGCGATCGCAGGCGGCTCCGGCGATCTTAAAGATGAAGAAGTTGCCTGCCACGCCGCGACGGCCATCTCGATCCTCGAGGGGTGAAGAGGTGATGTCGTCGGTGGTCAGAACCGTTCGAATTGGAATTCCGGCACTTTCTGCCATCTCCGCAGCCATCTCGAAATTCATCACGTCGCCTGCATAGTTGCCGTAGACGAAAAGAACGCCGGCCCCTCCAGATGCTGCCTGCGCGCAATGGAGGATGGGCAAGGGAGGGGGTGAGGAGAAGATGTTTCCGATCGATACGGCATCGGCGAGCCCCTTGCCGACATAGCCGAGGAATCCTGGCTCGTGTCCGGAGCCGCCGCCAATAACCAGACCGACCTTTCCCGGTCTTGGCCCGTCGCGAGCGACAAGGGCCCGGTTCGACTTGTCGATCGGCGACAAATATTTGCGATGCGCGCGTACCACGCCATCGAGCATCTCTTCGACGATCTTGTCGGGATCGTTCAGGAACTTCTTCACGCGCGTGCGTGTGGACGATGGCAGCGGTGCCTGATTATCGGGCCGCAGGCGTTGCGACGATCGCTGGTCGATATCGGTTACGCCATCAGCATTCAATATGCCGCGGCCGGTCGCAGCATCCGTAATCAATACGTTCACATAGCCGCCGCGCAACGCAGCGAGAATGGCCGGTACCTTGTCGAAGCCACCCGCAGCAGCGATGCGCAGATTGATGTTCTTCAGCATATCGAGGGAAATGCCGATTGTCCGCTCATCGAGCGGACCTGCGATTGGGCGACCATGTCCGTCGATAAAGCGACCAGCCACGACGCCGACGGCACCTTTGGCAAGATACTCCTGCAGGGGCACGGATTCAAAAAAGCCACTGGTGTGGATGGTGGAATTAGGACGCAGCGACGAAATGCCGAACAGCGCCTTGTTTGCGCGCGCGAGCACGTCGAACTGGCTCTCGATGAGAGGCTCCTGCAAAAAGGCCTCTTTCACTGCGGTTGACGAAACAATGGCAGGCGCTGAAATATTGATCAGCTTTCCATTGACGGCATCGGCCAACGCCGATGCGCAGAGCTCTGGCGTATAGGCGAAACTCGCGCGCGTCCCGCCGGTTGCTTGCACGACGGTGACATCCTGCAAACCCGGAACCTCGGCGCGCTCGCTGATCGCCAGGACCGTGCGCCCCCATGAGACCGCGATCGTATCACCCGACTTGATCAATCTATGAAGCGCCTGCCCACCTGCGACACCTATCCTGTCGATCAACGGCCTGGCGGTATCTTCACTTGGAACGACGAGACAATCGGCAAGGCCGAAGTGTCTCTTGAGTGCTTGAGCTACCGTCAGTGATGCAAGCCGGGCCGGCTCAATGGTGATGTTGACGATGCCGCGATCTCGCGCCTCGGCTAGATAGCTGTTCACGGTCGCACGAGATATGCCCATGACGTCGGCGATATCGCCTTGGGTCAGACCGTCTTCGTAATAGAGCCAGCACGCCCAGACATAAGGGTCGTCGCCGTAGCGCAAAGGCATCGCATCAGGTGCCTGAGCGAGGTCGCTTTTGCCTGGGCCAGCCTTTCTCGCCTGCTGTGTCTTAACCGTTGCCACCGTGGAATGAACTCCCGCTTACATGTGCCGGGAAGATGCCGCCAATGCGACCTGTTTGCAACCGCGTGGTGCGCGGCCTGCCGCGATCAGACAGGCCGCGCCGTCTTGGGAGACAACAGGGAAGATCAAACGCCTTCCAGCCGGGAGGAGACGCCGATCGAGATTTCGCTCAAAATGAGTGCACAGGAAGTGGCGCCGGCGTCCAAAATGCCGAGCGACCGCTCACCGAGACGGCTGGCGCGGCCAATTTTCGCGACCAGGTCGATCGTCGAATCGCGCCCCTTTTCGGCGGTTTCAGTCAGCGCGGTCAGTGCCTGGGCGAAGGACTTTCCGGATGCCGTGGCCTCGTCGAAAGCATTCACCGCGGGGACGAAGGCGTCAATCAGCGTCTTGTCGCCGACCTTGGCCGACCCGATCGACTGGACACCATCCAGCCCTGCGTGGAGCATCTGGCTGAACAGCCTGGCGTCCACAGTGTCCTTGCCTTCGAGCGTCTCACCGAATTCGGTGAACATGACACCATAAAGCGGGCCCATTGAACCGCCGATCTCTGTCATCAGCAACGTTCCGAGGGTCTCGAAGGCTACACTGAGCGAGGCATCCTGCCCCTTCAGGCGTTCGGCTGCCATTCCAAAACCCTTGGCCATGTTGACCCCGTGGTCACCATCACCGATCTTGCCGTCGATCTCGCTGAGGTAGGCCCGATTTTCGATGATGCGCTCTGCCAGCGAAAGGACGATGGCGCCCGCCGAGGCGTTCTTGAAAGTTTGCATGTCAGCGTTCCTCAGAGCAAGATTGTGCAGGACGTTTCGAGGTCGAGAAGCGGCTTGGTCTCGGCATCGAGCGCAAAGACCGTCAATGTGGCGCCGACCATTTCAAGCGATGTGAAGTAGTTCCCGACATAGGTCTTGTAGACGACGAGGCCGCGACCGGTGATCTCGCTCTCGATTGTGTCGTTGAGAATGTAAAGTTCGTTGAGCGGTGTCGCACCCAGTCCCGAGACCAGAACGGCAACCTCGGTTCCAGCAGGAAGATTGTGATCATCCAGAACGATTTTGCACATGTCCCTGGCCACATCTGCCGCTTGCTTGAGTGGCTCGACGCGCACACCGGGCTCCCCGTGATGGCCGATACCAACTTCCATAGTACCCGGCTCGATCTGGAAATTAGGATGGCCGACAGCCGGCAGGGTGCACGGCCCGAGGCCGACGCCGATCGACCGGCAGTTGTCGATCGCCTTTTGTGCGGCCGCTCGAACCTCTTCGAGACTTCCGCCCTGCGTGGCCTTGGCGCTTCCGATCTTCCACATGAAGATCTCGCCGGCAACACCGCGACGCTTTTCGCGCTCCGACAGCGGTGCGGAGCAGACGTCGTCATTGGCAACGACGGTTGCGACCTCGATACCGTCCTTGGTGGCGAGCTTTGTCGCCATCTTCACGTTCATGTTGTCGCCGGCATAATTGCCGTAGAGGCAGACCACGCCTGCCCCGCCGTCAGCCGCACGGATGGCGTCATGAAAGCTCTTGGCAGTCGGCGAAGAAAACAGTTCGCCAACGGCAACGGCATCCAGCATGTTCTTGCCGGTGTAGCCCATGAAGCCAGGCTCGTGGCCGGAGCCGCCTCCGGTGATAACGCCGACTTTGCCGCTCACCGGTGCATCCTTGGCGACAACCACACGCGGGTTCTCGGCAAGGCGCACGATATCGGAATGGGCTTTGATGAAGCCCTTGACTGTATCCTCGACGACGAGGTCGGGATTGTTGACGAAGCGTTGCATGAAGTCTCCTTGAAAATGTCCTGGCGCTTCGGCTCAGAGAATTGTGTAGCCGCCATCGATCAGGAGATCGGCGCCGTTGATCATGTTGGCGCCATCCGAAACCAGGAAAACGGCAGCGGCAGCGATCTCTTCGGGATAGGCGAAACGACCGGTGGGAATGCGCTTCTTAGCGGCCTCTCCCTTTTCACCAGCCCAGGCCTTCTTGCCGAGCTCGGTCAGGACCACGGTCGGTGAGATGGTGTTGACTGTGATGCCGTATTTGCCCCATTCGGCAGCGAAGGTCTTCGACATGCCGATCACACCGAATTTCGAGGCGCAGTAGGCGACATGCTCCTCGATCGCGACGGTGCCCGCCTGCGACGCAAGATTGATGATCTTGCCGCCTTGTCCTGCAGCGATCATGGCGCGGCCGACGGCTTGGGTAACGAGAAAACTGCCCTTGAGATTGATATTGATCGTCTTGTCCCAATAGTCGAGCGACAGATCTTCGGCTGGCGCCAGGAAGACAACGCCCGCGCTGTTGACGGCAATGTCGATGCGGCCGAATGCTGCGACGACATCCGATATGGCGCGATTGACAGAGTCTGGCTGGGAGACGTCACAGACGAAAGATTTGGCACCGCCACCGAGCGCGGCCGCCTTGGCAGCGGCGATATCGGCATTGATATCGAGTACGGCCACCGTGGCGCCTTTTGCCGTCAGCGCGTCGGAGATCGCCGAGCCGATCCCGGATGCGGCGCCAGTCACGACGGCGATCTTGCCTGTCAGCGGGAAGTTGAGGTCAATTTGGGGTGCAGTGTCTGTCATCTCTTCAAGCCCTTGCGATGTGGAGGCCAGGGCGGCATGTTGCCCGCCCTGGCTTTGCGTTCGTTACTTGCGGGATTCGAGCAGCTTGTCGGCATTTTCCTTGGTGACCGGCGTCCAGGGAACGAGGTAGTCCTTGGAGGCGCCGTCTTCCCACTTCATTTCGGGATACTGGGTCCAGATCGCCGATTCCGGCTTGGCATCCTTGTTCGCGGCCTTGATGGCGACGTCGAGCGCGCCCTGTGCCTGTGCGTTTGCATCCTGCAGGATCGATGCCATTTCGCCACGCTTGACGGCATTGATGGCATCGGTGACGCCGTCGACGCCGGCGATTGCGAAGTCTTCAACCTTCAGGTTTGCAGCCTTGATCGCCTCGATCGCGCCGAGCGCCATTTCGTCGTTCTGGCCGATGACACCATTGATCTGGCCCGGATGCGACGTCAGCCAGTTTTCCATCAAGGTCTGGGCTTCGGCGCGCGACCAGTTGGCAGTCTGCTTTTCGAGAACCTTGACGTCAGGGCACGCCTTGAGCGCCTTTTCGTTGCCTTCAAGGCGCTGGATCTGGCCGGACTGTCCGATCGGGCCTTCGAGGATGACCAGGTTGCCCTTGCAACCCATCTTGTCGAGAACAGCCTTGGCTTCAAGTTCGCCTGCTTCGACGTCGTTCGAGCCGACATAGGAGGTCAGGAGATCGGAGTTGACGCGAGCGTTGGAGCCGACGACCGGGATACCGGCATCATGGGCGGCCTGAACGGCAGCAGCACCAGCTTCGATGTCCATCGGCACGAAGATGATCGCGTCGAACTTCTGCGTGATCATGGTGTTGAACTGCTCCTGCTGGACCAGTGCGTCATAGCGACCGTCGAACACCGTCAGTTCCACCTGGCCGCTCTTCACTGCCGGATGCTGTTTCAGCGCGGCCGACCAGATCTGCATGAACTCGGCATTCAGGCCGTAGGTCGTGGCGCCGATCTTCAGCTTCTTTTCCTGCGCCATGGCTGGCGCAGTCAGGATCGCCGCACTGGCGATAAGTGCGAGCATCAACTTCTTCATCTGTTTCTCCTCCATAGAGATGTCCGGTCGCCGGTATGACGCGCGGTTTGCCAACGGATCGCGGATACGATCCGAATTATCAGGTCAGAGACCTTGATTTCGTTTCTGGTCCAGCATGACGGCGCCGACGATGAGTGCGCCCTTGAGCACTTGCTGGTAATAGGATTGGATACCCATCAGATCGAGGCCGTTGTTCATGACGCCGATGATGAGTGCGCCGATCAGCGTTCCAGTCACCCTGCCGACACCGCCCGAGAGGCTGGTGCCACCGATGACGACTGCGGCAATTGCGTCGAGTTCGTAGGCAATGCCAGCCTGCGGCAGTGCCGATCCCGTGCGGGCGGAGAGTATCATGCCGGCGAGACCTGCAAGCGAGCCCGAGATGCCGTAAACGGCGAAGCGGATACGGGTGACGTTGATACCCGAGGTGATTGCTGCATGCGGGTTGCCGCCGACGGCATAGATGTAACGGCCGAAGCGCGTGCGCGTTAGGACCCACCAGGATACAATGAAGACGACGGCAAGTATGACGACCGGCATCGGCACACCGAGAATGTTTCCGGTGCCAATCCAGCGGAACTCCGGGATCAGTGCCGGCACAGGCTTTCCGCCGCCGTAGATCAGGGTCATGCCGCGTGCTGCCGACAGCATGCCGAGCGTGGCAACGAAGGCGGGGACGGCGAAGCGGGAAACGATGAAGCCTACGATGGCGCCACAGGCCAGGCCCACGCCGATACCGACCAGCAAAGCGACGGCTGCAGGATAAGGCGCACCCGCAATACCGGCAGTTGCCGAGGTCGTGACGAAACTGGCGCTGACGATGCCGGCGAGCGCCACGACCGATCCGACCGACAGATCGATGCCGCGCGTCAGGATGACGAAAGTCATGCCGATCGCGAGTACACCGTTGATCGACGTCTGCAACAGCACGTTCGAGATATTGCCGGCCGTGAGGAAGTACTCGTTGGAAAACGACAAGATCACGGACAGAAGCAGGAAGGCGAGAAAGATGCCGTATTCCTGAATGAGCAGCCTGCGGCGATCCGAGTTGAACCAGCCCGTCGTTGGTTTGTTATCTGTAAGGGACACTGTTTCTGACCTCTTCCCATGCCGATCCGTATTTAGAAATTCGCGGTGCGCCGATCACGTCGACAGATGCACCAGCGCCTGCGCGTCGGTCTCCGACCGCGGATAAACGCCGGCCGAACGACCATTGCGCATGACAAGAATGCGGTCGGACATGCCGAGCACCTCGTCGATCTCCGATGAAATCATCACCACCGTGCCTCCCGCGGCCGCGAATTCGCAGATGATGCGATAGATTTCGCGCTTGGCGCCGACATCGACTCCTCGTGTCGGCTCGTCCAGCAACAACACCTTCGGATTGCGCAGGAACCACTTGCCTAGAACAACCTTCTGCTGGTTGCCGCCGGATAGTCCCGAGACCGCCATGGTGTCGCGTGCGGTCTTGATACCGAAGCGTTCGATCATCTTTTGGCTGGCAGCCTGCTCCTGGCCGCGACGCATGATGAAGCCCGGGCTGAATTCCGGCAGGCTGGCGAGCGCGATGTTGCCCCTAACGCTGTCGACGAGGTTGAGGCCCGTCAGCTTGCGATCCTCGGTGACAAAGGCAAGCCCGTGCTCCATCGCGTCGACTGGCTTGCTGACGGTGATCGCCTTGCCATCAAGCTTGATCTCACCCTTGTCCATCCGGTCTAGACCGAACAGACAATTGAAGATCTCAGAACGGCCGGAGCCCATCAGCCCGTAGATACCGAAGATTTCGCCTTTCTTGACGGAGAAGGACACATCATCGACCTTGCCCGTCGCGCTCAAACCCGTGACCTCAAGCCCGGTGACGTCAGTCGGCGTGTTCGTCTTGACATATTCTTCGCCGAGTTCACGGCCGACGATCATGCGGATCAATTCAGGACGATCGATATCCGCAAGGTCGCCCGCACCAATATACAAACCATCACGGAACACGGTGTAGGCGTCGGCGATCTGGAAAATCTCGGACAGTCGGTGGGAGACGTAAACGACACCCTTTCCGGCAGCTTTCAATCGCTCGATGGTCTTGAAAAGCTGCTGCGCTTCCTTCTCGCCGATCGCCGACGTCGGCTCGTCCATGAAGATTACTTCTGCATCGTGGCTCAGTGCTTTGGCGATTTCGACCAGCTGGATCTGCGCAACAGACAGGTTCATCATGAATTGCGTCGGACGGATGTTGAACTCGAGTTGGTCGAGCAGCCGCTGCGCATTCTGGTTCATCGTCTTGAAGTCGATGCCGCCAAAGCGACCTTTGGGCTCCCGACCGAGATAGATGTTTTCCGCAACCGTCATGTGCGGCACGGGGCTGAGCTCCTGCTCGATGATGGCGATGCCTGATGCCAAGGCGGCCGCCGGACCGGAGAACTCGACGTCTGCGCCGCGGCGGCGGATCGATCCGGCGTCGCGCTTGTGAATGCCCATCAGGATCTTGAGGAAGGTCGATTTCCCTGCGCCATTGCCTCCACACAGTGCATGTACGGATCCAGCCTTGAGCTGAAAACGTCCGTCACGCAGCGCTGCGACACCATTGAAGGACTTTTTCAGCCCCTCGACTTCAAGAAGATATTCCACCTCAGCTCCTCCATGCACCGGCCATCTCTTGGATGGTCGATGGTCATCGCTCCATCTCCACTGAAGCGATTTTTACAAGTGTCAATCACTGGTCGACAAATGTCAATCATGTAAATTGCCGACTCACGAATTGCTTGTGGCCTTTGCTCTTCGTGCGCGGATTAATGATGGCTGGAGGACGAAAAACGGCCATCGTGCAAAGGAACGCCTTACCCGAGATGACTAGGTCACTTTCAGATTGCGTGAATGGAGAAACGTTGATGCAGTCATTTGGGCTTTATGCGGGCTGCAAGGGCAGCCGCAACCTCACTGCATTATCTAGGGGTGGCCCCGCAGTTGGTGCCAGGTATCACCCTACTTGGAATCACAGTGCGAAGACAGTTCTAGTGTCCGGTGTTGAACACCGCCGGCGCCAATCGACAGCGGCGAATGCCACGGTGAACATTGTTCCTCACCACTGTGACATCCCGCCGACCAGATGTTCGTTGGGCGCAAGCTTGCCACCTACGGGGCCCTGTAGGCAACGTCTGCAGAGGAAGTCGTCGTTCCGCAATCAGAATAACGGCCCTTCAGAACCAAGTCTTTTAGGTCGCTTCTGCTTGCAGGACGCGATTTCTTTGCAGGTAGCGGCCTTGCTTCACGCTGCTCTGGATCTCGCTGTCGCGAACTATTGGCCTGCCGCGCAGCATGGTAAGAACAGGCCAACCCAAAACTTCCAGCCCCTCGTAAGGTGTATAGTCAGCTCCGTGGTGTAGGATATCGTTGGTTACTGTCACTTGCTTCAAGGGATCCCAGAGCGTGATATCGGCGTCTGAACCGATCGCGATTGTCCCCTTTTGCGGATAGAGGCCATATTGCTTGGCATGGTTCGTCGATGACAGCGCAACAAAGCGGTTGATGTCGATGCGGCCTTTGCTGACGCCTTCTGAAAAGAGAACGGGGAGCCGCGTTTCGACGCCTGGGATGCCATTCGGAATCCAGCGAAAATGCCGCTTGCCTTTCTCGTTCAGCTTGCCGCTGTCATCATCATAGCGAAACGGGCAGTGGTCGGACGAAAACAGCTCGAACGTGCCGTTTTGCAGGCCCTCCCAGCACGCGTCTTGACTTTCCTTGTCGCGCGGCGGCGGGGAGCAGACGAACTTCGCGCCTTCCAGTTCGGCAGCATCGAGATCATCGGCGGTCAGGAGGAGATACTGTGGGCAAGTTTCCCCGGCTACCTTGCTGCCCCGCCTGCGAGCCCGCTCGATTTCTTCCATCGCCTGCCGGTTCGAGACATGAACGATGACGATCGATGTGCCTACGATTTCGGCGAGAGAAAGAGCACGATGGGTCGCCTCGCGTTCGGCGGCAACCGGCCGGCTCAGCGCATGGAACTTCGGGGCAAGTTCACCATTCCTTTCGTGCTTTCCGATCAGGTATCGGATCGCATCTTCGTTCTCGCAATGAACCATGACGAGGGCACCTGATTGTCTGGCGCTATCAAGCGTGTCGAGGATCTGGTCGTCGCGCAGGCGAAGGTTCTCATAGGTCATGAAAACCTTGATCGATGTGTATCCATCCTCAACGAGCGCCGGCAGCTCCTGACCAAGCACGTAGGATGTAGGATCAGTCACGACCAGATGAAACGAGACGTCGATATGGCACTCGCCCTCGGCCTTCGCATGGTAGGCCTTAAGTGATTCACGAAGCGTCGCGCCCTTCTCCTGCATGCAGAATGTAAGAACCGTCGTGTTGCCGCCGAAGGCCGCCGATAGCGTGCCACTCGCAAAGTCGTCGGCCATGACGATGCCGTCGCCGGATGGTTGGGCGAGATGGACATGGCTGTCGATCCCGCCCGGCATCACATACAGGCCCGAGGCGTCGATGATTTCGTCCGCGCCATCAAGAGACGCTGCAAGCGCCACGATTTTCCCGTCGCAAATGCCGACATCGCTTCGAAACGTATCGCTGGCGGTGACGACGGTGCCATCCTTGATGATCGTGTCGAAATGCATTAGGCAGCGCCCCTCTTCTGGTCAGCAAGTATGATATCGAGCGCGGCGATCAGCCGGTCGACTTCACCGATAGTGTTGTAATGAACCATGGAGACGCGCACGGCGCCGTTATATTGCGGCAGGCCGACATGGTCGCCGAGGCGGCGCGCATGAAAATCGCCAAATCGGATCGCGATCTTGTAGGCGTCCATCGCCTTGCAGATATCCTCCGAATTCCGGCCTTCCAAGACAAAGCTTATTGTCGGAATGCGCCTGCCGTTGCGGTTGGCGGTCTCGCCAATGATGCGGCAATCGTTGCGGCTGCGCAGGTAGGACAGCAAACGCTCGGTCAGCGCATTCTCCTGAACGGTGATCGCGTCAAAGGCGGCCAGGATCAGCTCGCGCGAAGAGCCCTTCCCTCCCGCTTTCGTGCCGAGTTCGCAAAGATAGTCGACGATCCCGGTCACCGCGTAGGCAAGCTCATAATTCGGGTTGCCCGGCTCCAGCTTGCCTGGCACCTTATCGCGGCCATAGAAGAAATGGTAAAGCGGATCAAGCTCCAGCAGATGCTCGTACTTCCCGTACATCATCGCGTAATGCGGACCATAGGTCTTGTAGAAGCTGAAGACGTAGTAGTCGACGTTCATGGCCTGAACATCGACAGCGCGGTGCGGCGCATAGGCGACAGCGTCGACGCAAATCCGAGCCCCGTGGGCATGCACTACTTCGGCGATTTCGGCGATTGGGTTGATGGCGCCCAGAATGTTGGAGACATGCGTAACGCAGACGAGTTTTGTTTTCTCGGTGAGCAGCGGCGTGAGATCGGCAATGTCGAGTTCATAGGTCGTTGCATCGAGCGGCCAGAACTTGATTATGACGCCCATGTCCCGCAAACCGTCCCAAGGGCCGATATTCGACTCATGATCAGAAATTGTCACGATGATCTCGTCGCCCGCCGAAAGCTGGCTGCGCATCGAACGCGCCAGATTTTGCAAAAGCACGGTTGTGGAGCTGCCGAAGACGATCTCTTCAGGACGCGCGGCATTGACGAGGTGCATGGCCGCGATGCGACTATCCATGAGAGCCTTCGCAGCCTGCTGCGAGACATCGTAGCTGCCGCCGATCTGAACATTCTTGTCGTATAGGAACGTGTTGATCCGCTCGACGGCGCGCTTCAAGATTTGCGAGCCGCCTGCATTGTCGAAAAACACCCAGCCACGATCAAGGCCGGGGAACTGACTCCGGACGAAATCGATGTCGAATTGGGTTTGCGCTTCCATGTTGTTCCTCCGGAACCTTGTCTTTTCTTGTCAGTGATTGAGAACGGCGCGTAGGAAGCTTTTCGTGCGTTCCTCGCGCGGATTGTCGAAAATCTCGGCCGGGGTACCGGCCTCAACGATGCGGCCGCTATCCATGAAGATCACGCGATCCGCCACCTGCCGGGCAAATCCCATCTCGTGGGTGACGACGATCATGGTGACGCCCGTACCGGCTAGCTTGCGCATGACGTCGAGAACCTCCCCGACCATCTCGGGATCGAGTGCAGACGTTGGCTCGTCAAACAGCAGCACTCGTGGCTCCATCGCGAGCGCCCGAGCAATCGCCACGCGTTGCTGTTGGCCACCTGACAACTGCTCGGGATACTTGTCGGCCTGTTCAGTTATGCCAACGCGGGCAAGCAATTCCCTCGCCTTGCGCGCCGCCTCTCCAGGCGGCGTGCCGCGTACCCGCATTGGCGCGATCATGATGTTTTTCAGGACTGTCAGATGTGGAAAGAGATTGAATGACTGAAACACCATGCCGACTTCGGCTCGCACTTGTGCCAGATTTTTTCCACGCACAACCCTGATGCCGTCTACTTCAATGCGGCTTTCGTCCGAGAAACTTTCGAGGTGATTGATGCATCGGATAAGAGTGGATTTACCAGAGCCTGAGGGGCCGATGACGCACACGACCTCACCTTCAGCGATCGAAAGGTCGATGCCGTGCAGCACCTGGAAATGGCCGTAGGATTTGTCAAGATTTTGGATGCTGACGATGGTTTTCATCTCCGTCTCCCAGCACTGAAACGTTTTTCGAGGCGGGCGACGATGATGACCATCGGCCAGAGAAAGGCGATGTAGATGACAGCGGCGCCAATAAGGGGCGACGGGTTGGCCGTCAGCGCCTGGGCTTGGGTTGCTTGTTTGAGAAGATCAGGCATTGCCACGACAGAGGCGAGCGCCGTATCCTTCATCACGTTGATGCAGTTGTTGGTGAGCGGCGGAATGACGATCTTGACTGCTTGCGGCAGAATGATCTCGGCCATCATGTGCCGATAGGAAAGGCCAAGCGCCTCCGACGCCTCAAACTGCCCGCGCGGGATCGCCTCGATGCCGGCGCGAAAAATCTCGGCAGTGTAGGCCGTGGAGACCAACGTCAGCGCTGAAACCGCGGAAACAAAGGGCGAGAGCCGGATGCCGACGAACGGCAAGGCGTAGTAGATGACAATCAGCAGCACCAGCAGCGGAATTGAACGAAAGATATCGATGTAGATCTTGGCAATCGCTTGCGCCACGCGATGCCCATAAAGGCGTAGCAACGCGAGGATCAGGCCGCCAATCAGGCCGCCAACGATGCTGACGATGCCAAGCTCGAGCGTGATCCAGAGCCCGGAGAGCAGCAGCGGAAACGAACGCTCCAGCACCGTCAGATTAAAAAAAGTTGTGAAAATATCCATTGAGAAACCGATCAGCCGTTTCGGGGCGGATGACGGGCTAACCCGTCATCCGTGACCTTGACCATCCGGCCCTATTTTGCGGTGGGCATATCTGCCACCTTGACCGTCGAGGCCGAGTCTTCCGCCTTGGCGCCGAACCAGGTTTCATGCAGCTTGCCAATGAAGCCCTCTCCCTTCAGCGTCGTGATGACGTCGTTGACCTGCTTGGCCAGCGGATCACCCTTATTGAACATGATCGAATACTTTTCGCCGGTCGGAATTCGCTCGACGACTTTGATCTCCGGCTTGTCCTTGACGTAATACTGGAGTGCTGGAATATCGCTGATATAGCCGTCGATACGGCCTGCGGCGAGATCTAGCATCGCCGGTTGTAGGCCCTCAAACCGGCGGATTTCGCCGAGGCTATACTTTGCGGTATTGCTGGTCGCCCACACATCCCCGGTCGAGCCCGTATCGACGCCGACGGTCTTGTCGCTCATATCTTTCAGGTCTTTTATGCCACTCGCTCCCATGACAGTTAGCGACTGATCACTGTCATAATAGGGCTGGGCAAAACTCACAGACTCCAGGCGCTTATCGGTAATGGTGATCGACGAGATCGCCATATTGATGCGGCCCGATTGAACGGCGGAGAACAGCCCGTTGAACGGAATATTGACGAACTCCACCGACTTGTTGAGGCGCTTCGCGATCTCTGTGACGAGATCGACCTCGAAGCCAACTGTCTTCCCGGACTCGTCTTGAAACTCCCACGGGACGTTACCGATATTGGCACCAACGGACAGATCCGCGGCATGAGCGGCGGCTCCAGCCATCGCTAGCACGCCGGAAAGCATGACAGTCTTCAAAATCGAAAAACGACGCATTTTAGGTTCCCCTTGTTATGTGGCGCACATTTTTGCTACTGGTCTAACCGGTCTGACCAGTCACGCCAAATCAATCATGCTCTATTGTCATTTGCAAGCGACTGATGGATTTAAATGCTGAGACAACTCGGTTGCCTCGCCTTAGGCTCCGAGAGAATGGAAAGAATGCTGAACAGGACATTGGTACCGCAATCGGCGGCGCGCTTAATCCAAGACATGATTCAGAACGGTGAACTCGCCGCAGGCGATAAGATTCCGTCTCAACGTGAGTTCTCCACGAAACTCGGCATCAGCCGCGCGTCGCTGCGCGAGGCGTTGCTGACGCTTGAAACGCTCGGCCTGATCAAGACGGAGGCCGGTCGGGGAACGTTTGTCGTTGCACGTGGAAGCGCCACGAACAGCGGGATGGCTCCATGGCGCTATTCTGACAGTTACTCCGTTTTCGATGTCTTCCAGACCCGCATCATGCTCGAAGGCAGTATCGCAGCACTTGCTGCCGGCCGCCTCACCGGCAACCAACTGCAGGCGATGGAAGCTGCGACCAAACAGATGGAAGTTTGTTGGGCGAAGCAGGATCTTCTAGCGAACGTGGAGGCAGACCTCGAGTTTCACGCGATTATCGCGTCGGCTTGCAGCAATTCGATGATGCGTGCGCTCTATCAAGTCGTACGCGAGCAACTCACGGAGACGCAACGCCAGCCGATCCCAATCACTGAGCCTGCCCGGATGGAGGCCTCAATTGCCGAACACCGGAGGATTATTTGGGCACTACGTGAGAATGACCCAATTAGAGCCCGCCAAGAAATGGAAAGCCATGTTTTGAATACGGCACGCTGTGCGGGCCTTAATCCGTGAAGCGTTGGCCCCGGGCCAAGTCCCGCCGCAAGCCGACAACAGGCGAAGAGGTTGGCCACGTTGATTGTCAGCACCCTCGACACTCGTAAAATCTGTGGAACCAAGCTCGCCACTCCCACCGCCAAAAGAAAGACAGATGTCGAAAAATGGCGACCCGTCTCCTTGGACCTGTGTTCGGTCGCGGCCCCCTTATACCAGGATCGCTTTCGATGCGATCGCCGCTTCGAAGCACGATCCGGAAACGTACCATCAGTATCTGCAACCGGACAATATGCTGACGGCTGGAGCGGGCGGCCTCACCGCGGATATGTGGATGGTCGTTGCAGTCCTATGCAATTGATCCAGACTGCCAGGCAGCCGTAACTTCTCGGGCATTTACCAGGACCGGCCCAGTAGTAGATGTATCGCCGATTTCGAGCGCCACATCGAAGATATCCAGGCATGGCCGCAATGAAGATCGGAGCCATGCCCCGTATAGCCGAGGTTTTTCAGAAACTAGCTCGGCACTTCGCATATAATACAGGGGATGCCGAGCTCATAATTGAAATTCGGCGGTTCGGCGTGTTGTCAGTTCCACGGCGTGAGCGATAGAAACCTTTCCTATAACTCATAAATTCCAACGAGTTATAGAAAAGGTTCCTATCGCTCATTCCAGACGGCAACAGCTTTCGGCTGAAGTCGAGATTGAGCACAAAACGTGACCATTGCAGCGGTCAAAAAAGTCACAGCCGCGTGCGGTTCGTTGTGACCCGCCACCAACAGGCTTAGCGATGCCGCAACCAAATGAATTCTGAGGGCCTCGGTGACGCCCTATGGTTTGAGCGCCACCGGTGCCTGTGGTGACTAACCTCAAAAAACCTCTCGTGCCCGGCTCTTCCTGCCTGGTGAGGTGTTCGCCTCTAAAGCTGGAAGCGGTAGGGAGTATGGTGTTGCCTGCTCTCTTCACAAACGTCCATCGAATGTTTTGCGCTTGACGAAACCGCTTGGGCCGCAATACCCTCGTGCCATTCACCAGGGGTGTCCCGACAAGGGGCTGAGATTCTGCTGGACAAAAGGCCAAGGCCTTTCGTGGCGCAGTGACCCGTTGAACCTGATCCAGTTCATACTGGCGTAGGGACGGTGCAAGCGCTCCAGGCTCTGGATTTCCGCGTGGAATCCGTGCCCGCGTCTTTTCATCATTCCGGCTGAGGACTGGGTCTCCAATCGAAAACTTGGAGCCTCAAACCATGAATATTGCCGCAAAGACCATCACCCCCACAGTTACCACCGGCCCGCTTCCGGCTTCCCGAAAGATCTACATTCCGGGCAACATCCACCCCGGTATCCGCGTTCCCATGCGCGAGATCAGCTTGCACCCCACCTCCGGAGAGCCGCCGGTCACGGTCTACGATTCCTCCGGGATCTACACTGTTGACGGCGCCGACATCAGCATCGAACGCGGCCTGCCTGTGCTGCGCCGCGACTGGATTGTCGCCCGCGGCGACGTGGCGGCCTATGACGGAAGACTGGTGCGCCCCGAAGACAACGGCTTTGCCAGCGGCGAGCGCCTGACGCCGGAATTCCCCGCCAGCCGACAGCCGCTGCGCGCCAAGGACGGCAAGGCGGTGACCCAGCTCGCCTATGCCCGCGCCGGCATCATCACGCCCGAAATGGAATTCATCGCCATCCGCGAAAACCTCGGCCGCAAGATCAAAGCTGAGGCCACAATTCGTGACGGCGAGAGCTTCGGCGCCGATATCCCCGATCACGTCACCCCTGAATTCGTCCGCCAGGAAGTGGCCGCCGGGCGCGCCATCATTCCCGCCAACATCAACCACCCGGAAGCCGAGCCGATGATCATCGGCCGCAATTTCCTGGTGAAGATCAACGCCAATATCGGCAATTCCGCCGTCACCTCGTCGATGGCAGAGGAGGTCGAGAAGATGGTCTGGGCGGCGCGCTGGGGCGCCGATACGGTCATGGATCTGTCCACCGGCCGCAACATCCACAACATCCGGGAATGGATCATCCGCAACTCGCCGCTGCCGATCGGTACCGTGCCGCTCTACCAGGCGCTGGAAAAAGTGGAGGGCATTGCCGAGAACCTGACCTGGGAGGTCTATCGCGACACGCTGATCGAGCAAGCCGAACAGGGCGTCGATTATTTCACCATCCATGCCGGCGTGCGGCTCCACTACATCCCGCTGACAGTCAACCGCGTCACCGGCATCGTCTCGCGCGGCGGCTCGATCATGGCCAAGTGGTGTCTCCATCACCACCGCGAGAGCTTCCTCTACGAGCACTTTGAGGAGATCTGCGATATCTGCCGCGCCTATGACGTCTCCTTCTCGCTCGGCGATGGCCTGCGCCCCGGCTCGATCGCCGACGCCAACGACGCCGCGCAGTTTGCCGAACTGGAAACGCTGGGCGAACTGACGAAGATCGCCTGGGCGAAAGATTGCCAGGTCATGATCGAGGGCCCGGGCCACGTGCCGATGCACAAGATCAAGGAAAACATGGACAAGCAGTTGGCCGTCTGTGGCGAGGCGCCGTTCTATACGCTCGGGCCGCTGACGACAGATATCGCACCGGGCTACGACCACATCACGTCCGGTATCGGTGCGGCGATGATCGGTTGGTTCGGCACGGCGATGCTCTGCTACGTCACGCCGAAGGAGCATCTCGGGCTGCCGGATCGAAACGATGTGAAAATCGGCGTCATCACCTATAAGATCGCTGCCCACGCCGCCGATCTCGCCAAGGGACATCCGGCCGCGCAGCTGCGCGACGATGCACTGTCGCGTGCCCGCTTCGAGTTTCGCTGGGAGGACCAGTTCAACCTCTCGCTCGACCCGGAAACCGCCCGCAGCTTCCACGACGAGACGCTGCCGAAGGAGGCGCATAAGGTGGCGCATTTCTGCTCGATGTGCGGCCCGAAATTCTGCTCCATGCGGATCTCCCACGATATCCGCGCCGAAGCACAGAAAGTGGGGCTGGACGCCATGGCTGCGAAGTATCGCGACGTCGGCGATCTCTACATGGCTGTTGATGCCGAGGGCCAGGTGGCCGGCTGAGATGCGCGTTCTCGTCAAGGGAGCCGGCGTCGCCGGCCTCACGGTCGCCCATGCGCTCGCCGCGCGCGGCGCCGCGGTCACGGTTTCAGATCCCAGCTGCGGATTTTCGGGTGCCGCCTCCTGGCTCGCCGGCGGCATGCTGGCGCCGTGGTGCGAGCGAGAGAGTGCCAATGAGGCCGTGTTGCGCGAGGGGCAGGATGCGCCCGACCGCTGGGAGGCGATGGTGCCGGGCGACGTCAAACGAAACGGCACGCTGGTGCTGGCACCCGCGCGCGACCAGGGGGAGCTCAAGCGCTTCGCCGGTCGCACGACGGGATATGAGTGGTTGGACGAACAGCAGATCGCGACGCTCGAGCCTTCCCTGGCCGGGCGCTTCCGGCAAGCGCTGTTTTTCCCGCGCGAAGCCCATCTTAATCCGCGCCGGGTGCTAACCAAACTGCGCGACGGGTTGATCGTACGCGGCGTGCGCTTCATCGACATACTCCCCGACGAGCAGGACTTCGACCATATTGTCGATTGCACCGGCGCGGCGCGCATCGCAGAGACCGCCTCGCTGCGCGGCGTTCGTGGCGAGATGCTCTATCTCAGGACTGCCGAGGTCCGCCTTGAGCGCCCGGTTCGGCTTTTGCATCCGCGTATCCCGGTCTATGTCGTCCCGCGCGGCGACGGCCTCTTCATGGTCGGCGCGACGATGATCGAGACGGAGTTCGCAGGCCCGATCACCGCCCGCTCGCTGATGGAACTGTTGAACGCCGCTTACGCGCTGCACCCGGCATTCGCCGATGCGGTCGTGGTGGAAACCGGCGCCGGCATCCGCCCCGCCTTTCTAGACAACTTCCCCCGCGTCGAGCGACGCGGAAAGCTGATCTCGCTGAACGGCCTTTACCGCCACGGTTTTCTCCTGGCGCCCGCCATGGCCGCGAAAGCGGCCGACCTTGTCTTTGACCCCGATACTGCAGGAGGACACGCATCATGAAACTGATCGTTAATGGCGAACCCAAGGAGATTGCCGCCGTAACGCTCGAGGAATTGCTGGCGCTGATGGATTACGAAGGCGACTGGCTGGCGACCGCCGTGAACGGTGAGCTCGTTCATCGGGAGGACCGGTCCGTGCACTCGCTGAATACTGACGACCGGATCGAGATCCTTTCGCCGATGCAGGGAGGTTGACCGATGCTTGACCTCTACGGAACGACGCTGCGCTCGCGCCTTCTTCTGGGCACGGCGCGCTACCCGTCACCGTCAATCATGGCCGATGCGGTCAGCCGCTCCGGCACCGAAATTGTCACCGTCTCGCTCCGGCGTGAGACGGCGGGCGGCCGCAATGGTGGCGCCTTCTTCGACACGGTCCGCTCGCTCGGCGTCAAGGTGCTTCCCAACACTGCCGGCTGCCATGGCGTGTCCGAGGCGGTACTGACCGCGAAGATGGCGCGCGAGCTGTTTGCCACCGACTGGATTAAGCTCGAGGTGATCGGCAACCACGACACGCTGCAGCCGGATGTCTTCGGCCTCGTCGAGGCGGCCCGCATTCTGGTCAGTGAAGGCTTTCAGGTCTTCCCCTACACGACTGACGACCTGGTCGTCGCCGAGAGGCTGCTGGAGGCCGGTTGCCAGGTGCTGATGCCATGGTGCGCACCGATCGGTAGCGCCGCCGGCCCGCTAAACCCAATGGCGCTACGCTCCATTCGCGCGCATTTCCCTGACGTGCCTCTTATTGTCGACGCCGGCATCGGCCGACCCTCGCACGCAACTGCCGTGATGGAGCTCGGCTTCGACGCCGTTCTGCTCAACACAGCGGTCGCGGGTGCTGGCGATCCTGTCTTGATGGCCGGCGCCTTTTGCGCCGCCATCGAGGCGGGCCGCAAGGCCTTCGAGGCGGGGGTGCTGGAACCGCGCGACATCGCCGTCCCATCAACGCCCGTTATCGGAAAGGCGGTATTTTCATGAAGCTCGATCCCTTCTACCTCATCGTCGACGGTGCCGACTGGATCGAGCGGCTGGTACCTGTTGGCGTCAAGTTGGTGCAACTGCGCATCAAGGATCGCTCCATGGCCGCTCTGCGCCAAGAGATCCGCAGCGCTCGGGCGATCTGCGTGCAGCATCGCTGCCAGCTGATCGTCAACGATTACTGGCAGCTGGCGATCGAGGAAGGCTGCGATTTTGTCCATCTCGGCCAGGAGGATCTGGAAACCGCTGACCTTGCCGCCATCCGCACCTCCGGCGTCAAGCTCGGCCTGTCCACCCACGACGCGGTCGAACTTCAGACCGCCCTCGCCGCGCGGCCCGACTATGTCGCGCTCGGTCCAGTCTACGCGACGATCCTGAAGCAGATGAAATGGGCGCCACAGGGGCTCGAGCGATTGCGTGGATGGAAAGAACGAATTGGCGACTTGCCTTTGGTGGCGATCGGCGGCCTGAACGTCGAACGCATCGAGGGCGTATTTGTCCATGGCGCAGATAGCGCCGCTGTCGTGACCGACATCACCCGCAACGCTGATCCCGAGGCAAGAACGCGGCAATGGCTATCAGTGACCGAGCCGTGGCGATCGATATAGAGGAAGGCGGCCTGACAGGCTAGATATTGTCAGGACCCGGACGGCGTCGCGGAGTTTGTTGAGCGCCTCCCCCCGACGCGTCTGTCGAGATATGACCGAACAGGCTTGTCGTATAGTTGAAAGAACAGATGGCTGGCTGCCAGTACGGCAAACACCACGACCAGCGTCTCCAGTGTGGGATTTTTTCCACCTGTAAACGCCTGAATTACGCCATTTACCCAGCAAAAGACGGGATAATGCAATGCATATATTGGATAGGATAGGTCTCCCAGATAGCGACAGAGCCTGGTCTGGGTTGCGCTGAGGTCCACACTTGAGCCAGTCCAGACAAGAGCGGGGGCAAACGCGAACTTCCACAGCAGCTTGATGGAAAATGGGGCCTCTACCTGAATGCAAAACAGCCCCAGCATCAGCAGTGCCAAGCACCAAAATAGAGCGCTGAGCGCATGGCGCTTTTTTGGCGCTAGAGCTTCGTTCAGGTGATAAATCAGCACACCTAATGAGAACGATGAACCGACATGTGCGAAACCGAGCCAGAACGTGGCTGTCGTATCGCCACCAATGCCATAAACAATGACGCAAGATGCCGAAAGAAGGAAGGTTGCAACCGCAATGGAGACTTGAGGCCCAAACCGGACAGCCCACCAGACACCGTTTGCAACCACTTCGAAAAACAGTGAAAACTGAGGTCCATTGAGTGGAAAGAGTTGCGGGCCACCTATGTTGGACGGGGCACCGAAAAAAGGCAGGTTCAAAGCGCCAGTCAAAAACGCGAGAAACAATGTCGAATACAAGATCTCGTCGGTTCGCCATACGGCTTTCGACAGAAGGTACGAGCTGCTTATCACGGTTGCCAGAACGATTATCGGCATGAACCTGATAGCGCGTTTAAGCAGAAACTCCCACAGGCTCATGGAATGGATCCGCCGGGAATATGCTACCGCTAGAACGAACCCGCTCAGGGTACAAAACATGTCGACGGACAGATTTCCGTTCGTTGCGAGCCCCGGCTCACCAAGCCATCGTTCGAGGTGGAAAAGCACGACCGACAGCGCGGCCACACCCCTAACTCCGTCGAGCGCAGGATAGTGTCTCGTTGGCTTCTGATCGCTCGTCATGCTGATGGCCCCCAGCGGTCGTAACCAGTAAGGTGACAGGGTTCAATGCAGTCTGCAAATCTCTTGCTGGGCGCCACTGCATTTCGCCTCTAATGCCAGCCGGAAAAGGTGCGCGAGAGCGGTTACACTGGCTGGTATCGTCAGGTGCTCGACCCTGGAACCTGTGCACTGGCGATCGCCCGATGCAAATGGAGCGTCGGTGTTCGCACTATTCGCACGAGGGACAATTGCTCGAAGCTGGAAGACGTTTGCGTCAATCGCCTCGAGCGATTTTAACTTGCCGAAATCGCGGCCACAAGAATACCAGGAGAGCGATAACCGATATGTCGACGTTACCGGGTATCGACGCTGTTTGCCGGTTGTTGATCATGACGAGAATTCCCTGTCCTTGCTTCGCACCTGCTGGCAATTCAGCGAGGTTGGAAAGCCACTGTTCCCGACCCTGGACCTTCGTCTGAGCCCGGCTGTGAGCGAGGTCCGGGTGTCAAAGTGGGAAACAGAACTGTGCGATTTCTTATCGGTGGCACGGGCTGTTTGCGATCGACGGCCGGGCAAATTCGGCTGGCCGGCCAGGCAGCTTGAAGACCTCCTCCACCGTGACGGATCATACTCCGGTCGCATCCGTGTGACATGCCTGCCGCGGATGCGCGGCGGTCGTGTTCAGGTAGACAGCAAAAAGGCTACGCGTCGCACAGATATACAATCTGTTCCTGGCTGGTCCCCCGAAGCTCAGATTGGCAGCCGCTTCCGGCAGGATGATCCGGCCGAGCAACGCGCCGTCTGGCGCCAGGCATTGAACGCCATCGCCAACCCCGGCCCAGATGTTGCCGTGTCGGTCGAGGCGAATGCCATCATAAATGCCAATATCGCATTCACGCAGTAATCGTTTGTTTTCCAGAACGTTGTCATGGCCGACATCAAAGGCATAAAGTGCTGCCGGCTTACGGCCGCTGTCGACGACATAGAGTGTCCGGCCATCGGGTGAAAAAGCGATCCCGTTGGGCTGGACGAAATCCGTCAACACCGCCTTGATCGATCCGTCCGTCGCAACGCGATAGACGTTGCGACTGCCGATCTCGCTCTTGATCCGCCCGCCTTCATATTCGGTGGAGATTCCATAGGTCGGATCTGTAAACCATACCGCCTCGTCGGCAGCGACAACCACGTCGTTGGGCGAGTTCAGCCGCCGGCCTTCGAACGTGTCCGCGATCACCGTGACGCTGCCATCATGCTCCACACGTGTCACCGAGCGCGACAGATGCTCGCACGATAGCACGCGCCCCCGTGCATCGAGCGTGTGACCGTTGGTGAAGCTGGCGGTGTGCTGGAACGGGGTGACGAGGCCTGTGACCTCGTCGAAGCGCAGCACGCGGTTGTTCGGGATGTCCGAAAAAAGCAGATAGCGGCCAGCCGGTACATAGACCGGTCCCTCCAGCCATCTTCCCTCGGAAAACAGCGTGTCCACATGAACATTCGGCAGCACGAGTTTTTCAAACCGCTCGTCGCGTACTTCGAACCATTTTGTCAGCACGTCATCCCCTCCCGTCCTGTCGATCGCCTCAGCGCTGCTTCAGCCATCCAAGCCCGGCAACCGTTGCGTCCGCCGGACGATATTCGCAGCCGACATAGCCCTTATAGCCAAGGCCATCGAGCGCGGCGAAAATCCTGAAGTCGTCGAGCTCTCCTGTTCCCGGCTCGTTGCGTCTGGGCACCGACGCGGTCTGCACATGCCCGATCACAGGCATTGCCCTTTCCAGGCCGACAAGCACGTCGCCGTGGATGATTTGCCGGTGATAGATATCGAACTGCAGCTTCACGTTTGTGTGGTTCAGATCGGAGATGAAGCTGATGGCGCGGTTGAAATCGTTGAGGAAGTAACCGGGCATGTCGCGGCCGTTGATCGGCTCGATCACGAGGCCAATCCCGTCGCGGGCCGTGGCGTCGGCAGCATAGCCGAGCGCGTCGCGGTAGGAGGCAATTGCCGCTGGATCGTTCGCATCCGCGATCCCCGCCATCATGTGCAGGAGCGGCGATCCGATGACCTTGGCATACTCGACCGCCTTGCCCACCGTCTGGCGGAATTCGTCTCGATGCTCCGGCAAGGCGGCCAGGCCACGAGCGCCGGCGGACCAATCGCCGGGCGGCATGTTGAAGAGTGCCTGTTTCAATCCGGTCGCATGGAGCCTCTCGGCAATGACGTCGGCTGGATGGTCATATGGGAAGAGATATTCGACGGCTTCGAAACCAGCGTCGGCTGCTGCCTGAAAGCGATCGAGGAACGCGTGTTCGTTGAACATCATGGTGAGGTTGGCGGCAAAACGTGGCATCTCAGACCTCCTTGTCCATGCCGGGCAGTTGCAGCCCGGCGATCGACGCCAGAAGGCGGGCGACGGAAGAATCGTCGTCTTGCCCCATGCCAGCCGCTTCGGTCATCAGGAAAAGCTGCAAAGCGGCGCTGGCGATCGGAAGGGGGAATTTCTGCTGCCGGCCGATGTCGGAGACGATGCCGAGATCCTTGGTGAAGATCGATACGGCGCTGTGGGGCGTGTAATCGCCGGCGACGACATGCGGAATGCGGTTTTCGAACATCCAGCTGTTGCCGGCCGATTTTGTAATGACGTCGAAGACCCGCGAGATATCGAGCCCGAGGCTCTTGGCGAAGGTGATCGCTTCGCAGGCAACGGCGATATGGACGCCCGCCAGCAGCTGGTTGACGATCTTGAAGGATGAGCCAACGCCGACATCGTCGCCGAGTTCGTAAACGGTTGATGCCATCGCATCGAGCGCCGGCCGGGCCGCGGCGAAGCTCTCGGGCGAACCCGAGGCCATGACCGTAAGCGCGCCCTGATCGGCCTTGGCCGAACCGCCACTGATCGGGGCATCGAGATAGAGGATCCCATGCTTGCCGGCCCTTTGGGCGAAGTTCTTGGCCTCCGCCGGTGAGATGGTTGCCGACGATATCACGACGGAGCCGGGCGCCAACGCCGCAACAGCGCCGTCGGGACCGAACAGGACGGCCTCTGTCTGCGCCGCGTTGACGACGACGATAACGGCGATCTGCGCATCCCTTGCGGCCATTGCCGGCGTCTGAACTGGCCTTCCGCCAGCGGCCTCGAGGCTGGAAAGGGCCGCATCGCTGATGTCGCAGCCAGAAACCGTGTGGCCGGCTCGCAGAAGCGAGCGTGCCATGCCAAGGCCCATCGAGCCCAATCCGACGATTGCTACGTGGGTGGATCCGGCCATTATCGATTGTTCCTTTCAAATCTGCGTATCAGCAACATGGAGAGTATGATCAGACCGAAAACGATCTGACGGAAGGCTTCCGGCATCTGCAGCACCGAAAGAATGGAAGACAGGAGCGTGATGAACAGTGCGCCGACCACGGTTCCGGCGTAACTGCCCTTGCCACCGAGGATGGACGTTCCGCCGATGACGACAGCGGTGAGCACCGGGAGCATGTAGGCATCGCCCATACCCTGGTAGGCCTGGTTGGCGTAGCCGGCCAGAAGGATCGCACCGATGGCGGTGAAGACGCCGGCGGCCACGAAAGTCATCGTCGTCACCAGCCGTACCCTGATACCAGAGAGATACACCGCCTTTTCGGAATTGCCGGTGGCAAAAAGGTAGCGCCCATAGACAGTGCGTTTGAAGAGAAGGCCGATGACGATCATGACGGCGATCCAGAAGAGGAAAGCATTGGGGATACCAAGCGTGCGCTCGAGCGCCAGCGATATCGAAAGCGGCGGCGCCACGCCGCGCGGCTTGAAGCCGCCTGTGAAGAACACCACCGCGCCGACGAGCATCGAGTTCATGGCCAAGGTCCAGACCATGGACGGTAGGCGGAAGAAGGCAACGCCGATGCCGTTGATCAGCCCGATCAGCGCTCCGCCGAGAAGGCCGATCGGAATGGCTACTGCCGCAACCGACGGCGTGGACGAACCAGCGACCGTGGTGGTCAACACCGCGACTGCCGTGATGCCAGCGGGCACTGAGAGGTCGATATGTCCGAGCAGGATGACGAGTGTCGCTCCGGCGGCTATCACGCCGAGAAAGGAGGCGATCTGCAATTGCTGGAGGAGATAGCCCGGACTTAGAAAGGCCGGGAAAATTATGCCGCCAATCGCCAGCAACAGGATACAGCCCGCTGTAACGACAGGAATGGCGGGATCAGCAGTGAACCGGCCAAGGAGGCGTCGGGGAAGTTCTGGGGTGATCACTGTCATTGTGCAAACAACTTCAAACGATTGCGAACCTTGAGAATGCCGAGCGAACCGAGCGCAATGGCAAGCGCCAATATCAGGCCCTCGAAGAATGGTTGGGCAAGTGGCGGCAGGCCAGAGAAGAACATCAAAGCGGCAACCGTCTTGAGCAGCAGCGCGCCGACCACCACGCCAAATGGGCCGCCGATGCCCCCAGAAAGTGAGACGCCTCCGAGGACGATCGCGGCGATCGAATTGAGGGTGTAGGTCGGGCCAATCCCGGCGTCTCCGGTCAGGGTCACCATCGCTACATAAAATCCGGCCATGCCAGCGCACAGACCACCAAGTGCGTGCGCGGCGATGCGCATCCGCAGCAACGAGATGCCCGTCAGTTGCGCGGAATGCTCGGACGAGCCGAGACCGTACAAAGACAGGCCGAAAGCGGTGTAACGCAGGATCAGCGCGAAGGCGATCAACACGACGACGATCAGTATCAACGACGTCGGCACGCCGGCGATTGAATATGTCAGCGCGTCGGAGAGGTCGCTGTTGACATCACCGCCGGGTGTCGGGCGCAGAAAGAGTGCGATGCCGGAATAGACGGCACCGGTCGCAAGCGTCGCGATAATCGGCGGAATGCGGCCGAGGGTCACGACCAGCCCGTTTATGACCCCACAGGCAAGCCCAGTCCCGATGACGGCGGCGATGCCTGGCCATAGCATGGCGCCCTCTCCCGCAAGGACATGGGAGGCGACGACATTGCTGAGCGCCACCATGGCGCCAACCGACAGATCGATACCGCGCACAAGGACCACGAAGAACTGAGCGAACGCGGCAAAGACCAGCAGCGCGCCCTGGTTTGCCCAGATCGTCACAACATAGGTAGAAAATCCGCGCGGATGAGTGCCGACATATATCGCGAACAACACGATGAAGGCAGCAGCCGGAATGAGAAAGCGGATGTTTCGCTGAAGTGCAATGCGCGTCATGCGGCTTCTCCTTGATCGGCATGTTCACTGCCAAGGCCCATCGCGGCCGAGATGAGGTTTTCCGGCGTCAGGGTATCGCCAGACAGTTCCCGAGCGATGCGCCCGTGATAAAAGACGGCAACCCTCGCGCAAAGATGGACGAGCTCTTCGTAGTCGGTTGACTGCAGCACGATTGCCACGCCGGCATCTGCAAGATCGCTCAGCAGCTGATAGATCTGCGCCTTGGTCTTGACGTCTATGCCGCGGGTCGGATCGAGCAGGAGGAGACAACGCGGCTTCAGGGCAAGCCATTTGGCCAAAAGAACCTTCTGCTGGTTGCCGCCAGACAGTGAGGAGACCGGATCGGACATCTGTCCGTAGACGAGCTCAAGGCGGTGGAGCAGAGCCTCGTAGTGAGCCTCGCGCGCCACATTGTCGCTCGACAGGATACCGTCGCGCCCGATGCCCGCCAGGCGCATGTTGTCCTCGATGGAAAGGCCCGGAATCATCCCCTCCGTCTTTCGGTCTTCAGGGATGAAGGCGATGCCGACATCTGCGGCTTTGGCACGGAAGGGCGAGCGCCGGTTGAATGGTTTGCCAGCAATCTCGACTGCACCCGACACCCCGTTGAGGATGCCGAAGATAGCTTCAAGCACTCGCTGCTGCCCCTGCCCCTCCAGACCGCCAAGACCATAGATTTCGCCGGGACGCACATCGAAGGTGACATCGTCAAGTTCGCCAGCCCATGACATGTGTCGCACACTCAGAAGCGGTGCGACGTCCGCTGGAACCGCGGGCCGTCTTTGCGGAAACAGTTGCTCCATCGACTGTCCGATCATCAACGAGACGATCCCCTGGTGATCGACAGTTCCAGCCGAGAAGGTCTTCACATGGGCGCCATTGCGGAAGACAGAGATGCGGTCGGCCAGCGCATGAACCTCGTGGAAGCGATGCGATATGAACAGCACGCACGTGCCCTGATCGCGCAGCCGGCGTATGACGGAGAATACGCGCTCGACTGCGTCGGCGCCCAACGCTGATGTTGCCTCGTCCAGGATCAGCAGTCGCGGCTTCTGATAGAGCGCCTTGGCGATTTCGACGAGTTGGCGTTCGGCAAGCGTGAGTTCGCTGATCAGACTGTCGAGCCGAATGCGCTCTGCACCGATCATTGCCAGGCAGGCCGCCGCATCACGGTAGGCTGCGCGCCGGACGAAACCGAACATGGTCCGTGGGCGCGCCAGGACGATATTGTCGCCAACGGTGAGGCTTGGCATCAGCGAGAGCTCCTGGAACATGCACACGATGCCATGGTTTGCCGCATCGCGCGTGCCGGAGAAGCTGACGGGCACGCCGTCGAGCCGGATCGTTCCTGATGTTGGCGCTATGACGCCGGAGAGAAGCTTCATCAGGGTCGACTTCCCGGCGCCGTTTTCGCCGAGGATCGCATGGATTGTCCCGGCCTCGCAGGTGAAATCGACATCTCTGAGCGCCGTCACAGCGCCGTAGGTCTTTGATATGCCCGCGAGTGCAATCAGGGGGGAATTATCTGTCATCGATCTATCCGTGATCCGGCCGGAGCATGGGCAGCGCCCTGCCCCGGCCTTCCTCGATCAGGTATTGTCAGGCTTCTGGCCGAGAAGCTCTTCCGGCGTGAAAACCGGGAAGCAATTCGGGTAGCCCGTTGTCGTGTAGAAGGTGTCCGGCAGCTTCGGGAAGAAGTCCGCCCCTTCCTTCAGCTCGGCATTGTCCTTGCTTGGGATCGGCAGGAAGATCTTCTGCGGCAGGGCATTGCCCTCAAGCAGCGAGACGATTGCCTCCAGCGAAACCGACGACATGACCGGAGCCTGCGCCGCTGTCACACCAGGATACTTGCCTTCGGCAAGCAGCCGCCGCGTGCCGTTGCCGGCATCGCCGCCGAAGGGGACGACCGGGTGGCTGGCGTTCTTCATGGCGTTGAGGGCGCCGATCGAGCCTTCCTGCACCATCACGCCATCAAACTGACCATTGGTCGCGATCGCGTCCGCGGTCACCTTCTGCACCGTGCCGGCATCCCAGTTTCCCACGACCTGCACCACCTTGAGACCAGCTTCCTTGTCGAGCACCGAGCGCATGCCATCGTGGTTGTCGCGGTCCGTCGCGTTGCCCGGAAGACCCGAGACTTCGAGCACGCTGCCTTCGACCTTGCCCTTGGCTTTCTTGATGGCATCCACCACGGCCTGGGCCTTCATCTTTCCGAGTTCGAACTGGTTCTCGTTGACCTGGACGATCTCGTCGGTATCAAGCACGTTATCGAAAGGGACAAGAACGGTGCCGGCTTGCGCGGCACGCTTGATTACTGCCTTGAATGCCGTCGGATTGACGGCGATGAAGCTGATGCCGTCATAGCCGGCGGCGATGAAATTATCGATGGCGGCGATCTGCGCGGCGCTGTCGTTACCCACAGATACCACCGTGAACTCGGCGAGCTTTGCCTTGTTTTCCGGGCGCGCGGCCCAAGCTTTGGCACCCTGAATGGCGGTGACGCGCCAGTCATTGCCTGCAAAGCCGTTTACGAAGGCGATCTTGTATGGTCCCTCGCGCTTCTCGTAGCGGATGACCTTCTTGTTGTCAGGTGCCGGCGAGAAGCACTCCGGCCGAAACGTGTCTTCTGCATGCGCTGCGGACCAAACCCCTGACAGGGTCGTAAATGCGCACAGTGACGCCGCCATCGCGGCGACGGCTCTCCGATTATTCTTCACGGTGTTTTCCTCCCGAAAACCTTAAAAACGCTCCCAAAAGCACTATCTCAGCGCTAACATAAAAATAATAAGCACATCCTCTAGCAATCTTCAAGCGAAATATGTTAGCGCTGAGACACCGAATTTGGCTTCAATCTCTTGCCGCGGAAAGGAGGGCCTTGTGACTCAGTATGAAGTGCCGACCCTTGCACATGTGGCCAAGCTTGCCGGTGTCAGCGAAAACACAGTGTCGCGCGTCATCCGCAACAAAGGACCGATCGCCGAGGAAACGCGCAGCCGCGTCGTCAAGGCAATCGAAACCCTGGGCTATGTACCGAACCGCGCGGCGGGATCGCTTGCCTCTTCCGGTTCGTTGTTGATCGGCGTTCTCTTGCCGTCCCTTTCTAACATCGTCTTTCCCGAAGTGCTGCAGGGGATCCATGCGGCACTTGCCACCACCGCCTATCAGCCGATGGTGGGTGTGACGAATTATGATGCGAATAAGGAACAGGATATCCTGTCTTCGCTGCTCGCATGGCAGCCGGCCGCCATCGTCACCACCGGGTTCGACCACACGGACGCTGCGCGGCGCATGCTGGACAACAGCCGGGTGCGCGTCGCTGAATTGATGGATATCGATGCCGAGCCGATCGACGTTGCCGTTGGCCTCTCTCACCGCCAGGCCGGATACGCGACCGCGCGCCACCTGATCAAGCGTGGCTACCGACGCCTCGGCTATGTCGGTCACGACTGGGTCGCCGACCGACGTGCCCGGCTGCGATATGAGGGCTTGTGCCAGGCCCTGTCGGAAGCGGGATTGACGCTACGGGCCGAGCAGCGCTTTGACGGCCCGAGCTCGACGATGGCGGGTCGCGACACGCTTGCGAGCTTGTGTTCGCGCGCACCCGATATCGATGCTGTCGTCTTTTCCAACGACGACATGGCCGTTGGCGGGTTTTTCCATTGCCTTGCGGCCGGCATTGCCGTGCGCGACCGGCTTGCGCTCTTCGGCTTCAACGGCCTGGACATCGGCCAGGTGCTTCCAATGCCTCTTTCGACGATACGCTCTAACCGGTTCCTGATCGGCAAGACGGCGGTCGAGAAGCTTCTGGAGAGCCCTACCCGGCCGGAGGAACGCGTGGTGGTCGATACAGGTTTCGATATCATCGAAGGCGCAACGGCCTGAGAATTTCTGTCTTTGGGGAGTAAATGAAGATGCTGTTGGGCGCGGTGGCTGATGATTTGACGGGAGCGACGGACCTCGCTCTGACGCTGTCTCGAGAGGGAATGCGGACGGTGCAGGTGGTCGGTATTCCGCCGGTCGACTTCGACTATGGCGATGCCGAGGCCGTGGTTGTCGCGCTGAAATCGCGAACCATAGCGGCAGACGAAGCGGTCGCCTTGTCTCTCGAGGCCTGCCGCCGCCTGATCGCGGCTGGCGCCGAACAGCTCATCTTCAAATATTGTTCGACATTCGATTCGACGCCTGAAGGCAACATCGGCCCGGTCGCCGAAGCCTTGCACGGGCATTTGGGCGGGGCGCTCACGCTGGCATGCCCTGCCTTTCCCGCAAACGGCCGAACGGTCTATCGCGGACATCTGTTTGTCGGCGACGTGCTCTTGTCCGACAGCCCGATGAAGAACCATCCGTTGACGCCAATGACGGAATCCAATCTTGTTCGCGTGCTCCAGCAGCAGACGGCGCTTAAGGTCGGATTGATTACCCGCGACTGGGTGAGCAAGGGCAGCGACCAGATCGGTGCGGCGTTCACACAGGCGGCTGCCCGAGGCGAAGAGATCGTTATTGTCGACGCCATCACCGACGACGATCTTCGCGCGATCGGACACGCGGCAGCCGGTATGCGCCTGATCACGGGCGGTTCTGGCATCGCGCTCGGCCTGCCCGAAAACTTCCGGCGCGCTGGCAAGCTGCGCTCGCAAAGCACCGCAGCGGACTTCGCGGCGCCTCAGGGCAAGGCCGTGATCCTCGCGGGCTCCTGCTCGGCGGCCACCCGCCGCCAGGTCTCGGTCGCGATTGAGGCCGCAACACCGGCACTGAAACTGGACCCGCTCGACATTGCGGCCGGCCGCACCACCGTTGATGCGGTCGTCGACTGGGTCATGTCCGCCACTGACGCGATCCCCCTTGTCTATTCGAGCTCCGAACCAGACGATGTCAGGCGCGCACAGGAGGCGCTTGGACGCGATCGTGCGGGTGAATTGATCGAGCAGCTGTTGGCACAAGTGGCCGCTCGCCTGACGAGCCTCGGCTACTGCCGCTTCCTCGTAGCTGGTGGCGAAACGTCTGGCGCGGTGGTCAATCAGCTCGGCGTCCAGGCGCTCTTGATCGGTCCCGAGATCGATCCGGGCGTTCCGTGGACGGTTAGCATCGGCCGCAAGGAGCCCCTGGCACTTGCGCTCAAATCAGGAAACTTTGGCGGCGACGACTTCTTTTTGCGGGCATGGGATCTGGTGTGATGGTGGCGATAATTTCGGAAGAGACGAAGTTGAGGGACGACATCGCCACTGTCGGTCTATCCCTGTTCGATCGATCGCTGACGTTTGGATCGACGGGCAATATCAGCGCGCGGCTTGCCAATGGTGACGTTCTCATGACGCCGACCAATGCGTCGCTTGGCGATCTGGATCCGGCCCGCCTGTCGCGCTTCACGGCCGAAGGCGTCCACGTGGATGGCGACAAACCCACGAAAGAAGCATTTCTGCATCAATGCATGTACTGCCAGCAGAAGATGAGTGGCGCCGTCGTCCATCTTCACTCCACCTACGCGGTGGCGGTCAGCGTTCTCGACGATGTCGATCCAGCTGATGTATTGCCACCTTTGACGGCCTATTACGTGATGCGCGTGGGAAAGCTTCCGCTTGTCGAATACTTCCCGCCTGGCGATCCCGCCCTTGCAGCGGCAGTCGCGGACAAGGCAAAGGACAGCCACGCGGTGCTTTTGGCCAACCATGGCCCGGTCGTCGCGGGCAAAACGTTGCGCGAGGCGCAGTACGCAACCGAGGAGCTTGAAGAAACTGCCAAGCTGCATCTGCTGTTGCGTCCGCACGCAATTCGCCCGCTTACGTCAGCTCAAAGAGCTGAACTCCTGTCCAGGAAATAGTCGGAAGATCGCCGCCAGACGCTGCAAAAGCTCGTCATAGCGTCCGATCAACGTGTGCCGAGGGCGTTTGGGCATCACCTGTCGACGACCGGGCGTCTGGCGGGTTTCACGCCTGTCTGTTTGAACACTGCCTCGCACAACCGGGTTCTTCATGCGGTGACGGTCATCATTGCAGGGCGTAGGCCTTGTGACAAAAGAGCCGCGCCTTCAAAATATGATTTTTATAATCCACTTTAATATTGCACCCATCCATCGCCGGATGGTAGCAGCATCCTATGACCAGCGTTCATCGACCCGAAATCCTCGATACTTTTCTGCACGTGCGCACGCGTCTTTCGGCTGTCATCTACCAGCGAGTTCGATGCAGCGCGACGACAGCGGACTTGCTGCAGGACACTTTCCTTCGCTTTTGGGAGCGGCGCTCGTTATTGCGAGAGGTCGCGGACCTGGCTGGCTATTTCATGACGACAGGGCGCAATCTCGCACTCGACCACCAGCGGCGCAAGAAGATCGCGCCCTTCGTCGATGGGATCGATGGGCTGGAAGCGGTATCCGATCCTTCACCATCGGCCGAACAGGTGGCGATTGGTCTCAACGAACTGCGGCGTATCTCGGCGGTCATCGATGGCATGCCGCCCCGTGCAAGGCAGGTCTTCCTGATGTCTCGTATCGACGGCCTGACCTACCAGGAGATCGGAAACCATCTCGGAATTTCCCCCAAGACCGTTTTCAGCCATATGGTCGTTGCGCTTGAACGCCTTAGAAGCGCGATGCTGGCAGATGAGTAACAGATGACTGGCAGTCGATGCCTTATCACCCGGTAGTGTATCGGGAGCCGTGAGATCCATGCAGGACGCAAGCCAAGAACCCCAGCCGCAAACCCCGCGCGACGCATCACGAAGCGCTGCCGAATGGTTTGCGCATCTGCTGGACGACAGTGCGACACCGAATGACCTGGCCGATTTCAGGGCATGGCTGCAGGCCGATCCGTCGCACGCAGCAGCCTATGCTGACATCGAACGACTTTGGCTGGGTGCAGGCATGGTACCGGATAAATCGGAACCAGCGCGACTGTCGCGTCGAAAGCTGTTGAAGATGGGAAGTGCATTCGTGGTCGTCGCGTCATCCGCCCTGGCAACGGCCGCCTATCTGCGCCCTCTCCCGGCAGACTTCAGGACGGGGACAGGCGAGACCCGAACCGTCACATTGCCGGATGGCTCGACCGCCGAGCTGTCTACCGCATCGGCGATCTCCCTTGCCTATACGATGACGCAGCGCGTCGTCACTCTGGTCGAAGGCGAGGTATTCCTCACCGTAGCAAAAGACAGCTCCCGTCCCTTTGTCGTCAATGCAGGGCCGCTCAAAACCGTTGCGCTTGGAACGCAATTCTCGGTCTCTGCGGAAGACGATCGCATCGTTGTCGCGGTCGCCGAGCATTCAGTGCGTGTATCTTCGCCCTTCGAGGCTATCGACGTACAGGAGGGACAGTCCGTCGTGTTCGCCAACGACAGGATCTCGACACCGTCCGAAACCGATGTTGGATCGCGGCTTTCGTGGCGCGACGGCAAGCTGGTCTTCATTTCGACGCCCCTGGAGGACGCCGTTCGAGCATTGTCGAAGTGGCGCCGGGGTAAGATGATCGTCATGGACACCGCGCTAGCCCGGCGGCCGGTAACGGTGATCGTCGATGTCAGGCGCGCGGACAGTATTCTCCAGACATTGGAGAACGGGCTGCCAATCCGCGTGGCGACCTACTCTCCCTGGCTTACACTTATCTACCCGCGATAAAAAATTTTTCAAAACCACTCAGGTTTTTCCCATCTTCGTTCGTCCCTCTCTTTGAAGCCTCGTATCGCCGGGGTCCGACCATGTTTCTAAGGGGGCGTTGAGTGTCTGTGTTGAACTATTTCGCAAGCGATCGTCGAAGCGCACTGGGGTTGGCGCGTGGGGCCCTGCTGGCGACCTGCGTCGTCTTCTGCCCATTTGCTACAGTCACGACGCTTCACGCCCAGACTGCCAAGAGCTATCAGTTTTCGATACCGGGCCAGTCGCTATCGGCCGCGCTCGTCCGTTATTCGTCGATCACAGGCGTCGATGTCGTCTTCGACGGTGCACTACCTGGCAATCTGCGCACCGCGGGGCTTTCGGGTGACATGCCCGCAGAAGCCGGCCTCTCTAGACTTCTGGCTGGAACCGGCTTGTCTTACCGGTTCTCATCGGCAAACAGCGTTGTCTTGATGAACCCGGCGGGCGGGGTCAGTTCCGCACCTTCGGATGGATCGACGGTGCTTCAGCCGATCAGCGTGACCGGCGAACAGGCCTTCGGCCCCGTCGACGGCATCGTTGCCAGACAGAGCGCAACCGGAACCAAGACCGATACATCGCTGAAGGAAACGCCTCAGGCCATCAATGTCGTCACCAAGGACCAGATGGCAGCACAAGGATCTGCGACACTCACACAGGCGCTTCGCTATACCCCGGGCGTTATCAGCCAGTACGGCGACGATTCCCGCTATGACTGGTTCACCATCCGCGGCTTTCGCCCGGGGCGCTATCTCGATGGTCTGCGCTTACCGTTCGGTTCACGTGGCTACGCGCAACCGCGCGTCGAGCCCTACAGCCTGGAGCGGGCAGAAGTCCTCAAGGGCCCCTCATCCGTCTTGTATGGCCAAGGCGAACCTGGTGGCCTGATCAACATGGTGTCGAAGCGACCAAGTGCGACGGCCAAGAACGAGGTCGAATTGCAGCTGGGGACCGACAACCGTGTCCAGACGGCTTTCGATCTTGGTGGCCCGGTTAATGGTGACGATGCCTTCCTGTACCGTATCGTGGGCGTTGGCCGTATAACGGATACCCAGTACGACTTCGTCAAGGAACGGAAGGCCTACATCGCACCGTCGTTCACGTTCAAGCCGGACGAAGCAACATCGCTTACCATTCACGCTGACTACCAGAAGATCTATTCGCCCGGTGGTGGTGGTGCGCCGGCGTTACCGGCAAATGGGACGCTTTACACTAGCATCTATCCCGAGCTGTCCCGTGGAGCCTTTCCCGGCGAACCCGGCTACGACTATTACAAGAGTGACCAGGCATCGGTCGGCTACGAATTCGAACACGAGTTCGATGATACCTGGACCGTTCGTCAGAATCTGCGATACTCCTACATCGGAACAGATACCCAGCGCGTACAGCCATATTGCCCGACCGCGGTGTGCAATCCGGCCGGCTTCTATCGCTACGCCTGGGCGTTCCCTGAGAGTGCGCGGGCTGTAACGGTCGACAATCAGGCCGTTGCAAGGTTCTCTACGGGTGAGTTTGATCATACGGCCTTGTTCGGGCTCGATTATTCATATGAAAGCAGTCGCTACGAGGAGTCCGCTCTTGCAGGCATTCTGACGCCGTTCAACGCCTATGATCCCAACTACGGCGCCAGCACCGTCACAAGGCCACCAATTGCAACGAGGATCGATCAACACCGTAGCCAGCTCGGAATCTATGCTCAGGATCAGATCGAATGGGATCGTTTCGCGTTTTCCGTCGGCGGTCGCTATGATTGGGCTAATACCGATACCCGGACGCGGACAACTTCGTCCAACACCCTAGTCGATCAGAATGATGGACGCTTCACCTGGAAGACAGGCATCGTCTACAACTTCGACAATGGAATTTCGCCATACGCGGGCTACTCGACGTCTTTCAATCCTGCAAGCGGCACGGATCGGTTCGGAAATGCGTTCAGTCCAACGACGGGCGAGCAGTTCGAAGTCGGTGTGAAGTACCAGCCGGAAGGGATGAACAGCTTCGTTACGCTGTCCGCTTATCACCTGACACAGGACAACGTGCTTTCGCCCGATCCCGTCAACACAAATTTCCGGGTGCAGACGGGCCAGGTTACGATGAAGGGCCTCGAAATTGAAGGAAAGGCCGAGCTGAGCGACGCCTTCTCGGTAATCGCCTCCTATGCATACACAGACAGTGAAATTACCAAGGACAATCCGAATGCTGCGGGCGTCAGCAATACAGGTAACCGCTTTGCCTTCGTGCCACGAAATCAGGCGTCCATCTGGCTGGACTACGCCTTGCAGACCTCGACGAACTGGGATGGGTTGAGCCTTGGAGCTGGAGCCCGATACACGGGCCAGACATTCGGTGACAACGCCAACAAGTTCGACGTCCCGAGCTATACCGTCTTCGACGCCGCCATCCGCTACGATTTTGGCAAAGCCAATCCGAAGCTGGAGGGGCTGAAAGCAGCGCTCAATGTGAGCAATCTGTTCGACCGCAAATACGTGTCGACCTGCATAGCCGCGACCGGATGCTACTGGGGCGAAGGACGCACCGTCTATGCCACGTTGAAATATAGCTGGTGACGGTGGAAAGACCTCGAAAACCTCATCCCGGTCAACTGACGCGGCGGCAATTTGCTGCCGCGTTGGCTGCGTTCATGATGCCGAATGCGGCGTCAGCTGAACTTGCTCATTCCAAGATCGCGGTCCTGGATTGGGGCTGGGCAGAAAGCCTACTGGCGATCGGCGTCGCTCCGCAGGCTGTCGCGGAAACGCCACTTTATGGCGACCGTGTTGTTGTCCCGGCACTTCCGGAGGAGACGATCGACCTTGGTCTGCGTTCGTGGCCCAACATGGAACTCCTAAGGTCGTTGCAACCCGACCTTATCCTGTCTCAGGCCAATTACGGCGTGTCTGAAGCGCGTTTGCAAGACATAGCGCCAACCATGGCGCTACCGCTTTACACAGCCGAACAGCAGCCCTTGCGGCGATCCCATGAGGCACTGGTTGCGATCGGACAGCGAATTGGACGCTTGGCGGCAGCCGACGCGTATCTGGAAGGCGCTCATGCCAGGCTGGCCGCCATCAAGGCTGAGATGAGTAGCTATGACGGCCGGCCTCTGATGATCGTCAAGTTCACAGATGACCGCGTTATCGACATCTATGGAACCGGCAGCCTGTTCGACGATGTGCTCGCTAAGATTGGCATCACGAATGCCTGGAACGAACCGACCAACAATTGGGGCTTTGCTACAGCAGGCCTCGACGCCATCGCACGACACCCCGAGGCGCGGCTGCTCATCATCGAACCCGGTCCGCCCGATGCATTCTTGAAAAGCGCACTGTGGCAGTCTCTGCCCGCAGTCCAGCGGGGCGATGTCTCAACCATTCCTCCGACATGGGTGTTTGGAGCGTTTCCATCAGCAATGCGCTTTGCTGAAGTTCTTCGAAAGGCGCTTGGCTTTGCTTAAAAACCAATACGTGACGCCGGCTCGTTTTTACTGGGTCGCCATTATCGTCGGGTTAGCCCTTAGCCTCACTGGACAAATGAGGTACGTTCCAGCCGATCGACTGCTCGAAGCTTTTGTCGATCCTGACAGCGCCGCGTTTGGAGAAGTCTATGTTCACTTTTCCCTTTTGCCGCGCATAGCAGTTGCCATTCTTGCAGGGTCGGCCCTTGGCTTTACGGGTACGATCTTCCAGCAACTCCTGAAAAATCCGCTTGCGGAACCATCTACGCTCGGCGTGCTTTCGGGCGCTCAACTGGCAATTACGGTCGCCTCCCTCACCTTTGCCAGCATGTCGGCACAAGGGCGCGAACTTGCAGGCGTTGTCGGCGCATTGGCCGCAGTGGCACTTGTCTGCGGGCTTGCAGCCAGGAGTGGTTTTGCGCCGGTTACGCTGCTTCTGTCGGGAATGATCGTCAGTTTTGCGGCCGGCTCCGCGTCAGTGGTGATGGCACTATTCCATCATGAATATCTGCGCAGTGTGTTCATCTGGGGGAGTGGGTCGCTTATTCAAAACGACTTTTCCAACGCCGGCGCGCTTTCGTTGCGAATGCTCGTCCTTATCCCAATGCTCCTGCTTTTTGTCCGACCGCTCGCGATTGCCGGGATTGACGATGCGGGCGCACGAAGTCTTGGGGTATCTCTCTCGAAGCTGCGCCTGGCCGTGCTCATCCTGGCCACGACGCTGTCGGCAATGGTCGTCGCCCGCATTGGGGTCATCGCATTCATTGGCCTGGCTGCCCCCCACATCGCGCGCCTTAGTGGCGCGCGGAGGTTCACGCAAAGGCTTGTGTGGGGTGCGTTGATCGGCGGTGGCTTGTTGCTATTGGCCGATGGCGCGGTGCTCGTCCTGACGCCTTACATGGGAGAAGTGCCGACAGGAACCATCACCGCTCTTGGAGGCGCACTCATGATGCTGTTCATGCTTCGCGAGGTACCTGCGGCCCCGTTCCAGGCAACTATTGAGCGCGTTCACCACGCCGTGGCCCCCATCACCAGAAACCTTGCGCTTCCGCTATCGGTCGCGCTGATGATCGTGGTCGCAGTCCTTTCGCTGAGCGAGCATGTTTCTTCTGCGAACATTAAGGTTTCGGTTCTTGTGCAAAGCCGCTGGCCGAGGGTTCTCACATCGTTGTCCGCCGGCGCCATGCTGGCGTTGGCAGGAGCCGTCCTGCAGGCGGTTGCGCGAAACCCCTTGGCAAGTCCCGAGGGGTTGGGGGTGAGCGGCGGTGCTGGCTTGGGCATAATCGCGGCCCTGTTTTTGGGCGGCATGAGCTCGCCGATCCTGCCATTGGCGGGCGGAATGATCGGCGCTCTGCTTGCACTCGCCATCATCTTCGTCATCGCCAAGCGGCACAATTTCGCCCCTGGCCCGGTCATGCTGGCGGGCGTCGCAGTGGGGGCATTGGTCACCTCGATCATTTCCGTCATCGTCGCCAGTGGCGATCCGCGCGCAACCTATGTCCTCGCATGGACGATGGGGCCGACGTTTCGCGCGACCGGAATGGTTGCGATCGTCGCCGCACTCATCGCCGTTCTTTCGCTATTGCTTTCGCCGCTTTTTCGTCGCTGGATCGAGATCCTGCCGATGGGCGATGCATTGGCGCGATCAATCGGCTTGCGCCCTGCTCGCGTGCGCGCAGCGCTCTTGTTGTTTTGCTCGACATTGACAGCAGCCGCTACGCTGATTGTTGGCCCATTGAGCTTTGTCGGCCTTATGGCGCCCCATATGGCGCGCATGGCGCGTCCAAAGGGTCCGGGATCCTTCATGCTGCTGTCGAGCGCAATTGGCGGATTGCTGATGATGCTCGCGGACTGGATTGGCCGAAGCGTGGACTTTCCCTATGAAATCCCGGCGGGTGTTTTGGCGGCTTTTATCGGATGCCCTTATTTCATACTCCTGGTCTTCCGCCAAAAGGGCGAACAGGGATAGCCGAGCGTGTCACTCAAATGGCATGCGGCTTGGTATGTGAAGGTCAGATCCGTGTCGAAGGGTCGCGCTAGCTCACGAAGAGCTTGACGACGCGCGAAGTGATGGGTCGTGGTGCCAAGATGACAGGTCCTGGATCTTGCTTCCGCTCGTCGTGTCCAGTGTTCCAGATCCTGGCTGCGAGATGTGCCGAACGGGCGGACAATACGAGCTGGCCGTGGGTCATCAGGCGTGGAGACAATCTCCAGAAAGCATCAGCCCCCTACCTTGGACAAAAATCGACGATAAGGGGCTGAGATATTCTACTGAGGGCAAGCCGCCACATATTGCTGACCGTTGCGATCACGATAATAGCATTTGCCAGGTTGACCGGCCACGTTGCCAATCACCGCACCGGCGACGCCGCCAACCGCTGCGCCAACTGCCGCACCGCGGACGTTACCGGTCGCAACGCCGCCCACGACAGCACCTGTTGCTGCGCCGATACCGGCACCCTGTTGCGTTGGACTACATCCGGCCAAACCGGATGCAGCGAGGAGTAGAAGAGCTGGAATGCGTTTCATCTCGTTCCCTTTCCTATCGTCTTGCTGCCTCTGCGATCGCGTAACATAGCAGAATGGACGGCAAGATCTGCGAAAGCTCGGTGCCTCGTCAGGAAAGTCAAGGTTTGGTGGTGGGTGTCCGGTCCTCTTCGTCCTGTTTCCAGGAAACAACGATCGCGTCTTGACTAAACAAACCAGTCAAGATTTTTGGTAACTGTATAACGTTACGATTCGATGTTCAATCTTGGCCGTCGACTGAATTAGACGTCACGAAGACCGCTTCGATAGCCGAGTTTTCACAGTTGGGAGACATTCATGTTCCGATCCAAAATCCCTCTACTTCTAGCCACAACCATTATCGCCGGGACCGTTGCGCCCTTGACGCTGCGTGCCGAAGAGGAGGGCCGCGCGACCTGGCGCCTTTTTATCGCCGACCACACGCAACCTACCGTGCGCGCCATCGATCTTGGTAGCGACAAGGAAATCGGTCGCTTCGAACTGGAGGGGTATGCGGCAATGTCGCTCAGCGACACCGGCCGTACCGTGTTCGCAATCCAGGGCGACCAGAATGTCGTCCACGCGATCGACACGGGCATTCACCTGTCCGATCATGGCGAACATCGCGACATCGAGATCAAGGACCCGGAGCTGCTGGCGACGATTAAAGGCGAGAAGCCGGGCCACGTCGTCGCGCATGGAGACGACCTTGCCGTCTTTTCTGATCGCGGCGGCAGCTTCTACCTTCTCAAGGAAAGCGCGCTGCAGGAGGGCAAGGTCGATCCCAAGCCATACAACACCACGGCTCCTCATCACGGGGTTGCTGTTCCGATGGGCAAACATCTCCTCGTCTCCGTGCCAAACATGGAAGCACCGGTCAGAGAGGGGGAATTGCCGCCACGCCTTGGTCTTCGCGTGCTCGACAGAGAGGGCAAGCAAATCGGTGACGTGGAACAATGCACGGGCCTCCACGGTGAAGCGACCTCCGCGCGTCTTGTTGCCTTCGGTTGCGAGGAAGGTGTCCTTGTCGCGCGGCCTGGCGGCATGGATGGGCCGAAGTTCGAGATGCAGAACTACGGCGACACCTTGCCAAAGGGCAAGGTCTCGACGCTTCTTGGCGGGACCTCCATGCAGTTCTTTCTCGGCAATTACGGGGAGGACAAGGTGGTGCTGATCGACCCTGATGACAAGAAGCCCTATCGCCTTATCGACCTGCCGCTCCGCCGTATCGATTTTGCGCTGGACCCCGCCAGACCCCACACTGCCTATATCCTGACGGAGGACGGTAAGCTTCATCTGCTCGACGTTGTGGATGGCAGCATCAAGAGGTCGTTACCGGTTACCGAACCCTATAGCAAGGATGGCCATTGGCGCGACCCGCGGCCGCGCCTTGCCGTTGCCGGCGACCATATCGCGGTGACCGACCCGCGCCGTGGTATGGTTCGCATGGTTGACGTCGAGACATTCAAGCAAGACCGAACCATTGATGTCGAAGGGCAGCCTTTCACGATTGTCGCGGTCGGAGGATCGGGCGCAGTGCACTAACTGCAAGGAAGCGCCGGCGCATGCCGGCGTGTCCTTCACATGTAGTGACCTTGGATCCAGGTTAGTCCGGTGGCAGCTGAGCGGACAACAAGTAACAAGGTTGCGCAGGAAGCGTCAGCCGCTGCTCCGTGTCACCTGGCGTGTCACCAGATCGAGGATGTCTCTCGCCCGTCACCGGTAAGTTTTGCGGCATGTTGGAGGCATAGGCATAAATCGTGGTGGCACCGACACCTCCGTTGGTTCTTGCAACTGAAAAGGAACCGATTTCAATGCGGCTATGAAACCAAGTTTAGTTTTTACCCTCGCCTTCACAGCAAACGCCGCGCCGCAGCTTCGAGCGGAGTTCAACTCACTGAAAATTCCGGCTCTTCACCTTCAGCGTGTCGATATGCAAATCGCGCACAAACATATCGCGCGCTTGAACGACCGGCTTCGGCGTATCGCGTAGATCCGGCCCTCCACCATGGGCAAACTCATCGCCCCTGCCCGTCGGTAACCTGAACTCGGTATCGCGATCGGCCAGCCCCGAAAGGTCGTTAGAAAGATCGAACAGCTGCTGCGCCACCAAGTGTACCACTTCCCCTTCCCTCTGGATCCGCCCATTGATCGCCATCATCGAGGATCCAAGCACGACGCGCCTGCGCTTTTCGAATAGCGTCGGCCAGACGACAATATTGGCCGGCCCGGTCTCGTCCTCGATGGTGATGAACATCACGCCTTTGGCCGACCCTGGTTTCTGGCGCACGAGGACGAGGCCAGCCGTATAGACCCACCGGCCATCGCGCGCGTTCATCGCTTCGCCGCAGGTGATGATGTTGCGCTGCTGCAGATCCTTGCGCAGGAAGGCAATTGGATGCTGGCGTAGTGTCAGGCCGGTATGGCTGTAGTCCTGGATAACGTTGTGGCCATCGGTCATCTGCCGAAGCTCCACGTCTGGCTCCTGCTGTTCGGCGATGGTTTGCATCTCGCGCTCAGCGGCCGCGGCAAACAGCGGCAGGGGTTCGTCGCGCAACGCTTTGACCGCCCAGAGCGCATCACGGCGCTCAAGCTTTAACGACGGCAGGAAGGCATCGGCCTGGGCGAGCTGAACGAGCGCTTCAGCGGGCACACCGGACCGGCGCCAGGTGTCATCGACCGACTGGAAATCCCGGTTCATACGACCGGCGACGATCCGAGCCGCATCTGCGACCGCCAAGCCCTTGACCCGCCGGAAACCCAGCCGGACGGCATGCCGATCGCTATTGCCGATCCTCTCCAAGGTACAATCCCACCGAGACCGGTTGATGCAGACGGGACGCACCTCGACGCCATGGGCTCGTGCGTCGCCGACTATCTGGGCCGGTGCGTAAAACCCCATGGGCTGACTGTTGATCAGCGCTGCGCAGAATGCTTCCGGGAAATGACGCTTGATATAGTTCGAGGCATAGGCAATCAGGGCGAAGGACGCCGCATGGCTTTCCGGAAAGCCGTAGGATCCGAAGCCTTCCAGCTGCGAGAATGTCTTCTCGGCGAACTCAGGGGTGTAGCCGTTCTTCACCATGCCGGACACGAGCTTGTCCTTGAAGCGCGACACCCCACCGGTGAACTTGAAGGTCGCCATTGATTTGCGCAGCTGGTCTGCCTCGCCGCCGGTGAACCCGGCGCAGACCATGGCGACCCGCATCGCAGATTCTTGAAACAGCGGCACACCAAGCGTCTTGCCAAGAACCGCCTCAAGCTCAGGCGTCGGGTACTCGACTGCCTCCTTGCCCTCGCGTCGACGCAGGTAGGGATGGACCATGTCACCCTGGATCGGGCCAGGCCGGACGATCGCGACCTGCACGACGAGATCATAGAAGGTCCGCGGCTTCAGTCGAGGCAGCATTGCCATCTGGGCACGGCTTTCGATCTGAAACGTTCCGAGGGTGTCTGCCTTGCGGATCATCGCATAGGTCGCAGGATCCTCTTGAGGGATCGTTGCGAGATCAATATCCTGATCCTTGTGCTCGCGAATGAGCTCGAAGGCCTTGGCCATGCAGGTGAGCATGCCGAGGGCCAGCACATCGACCTTCATGAACTTCAGCGCCTCGACATCATCCTTGTCCCATTCGATGATCTGTCGGTCTTTCATCGTCGCCGGCTCGATTGGCACCAGGTCGTCAAGCCGATCATGGGTCAGGACAAAGCCACCCGGGTGCTGGCCGAGATGGCGCGGCGCGCCCATCAGCTGCTGTGCCAGTTTCAGGGTCATGGCGAGACGCCGATCCTCCGGATTGAGATTGAGTTCGCGGACATTGCGATCGCAGACCTCTTCCGACCAGGACCACATGCCTGACGAAAGTGCTTTGATCACGTCTTCAGGCAGTCCGAGCGCCTTGCCGACATCGCGGATGGCGCCGCGGGCGCGGTAGCGCGTGACGGTAGCACAAAGTGCCGCCTTCTCCCGACCGTAGGTCCGGTAGATCCATTGAATGACCTCTTCACGGCGCTCGTGCTCGAAATCCACATCGATGTCAGGCGGCTCGTCGCGCTCCTGGCTAACGAAACGCTCGAACAGCAGGTCGTTGGTCGAAGGATCGATGCTGGTGATGCCGAGAATATAGCAGACCGCGCTGTTGGCGGCCGAACCGCGGCCCTGACACAAGATCCCCTGACTGCGGGCGTAACGGACGATAGAGAAGACGGTCAGGAAGTAGGGCGCATATTTCATGGTGCGGATGAGGTCGAGTTCGTGGCGCACGATCTTCAGGACATCCGGCGGCAGGCCTTCCGGGTAACGATCGGGCACGCATTCCCAGACATAGTGCTCGAGCGAAGACTGGGCATCCTTACCCGGCACGATTGCTTCCTCGGGATACTGATAGGTCAGCTCCTCCAGCGAGAACGTACAGCGCCGCACGATCTCCATCGTCCGCGCCAGCGCGTCCGGATAACGCGGAAACAGCCGCTGCATTTCCTCTGGTGGTTTCAGATAGCGATCGGCGTGGCGCTCGCGCTCGAAGCCGACGTCGTCGATCGTGGTCTTGTGACGGATGCAGGTGACGATATCCTGCAGCTGTCGCCGACCCGGTTCATGGAAAAGCACATCATTGGTGACGACGGTCTTCACCCTGAACCGCACGGCCATGTTGGAGATCTCATGGAGGCGCAGCTGGTCGTTCGGCCGCCGGCGCAGGCAGAGCGACACATAGGCACGATCGCCAAAGATCTCGGCCAGCTTGCGCAACTGCAGGGCACAGGTCTCGTCAGCGAGATCAGGCACCAGAATGCCGATCATCCCGTCGCAATAGGCGACGACGTCATCCCAATGAAGGATGCAATTGTTCTTGCCGCCCCGGCTCTTTCCAAGGGTGATCAGCCGCGTCAGCCGGGAATAGGCGGCGCGATCGGTCGGATAGACCAGCACAGACATGCCATCGCCAAGATCCAGCCGGCAGCCAACGACCAGTCGCAGGCCGGTGGCGCGAGACGCTTCGAGCGCACGAACGATACCGGCCAAGCTGTTGCGATCGACCACGCCGATCGCCTCGATGCCAAGCTCTTTCGCCCGGATGAAGAGCTCGTTGGCCGACGATGCTCCGCGCAGGAACGAGAAATGCGTCGTGACCTGGAGCTCGGCGTAGTTCATGCGAATATCCCGTGCATGAACCAGCGATGGTCACCGGTCTGCGGATCGACACCGTCACCTGCTCGAAACACCCAGAGCCGTTCGCCGGCTTCATCCTCGATGACGAAGTAGTCCCTGACCGCCTCCATCTCTGTGTCGCGCTGCCACCACTCTCCGAAGATGCGCTCCGGACCGTCGGCACGCTTGACCTTTCGCCGTCGGCCGCGCCAGACAATCGAGGCCGGCGGGTGATCAGGCATGAGGGCGATTGCCGTGATCAATTCCGGGCGCGGCAGAAGGCGGACTGGCCGGCGCCAATGACCGACCCATGCGACTTCGAACGGACCTGATGCGGCGGCAATGCGCTGAACCGAGCGTTCGGGGACATCGGAGGCAACCGGCGCCACACGATAGACCCGTTGTCCGCGATTGCCGTAAATGTCGATCAGCGGGGTGACATCCCTCACCTCGTCCTCGACCAGGGACGAGACCCTTTGCATGTCCTCAAGCGGTTCAGCCATGACGGCAACCAGCGTCAATTTCTCGATCCCGAAGCCGGGCTCGATCTTTTCCGTCCGGTCACGAAACAGCTTCGTGAGCCAGGCGACATCACGGGCGGGCTTGGCCGTTCCGGCGCGGATCGCCTGCCTGCTGCCGTCGACCTTCTCGACGATCAGGTCGGCGCGGCGCACGCCGAGACCGCGCTTCTGCAGCTCGCCAATCAGCTGTACGACCAGGCGGCCGACATATTTGTCGATGGTCTCGGCAGCCCCGATTGGCTCTGCGAAGGCTCTTGTGACCTCGATCAGCTCCGGCGTTCGGATCGGATCGATCGGCTCCGCGACGCGGCCGAACATCTGGTCGAGGCGCCTGGCGATTTCCGGTCCGAAACGCAGCGTCAGCGGCGCGCGTGGCGTATTGGCCAATTCGCCGACAGTCTGGAAGCCTAGTGTTCGGAGATCACCGAGGATCTTCTCCGGCAGGCGCAACAGCGTGATCGGCAGCTTTTCGACGGCAGCGACCGTCTTGCCAACAGGTACGATGACAGTCTCGCGGCTGATGGCCCGCGCGCAGGCGTGCGCCGCACCCCAGGTGTCTGCGATCGCAACGCGCGCCGTCAGCTTGCGCGCCAGGAACTGGTTGGAGATCTTCGTGACCATGGGCAGTTCACCACCCTGCAGATGATCGGCTCCTTCCGTGTCGAGCACGATGCCATCAGTGCTGTCGACGGCAACGATTGGGGAGTATTGGCTGAGTGCCCATAGCGTTATCCGTTCAAGTGCCGCCGCGTCGACATCCGGCTCAGCATCAACAAGCATCAGTCCGCGAAACAGCGCCTGGGCCTTGGCCGCCGGCATGCCAACACGCAATCCCGCTTTTCGCGCAGCCGCATCCACTGATGATACCCAACGTTTCGAACCGCTCCTGGCGATCACCGCGATTGCCTGCTCAGCCGGAATGGACGGATCGTCGCGTCTGATCCGATCGGTCGGCAGATCCGGGAGATAGATCGATACGACCCTTGTCATCACATGCCCTTACGAGAAACTCAGCACATTCACCCGCTTTCACGCGCATCAATTCCAAAAACCACTGCGCCCGGCCGACACCAGGCACCGGAAGGTCCTCGGACGGCATGACACTGACACGCCACCGCGTCGTCGAGGCTGTCGGCTGGCCAAAATCGTTTGCTTCTGTCTGGCGTCGCCATCGCCGCACCGCCAGCGCCATCGTGCCTGTGCGTTCCGCGGCAAGCTGCAGCCGCCTGGAGCTGACCATCGGCAATCGGACGAGCTCGCCGACCACAGCGCCGAGGCCACCGAAGGCCAGGCCCTCCTCCATATTGGCAAGCACGTCCTCTTCCTTGTCGGACTCGACGAAGATCACCCGGTCAGGATGAAGACCAACCTGCGCCAGGGCGGGGAAGAACAGGTCGGGCCGGGTCAGGCACCAAACGATCGGGCCCTTGGTTCGCGCGGCAATGCCGGCGGCACAAAGGGCGGCTGCGGCGCCATCGACAGTCCCTGCCCCGCCGCCGGCGAACTCATGCAATGCGCCGTAGGCCAGACCACCGCCGGGCAGGATCGCATCGATCTCGGGAACGCCGAAGGCAAGACAGCCGACCTTTTTGGCCGACACGCCTTCCATCGTCGCGATCCGCTCACGCAAATCGGAGATCACATCCGACATTCCTTGGGATCGGGCAGCAGTCATCGTTCACGGCTCCCTTCAAGGTCGTGTGGCTGATTATTGTGGACCAGCATCATGCTGGACAAATGCGGATGTTCTGTTTCTGTTCCTGCTACGGCAAAGAGTCAAGCAACCGCAGGGGTGGGAATATTATCCTGATGATTGGAAATTCTGCGAATAGCTATCGGAATCAGTCAGCTAGCCGCGTTGAGAATTTTTTGCGCTGTCGCCCGCACGAATCACAATCCGCTTGGATAACGGGGATAAAGATTAGATCAACACAGTGTTCCTAAACTTCCCTGCTGTCTGCACCGCCGACGTCAAACTCCGCCACGCATCATTCAGGGGGCCCGGGAAACGAATGGGGACATCAACTTCGCGTAGGCGATTGGCGTGACGATGCCGGCGGCCGCATGGAAATCGTGTCCGGAGCTTTCGGGCACGAGAAGGTGCACTATGTCGCACCGCCGGCCGACCTCTTGGAGACAGAGATGAAGGCTTTCCTGGATTGGTTCAATGGATCACAGCAGATAGATCCCCTCCTCAAGGCAGCTGTCGCGCATTTGTGGTTCGTCGCCATCCATCCGTTCGGCGACGGTAATGGTCGCATAACCCGGGCGATCGCCGACATGGTTCTCGCGCGCGGTGGCGGTGGCGCTCAACGGCTCTATTCCATGTCCGCAGCCATCGAGAAATCGCGTGCCGGGTACTACGAGGCCCTACAATCCGCAACAGCCCACGAGGATCTCGATATCACGAATGGATTCAATGGTTTCTCGATCGTCTAAGCAGTGCGGTGGGAGCCGCCTTGCTGACTCTCGACAACGTTATGCTGAAAAACGAATTCTGGCAGAGCCATGTCGGGCGCGACCTCAATCCGCGACAGGCCAAGGTTCTCAATCGGTTGCTGGAAGGAAATTTCGAGGGGAAGCTCACATCGACCAAATGGGCGAAATTGACGAACGCATCCCAGGACACCGCGTCGCGTGACATCGCGGACCTTTTGGCTAAAGGCATGCTTCGCAAAGGGGAAGCTGGCGGCCGCAGCACGGCCTACGAACTGGTTATGGATGTTGCCAGGGACACTGAATCGCAGTCTTAAGAACCGAAACTACGAAAAACACCCGACCGTCTGCATCGGAGGCAAAAGCTGCTTGCGGACCCAGCTGGCGCCGCGAATGTCATATAATCTCAAACGACCGTAATTGCGGAGATGCAGTTTCTGCAGGGCCGGCTGACGGAAGGCTTGGCTATGCATCCGACAAGGGATTGCGGGAGCGTCAGGAGAATGCCGAAGTTCCCGCTCGACTAGCGAACCGCCCAACATGCGCTAAGTTAAATGCGGGTCAATCGGGAGAGAGACGTCGCATGTGCAATCTATATCGCATGGAAGATAAGGAATGGGTCAGCAGATGGGCGCAGGACGTCGAGAACTTGATCAACATCATGCCAGCCTATCAGATGAATCCTAATCAGATGGGCCCGATCGTCCGCAACACCGCCGACGGGAAAAAGCAGCTCGTCCACGCGCGCTGGGGGCTCCCCTCCCCGATCTTCGTCCAGAAACAGGCAGCCGAGACCCGCGCCGACAAGCTGAGAGCCAAGGGTCAGACCGTCGACATGGACGAGCTCATTCGCATGGAGCCCGACCGTGGTGTCACCAATGTGCGCAAGCTCAACCTGCCCCATTGGAGGCGCTGGTTCGGTGTCGAGCATCGATGCCTGGTGCCGGTCACCAGCTTCGCGGAGCCAGATCCGGCCAGCCAGGAGGACGGCGGAAACGTACCGAACGCGTGGTTTGCCCGCGACGAGGCGAAGTCGCTGATGTTTTTCGCAGGAATCCATGTCCCGCAATGGAAGAGCGTCAGGAAGGTGAAGGACGGGCTGACGACAGATGATCTCTATGGCTTCCTTACAACCGACGCGAATGAGCTGGTGAAGCCGATCCATAAAAAGGCGATGCCGGTGCTGCTACTCACGCCAGAAGAGACCGATGTCTGGATGCGGGCGCCATGGGGCGAGGCGATGCACCTGGCAAGACCGCTACCGGATGACGCGCTGATCGTATCGTCTCGCGAGCCATATGGTTCATCCATCGTCGCTAAAGACGGCGAACCGCTGCAGCAGGCTATGCTTTTGTGATCGCGACACAGCTCGATTGGAGCCAATCATTTGACTCTCGCCGATAATGTTCTTATTTTGTTCTTTCCGATAGGAAGGGATATGGACATGAGCTGGCTCAAACTTGACCCCGCAATATCGTCGATGCCGGAACCTAAATTTCACCTAGTGGTCCAGGATCATTTTCTGAAGCTGTTTCTGCCGCATTACGACAGCTTCGACTGGGACGTCGCCGCCTTTTACCGAAGCCGCGACGAGCAGCCGATCTATTATTTCGCGCCCGGCGCCGCGGATCTGCTCACAAGATTCGGCGAATACCCCTACGAGCCATGCGACCGGCCCGACTCCACCGCAGTTACTTTGCAGAGCGGATCGGCGCTTGCCGTCGATACCGCCTGGGTCGAATTGCCCGATGACACGCGCCCATGCCCGGAGTTGGACCAAGAGTTCGAAGACGCCGAAGCGGACTTTTGGGCTGAACTCTTGGGATCGGATGGAGAGCACGGTTCGAATAGTGGCGGTCCCGCCTGAGATCACGCCGATGGATATCATGCCCGCTGCGACCATCAGGAAGATTATCCACGTCGACATGGACGCCTTTTATGCGTCGGTGGAACAGCGCGATAATCCAGAACTGCGCGGCAAGCCGCTGGCGGTCGGTGGCGCTGCCGCGCGTGGTGTGGTTGCTGCAGCCAGCTATGAGGCCAGAAAATTCGGTGTTCATTCGGCGATGCCTTCGGTGACGGCCGCTCGCAAATGCCCAGATCTGATTTTCGTGCCGCCGCGGTTTGAGGTCTACCGCGCGGTCTCGCAGCAGATCCGCGAAATCTTTGCCGAGTACACGCTGTTGATCGAGCCACTGTCGCTCGACGAGGCCTATCTCGATGTCACCGCGAACCTGAAGGATATACCGATCGCCATGCAGATCGCGCTGGAGATCCGCGCGAAGATCAAGGCGGTCACCGGACTGAACGCGTCAGCTGGCATTTCGTACAACAAGTTCCTCGCCAAGATGGCCTCTGACCTCAACAAGCCGAACGGCCAGGCCGTCATTACGCCAAAGAACGGACCCGCCTTTGTCGAGGGGCTCGCAGTGAAGAAATTCCACGGCGTTGGGCCGGCCACCGCCGACAAGATGCACAGGTTGGGCATTCAGACGGGAGCAGACCTCAAGGCCCAGTCGCTGCAGTTCCTGACGCAGCATTTTGGAAAAGCGGGTCCGTATTTTTATGGCATCGCACGCGGTATCGATGAGCGCCGCGTCAAGCCGGACAGGGTTCGCAAATCCGTCGGCGCCGAAGATACCTTCGCGCAGGACATCCATAGCTATGATCCGGCGCTTGAGGGCGTGCGGCCGCTGATCGCCAAGGTCTGGCGATATTGCGAAGCCAATGCCATCCGGGCGAAAACCGTCACTTTGAAAGTAAAGTATGCTGACTTCACGCAGATCACGCGCGCCCGGACGGGCGAGCGGTCATTCGCGTCCGCCAGCGAGATCGAGGAGACCATCGGCTCTTTACTCAAGCCTGTTTTCCCGCCAACAAAGGGCGTGCGCTTGTTAGGCGTTACCCTGTCCTCGCTCGAACAGGCAGATCTCATTCAGGCCGGCCAGCTACAGTTGACGCTCTGACGTGCCGAAGACTTCCTCAGTCCTTAGGGACGAGTGTGAGACCGCCACCTGGCGGCGGTGCGTCATTCTTCGCGAGCGATGCCACGTGTTCGCGAAACAGCTGAGTTGCTCTGACCGCCTGTTCTGTGAGGCCCGACATCGCTGTCATGAGATCATGCATGCGCTCGGCGGCGTGCGCCGGATTGACGGTGCCGGCCTCCACCAACTGCTTGGTGATGGCGATCACGCCGAGCTGGGTCGCGACAAAGGTCGAGTGTATTTCCAAGACGAGTTGATGGGTCGCTTCGAGGGCCTTGGCGATTGATTCTGCGTCGTCATCGGTCATGCTGAAATGCTTTACGCCAGTCTTATCAACACTCGGGCTTGATCGTCGACCTTTGCCTCAAGCCGCCTGTCTCTGCAAACCACAGTTCTGTGTCAGCCTCAAAATCAGGCAGAAACTGTCGCAAAACTGAACACAAAAATCATCCGTAAAAACTCACGGATATTGGCAGGTGTAAGATCCGTGATACTTGGCGCTGAACAAGACAGCAAACTAAAAATTACATATATAAAGGTTACTATAAGTATAATGTACGTTGTATCAATCGATGACCGAGGGCAGGAACGCAACTTCTTGGCGACCCATATCGGCTTCTCAGATCACCACTTCACCGCGACGATCAACGGACACTTGAGGACGTTTAGCGTATCGGAAACAATCTCCGTCGCAGCGGTCGACGGGCCTGGCGAAGAAAATCGGCCGACGCTCTCGCCGAGCCAGCATTAAGCAGACATTCTTCCTGCAGTAACATGCGCTGATCATACCGCATGGACATGCCTGCAAGATTCTCTGATCTGTCGCCTTCGTGCTTCGCATGACAAATGTGAGGCTTGGCATCGAGACAGAAATTGCACATTTTACACGAGATCGAGCGCGCAATCAGGAGCCCTCATGAAACCCGATCTATTTGCATTTCACGTCAGGATAACCGGAAGGGTTCAAGGTGTGAGCTATCGTGCCTGGATGCGCGATCGTGCAATCCAGCTGGGACTGAAAGGCTGGGTCAGGAACGAGAATGATGGATCCGTTTCCTCTCTTATCGTCGGAACATCCACATCGACGTCCGCAATGCTGGAGCTCTTCTGGGACGGGCCACCTGGCGCAAACGTCAGCGGTGTTGATCCGCAGGCGACCGCCGTGGATCGGACACCAACCGCCTTCCTTATTGTCGAAACGCAATAGGAGGTTCGGCCGACCAAGGAGACAGCGCTGCTTGCTTGCAAGCTCCCTTCGGTCTATGACTTCGCCTTCAAAAACTAAAATTGGGAGAAGTTCGTGGCGAACGGCACTGTAAAGTTTTTCAACCATGACAAGGGCTTCGGCTTCATCACACCGGATAACGGCGGCCCGGACGTCTTCGTTCACATCTCTGCAGTGCAGGGCGGATCGCTACGAGACGGCCAGAATGTCAGCTATGAGCTGGGTCAGGATCGTAAGACCGGAAAATCCAAGGCCGAGAACGTCCAGCCGGCCTGATCTCGAACGAGGACGCGGGCGATCCTTGAGGTCCCCGCGCTCACATCGAAATGAAGATCGAGACCCCCTGCATAGATATCTGCCAATTCGACGCACGCAACAGATGGTGCGTGGGATGCGCGCGAACAGTCGAGGAAATCAGAGGCTGGCGCAAGCTCACGCCATTCCGTCGAACTGCCCTTTTCAACGAGTTGAAGCACCGCATGAATCGGCTTCGCAGAAACGTTTGACCGCAACTCCGATTAGATCAGCATGGCTTGGCAACTCGCAACGGGCGGACGCGCACCGAGGCTCGGAGATGTCTGGTTTCTTTGAAGGTGCTAGTTGGTAGGCCGCAAAGCAAGAATGCCACTAACTCCTGCTCGTCAATGACTTTGAACCGGTGGCATTTCATTCGGCAATCGACAGCATCCCGATGGATCGAATGCCGCATCATCGTCCTGAGAACAGGCACTCGCGAAAACCAACCTAAAATCATGAAATCACCTGTCTGAGCGCAGAGGGTGGCAGTCATCTCTTCGCTCACTAGGAGCAAGCGGATCTGGCCATGGTAGGTTCGGTACAGGCTTCAACTTATGCTAGCGATGGATCTCAGCTCGCTGGCCGTTGTAGTCGGAAAGCCGAAGAATTCGAGATAGGCCGGAATTTGCTCGAACAGCATGTCGGTGCCGACCTGGAAGTCGCAGCCGCGGGCACGCGCCACTTCGAGAAACGGCGTGATCTCCTGCTTCATTACAACCTCGCCCACAAAGGTAGAAGACGAAAGCCGCGCGACATCGATCGGCAGCGGATCGTCGCTTTTCATGCCAAGCGGCGTTGCGTTCACCACAATGTCGAACCCTTGGGGATCGCGAGAACCGGCCGCCACCTCAACCCCGGGGTAATACTGGCGAATTCGCGCCATCAGACCATGCATGGCCTCTGTGTTCGCATCGAAAACCGCGATCCTGCGGACGGCTGCTGCAGCAAGCGATGCAGCGATCGCCGAACCAACGCCGCCGGATCCGACGACGAGTACATTGGTGTCAGCAACTCGTCTGCCCTTGCGAAGTACGCCACGCACAAACCCTTCCCCATCGAACATGTCACCAATCAGCCGCCGATGTTCGTCAAGGCGGATGGCGTTGCAGGCGCCGGCGACCTGGGCACGCGTCGACAGCTCATAAAGAAGGTCCATCGTGGTGACCTTGTGTGGCATGGTGATCAACGCACCATGGATGTTCGAAAGACGAAACACGAGCCTCAGGAATTGCGGAAAGTCCTCCGCTCGGCAGCCCATAGGCACGACGACGGCGTCGATGCCGTGTTTTTCGAAGTAAGGGTTGTAGATCAACGGCGACTTGAAGGTCTCCGTCGGATAGCCCAAATGGGCGATAATCCTGGTGGTGCCCGAAATCATGCTGATGAACTCTCAGTGACGCAGAATTTCACCAAGGAACTTGCGGGTGCGCTCATGCCTTGGATTGCTGAAAAATGTGGCGGGTGGTGCCTCTTCGACGATGGCGCCGCTCGCCATGAAGATGACGCGATCGGCGACCTGGCGGGCAAATCCCATCTCGTGAGTGACGCAGATCATCGTCATTCCCTCCTCCGCCAGTCCGATCATCGTATCGAGAACTTCCTTGACCATTTCTGGATCTAGCGCCGATGTCGGCTCGTCGAACAGCATGACCTTCGGCCGCATGCAAAGCGCCCGTGCAATTGCCACGCGCTGCTGCTGACCGCCAGAAAGCTGTGCCGGATATTTCTCGGCTTGTTCGAGGATCTTGACGCGGTCTAGCAGGGTGCGCGCGCGTTCTTCCGCTTCTGCCTTACCGAGGCCGAGTGCGCGCATCGGCGCCAGCATGCAGTTCTGCAGCACGGTCAGATGTGGAAAGAGATTGAACTGTTGAAACACCATGCCGACATCGCGTCTGATGGCGTCGATATCTCTGGAGCGATGCGCGAGCAGCGTGCCGCCGACGCGTATCTCGCCTTTCTCATAGCTCTCCAGGTGATTGATGCAGCGGATCAGCGTAGATTTTCCGCTGCCCGATGGACCGCAGAGTACGATCCGCTCTCCCTGGCGGACATCCATGTTGATGTCGTGCAATGCCTGAAAGGCGCCGTACCATTTCTCGACCTGCGCCAGACGGATCATCGGCTCGGTGGTGGTGGACGTCGTCAACACATTGGTCATCGTTCAAATCTCCAGGACAAGCGTGTGTGCTCAGCGCCCCGACATCGCAAAGCGCCGCTCGAGGCGGGCACCGAGGATCGTCAGCGGGCAGCACATGATGAAGTAGAGGATGCCGACGATGCCAAAGACTGTCAGCGGTTCGAAGATCTGGTTAGAGATGATGTTGCCGGCGCGCGTCAGTTCGGTGAACCCGACAATGGCGGCGAGCGACGTTCCCTTGATAAGCTGCACCAGGAAGCCGATCGTCGCCGGCAGCGAGATGCGGATCGCCTGAGGCAGGATCACGTCCTTCATGCGCGAGACGTATTTGATGCTGAGCGCTTTGGCGGCCTCTGTCTGGCCACGCGGCACGGCCTCGATCGAGCCGCGCCAGATCTCGCCGAGATAGGCACTTGCATGCAATGTGAGACCGATTGCAACCGCGACCCACGCGTCGAGCTTCAGGCCCACTAGCGCCAATCCGTAGTATACGACGAAGAGCTGCATAAGGAGTGGCGTGCCCTGAAACAGGCCGATATAGCCGGCCGTTACCCGTTCCAGAGCCGGCAGACCGCAAGTCCGCAGCAGTGCGACGACGAGACCGCCGATCGAGCCGCAGATGAAGCCAACGACGGAAAGCACTACGGTCCATTTCAAGCCAATCAGCAGGAAGATGAATTCATCGCGACCCATGGGAGCCTCCTACTTGACCGGATAACTGAAATAGCGGGACGAAAAGAGCCCGAAAAGGCGCATCATCACCCAGGAGATCACGAGGTAGAAAACCGTGACGGTGAAATAGACCTCGAAGCTACGGAAGCTTTCAGATTCGATCCGTTGCGAGACAGAGGTCAGCTCGTAGGCCGAGATCGCCGAGGCGATGCTGGTCGACAGTGTCAAAAGTACGAACTGGCTGGTGAGCGATGGATAGATCGCGCGCAGCGCCGGCTTCAGCACGATGAAGCGGAAGACCTGCGCCTTGTGCAGGCCAAGCGCGAGGCCGGCCTCCTTCTGGCCTGCGGGGATGGACTGTACCCCGCCGCGAATGATCTCGATCGCGTAGGCGCCGCCGTTGATGCCGAGCGCGATGATAGCTGTCGGCGTCGGATCGAGCCTGACGCCGGCGAGCGGCAGGGCAAAATAGATGAAGAAGATCTGCACCAGGAACGGCGTATTGCGGATGATCTCGACGAAGCCGATCACCAGCCAGCGCACCGGTTTGAAGGGGGAATCGCGCAGCATGACGCCGCCGATGCCGATCACGATCGCAAGCAGCATGCCCGAGATTGCGAGCAGGAAGGTGCCGAGACAGGCAAGAAGGAGGCTTGGCAATCCATCGATGACGGGCGTGAAATCCAGCGTGTAGTTCATGGTCTGTTTCTGGCCTTTCCTGTCAGGTCAGCGGCTGCGAGCGACCAGCTGCGTCATGGCCTGGATCGCGAGCTCGTAGCCATCTGCACCGAAACCGATCATGATCGACGTCGCGATCGGCGAGATCAGGGACTTGTGGTAGATACTCTCGCGGGCATGGACATTGGAGATATGCAGCTCGATCTTCGGCGGATCGAAGGTCTTCAGTGCATCGAGAAGCGCGATCGAGGTAAAGGTGAAGGCAGCCGGATTGATGATGATCCCGCAAGCCTTCTCGCGCGCCTCATGAATGCTCTCGATCAGTGTCCCCTCGAAGTTCGTCTGGCGAAAATCCACCTCGAAGCCGAGGTCGCGCACCTTGGCCGCACAACGCTGCTCGATCTCAGCGAGCGTCGTCGAGCCATAGATGTGCGGCTCCCGTTGGCCGAGAAGATTGAGGTTCGGCCCGTTTAGTACAAAAATCGTCTTGCTCATCATCGCTCCCGCGTTCGGCGAGACACTCATCGCCGCGGCAAAAGCGGCGGCGGCCGTCTTCAAGACGCCGCCGTCGCACGTCAGGAAAGGCTTACTTTGCAGCGAAGGGAATGCCTTCAAGGCTTGCGGGGAACTCGGGCACGGGAACCTTCATCCACTTGTCGTAGACCTTCTTCAGCTCGCCATTTGCCTTGATCTTGTCGATGAAGGTATTGAGCGATGCGTTGATCTCCTTCTCGCCCAGGCGCGTGCAGGCGCCGTTGTAGAGTTTCTGGAACTCGAGCTTGTTCTCGAATTCGCCGGGACGCGCCTTCTCGACGCGATCCATGTAGAAGATGTTGCCGCCGAGCGCTTCAGCCTGCCCGGAAACCAAAGCCTGGACGCTCGCCGCATCGCCGTCGAAACGGCGAATGGTGGCCGAAGCGGGGGCATTCTTGGTCACCTGCGTATCTTGCGCGGCGCCCTTCGCCACGGAAATGGTCATATTGGCCATGTCGTCATTCGTCTTGATCGACTTATTTTTCGGGCCGATCAGCACGATGGCGTTGGCATTGTAGGGCTGACTAAACTGAACAGCCTTGGCGCGATCGGGCAGCATGGCCATCGTTGCGAAGAGAACGTCGACGCGCCCTGATGTCAGCGCCGGAATGCGGTTGTTGACCTCAAGCGGTACAAATTCGACTTCGACGCCGAGTTCCTTGGCGTAAAGCGCGCCCATATCGGCATCGAAGCCGTCCTGCTTGCCGGCGCTGGTAACGAAGCCCCATGGCGGATTATCGCCCTGGATGCCGACGATGAGCTTGCCGCGAGCTTTGATTTCTTCTGGGGTCACGGCTGCGGCCGGGTGAGCCAGCGCGATGCCGGTCAACAGAGCGGCCGCGCCAAGCATGGCACTGCGACGTGACAACATGGATTTCAACATTTTCTCCTCCTCCTGAATGGTCGTTGCGACCTTACAGCCTTCTTGCTCCTCCGACTGTGAGAGCAAAACTGCCTCACGCAGGTCGAAAAATCAACATAGTTTTTACAAAACGTATGAGACTTCTATTTTCAAACGTTGAATTGAACTTCTCACGACATTCGTCATAATGATGATCACGGCGATATTGGCCAAGGAGATGAACGAGATGAAGACCTCGATAGCGACGGTTTCGATTAGTGGTGAGCTGCCGGAGAAGCTTGAAGCTATCGCGCGGGCGGGCTTCGATGGCGTAGAGATTTTCGAAAACGACTTCCTGGCCTTTGATGGCAGCCCCGCCGATGTTGGCAAGATGGCCCGCGATCTCGGCCTGAAGATCACGCTGTTCCAGCCATTCCGTGATTTCGAAGGCATGCCGGAACCGCTGCGCAGCCGCACATTCGACCGGGCCGAACGCAAGTTCGACATCATGCAGCAGCTCGGTACGGACCTCGTGCTCGTCTGCTCGAACGTCTCGTCTGCCTCACTCGGCGGTATTGATCGCGCCGCGGCAGACTTCCACGAACTGGGCGAACGCGCAGCAGCGCGCGGACTGCGCGTCGGCTACGAGGCTCTGGCATGGGGCCGTCACATCAACGACCATCGCGATGCCTGGGAGATTGTGCGTCGCGCCAACCACGACAATATCGGCCTGGTGCTGGACAGCTTCCACAGCCTCTCGCGCAAGATTGATATCAATTCCGTCCGCTCCATCCCGAAGGAAAAGATCTTCATTGTCCAGTTGGCCGATGCGCCGCAGATCGACATGGACCTGCTCTACTGGTCGCGACACTTCCGCAACATGCCCGGCGAAGGCGACCTGCCGGTGACGGCGTTTACCTTGGCGATCGCCGCGACCGGCTATGACGGCTATTATTCGCTGGAGATCTTCAACGACCAGTTCCGTGGCGGCTCGACGCGCGAGATCGCCGCCGACGGCCATCGTTCGCTAATCTATCTGGGCGATCAGGTGCGCCGTAGCCTCGGCAGCGACAACCCGATTGGAAAACCCATGCCGCCCCGCGCCATGGTGAAGGGCGTGGGCTTTGTCGAGTTTACGGCCGATGAAGGCGATGCGGCCGAACTGATCGGCATCCTCGAGGTATTGGGCTTCCACAAGACCGCGAAGCATCGCAGCAAGGAGGTCAGCATCTACGAACAGGGCAGCATCCGCATTCTTGTTAATGTCGACCAGGCGGGCTTCGCAAACGCGGCATACGCCGTCCACGGCACGTTGGCTTATGCCTTCGCGCTTGTCGTGGACGATGCATGGGAGGCCCACCGGCGCGCGGTGGCACTCAATGCCGAACCCTTCCGGCAACCTGTCGCCGAAGGCGAACTCGAGCTACCGGCAATCCGCGGCGTCGGCGGCGGCATCGTCTATCTGATCGACGAAACATCGCCGCTCGGCCGCTTCGCGGAAGTCGACTTCATTCACCTCGATGAACAGCAATCGGCCTCGAGCGCGGGTCTGCTGCGCATCGACCACATCGCGCAGACCGTCGCTTACGACGAGATGTTGACCTGGTTGTTGTTCTACACCTCGATCTTCGCGACCGAGAAGACGCCGATGGTCGATATCATCGATCCCGGTGGCGTCGTGCGCAGCCAGGTGGTCGAGAACGAGGAAGGATCGCTGCGGATCACCCTCAACGGTGCGGAAAACAGGCGGACGCTTGCCGGTCATTTCATCGCGGAAAAGTTCGGCTCGGGCATCCAGCATCTCGCCTTCAGCACCGACGATATCTTCGCCACCGCCGAGGCATTGCGAAAGGCAGGCTTCAAGCCGCTGCACATTTCACCGAACTATTATGGGGACGTGGAAGCGCGGTTCGGGCTGGATCCCGATCTCACCGAGCGGCTGAAGGAACACAACATTCTCTACGACCGCGATGAGCACGGCGAATATTTCCAGCTCTACAGCGGCACCTACGGTGAGGGCTTCTTCTTCGAGATCGTCGAGCGCAAGGGCTATCGCGGCTATGGCGCGGCAAATGCCATTTTCCGCATCGCGGCACTGAAGAAGCAGATGCGCCCGGAGGGCCTGCCGCGCGACAGCGATTAGGCAAGCCGATCAGGCGACGATGCCGCTCTTCAGGATATGCTCGACGCCACTATGCACATGCCGGCGGATCACCGCCTTGGCCTGTTGCGCATCGCGTCGAAGCGCGAAATCGTAGAGCGCCTGGTGATCTTCGACCACCGGCCTGCCGCGGAAACTCTGCGCCAGCATGTGATAGCGCAGGAAACGATCGAACACCGAGGACAGCGTCGCCATCAGCGTCGCGGAGTTGCACGCCGAGACGATCGCCTGGTGGAACTCCCAGTCATAGCGAACCCATTCGATGGTGCGTGAGGCATCGCCGGCGAGAAGCCGCCGTTCCGCAGCCGCGAGCTTGTGATGTGCCGCGACGATCGAGGCCTCCCACTCGAGATCGCCTGCGGCGAACGCGAGATCAAGCGCGTGGGTTTCGAGCACCACGCGGAGATCGGCAAGCTCAAGCAGTTCGCGACGCGACGCCGGGCTGACCTCGAAACCTTTCTGTCCCTCGGCAACGACAAGATTTTCTGTCGTAAGGTGGCTAAGGATTTCCCGAAGCGGCGAGACGCTGATCGAATAGCGCTCGCGTGCCTGCTCCAGTTTGATCTTAGATCCGGGCGGCAAGATGCCGGAAATGATATCCTGGCGAATCTGCCGAAACACGACTTCGCTGACGGTTTCGGCCGTCTCCCCCGTTTTCTTCAGCATTGCGTTGCCTGGGCTCCAGTCGCGATGATTTGGTAAATCATACAGCAGAACGCCTTTCCTATGTCTTTCTTAAATATGGCAGACAACAGGATTTCAGCATCTGTGACAATGAGGTAACGTGCTGGGAGGTAATGTGCGGGCTACAGTTCGCATCCAGATATTAGAGCATCGTGATGTTGCAGCAGACAGTAAACGAGACCATCGCGGAGAGCAGCTACCGCCGCATCCGTGCCGACATCATCTTCGGCCGGCTCGCACCGGGCCAAAAACTGAAACTGGATGCCCTGAAGGAATCCTACGACACGTCGATCAGCACACTGCGCGAGATCCTCAACCGTCTTTCCTCGGAGGGGCTGGTACTGGCGGAGGGCCAGCGAGGGTTCCAGGTGTGCCCTGTCTCGGTCACCGACCTCAAGGAGATCGCCGCCTTGCGGCTGCTTCTGGAGACGCATGCGCTCGAGCAGTCCTTCGCGCAAGGCGACATGGAGTGGGAAGCGCGCCTCGTATCGGCCCACTATAAGCTCGCCAGCTTGGAGCGGCTGATGGCGACCGGTGATGCCAGCCGCGCCGAAGACTGGAAGCGATACGACTGGGAGTTTCACCAGGCGCTGATTTCGGCCTGTGGCTCGAAGCTTCTGATTGAGACGCACTCGGTCATCTTCGACAAGTATCTGCGCTATCAGATGGTCGCTCTATCCTATCGAGGCGACGTGGCGTCTCGGGAGCATCAGGCGCTCCTTGATGCCGCCCTTGGACGCAATGCCGATGCGGCCAAGCAAATCCTTGCCGCGCATATCGAAGGCGGTGTCGAGCATGCGTTGGCGCGCGGTCTGCTCAAGCAGAATAGCTGAGCCTCAGACCAGAATTCCGCTCAGCTCGGCCTTTATCCGCAGCAGCGCCGGCAGATAACGTGATACCATGGTGTGCATCGGCTCCTCCGTTGCCGCCAGACCGACATTAAGCGCCGCCAGCGTCTGCCCGCGAGCGCCGACCAGCGGGACAGCAATCGACCTCAGGCCGATCTCGACCTCCTGGTCGATAAAGGCGTAGCCGGCGGCCTTCACGTCCTGAAGGATGCGTTGGAGTTCTGCCACATCTGTCTGCGTTTTCGGCGTGCGCTGTGCAAGTTGTCCGGCCGACAACAGTTCCAGCGCACGTTCCGACGGAAGTGCTGCCAAGAGAACACGTCCCATCGACGTGCAATAGGCGGGGAGCCGTGACCCTGGCATCAGAGCGATCGACATGACCCGGCGCTGGGAGGCGCGCGCCACGTAGACGATCTCGGCATCATCGAGAATTGAGACCGAGGTGCTTTGCCCGACCTCTTCCGACAGCAGGTCGAGCCATGGCTGGACGATGCGTGGCAGCGGCATTGACGCCAGGCATCCGGTGCCAAGCCGCAAGACGCGTGGCGTAACCGTGAAATACTTGCCGTCATAGGCGCAGTAGCCAAGTTCGGCCAAGGTCAGAAGGCATCGCCGTGTCGTGGCGCGGTCATACCCGGATATGTCGGCGGCCTCTGAGATGCTGAGACGCGGGTGCTCGGCGGTGAACGCCTCGACCACCTTCAGCCCCTTGGCGAGGCCACCCATGATGTCACGCTCCTTCACCTGCATGTGCCGTCTCCAATGTGCGATATTCGAACAAATATTACATACCGCACAAACTCGATTGCCGTCCACATCTCACTCCCCTACAAATGACGCGCTGCCGGTGACAGGCGGCGATGGAGGCTCAATGGACAAGACAGTGCGAAGCGCGGCCGAGGCGGTTGATGGGATTGGCGATGGAGCGGTCGTGATGATCGGCGGTTTCGGTGGCTCGGGTGCCCCCATCGAATTGATCCACGCCCTCATCGACAAGGGGCCACGGAACCTGACCGTCATCAACAACAATGCCGGCAATGGACGGATCGGTATCGCGGCGATGATTGATGCGGGCATGGTCCGCAAGATGATCTGCTCCTTCCCCCGCTCTTCCGATCCCCGCGCCTTCACAGACCGATATCTAGCCGGTGAGATCGAGCTGGAGCTTGTTCCGCAGGGTACACTTGCCGAGCGGATCCGCGCCGGCGGCGCCGGCATCCCGGCATTCTACACGCCAACAGGCTATGGCACTGAACTCGCGCAAGGCAAGGTCATCGCCGAGTTCGACGGTCGACCCTATGTGCAGGAGCGCTGGCTGAAGGCTGATTTCGCGATCGTTAAGGCGCATGTCGGCGACACGCACGGCAACCTCACCTATCGCAAGGCCGGACGTAACTTCAATCCGCTGATGTGCATGGCGGCCGCGCAGACAATTGTTCAGGTTTCGAGCCTTGTGGCCCCCGGCGGCATCGATCCCGAGCAAGTCGTAACGCCCGGCATCTTCGTCGATCGCGTCGTCGAGATTGCCGATCCCAGACAGGAAGAAGAGTTGATCCGCGAGGGAGCAACACGCCCATGAGCAACGACAACAAGCTTTCGAACGCGCAGATCGCATGGCGGGCAGCACAGGACATTGCTGACGGCGCCTATGTCAATCTGGGCATCGGCTTTCCCGAGATGGTGGCGCGCTACCAGCCGCCCGGTCGGCAGGCGATTTTTCATACCGAGAACGGTATTCTCGATTTCGGGGAGGCGCCGCCGGCGGGCGAAGAGGACTGGGATCTGATCAACGCGGGCAAGCGCGCCGTAACCCTGAAGCCTGGCGCCGCTTTCTTTCACCACGCCGACAGTTTCGCGATGGTGCGTGGCGGTCATCTTGATGTCGCAATCCTCGGTGCCTACCAGGTTGCTGAGACGGGTGACCTCGCCAACTGGCGCGTGGGTTCGAAGGGCGTACCCGCCGTGGGCGGCGCGATGGACCTCGTGCATGGCGCCCGACAGGTTTTCGTCATCACCGAACACGTGACCAAGAATGGCGAGCCGAAACTCGTCGAAAAATGCACCTTCCCGCTGACCGGCGTCGGCTGCATCACCCGCGTCTATACCAGTCACGCGGTGATCGACATCACGAATGGCCGTTTCGTTCTCCGGGAAAAGCTGCCGGATCTGGCGCTCGAGGATCTGCAAGCTATGACTGGCGCACGACTTCATATAGACGGGCCAGTCGTGGATTTGATCGTACCGCCGCTTTCGGGAGGTGACGCATGACCGAAGCCTATATCTGCGACTATATCCGCACGCCGATCGGCCGCTTCGGCGGCGTGCTCGCCTCCGTCAGAGCCGACGATCTAGGCGCGGTCCCTCTGCGAGAGCTGATTGCACGCAACGCCTCGGTGGATTGGGAAGCGGTGGACGATGTCATCTTCGGCTGCGCCAACCAGGCCGGCGAAGACAATCGCAACGTTGCCCGGATGTCCCTCCTTCTTGCCGGCCTGCCGGCAAGCGTACCGGGCACGACGATTAACCGGCTTTGCGGATCGGGGATGGACGCGATCATTGCGGCTGCGCGGTCAATCAAGGCTGGCGAGGCTGAACTGATGATCGCTGGCGGGGTTGAAAGCATGTCGCGCGCGCCCTTTGTCATGCCCAAAGCGGATACGGCTTTTTCACGCCATGCCGAAATTCACGACACGACCATTGGCTGGCGCTTCGTCAACCCTCTCATGAAAGAGCTTTATGGCGTCGATTCCATGCCCGAAACCGGCGAGAACGTCGCTGAAGACTATCGTGTCAGCCGGCAGGATCAGGATGCCTTCGCGCTGAGGTCCCAGGACAAGGCGGCGGCGGCGCAGCAAAACGGCAGACTTGCGAGGGAAATCGTCGCGGTTTCGATCCCGCAGCGCAAGGGCGAGCCTGTCGTCTTCGATCGGGACGAGCATCCTCGCGCCACCACGCTCGAGGCGCTGGCCAAGCTCGCGACACCATTCAAGCGCGAGGGCGGAACCGTCACCGCGGGCAATGCATCGGGCGTCAACGACGGCGCCGCAGCGCTGATCATCGCTTCGGAAACAGCCACCAAGAAATACGGACTGACACCGATCGCCCGCATTCTCGGTGGGGCATCAGCCGGTGTGCCCCCTCGCGTCATGGGCATCGGCCCGGTGCCGGCTTCGCAAAAGCTGATGGCTCGGCTGTCGATGACCCAGCAACAATTCGACGTCATCGAACTCAACGAGGCTTTTGCCAGCCAGGGCCTGGCGGTGTTGCGCCAACTCGGCATCGCCGACGACGACCCGCGCGTCAACCGCAACGGCGGCGCCATTGCACTCGGCCACCCGCTCGGCATGTCGGGCGCGCGCATCACAGGCACGGCGGCCTTGGAGATGGCAGCAGGCGGGGGGCGCTTCGGCCTTGCAACCATGTGCGTCGGCGTCGGCCAGGGAATTGCGATCGCGTTGGAGCGCGTATGACGCGCCATCGCGTTATGGGAAGAGGACGCTGGGAGGACACATGCGTACCAAAATCGCCATCATCGGCTCGGGGCCGGCAGGGTTGTTGCTCGGCCAGCTACTGACCGAAGCCGGCATCGACAACATCATACTCGATCGTGTGGCAAAAGATTACATTTTGCGCCGTGTGCGGGCGGGTGTGCTGGAGGAAGGCACCGTCGGCCTTATGGACAGGGCGAAATCGGGCGCCCGCATGCATGCCGAAGGGCTGCTCCATGATGGCTTTTCTCTCGCCTTCGATGGCCGCGACCATCGCATTGATCTCGTTGACTTGAGCGGTGGAAAGCGCGTGATGGTTTATGGCCAGACGGAGCTGACCCGCGACCTGATGGCACACCGCGAGGCAAGCGGCGCGCCGTCCATCTACGAGGCGGCCAATGTCACGCCGTACGATTTCGACAGCGATACTCCCTACGTAACCTATGACAAGGATGGGCTTACTCATCGCATCGACTGCGATTTCATTGCCGGATGCGACGGTTTCCACGGCGTGAGCCGCAAGGCGGTGCAGGAGCGGTCGATCCGCACCTTCGAAAAGATCTATCCCTTCGGCTGGCTCGGCATTCTGGCCGATGTCGCACCTGTCAGTCACGAGCTTGTCTACGCCAACCATCCGCGCGGCTTTGCGCTCTGTTCGATGCGCTCGCAGACGCGCAGCCGCTATTACATCCAGGCTCCGCTCGATGAAAAACTCGAGGACTGGAGCGACGAGCGCTTCTGGGACGAGCTTCGCCGCCGCCTGCCCGCACACCATGCCGAAGCGCTGCAGACCGCCCCGTCCTTCGAAAAGTCGATTGCCCCGCTTCGCTCCTTCGTGGCCGAGCCCATGCGTTTTGGCAGGCTGTTTCTCGCTGGCGACGCGGCCCATATCGTCCCACCGACAGGCGCCAAGGGCCTGAACCTTGCGGCCAGCGACGTGCACTACCTGTTCTCAGGCCTTTCGGAATATTACGTGGAGCGTTCGCGCGCCGGGATCGACGCCTATTCGCAACGGGCGCTGTCGCGTGTCTGGAAGGCAGTCCGCTTCTCCTGGTGGATGACGACCATGTTGCATCGTTTCCCTGATACTGACGACTTCGGCCAGAAGATCCAGGAAGCGGAACTCGACTATCTCACGCATTCCAATGCCGCAGCGACGGTACTGGCCGAAAACTACGTAGGATTGCCGTTTTAAGCGTCCAGCTTTGAGCTGGGTACGCCGGAAGCCACCTCCATGGCCGCCTCACGAATGGTCTGCATCAGGATCGAAAGCGGCAGCGACGGGACAGCGTCGTTGCGCATGGTCAGCCCCACGGGACCCTTGGTTTCGCTTGTGTCGATCGGCAGCACCGCCAACGCGCCATCCTCGATGTCGCTGGCAACGACACCGGCGGAGATGATCCAGATGGCATCGCTTGCGCGCACGAAGGCGCGGCCAAAGCTGTCAGAAACCGTTTCGATCTGGTTTGGAAGGCTAGGTACACCGTTGGCGATCAGCAGCCCCTCGACGAATGGGCGGATGATCGAGGCACGGGTCGGCATAAGGACCGTGTAGTCACTGAGTGCATTGAAGTGCGACTGCCTGGCCTTCAGCAGTGGATGGCCGGCTCGCACAGCGAAGACCACCTGTTCCGAGTAAAGATGCTCGAAAGAAAATCCGGTCATCTTTTCCGGCCCGGCGAGACGCCCCACCACAAGGTCGAGATCGCCGACGCGAAGCTGCTCAAGAAGCACGGCATTCTCGCCGGTGACGATCTTCAGGCGGCTCCAGGTGTTCTCCTTCAAAAACAGTTGCATCGCCCGTGGCATGATCCTCGTCGATACCGTCGGCAAGGCCCCGATGCGGATCGGAGGCGCGTCGCCGATCCGCTCTTGCGTGACCGAATCAAGCCCCTGCCGCAGCGCCGTCAGAGCCGCGCCGGCGTGTTTCAGGAAGACCTCGCCGTATCGCGTGATCTTGATGCCGCGGCCGTCGCGCTCGAAGACTTCGACGCCCAGCACGCCTTCAAGCTCTCGGATCGTCTTGGTCACGGCGGGTTGGCTGACATGCAGCAGTTCTGCCGCTTTCATCACGCTTTTCTGGCGCGCGACCTCGACAAAGGTTTGCAGATGGCGGAACTTTATACGGCTGTCGATCATCTCTTACATAACTCTGAAGTTATAGGATCGCCACGAAATATCATTTTACCTAACCAGATTAAACATTCAATTTCCTGTCAGGAGGAGTTTCCAGTGCAGTTTGCCCGCGTCAACGACATCGCGATCCACTACCAGGTTATCGGCGGACCGGCCGACAAGCCGGTTCTTGTCTTTGCGAATTCGCTTGGCACCGATTTCCGCATCTGGCGCGACGTGATTGTCCGGCTGGCAGGCGATTTCGCCATTCTGCTCTACGACAAGCGCGGCCACGGCCTCTCAGATGTCGGCCAGACGCCCTACACGATCGAGGACCACGCATCGGACCTGATCGGCCTCATAGAAACGCTTGAGATCAAGAAGGCCATCATCTGCGGCCTCTCGGTCGGCGGGTTGATTGCCCAGTCGCTTTGCCGGCAGCGGCCTGATCTCGTCAGCGCTCTCATCCTCTGCGACACCGCCCACAAGATCGGCACCGCCGACAGCTGGAACGCGCGCATCTCGGCCATCGCACAAAATGGCATCGACAGCATGTGCGATGCCATCATGGAGCGCTGGTTCACACCGGCTTTCCGCCGCCCCGAAAACACGGCCTACAACGGCTACTGCAACATGCTCGTCCGCCAGCCGGTGGCCGGCTACGTCGCGACGTGCGCCGCCGTGCGTGACGCCGATTTTACCGAAGTGGCGAAGACCATTTCAGTGCCGACAATCTGCATTGTTGGCGATCAGGACGGCTCGACGCCGCCCGACCTTGTCAAATCGCTGGCGCAATTGATTCCCAACGCCCGCTACGAGATCATCCGCGATGCCGGCCATATTCCCTGCGTCGAACAGCCCGAGGCGCTGACGGCGGTGATCCGCGCATTCATCGATTTCGCATTAGATGGAAAAACTCATGAGTGACACTCCGCTTGCCTCCGAGCGCTACAGGCAAGGCATGGCGACCCGCCGCGCCGTTTTGGGCGATAACCATGTCGATCGTGCAGAAGCCGCCTCGACGGCATTCGACAGACCGTTTCAGAACCTCATTACCGAGGCCGCCTGGGGCCACGTCTGGTCGCGCCCGGGATTGACCAAGCGCGAGCGCTCGATCGTCACGATCGCGCTGCTCGCGGCACTTGGGCAGGACGACGAGGTGGCCATGCACGTGCGCGCTACCGCCAATACCGGGGCCAGCCGAGACGATATCTGCGAGGCGCTGCTGCACGTCGCGATCTATGCCGGCGTCCCAGCCGCCAATCACGCGATCAAGATCGCCAAGCAGGCCTTCGAACAGATGGACGCCGAAACGGCGGCTTGAGAGGAAGTCATGTCCGAAATACCGAACCGCAAGCCCGAGACGGGCGCCTTCTTCGCCCGAGATCTCAGCTGGCATCCGCCAGCCTATGCGCCCGGCTACAAGACGTCCGTCCTACGCTCGCCGAAGCGCGCGCTTCTCTCGCTCGATGGCACGATCTCGGAGATCACGGGGCCTGTCTTCGGCCACACGATGATCGGCGAACTCGACAACGACCTGCTTCACAACTTCGCGAAGCCTGGCGAGAGCGCCATCGGCGAACGCATCATCGTCCATGGTCAAGTGCTCGATGAACGTGGACGGCCTCAGGCCGGTGTGCTGGTCGAGTTCTGGCAAGCGAATGCCGGCGGGCGATACCGCCACAAGAAGGAAAGCTACCTGGCGGCGATCGATCCGAATTTCGGCGGCTGCGGGCGCGCAATTACCGATGAGGACGGCCGCTATTGCTTCCGCACGGTGAGGCCCGGCGCCTATCCATGGCCGAACGGCGTCAACGACTGGCGCCCGGCGCATATCCACTTTTCGATATTCGGCCACGGTTTCTCGCAGCGCCTGATCACCCAAATGTACTTCGAGGGCGACCCGATGATCTGGAAGTGTCCGATCGTCGGCACCATCCCCGACAAGGCCGCCATCGAACAGCTGATCGCGCCGATGGATTGGGGCAACACCATCCCCATGGACAGCCGAGCCTACAGGTTCGACATCGTGCTGCGCGGGCGGCGTTCGACGATGTTCGAAAACAAGCTGGAGGGCAACTGATGGCCCAGGAATTGCGCTATCTCAAGGAAACGCCGTCGCAGACGGCTGGCCCTTACGTCCATATCGGCTTGACGCCGAACTTCTGCGACATCGGGGGCGTGTACGAACGCGATCTCGGCGTCGCGATGGTCAACGACAAGACAACAGGCGAGCGGATTACCGTCACCGGCCGTATTTTCGATGGGGCGGGAGCGCTGGTGCGCGATGCCGTCATCGAGATCTGGCAGGCTGACAGTGCCGGGATCTACAATAGCCCGTCGGAAATGCGCGGCGCCGCCGATCCGAATTTTACCGGCTGGGGCCGATGCCCCACCCGTGCCGAGGATGGCGTCTATAGCTTCGATACCGTGAAGCCGGGGAATGTCCCCTTCAAGGACGGGCGCAGGCAAGCGCCGCATATCAACTTCTGGATTGTCGCGCGCGGCATCAATATCGGCCTGCAGACACGCATGTACTTCCCTGAGGAAACCGAGGCGAACGGCGCCGACCCGCTGCTTCAGCGCATCGAACACAGGGATCGCGTCGCAACGCTTATTGCCGCACGGGGTGGTTCTACCTATACGTTCGACATCCGGCTGCAGGGAGAAAACGAGACTGTCTTTCTCGACATCTGAAGACCGTGGGGAACGGGTCATTCCACATCCGCTGATGACCACGAACGATGAGACGACACATGGGCGCGACTGCCTTCGACCATCCATTTCTTTCCGGTCTTGTCGGCGACGAGGAGACATCGGCCTGGTTCACGGCCGAGGCCGATATTCGCGCGATGCTGCAATTCGAGGCGGCACTTGCGCGCGCCGAGGCAATCCATGGCGTCATCCCTGAGCCTGCCGCGCAGACGATTTGCGCCGCCTGCGCCGCCTTCAGCACTGACGTTCCCGCTCTTCGCGCCGCTACTGCCCGCGACGGCGTTGTCGTTCCCGAACTCGTTCGCCAGCTGCGCGCCGCCATCGGCGACGCGTCCCCTCACGTCCATGTCGGCGCCACCAGCCAAGATGTCATCGATAGCAGCCTGATGTTGAGGCTGAAGCCCGTCGCATTCGTTTTCGCAGCCCGTCTGGCGGAAATTGAGCTGCGTTTCGCGGAGTTCCATCAAGCCTTCGGCGACAGGCCGCTGATGGGCCGGACCCGCATGCAGGCGGCAATTCCCATCACTGTCGCCGACCGGCTGCGCGCATGGCACGCGCCCTTGGGCGGCTACCGCGAGACACTGACTGCGCTGCGCTTTCCCCTGCAGTTCGGAGGGGCGGCCGGGACGCTCGAAAAACTCGGCGAAAAGGCAGCAACGGTGCGGAGCTCGCTGGCACAAGAGCTTGGTCTCGTCGATTTCCAGCAATGGCAGAGCCAACGCGCCGTCATCGCGGAATTTGCCGGTCTGCTCACGCTGATTTCGGGCAGCCTCGGCAAGTTCGGCCAGGACGTCGCGCTGATGGCGCAGGCCGGAGACGAGATCGGCCTGACGGGTGGCGGCGGGTCATCCGCCATGGCGCACAAGCAGAACCCCATCGCGGCCGAGACGCTGGTAGCACTGGCGCGCTTCAACGCGACACAGATATCCGCGATCCACCATTCGATGGTGCATGAACAGGAGCGCTCCGGTGCGGCCTGGACGCTCGAATGGCTGGTCCTGCCACAGATGGCGATTTCCACGGGTGCCGCGCTGCGGCTGGCGCACGAACTGGCGGGCAATCTAAGCCGCCTGGGATCCGCTGATCCATAACCCACAGGGCATGACTTGTGGCCTTTATTTCATTTTACATTACCGTTTTGCATGACAAACTGGCCTGAAAACCAAGGCGTTGGAGTCGCCTAAAAGGGAGAGAGAAAGAATGAGGAAGCTGCTTCTGGCCGCCGCGGCGGCCCTGCTCATGGGTTCGGGCGCTTATGCCGACACGATCAAGGTCGGCGTAGTGGGGCCGTTCTCCGGTCCGTTCGCCTTGCAGGGCAAGAATTTCAAGGCCGGGATCGACGCCTACATGGCGACCAACGGAAACAAGGTCGGCGATAACACGGTCGAGATCATCTATCGCGACCTCCCGGCCGCCGACCCCGCGCAGTCGAAGTCGCTCGCCCAGGAGCTGGTGGTCAAGGAAAAGGTCCAGTATCTGGCTGGCTTCTATTTCACCCCTGATGCGATGGCCGTCACGCCGATCCTGAAGCAGGCCAATACGCCGCTGGTGGTCATGAACGCTGCGACCTCTGCTATCGTCACAAAGAGCCCGCTGGTCGTGCGCACCTCCTTTACCACTTGGCAGACATCGACACCGATGGCGCAGGTTGCCTTTGACAAGGGCGTCAAAAAGATCATCTCGGTAGTCAGCGACTACGGACCAGGCGTCGACGCCGAAAACGCCTTCAAGGCGGGCTTTGAGAAGGCGGGCGGCGAAGTCGTCGAGGCAATCCGCATGCCGCTTGCGACCAACGATTTCAGCCCGATCATGCAGCGCATCAAGGATTCCGGCGCCCAGGGCGTCTTCGCCTTCCTGCCGTCAGGCCCGACGACGCTCGGTTTCGTCAAGGCCTATAACGAGAACGGGCTGAAGGGCGCCAATATCCAGCTCTTCGCCCCCGGCGACCTGACGCAGGAATCCGATCTGCCGGCGCTCGGCGATGCGGCACTCGGCATGCTCACCACCTTCCACTACGCTGTCTCGCACGATTCCCCTGAGAACAAGGCTTTCGTCGAGGCGGCCAACAAGGCGATCGGTAACCCGGCGGAACTCACCTTCCCTGCTGTCGGCGCCTATGACGGCATGCATGTCATCTACAAGATGATCGAAGCCACCGGCGGCAAGCAGGATGCGCAAAAAGCTGTCGACGCGGTCAAGGGCCTTACCTGGACCAGCCCGCGCGGTCCTGTTTCCATCGATCCCGAGAGCCGCCACATCACGCAGAACATCTATCTGCGCGAGGTTGCCAAGGGTGACGACGGCAAGTTCATCAACAAGGAAATCCAGACCTTCGAGAAGCAGGGCGATCCGGGCCTTGCTGCTATGAAGTGAGCAACGCAGCCGGCGGGCCTTTGCGTCCGTAGCCCCCTCACCATACCCTCTCCCCGCTGGGGAGAGGAGAACGAGTGGCTAACTCAGAAATCCCTTCTCCCCTGGGGAGAAGGTGCGGGCAGGCGGATGGGGGGCGCGCGGGCGCCTCGCTATCTTGATCGCTGCCTGCCAATAACAAGGACCATACCGAACCCATGCAAACTGTCTTCAGCATAGCCGTCGACGCGCTCGCCTATGGCATGGTGCTGTTCGTGATCTCGATCGGCCTTTCGGTGACCATGGGCCTGATGCGGGTCGTCAACCTCGCGCACGGCGCCTTTGCGATGATCGGTGGCTATATTGCCTCCTACGCGGTGCGCGACCTTGGGCTTGGTTATGGCATCGGCGTCATCGCCGCCGTGGTCGGCACGATCATCATTGCCATTCCGATGGAGCGTCTCCTTTATCGCCGCATCTACGGGGCGCCTGAGTTGACGCAGGTGCTGATGACGATCGGCATCACCTTTTGCATCATCGGCATCGCCAACTATGCGATGGGGCCGACGCTGAAAACCATTCCGCTGCCTGAAGCCCTACAGGGCTCCGCCAATCTGGGCTTCCGCACCATCCCGGTTCACCGGCTCTTCGCGATCGTTTGCGGCCTTGGCGTCGCCGTAGCACTTTGGTTCACGATCGAACGCACGAGCTTCGGGGTGAAGTTACGCGCGTCCGTGGACAACGCCGCGATGGCGGCGGCACTTGGGGTAAAGACTGAAATCATATACGCGCTGAGTTTTGCCGTCGCCGTCGGCCTCGCCGCCTTCGGGGGTGTTGTCGGAGCAGAGCTGCTGCCAGTCGAGCCTTACTACGCGCTGCGCTATATGGTCACCTTCCTGGTCGTCGTCTCGGTCGGCGGCGCCGGTTCAATCCCCGGCGCATTGATTGCCTGTCTGGTGCTTGGCGGCATCGATACGACCGGTCGCTATTTGATGCCCGAGTTTGGCGAATTCTTCTTCTACCTCGCCGTCATCGCCATCATCTGCATCTTCCCGCGTGGATTCGCCGGAAGAACAAAATAGGATGACGCTCGCGATGAACACCAACTCCACCGCCGCCGCTTCCCGACGCCACCGCTCCTTGGGTCGCGATCTCGCGGGTATCGCCGCGATCATAGTGCTTGCCAGCATCGGCTACGCGCTGTTTCCCGACAACCTGGCGCTTTTGACGCGCATCATCGCCATTGGGCTACTGGTGCTGTCGCTCGACCTTGTAACCGGCTATTGCGGTATTGCCACGCTTGGCCATGCCGCCCTGTTTGGCAGCGGCGCCTATGCCGCCGGGATCGTCTCCGCCCATTACGGCATCACCGATCCACTGCTGATGACGCTGGCAGGGATCCTGGGCGGCGCGGTCGCGGGGCTGATCTGCGGCGCTGTCATTTTGCGCGCTCATGGGCTGCCTCAGTTGGTGCTGTCGATCGCGCTGATTAACCTCTTCCACGAGTTGGCCAACAAGGCCTCCTCCTGGACGGGCGGCAGCGACGGGCTCGCCGGCATCTCCGCCGATCCTCTGCTCGGCTATTTCGAGTTCGATCTCTATGGCCACACCGCCTATGTATTCGGCGTCGTGCTGTTACTTGTCGTTTTCATGTTGCTGCGCCTGCTGGTGCGCTCTCCCTTCGGCATGCTCTGCCGTGGCATCAAGGAAGACCCGCTGCGCATCAAGGCGATGGGCGCATCGCCGAAGGTCGCACTGATGAAGATGTATGTGATATCGGGTGCGGTAGCCGGGGTCGGCGGCGCCCTTACCGCAATTTCGACGCAGGTCGTCGGCCTCGACAGCCTTTCGTTCACTCTCTCGGCTGAAAGCCTCGTCATGCTCGTGCTCGGCGGCACCGGCTCGCTGTTCGGAGCGCTTTCTGGAACGGTCATCTTCATGCTGTTTGAGGATTACGTGTCGGCCGCCAACCCTTTCCACTGGCTGACTATGGTGGGCGCGCTTTTGATCCTCGTCGTTCTTTTCGCACCGAGGGGTATCTATGGCACAGCCGCCGGCCTGCTATCGCGACGTTCGGAGGCAGTTGAATGAACGCCGTCTTCGAAGTCTCAAATTTGAAGAAATCCTTCGGCGGCCTGGCCGTTACCAACGACGTCTCGATCTCGATGTATCCAGGTGATCGCGTCGCACTGATCGGACCGAACGGCGCCGGCAAGACCACCTTCGTCAATCTGGTCACCGGCAATCTGGCGCCCGATTCCGGTGATGTCCGCCTGGGCGGGGAGACCGTGACCCGGGTGGATGCGGCCGGCCGCGTCAAGCGCGGGCTGGTCCGCTCGTTCCAGGTCACCCGGCTTTTCCAGGACATGACGCCCGCCGAGCACGTCGCGCTTGCTATCCTGCAGCGAGACGGACGGACGGGCCGCATGTTCGGCAACTTCCTGTTGATGCCTGGTGTCATGGACGAGGTGACCGGCATGCTGCACACGCTGGGCCTCGAGAACCTGATGCACCGCAAGGTCAACGAGATCGCCTACGGCCAGCAACGCCTGCTGGAGATCGCCGTCGCCTTGGCGCTTAAGCCTAAGGTTCTCCTGCTCGACGAACCAGCCGCCGGCGTGCCACAGAGCGACACCGGACGTATCGAACAGGCGTTGGCAGACCTGCCTGCCGATCTTGCCGTGCTGATGATCGAGCACGACATGGACCTCGTCTTTCGCTTCGCCAAGCGTGTGATTGTGCTCGCCGCCGGCGCCATCATTTTCGATGGCTCGCCTGCCGATGTCACCAGGGACGCCCGCGTGCGCGAAGCCTATCTCGGGAGCTATGCCAATGCCAGCCACGTCGCTTGAGGTCGAAAACCTGTCGGCGGGTTATGGTCCGACGCGCGTTCTTGAACATGTTTCCTTCTCGGTTTCAGCCGGCGCGCGGCTCGCGGTGCTTGGCCGTAACGGCATGGGCAAGACCACGTTGCTCGCCACCCTTGCCGGGCAGACGAAACGCTACGACGGTCGTATCAAGCTAGGCTCTGCCGATGTCACGGCGATACCGAGTGCGGCGCGAGCGCACCAAGGGCTGGGTTACGTGCCGCAGGCACGCTGCATCTTTCCAACGCTGACGGTCGAGGAAAACCTCTTTGTAGGCCTGAAGGGGCGGCCGAAGACGGCGCTCGATGAATCGTATCATATGTTTCCACGCCTGAAGGAACGCCGCCGCAATCTCGGCAACCAGCTTTCCGGCGGCGAGCAGCAGATGCTTTCCACCGCGCGCTCCATTCTTGGCAGACCCTCGGTACTGTTGCTAGACGAGCCGCTGGAGGGGCTGGCGCCCGTCATATGCGAAGAACTGATGATGGCTTTTGCCGAACTTGCAAAGACTGGCGACATGACCATCCTGCTCGTCGAGCAGCGCATCCAAAGCGCGCTGGAATTCGCCGATCAGGTGATTATCCTGGAACGAGGGCGGCTTGCCTGGAGCGGCACGCCGCAGGCGCTGTCGCAGGACCACGCGGCCGTCGAACGATTGCTAGGTGTAGGCGGCCTGCTTTGATCGTTACTTGGTTTTCTCGGTTCCATTCGGCGTTGTCACCTGCGTCTGGCCGCTCCCGCTACCACTGGGCGTAGGCGATCTGTCTGTGGCCTCCGGGGAACGACTGCTGCCGTCGGGTGCGTTGTTGTCGAAAGCACCGGGCCCAGATGGCTGTGAATTAATGGGATCGGACTTTGTTGACGCCGTCTCGCCAGAGTCCCGATCAATGCTCTCGCCCCACATTTCCACCCCACCCCAAGCGAGCAGTGCTAACAGCATGCCGCAAACGAGAACGATGAAAACCGGCTTGCCATAACTGCCCTGACGGGCCTCCGTGGCGGTTTCTGTGACACTCGAAGATCCGGCGTCGTTGTTTTTCATAACCATGGTCAGCCTCCTGTAGAAGCTCGCTCACAACAGGACCACTCCTGTCGCTTCTTCGTGAACGAGCCTGAAATACCGGGCAACCCGCTCGCGACGCGATCGTCAGAGAACAACGCCTACGGCGATAAAAGGTCCCCGCATTTCTCACAAATAGGACTGACGATTGGAGCAATACGCATCAAGGTCGTGTCAGAGCGTATGACCTGCCGATAGTGGTCAAGGCTGATCAGGGGTGGGCGAGACGTCTTCCAGACGAGAACTTTGCGACCGGAAACAGATCAAACCCCGAGAATTGATCCGGTATCTAAATTTGCAAACGCCCGTTCGGGCATACAACATCTTTGCATACCATCTCAACCCAGACGCGCGTTCGGAACTCTTAAGCAAGACCGACGTTAGACGATCGCAAACTATAAATATCAATTGGAGAATTCATTATGGGTCGCGGCATTCTACTCTGGCTTCTTGGCGTTCCACTGCCGATCATTATCCTCCTCGCTATCTTCGTGCGTTAGGAGAAAACGATGTCTCTTTCGCAAACATCGGGCGCGCTTCCCGTCGAATCCTCCAAATCCGCCGTGTCATGGGGGCCCATTTTAGGTGGCGCCTTTGCGGCAGTTGGCGTTACCCTCATCCTTTTACTCCTTGGCTCTGGCGTAGGCTTGACGATGGTATCGCCGTGGTCTGGTGAGAGCAGTTCGGCAGCAACGGTCGGCGTAACTGCTGCGATCTGGCTCGTCGTTGTGCAGTGGCTTTCGTCGGCTCTTGGCGGCTACCTGACCGGACGGCTCCGCACGAAATGGGCGGCCATCCATACGGAGGAAGTATTTTTCCGCGATACGGCCCATGGTTTTATCAGTTGGGCTGTGGCAACCGTGTTCGTGGTCGGTTTTCTTGCATCGTCGCTGACCTCTCTTGCCGGCGCAGGGGCAAGTGCCGCCGGCGCAGCGGTTGTCGCGGCCGGGACTGCAGGAACGGCTGCCACGGCGTCCTCGACCTCGGCATTGCCAGATCTCTCGACCTCCTACTTCACCGACGTCCTTTTGCGGCCCGAGCGCGTCAGCGCGAATGCTTCGAGGGATGACGGCGCGGCTTCGGCCGAGGTTTCGCGAATTCTCCTGAACGATGCCGCAAAGGGCGAAGTACCCGAGGGTGACAAGAGCTACATCGCGAACATCGTTGCAGCTCGCACCGGATTGTCGGAGGCAGACGCGCGTGCCCGCGTTGATACGGTATTGAAGCAGATCGACGACGCCAAGGTTGCCGCACAGGCTGCCGCCGACAAGGCCCGCAAGGCTGCCGCCACGACGGCGCTCATCGGATCGATCTCGCTCCTTATCGGCGCTTTCATCTCGAGCGCCGCTGCCGCCCTCGGCGGTCGCCAGCGCGACGATGAGGAGGATATCCTCCTGACAAGTCGAGGACCGCTAGTCTAAATTCGGAATCGAACCGCCCCATCGAAACTTCGCGTCGATGGGGCGGTTAGTCAGACGAATATTGAGCAGAGTTTGTTGCGCTGCTTGGCGTAAACTATCACAAAATTTGGTGGCAGGTACGACTGTCGCGACCGTGCCGATCTTTGATCTCATCGAGGACGGGATGACTGGATTTTTCTCGGGAGTACGGGGATGCGCGTGATTTCCATGTTAGTGCGCGAGGAGGGTGCCACCGAGGCGGAAGGGAGCCGACACGACCGCACCCACGCCATTGAGCACTAGAGCACCCGTACCAGCAACGGTGTTTTCGTTACCCGTCTTCTGGAGCTGAGGATAAACAGCCGCCAGCGCCGCAAAGCGGTCGTGGTTTGTGCCTCCGACGGACGGCAGCGACGAAATGTCTATGACTTCCAAATTCTCCTCTTTTGCTAGTTCCTTGGTTCTGGGGTCGGCGATATCGAGCGATCCGGCAGTAGCCGCTGACCCTGCCAATCGCTTGGAAAGAGCAAGCGCCAAATCATCCTTCGATGCGAGGATGACCATCGGGTGGGAAAGTGGTTTGGTTGCAGCAAGCTGCTTTCTTAGAAGGTCGACATCAATGTCGGGGGCTGCCAGCACGACCTGATCAATCTTGCCAAGCACGTCCTCTCGCCCCATTAGGCTAAGTTGCCGGATTGACTCCACTGCCAACCAAGCGCCCATACTGTGTGCCAGCAACGTGGTTCTGACGTTGGATTTTCCGAGATCGGTGAGAACTGAGACGAGATCGTCGCGGGCAAATGCTGCTGAGTCTCGGTCAGCGACATATCCGGTGATGGTGGCCTGAGACGGCCAGTCAAAAAGAATTGGCGAGCCGCTCACACCGGAATCGGCCGACATTTGAGCAAGGCGAAAGAGCGCTTCTTGGTAATTGTAGTTGTAACCATGGATGAAGATGCCCGCCGACAGGGCCGAGGCGCCGTTGGAGTGGGCTGCAGCGACAAACTGGTCCCTAGTAAGGTCTCTTCTTTCAACAACGGCAAATGATTTTCTCGGATCGGGCTTTCCTTTAGGCCATTCGATCTCCGGCGGCCTGTGTCCAGGAGGGATGGCGATCGTGACCTCGCGATACCGCAGTCTGTCGGCACGCCCGACTGTGAAAGCATAGGGAGGACTGTCTGCGGGAACGCGGACCGAGGCTACAAGGATGGTAACGGTTTTTTGCCCCGGTGGCTTGGAAACCAATGCCAGGGTCTCAGGCCCCGGGCGGGCGCAAGACGACAATACAAAAAGAACAAAAAGGATCGCAATACGCATAGGACCTCGGCTGAAAAACCGTTAGGTACCTACATCGCTTGCCACCAATTGGAATAGCAGACCGACGCGGGTTCACCTCATTTGGCGAGCTGTTGCCGTTCGGTCACGCTGCAATCGGAGAGAATGCAACCATTTTGCAGCCCGCACCCCGCGGCGTGACTTGGCCATTCCAGCAGCCCGCAGTTGCGCCTACGAGAAAACCTTCAAGCTCAAATTTTAAAAGGCCGCATTTTGTCAGTTGGGCGCCAGGATTTGCTCGTGTGCTAGCGCACCAACGTGACGTCAATTGACGACGACCATCGCTCCCTGATCTGCTAAATGTCGATAGGCATCGTTCACAACACCTTGTCCAGCGTGATCGGCAGGTCACGCACCCGGATGCCGGTCGCGTTGTAAACTGCGTTCGCAACGGCCGCGCCGACCCCGGTAATGCCGATCTCGCCGATCCCGCGAGCACCCATCGGCGCCTGCGGATCGGGTATGTTTGTGTAGAGTATGTCGATATTAGGAACGTCCATCTGCACCGGCACGTGATATTCGGCCAGCGAGGCATTGACTATTCGGCCGGTCCGCTCATCGAAATTTGTCTCTTCCGTAAGCGCCAGGCCAATGCCCATCACGATGCCCCCCTTGAACTGGCTGGTTGCCGTCTTGGCATTTAGTATCTGCCCGGCGTCGAAGGATCCGAGAAAACGCGACACACGGATTTCGCCCGTTACAGCACTAACCCGCACCTCACAAAACTGAGCGCCGTAAGAGTGCATGGAGAAAGCCTCCATTTCCGCCGGTGGCGGTGCCTCTGCCTGACAGACCAATTCAGAGCGTCCGGCACGGTTGAGAATAGACTGATAGCTCTCAAACCGGCTGTGATCGTCGCGATGACTTAGGCCACCGTCGCGTGTCTCGACATCGGCGAGCGATAGGCCAGCCAATGGCGAGTCGTTACCAGCGAGCTTGATCAATTCCTCGACAAAGACTTCAGTCGCCGCAATCACCGCACCACCGATCGATGCCGTTTGCGTCGATCCACCCGCAATTACGCCACGCGGTAAGCTGCTGTCGCCATATTCAAAGGTGACGTCCGCCATCAACACCCCGAGGCGAGCCGCGATATGTTGCGCTTGGGCTGTCGCAGTGCCCATCCCCATGTCATGCACGGCGGTCGATACGGTTACGTGACCATCCGCTGTCAGCCTGATCTTCACCGCGCTACCAGGGAAGCGATGGTAGGGATAGGTCGCGGTTGCGCAACCCATGCCAATGAGCCATTCGCCGTCGCGTCTTTCCCGCGGCGTTCGGCTGCGGTCACGCCATCCAAAAGTCTCCGCTCCTTTCCCGTAAGCTTCGGTCAGGTAGCGTGACGAAAATGGCTTGCCGGTGGTCGGGTCTTTTTCCGGCTCGATCCGGCGACGCAGTTCGATCGGATCGAGGCCAAGTTTTTCCGCCAGCTCGTCGATTGCACATTCGAGCGCGAAGGTGCCAACTGACTCACCCGGCGCGCGCATGAAGGTGTTGGCGAGCATGTCCATGTCGGCGACATCCTGAGCAAGCTTGAACGTCTTGGCCGCGTAGAGATGCCGGGCGGGGAAAGTAAACTGCTCCGGACAGGAGTTGTGCAGGGTCATCGCAGCGGTGCCGGTATGGATCAGTGCATCCAGCGTACCATCGGCCCGAGCGCCGAGCGCCACCCGCTGTTCCGTCACCGTGCGGCCACCGACGACGCGGAACACGCCTTCGCGTGACAGCATGATGCGCACCGGCCGCTCGGCCAGTTTCGAGGCAGCGATGGCGAGGATCTGATGATCCCACAGACATTTGCCCCCGAAGCCGCCACCGACATAGGGCGAGGTGACGCGAACCTTGCCAGGTTCAAGCCCGAAGATATCGCCAAGCTGGCCAGCGGTCAGATCGAGCAACTGGCTGGCATCATGCAAGTGCAGCGCATCGCCATTCCAGGCCACCGTCGCCGCATGCAGCTCGATGGCATTGTGGTTGTGGCGAGGCGTCCGGTAGATCAGATCCACCTGGACGTCGGCATTGGCGAGCGCTGTTTCGGCATCTCCGATCTCCAGCACGGGCGGCTGGCCAAGCAGCGTTTCCAGCTGCCGCGGCGTTTGTTTCCCTCGTTAAAAGAGGTCACGGCAGGGAGGCTTGCATAACTCGCCTTGATCAGCGAGGCGGCAAAATCCGCTTGCTCCTGTGTTTCGGCCAGAACCAGCGCGATCGGCTGGCCGTTCCAGTGGATCTCGTCATTCTGCATCACCGGGAGGTCGCTGGCGCCGGCGGCCGTCGGAGAGGACATCATCAACGACGGCGCCTTCATGCGCGGTGCATTGTGATAGGTCATGACAAGGATGACGCCCGGGGCCGCTTCCGCAGCAGTCACGTCGAGCTCCGTGATTTTACCGCGCGCGATGCTGCTGAAGGCGAGTGCCGCATAGCTGAGGTTTTCATAGGCAAACTCCGCGGCAAAACGCGCCTTTCCCTGCACTTTCAGCGGGCCGTCGACGCGCGAGACGGGCTGTCCGAGAGCACCGTGTTTGCGCAACATCGGATCGGGCGTGACGGCAGGCTGCCAGCGGCCGGATTTGTTTTTATCGGCTTCAGGTTGGACGCTCATGCGTTGTCTCCCTTCAATTCGTCAAGCACGGCGACAATTGTGCGTATCGCCAATTCAATCTTAAAGCCATTGTCGCCAAGAGCGACGGCATCGGCGAGTTCGGCTTCGGCGGCACCTCGGAAGCTCTCCGTACCGGCCACCTGCCCCTTCAGCGCAAGTTCCGCCTTCGTGGCTCGCCATGGCTTGTGGGCAACGCCGCCGAGCGCAAGGCGCACGTCACGCACCTTGCCCGCTTCGTCGATGTCGAGCGCAGCGGCGACCGATATAAGCGCGAAGGCATAGCTGGCGCGGTCGCGAACCTTTCTGTAGGTCGAGCGACGCGCAAAACCGAGTGGCGGGATTTCGATCGCGGTGATCAGTTCATCAGGCTGCAGTTCCGTTTCAATCTCTGGCCGATCGCCTGGCAGACGGTGCAGTTTGGCCAGCGGCATGCTGCGGCTAACGGCCGCACCGTGCAGATGAACCACCGCATCAAGCGCGGCGAGAGCGACGCACATGTCCGACGGATGAGTGGCGACACAGCTATCGGATGCACCGAGAATTGCGTGGTAGCGGTTGAACCCTTCAAGCGCGTCGCATCCTGCCTGTGGCTGGCGTTTGTTGCATCGCGCCGCGTTGTCGTAAAAATATCGGCAGCGGGTGCGTTGCAGAATATTGCCGCCGACCGTCGCGACGTTGCGGATCTGCGCGCTCGCGCCCGCGAGGATCGAGCGCGAGAGCAACGGGAAATCGGACCGAACCGCCGGATGCGCGGCGAGCGCCGTGTTTTTAGCGGCAGCGCCGATCAGGAGTCTGCCGTCGGCGCGCTGTTCGATGTCGCCGGGCAGGTGTGTGACGTCAACAAGCGTCTCCGGCTGTTCGACAGTTTCACGCATCAGATCGACGAGATTGGTGCCGCCACCAAGGTATTTCGCGGACGGACCGGCCTTCTTCAAGGTGATCGCTGAAGCGGCGTCCTCCGCCTGCTGATAGGAAAAGATATTCATGCCCGTACCCTTTCCTCGCTCGGAGCAGCCGCCTTGTGGGCAAGCGTGTCTACGATTGCTTCGACAATGCCGTTGTAGGCGCCGCAACGACAGAGATTGCCGCTCATGCGCTCGCGGATTTCACGCTCGTCGATTGGGGTATCGGCTGCTGTGAGATTTCCGGTCACGACGCTCGGGACGTTGCGTTCGATCTCGCCCGCCATCCCGATAGCGGAACAGAGCTGGCCCGGTGTGCAATAGCCGCATTGAAAGCCGTCATGCTCGATAAAGGCTTGCTGCAGCGGATGGAGGTTGCCATTGACCGCAAGCCCTTCAACCGTGGTGATGCTGCGGCCTTGATACTGGACCGCTAGGGCCAGACAGGAATTGATGCGCTCGCCATCCACCAAAACGGTGCAGGCGCCGCATGCTCCTTGATCACAACCCTTCTTAGTCCCCATCAGACCCAGATAATTGCGCATGAGATCGAGCAACGAGGTGCGGATGTCCGCCTCAGTCTCGATATCCTCTCCATTGATGATAAAATGCATGAGACATCTCCTTTGACTGAAGAGCATTGAGGCTTGAAAAGCATGGGCGATGTTGAGCCGCAGGAACGAAACGGATGTTCGCGGCCATTTGATCCGTCGCGAGAAGAGATTTCTGTCGGTTCCGGGCAACAAGCCCGCACACCGGATGAGATTTGCTCAGGTCGGCACCAATGCGGATTGGCGACAAGCGGCAATATCCGCGACCACCGAGAGCGCAAGCGAATGGGCGTCACGAGCGCGACTGAACAGGCCGATCGGCGCTTTGATCTGGTCGATCGCCTTGTCCGAATGTCCTCGCTCTCGAAGCCGCTCCATCCTCTTCTCGTGGGTTCGACTGCTGCCCAAAGCGCCCAAATAGAACGGGTGGGCGTGTAGAGCGGCCTCGAGGATCGGGAGTTCGAGATCAAGATCGTGCTGTAGAAGCGCAACGGCAGTGTCTGCGTCGATCAGCCGGTCGCCAGGCAGCTCACCGACAACCGCATCATGTAGGAGGACTTCGTAACCTGCTGCCCGCGCGACTTTGGCGGCAACCTCGACCTCCAACGTGCGCCCGGAAAGGAAGACCCGAACGGCCGGACGATAACAGGTCAGAAAGGTCTCATCATCCCAACCGGCACCTGATATTCCAGCAACGAAGGAAAGCGATTGGCTGCTCGGACGATAAGCCAATCCAGCGGTTCTGCGACAGTTTAGACCTTCGATCACTTTTCGAATTGGTCGAATGTCCCGTAAAATGTGAACGGCAACAGTGATCCCGCCTCCACATGGCAAGACGATATCAAAGAACCGCGAGCCCTCGCCCAGCATGACGAACCGATCAGATCCTTTGGAGATTGCTTGCAAAGCCTCAGCCGCGACAGCGGCTTCGGTACACCCTCCGGAGACATAACCGCAGTAATGGCCACCATCGGTCACAGCCATATGAGCGCCAAGGGAACGGGACGAGCCACCGCGAATTTCAACGAGTGTGCACAATGCAACTTGTCGACCGGCAAGTGCGGCCTGCAACGCGAAATCGAGAACCTCGAGAGTAGAATCCGTCGAGAACGCTCTAGCCGGCAGCGGCGACACTCCGTCGATGGAAGATCGTTGAGGTGGTAACGAGGGATTGTTTTGCCGCCAACGGAACGTCCTTCCCTGATCTGGGTTATGAATGCCTGGATGGTGCCAAATCATAACATCACTCCTACGGGTCTTAGCGGTCGAAAGGTCAAGAGACAGACCGTCCGGAAGCCGCGCCCAGCACAGGTTGGCTTCATCGCCTGTTTCAGCAGTTTAGACATGACATCCATCACAATCCTCAATAGAAGTTGGATGGCACTCCGGACAAGCGGAGGAGCCTCCGTTTACAGGTAGTGGCTGGCGTCGTTTCGTCAAGCCCCGTCATGGGGTTGGAAATTGTTACCAAAAGAGCATGCATCGCAATCCGAGGACCGGCCGAAGCTACGAGCAGATGCGCAGCGCAACCGCGCCAAGCTGGTCGAGGTCGCCTCGCAAGCCTTTGCTGATCGCGGTGCTGATGCATCGCTTGAAGAAATTGCCCGGCGGGCAGGCGTCGGTATCGGTACGCTTTATCGACACTTTCCGACCCGCGAACATCTCGTCGAGGTGGTCTATAGGCGTGAACTTGAATTGCTCGCCGGCGCTGCGAGCGAGCTCTTGGCCGACAACGCACCCGATATCGCGCTCGACAAGTGGATGCACCGTTTCGTCAGTTACATGGCGGCTAAGCGCGGCATGGCGAGCAGCCTGAAGCTGCTATTCACCTCGAATTCCGCCCTGTTCACAGATGGAACGACGGTTATGACCGCCGCATTCGACCAGCTTCTGCGTGCCGCAATCAGAGCGGGGACGGTGAAGGATGATCTTGAGGCGAGTGACGTTCTCTACACGCTCTTTGCAATCTACACGATCCCAGACGCTCCCGACTGGCGCGAACGGGCGCATAAAATCGTTCGCCTGATCATGGACGGTTTACGCACTTGCCCGAAGGCCTGACAATCGGCCATCGTTGGTAAAATTCAATTGGAGCATGCCGCGTGAGCAACGAACAAGTTTTTCCCGGTCGGCCGGGCAGATCTGACATCTCCGTTGGCATCGTCATTCTCGCCGCGGGCAGATCGACGCGGATGTCGACTGATATCGGCCACAAACTGCTCGCGACATTTGGCGGTGTTCCGCTCGTGCGGCGTGTCGCCTTGCAGGCGATCGAAAGCAGGGCCAAGCACGTCTACGCGGTCACCGGCTTCCGGCATGAAGAAATCGGAGACTGCCTTGCCGGCCTCGAAATCACGCTCACTTTCAATCCGGAGTTCGCATCCGGCATGGCAAGCTCGCTGGTCGCCGGCCTGAAATTCCCCGGAGTGATGGACCATGATGGAATCCTGATACTATTAGCTGACATGCCAGCCATCACCGCGCTCGATCTGGATCAGCTAATCATGGCGTTCGAAACGTCGAATGGAAGCGCGGTGGTTCGCGCAAGCCACGCTGGCACTCCCGGCAATCCGGTCGTCCTACCTGGTGCGCTTTATCGGCAGGCCCTGCTATTGAGAGGCGATCGAGGCGCCAAGGGCCTCATCGAAAGCTCGGATCTCGACATTATGGAGGTAGAGATTGGTGAGGGCGCCACTATAGATATCGATACGAAGGAAGATCTCCAGAAGCACGGCGACACATTGGACGGATACAACGCCGTTTAAACGTGCGTTCTATGTCGCCTCTGTCGACAACTCTGCCTCATACAGTCCGAAATTCAGCCTAGCTTCGCGACTGGCCCCGCCGCAGATTGCGCTGAGTCGATCGGCGACCAAATGGAATCTTCAGCCTGAATGAATGATCCTAGTTGGCTTTGCCCGCGACAAAGAGGGAACCGGGCCGCCAGAACAGGGTTCTCTTCTTACAAGCCACAAACAGCAGGGGCAAGTTCCATGGAAACACCAGCCGCAAACGTTATCGTCGCCACACGGACTGCGTTTACCCAAGCCACCGCTCTTGCCGTACAATACGGGTTCTCGATCATCGGAGCCCTCCTCCTGCTCGTGGGAGGTTGGATGCTATCCGGCATCATCAGCAGATGGGCCTACCAGGGCATATCGCGGATCCACGGTATCGACGAAACACTGGCAAGGTTCTTCGAGAATGTGTTGCACTACGGTCTTCTCGTTTTGGTCTTCGTCACTGTACTGGGCCAATTTGGCGTGCAGACTGCATCCATCATCGCCGCACTCGGCGCCGCTGGCCTGGCAGTCGGACTTGCGCTCCAAGGAACCCTTCAAAACATCGCGGCCGGTATCATGCTTCTCGTTCTTCGGCCCTTGCGGGTTGGCGAATACATCGAGACGGGAAACGTCAAAGGCTTCATCGTGGAAATCGGGTTGTTTGCTACGGAGATGAAGACTGCGGATGGCCTCTATCTCATGGCACCCAACTCTACCTTGTGGAATACACCGATAACCAATCACAGTCGCGAATCCAGCCGGCGACAAGAGCTATCTGTCGCTATTGGCAACGATACCGATGCCAATACGGTCAAAAAGGAAATAATGTCGATCGTGACCGCGGATCATCGCGTTCAGAAACAACCTCAACCTCGAGTTTTTTCCAACGATCTCACTGCAGACAAGACGGTTTTGACATTGCAGTACTGGGCACAGACGGCGCATTGGTCGGAAACGCGGTATGAACTTATCGACAGGCTTAAGGACGGGCTGGCCGCTAAGGGGGTCGCCCTTAAATAGTTCGCCCAGATCCGCCCAGATTTCCGCCAGGCATGAACCTCGAGTTGGCCGGAAATGGCAGGCTAACTGCTATGTCCGCCGCTAACTCGTGCGTAATTCTCCATTCAGTCCCTGGCCTTGGGCTTTTACGCCAGACCCATCACCATTCAGGCGCCTGCTCTCGGCATCCTTCGAGGGTGATGCGAATTAGCGAAATGACCGGGAAGGAAGCAAGAAGACTGGACCCAAATTGACCCGATGCATTGCAGCAAGCTTACTTGATTTCCCACGCGTTCAACTGCGATCTTCATCGAACTGCTCCGCGCCAGTGATCGGCGAAAGCCAAGTCTCTCGACGTTTGACCCAAAGCTCATAGGTGGGTGCCAGGCTGGTCGGAGCATCGTAGAGGCAACCCAATTTGATTTCGGCTTCTCCAGCGTTCGCTGAAAAGAGGCGTGACCCGCATCGAGAGCAAAAAGACCGTCCGGAATGTTCCATGGTCTCTCCGCGGGTCTCGAACTGTTCAGCGGGCCAAACCGCAAAATAGGTGAACGCTGAGCCGCTCTCCTGGCGGCAGTCTGTACAGTGGCAAATACCAACTCGCTTCGGCTCGCCGCGAACCGCGATACGGACCTGACCACATAGGCATCCACCGTTGAATATTGGCATCAAACCCATCTCCAAAAAATAATCGCCCCATTAACGTCGGCTCCGCGCGTGCGTTCCGTTTTTCTCACTCGGTCAATTGTATTGGATGGCGCCATGGAACTACGACGGTCGACATAGGTTAGGTTTTACTGAGGAGCTCAAATGAGGAAACGACATGTTTACGAAAATCTTGACTGTATCTGTGATCTCGCTTGGCTTGGCCACTTCTGCCCTTGCCCAGTCGTCCGGTAGCTCGGGAAACGGAGGAACAGGCACTTCTGGGAGCGCAGGGGCGTCCAGTGGCACAGGTACCGGAGCATCCGGTAAAAACGGTCAGAACTCTGGTAATAGCGTTACCGGTTCCGACGGCAGCAATACGAATGCAAACAACAACAAGACGAATATGAACGGCCAAAATTCTGGCGCATCTGGCGGAGACGCCAATGACTGCGCTCGCCGCGATGCAGGTGGAACCACGAATCCGTCGTCCAACAACAATGCGACAGCTACCGACCCCGCAAACACTTGCAAGTAGCTGCGGCACCCCTTGATCCCATTGAGCCTTGCCCCGAGCGAGGCTCGATCTACTGTCCCCCCCCAATGGCTGCTAATGCGGCCAGGCCCCTCACCCTCACCGGCCATCAATACAGATAATCTGGAGACAATCATGACAGATGACAGCAACCTCGACACGGTCTGGAACCTCGCCGAAAAGATCGGTTTTTGCATGCTGGCCACTCAATCGTCTGGAGATCTTCGTTCGCGTCCCATGGCCGCACATGCTGAGCGTTTGGAGAACGCGTTCTACTTCCTAACCGATGTGGATGGACACAAAGACGAAGAGATCGCTCAAAACCCGCAGGTTTGCCTGGCGTTTGCTGACAGCAAGGGACAGAAATACGTGTCCATATCGGGATCGGCGGAAGTGAGCAACGACAGAGAACGGATCAAGGAGCTGTGGTCAACACCCGCCAAGGCATGGTGGGACAGCCCGGACGATCCGTCCATCAGAGTGCTGAAGGTCACGCCTTCGTTTGCCGAGTACTGGAATAGCCCTGGTACGATCGTGAGTTACATCAAGATGGCGGCAGCCGCAGTGAGCAGTACAAAGCCTGACATGGGCGACAATGAGAAAGTCGTTATGTGAGTAGGCAGGATTGTTCGATGATGTGGCTTTAGAGAGCTCCGTCCCCTCCAATACCCCATCATCGAGCAGCCTTGGAACTATTGATCGCGATCGGCGTTAGCGTGCAGATATCCAGATTTTGAGGTTCGAAATGTCTGCCAAACTAAGCGCTGGCGAGCTCCGCCTTCTGCATCAAGTGCTACGCGATGCTGGCTATCTAGTCAGCCAACCCTCAGAAAGTGCCGAAACAAATGTCGCCGCAATGTTGCTGATCAAGCTCTTCACCGACGGGGTGACAGACCCGGCAGAATTGTCACGTCAACTCGAGTATCGGTTTGGCAAACATCCCAAATCTGAACGAGGATTAGGCGAGTTCGTGCCTAGCGATGCAATTCGTGGACTGACGTCACCTGAACACGCTGGGCGACGATCGCCGAACTGGGGCATTCGAAAACCCTCTAGTCCTACGGTCCGCTGATACTCAACATTCCTTATCTTCAACGGAAATTTCCAGTTAACGCATGTATCGTCTCGCGACCGGTGTCATGGGCTTGCGCCCAGTCGGTTTGCAAGTCACCTGTTTCACCGCCTTTGCCGATTTGAGAGCGCACGGTGCTTCGACGGAGACGGACGTATAGATTGCCCTTTCCATCGGACCCTCATGGGCCTCCGGCGCGATCTGGAGCGCGTGTTGAAGCTGTCGTTCGCACAGTATCCGGTGGCGAAATTGAAGCCTGGACAGGTCAGATGCTCGCGCCTGGCACTTCGTTGCCCGCAGCGAGAAACCGGAAAAACCGCTGCGTTCACCACCCTTTCCGGTTGGAACGAGCGCGATCTCCAAGGGCGAACTTCCAAACTTCCAAACAGTTCCGCAGAAGCTTTGACAGGTGATTGGCTGACTTCAGTTTCCTCAAGGATCGCCTACCGTCGCCCTGACTTTGGTATGACTTCAAAAATCAGCCGCAGTTCGGTAATTGGGCGTTTTAGTTCGTCGAAGAGCTCTACCGACATCAGGTTGACAGGTTCCTTGGGCAGCCCGTCCCGAGCCATCTCAGCGAGCGCGACATGGGCTTCACGAACGGCCTCTTCCTCAGATTCAAAATCAATCGACATGTTCACCGGACCTTCTCCGGAGCCATCCATCACTTCCAGAAAATATCTCATGACATGCTCCCAACTTCGCTTGCCAGTTCAGACATGTCCGGCATCAGCCACGGAATAATGACGGGATCTGCCAATCGTTCCAGATAGACAGCTGAATTCCTCCTCTACCCTCACCACCGGCGGTTCTGATCGGGAAACCTTGACTTCGCTTCGACGTTGTTAAGGAGGAGGTAACAAACATGTCCCACTCACAAGACAATCGACAGGTCCGCATCCCCGGCCCGGGCTACAAGGATGTAGCGGAGCATTGCAGGAAGTTCGGCATCAATCCGGTTGAAGAACGAAAGCTGAAGAGGCTCCTGGGGAAGCACGCACCACTTCATGAAATTCACGCCAATGCCCCGCCTCGACTGCCGAAATTCCGGTGATCTGATGAGAAAGCCGAGCGAATTCGGGTTGAAGGCAGCAACGATGATCTTCCTCGTTGGATGCGCTGCGATTTTCACGGTGATTGTTGTCGGAGGAACGGTTGGCGGGAGGCTAGAGGACCATTCGCGATCGAGTCTCCTTCACCGAACGGAAGTGATGGTCGATGAAGTCGCGATTGACGCGTTCTTAGTTAGACAACTAAGGTTCATTGAATGAGGTTGCTCTGATCGAGATCGCTTTTCCGTATGGATTGTTTTGGAAGATGATCCCGCCTTTTGACTTGGAATGACCTGGAACGTAGTCGAATATCGTTTCAGCCACTTCAACCGGTTTCGAACTATCCGAGAGCTCTGCCCGAACTGTCACCTGAGACGCCGTCTGGCTCGAGCTATTTTGGATTTCAAACAATACCTGAAACCCTTCACTTCGCGCGTCAATCTGAAGTACAGCCCCGTGAAGGTCGGGAGCCACGTCACGATCCGTGAGAGCATCCTTGGCAATCCAGATGATGACGATCAAGACGACTGCGGCAGATAAAGCTCCTGTTACCCACTCAATCCAGTGGGGCTCGTTGGTCTCAATGTCTTTGCCGGGAGTAGTTTTCGTCATCTTGGCCTCTAAAGGATCAAGCGGGCGGCAGCGGCACCTATGGCGCCAGGAAAGCTCAAGATGATGATCATCATCAAGACTTGGGTAGTTCCGACATCGTCGGTGCGATGAAAGGTCCAAAGGCAAAAAGCGCTTATCAATCCAGCGATGACATAGCCTGGGACCGTGAAGCGTACGAAGGCGTGCCAGCCCGGCGTGCCCTCTGCAAGGTCGTGGCTTCCCCGGAAGGAAAGTGCGTAAACAAAACCATGCATGAGGCCCAGAGAAGCGACAATTATTAGTAGCGCGTGCCATGGCGTCATTTTGTATGACAGTAGGATCATCTCTTCCGTCGGTGCAACATTAAGGCTCAAAAAGAGTGCTCCAACCGCCATGAGGAACAGCTCGCCTGCATAGCTGCTCTCGGGGTCCTGCAACGGGTCGTCACTGTCGGCGTCATCATGTTGAGACTGCCCTCCCAATTGACTACGTCCAAGCATCGCACCAATGCTCGCCGGAACCGATTGCACCGCGATCATGCCGATGACTTCGTGAGGCGCTTGATCGGACGTCACGACGCCCATCGCTACAAGTATAAGGCAGCTTGCTATGATGCCGAGGCAATAGGCAACGCTTGCATCCCTTATGGCCTGGCGCCAGGTTGCTGTTTTTTCGAACCCAACGCGGTCGGAGAGGACGATAAGTAGAGGCACATTGAGGGCCATCAGGATCAATAGCCTCGTTCGGTCCATGTAGAAGCCGAGCTCCCACATTTCCATGGTCATCAGCATGGGCAAGGCGAACAGAAGAGCCCCAGCTGCTCCTCGCGCTATGCCGGCAAAAAATCTGCCAACGTCGAAATCGTTGCCAGCCGAACCTTGAGCAAACTCCTCGTTCATAAGATCGGCTCCTACCATTCAAACGCCGACGCATTGCTATTCACGATGACAGCGCCTGCAGCTAACGTTCGCGTTAGCTGCACAAATGAGAGCGAGGCCGATGGCATATCGCGCACAGAAATCAAGGTGATCATAGTCGGGTGTCCCTGCCGTGCTTCGGAGTTGCAGAACCCTAGCGATGTAGCTTTGGAAGACCGTTGCGAAGATCGGCCATGGATGGCGACCTGACCCGTCGATACCGTGCCTCGACAAGATTGTAGATGCCGAAAGCGGCTAGTCCGATTGCAACGAGAAGATAAAGCACGCCGCCTAAAGGCAGTTGTCTAATCCATCTCAGCGCGTCGCTCATGCTGCCTGCTTGGCTCGGATCGACGGTAAAAGCTGCATAGCAAAAGAATATACCAACTATGGCGAAAACCGCTCCGCGAGCGACGAGCCCATAAACGCAAACGAGGAGCAAGGGCTGACTGTCCCGCAGATCGAGATAGCGTTCAAAGCGGCGTGTGATGCCCTTGAGTGCGGTTACGACCCCTCCAGTGAGAAATCCCAAGCCGATTGCGCCCGCTAGGTATCGACCGAACGGCTGGGCCATAGCCCAGGCAGCCAAACTATCTTCTCCTTCACCCCCGCCTGATCTAATGCCCAACGCGTTCTGGAGTGCATAGGCTGCCAACCCGATGTAGGTAACGGCGCTGCCAAAAAGAGCTAGGCGGATCACATAGTTTTTGAAGCTGTCATCGTGACCGTCTGCATTAGCCAGCGACTGTGCGAGACGCCATGCCACGAAGCCAAGAAGGCCCACGGCGATCACTCCCAGCCATAAAGATCCAAGTGGTTGGTCAAGTAGCACATCCAACGCCGATTTTGTGTCGGCCTTACCCCCACCTAAGCTTGAAAAGGTGGCGAGCCCAGCAACCAATAGGAACACTATTCCTCTAGCACCGTACCCAGCCCGAGCCAGCCAATCAAATTTCGCACTCTTCATCGCAAATTCTCCAACCTAGCGAACAACGTTCGTGTTGGCACATCGGTTCCTCGTAGTCCTTCTGTCGCGATAGTCGCACCGGGTTTTGATGAGGTGCAGTATCCCGTGTTAGTCACGCCCCACACGCGCGATGTCGTCAACGAACGAATTGCTGTCTCAGTTGGTAAATGGCCCGGATTGATATCGAAGTGGAACTCCGAGGCAATGCCTGCGTTGAGGTGCCGTATGCCTTTCAACTAAAAGGATTAAAGCGTGAGCACTCTTCTGATAATAGTCATAATTCTGGTATTGCTCGGTGGTGGCGGCGGCTACTACGCACATGGACGATACGGGGGCCGAGGCCTTGGTGGCGTGCTGGGACTGGTCGTTGTCGTGCTGATCATCCTGTGGCTGCTCGGTGCACTGCACGGTGGCGCCGCACCACCTCTCTAAGTCACTTGCCTTGTGGCGAATGTTTGCGACGTCAGCTATCAGGCCCGCACTTTAGAGCCGTGCGGGTCTACAAATTTGCCATCGAGCCATCCAGAGCCCGACCTGATGGAGAGTGTGGCGCCTCGGAGTTCAAGCCGCTTGGAAGCTAGTCGTCTGACGTGAGATGTGGCTGGTGATGTACGCATCATTCAGCAATTCGCCTACCTCCACCATCCTATTAGTTGGTTTCTTATCAATGCTCAGTTGATGCGGGTCCAATCGATACCCTTGCACAAGAGACCAGCCACGATACAGCCTTTCGTGGTCATTTTGTCTCCTTGGACTGTTACCGACAGTTTGTAGGTCATGTCTCGCTGCGGATCGAAGGCGGTACCGGCGTAAGCACCGTTCGGCCCAGGCTTAATGGTCATTACAAGTCGGTCGCCCTCTCTTTCCTTCGGCGTGCCTGGCTTGACCCAGGTATTAGTCGCGCAGATATCCGCTCCACATGGCGCGATCCTCACCTTGGCATTGCCGTCTCCACGTGCCCATAGACCGTCGATGTCGGCAGCATGAGCCTCGCTCAAGCTGCATAGCGCCAATGTAAACGCTGCAATTACCACCTTCCACATAATCAGATCCTCCTCCCGGATGCTTCTTATACGAGCGAGCGTCGAAACAGTTTCGTCAAAGCCCGGATTTGGAGAAGATTTGTCGAGGAAGTGGAAACCGAATGCGTTTCCCATCCGTAGAGATAGCGTTGTCAACATTCACGGACAGGCTGATGAGTATTTTGCCGCTCGTTGTCATCGCAATGTTCTTATCGCTGGCCATGGCGGGCGCCTGGGCAATTCAACGTGTCAGCCGAAAAAGCGGGTGGATCGACACCGTGTGGTCGGTCGGCGTTGGGATCGGCGGCATCCTTGCTGTCGCATATACAGACGGCGACATTAATCGTCGCGCCATCCTTCTGATCGTGGTCTGCGCTTGGTCGCTAAGGCTCGCAAGCCACATCGGCTGGCGCACCAAAGGCAGCGGCGAAGATCCCCGTTATGCAAAATTCATCGACGACTGGGGCGATGGCGCAGCCTGGCGGCTGTTCCTCTTCCTGCAGATACAGGCATTGGCCGCGTTCGTTCTCGTCGTCGCCGTCTATCTCGCTGCAGCCAATGACCGCCCGTTCCCGCAGGCCATCGACGGTCTCGCCATGCTCCTCGCCATCGTCGCGCTGGGCGGTGAAGCCCTGTCCGACGCGCAGCTCGGGCGCTTCCGAAAGACGCCCGAAGCAAAGACGGAAGTCTGTGAGGTCGGGCTCTGGCGCTACTCGCGCCATCCCAACTACTTCTTCGAATGGCTCTTCTGGTGTTGCTGGCCGTTGTTTGCATCGACCGGATCGATCTGGAACTGGCTGTCCTTGCTCGCGCCACTCATGATGTACTGGCTGCTGGTGCATGTTTCCGGCGTTCCACCTCTCGAAGAGCACATGCTGCGCTCGCGCGGCGACAAATTCCGTGCCCTGCAGCGCCGGGTCAACGGCTTCTTCCCAGGTCCTCGCAAATCCACCGTTCCAGGAGATCAACAATGAACATGCTGGCATTCGCCATCAACACTGCCGAGCGCGCGCCGCTCACCGACGCGATGACACTGGCCGGCATCGATTTTCTCTGCGCGCGCACCAAGCGCAAGCTCGCGGCGACGACGGCGGATACCGAACGCGATTTCGTCCAGATCATGGACCGCTTTCCGGTCGCGACCCACACGGACGAGGCCAATCGCCAGCACTATGAGGTGCCGGCCGACTTCTTTGCGCTAGCACTTGGTCCGCAACGCAAGTATTCCTGCTGCCTTTATCCGACGCCCGATACGACGCTCGCGGAAGCAGAAATCCTGGCGCTCGCCGACACGGTCACGAATGCGGCGATCGAAGACGGCATGACGATTCTGGAGCTCGGCTGTGGTTGGGGTTCGCTTTCGCTTTACCTCGCGCGACGCTTTCCCAATTCGCGCATCACGAGCGTCTCGAACTCGGCCTCGCAGCGCGCCCATATTCTCGACCTCGCGCGCCGGGATGGCCTGACAAACCTCGACGTCATCACCGCCGACATGAACGATTTCACCACGGAGACCAAGTTCGACCGTGTCGTGTCGGTGGAAATGTTCGAGCACATGTCCAACTGGCGCACGCTGCTCGAACGTGTCCGCAGTTGGGTGAAGCCTGATGGCAGACTGTTCCTGCATGTCTTCACCCACAAGGATCGCTCGTACAGGTTCGATCCCAACGACCCGTCCGACTGGATCGCCCAGCACTTCTTTACCGGTGGGATCATGCCGGCGCACGACCTACCGCACCGCTTCGGCCATCTGTTCAGGGTCGAGCAGGAATGGCGTTGGTCTGGAACGCATTATCGCCGCACAGCGCTGGACTGGCTGGCGAATTTCGACCGTGACCTTCATCGGATCCGACCCATCCTTGCAAGGGTGTATGGGAAGGATGCATCCCTTTGGATACGTCGCTGGCGGCTGTTCTTCCTGTCGACGGCAGGCCTGTTCGGGCATGATAAAGGCGACGTCTGGGGTGTGGGCCATTATCTGCTGTCGCCGGCCGCATAATGTCTGAGGCAACCAAACAGCTCGACCCGATCACCCAGGCGACCGTGACCATTGCCTGGGTCATCGTGCTGAACAAGCCCTTCTATCCTGTCTATGTCTGGTATCTGGTCGGCAATGGCGTTGCGGCATCGCTTGGCACATTGCTCTCAGCGCCCCTCTTCCTGGCGATCCCGTTCGTAGCCAGACGATCTTCGCTGGCGGCCCGGATCGCGCTGCCGCTGATCGGCACGTTCGACACCTTGTTTGAGACGAAGCTGTTCGGTTCTGCTTCAGGCACGGAATTGTTCTTTGCGGCCTGCATCATGCTTGTCGCGCTGTCCTTCCAGGCACACGAAAAGTGGTGGCAGCGCGGAATGGCCGTGCTTGTCTTTGTCGTGTTCGTGTTCTCGCGCAATTTCATCGGTGCGCCGCTCCATGCCTGGTCTGCACCGGAACTTATGACCCTCTTCAACCTGAATGCCTTCGCCGTCGCCAGCCTTTTGGCCTTCATCGCCCTTCGCTATGCGGGGATACCACGGACATGAGGCCCATCCGATCGAACCAGAGCCACAACAAATGGGAGCGAAAGATGCAGAAGATCTCTTACTGGTGTTTTGCTATGTTACTCACGTTTATGTATTCGAGCAGCCCGGCATCATCGGCCTCGACAGAATCGAGGTCAATTCCGATTGGCATGGATCACTATCAGGGAACATGGCTTGAAATCGGCCGCCGACCTATGTGGCTGACCGATGGATGCGTTGCGGGCTACTCCACCTATAAGCTTGGAAAGACACCAGGCGAGGTCAAAGTCGAAGACGGCTGCTACGTCGGCAGACCAGGGGGACGACTGAAGACCGTCGAAGGTGATGGCAAGATCCTCGATCTAGGGCGAAACAATGCCGAAATGCGGGTCCGCTACCCGTTCTTCATAACATTCAATTACAGGGTCCTTTACAAGTCTCCCGACAGGACGTGGTTCATAAGTGCTGACCCCAAGATGAAAAACCTTTGGATTTACGCGCGCACCGTACCATCAAAGGCAAAACTGAAGCTGATGGTCCGCAAGGCCACTGAACTCGGTTACGATGTTCGGAGACTTGAATTTCCCGCGCAATCGGGCCGCTAGACGGCAATCTGAACTCGGCATGAGGATGATCCCGAATTGCAAAGTCAATGGTATCTCGTTAGCCCCCGCCTCCCCTGTGAAGAATGCTCCGGGCAAGGGCGTTGCAGGATATTGTCGCGGCAGCCGCATTGGGTTCCGCAACTCGGCAAGGAGCCGAGATTCCTGCAGCTTAGATTTATCGAGAAATCGCCACAGACAGTCACACCTCATGTGGCTGAAAGCTTCCGCACTTGCACATCGGAGATAGGCAGGAGCATTGGCCTCAGCTGCGCGTTAACTCGGCTACTCTTCTTGCGAGAACGTCACCCGCGAAAGGCTTTGTCAGCACCTGCATGCCGCGATCAAGATGTCCGTGGTTCAGGACTGCGTTTTCAGCATAACCTGTGACGAAAAGAACAGGTAGATCCGGGCGATCGGCGCGAACGGCATCCGCAAGCTGTCTTCCATTCATGCCATTCGGCAGACCGACGTCTGTCACCAGCAGATCGATGTCGGGCCGCGAGTTCAAAACTCTAAGAGCTGACGGCGCGTCATCGGCCTCAAGGACGAAGTATCCAAGCTCTTCGAGCACGTCGACGGCGACCATCCGGACCAACGGCTCGTCGTCGACGATCAGAATGGTTGTCTTTCCTGAAACTGGAGGAACCGGCGCCTCGGGTGTTAGAGTCTCTTCCTCCAAACCATCTGCGTGGTGCCGGGGAACGTAGATGCAGATCATCGTTCCCTTGCCAAGCTCCGAGTATATGCGCGCTGCACCGCCGGACTGTCCGGCGAAGCCATAAACCATTGAGAGACCGAGCCCCGTTCCTTGGCCCGTCGGTTTCGTGGTGAAAAATGGATCAAACGCTCGAGCAATTACATCCTGCGACATGCCCGTGCCAGTGTCACTCACACACATTGAAACATACTGGCCAGGTTCGACGCCACGGTCCCTTGCAGCCCGTTCATCCAGCCAACGGTTACCCGTTTCAATCGTAAGCTTTCCGCCATCTGGCATTGCATCCCTTGCATTGATGCAAAGATTGAGAAGCGCATTCTCAAGCTGGCCGACATCCACAAATGCGGTCCACAGGCCGCCGGCACCGGCGACTTCCACGTCAATGCCGGGTCCAACGCTGCGCGTGATCAAATCATGCATGTCGGTAATGATGCGGTTTATGTTCGAAGGCTTTGGATCCAAGGTCTGGCGGCGCGAGAAGGCGAGTAGCCGCTGGGTGAGGCCCGCAGCTCGCTTGACCGCACATTGTGCGCCGGCCAGGTAGCGATCGGTGTCACCGATCCTTCCCTGTGCCAGACGTGCCTTCATGAGCTCCAGGCTGCCGCCGATCCCTGCGAGGATGTTGTTGAAGTCGTGCGCCAGGCCACCGGTCAATTGGCCAACCGCCTCCATCTTCTGTGATTGCCGCAGAGCATCCTCCGCCTGCATCAGCGCTGCCGTGCGTTCTTCTACCCGCTGCTCCAGGGTTTCTGTCAGCGTTCGCAAGTCTGCCGCAGCACGATCTCGTTCCTGCTCTGCGGCACGTCGTGCCTCGATGTCGATGAGCACACCGGGAAAGAGCGTGGCCTCTCCATTCGATCCTAGATCGACACGTCCATTGGCTTCCAGCCATCTATACTGCCCATCCAGTCGGCGGGTTCGGTACTGATGTGCATATGGTCCGCCTAGCCTCAATGCCTCATTGATCGCCGCGGCCAGACCCGGCTGATCGTCCGGATGGACCGTCTCGACGACTTGTGAGAGGCTCAGACCTGTTCGCCCGAGATTCGGGTCGAAGCCGAAGGCTGTTGCAAATGCCTCATCGACGGTAAATTTGTCGCCTGGCACGTCCCAGGACCACGTTCCGATAATTGCTCCAGCCGCGAGAGCAAGTTGGACGCGCTGAATATTCTCGCGAGCAAGTGCTTCGCTTTCTCGCAACGCTTGCTCGGCGACCTTTCGCGTGGTGATGTCGCGGAAAAGAACGGACACCTGCTTGAGGCTGGACGGTTCAAGCCGTGTAGCAGACACCTCGATAAAGCGGTTGATCGCCTTGAATTCTTGCTCGAACCGAACTGTCTCGCCGGTCTCAAGCACCCCTCCATAGACCTTCAGCCAGACATCAGCATTGTCAGGCTCAATTTCACGAAGTCGCTTTCCGACGATACCCTTTATCCCCGTCTGCCGCTCATATCCTGAGTTAGATTCGATGTGTACGTAGTCACTCATCGGACCTTCCGGGCCGTCAATGAACTCAATGATACAAAACCCGTCGTCGATTGCTTCGAAAAGGGCGCGGCGACGTCCCTCACTTTGGGCAAGTGCATCGTCGGTTAGCTCAACATGCGGGCTCGCGATCTGGTTTGTCACGGATAGTCCTTAAAGCTCATGAACTCGCGCATACATATGTTTGCGCGCCACAAAGACAATGAAATATTTGTTGATTTCATGAGCATCAATTGGGGCGGAGAAAGGTCGGCAGAGCTTGCATCTCATCGTCGTCCCCTGAGAAGCTCGACAATGAGAGCAAGCATCTGCTTGTAGAACCCGATCGCACTCCCGACCCCTTTTCCACCCCTTTCTCGGTGACCGTCGGCCCGAACATTGCGCGATGGGGCTCGAGAACGACGCAAGGCGGACTCCGTGCCAATCGTAGACCTACTCCTGAGCGTTCATAACCAGCTTCCTCAGCACGAACCCGGGTTGACGGCTCGATCTTTCGAGATCTTAACGGGGGAAAATTTCCCAGCCAGACTGCCGGGATCGCCGAACGTCGCTCATCGTCGAGCCCTCTTGCCTTACCGGAGTTTCGATCTCCCGAAGGGACGGCGCTCCAGGCAGTAGACCGATATTGGCGCTATGAACCCGCGCGACGATCTTGGCATTCTGTTGGTCGCTTCAAGCGCTGGGGCGTAGCGCTTTGTTATCGAACATGCGGCGGCTCTCTTGCCACGAGACTATGTTCTCCAGCGGTCAGTCCCTGATCGGCGGCATCAGAGTTGAGGGCGTTGTCGGAACAGTTAGGACATTAGGTCGTTAAGTTCCAAAGCAACCAAAAGGAGGAAGTCATGGATTGGAATCGCGTCGAAGGAAACTGGAAGCAGATGAAAGGGAAGGTCAAGGAGCAGTGGGGCAAGCTTACTGATGATGACCTCGATGTCATTGCGGGCAAGCGCGACCAACTGGAAGGCAAAATCCAGGAGCGATACGGCTACGAGAAGGACCGCACAAAAAAGGACATCGACGACTGGTACGGTCGCCAACCTTGGTAGAGATGGAGATTTTCCTCGAACCGGAAGGCCGCGGGACATCCCGCGGCTTGCAAGTGCCTCGAAAAAGGCAATGCATTGGGGATTTTAAAGGTTGGGCGAGGAGATAAAAGCATGATCCTTGTTGGAGGATGTCTGTGCGGAGCGGTCCGATATCAGGTGGATGGCAAGCCTTTTCGCACAGGTCTCTGCCATTGCGCAGATTGCCGAAAAGAGAGCGGATCTTCATTTTCTTCGTTTGCCCATTGGCCGCGCAACACGTTCACATACTCAGGCGAGATTTCTACGTATGCGGGCCGGAGTTTTTGCCCGCGATGCGGGGGACGTTTGTTTTGCCTGAACGACGATGACGTGGAAATTCGTTTCGGATCACTGGACAAAGCGCCAACTGACCTAGTGCCCGAGATGGAGGTCTGGACAAAACGGCGGGAGAAATGGTTGCCAGTTATTCCGAGCACCAAGAGATTTGACGAGGATCCGACCTGAAAACGTCGGCGTAAGGTGCGCGAAACCAAGATCGTGCTGCACGCGGTTGGCCCGGGGATCTGGCTGCTGGTGAGGTCGCGGAAGGTGGCCGAGAAACAATTCCTGGGGTCACTGAACGCATGTCCGATTTTGAGTAAGCCGGTGGGGTCAGCGGTAAGATGCGAGCACCGTCGGTTTCGCCTTTTGGATACCCAGGTTCGTTTGCAGTTGACCCACGTTCGCAAGGAGAAAGCAGTCGGTCTCAAAAGTGATTAGAAGCGCCTGCTACAGCTTACCCAAAATGGCATGCCATTGGATCGGCACCCGATACGTCAGGCTTGTTCGGCCCATGTCGATCAATACGCTTTGATACAAGTCTCCAAGATCACGAAACAATCCAGATACGAAGGAGTCGTAGATCCTCTTTGCACCGGTTGTCGCCACGTCGACACAAACAAGGAGAGGACCTATGACCAAAGCAAAAATGACATATCGCCAAAAACCCATCGCCAGTCGTGCATCTGCGATTGCGGTTGGTTCCTTCATGATGCTTCCAGTTGTCACAATGCAAGAGGCTTACGCCGCCTATGCTCCTCTTGTTGGCACTACGTAACCGTTGCGAGGACCCCACATTTCCAGAGGGTTTCGGCTCGCGCATAGTTCCGCTCTGTCATGATTATGGGAGACGCAACTATGGATTTGGGACCAGTCGATGTCGACGAGAAGGCTTCATCGCATAGTGCTGATGACAGTCATCAGCACTATGCGACGAGCGAAGTTGTCGATGATAGGCGGACACCTCGCCGTGTCGAGGTTTTGCTCGGTAAAGAGCGCCGGCGCCGTTGGAGCGCTGATGAGAAGGCGGAAATCACGGCGGCCAGCTTCGTGCCTGGAGCAAATATCTCTGCCGTTGCGCGCCAATATGGCGTGAGCCAGGGGCTGCTGCACTATTGGCGGCGCTGCGCGCGTGAGCACATGTCGGATGACGAGGAGATGCGCTTTGTGCCGGTTGTCAGAGCCGATGAAGGCTTGGGCGGTCCGGCCGCGGTGACGGCGCTGACGATCCGTGTCGAAATCAACGACGCCTGTGCCGTGATCGAGGGTGGCATTGATGAGCAGGCACTGTGCATGGTGTTCAAAGCGCTCAGGGCCTCGGCGTGATCTCACTTGGATCGGATTTGCGGATCATGATTGCTTCAAAGCCGGTGGACTTCAGGAAGGGCATCAATGGGCTGGCGGCGCTGGTATCGACTGCGCTCGGCGCCAACCCATACTCAGGCGACATCTATGTCTTCCGCAGCAAGCGGAACGATCGTCTGAAGATGGTAGTCTGGGATGGCAGCGGCATGGTGCTGTTGACCAAGGTTTTGGAGGATCGGCGTTTTACCTGGCCGGCTGTTCACGATGGAGCCGTTCGTCTCAGCGCCAGCGAATTGGCACTTCTGCTCGATGGCCTGGACTGGACAAGAGTGGAGAAGAAGCCGGTCAAGCGGCCTACAAAAATGGCGTGATCCCATTGGAATTGATCGACAATTCCGTGCCGATCTGCTAGATTTTGGCATGCTCGATCGTGGCCAACATCTGCCGCGGGATCCTGACATTCTGGTCGGCATGATCCTGGAAAGAGACGCTGAAATCGAGCGTCTGAAGGTGCTGTTGAAGGCGGCCCATGCAAAGCCCTTTAGCCAACGATCAGAACAGTTGGCCCATGTGGTCGAAGGTCAGATCCGTCTCGATCTGGGCGACGTGGCCATTGAGCCTGAGGTGGCTTCGGAAAGCGAAGGTGCAGGCCTCCCGAAAATGCCGCGCCCGGCAAGGATCCATTCTCAGCCTCGTCGCAACATCGGCGCTCTGCCGGAGCATCTTGAGCGGGTTGTCGAGGTCATCGAACCGTCATCGTTGGAATGTGCCTGCTGCCAGGGAAAGCTCCATCGTATCGGAGAAGACGAGAGCGAGGTCCTGGCGTCACGGCCGGCAACCCTCTATGTCCTGCGCACGGTGCGCCCGAAATATGCCTGCCGGGCCTGCGAGGCCGGCATCGTTCAAGCGAAGGCGAAGCCTCGGCTGTTCGACGGAGGGCTGGCCACGACGTCCATGATCAGCAATGTCGTGGTATGGCGATATGCCTGGTATCTGCCGCTCAACCGTCAAGTTCAGATGTTGAAGGGTCAGGGTGTCCGGCTCGATACGTCAACGCTTTGCGGTTGGGTGAAACGCTCCGCCTGGTGGCTGAAATCGCTTTACGACAAGCTATTGGCCTATATCCATAGTCATTCTCGGGTCTTTGTCGATGAAACCCGAATGCCGGTCCTCAAGCGAGACCGAACACGAACCAAGATTTGCCAGTTCTGGGCTCACGCCGTGGATGATCGGCCCTGGAATGGACCAGCCTATCCGGCTGTCGCCTATGTTTTTGCGCAAGGTCGGGGAAAGACGGAGATCCAGTCGCAGTTGTGCCGCTATAGCGGGATTTTGCAGGTTGATGCGTACAAGGCCTACAAGAGCCTGACCCGGCAGGATCGTCGGGCCGGCAGCATTGCGCTTGCCTACTGCCTGGCCCACGCGCGTCGCAAGTTTGTCGATGTCTTCAAGAAGTACAAATCCGAGCTGGCCAAGGTGGTGATCGAACGCCTGGCTGAGGTCTATGCGATCGAGGCCTCAATCCGCTCAACGAGCGCCGAACATCGGCTCGGTGTCCGGCAAGCAAAAAGCAAGGTCCTGATGGCTGATCTGAAAATGCTCCTGATGGACGCGCTCAAAGATATATCCGCCAAGGACCCAGTCGCTTCTGCCATCAAATACACGCTGGGCCATTGGGCTGGCCTGACCCTCTTCCTTGAGGATGGAAGACTTGAGGTCGATTCCAATACCGTAGAGCGTAATATGCGTAGCGTCGCACTCGGGCGCGTCAACAGCCTGTTCGCCGGCAGTGATGGCGGTGCCGAGACCTGGGCCATATTGGGCTCCTTGCTGACCACGGCAAAATTGAACGGGCTCGATCCCTACACCTGGCTCAATGACGTCCTTGAACGCATCGTGTCCGGGGAGATAAAGTCGACATCGCTTGGGCGTTGCCTGCCGTGGCATTGGAAACAGGAACACGCGGATATGAACATGGCGGTAGCAGCGTGAAGGCCCCCAAGCGAGCAAAGCTTCTGACGCTTGATCAGTTGGAGACATGGTTCGACAAGGCAGAGCCGGCGCCGCCATGCCGGGGCGTGTCGACGCTCAATGGCTTCCTGACGGGATTGGCCGCGGGTCCGGTCTTCCTGCTTCCGAATGACTGGATGTTCCATGTCATTGGGAAGCACGAGGAAAAGGCGTTCGTCGGAAACAAGACCTACGCCGTGATCGAAACGATCGTCGATCACTACAACCTCATCGCTCACCAACTGACGGCGCCCGGCCGGTATGCACCGATGTTAATGCGCACGGATGATGAGGAAGTCCTGCCTGGCGATTGGGCCGATGGGTTCTATGGCGCCATCAAACTGAACCAGGCAGCCTGGGCGCCCCTCATGGCCGAGAAACAGACTGGCGAACCCATCATGGCCATATTGATGCAAGCCACGGAGCCAAATCTGCTCGAAATGGTCTCAGCGGTGTACCCGAGGCCGCCAGAGGCCCTCCTTAAAGACGCATGGCGCGCCATCCCAACCGCTGTCGAAACCATCTACGCGCACTGCAAACCAATGCGCTTCAATCCCGGCGCTCCTGCAAACGACATCTCGTAGGACAGATCCCCCAGAGGCGTCTCGCCAACCGTCAAGCTAAATCAGTGTGGGGCGTTCGCAACGGATACGGCACTACAACGGCGACGCAGGACGCAAGCATCCGTCCGTTCAAGATCGAAGTTCCCCAGGCACAGCTCGATGATCTGCGCAAGCGGATCGCTTTGACACGTTGGCCAGACAAGGAGACTGTCGATGACATCTCGCAGGGCATTCAACTGGACCGGGTCCAGAAGTTGGTCAAATATTGGGGTACCGACTACGACTGGCGAAAAGCCGAAAGCGAACTGAATGCGCTGCCGGAATTCATCACAAAGATTGACGGCGTCGACATCCAGTTCATTCACGTTCGCTCGCGCCATCCTAATGCCCTTCCCCTCCTCCTCACCCATGGGTGGCCGGGCTCGCAGTTCGAATTCATCAAGGCCATCGGGCCGTTGACTGACCCGACCGCGTTTGGCGGGCGTGCGGAAGACGCTTTCGACGTTGTCATCCCATCCATCCCTGGCCATGGCTTCTCGGGCAAGCCAACCGAACTCGGCTGGGGCCCTGATCGAGTTGCTAAAGCTTGGGATGTGCTGATGAAGCGCCTCGGCTACAAAAGCTATGTCTCCCAGGGTGGCGACCATGGCTCCGTCATCTCTGACGCTCTGGCACGCCAGAATCCGAGCGGCCTCCTGGGCATTCATCTCAATATGCCAGCCACCGTTCCAGGCGAACTCATGAAGGGTATCAATGCTGGCGACCCGGCCCCGAGCAGCCTGTCGCAGGACGAGAAGGACGCGTACCAGTCGCTGTCCACGTTCTTTGGCCGAAACGCGGCCTATGGTGCAATGATGGTGACGCGTCCGCAGACGATTGGCTACTCGCTTTCTGACTCGCCGTCCGGCCTGGCATCCTTCATTTACGAGAAGTTCGCGCAATGGAGCGACAGCGGTGGTGTCCCGGAGAACGTACTTTCCCGCGATGACATGCTGAACGACATTACGCTCTATTGGCTGAACAACGTCGGCGCATCGTCGTCCCGCTTTTACTGGGAAAACAACAACAACAACTTCAGTTCCGATACCCAAAAGACCAGAGACATCAAAGTGCCGGTTGCCATTACCGCGTTTCCGAAGGAAATCTACAAGGCGCCGGAAAGCTGGAGCAAGCAGGCATATCCCTCGCTCATCTACTACAACCAAGCTGCAAAAGGGGGCCATTTTGCCGCATGGGAACAGCCGCAGCTATTTACAGAGGAACTAAGAGCCGCGTTTAAGTCGCTGCGCTAGGTCACACACGAGTTCGGGGCGGCCCTCGAGATGCCGCCCCAATCTTTTGACCGTACTCTGGTACCTTCAGGTGAGATCTGCCATTCGCAGATGCAGAAACGTCCTCGCCCTGGGGCCAATCCAGTTCAGTAGCAGACGGGCCATCCAAGGAGATTACATCGAAGCCCAGCGGAGTCGGCACTAGGGGACCGCGCTAAAGGAGGCGGCCTTGCGCAGAGGTATGTTTACGGGGAGGTTCCCCGCCTCGTCGCACGATCTCAGTCTCGGCCGTGAACCGAGCATCTCGATCGCGATCCGAAAGGAAGTGTTGCACCACATCCAACGCAACCTGGTCCCAGGGCTTTCCCCTTTCTGGTCCGGATGGAATGCGGGGCAAAAGCCCTGGCTCGGCGCTCCAGGCGAGCAACTGATCCAGAGTAGCCTCATTGAGCATGTCGCGGAGATGGTGGGCGGTCACGTAAGCATCAGGTAATGCCCGGTGGGCTGGCAATCCGATCTCGTGAACCAGCCCCTCGGGCATACGTTGGTAACGAAGCATCTGGTTTGAAAAGCGCGGCAGGTGGGGCCATAGCCTCAGCGCGCATTTCCATGTGCAGACCCATTGCGCACCTCCCGACAGAAGCGGAGTGCAATAGCGTTGCTCGAACGCAGCGCGGTGAGCGGCTAAGGCTCGCAAAGGTCGACGCGGTTGCAGCACCGACGCTGCGATCTCCCTCCAGAACGGCGCTCCTTTCACGTCTCGGTCGAGGATATGATGTATGGCCATCGTTTCCGGTGAGATAGGTCGACCAGGATTGACCATCAACGAGCCACGCTCGTGATCGAGCTGCCATCGGCCATCATTAGTCTGGAGCACGTCCTGCCAACCGATTTCACATACCTCGTGCGGGCCATTGCCGCCGGTCTCAAGATCAACGACGCGGATGACGGCGATTGGTGTCGGGTCGGTTGAGAACATCGAGAGCTTTTACGTCCTTGTCCTTCCAGGGATACTGGTGACGGTAGCCGAGACCGGATCACTGGCCGGGAAGCTGTCTTCGAGACCCTCCTCCAGCTCCTCTTCCAGCTCGGCCCTATCCTGGCTTTCGCGTGCACTCGGAACCGGTTGGAGGCCCCTACTGCCTTGATCAAAGTTGCCGTTGCTCAATGCATCGTAGCGATTGAGGCTGCCCTCAGGTTGCGCGGCAAGCATCTCGGACAAGGTCGCAGCAACATCTCCGGTTAAGGTGCGGTCAGTTGCCAGTTGTTGGAAAACATCAGCCAATGCGGCAAATATATCCGCAGCCGGGTCATCCGGCCCTAAAAACGTAGCAATCTCATCCATTTCTGCAACCCAACGGTATGCTTTTGGAAACATGTCGGGTATACCCTTGGAAAACTTTGCCAAGAGCTGCGACTGGCTTTCAAAAAGCTCGGCCATGAGCGCCTTGTCCGCTCCACTCTTGGCGGCGGCAAGCGTCATCGAGGTGCCCAGACCTATCAGGCCTTTGTTGATGCCGGCATAGCACATTTTAAGGGCTGAGGCTGCGCCCACGCCGCTGTCCAGTGAACGAGCATCCAGGCCGTTTGCGAGGAGGACCGGTACAATCTCTTTCGCGCCCCCGCTGAGATAGAAGCGTGGGCCGGGCCTTCCTGCCTCCGGTGGCCCACCAATGATACAGCCATCAAGCACCCTCGCATTACTGTTCTCGAAGGCTTGAGCAACTTTGCCCATGGTCTGAGGTGAAACGGCATTGCAGTCGATAAAGATGGTGTGAGACTGCGACGAGCGCATTGCCGTCACGACTAGATCGGCCACTGCGACAGCCTGAGACGGTGGCACAATTGATAGTATGATGTCGGCTCCCAGCAACGCTGTCAAATCGACATCTCGGACGCCTGCAGCCAGCGCTCGATCTCTTGTTCCGGGTGATCGTCCTTCCAGATAGGTGACGACTTCCGCGCCGGAAGACATAAGAACCTTTGCAACGGCACCCCCCATGGCTCCCATTCCGATGACTGCGATCCTTGGCACGACTACTCTCCACAATTGCATTCGATCTGGAATTAGAGGCGATGACGCCAAGTGCAAGGATCAATTGCCTGGCGGTTCACTGACCAAATGATGTACTTTTGAAGATTTTACCCGATGACCGGCTCGATCACTGATTACGCTTGTCGACCGCAACCACTTGTCGCCGATGAGAAAGTACCAACAAACGGGAGACGCGTCAGATCGAGATTTCGCCAACAGCATGACATGCGAGCTTTCGACATTTATGCGTCGAACGATCTCGGACTGTCACGCGACGCACCGAGGAGCCTTGACCACATGCGTCCGGCGCAAAGTCAGCCTGCTTTTCCTCACGGAGACCAGACCGCTCGGCGAAGCAGTCCTCGACCTTGACTAACTCTGGCACACCGGCAGCGTCGACGTTGCCAGCAGCGCAATCCACCGCGGTGAAGTCGCATGCAATGGGGATCCGTGCGGTCGCAGACCTCGCGAACGCCACACGTGTAGAGGTCACGCTCACAAATGAACACTTACCGGCAATTGCAGAAAGCGTCCGCGACGATCTGCCTGCTTACCACAGGTCTTGGCGCGATCAGTTCAGTTCGGGATGCTGATCCACGAGCTTGTCACGCTTCTGTTGAAGAATTTGCATCTGCTCGGTCAACTCCGCCATTGCTTCATCAATCTTTTCGACGCTTTCTTCGATGTACAAATAATGCTCCGCGAGAAGTGCCCTAGCCTCCTTGCGACTGGATGCGTTCGGCGTGTCTCCATAAAGAGGCCGATTGGCCGTCTCCTTCAGGAAAAAGGTTGTGAGAAGACCTGCGGCTGCGGCAACCATGAGTTGGTAAGCCGGCATGTAGATATTGTCGGTCGCTTCGACCAACCAAGCCGCCACCGTGGGAGTGAGACCAGCGACGATGATCGAGATGTTGAAGGATATAGCAAGCGCACTGTAGCGAATTCGTGCCGGAAACAGAGCGGGCAACGTTGCAGCCATAATTCCGACAAGGCAATTGAGGCCGATCGCGAGAATTAACAAGCCAAAAAAGATGCCAATAGTGTTGCCGCTCGCTATCAAATGAAATGCTGGCAACGACAAGGCAAGGATGATCAAGCTGCCAACGGCGAGAAACGGGCGGCGGCCGATGCGATCACTCAGAAAGCCGACCAGCGGCTGCACGAACAACATCCCGACCATGACAGCGATGATGATCAAAGCACCATGATCTTCTGTGTAGCCGAGGGTCTTTGCCAGATAGGTCGGCATGTAGGTTAAGAGCATGTAGTAGGTAACGTTCGTGACAAGCACCATGCCGATGCATATTGCCAAGGACCGTGGATGCCTTTGGATGATTTCAGCTATGGGAATCATCGGCCGTTCAGACAACGCCTGCTTATCTTCCTTTTCGGTTCGCTTCAGGCGTTCGGTGAAGGCCGGCGTTTCTTCAGCGGCATGTCGTAGATAAAGGCCGATGAGGCCCAACGGGGCCGCGAGGAAGAACGGCAGGCGCCAACCCCAGGACAGAAAGTTTGCCTCGCTCATCGCTGCTGTCAGTACGACAACCAGTCCGGCGCCTAGCACAAATCCCGCAATCGATCCAAAATCAAGCCAGCTTCCAAGAAAACCGCGCCTGCGATCAGGTGAGTATTCCGCGACGAATATGGCGGCGCCTGTGTATTCGCCGCCTACCGAGAACCCTTGGACGAGTTTGCACATGAGGAGCAGGATAGGAGCCCACAAGCCGATCGTAGCATAGCTTGGGATGAGGCCGATGCAGAAAGTGCTCACAGCCATGATGACGATCGTCAGCGAAAGGACCTTTTGTCGGCCAAACTTGTCACCCATGGAGCCGAAGAACACGCCACCCAATGGCCGTACGAGAAATGGTACAGAGAAGGTAGCGAGTGCAGCAACTGTCTGAACCGCAGGTGATGCTTCGGGGAAAAACACCTTGCCAACAGTGGCTGCGACAAAGCCATAGACGCCAAAATCAAACCATTCCATCGCATTGCCGAGGGCGGCCGCGGTTATCGCCTTCTTCAGCTTGGAATCCTCGATGACGGTGACGTCATTCAGTGTCAGCGTGTTGGTTTGCGTATTGCTCACGATACCCCCATATTCAAATCCGCCTTCATCGTGAGGCGCGGGTAAATGCTTAAAACGCGTGAACGTTCCAAGCTGTTATCTAGGGCTGGTTTTTACTGCTCCAAGCTTCAATAGAGCTTTCGAGCGTGCCATGACCGAGCCAAGGTCAGCCCATCCATGCTGATGCCCTACAGGCCGTGTCCTATGATTCCGATTGCCTTGAAGCGCCATCCTGCCGTGGGTTTTTCAATCAAGTCGCTCCGGATCAGCTCGGGTGCCGATTGCCTTCCGACGAGTGCGTGAAACCTTTGCCCCGATGCGAGCATGGCGAGAGCGTCACGTTAAGAATCAGCTCCTGGGTGGGCTGCCAGCTCCAATTCCTGAGCGATAAAAGCATTCTCTATAGCTCATGAGTATCCAGCTTGCTGCGTTATCGTGTTCGCGACTATCGCTCGCGCTGCAACCCCGCCGACTGGCAGTGGCGAGTAGGTTACCCCTCGCTCATAGCTATCTGTCGCCTTATGGGACCCGAGCACTCCCATCTTGCGCAAACTTGGATACTAATATACTACTTCTTCTCAAGCCAACGGGAGGTGGCGGCGGGTGGACAAAAATCCAGTGCGTACGTTCGTTGAAGTCTGGAGTGCGGCGTGATGAGCGAAGCACGCAAAAAGCGCTCGCTTTCCGGCGTCACCCACCTCTCGCACCAGCGCGCCGCCGCCCCGCGGGCCGCAACTCTCGTGTATAACGCTCTGCGCGACGATATCATTTCGCTGCGCCGCAAGCCGATGGACCTCCTCAACGAGAAGGAACTGGAGGCGCAGTTCGGCGTTAGCCGCACGCCGATCCGCGAAGCGATCCTACGGCTATCTGACGATGGCCTCGTCGACGTCTTTCCGCAGTCGGGGACCTTTGTTTCTAGAATTCCGCGTCGGGCTCTTTATGAGGCGATACTGGTACGCAAGGCGCTGGAAGATACGACTGTTTCAATCGCCGTCGAAAAGATCACGCCAACTGGCATTCGCTTGCTGGAGCGCAATCTGGCCGATCTTAGCGCCTGCGTGCGCGATGACGATGTCGCGGCCTTCCATGTCCTGGACAACGATTTTCACAAGCTGATCAGTGACATCTCAGGTTTCCCGGGCATCTGGGCGATTATCCAGCAAGTGAAGATTCATTCCGATCGCTATCGACTGCTGACCTTGCCGCAGGAAGGACGTCTTGCTCGTGTCATCGAGGAACACGCCGCAGTGATCGATTGCATGAAGGCCGGCGACAAAGCCGGGGCTGCTGCCGCCATGGGTTTTCATCTCGGCAAGCTGCTCGGCGAAGTCGAGAAGGCCGAGATCTGGGACCCAGACTATTTCATCGAGGATGCAAAATCTCCCTCCGCATCCATTGAAGAGAAGGGAAAAAATCAATGAAGATCGATGTCCGTCACGCTTCCCATCCCGAAGCCGTTCGCGGCTACGACACCGAAACGCTGCGCCGTCATTTCCTGGTAGAGACCGTGTTTACAGGTGGCGAAATCCGCCTCACCTATTCCCACTATGACCGTATGGTGATCGGCGGTGCGACGCCGCTCGGCGAAGGCCTTTCACTCGGAGCGCCGAAGGAAATCGGTCAAGAGACCTTCCTTGCCGAGCGCGAGCTCGGCGCGCTGAATGTCGGTGGCGCCGGTCGGGTCGTCGTCGAAGGCAAAAGCTACGAGCTGCAGAAATACGATTGTCTCTATGTCGGCAAGGGCGCCAAAGATGTTCGCTTTGAAAGCGTAGATGCTGCCAGGCCCGCCAAATTCTATCTGGTCTCGACCCCGGCGCATGAAACCCACCCGACTGTGCTCCTGACGCGCGATAAAGCGCGTCATTTGACACCGGGCGAAGCGGCGACTGCCAACAAGCGTTCGATCTATCAGTTCATCCACCCGGAAGTCTGCCAGTCCTGCCAACTGACCATGGGCTTCACCATGATCGATGACGGTAGCGTCTGGAACACCATGCCGGCCCATACGCATGACCGGCGCATGGAAGCCTATCTCTATTTCGATCTGGAAGCCGACCAACGCGTCTTCCATTTCATGGGCGAGGCGCAGGAAACCCGCCATATGCTGGTTGCCAGCGAGCAGGCGATCATCTCGCCGCCCTGGTCGATCCATTCGGGCGCCGGCACCAAGAACTACAGCTTCATCTGGGCCATGGCCGGCGACAACAAGAGCTTCACCGACATGGACCATATCGCCATCGCGGATCTGAGGTAGGACGATGGTCAATTTCTTCGATCTTTCGGGCCGGATCGCGATTGTTACCGGCGCCAACACCGGTATCGGCCAGGGCATAGCCGTTGCGCTTGCAGAGGCAGGCGCTTCGATCGTCGCCGTCGGCCGCTCGTCGATGGAGGAAACCGAAGCCTTGGTCACCAAGACCGGTGTCCGCTTTCACGCGATCAAAGCGGATCTCGGCACGATCGCCCCGGTCAAGAAGATCGTTGCCGAAACCATCTCGGTTTTCGGTGGCCTCGATATCCTGATCAACAATGCCGGGATCATCCGCCGCGCCGATGCGATCGACTTTACCGAGGACGATTGGGACGCTGTCATCGATACCAATCTGAAGACGGCATTCTTCCTGTCGCAGGCGGCGGGTCGGCACATGCTGGAAAAGGGTAGCGGCAAGATTGTCAATATAGCATCACTTTTGTCGTTCCAGGGTGGCATCCGGATTCCGTCCTATACGGCGTCGAAGAGCGGCCTTGCCGGGATCACCCGGCTGCTTGCCTGCGAATGGGCCGGCAAAGGCGTCAACGTAAACGCGATCGCGCCCGGATATTTCTCGACGAACAACACAACGGCACTGCGTGAAGACCCGGACCGCAATGCCGCGATCCTGGCGCGCATCCCGGCCGGGCGCTGGGGCACGCCTTCGGAGCTCGGCGGTACCGCCGTATTCCTGGCATCGGCAGCATCCGAGTACGTTCACGGCACGGTCATCCCCGTCGATGGGGGCTGGCTCGCACGATAAGGCATTGGCGCCGGCGTGACCCGCCGCGCACGGAGGAGTTATGCAGTATCAGTTCGATTTCGGGGCACTCGTGCCCTACTGGAAGGATTTCCTATCCGGCGCACTGACGACGATCGAGATCACCCTCTTTTCGGTGATCATCGGCATGGGCATCGGTGTGGCCTGCGCGATTGCCCGTCGCTCTAACTCGAGCATCCTGCGCGGCATCGTCGGCGTCTATATCGAAACGGTGCGCAACACGCCTTTCATCGTACAGATCTTCTTTATCTTTTTCGGGCTCTCTTCGATTGGCTTCCGCCTGCCGATCATCGCCGCATCGGTTTTTGCGATGGTCATCAACGTCGGCGCCTATACCGCCGAGATCGTCCGGGCCGGGATGGACTCGATCCATCCGAGCCAAATCGAGGCGGCGGAGGCGCTTGGCCTCTCGAAATTCCAGATCTACCGCGACATCATCCTCCTGCCAGCGATCGAGCGCGTCTATCCCTCGCTCTCGAGCCAGTTCATCCTGATGATGCTGTCAACGTCAATCTGTTCGCAAATTTCAGCGGAAGAGCTGACCGGGGTTGCCAACAATATCCAGTCGAACACCTTCCGCTCCCTCGAAACCTATTTCGTCGTAGCACTCCTCTACATCGCGATCACCTATCTGATGCGCGCGGCCTTCTTCGGGCTCGGCCTCATTGCATTCCCGCGCCGCCGCCGGCTCGGGCTAGATCTGTGAGGTGACAATGCTCGGCGCGTTCTCGACCAATCATCTCTTCTATCTGCTCGACGGCCTGCTCTGGACCGTCGTGCTCTCGGCGCTCGCTTTCGTTCTTGGTGGCATTGCCGGCTTTTTCGTCATGCTGGCGCGCATCTCGCACTTCCGCTGGCTGCGGCGCACGGCGCTCGTCTACATCCAGATCGTTCAGGGCACGCCGCTACTGATCCAGATGTTTCTGCTCTATTTTGGCCTCGGCGTCTTCGGCATTGCGGTTCCGCCGCTCGTTGCTGCCGGTCTTGGAATGATGGTCTATTCGAGCTCCTATCTCGGCGAGATCTGGCGCGGCGCGGTGGAGTCAATCGCCAAGACGCAGTTCGAGGCAGCCGAATGCCTGGGCCTCACCCGCTGGCAGGCGCTGCGTGACGTCATCCTTCCGCAGGCACTGAAGATCGCCACGCCGCCGACTGTCGGCTTCCTTGTCCAGCTCGTCAAGAATACTTCGCTCGCATCCGTAGTCGGCTTCCTGGAGCTGACGCGCGCCGCGCAGGTCATCAACAACTCCCTGTTCCAGCCGTTCCTGGTCTTCGGCGTCGCAGCGCTCTTCTATTTCTGCGTCTGCTATCCGTTGTCGGTCTGGAGCCGTTCGCTTGAGAGGAAACTCAATGCCGGCCGCCGTTAAACTTAACAATGTCGTCAAGCGTTTCGGCGCCCTCGAGGTGCTGAAGGGAGTGTCCTTCGAGATCAATACCGGCGAGGTCGTGGCGCTGATCGGCCAGTCCGGTTCCGGCAAGAGCACGGCGCTGCGCTGCATCAACCGGCTCGAGACGATCCAGGACGGCACGATCGAAGTCTGCGGCCACCGTGTCGAGGATCCTAAGCTTGATCTGCGCGTGCTGCGCCGCGATATCGGCATGGTGTTCCAGAGCTACAATCTCTTCCCGCACATGACCGTCGCCCAAAACATCATGCTGGCGCTGCGCCGCGTCAAGAACATGCGCAAGGATCAGGCTTATGAGATCGCCAGGCAGGTCCTCGCCAAGGTCGGGCTTTCCGAAAAGATCGACAACTATCCGGAGCAGCTTTCCGGCGGCCAGCAGCAGCGTGTGGCGATCGCCCGCTCGCTCGCGATGCAGCCGAAGGTGATGCTGTTCGACGAAGTGACATCGGCGCTCGACCCGAAACTCACCGGTGAAGTGCTGCGTGTCATGGAGGATCTTGCCCGCGGTGGTATGACGATGATCGTCGTCACACACGAGATGGGCTTCGCCAAGCGAGCCGCCAATCGCGTCATCTACATGCATACCGGCAAGGTCTGGGAGACCGGAGGGGCAGACATCCTCTCTAATCCGCAGACGCCGGAACTGAAGGAGTTCATGGCTGAAGAGCTATGAGCTGAGGAGGAGGACCTGCGGGAAACCGCAGGGTCGGATAAACGAGAGAGGAGACTCAAATGCCGACGACAATCATTTCGAAACTGGCGCTTATTGCCGGAGCTGGCCTACTGGCCTTTGCATCGGTCGCCAATGCTGACGTGCTTGACAACATCAAGAAAGCCGGGAAGGTCCGCATCGCCGTGGCGATGGGCATTCCTGAATATTCCTTTGTCGACGAAAACCTGAAGCCTACGGGTTCGGATGTGGAAACCGCCAAGTTGATTGCCAAGGATCTTGGCGTCGAGCTGGAGCTAGTGGAAATCACCAATGCTGCCCGCGTACCGTCGGTTCAGACGGGCAAGGCCGACATGGTCGTCTCGTCGCTCGGCATTACTGAGGAGCGCAAGAAGGCGATCGACTACTCGGTCCCCTACGCGACACTTGCTCTCGTGGTTGCCGGCCCGGCTGACGTTGCGATCAAGGACTATGCCGATCTTGACGGCAAGCGCATCGGTGTGACCCGCGCCACCACCAACGACCAGGACATTACCGCAAAAGCCAAGGGCGCCGATATCGTCCGCTTCGAGGACGATGCGACGTTGATTACTTCAGTCGTATCCGGACAGGTCGATATCCTGTCGAGCCAGTCGGCCGTCATCAATGGCATCAACAAGAAGATGGCCGCCAATCCCCTGCAGGTGAAGTTCACCCAGAAGGAAACAAATCTCGGCATCGGCATCCCCAAGGGCGAGACGGCTCTGAAGGGTTGGCTCGACCAGTGGGTTAAGACCAACTTCGACAACAAGGTACTGCGTGACATCTACCGCAACTATCACAATGCAGAATTGCCCGACGACCTGACAGCACGTCAGTGACGGAAGCAACAACGCTGGGGTCGAGAGGCCCCAGCGAATTGAACCAATCAGTCGCAGGTCACCCTCGCTGACAAAGTATACTTTTAGCTGACACTAGATGCCGTCGCTGAAGATGATCGAAGGTGCCCTTGGCAACAAGGGAGCATAACTCACGTCAACCGGCGCACGAGCTAGGACGGCGTTTCGTCACCGCGCGATCGGATCGTTTCAACGCGTAAAGGCGCCTAGGATCGGTGTCATCAGCCGCACATGAGTATCAATACGCTCAATGCCGTCAGCCAGACCAAATCTCCGTTCCGAGAGTGATCACCAATCTGGGTTTTCTCCCTCGACTGTGTCGATCACCGCACCGTACGGCCGCCTCCGGCAGGCACGCACAATTGGCGATCGATAGGACTGGATATGCCTGCCATCTGGGCAAACTGCTTTTGAGCTAATATTCGCTCCTTGCCGTTCCCTCTCAGCAATCACCTGATTTCCAGCAGGCCATCCGGCTCCGACCGTGCCATGGTGCCTCCCCATGATGCTTGGCTCCGCCCAGTCCATGATGACGTCCATCCCGTACTCGGCGCCAATTGGCCAAATTGCGATCAACGCAAGTACTGCACGCGCCGATCAGCAAGTACCTCAAAAACCCGGCAGAACGTCGGGATGATGTGTCGCGGCGGCATCATTCTCTGCAAAGTAGAAAAGATCTGGTTGGCAAGACCGGATTTGTCCGGTACAAAAATCTCGACCGATGCACATCAAACAAGGGAGGCGTTGCATGACATTAGCATTCATCGAAAGCCTCCCGTCCGGAATGAACCGACACTAGGTCATTCCAATTCGCGGCCCGCCTAGGGCACGCGGTAACTTGTTTCAACGTCTTTCTCAGCGCCACCGATCTGCCGGGTTTACTTCGTCTCCCGTTCCGGCTGTGTCTATCACTCTCGATTTTGGGGCCGGCTGCCCTTGATCTGGCGCCGGACTGGTTAGCATGACTCGCAAGAAGTTCGACTTCCGTGCAGATGCCTATCGCAACGTGCTCGGCTTTGTATTTCGTCAATGGAGGCATCGCCCTGCCCTCGTCGGCAATGTTATCCTGCTGGTCGTTGCCAGCACCCTCGCCGAAGTCCTGGTTCCGGTCTTTTCCGGCCGGATCGTCGATGCTATCGCCGGCGGTAACGCGGCCGATGGCGCAATCCGCGCCTTCGTTATCGTCGTGGCGCTCGGCATAACCAGCGTCGTGCTGCGCTGGTTCATCTTCAACGGTATCATTCGACTAACGCTTCGCATCATGGCAGATGTCGCCAATAGCGGCTTCCACAAGGTCCAGCGCTTCTCCACTGACTGGCATGCCAACAGCTTCGCCGGCTCCACGGTGCGCAAGATTACACGCGGCATGTGGGCGCTCGATGCACTGAACGACTTGCTGTTGGTCGCCTTGCTACCATCGGTCGTGATGCTCGCCGGCGCCAGCATCGTGCTCGGCAGTTATTGGCCGGTCATGGGGCTCATTGTCGCGGCCGGGTCGTTCATCTACATCTCCGTCACCGTCTTGCTTTCAATGGGTTACGTCTCGCCTGCGGCCAAGCTCGCGAATGCCTGGGATACCAAGCTCGGCGGCGCGCTTGCTGACGCGATCAGTTGCAACTCTGTGGTTAAGGCTTTTGGCGCCGAACACCGCGAGGAAGACCGCCTTAGCCACGTTCTCGCCAAATGGGATAGTCGTACGCGGCGGACCTGGCAGCGCGGCACGCTGAACGGCACGATCCAGGGCTTCATGATGGTTTCGATGCAAGCAGGCATCCTCGGCACCGGTCTCGTCATGTGGCAGAAGGGCCTTGCAACGCCAGGCGATATCACCTTCGTGCTGGCGATGTTCTTCGTCTTGCAAGGGTATCTGCGCTCGGTCGGACAGGATATCCGCAACCTACAGCGTGCCGTCAACGACATGGAGGAGCTGGTAATGCTCGACAAGACGCCGCTTGGTATCGAGGACAGACCGGGCGCTAATGCGATCGCCATCGGTCGGGGCGAAATCACTTTCGATCGCGTCACCTTCCAATATGGCGCCCATCCAACACCGCTCTATGACGACTTCTCCGTCGCCATCAAGCCGGGCGAACGCGTTGGTCTGGTCGGTCATTCGGGATCGGGCAAGACGACTTTCGTCAAGCTGATCCAGCGCCTCTATGACGTCAATTCCGGCTCGATCCGGATCGATGGACAGGACATCGCAAAGGTGACGCAGTCGAGCCTGCGCAGCCAGATAGCCATTGTCCAGCAAGAACCGATCCTGTTCCACCGTACGCTGGCCGAAAACATCGCTTATGGCCGGCCGCAGGCATCGAGGCGCGAGATCGAGGATGCGGCCAAACAGGCGAGCGCCCATCACTTCATCATGGGCCTCCCTAAAGCCTATGAAACGATGGTGGGCGAGCGCGGCGTGAAGCTGTCGGGCGGTGAGCGTCAGCGTGTCGCGATCGCCCGTGCGTTTCTCGCCGACGCGCCTGTGCTAATACTCGACGAAGCAACGTCGAGCCTCGACAGTGAGAGCGAAGTGCAGATCCAGCAGGCGATGGAACGCCTGATGGAAGGCCGTACGACACTGGTGATCGCTCACCGCTTGTCGACCGTCAGGGCACTGGACCGCTTGCTGGTCTTCGACAAGGGTAAGATCGTCGAGGAAGGTGACCACCTGGCGCTGGTGCGCCTGACCGACGGCATCTACCGCCGGCTGTTCGAGCGGCAAGCACTGGAGCTCACCAAAGGCTTGGTAGCATGAACCTGAGACGTCGGAGCAGAGTCCTCCGGTGTCTCGCTCATCTTCGCCCATTGGGCTTGCAACCCGCAAACGCGACCAACTGCCATTCAGATGATCGTGAGCCGGTACGCAATGCGACGAAGAGCAAATGATCTCTAGTTATCGAGAACAGCCGCGATCCTTACCAGATCGGCGACCGAGGCGGCGAGCATCTTGCGCATCATATGACCGCGGTGGAGCTTGACGGTCGCCTCGGCGAGTTGGATCTCGGCGGCGATCTGCTTGTTGAGCTTGCCTGCGACGACCAGCGTCATGATTTCCCGCTCGCGGTGCGTGAGCTTGGAATATCGCAGGCGCAGAGCGGCTGCCTCGTTTGCCTTATCGCGTCTTGCCTGGTCATCGACCAACGCACGGTTCACCGCTTCCAGCAGGTCTTGCTCGCGCACCGGCTTGGTCAGCACATCGATGGCTCCTGCTTTCATGGCACGAACGGCCATCGCCACGTCGACATGGGCGCTGATCAACACAACGGATCGCGGATGCCGACTTTTCGCCAATGCCTCCTGGAACTCCAGCCCACTTTGACCCGGCAGGCGAATATCAAGAACAATACAGCCTGCTCGATCGGGATCGTCCGCGGCGAGAAACTCGCTCACGGAACCATGGGTTTCGGCAATCAGTCCCACCGATTGGAACAGTCCCTTCAGGGCATTGCGGACACTTTCATCGTCATCGATAACAATGACTGTTGGCTGTCCTCTTTTACGATCATCGATCATAATCGGGCCTGACCTCCACCGTTGGCAAGATGAACCTGAACTCGGTGCCAACGTCGCGGTCTGGGGCCGAAACCCAGATACGCCCTCCGTGGCCCTCAACGATCGAACGGCATATCGACAGCCCCATCCCGATGCCGTCGGTTTTTGTGCTGTAGAATGCTTCGAACAGGCGATCGACCTCTTCCAAAGCGACCCCCCGTCCGGTGTCCGACACGCTCACTGTGACAAGACAAGCCTCATCGAGCGCACAACGGATGTCGATCCGTCTTTCTTGTGAAGACGCTGTCATTGCTTCGGCGCTGTTCATGACCAGATTTAACACGACCTGCTGTAGCTGCGTTCGGTCCCCAAGGACTGCGACCGGGAGCTCAGGCATATCCAGATTGACCTCGATCGCTCGTTTGAAAAGCTCTCCCCGCAGGAGATCGAGAACGTCGCGCACCGCAGAGGTCAGTTCGGTCCGCTCGATCTTTGCGGGGAGTTTTTGGGCCATTGCCTTGATACTGGCGACGATGTCTCCAGCGCGATGGCCATCTTTAACAATTCTCTCCGCTGCCAATCGGGCCTGCTCCAGATCGGTGTTGCCGGGCTGCAGCCAGCGCAGGCAGGTACCGGCGTTCGTAACGATCGCCATTAGTGGCTGGTTGACCTCATGGGCAATCGACACTGCAAGTTCACCCGTGGCCGTAAGCCGCGTAACATGGGCCAGGTCGCTTTGGCTCTGGCGCAACGATTCCTCCGCCCTCTTGCGATCCTCGATATCAACCACGACGCCATACCATCTGATAACGTTTCCATCGGCATCCAAAAGCGGGTTTTGCCGCAGATTGAACCATCGGTACTCGCCGTCGGCCCGTCGGATCCGCGCATCAACGGGGCAACCGCGTTTCGATCGGAGGATCTCTTCCCAGGACGTCCGCATCAGCTCGACGTCGTCAGGATGGAACATTCGATAAAAGCCAAACCCGACGATCTCTTCGAAGGGCAACCCCACGAAATCGATGAGGTTCTGGTTCCAATATTCCAAGGCGCCATCGGGCGTGCAAGACCAGGCCATCGCTGGTATCGTATTAACAATGAGATTAAGCTTGCGCTCGCTTTCCCGCAGAGCCGCCTCGCCCTCTCGCAGTGCGTCTTCGGCGGTTTGGAGTTTGTCGATGTCGATGTTGACGCCGAACCAGCGCTCAGTTCCATTGGCGTCGATCAGCTTGCGACCCGAAAAGTAAAACCACCGGTATTTTCCGTCCGCCCCGCGAATACGCCCCTTGAGGACCGTGTGGTCAGAGTGAGCGAGATCTCGTTTCCAGATGTCGACCATGCCTGGAACATCGTCGGGGTGGTAGAGATCGAGAAAGCCCCAGCCGAGGACCTTCTCCGCCGGAAGACCGGCATAGTCCAACCAACTCTGATTGACGAAGTCGGCACTACCGTCAGGGCGCGCTGACCAGACGAGTACTGGCAGCGAGTTGATGATCCGGCTGAGATTTTCCTCGCTTGCGGCAAGTGCTGTCTTTGTCGTTTGCAGGGCATCTTCGGCCTGCTTGCGGTCCTCGATATCCAGAACCACGCCATACCACCTCTCGACATCGCCTTCGGCATCGAGACGGGGCTTTTGTCGAAGCGTGCACCAGCGATATTCGCCATCCTTGCGTCGGATCCTGCCGTCAACTTCTCGCGCGCGGCGAGACGCCATGATGGCATGCCATTCCGAAGCAAGACGCGCGGTGTCGTCGGGATGGAAGATCTGATAAAAGCCGACACCCGATATTGCCTCGAGCGGCGCACCGATAAATTCCAGGAAGTGCTGGTTGGCGAAATCCAGCATCCCGTCCGACGTCGCGGACCAAACCATCGCGGGTATCAGATCGATAATGGGTTCGGCTTGCGATTTTCTATCCACAACATGCTCCGCGCAGATTTTTCGACACCAAACTGCCAATGCCTCAATTGAAATTCTTACGGGTTTTCTGTGAGTTACGTAAGAACTAATCGATATACCAAGGTCTATAGCGACCATGCCATGGTCTAGTTGCATCGGACGTAGATCGCAATTGAGAGTGATCCCGATCCCGCATAATCGTTGGGTATTGGAGCTTTTTCGAAGCCCGATTGACTGAGGACTGTATCGTTCGAGCCGCACCGAATCCGCATCAAACGTTAGGCGTCCGCGGTTGCGAACGCCGTGGGTGCGTTTGTCGCAATGGCGGCAGTCCCACTAGCATGAGCAAGCGGTCCGTTTGAATGAAACTTTCGTTCCATCTTTATTACTGGGAGACTATCATGCGTAGCTTGGTTTTATGTCTGATGCTAGCGACTGCCACAATGACGACCGCGGCAGCAGCAGCAGATGCCGTTCCCGCAACAATTTCGGCCGACGTTCGCAAGGCCCCGTTTCCGGTCCATTACAGAACCGCGACTATCGAAGGTATCGACATTTTCTACCGCGAGGCCGGCCCCGCCGACGCTCCCGTCGTGCTGCTTCTGCACGGCTTTCCAACGTCTTCACACATGTTCCGCAACTTGATACCACTTCTTGCAGATCGCTACCATGTCATCGCGCCGGACTATCCCGGTTACGGCCAAAGCGCTGCTCCCGATCATGACAAATTCGCATACACGTTTGCCGGTGCCGCCAACGTCGTCGACAAGCTGATGGATCATTTGGCGGTCAAAAGCTACGCGATGTATGTCATGGATTATGGTGCGCCGGTTGGTTACCGCCTGGCGCTGAAACACCCGGAACGCGTCAGCGGACTAATCATCCAGAACGGCAACGCCTATGACGAAGGGTTGAAGGCATTTTGGGATCCGATCAAGACCTACTGGTCCGATGGTTCGTCCAAGAGCCGCGAGGCACTCAATGGCCTCGTCACGCTGGAAACGACGAAGTTCCAATACACCGACGGCATGGAAGACGTTTCGCGCATAAGTCCTGACAATTGGGTTCACGATCAAGCGTTGCTGGATCGGCCGGGCAACCGCGACATTCAGCTCGATATGCTGTACGACTACCGCACGAACCTGCCGCTTTATCCCGACTTTCAGAACTTCTTCCGCGAGCGTAGGCCACCCACGCTGATCATCTGGGGCAAGAACGATTACATCTTCCCCGAGGCGGGCGCTCATCCCTATCTCAGGGACCTTCCAGACGCCGAGGTTCATATCCTGAATTCGGGCCATTTCCTACTGGAGGAGAAGCTGGACGTCGCGGCTCCGCTTATCAACGACTTCCTGGATCGCAATATTGCAAGCAAGTGAGCGATGAGATGCTGGTTAAGGGTGCGGCCAAGGCTCTGGTGAGCTAAGGTGGCACTGTCGCTACAGCTAAGTGGGTAACCGAAATACGGAGATCATCTATGCCGTATCATTTCCTGGACGTTGCCATCACTGCGAATGTGCGGCAGGCGCAGGCCGAAATGGGGGCGGATCAAATCTGGCTGGGCGATCACCACCGCCAATCCGACAGTTTCACCGAAAATGAGCTCGCCTTCATCGCGTCACGCGACAGCTTCTACATGGCCTCCGTCTCGGAAACGGGGTGGCCTTACGTGCAGCATCGCGGTGGCCCAGCGGGCTTCCTCAAGGTGATCGACAGCAAGACGCTGGCATTCGCGGACTACAGGGGCAACCGCCAATATATCAGCACCGGAAACTTCACGGCGAACGACCGAGCCTGCCTCTTCCTGGTCGATTACCCACGGCGAGCACGTCTTAAGATTTACATGCATGTCGAGAAACTGACACTCGACGTCAATACCGCGCTGACCAGCCTCGTTACCGACGCCGGATACCGAGCCAAGGCGGAACGGATTTTCAAGCTCCGGCTGGAGGCCTTCGATTGGAACTGTCCTCAACATATAACCCCTCGATACACCGAGCGTGAGATCGAGCACGCCGTCACACCGCTGCGTGAGCGCCTGGCCCAACTGGAAGCCGAGAATCTGGCGTTGCGAACTCGCCTCGAAGCGATGGGAGAATAGACCTGGAAACCACAAGACCGCCCCTTCCCCCTTTTTCGCTGGCATCGGCAACGGAAAAAGTCCGGTTAGCCGAGAATGGCTGGAACAGTCGCATCCCAGAGAAGGTGGCACTCGCCTACACTCCCGATAGTGAATGGCGCAATCGGTCAGAGTTCGTGAACGGGCGCGAGGCTATCGTCGGTTTTCTCACGCGGAAATGGCAGCGCGAGCTTGAGTATCGCCTCATTAAGGAGCTTTGGGCCTTCACCGAAAATCGTATCGCGGTTCGCTTCGCTTACGAATGGCACGACGACAGCGGCAACTGGTTCCGCTCGTACGGGAACGAGAACTGGGAATTCGAGGCCAACGGCTTGATGCAAAAGCGTTTCGCTTCCATCAACGACGTTCCGATACGCCAACAGGACCGCCAGTTTCACTGGCCGCAGGGCCCTCGTCCGGACGACCATCCCGGTCTCAGCGATTTTGGTTTCTAGGGCGGACTGGAGATGAACCATCCGACCTATCACCGTGTTGACGTCGATGACATCAGCGTCTTCTATCGAAGGGCGGGAGACCCGACGAAGCCGACCCTGCTGCTGCTTCACGGCTTCCCGTCTTCGAGCCACATGTTCCGCGATCTGATCCCTATGCTTGCCGACCGGTTTCATTTGATCGCGCCCGACATACCCGGCTTTGGGCAATCCGATTCACCGTCTCGAGCTAAGTTCTCCTATACATTCGACAATCTTGCCAAAGTCATCGCAAGGTTCATCGAGATCCTGGGCATTGAACGGTTCGCTCTTTACGCCTTTGACATTGGCGCACCGATCGGGTTCCGGATCGCAATGGGGCACCCAGAGCGTGTGACGGCGATCATTTCTCAGAATGGCAACGCTTATGAAGACGCTTTGCGAGAAGTCTGGGAGCCGATCAGACGTTACTGGGTCGACCCGACGAAGCCCAACCGAGAAGCGTTACGCGAGATCATGAAACCGGCGGGCATTCGCTGGCAATACGAACACGGCGTCTCGCGTTTGCCGCTCATTTCACCGGACGGCTATTCGCTGGACGCATTCTACATGGCGCGCCCTGATGCCGAGGAAATCCAGCTCGACATTGCGCTCGATTACGCGAGCAACGTGGCCATGTACCCTGCCTTCCAGGCCTATTTTCGCGAACATCAGCCACGGCTCCTGGCGATCTGGGGTGACAAGGATCCATTCTTTCTGGCGGTAGGTGCCGAGGCGTTCCGGCGTGATCTGCCAAATGCCGAGGTTCGACTAATCGATGCTGGCCACTTCGCAGTGGAGACGCATACCTCAGAAATCGCCAATTCGATTGTTGCCTTCCTGAGGTAAAGGGACCGTGTGACGCCCCGTCTTTGCCGCGCGAGCCCGGCGCCGCTCGTTTGTTGCCGTTTGATCGTTTGCCCAAGGAATTGCCATGACTTCTCAGGTTCAATTCGACCGCGAGCGGACCGGTAAGGCGCTCACGTCTCACTCATTTTGCCAGGTCACAGCAATTGCGGTGGAGGGTTCAATCCGGCAACATAGCGCGTCGACGGCACAAGAGGAGCTCATTTCATGATGATCGGCTCATGTCATTGCGGAGAGGCGCAATGGAGGCTGGAGGGTGATCCGGGATCCATAACATCATGCAATTGCACAATGTGTCGCCGGTACGGCACGCTTTGGGCCTATGACTACGAAGATTACCGAGTTGCAGTCACCGGACCGACAGCTTCCTACACGCGCTCGGGAAGGGACAAGTCGCCGCTTGAGATCCTGTTCTGCCCTACCTGCGCCTGCGTACTCGCTTGGCGTGGCCTGGTGCTGGAGCCGGATGGGCGACGGCGGATGGCGGTCAATGTCAGGCTCGCGGCACCCGAGGCGGTAGCAGACCTAGCGATCGATCATTTCGACGGATTGGTGACGTTTACCGATCTGCCATCGAAGGGGCGATGCGTGCGCGATCTCTGGTTCTAAAGTGTTTGGCCATCTGACGGAAAATGAGATTGTCAGCATGGAAGCCCCCCAAACGGATCGTATTTCAGCCGACGAACTCGTTCCAGTGCCACTGACATGGCTTGCGGTCCGGCCGATCCGCAACAAGACAGGCCTCGATATGAAAGGGATTGCGCCTTGGCAGACAATCACTCCTTCCGCAGACCGACACCTAGCGACGCGGCCAGATGCTTCGAGATTGAGGCATCAGCCTACGAAGGCGACGAGGCGGCCACCCTCGAAAAGATCGAAAATCGGATCACTCAGTTCCCGGAGGGCTTCCTGATACTCGAGGCAGAGGGAAGCTCGTAGGATTTATCAACAGCGCCTGCGCATACGAGGTCGTCATGTCCGATGAGGCGTTTAAGGAACTCGTCGGGCACGATCCGGCTGCACCCAACGCTGTCATCATGTCGGTCGTGGTCGCCCCTGCTGAACAGGGAAAGGGCTATTCGAAGCTTCTGATGCAACGATTCATTGACGAGATGAGAGCGGCACGAAAAGAGACGATCCATCTCATGTGCAAGGATCGGCACGTGCCCCTCTACGAGAAGATGGGTTACAGATATGTCCGGCCGTCAGAATCGGACCACGGCGGCATCGCCTGGCACGAGATGGTAATGGACCTCACTCAGCTGGATCTCCGGCTGGGCCGACGATGCCGGAGGTGTCGCATCCCCCTCGACCGGCACGACAGCCCAGCTTATCGAGGAATTGAACCGCCGACTTCGGCAGATCGTCGGAAAGCCCGTAGATGTCGCAGCGCCGGGTCCGGGAATTGGCACTGTCAGTCGACCCTAATCAGCAGGCTATGTCTTTACCCGACACTGTAACCACCGTCGACCGGCAGCGTGACGCCAGTCACGAACGCGGCGGCTGGCGAACACAAAAACAGGATCGGGCCAACGAGGTCCTCGGTCGTTCCCCAGCGCTTCAGTGCCGATCGCTCGGCGATTTTCGCTTCGCTATCCGGCTGCGACCAGAGCGGCTTCGTCATCTCCGTGCGGTGATAGCCCGGCGCAACCGCGTTCACACGGACGCCGTCGCGGCCATACTTATGCGCCATGGCGCGTGTCAACCCGACGATGCCCGTCTTACTTGCTGTATAGGCAGGGACGCTTTCATCGGCCAGATAGCTCAGCATCGACGCGAAATTGACAATGCTTCCCCCATTCTTCCTGAGCAACGGAAAGGCAGCGCGGGAGAGACGCATAGCGCTGCTCAGATTGACGTCCATGACATCGAGAAAGACATCCTCGTCCCACTCACTGTCTGGGCGCGCGATGCCCTGGCAATTGACCAGCACATCAAGCGTCGGCAGATCGGCAAAATATCGATCGACTGCGGCGCCGTCCCGCACATCAAGTTTTGAGAACGTGATCGTACCGGATGAGCTCGATCGGGCATAGTCAAGCCGGCGTTCGGAGCTGCCTGTGGCGAGCACGCGGGCTCCCTCCCCGGCGAAGCCTTGCGCAACGGCCAGACCGATGCCGCTCGTGCCGCCCGAGACCACCACCGTCTTACCATCAAGGAAGTTCGGCGCGAACGCCTCGTTTTTATCCATAGTTCTTACTCCATCGATTAGATCAACGCCGCCAGCGCTTCGATCACCATGCCTTCGGTGACCGGCATCGGCTCGTTGTGGATGATTTCGCCGGCGCGGCAGGCACGTCGCGCGACAATTTCCAGCTTCTCCCGCGAAGCCTCGGCAATCCCGATATCCGTCAGCCGCGTCGGAAGCCGCACCGATCGGCAAAAGTCGCGAACCCGCGTGAATTCGTCATGCCGGCCCTGGATCTTCAACCCGGCCAGCACGCCGATGGCCACCTTTTCGCCGTGCAGGTGATGATGCACATCTTCCAGCTCACAGAGGCCATGATGGATCGCGTGCGCGGCGGCCACGCCGCCGGATTCAAAGCCTATCCCCGACAGGAGAATGTTGGCCTCCACGACCCGCTCGATTGCCGGTCCCGCCGTCTTCGCATCGCATTCCGTGAGCGCCGCTGCGCCGAACTCCAGGATTGTTTCCCGGCAAAACCGCGCAACCTCGAATGCAAGCGGCAGGCCGGGCATTTTCATGCAGTTCAACGCACCGCTGTGTCGGCACGCATCCGCCTCGTACCATGTTGCCAGCGCATCACCGATCCCGGCCGACAGGAAGCGCGCGGGCGCGGCAGCGATCAGGGCCGTATCGACAAGTACCAGGTCGGGATTGGCAGGCAAGAAGCTGTCATACGCGACCGTGCCGTCCTCGTTGTAGACGACCGCGAGCGCACTGCACGGCGCATCCGAAGCGGCGATCGTCGGCACCACGATCACTGGTAATTTAAGATCGCGGGCAGCCGCCTTTGCCGTATCGAGCGCCTTGCCGCCACCGATACCGATGACGACATCGGCTGCGGCAGTCCTGGCACGAGCGACGAGGCTGGCGATTTCAGCTTCCGAGCACTCTCCTCCGTGACGCACGACCTCGACATCGGCGCGACCATCGAACGCGTCCGACATGGATTGTTCGAGCATGCCGAAAATGCCACGGTCGAGCAGGGCCACGGCACGCTTTCCATACCCTTGCGCCTCCTGCCCTAGCAGCCCGATCGCGCCCGCTGCCTGGATATAGCGGCCGGGGAAGCGTGCGCCGCGCGGCTTGATGTCAGCCGTCACCAGCATACGTAGCCTCCATCGGCGAGCACGATCGAGCCGGTCATCAGGCTGGAGGCGTCGCTGGCGAGGAACAGGATGACGGAAGCGACCTCGTCGGTGCGGCCAAGCCTGTTAATCGGGGTGCCGCCGACCCAGTGCCTATACATCTCGGCGTCCTCGTAGACGTACTTGTTCATCTCCGTATCGATATAGGTGGGTGCCACCGAATTGACGCGAACGCCGCGCGCGCCCCATTCGGCGGCGAGCGACTTCGTCAGATGGTGGACGGCTGCCTTGGAGGCATTGTAGTTCGCCTGCTCCTGCGGGCGATTGACAACGAAACCGGACATCGAGCCGACATTGACGATGGTGCCGGAGCCGCGATCGAGCATCGACTTGCCGAACGCCCTGCAGCACCAGAAAACGCCGTTTAGATTGACGTCGATCACCTTGTTCCAGACATCGTCTGCCATGGTTTCGGCCGGATGATTGCTGATGGCGATGCCGGCATTGTTGACGAGGATGTCGACCCGGCCATGGCGGGCGACGATCTCGTCATGGGCCGCCTGCACGGCTTTGACATCGGTAACGTCGAGCACGACGCTGTCGACGCCGTACCCCTTGGCGGTAAGCGTTGCCGTTGCTTCCTTGAGCAACGCATCATTCATGTCCGTCAGCACGACTTTCGCTCCAGCTTCCGCCAGCGCCTCGACGGCGGCGTAGCCGATCCCGCGCGCGGCGCCGGTTACGACGGCAATCTTGTCGGTGAGCTTGAACTTATCGAGATACATTAGTCGCATCCTTGAAGGGTCGTTTGCAAAGGAAAGGCAGAAAGTAGGCCGGCGAGCGTTGAAGCCAGATCGTTGGGATCGGCCAGGATCGCCGACGGCGGAAAGACGAGGTCGGTCCTATGTGGCTCGGGCCAACCGATGACGGTCATTCCCGCTGCAAGACCAGCAACGGCGCCGGGAATGCTGTCCTCGACCACGATGCAGTTTTCGGGGCTGACGCCAAGCAGATGCGCCGCCCTGAGATAGGGTTCGGGATCCGGCTTTCCGCGCACGACGTCATTTCGGCTGACGGTCACAAGTCCGGGCTGCTGCAGGCATGCAGCTCGCAGATTGGCATCAACCAGCATGCGGTCCGAATTCGAAACGATGGCGAAACGGGTGCCCGGTTCTGCGAGCAATCTCAAAACGGCATCGACCCCATTGCGGCGCTCTAGTCTGGCAGCGCCGGCCAGATAGCATCGATACTTGCCTTCGACATAATCATCGAAGGATGGCTTGAAACCGATCGCCTCTCGCAGCAGTGCGTGGCAATCGGCGCCGCTCATGCCGGTCATGCGATCAGCGAGCGCGTCCGGCACCCGATACCCCATCTGAAGCAGTGCCTGTTTCATGGCATCGAAATGCAGCCCCTCGCTATCAACGAGGGTGCCGTCCATGTCGAAAAGTACGGCTCTTTCTGTCATTGCGGCAGCCCGTCGAGATCGTCGTAGAGGACCTGGCTGTGCGCATAGAGCTTCTCGAAGAATGACTGCATCGGCCGATAGGTTTCCGCCCAGCGCGGATCGGGCTCGATTTCCTGCGCGTAGGAGACATAGGCGCCGGCTGCATTTTCCACGCTTGAAAACTGCCCGGTTGCCGCCGCCGCCATGATCGCGCAGCCGACCAGGCCGCATTCCGGTTCGGAGGGAACCAGGATCGGAATACCGTAGACGCTGGCCTTGATCTTCATCCAAAGCTCGGTTTTCGCCCCGCCACCCGACGCAATGACCCGCTCGAGCGGCGCACCGGAAATGCGATCGAGAATATTGATATGGCGCTTGGTGGCGAATGCGACGCCTTCGAGCACCGCGCGGTGCATATGCGCAAGACCATGCGCGGCACCGATTCCGAAGAATTGCGCGCGCGCATTGCGATGCTCGCCAAGCCGCTCACCGGTGAGGTACGGCATGAAGAACAGCTTATCGGATCCGGCAGGTGCCTCGGCAGCCTTTGCGACAATGTCCTCGTAGGACGATTTCTTCTCGTCGAACGCCCGTCTTGCCCAGCGCATGGCGTCGCCGCCGGACTCCAGAAGCATGAAGGCGCCCCAGTTTCCTTCGACAGTCCCGACGTTGCAAATAGAGGGATCAAGAAGCGGTTTGGCGGCGATCGCGGTGATGATTGCCGACGTTCCCATCACCTCCGAACCTACGCCCGCCCGGCATACGCCGGATCCCAAAAGGGCCACCGGATAGTCGGCCCCGCCGACCAGCACCGGCGTGCCCTGGCGCAGCCCGGTCTCGATCGCAGCGTTCTCGCTGACGGTACCCAAAATCTCTGTCGGATTACGAAGCGGCGCCAGTTTATCGGCATCGAGCCCGAGCAGCGCGATCATCTTGCGCGACCAGTCGCCGCTACGGGGATCCATCAGAAAGCTTGCGCCGCCGTCGTTGCGATCCATGGCGATCTGGCCGGTCAGGCGCAGATTGACGTAGTCTTTCGGCATCAGCACGGCGGAAGCTTTGCTGTAGGCAGATGCGTCGTGGTCGCGCAGCCATTGCAGCTTGAAGCCAGGCCAGGCGGGCGTGGGCGGGTTGGCGCAATCGGAAAGATAATCGCTCGGCGCATGCGCGGCCTCGAAGGCCGTCACATAGTCCACGGTCCGCTTGTCGTTCCAGAGCGGCGCGGTCTCGCGCACCAACTCCCCATCGTCGCCGACAAGCACCGTCCCGTGCATCTGGCCGCAGGCTGCAACGGCAACTACGCGGGAGCGCGCATCGGCAACCTGTCCCAGGACCTCCCGGACCGTGGCGACGACGCCCGCCCACCAATCCGCCGGACGCTGCTCGGCCCAGCCGAATTGCGGAACGATCTGCTCGTGCTCGCGGCTGCAGACCGCAAGAATTTTGCCCCTGGTGTCGACGAGGGCGGCACGAACGCTGCCGGTGCCGACGTCGATGGCAAGGAAGAGATCATTTGGCATGCTACTTACCCCTGCAGGAGGCGGACACTACTTGCGAAACCAGTTGGAGGCATATTGCAGGAGCATCGCACCGATGATGATGCAACCCATGAAGACCTGCTGGTGATAGCCGGGCACGCGGGCAAGGTTCATCATATTGGCGATAATGCCAAGCACAAGCACGCCGATGAAGGTGTTCATTACGCCACCGCGGCCGCCCATCAGGCTGGCGCCGCCGATCACGACGGCAGCGATCGCGTCGAGCTCCGAACCGACACCGATATTGGCCGAGCCGATGCCGGTGCGGCTCGTCGAAACGATACCGGCCGCGGCCGCGAGCACTCCGGAAATCACATAGACAGCTGTCGTGTAATAGGCGACCGGAATGCCGGAAAGACGTACGGCTTCTACATTCGAGCCGATCGCCTTTACCAGGCGTCCGAAGCGCGTGAAGGTTAGGACGATGCCGGCGATGACAAAGACGATCGCCATCAGCACGACGGGGTAGGGAATGGTGGCGATCGAGCCGGAGCCAAACGTCGTGATCCAGATCCCGGCGTCGCCCATCTGAATGGGCTGTCCGGCGGAGACGATCAAGGAGAGACCACGCGCGACCGTCATCATCGCAAGCGTCGTCACGAAGGGCGGCAATTTGAGGAAGGCGACGAGGACGCCGGAGGCAAGGCCGCAGGCTGCGCCGGCGATCAGGGCGGTCGCGACCGCTCCGCCTGTGCCGTAGTCCTGGATGACGATCGCCGAAAGCACGCTGCCGAGCGCTGCCACCGAACCGACCGAGAGATCAATACCCCGGGTCAGGATGACGAAGAGCATGCCGATCGCCATCAGGCTGGTGCCTGCGCTTTGTCGGAGAACGTTGATAATGTTGCGCTGGGTCAGGAATACATCCGACATCGAGGTCGCCACGATCAGCAGGGCGATCAGGATGGCCAGCGTGCCGTAGCGGTGCAGGATGTTGGAAATGTTCAGCGTAGGCGAACGGTGAGCGGTTTCGGTGAGTTCGGTCACGGCTTTAACCCAATCAGTTGCTGGTCGCGATGGCTTCGGCCTGTGAGACGGTATTGACCATCGCCAGCTTCAGCAGTTTCTCTTCGGTGTAGTCTTGCGGGTCGAGCGACCCCGTCAGTTCTCCCTCACGCATCACGAGAATGCGGTCGCACAGCCCGAAGAGCTCGATGTGTTCGGACGAGATGACGAGCACCGCCCTGCCCTCGGCCGCAAGCGACTTGATGAGCGAGTAGATCTCGGTCTTTGCGCCGACATCGACGCCGCGGGTCGGCTCGTCGAAGATCAGAAGGTCGCCATCGGCGTGAAACCACTTGGCGAGCACGACCTTCTGCTGATTGCCGCCGGAAAGGCTCGATGCGGGATCGTTGAGACTGCCGGCCTTGATACGCAGGCGCGCCGCCAGCTTTTCGACAGTCGCGCCTTCTGCCGCCCGCCGCACGAAACCGAACGCATTGACCAGCGGCCCGAGCTTCGACATCGTCGCGTTGACGCGGATCGGAAAATCGAGAACGAGCCCCTGCTCCTTCCGGCTTTCGGGAACAAGCCCTATCCCTGCCTTAACGGCAGCGCGAGGGTTGTTCACGCGCACTTCCTTGCCATGCAGAAAGATCTTGCCCGAACGGGCCTTCTCGGCGCCGAAGATGAGGCGCACCAGCTCGGTGCGACCGGCTCCAACTAGTCCGCCAAGCCCGACGATCTCGCCTGCCTTGACAGAGAGCGACGCGCCTCGAATGCGCGCACCATCTGACAGCTCCTCGATCCGCAGCACTTCTGCGCCGATCGGCCGTTCGAGATCGTCTCCGAAAAGAGCCTTCAACGATCGGCCGACCATCATGCGGATGACGTCGTCAATCGCAACGTCCTTTCGCTCCACGGTCTGGACGGACGCGCCATCCTTCATGACCGTGATACGGTCGGCGATGCGAAACACCTCGTCGAGGCGGTGAGAGATATAGATGATGCCGACGCCGCGCGCTCGTAGTGTGCGGATGATGCCGAGCAGGCGCTCGGCATCCTGCACGGATAGAACCGCCGTCGGCTCGTCGAACACCATCACGCTGGCATTCTTGGAGAGCGCCTTGGCTATTTCGACGACCTGCTGATGAGCAACGGACAGATCGGACACGGTCGCGGATGGCGAGATCGAAAAGCCGAGGCTGGAGATAAGCTCCGCGGCGCGCCGGTTGAGGTCACGCCAGGAGATGACCGAGGGTATCTCGGCCAGAAAGATATTCTCCGCCACCGTGAGGTCCGTCGCCAGCGCCATTTCCTGGTGAATAATGGCGATGCCCTTATCGAGCGCATCCATCGGCCCCTTGAACCGCTGCTCGTGGCCGCGGACCTTCACGCTTCCAGATTCAGGGACATATTCGCCACCCAAAACGCGCATCAGCGTCGATTTGCCGGCGCCGTTCTCGCCGAGCAGGGCGTGAACCTCGCCGCTGCGCAGAGCGAAATCCACACCTTGAAGGGCGCGTACCCCGCCGAAGGATTTCCGGATGCCGGTCAGCTCAACAACAGTTTCCATAGCGTCACAATCTGCCTGTCACGACCAAGCCGCGCCCTGCGGCGGCACCGGCGCGAGCCGGCTTCGGAGGTCATTGAATGGGTGGCCGGCGGGGACGAAACCGCGCCGGCCACAGGGAGGATCGGGTCTTAGAATACCGCGTCCTTCTTCAGGTACTTGTCGACGTTGTCCTTGGTGATCGCGGTCGGCGTCGTGTAGGTGATCTTGGAGATATCGCCGGGCAGCTTGCCGTCGAGCGCCTTCTTGGCGAGATCGACGGCCGTGGCGGCGACGAGCGCCGGATCATTGAGACCGGTTGCGCCGTACTTGCCGTCCTTGATCGCCTGCAACGCTTCCTTCTGACCATCCGCGGCGGCCAGGAACAAGACGTCGCCCGACTTGTTGGCCTGCTCGAGCGCCTTCTGCGCGCCGAGAACCATGGAGTCGTTTTCGCCGAGCACGACGTTGACGTCAGGGTTTGCGGTCAGAAGGTCTTCCATGGCCTTCAGGCCGCCTTCGTTGGTCCAGGCGCCCCAACCCTGGCCGACCACCGTGAAGTTGGCACGGCCTTCGTTGCGCAGCTGACCTTCGGTCAAACCTGCCAGCACGCCCAGGCGGCGCTCCTGGCCGACTTCATTGCCCTTGTCACCGGAAATCAGCGCGATCTTGAGTTCCTTGCCCTTGGTCGCATCGGCGAGCCACTGACCGACCAGAAGACCGTTCTGCGAATTCGAGGACTGGACCAGGGTTACGAAATTGGCCTGCGCGTCGATAGTCGAGTCGATCACGAAGACCTTGACGCCGGCTGCGGTGGCCGCGTTGACGGCCGGAACAAGGCCCTTGCTGTCGCGCGGATTGATGATCAGCGCGCCGATACCCTGCGCGACCATGTCTTCGACGTCGGCGACCTGCTTGTTGAGGTCGTTCTGGCCGTCGACGGAGATGACTTCGCATCCGAGCTCCTCGGCATGCTTCTTCGCAGAAACTTCCTGTGCAGCGAAGTAGGGTGCATCCAGCGTCTTCATTGAGATACCGATCTTGCAATCCGCCGCTTGCGCGGTTGCCATAGCAAGCACCGATGCGGCTGCGCAAAGCGCAAGCGTCATTACAGTCTTTTTCATTTTCGTCTCTCCTCCAAGTGAGCGCTTCAAGCGCAAGCCATCTCCTGGCTGAAATGTAGCGTAGTTACATGAAATTTTCTCGTCAACATATTTTTTGTTGCATTTCTACGATTCCGCATCGCAATATTGTCTGAAAATTTCGCTTGCACGTGTTTTCATATCTATTTATGTAATTCTACTACCGAACGAAGGGTGAATTATGATGCGGGAACCAGTCTCAAGCGTCGTCGACACGATTGGCGGCGGAATGAGCGGGAAGACGGGGCGATACGAGAAGCGCCTGAGCGATCTCAATGGGCTCTACGCCGACGAAGCCGCTTTCGAGGCGGCGCTCGAAGAGCTCGGCGATGTCGTCGTCTACGACGTGGAGGATTTCCGTCCGGGAACGCACAGCGGCGACCTCATCTACGGTGTCACGCGAATGAGTCCCGGCCGGATCGCCGCCGAGTTCTTCCTGACGCGCGGACATATCCACGCCAAGGCGGATCGGCCCGAGATATATTATGGCCAGAAGGGTTTGGGACTGATGCAGCTCGAATCGCCGGCAGGCGAGACGCGCATCGTCGAGATTGGGCCGCAGACGATCTGCTATGTGCCCCCCTTCTGGATCCACCGCTCCATCAACATCGGCAACGAGGATCTGGTGATGGTTTTCGCCTACCCCTCCGACAGCGGCCAGGATTACGGAATCATTGAATCCTCCCGCGGCATGCGCCACCGCGTCGTAAGCAACGGAGCCGAAGGTTGGAAACTCATCGAGAACCCGGCCTATCAACCGCGCAGCGAGGAAACGGTTCGCGCGCTGATGAAGTCCTAAACCTGATCGCCAAGAGCTTGCGGAGAATGCCATGACACATCCTATCGACCTTATCGCCAGTCTCGGCGTCGTTCCCGTTGTCGCAATCGAGCGCGCCTCGGATGCGGTGGCGCTCGCCGATGCGCTGCTCGAGGGCGGATTGCCGGTTGCCGAGATTACCTTTAGAACCGATGCCGCCGCAGATGTTCTTGCTGCCATTCGCGATGCGCGCCCCGAACTGTGCATCGGCGCAGGCACCATCCTCGACCGGACCAATCTGAAGAAAGCAATCGCATCCGGTGCGCGTTTCGGCTTGGCGCCGGGGTTCGATCCCGACATCGTCGATGCCGCCAAGACTGAAAACCTGCCCTTCTGCCCGGGGATCATGACGCCATCCGATCTGACGCTTGCGGCTGCGCGTGGCGTGCGGCTGGCGAAGTTTTTCCCGGCCGGCGTAGCGGGCGGTCCGAAGGCGCTGGCGGGCATTTCCGCCCCCTTCGCCCATCTCGGTATCCGCTTCATCCCGACAGGCGGCGTGACCGAGGCAACGATCGGAGAGTGGCTTGCGCTTCGCCAGGTGATCGCGGTGGGTGGCACCTGGATTGCCAAGACCGAAGATATTCGCGAGGGCCGCTTCAAGGATATCGCGAAAAACGCCGCAGCTGCCGTCAAGGTCGCAAAGGAAGCTCTGGAGAAGCGCGCGTGAGCACTTACGAACCCGCAACCAGCCCGACACTCTATTTCATCGGCGTGACGACCGGCAAAAGCTCGATCATGAAGGTCTTTCCCGCCTGGGCAGATTTTCTCGGATTGAAGGACGCCGAAATCAAGGGCATCGATTTCAAGCTGCACGACGATCCCGCAGCCTATCGCAAGGCAGTCGAGTTCATCCGTGATGATCCGATGTCCATGGGCGCGCTTGTCACCACCCACAAGATCGACCTCTTCCACGCCTGCAGGGACATGTTCGACGTGATCGATCCGCATGCGCTGTTGATGGACGAGACCAGCTGCATCTCAAAGCGGGACGGAAAGCTGATCTGCCACGCCAAGGATCCGATTTCGTCGGGCCTATCGATCGACGGCTTCGTCGGCGAAACCTACTTCGCAGACAACAACGCCGATCTGTTTTCAATGGGAGCCGGCGGATCGACGATCGCGCTGACCTGGCACCTGATGCGAAAGAGCCGCGGCAGAAACGTGCCGTCGCGCATCTTCGTGACCAATCGCAGCCAGCATCGCCTTGACGAGATCAAGCGTATCCACGAGCAGGTCGACTTCGACGTACCGGTCGAGTACCTCCTGGCAGAACGTCCTGAAGACAACGACAAGGTTCTGGCCACATTGAAGCCCGGATCCCTCGTCATCAATGCTACCGGCCTCGGCAAGGACGCACCGGGTTCGCCATTGACGGATGCCGCCGTCTTCCCCGAACGCGCAGTTATCTGGGATCTCAATTATCGTGGCGAGCTCGTCTTTCTCGACCAGGCTCGTCGTCAGCAGACAGAGCGGTCGCTGCGCATCGAGGACGGCTGGACCTATTTCATCCACGGCTGGACGCAGGTCATCGCCGAGGTCTTCGACGTCTCGATCCCAACATCGGGTCCTTCGTTCGATCGCATATCCGAGATCGCCATTCAGGCCGCGGGGAGATGAGCATGAACCAACGTATTCTCGTCACACCGCGTTCATTGACGCAGGAACCGCATCCCGACGTCGAGCGGATGCGAGAGCAAGGCTTTGAAATCGTCTATTCTACGGCAGGCGCAATGCCGAACGAGCAGGAATTGATCGATCTGGTACCCGGCTGCGTTGGCTGGCTCGCCGGCGTCGAGCCGGTCACCCCAAAGATCATTGAGGCGGCCGCGTCCTTGAAGGTCATCAGCCGCAACGGCGTGGGTGTCGACAACCTCCCGATCGACATGCTCAAGAAGCGTGGCGTCAAGGTGATGATCGCAGAGGGCGCCAATTCCATGGGGGTTGCTGAGCTCACGATCGGTCTGATTTTCAGCGCCCTGCGTTCCATTCCGCATTCGGATGCCGGCATCAAGGCCGGTGGCTGGCCAAGGTTGCGGGGCGCTGAAATCCATGGCCGCACCGTCGGCATCATCGGCTGTGGCGCGATTGGACGGGAGGTCGCACGCATGGTAATCGCTCTTGGCGCGCGCGTTGTCGCGTTTGATCCGGCCCGGCCGAATCTCGATCTTCCGTCGAGCGCATTTTCGTATGCCGAGGTCGACGACATCGTCGACGAAGCTGATATCTTAAGTCTGCATTGCCCCCTTCCCCGAGATGGCTCAACGTTTCTGGACCGCAACCGCATCTTCTCGGCGAAGAAGGGGCAGGTTATCGTTAACACGGCCCGCGCCAAACTGGTGGACGAAGATGCCTTGATTGAGGCGCTCGATCTCGGACATATCGGCTCTTATGCCACTGACGTCTTCGAACAGGAGCCGCCGGTTTCGTTGACGCTTGCCACGCACGGACGCGTGATCGCGACGAGCCACATCGGCGGCTTCACCGCGGAAAGCGTTGACCGCGCCACGCGGATAGCGGCCGACAACCTGCTTTCCGTGCTGTCAGCCTGAGTTCGACCGATGCGCGTCAAGCTGACAGAAATGCCAACGGGAGAACCGTTGGCTGAGCGATTGAGCCGGCCGCCGAGCGAGAAAACGGAGATATACTGGCTCGGTCAGGCCGGCTTCGTCATCGACATCGTGGGGATGCGGTTGGTCGTCGACCCCTATCTTTCCGACAGCCTGGCTGTGAAATATCGAAACACACCGCGCCCACATGTGCGCTTGATGCAGCCTCCTGTGCTCGCGGACGAGATCCTCCACGTCGATCTCGTGCTTTGCACGCATGCCCACACCGACCACATGGATCCCGGCACCTTGCCGTTGCTGCTTGAGGCCAATCCTCGCTCCAAGCTTGTCGCACCCCGCGCGGTGGCCACCCAGGCCATGGAGCGCTCGGGCGTGCATGAAGACCGCCTCATTCTCACTTGTGCCGGCGGACCCATATCGCTGCCTATGAATGTCGAAATCATTCCGACGCGCGCCGCCCATGAGACGCTGGAGATGGACGAGGACGGCAACCACCGATTTCTCGGTTATGCCATCCGGGGCGATGGTACGTGCATCTGGCACTCCGGCGACTGCATTCCCTTCATCGGACTTGAGGAGGAAGTGCGACGACTGCGACCAGATGTTGCTCTCCTACCAGTCAATGGCAAACGCCCCGAGCTTTCGCAAAACGGCGTACCCGGGAACTTTTCGCTTCACGAAGCAATCGCCGTTGCCCTGCATGTGGGCGCTAACGACCTTATTGCGCACCACTACGGGCTCTTCGATTTCAATACTGAGCAGCCTGAGAAAATTGACGCCGCGGTCACCGCAACCACCGGTCTCAACCTGCATCGCGCCAAGACAAACACACTATACACGATGCAAAATCGCTAACCGCGCAAGCGCATACACCGAACACCTTGCTCTTAAACCACTAAACTTCTAGTTTTCGCAGTCGAAAATGCAGGAAAGGCAATCCGGATGGATAGCGACATCAGAAGCAGCAACGGCCGAAACATCATAGAAGTCATCCGGACGATGCGACCCGAACTGCGTAAGTCTGATCGCAAAGTTGCCGACGTTGTGCTCGACGATCCGCGCCGGATCATGAACGCGACCGTAGGCGAAACGGCGACGCTTGCCGAGGTCAGCCAGCCGACGGTCCTTCGCTTTGCGACAGCAGTCGGTTGCAACGGCTTTCAGGACCTCAAGATACGCCTCGCGCAAAGCCTTGCCTTTGGCACGCCGGCAACCCATTCGGTCCTTCTCGACACTGACGAGCCGGAGGTGATCGCCGAGAAAATCTTCGACTACACCATGACGAGCCTCGATTGGGCTCGCTCGAAACTCGACAAGATCGCGCTTCACAAGGCCATCGACATACTGGCCGCTGCCCGTTCAATCGTATTCTTCGGCTTCGGAGCATCGGGCATCGTGGCGCGCGACGCCCAGCAGAAGTTCCCGCTTTTCGGCGTACCTTGTGGCGCCGAACTCGATTCCCACCAGCAACTGATGGTCGCTTCGATGATGAAAGAGGGTGATGTCGCCTTCGTCATCTCGAATACCGGCACCACCCGATCGATCATCGAGATCGCGCGTATCGCGCGTGAGAACGGCGCCATCGTCATCTGCCTGACCGGTTCGGAATCGCCTTTAACGCATTATTCGGACGTCTCGCTAATCGTGGAAACACTCGAGAACACCAATACGTACACACCAACTATATCTCGCATCGCTGCACTTGTCGTCATCGACATCCTGTCGACCAGCGTTGCCATGCGCCGGCCAGAAGGCGAGCGGGCCCGCATCAACCAGATGAAGCGTCAGCTGAGCGACATGCGCAAGATGCAGCCGATCTGAGGCAGTCCGATCAGAAGAGAACGCCTGGGTTCATTTGCCAATCCGGATCGATCGCCGACTTTAGGGCGGCAAGCAGTTGCACTTGCGTCGGTGCCAATCCGAGGCGGAAGTCATCCATTTTTTCACGCCCTATGCCATGCTCGGCGCTAATGCTTCCCTGGTAACGGAAAAGAACGCTATTGATGATTGCCTTGGCCTGCTTGATGATCGTGTCACGTTCGCCCTCAGGAGTTCCTGTTGGCGGCAAGACATTCAGGTGCACATTCCCGTCTCCAACATGTCCATAGGATATTGCCAGGCAAGCCGGTAGAGCGCTTGCGAGCTCGGCTTCCGCCTCGGCCACGAAGGATGCGAGGTGGGAGAGTGAAACCGAAACGTCTGTGCGTAGGTGTCGGCCACGCTTGACCTGTCCCTCGACCATGCCCTCGCGAAAGCTCCACAGGGTCTTTGCCTGTGTCTCGGAGGCGGCGATCACACCATCAAGAATAAGACCCTTTTCCAATCCAAGTTCGAGGAACCGCTGCATCAGATCCGCCATGTGGAGTAGCCCGGAACCTCCGAGCTCCATTAAGACATAGGCCTGGTACTGAGCGGAAAGCGGCATAACCAGGTCAGGCATCGCTTCCTGCGCAAGGGTAAACGCTTCTGGCGGCATGAACTCGAACGCAGACATCAGGTCGCAACATTCCCGCCGCGCCAAACGAAAAAGCGCGACCGCCTCATCAAGAGATGCCACGGCGAGAAGCGCAGTCTCACGCTGCGTCGGAAGGGGCGTCAATTTCAGCGAAGCCGCCGTAATGACACCGAGCGTGCCCTCAGAACCGATGAACAATTGCTTCAGATCGATCCCGCGGTTGTCCTTGCGCAGTGTTGAAAGGCCATTCCAGATCTCACCACTTGGCAGGACAACTTCAAGGCCAAGCACCAGATCGCGCATCATACCGTAGCGTAAGACATTGATGCCACCCGCATTCGTACTGATATTGCCACCAATCTGGCAGCTACCCTGCGCACCTAGCGCAAGTGGGAAGAACATGCCGTTCTCTGCAGCGCACTCCTTCGCCGTAGACAGGATGCAGCCGGCCTCGACTGTCATCGAAAAGTCGTCGGGAGCAATGGAGCGGATCCTGTTTAACCGCTCAAGGCTTATAACGATATGCTGCAATGACGATTGTGGCAGCGCTCCGTGCACAAGCCCTGTGTTGCCGCCCTGCGGCACGATAGCGAGCCCGAGATCGCGGCATGCCCGTACCGCGCTAGCGACGTCGGCTGTCGACCGGGGCCTGATGACGGCAAGGGCTGCGCCAGTTGCATCGCAGTGCCAGTCTCGCAGGTAGCGATCCATGTCTGCTGCGTCAGTGAGGATAAGGTCGTCGCCGAGTATCGCCGACAAGCGCTGGAGTATCTGGGTCATGAGGAGCCGTCCTGCCTGAAGAACGCCTGTCTTATCAATCTTCCTTAGAACGACCAATAGTAAGGTAGTGCTATAGAAGCTTTATGCAAAATCGAAAGCTGAACGACCTGGCCGAAAGCCAGCTGCATGATAACGGCTTGGTCTTTAACGAATTGGCACTCGCGACCAGCACACTATGAGTTCGGCGAAGGCATCGGGTTCTGCGAACCCTGCTTAATGCCAGCGAGGATGAGATCGACACCGGTAAGGAACATCCTGCGGCGATAGCTCACGGGAAATAGCCCTCGTGAACGGGAAGGACGCGGCGTCGAGGCGCGACCATCCTTCCGCCATGCCATCAGGAGAGGGCGCCAATCTTGCAATGTTCGATGGCGCCGAGCTAGGCAAAGCCATCGCCGGAAATTCAGGCGATATAGAAGCAGCCCTTCACAAATACGAGACAGAGCTTTTCTTGCGAAGCCCGACAGCAGCGGCCCTGGTGCAGCTGATGTTTAGTGAAAACATGCCGTATAGCCTTGTTGACGCCTTCGCGCAGGACAAACTAGGAAGGCTTGATGCAGCGAACGAGCGTATTTAGCATAACTATTGGGAGACTGGGGGCATGCGCGGCGAGCTTTTGAGGAGACCTCCGGTCGACCTCATCAACGTGCCACCTGCACGGACCTATCGGAACGTTCCGCCGTCGAAGGCAATGACTCGCGCGACGACCGACGACCCACGGTACATGACGTTGCGTCTGCCAAAGGGACTGGCACCACTGTGACTTCGAAGCAAGCGACATATGGTACAGTTGGACACCTGCATCAAATGGGCTTGGGAGCTCAAAACCAGCCTCTTTTCCAGAACCAGATCAGTGGAACGACCCCACTTGCTATGATCACCACCCAAGCCAACGGGTAGCCGAATGTCCAGCTCAGTTCCGGCATAAACTTGAAGTTCATTCCCCAGATCCCAGCCAATAGAGTTGGCGGCACACCAACCACCGAGGCGATGGTAAGGACTTTGAAAATATCGTTCTGCTCGATCGTGATGAACCCGAGAACAGCGTCCAGAAGAAATTGCGCCTTGTCAGAAAGATGGCTTTCATAGTCGCTGAGCGAGGAAATGTCCTTGGAAACGGCATGAAGCTGATCGTGGAAACCATCCGGAAGCTGATCGCGGCACATGTCCAACGTAAAAGTGGCCATCCTCCCGATACCCAATAGTACATCGCGTGCTTTCGAGGACCGATCCGCCAAGCTGCCGAGTTTGGAAAGGGCGTGTCTTAGCGTGAAATCCGAGGTGCGGGAAGATGCCGACCCCCTCAAATTACCGCGGAACACCGCCCTGGAGACTTCGTCGACCGCAGCGGCAAGATGTTCCAGGACGTCGGCTCCGCGGTCCACTGCCGCTTCCATCAATGCGACAAACACGGCCATTCCGGTATTCAGTGTTTTGTCATGCTTGAGGCGCTCGGCCACGATGTCAAATGTTGGCAGGGCCTCGAAGCGAACAGTAACGAGAACTTGAGGGGCGACAATGAATCCGGCCGGTGTCATATCAGCGTGCTCGATCGTTGCTTTTCCAATCACGGGCGAGCTCAGATAGATTGAATTCCCCTCCCTAGCCAACCTACTCGACAATTCGATTTCGCTGAGGTCGTCTCGCGATGGCACGCGAACGCCACAGTTTTCTTCCGTCCAGGTGACTTCCTCATTTGTGGGGTTCAGCAAGTCGACCCATATCACGCTTTCAGGCATACCCTCGGCAGTCGTGCCGATCTGTGCCGTCTTGCCGCCGTGAGAAATTAGTTTCAGCACATTCCGCTCCGCACGGCCTCAATCATCAGTGTCACCTTGAGCGAGAAGCGCTAACAGGTAGAGCCTGCAGATGAAGAATGCCGACTGCTCGCCGCAGCAGGGAGCCGCTTCGTCTGCCAATTAAGAAGTCTTCGCGCGTACGCCGAAAGAGCGTAGATTAATGCTGAGGAATGTACAATCTCGAACAAGACGGATCCCATGGTAGCAGGAAGCAAATCATCAAATGGGAGTGGACTGCAGAAGCGTCGCCGCAAATTCAATCCTAAACGTGGCCCCAAGCCACGGGTGCTCGCCGAGGCCAACCGGACTGTTATGTGGATAGCCTCACTCGTACTGATCGCTTTTCTCGTAAGCATAGTGATTCAGGTCGTGTGGTAGACGCCATCACCGCGCACGTCGAGAAACAAGCGGAGAGGAACAAGCCAAACCGGTCGATCGCGCGGGCACCCGAACTGCGGTTGACATCCCGCTCTCTCCATCGCACCTACGCTTGGCGTTGGACGAGTTGCGTCGAAGAAAATCCGGGACGGCCGACCGAAATGGAGGCTGTATGGCTCGGATCGTATTGATCACATCAGGCGTTTGCCACACGTTCGGGCGTTTCTCATGGAGAAGCCGAAAGGCTTCACTCTGGTCGCTGCTCCTCTGCCCCCCAGAATAATTCTAGGCTGGGTGCTACAAGAATTCGGACCGTCGCAAGGCAACTCCAGCTGAAAGTGGCAGTCCCCTTCGCGCTTCCCTGCAGGGCATACAAAATATCGTTGGAGGTACTAACTGTGGCTCTCAAACCGGCCAAATCCTCCACGTGCAAAGCAAAGAGGGTCGCCGTCCCTTAGTCCGACACGCAATACCCGGCCAATCACCAACGAATGATCGCCAGCATCGTAGACGGATTGCTGTTCGCATTCGAACCGGGCAAGCGTACCTGGGATGATGGGAGCACCTTCGACATTGCGCTCCCACCCGAGATCAGCAAAGCCCTGGCCACCGCGGGTAAAACGGCTGCTAAGGGCTGTCTGCTCTGCGCTCAGCACGTGAATTGTAAAATGTCCTGCGGAAGTAAAGAGTGCGTGGCGGGATGAACTCTTGGCTGGTGACCAGAGCACTAGCGGTGGGTCGAGTGAGACGGATGCGAAGCTGTTCACCGTCATGCCAATTGGACCGGCATCGGTTTGAGCCGTCACCACGGTTACACCCGTTGGGAAAGCGCCGAGCGCGTTGCGATAGCTACGCGTGGTTTCTGCATCAGGTATGAACACATGCTCTTCGAATGATCTTGCAGTTCCGGCAATTGTCATCACGGCACCTCATGTCCAATGGCAAGTGAATAGAGCTCGAACCAGGTCTGGCGATCGATTGAGACTTTGTTCGCGTCAGAGATGGCGGCGATCCGTTGCAGGTTGTTGGTCCCCAACACCGGTATGATTGCAGCCGGATGCGCCAACAGCCAGGCGACCGCAACAGCAGCAACGTCGACATCCTGTTCGCCCGCGATCTTGGCAAGTGCGGTGGCGAGCACTCCACCCCGGGTCAAGAGAGAGCCGCCACCCAGCGGCGACCAGGCCATGATAGGCCGCTTGCGTTCCTGCAAAAAAGCGAGATCGCCGTTTGTGAAAGCATCCGTGGCAGAGAGGCTGAGTTCGATCTGGTTGGTCGAAAGCGGCGTGCTCATAGCCGATTGCAGCAGCGCGAAATCCCAGGGGCGGAAGTTGGAGACGCCGACCGCTTTCACCTTGCCCGACTTCACAAGAGCATCAAGGGCCCCGCCGGTTTCGCATGCATCCATGAATGGGTCTGGGCGATGAATGAGGAGAAGATCGATCCGGTCTGTCGCCATGTCTCGCAGCGATGCCTCGACCGAGGCGTTGATATGGCCGGCGCTCGTATCGTAGTGCTTGACGCGTGAGGCCGCATGCCGACCAGCGGGCGCCACAATGCCGCATTTGGTAACGATCTCCAGCTTGTCCCGCAGGCCGTTGGCGGCCCGAAGCGCGCGCCCAAGAATAGCTTCAGCGGTGTAGCCGCCGTAAATGTCGGCCTGATCAATAGTGGTTATACCCTGCTCGAGGCACGCCTCGATCTTTGCCTGTACATGCGCCGGCGAGGTGTCCGCGTCGTCGCCAATGCGCCACATTCCATAGACGAGCCGGCTCAGCGATACGTCTGCGTTGAGTTCGATGCGTTCCATTAGTGGCGCTTTCCATTTCCAAGGGGAGTGGCTGGGGTCTCGGCAGGAACCCTGCCTCGTACTTCCGGCAGAGAGCAGGTCTTCATCTGCGGCAGGACCTTCGTGCCGAAATGCTCGGCCTCATCAAGATGCGGGTAGCCGGAGAGGATGAAGGCACGGATACCCATCTTCTGGTAGCTTTCGAGTGCGGTCAGGACCTGATCGGTGGATCCAACCAGAGCCGCGCCGCAGCCCGATCGCGCGCGGCCGACGCCGGTCCAGATATTCGGCTCTACATAACCGAACTTGTCGGCAAGTTCGCGTGCCCTCGCCTGGTGCGAGACACCGAGTGAGATGCTATCATGAGCGCGGTTTCGGATCAGTTGACCATACTCGTCATCGAGCTTTGACACCAGATGCTCGGCATATTCGCGGGCTTCCACTTCCGTGTCACGCACGATCATGTGAATGCGCAGGCCATAATCGAGCGTGCGGCCATGGGCTTCTGCACGGGCATGCACGGCACGCATGCGCTCGGCAAGCTGTTCCTTGACCTCGGGCCACATCAGATAGACGTCACACTGGGCACCGCACAATTCCAGGGCGTCGGGAGAATACCCACCGAAGTAAAGCAGCGGACCGCCGTTCTGTTGATATGGTCTCGCCGGTTCGGTGGAGACGCCCTTGAACTGGTAAACCTCTCCATCGTGGTCGATCGTTTCGCGCGTCCACGCCTGGCGCAGGATTTCAACAACCTCGTGGCTACGGCGGTAGCGGTAAGCGCTGTCGGCGACCTCGCCAGGAAAATCGGAGCTGATGACGTTCAGCGTCAGACGACCCTTGAGCATATGGTCCAGCGTAGCGACAGTTCTGGCCAGCATGATCGGTTGCATTTCGCCACAGCGGATCGCAGCGAGGAAGTTTATCTTCTGCGTGATCGGTGCGCAGCCAGCAACGAAGCTGAGTGTATCCTGACCAACCTGGTAGGATGAGGGGCATAAGATGTTGCGGAAGCCGAGCGCTTCGGTCTTCTGCACGATTGACGAGCAGTGCGCCCAGCTCGAGCGCAGATTGTCGTCCGGAACGCCAAGATAGGCGTAGTCATCGGAGCACAACGCAGAAAACCATGATACTTCGGCGGCATCGAGATCGCCTGATGTTATCGGTACAACGGTCATAAAATTCCTCCTCACCTGCCGAATGGGACTTGAATATCATCAGGTTTTTAGTAAATCAATGGTGTATCAATTTTTTGTCTCGTGCCCAAGGATGGCCTGCAAATGAAGAACGCCCGCGGTAGCCTGCCTATGTATCTCCAGATCGCCGAGCTTCTGGTTCGCGATATCGCGGCAGGACGATTGATCGATGGCGAGAAGCTTGCGCCCGAGCGCGAGATGGCTGCCAACCTTGGCATCGCTGTCGGAACGCTGCGCAAAACTCTTGCGGAACTGCAAAGCCGCGGCCTTCTTGAGCGCGTACAAGGCTCGGGCAACTACATTAGAGCGATCAGCGATCCTAAAAGCGTTTACGCCATGTTCCGGCTCGAGCTTGTCGATGGTGGTGGGCTTCCAACCGCGGAAGTTCTGGACGTATGCCGACTGGAAAAGCCAGGGTATCTGCCCACCTTCGGGGCTTCCAGAGAGGGCCATCGGATCCGACGCTTGCGCCGGCTGTCCGGTAAGGTCGTGGCGGTGGAAGAGATATGGCTCGACGGATCCTATGTGGAAACGGTCACCGCGGAAGACTTGTCAGAGTCTCTCTACCTTTATTACAGGACGAGGCTCGGACTCTGGATCGCGCGCGCTGAGGATCAGGTCGGGTTGAGTCTCGTTCCGGATTGGGCCCCTGAGGCGTTTGGGCAAAGGCCGGGTAGTCCGGTGCCTCATGTCGTCCGCTCAAGTCAGGCGCAGGACGGCGTCACGGCCGAGCTGTCGCATACGTGGTATGATCATGCGCTAGCACGTTACGTTAGCCGGCTGCGATAAGGTCGAGCAACACCATCTCAGCAGGGCGCTTGTGAAAAACTGACGAAAGCCAATTTTCACCTGAATCGTCAGTTGTGTTATATTTCAATATGTTAGCGTGTATTTTAACCGACATAAATAAAATTGATACACTATTGATTTCCTTATCGCGGTCGGTATGATCGCTACCAAGAGGAGACCTTGGTTTGATTTCGATCAAGGTTTGAGGAGGAGCGCATGGCGTCGGTAAGTCTGAAGAAGCTTGACAAAAGTTATGGTGCGCTGCGCATCGTCAAGGGTATCGATCTGGAGATCGCAGACGGTGAGTTTGTCGTCTTCGTTGGTCCTTCCGGCTGCGGAAAGTCGACGACACTGCGTATGGTGGCCGGTCTGGAAACTATCTCCGGCGGAGAAATCCGTATCGGAGATCGGGTCGTCAACGCGCTCCCGCCGCGCGAACGCGACATTGCGATGGTCTTCCAGGATTATGCGCTTTATCCGCATAAGACCGTGCGTGAGAACATGGGCTTCAGCCTGAAGGTCCGCGGCACGAACATTGCTGATTCCAACCGGCGCATCAACGACGCCGCAGAGATCCTAGGCATTTCTCATCTGCTTGATCGCCGGCCGGGGCAATTGTCCGGCGGTCAGCGTCAGCGTGTCGCCATGGGCCGCGCGATCGTGCGCCGACCGCAGGTGTTCTTATTCGACGAGCCGCTCTCGAACCTTGACGCCAAACTTCGCGGGCAGGTGCGCACCGAGATCAAGCGCCTGCATCAGCAGATCGGCACGACGATTATCTATGTCACCCATGACCAGGTCGAGGCGATGACGCTGGCCGACCGTATCGTCATCCTCCGCGGCGGCGATATCGAACAGGTCGGCACGCCCGACGAGGTGTATAACAAGCCCAATAGCGTATTCGTTGGCGGCTTCGTCGGTTCTCCGGCCATGAATTTCTCAAACGCCAGGATCAAGGGCGATCGGCTCTTCTTCGCCGACGGCAATTCGCTGCCATGCGCTGCAATCCGTTCAGGTCAGGCTGCGCTAAGCGAGGGCCGGGAAGTGATCGTTGGCATACGACCGGAGCATTTCACGCCGATCGCCGCATCCGAGGTACAGTTGGCCGTAAAGGTCCAGGTCGTTGAGCCACTCGGCTCCGACACGCTGGTGCATTTCCAGTTGGGAGGCGACGTTTTGACCGCACGCATGCCGCCTGATGTGCGCACGCATGCCGGCGAAGAGATCAGGATCGGCATCGACCCCTCAAAAGTTCATCTGTTTGACGCCGCAACGCAGCGCGCGATCGCCTGAAGCTCTTTGCGCGGCGGAGGCTTGAGGTCCGCGCTAACGATCACTGGGAGGAAAAAATGATCAGCAGGCCATTTATCGGCTTGGCGCTTTGCGCCAGCATTCTGGGCTCGACCGTTCCGGCTTTCGCCAATACGGAACTGAAAATCTTCGTGTCTAGCCAGCACCATCCTGACGTATGGCGCAAGGTTTTCGACCAGTACGAGGCAAAGACACCGGGTGTGAAGGTCACGATCGAGGCTGGCGGCAATACGTCGGAGGCTCAGGCGCAATACCTGAACACCGTCATGTCGGCCAAGGACACCAATCTCGATGTTCTGATGCTTGATGTCATCAGACCGGCTCAATATGCCAAGGCAGGTTGGACCAGCGACTTCTCCGACAAAGATATGTCAAAGTTCCTGCCGACCTACACGGAAGCAAATACAGTCGACAGCAAGGTTGTCGCTGTCCCGGCATTCGCCGATGCGATGTTCCTCTACTATCGCAAGGATCTTCTCGACAAATATGGCATCCAGCCACCCAAGACGTGGGATGAGTTGACTGCTGCGGTCAAGAAGATCACCCAGGGTGAAGGGCGCCCGGACCTCCAGGGGCTCTCTTTCCAGGGCAAGGCGATCGAGGGTGCGGTCTGCACCTTCCTGTTGCCTTACTGGAGCCAGGGCAAGACACTCGTCGAGAACGGCAAGCTGACATTCGATCACGATGCTGCGGTCAAGTCTCTGGCGCTGTGGAAGAGCTTCGTTGACGACGGTGTCGCCAAGAAAAACATTTCCGAGGTGGCAACAGATGACACTCGCAAGGAGTTCCAGGCTGGCAACGTCGTGTTTGCGATCAACTGGTCCTATGGCTGGTCCAGCTTCCAGGGCAAGGATTCGGCCGTCGTCGGCAAGGTCGATGTTGCAACGCTTCCGTCAGTGACAGGCGGCGAGCAGACAAGCTGCCTGGGCGGATGGGAGTTCGGCGTGTCTGCCTACTCGACGCACCAGGAGGAAGCAAAGAAGCTTGTCGAGTTCCTGTCGAGCCCGGACGTCTCGAAGTTCATGGCGGTTAACGGTGCGCTGCTTCCGACCTATGCTGATCTCTACAAGGACGCCGACGTAACCAAGGCAGCGCCGTGGTTCGCCAGCGCTCTGCCGGTGGTCGAAACAGCCAAGGCCCGCCCTGTTACCCCTCGCTACAACGAGGTCAGCGAGACAATCCGCACTACCATCAATGCGGTGCTGGCAGGCGTCAGTACACCGGAGGAAGGGGCCTCTCAAATCGAGGCGCGTTTGAAGCGGATCCTGCGATAGGCCGCCATTTCGCACCATAGCGCAGATCTGCAATGCCTCTTGTTCGAGCGTTGCAGGTCGCGCCAACCGCCCTCTCTAGAGAAAGGGACATGACATGGACATGGACATGGACACGAACAGCAGGAGCGCTCGCCGTGAGTATATCAATCATGCCGCTCACTGACGCAGAAGAAGAGCGACTGCCGCGGTGGAGCAAATGGCTCGACCTAAGCGACCGCGCGCTGGCCGTTCTTTTGTTGGCGCCCGCCGCCATCCTGCTGTCGCTGATCATCGTCTATCCTGTCGGCCGTCTGGTCTACACCAGCTTCTTCAACCTGTCGCTAACCTCCGGCTTGCCGGCGGAGTTCGTCGGCATCGACAATTACCGTGCGATGATCGACGACCCGGTATTTTGGCAGACGCTTTGGAATACGGTGCTGATCACCATCATCACGGTCCCGGGCGCCCTGCTCGTCGGCCTCGGCCTTGCGCTTCTCGCCAACCTGCCCTTTGCCATGCAATGGCCGGTACGGTTGTCGCTGCTCATCCCCTGGGCGCTGCCGCTTTCCTTTGCCGGCCTTATTTTTGCATGGTTTTTCCACTCCGAGTATGGTGTCGTCAACGACGTTCTCACCCGTCTCGGTTTCGGCAGCATCATCTGGTTCAACTCTCCTAATTGGGCCTTTGCCGCCATCTGCCTGACGATCGTTTGGAAGACGTCCTCCTTCATGGCGCTGATGATCCTCGCAGGCCTTCAGACCATCCCGCGGTCTCTTTATGAAGCGGCTGATGTCGACGGTGCAGGACGTGTCCGGCAGTTCTTCGAGATCACGCTACCGCTGCTCAAACCTTCGATCGTCGTTGCACTTATTTTCCGTACCATCACGGCGCTGCAGACGTTCGACATACCATTCATGATGACGGGTGGCGGTCCTGGCACCTCGACCGCGACGCTTGCGATGTACATCCACCAGAACACTGTATCGTTCCTCGACCTCGGTTACGGATCAGCACTCGCAGTCGTCATGTTCGCACTGTCGATGGCCGTCACCGCCGTTTATCTCCGCATTATCAGGACGAAGGAATAGGTCATGAGCGCCGTAATCGTTCCCAGCCCCGCGTCATTCCTGACCGGAAAGCCGCTGCGCTTCATCGCCGCCGCCGTCCTCCTCGTCAACGGTCTTTTTCCGGCGCTGTGGATCCTGTTCACATCGTTGAAGACGGAAAGCGAGCTGACGCTGAAGCCCATTACCTGGCTCCCACATCACGCCACGCTTGCCAACTATATGCAGGCGTTCTCCGATCAGCCGCTGCATCTTTTTCTATTCAACAGCTTCATGGTCGCCCTGCTCTCAACACTGCTCACCTTATTCGTCTCGGTTCTTGCAGCATACGCTTTGGCGCGCCTTAACTTGCGCTTTCGCGGACTGATCCTGGCGCTGATCGTCGCTGTCTCCACTTTTCCGCTGGTGACGCTCCTCGTACCCCTGTTCGAGATCATGCGCTCGCTCAATCTCCTTAACACGTGGGTTGCACTGGTCCTGCCCTATACAGTGCTGTCTCTGCCGATCTGCACGCTGATGCTGATCTCGTTCTTCGAGGGTATCCCGCGCGATCTAGAGAATGCTGCGATGATCGATGGCTGCACGCGTCTCGGCGCCCTTTTCAAAGTCGTCGTCCCACTTTGCGCACCGGGGGTCTTCACGGCAGGTATCCTGGCCTTCGTCAACGCCTGGGATGAATTCCTGCTGGCATTGTCCTTCAACTCCAACCCGTCGCTACGCACCCTCCCAGTCGGCATCCAACTCTATCAGGGCGAGTTCGCCTTTCCCTGGCCTGTGATATCGTCTGCGCTTGTCGTTGGCATTGTTCCGGTAGCAATCCTGATTGTCATCTTCCAGGAGCGTGTCGTGTCGGGACTGACCTCGGGGGGCATCAAGGGATGAGGCCCGCCACAGCAATGCAGCAGGATAATATGTTTGCCGACCTAACGCTCGAACGCCCGGCGACGAATGAACTGAGATGCGAGGACAAGATGAGCGAGCGCGTGACACTCGAAGCGACAGCTTCGGGTTTCATCATCTCGCTCGGCGGGCGCGTCATTCTCAACCATACGAGCAGCGCACCTGCAATTTTCGTTGGAATCGGCGAAGAGCGAATGGACATGTATCGTGGCAACTTCGAGATCGAAGACTACGTGATCGAGCGCAGCAGATTGGCGCATGCCGAGATCGATGGCCGCAGGATCGCGTTGTCAGAACGCACTGGCCAGCCGCCACGTCTTGTCCTAACCGTCACTGATGGCGCCATCGAGATCCAGGCACTCGATCCGCTGATCAACCGCTTCTGGATGCGGATCGCCGCCGACCATGGCGAACATGTGTGGGGCGGCGGCGAGCAGATGTCTTATTTCGACATGCGCGGCAGGCGCTTTCCACTCTGGACGTCTGAACCGGGCGTCGGCCGCGACAAAACCAGCGAGATTACCTTCAAATCCAACATCAAGGATCGTGCTGGCGGCGACTACTTCAACACCAACTACCCGCAGCCGACCTACGTGTCGTCAGCACGCTACGCGCTGCACGTAGAGACAACCGCCTATTCGGTCTTCGACTTTCGCCACAAGAGCTTTCACGAGATCGAGGCCTGGGCCATTCCCGAGCGGATCGAGCTCTTTGCCGCGTCCAGCTTTGTCGAGATTGTGGGCCAGCTTTCCAAGCGCTTCGGTCGCCAACCGCGGTTACCCGAGTGGGTGTATAAGGGTGCAATCATCGGCCTGAAAGATGGCGTCAACTCATTTGCCCGGCTGCAAGCGATGCGCGACGCGGGCGTACAGGTCTCAGGTCTCTGGTGCGAGGACTGGGTCGGACTTAGACAGACTTCGTTTGGGGCGCGACTGTTTTGGGACTGGCAAGCAAACGAGGACCGTTATCCGGGCCTGCGGCAGAAGATCGCCGAGTTGAATGACGCCGGGATCCGCTTTCTGGGCTATGTAAATCCCTATCTATGCGTTGATGGGCCGCTCTTCCCGGAGGCTGAACGTGCAGGCTATTTTGCCCGGACCGCGGACGGCGCAACGGCCCTGGTTGATTTCGGCGAGTTCGATTGCGGTGTGGTCGATTTTACAAATCCGGACGCTGCCGAATGGTTCGCCGAGGAAGTCATCGGAAAGAAAATGCTTGATTTCGGCCTATCCGGCTGGATGGCCGACTTCGGCGAATACCTGCCAATCGATGTCAACTTGGACAACGGTATCGACGCTAAGCTGATGCACAATGCGTGGCCAACCCTTTGGGCTGAGGTCAACGCCAACGCCGTGGCCTCGCGTGGCATGTCGGGCGAGGCACTGTTCTTCATGCGAGCGGGCTTCACTGGGGTCCAAGCGCATTGCCCACTGCTGTGGGGCGGTGACCAATCGGTCGACTTCTCGCGTCACGATGGTCTTGTCACCGTTATCTCGGCAGCACTATCGTCAGGGCTACTCGGCAATGCCTATCATCACTCCGATATCGGCGGCTACACCAGCTTGTTCGGAAACGTCCGCACGCCCGAACTGCTGATGCGTTGGGCAGAAATGTCGGTGTTCACGCCGGTCATGCGCACGCATGAAGGAAACCGGCCCCGCGACAACGTCCAGATCGATCAGGATCCAAAAGTGCTGGCGCATTTTGCGCGCATGACGCGCCTTTACGTGCATTTGGCACCCTACCTTCGCACCCTATCGGCGGCGGCTGAGGAAACTGGAGTGCCGGTTCAGCGACCGCTTTTCCTGCATCATGAGGATGACCGCAACACCTATGCGATCCAGGATAGCTATCTGTATGGAAAAGAGTTGCTTGTCGCGCCTGTATGGCAGGCCGAGCAGCGCGAACGGACGCTCTACCTGCCGAGCGGCGTGGATTGGATCCATGTGTGGAGTGGCCAAGCGTATTCCGGTGGACAAGAAATCAACATAGTCGCTCCTGTCGGTGCGCCGCCGGTCTTTTATCGCGCTGACGCATCATTTGCCGCGACCTTTGCGACGCTGGCTGAGCTATAGGCAGAAACTAGGTTCGCTTGACCCGGCACATTTCAATCAGTGTCGAAGCAGCTTTGCTGCTGTGCCGTTCCTTGTGTTTCAGAAGTCGGAACTCCCGGACCGGTCGGCAAAAGTCGACCTCGATCAGCTTGCCGGCCTCTATATGCTGTTGAGCGGCGAGACGGGAGACGGCAGCCGCGCACACGCTGTCATCAAGGGCGGCTAAGATTGCCTCATTGGATGGTAACACCATCGCGACCGCTAAATCCTCGACCTTTATACCCAACTCAACCAGCGCGTCTTCGAAAACGGAACGTGTGCCCGAGCCGACTTCGCGCATTACCCATGGTGTCGCGACAAGCTCTTCGCTAGCAAGTTCGCTAGCGCGCGCCCAGGGATGAGATGCGCTGACGACCACCACAAGCTCGTCTTGCGCGACGACGGAAGCGGCGAGCGCCGGCTCGTCGATGTCACCTTCCACGAAGCCAACATCAGCCTCGCCGGAAATGACAGCATCGGCGACCGTACGCGTATTGCCAATTGTCAGAGTAAGGTCGATGCCCGGGTGCAACGCATGGAATCTCATGAGGCGGGAAGGGAGCCAATAACTGGCAATCGTCTGGCTGGCGAACACACTCAACGTTCCGCGCCGCATTCCGCCCAGTTCGCTAAGCACAAGCTCGGCTGCGCGGGCTCTTGAAAGCAACGACTTCGCTTCACCGAGGAAGATTCGCCCAGATTCCGTCAGCTCAATGCGGCGGCCGACGCGGTGAAAAAGCTCTACGCCATAGTGGTGCTCAAGGTTCTTGATCGCCGTGCTGACGGCGGATGGTGTGAGGTTGACTGAGGCCGCTGCCTTGGTCAGATGTTCACGCTCTGCCACCGCGACGAAAATTGCAAGCTGTTCAAAGGTCATGGGAAATCATTCTATTTTTTCGAATGAAATGTAGAAGAATATTCGATGGAAGTCGACGCGATTAGCTGAAAAATCTGACAGCAATCATTAGAATTCCAGGTGCCCGATGACCCTCCAAAATTACTACAAACACAGTCGCCAGATCGTTCCCGGCTTGCTTGTCTGCACCGCGGTCGCTGCCGCTGCCTATCTGTTCGAGCGCTTGGAACATGCCGTGTTCGGCGTTGGGCTTCTTGAAGCACTTGTCTTTGCGATCGTGATTGGGATCATCACGCGAACGGCCTTACCCGGCAAAACATCTTGGCAGCCGGGCATCAGTTTCAGCTCCAAGACATTGCTCGAGATCGCCATCGTCCTCCTGGGGGCCTCCTTGAGTTTGGGGACGTTGCGAAGCGCAGGTGCGACGCTGGTCGTCTGCGTCGTGGCAATTGTTGTCATTTCGATCTGCGCCAGCTTCCTCGTTGCCCGCTTCTGCGGATTGTCGAGCCGACTTTCTATGTTGATTGCTTGTGGTAACTCGATCTGCGGCAATTCCGCGATTGTCGCTGTTGCCCCGGTCATCGAAGCGGATTCCGATGAAGTTGCGGCTGCGCTTGCCTTTACCGCGGTTCTAGGCGTCGCCTCGGTCCTCATCCTTCCGCTAGTGTATTTCTATGCGGGCATGTCGGTGACGCAATATGGCGCATTGGCCGGCCTGACGGTCTACGCCGTACCGCAAGTCCTTGCAGCGGCGGCACCTGCGGGCCTTATAGCCGTTCAGACAGGAACGTTGATCAAGCTGCTGCGCGTCTTGATGTTGGGTCCAGTCATCTTCGTCCTTGGAATTCTTCAAAAGGACCGCAGTGACTGTACCCATGCGCAACGCGGTCTCGTTCCGTGGTTCATCATAGGCTTCATCATTGTGGTGATCGCTCGTTCGGTGGGGCTAATTCCAGCGACAATCATTCCGTTCTTGCTTACCTTGTCGAGCGTTCTGACAGTCCTTGCAATGGCAGCGTTGGGACTGTCGGTAAATATTCGAACCGTCGCCAGTGCAGGCGGACGCGTCATTCTTGCGGCATCTGCGTCGCTGCTGCTTCTGACAGCTATGAGTTACTGCGGTGTCGTTACCGTCCTCGCACGTTAGCTGTAGGCTGAAAATCTCATTGGTGCGGTACTTGATCTGAACCAAGAGCTTTTTCTCGCGGGAGCTTCGGTGCTTTGCGCAAGATTTTCCATCTGTATGGTCTCGCCGATAGGGGCACCCGTGTGCCTGCAATTATAACAGTTCTTGCGAGCCGTCCGCGCTGCAACGCACTGGCCAGGCTTCAATCTCGATATTTTTGACAGTTCGGTCGGAACTGAAGTTCCAATACAACGTTAAAGCGCGCGATCCCTGATCGTGAGCCACTCCCCAGTGGAGGAAAATGTGCGCGGAACTCATTGCTAATCAGGACTCTAATGACCAACCTTCGCATCGTCACCAGTCATAAGCACTCCAAAGAGCCCCTGGGTGACACGTCCGACATCGAGCTGCTGCACGCCATTAGCGTTGATTTGATCGCGGAGCAGGACAGCCTGGCGCTTTACGGCAAAATTGTCGATGCAGCCATCTCCATCACCCGCTCTCAGTTCGGAACCATGCAGGTACTGCGCAGAAACGAAGATGGTGCCGGCAGTGGCCTCCATCTTCTTACCTCGCGAGGACTGTCGCCGGAAAGCGTGGCATTTTGGGAATGGGTACCGTCAACCGCCCTAAGCAGCTGTACCCAGGCTTTGAAGTTGGGCCGACGTGCGATTATCGAAGACTTTGAGACTTGGCCAGAGATTGTAGGGACGTCGGATTTGCTGGCTTTTCGAAGAGCCGGCATTCGATCTGCGCAGACCACGCCACTCGTTTCGCGAGACGGGACGCTGTTGGGCATGATCTCGACCCACTGGAGCGATTCACACCAGCCCTCGGAACGCGACCTCCGTCTGCTGGACATCCTGGCACGCCAGGCTGCCGATCTGCTTGAGCGAACAATGGCCGAAGAAGCGTTGCGTGAGCGCGAAAGGGCGCTTGAGACGAGTGTCGCGAAGCTCCGTGAAATGCAGGTGCTGCAGAAGCTTCTTTCCGACGAGCTCGGCCATCGCGCCAAGAACTTGTTCGCGATGGTCACGGCCATTACCTCCCACACTTTACGGGATTTAAGCGATCAGGCACAGGTGCAAACCCTGCAACAGCGATTGACGGCTCTCAGTTCCGCAAACGACATTCTTCTCCAATCGAACTGGAAAGCCGCGCTCTTAGGCGATGTAGCGTTGGCAGCTGTGAGGAGCGCCGGTGTGGCGGGCCGCATCCACATTGAGGGTCCTGATGTCGAGATCGGTTCAAAGGCTGCGCTGAACGTTGCTCTTTTACTGCACGAGCTGACCACAAACGCGCTCAAGCACGGGTCGCTGTCGGTCGGTGGCGGAAGCGTAGACCTCACTTGGCGCCTGGAGGGGAAGTACGAGCATGAGGTCTTGCGCCTAACCTGGCGAGAAACCAGAGGTCCGGCGGTTGTCAAACCAGAACGCCGGGGCTTCGGGTCAAGATTGATTAGTGCCGGGCTGGGTGGATCAGGTGACGTGATTGTCGCGTATAATCACACCGGATTGATGTGTGAGACCAGCGCTCGGCTTATCGAGCTTCGGAGTGCAGAGTAGTCGCAAGCCAAATGGGCCGCGACACTTGTCCAGATGTAGTTGCACTGACCCGCACTTCTTTGTGTTGCGATGATCACTTTTAACGATGCCTGCGACGGCAGTCTGCAGGTTGAGCGCCGAGGCTCACGACGCCATGACGCCATGACGCGTGTCGATGTCATCACACTTTCACGCCTGGAAGCGGGCTGCCCTCACCTTCATCAACAAGCCGACCTCAGCGTGACAGATTTGAACAGATCAGGCAGCGTTATCGTTGAAGAGAAACACGCCTGCTGGAAGAATCAATGCTGAGGATCGGGCAGCCAGCAACGGTCAAGGAATTCGCAGTCGCGTTGGTTGGCCCTTATGTTTTAATCCGGATTTTCCGGCTCCTCGAGGCCCCATTTCTCCGCCAACCCGGCAAAAATTAGATTTTTCGGGATGCTCGATAATCGACCGGGCGTAGTGTTTGACCCACGCTAGGCCACCCAAGCCTCGGGTTGGCAAGCATCGACCGATGTGTATCGCTAGAAGTCCGCATGCATCTTCCGGAGATCCATCCGACGGCTCCGGCCGCAACACATAGCCGCCACAAGCGTTTAGCACCGCCCAGCATCAGCCGGGCGGTGCTGCTATAGAGAAAAGTCAGCCTGCGCGCCGATACTCGAACTCAACAGCATTGCCGTTTGACATTGCTTTAGGAGCCCGATCATTCAGATGGAATTGGGAAATAAGCTCTCGCAAGCGACCTGCCTCGTTTGCCAACGTCGATCCTGCAGCATTGGTCTGCTCGACCATCGCAGCGTTTTGCTGCGTCACCTGATCCATTTGATTGACCGCGCTGTTCACTTCGCTCAGGCCCGTCGATTGCTCACGCGCCGATGTCGCGATCGCCTCCATATGCCGGTTGATCGTAACGATGTGCTGTTCGATGGTCTTAAGGGCCTCTCCGGTGTCGCGCACGAGCTTGACGCCGCTCTCAACTTCAGAGGTCGAATTGCTGATCAGATCCTTGATCTCCTTTGCCGCAGTGGCCGATCTTTGAGCAAGCTCGCGAACTTCTTGCGCAACAACAGCAAAGCCCCTGCCCGCTTCCCCAGCCCGGGCAGCTTCAACGCCTGCGTTAAGCGCAAGAAGGTTGGTCTGGAAAGCAATCTCGTCGATGACACCGATAATGTTTGAGATCTTCGTCGACGAAGTTTCGATACGCTGCATGGCGTTTACGGCGTCCGCAACTACTCTGCCCGAGTGCGCCGCGCTACGATTGGCTTCAATCGAAATCGTGCGCGCTTCATCGGCACGCTTGCTGGAGTTTGAAACATTGACCGTGATCTGATCCAACGCGGCCGCTGTCTCTTCAAGTGAGGCTGCTTGCTGTTCGGTACGACGAGACAGATCTTCAGCGCTTTGGCTGATCTCGCGGGAACCGGTATCGATCGATGTCGTAGAGTGCGCGACCGTTCGAAGCGTGTTGCGCAACTGCGCGACAGCACCGTTCAAATCATGTCTTAACGCCTCGAAATCCGGAGCGAACGGATCTGTGAGCTCAAAGGCGAGATCTCCGGCAGCCAAGCGCCTAAGGCCTGCTGCCAGACCCGCGGTTGCCTCATTAAGGCGCGCCTGTGCTGCTGCTTCAGCCTCAGCAGCCAAACGCACACGGTCGCTTTCAGCTTGCGCTCGAGCGGCTTCGGCCTCCGCTTCCAAACGGCGATTTGCAACCGCGGCCTGTCGAAACACTTCAACGGCAGAGGCCATTGCACCGATCTCGTCCGCGCGACCCGAGAAAGGAATCGCCGATTGCGTGTCGCCGCCAGCTAGTGCCGTCATCGACGTTGTAATGGTTTGAACCGGCTTTGCGATGCCGACCAATGCAAAGTACGCCGATCCGGCAACAATCGCCGCTGTGGCAGCCAAAACACTGTAGACCACGAACAGGGTGTTGTCATAAGCGACATCCCCTTCAAGAACGGCTGCGTCACCTTCTTTCTGATTGAAGACGATAAGTTCGTCGGACTTTGCCGAAATCTGAACTGCTAGCGGCGACATGACATTCATGAATAGCTCACGCGCGTCGGATTGCTTACCGGCGACCGTAAGATCAATCATCTGATGGCCCAGACCAACATACTGCTTTGCAAGAGGTACAAGCGCCGAATAGCTTGCTCGCTCGGCATCCGACGAAATCAGCGGCTCATACGTCTGTAGCGCCGCATCCAGTTCCACTTCTTTCTGCTGAACTGCATCCTTGCCAGAAGCAATCTGCTGCGGCGTCTCGGAAAGCAAAAGATCCTCGAAACCGCCGCGCATCTGAAGACGGGCCAGCTGGATGTTCTTGGCAGCCTCGATACTTGGAGCGATGTTGGACGAATAGTTGTCCATCGACGTGTTAAGCACGTTGATACCGTCGATCGCGACGAAGGACGTTACTCCAAAGAGAACAGCAAGCAGGGCAAAGATGCCAATGAGGACAGATTTTATGGTGGGGCGTTTCATGACTGTGCTTTCGCAGATTGCGTATCATTAAAAGGAGCAAAGTCATTTTGCTTGCCGGGACCCAGCGCGGCTCATTTCGCGCTTTGCTTTTCCGTACGGCCTACCGATCCCTGGAGCAGCAAGAGGCACCTCAACACATTGATTTTTAATTAAATCCGCTCACTTCCTGGGGCGTTCCATCTTTATGCAACCAATAGCCAGGAAAGCGGGAATGACGGTTACTCCCCTGATTGCATCTTCCATCCCTTAACACCCGCCCGATAACATTTCGCGCTCTACGTACGGCGGCCCTCTTGCGCGCTCGACAAATGACGAACGGCATCGCGGCTCCCACAAAACCCTTCCGGCAACATGCAGTGCTACTTTGGGCGAAACCCAGCCCGGCCATTTATCAGACAGCAGTGCTCGAGAGGCGGTCCAATGTCGGCCCAAGAACAGTCGAGAACACGGCCGGCTGTCGATAGGCGCGCGCAGATAGCATCGCCCCGTGAACGCAGGCCATGAAGGCCTCAGCCTCGGCATCTGGCGCGCTCGTAAGCCTCAAGGTTCCGTCTTGCGCGCCCCGCTCCATCACAGATGTCAGCCACATCGACAGGAACCGGAAGAACGCGGTGACTTCGGTGGCGACTTCGTGAGGCAGTGAGGGCAATTCGCTTGCAAGCAACGCGCAAACGCAAAAAGGCCTACTTGCGTCCTCTATGCATTCGGCCCAGTGATCCGCGTAGACCTTCAAGATCTGGCGTGGCTCCGGGACGTTCAGTTCCAGCGCCGCAACGCCTGCCTGTGCATCCTCGCGATAGCGTGACACCAGCGTTCGCACCAGGTCGGCCTTGGTTGGAAAATGGTGAAAGATGCTTGCCTTGCGAATGCCGACAACCTCAGCGATGTCGGCAAAGCTAAAGCCATTATAGCCACCGCTCAAGATTAGGCTGCTCGCGGCAGCTAGGATTTTGTCAGACGTCGTCGAAAGCTTGCTCATGTCAATCTGACTACCTTCCGGTAGCGAGGATTGTCAATCGTTAGCAGCCGCTAGGTTATTTGCTCCGTCGCCCGATCTCGTTACCGGTCTACTGTTCACTTTTCCAGCGGGCCAGCAACCCAAAACGCAGGCAGTCCATATCTAGCTGGCACTTGCCCTCAGGCCGGACGCAGCCCTCCTCATCTTGCTCAAGATGCGTATTGCCGCAACCGACCTCCTGAGGCCGCGGCGATTCTCAGGTGATGAAAACTGCCTTGCGGGACTAGCCGAGCCACCGAACAGAAAGTGGCAATTGCAAACATCCTCGCCCACATGCAACTCTAAAACCTCGCTCGTGCACCCATCAAGTTGTCACGAATCAGCATGCGCCGATCGGGCGCCGTCGAAGTCCGATGCGCGAAAGCTCCGATCAATTAGCGTGTCTTCAATGCCATGTCCGCTGCCTTCTCGGCAATCATGATTACGGGCGAATTGGTGTTGCCGGACACAATCGTCGGCATGATTGAGGCGTCAACAACGCGGATCTTCTCAAGCCCGTGCACGCGCAATTCGGTATTAACGACCGACATAGGATCAACTCCCATTCTGCACGTTCCGACGGGATGAAAGATTGTCGTGGCTATGTCACCGGCGCGCGCAATAAGTTCGTCATCGTTTTGAAATTCTTTGCCCGGCAAAACCTCCTGCGGCCTAAACCGGGATATGGCCTGCGTTGCCATCAGGCGGCGCGCATGGCGGATAGAATTGGCCGCGAGCAACCGGTCGCCCAAAGTTGACAAGTAGTTTGGACGTATTTCGGGGGCGGTTGAGAAGTCCCTTGTCGTCACATGCACGGTTCCGCGGCTTTCCGGCCGGAGGTTACAGACAGAGACAGTAACCGCAGGGAATTGATGCAGAGGTTCGCCGAGCCGATCGGTGCTAAGCGGCTGGACGTGATACTCTAGATCGGCGGTAGCAACGGACGGGTCACTTTTGGCAAAAATCCCAAGCTGGCTCGGAGCCATTGAGAGCGGACCGGAACGGCTGATCGCATATTGCAAGCCCATCCCGGCTCGATGAAACAGGTTGTGGTAAAGCTGGTTCAGCGTCCTTGCGCCCTCGACCCTGAACACCGTCCGGATCTGCAAGTGGTCTTGCAGGTTTTCGCCTACACCGTGAAGTTCATGATGGACGGGGATACCCAGGCTCGATAGGAGCTTAGGCCGCCCGACGCCCGAGAGCTCCAGGATCTTTGGCGAGTTGATCGCACCGGCAGATAGTATCACCTCGCGCGATGCGCGCGCGATACAGGAGCGACCGTTGAAGCGAAAGCAAACGCCTTTTGCCGTCTTGCCATCGAAGTGCAGGCGCTGGGTCTCAGCACCCGTCAACACGCGCAGGTTTTTCCTCTTCATTGCCGGGCGCAGGAACGCCTTTGTCGTATTCCAGCGCAGACCACCTTTCTGGTTGACCTCGAAGTAGCCGGAACCCTCGTTGTCGCCGTCGTTAAAGTCGTCGGTCTTGCGGATTCCGAGTTCTTCCGCCGCATCGCGAAATGCATCCAGGATAGGCCAGGACAGACGCTGGCGTTCGACGCGCCATTCCCCTCCAGCTCCATGCACCGCCGATCGGCCGCGATAATTGTCTTCCGATGTCAGGAAATAGGGCAAAACGTCGTCCCAGCCCCAGCCCGTGTTGCCCGCCTGTCGCCAACCGTCGTAGTCAGCCGCCTGTCCTCGCATATAGATCATGCCGTTGATCGATGAGCACCCGCCGAGCACCTTGCCGCGCGGATAATTCAGGACGCGGCCATTGAGGCCTTTCTCAGCGGCCGTCTTCATCATCCAGTCGGTGCGCGGATTACCCATGCAATAGAGATACCCGATAGGCACATGGATCCAGTGATAGCGATCCGTTCCACCCGCCTCGAGCAGTAGCACCCGGTTTTTCGGATCAGCGGAGAGGCGGTTTGCCAGCACGCAGCCGGCCGACCCGGCACCGACAACAATGAAATCGTAGCTGCCTTCATCAATTGGCGTCTCGTTCATGGGCATGGTCACGCTGCAACTCCTGTCGCAAGGCCCTGTGCCTCCGAAAGCCGTCGCCACAGCGGTGCCATCGCCTTTGCAATATCCTCGTAGAGCCGATATCGGCGATCGTAATGGGCCGACAGCGCACTGTCTGGCTGATAGTGCCGATCCGTGCGAACCATGGCGGCGGCACCTTCGGTAAAGTCGGCAAACAAGCCGACACCTGTCCCGGCCGCGATTGCTGCCCCTAACGCGCCCGTTTCTCGCGACACTGCGACGGTGACTGGCACACCGAGAATATCCGCGAAAATCTGCGGCCATAGTTGGCTGCGCGAACCGCCGCCGGATAACACGGCCTCCTCAAACGTTGCACCTGCCTTGCGGATCGTCTCAACATGCTGGCGATGACCGAAGGCGACGCCTTCCAGGAGCCCCCGGATCAGATGCCCCTTTGTATGCCAACCGGCCATGCCGTAAAAGCCGGCCCTCGCATGGCCATCCTGCTGTGCGCCATAGAGATATGGGTGATAGAGCGGATCATCGGTCGCCGGCGTGACCGCGGCTGCAAGCGTACAGGCCGCATCGAAGGGCGAAACACCTTCCTCATGCTCTCCTTCGAAGAACTCTCGCACCAGCCATTCGAGATTGGCGGCCGACGTAGCACTGTTTTCCATCGCCATGTAGCGGCCGCGATCAAAGGTCGAGGACATGAAGACGGGGGCCTTGAGATCGGGGCCGTCGATGATCACCTGGTTGATGCTCCAGGTTCCAGCGATGATCGAGGCGCTGCCGGTGCGCGACACGCCCGAGCCAAGCGCCGACGCCACGACATCGAACAGACCGCCGATTACCGGCGTGCCTGCCGCAAGGCCGGTCTCTGCTGCGACCTTCTCCGTCACATGTCCGGCGATGTCGGCGCTCTCAATCAGAGGCGGCAGCATGTGCATGCTGTCCGCGAGGCCGTAGGCCGCCATCAGTGTACTGTCATAGCGGCGCGCCGCAAGATCGAGCAGGCCGGCGCCGGACATGTCCGACACCTCGCTGACGCGGCTGCCGGTTAGCCGATTGACAACGAAATCCTTCGACAAGAACACCGTGCCTATTCGCTGGAACAGCTCCGGCCGATGGCGCTTCAGCCACACAAGCAGTGTTGGCGTCTGGGAGGGCCAAGGACGCTGGCGGGCGATCGGGACTGCGCGGTCGCCAACCCCTTCCGCCACCCATTCCTCGACGAGCCCGGTCGCGCGCGTATCGAGCGACTGGATCCCGAGAAGCGGCTGCCCCTCGCGGTCAAGCGCATAGAGACCGTTACCGTGGCCAGCGCAACCGATCGCCGCGATGTCCTTGGCGTCAATCCCCGCCTTATCAAGGCAGATGCGGATTACCCGTTTCGCATTTTCCCAGAGCTCGCCGAGATCCCGCTCAACATGGCCCGGGCACGGCATGCGACTATGCCCCTCCTGCCCGGCACAGGCGACCTCTCTGCCCTCAAGATCGAAAATCACGGCCTTGATGACGGTATTTCCAGCGTCCAGCCCCAGTAAATAGTTTCCCATTCCGAACCCCTCCCAAGGTTCTGACAGTTATGCGCAATTTTGGACCAAAGCCGAGCGCCAACCTTTCTCTGTCAGAAAAGCAGACGCTTGCGGCTATCCCCGCTGGTAAAGTGCGAAGGCTTCCTCGCCGCTCGCATCCTCGTGAATGATCGCCATCAGACCGCGCACGACCGCAATTGGATTGGCGTGCTGATAGATGTTACGCCCATAGACCATGCCCATTGCGCCCTGCCGCATCAAGGCCGCGGACTTGGCAAATACTGCTCCAAGGTCTTCCTTTCCACCACCTCGGACAAGCACCGGGCAGCGTGCAGCCTCCACCACGCGGTGGAAATCATCAGCGTTCGTCGTCGGATCAGCCTTGACGATGTCGGCCCCCATCTCCCGAGCAAGGCGGGTTAGCGTAACGATCTTGTCGGCATCGCCATCGACCATGTAGCCACCACGCTCCGTCACAGGCTGCATGACCAGCGGCTCGATCATCAGAGGCATGCCGTATTTTTCGCAATCCGCGCGCACGCGAGAAATGTTCTGGACGCATTGGCGAAAGAGATCAGGCTCATCAGGCAGCATGAAGAGGTTTACCACGACGCAGGCGGCATCCATCTGCAGCGCGCCAACCAGTGGTTCGGCCTCGTTCTGCAGTACCGCCCACATGTCACGGTGGCGAATGCGGTTATAAGGGTTGCCCATGTCGAGACGCATCACGAGCGCAGGCTTGTCCTTACCCGGCAGGTCCTGCAGCAGGTCGGCCTGTCCGTAATTCATCTGGATCGCATCGGGCTTCGCATCGACCAGTGCCTTCACAACAACAGGCATTGTCTCCAGGCCGTCAAGGAAGGATGGCTCGTTGCAGACGCCATGATCGATCGCGACATCCAGGCAGCGGCCGTTGCCGAACAGCCGGTTCATCCGGACTTTGCGGTTGTCTCGCATTCTTCACTCCTTTGTTTGTCCCTTGCGGAAAGGGTTTCTTTGCAAACGCCGTGGCGTTCATGCATCAGGGTCAAAAAACGGGTGCGCTCCTCGGCGGCACGCTGAGGCGCCCATCCCTTCTCGGCGGCGAGAATGTCGAGAACGGCATCCGCCATCTCGAGCGAGAGCTCGCCGGTGATGGCAAGCGTCGTGCGCCGCAGCAGCATGTCGTCCAGATGCTCGACCGCCTCGCCACGAACGAGGAAAAGGAGTTCGCGAGCGCTGTAGCCGGTGTGCGGCAACAAACGATCTGGCCCGGCCGCAATGAAATGCGCGACCTTGGCGGCATCCGTGCCATAGCGTGCAAAGAGGGTGTCGGCGCGATCCTCGACAATGCCAGTCGCCGCCGCGAGCCGTCGCAGCCATTCGCCTCGATCACCGGGGAAGTCGCGCCCACCACCGAAGGACCGCTCGGCAGTACCGAGGCGGCGCTCCCTGCCGAGGCGCTCCAGCGCCATGTCCGCGGCCAGTTCGCCGAAGGAACGAAAGGTGGTCCATTTCCCGCCGATCATGCAGAGCACCGGTGGGCCGCCGCCGCCCTCGATCACCGTGCAGAAATGGTCGCGCGGGATGCGGCCGGTAAAGCTGTCCGTGCTGGCGGGCAGCGGCCGCACGCCGGCAAACTGGAAGACGATCTCCTCCGGCCGGATCACGACGCCGGGCAGCACGAAGGCAAGCGACTGCAGAATGTAATCGCGCTCATCCGCCTCGCAGCGCACCGCGCCGGGGTCATCGACCCTTATATCCGTCGAGCCGACCAGCACCTTGCCGAGATAGGGAAAGAGAATGCAGATACGCCCATCCTCGTTCTCATAGTAGATCATATGGCCATCCAGCATATCGCGCAGGCCGGCATTATCGATGATAAGGTGCGATCCCTTGGTGCCCCCCATCAATGGCGTGGGGCGGGTTCTTTCCGGAAAGAGCGAGCTGTTGGTCATATCGATCCAGCCTCCGGTCGCATTGATGATCAATGCCGGCTCGATTTCCATCGTTTCGCCCGAGAGGCCATCGCGGAGCAGAAATTCGCCGACCGTATACTGCTCGACGGTCGCGTAGTTCAGCGCAGCCGCATTTCCGTTCGACACGACGCCGTCGACTAGCAATTCCATGCCAATGCGTTCCGGGTGGCTGACCCAGGCATCGTAGTAGGTTGCAGAGTTGCGGATCGCCGGGTTGAGCGCCGGCCATTTGGCAAGCGTCTTCCTGCGTCCACGGAACTGGTGACGTGGCATCAGCGCCCGCTTGCGCGTCAGGAAATCGTAGATGCCGAGCCCCGCCTTGATGACCACGGCGCCGCGACGGCTTGGCCGGCGGCTAAGTCCGAGGAACCGGACGACGCTGTTGGCGAAGCCGGAAAAGATATCGAAGATTGGAACCGTCGTCGCCAACGGCGCAACATAGTGTGGCGCATTGCGCAGCAATCGATCCCGCTCAACCAGGGATTCCTGCACGAGACTGAATTCCCCATTTTCGAGATATCGCAGCCCGCCATGCACCATGCGGGAAAGCGCAGCACTGGCACCGGAGCAATAGTCCGCCTGCTCGACAAGCAGCACGTTGACGCCCTGCAACGCCAGCTCGCGAAAGACGCTGAGCCCGTTGATCCCGCCGCCAAGGACGCACACGTCCACCTTCGGGCTTTTGCGAAGCCCGTCCAATGTGTCTTTACGATTCATGATGCTAGTCCGTTATCCGTCCATATGGGCGAGCTTCGCCGAGAGCGCCTCGTCGATAGCCTTAAGATCGTCGACCGAAAGCCGAAGAGTGCCGGCCCTTGCATTGTCGAGCGCCTGCGTCGCGTTACGGGCGCCACAGAGCGCAAAGGTTATCCCGGGCTGCGCCAGCGTCCAGGCGATCACCACCTGGGCAATGCTTGCATCATGCCGCGCCGCGACCGAACGAATGGCATCGGAGAAATCCTTCGCCTTTTCTCGGTTGGCCACGGAGAAGCGCGGGTTGTTCGTGCGTTGGTCGTCGCCAGCAAAGATGCGGTCCGGCCCGACCGTGCCGGAGAGCAATCCGAGCGCCAGTGAGGAGTAGCTGAGTGTCGAGACGCCGCTTGAAACAGTAAGCGGCAGCAGGCCGGTCTCGATCTCGCGATCGATCATGCTGAACCGCTCCTGGATCGCGTCGAGCGACCCGGTTTCGATGTAGCGCTGAAGCTCGGACTGATCGACATTGCTGGCGCCGATCGCGCGGATCTTTCCCGCCGCCTTTAACTCTTCCAGCACTCTGACCGTCTCATCGATCGGTGTTGTCGCGTCCTGCCAATGGGTGATGTAGAGATCGATGTGATCCGTGCGAAGCCGGCGCAGGCTTTGTTCCACCTCGTGGATGATCGCGTCCGGACCCAGATAGCGGTGAACCGGCTTGCCGTCCTGATCAAAGAAGTGGCGGCCCTTTTGCGAGTGCCAGACGAGACCACATTTTGTCGCAATCACCGCCCGGTCGCGGCGTCCGGCAAGCGCCTTGCCGACAATCTCTTCCGAGCGGCCAAGGCCATAGGCGGGCGCCGTATCGATGAGCGTGACACCGGCGTCCAGCGAAGCCTGGATCGCGGCGATCGACTCCGCCTCGTCGGTCCCGCCCCACATCCACCCACCAATCGCCCATGTTCCCAGCCCAACAGCCGAGGCCCTGACGCCGGAGCGCCCAATCTCGCGGGTCAACTGCTTGCCGCTCATGCGGGTTGTCCTTCCTCGGATGCTATTTCAAGAATGCGTGCCCCGGTCGCCTCGTCGGTCACCAAAGTATCGAGATGATTGCCTCTGAGAACGCTGAGGATGGAGCCAGCCTTGTTCAACCCGCTGGCGACACCGATCTTCGTCGGGATCGAGGCAAACTCCTTCAATGTCAGCGAGACCAGCGATCGGTTGAGGCTGTAGTCGCAAAGCTGGCCTTCGCCATCGAGCAAGTGCGCAAGCAGTTCGCAACTGGCGCCGGCGTGTTCGATCGCCATGCGGTCAGTGCTCGATGAGGGGTGCAGGTCGTAGTAGGTCGAGTCGCTGCTCAGGATCGACCCGATGCCCACAACGGCAACCCTCGCATCACGTGCCCGCTGGAAGACACCAGCGACGGAGCGCATCGCCATCAGCATCGCCCGCTGCTCGGCAGTGTCGGCAAAGAGCGGAGCGTGGATCTGGTAGGAGCGGCCACCTAGCCGTTCGGCCATGAGCGTCGAGACGTGATTGACGTCGGTGTAGTGCTTTCCCTGAACGCAGCCGGTCGCGGGGATCACCTCGACGTCAAAGCGGTGGCCGGGTTGTAGCCCGGCGACGACGGCGCTGACGCCTTTGCCGCCGGTGATGCAGATCGTGTCGCCATCTGTTATCTCTTCGATCAAAAGCCGGGCTGCGGCCTCGCCAACCGCCTGAAGTGCTGTCTGCGGGTTGTCGGAAACAGTCGGCACCACGACAGCGCGACTGATGCCGCCAAGCGCGAGGAGCCGTTCTTCCATGTCGACCAGCGGCTCGACCGGCGACTTGATCTTGATCTCGACGAGGCCGAGCTGGCGACCGCGCTTGATCAGTCTGTTGACGGTGGCATGCGAGATGCCGAGCTGGTCGGCGATCTGCGCCTGGGTCAGGCCTTCAAGAAAGTGCAGCACGAGCGCTTGGTGCATCTGGCGCGCGATGACGATTTCCTCGCGCGGCGCTGTGGTCTTGGGTTTCAGTCTGGCGATCGGCATATCAGAAGGCCTTCCGCTTGTGCAGGAAATGATCGATGGAAACGGCAGCAAGAAGAATGCACCCCTTGATCATGTCCTGCCAATAGACCGAGACGTTCAAGAGGATCAATGACGAGGTAACGACCGAGAGTAGCGCGATGCCGAGGATGGCGCCGAGGATGGTGCCGGAACCGCCGTTGAGCGAGGCGCCACCGATCACCGCTGCCGCGATGATATTGAGCTCCATGCCGACACCGAAGGTCGGTGTCGCGGCGCCGAAGCGGGACATATAAATCACCCCGGCGACACCTGCGAGGGTGGAGCAAAGCACCGTGACCCAGAACTTCACCTGATTGGTCTTGATACCGGAATAGAGCGCGGCCTTCTCGTTGCTGCCAGTGTAGAACACCTTGCGAAAGGCCGTCGCCCTACGCAGCAGGAAATCGAACAGGACAACGATGGCGATGAAGATCAAGATGACATAAGGCACACCGTAAAACGTACCCTGGCCGACAACCTTGAAGCTGGCCGGAAGCGTAAAGAGCGAAAGTGGCGTGCCCTTTGTGATAATCAGGCAGAGCCCGCGCACGATCACCATGCCCGCAAGCGAGGTGATGAAATGATTTAGTCCCACCACCGTCACGAAGAAGCCCATGATTGCGCCGATGACGCCGCTGGCACCGATGCCAATCAGCGATGCGGTCCAAGGGTCGACCCCGGCGAGGAAAAGCGAGCCCGAAAGCACCATCGCAAAGCAGACGACCGAGCCGACGGCGAGATCGATGCCGCCGACGATCAAAAGGATCGTCATGCCGACGACGACGATGCCTTCCACGGAAAAGCTCATCACCATGGCGCGGAAGTTACCCAGCGTAAGAAAGTGCGGCGAGGCAAAGCTCATGGCGACGCATAGGCCGAGGATGATCGCGATCAATCCCGCTTCACGCATCGTGCCGATGCGTTTCCACGCCCCTGTCTTGCTTATCTGCGCCGTCATCGTATCAGTCGCCATGCCCGTTTCTCCCCTTGCATCATCACGCGGCATGATCTGCCGTCCTTGCCGTGCTGATCCCTGATGCCAGACGGATCACCGCCTCTTCCGTCATGTCGTCCCCACTAAGTCCACCCGCTATTCGTCCCTCCCTGACCACCAGAACCCGGTCGCAAAGCCCGAGCAATTCTGGCATCTCCGAGGAGATGACGACGATGCCGATACCGGAGCGCGCAAGCTCCCTCAAGAGGCGATGGATCTCCGTCTTCGCACCGACGTCGATGCCGCGCGTCGGTTCGTCCATCAGGATAACCTTTGGTTTGACCGCGAGCTGTTTGGCAATCGCGACCTTTTGCTGGTTGCCACCTGAAAGTGATTTGACCGGAGCCTCGACGCCACCCATGCGCACGCCGAGCTGCCGCGCAAGGTCCTTTGCGAGGGCTGCTTCTGCACGGCCGTTCAGTAGGCCTGCGCGATTGGTGAGGGCGTTGAGGTTCAACACCGAGATATTCCGGGCGATTGGCATGTCCAAGAACACGCCCGAGCCTTTGCGGTCTTCCGAGAGGTAAACGATGCCGGCCTTGACCGCATCCGGATATGTATTGATCGTCTCCGACTTGCCGTGCAGGCGAATGGAGCCTCCTGTGCGCGGACGAAGTCCGCAAATGCCTTCGGCAATCTCCGTGCGGCCGGAACCGATGAGGCCGCCGAGACCCAAAATTTCGCCCTTGCGCAAATCAAGGCACACATCATGGAACCGCTTGCCATCACTGAGGCCGTCAACATCGAGGATCATCTCACCGCCAACATCCGCGGATGCGAGCTTGTCCGGGTAGAGCTGGGTGATTTCGCGGCCAACCATGCGGCGAACGACATCATCCGGGGTCACGTCAGCGATACGATCGGTGCAGACATGCCGGCCATCGCGCAACACAGTCACGCGGTCGCAGAGGCTGAAGATCTCGGCCATGCGGTGGCTGATATAGATGATCGAGATTCCGTTCGACTTGAGATCACGGATGATCGAGAAAAGCTGCTGCGCTTCGGTTTCCGTCAGGGCAGCGGTCGGTTCGTCGAGGATCAGCACGCGGCAATCGAGTGTCAACGCCTTGGCGATCTCCACGAGTTGCTGGCTGGAAATCGGTAGCTCGGCGACCTTGCGGCGAACGTCGATGGCGGCAAGCCGGTTCATAACAGTCTGCGCGTTACGCTCCAGCCTCCGATAGTTCATGAAGGGTGAGCGACGGCGGTTGGTGGCCGCCATGAACATGTTTTCGGCGACCGTCGCATCAGGGCAAAGCGCGATCTCCTGGTGGACGAGCCCGATACCAAGCAATTGCGCAGCGGCTGGTGAGGATATCCGCACGGCCTCACCGTCGACGCGGATCTCTCCATCCGTCGGCTGCACAACGCCGGCGATGATGTTCATGAGCGTCGACTTCCCGGCGCCATTTTCGCCGCACAGCGCATGTACTTCCCCCTTCTCGAGGGTGAAATCGACATTCGTCAGCGCCTGGATAGCGCCGAATTGCTTGCTAACGCCACGTATCGACAGAACCGGTTCAGCCATCTTTACCTCCTCCTCCATAGATGACCATCCGCGCCATATCACGCGGATGGTGTGTGCTCGGGAGGTTATTCCTCGATCCCCTTGCTTGTCCCAGTAGAAGTCGTCGGCATTTTCGGCAGTGACGATGGAAAGACCGTTGTCGACAACAGGGATGCTCATCGGGTTGAAGCCCGCGCGCTTGGCATCGTTCATGGGGTCGATCAGCTCGGGGTGCTTGGCCAGCCACAGAAGCATGAAACCCATGTAGCCCTGCATCCCCTGGTTTGGATTGATCGAGCCAAAGACATCGCCTGCCTTGATCATGTCGAGAATGTTTGCGTTGACGTCGGCGCACATGACAAGCACTTTGCCGCCGTTTTCCTTGCTCGCCTGCGACGCGCCGATCGCCGAATTCGCCTCAGGCATGAACACGGCGCCCAGGTTCGGATTGGCCTGGATGATGCTCGAGAGCCCCTGATAGGCCTTGGTGGGATCCTGGTTTGATGCCGCGCGGCCAACAAGCTTCATCTCAGGCCACTTCGTCTCCATGCGGCCGACAAAAGCGGCGATGCGCTTGTCGTGGTTGTCCTGGCCCGGATTTTCGAGCACCGCATATTCGCCCTTGCCACCCATCTTCTCGGCAATAGCGTCGGCGGCATAGATGCCTTCGCGTGTGTTGTCCGAGGTAATGAAGGAGATGCGTTTCGAAAGCGGCGAGTCGGCTGCGAATGTGACCACCGCCGTACCCTGGCCAATGGCGCGGTTAATTGGCTCGATGAACGGATCGGAGTTCATCGGGTGAACGAGAATCCCGGCCGGGTTTTGCGCCAGCGCTTGGTCGAAACTGGCTATCTGCTTGTTGACGTCATATTCCGGTGTGCCAGTGTACTGCGTCTCGCAGCCGAACTGCTGGCCGGCCTGCTTGAACATCTCATAGACGGGGAACCAGTATTCCACGCCCGAAACCATCACATTCATCACATATTTTTCGCCAGGTTTGCAACGGAATGGATTGTCCGTTGCGGCCGCCGCGGTGCCGGCATGCAACGTGGTTGCAAGAGCCGCCATGATGGCGGTCGAGCCAATAAATTTGCGCAAGATTCCTCCTCGAGGCCGTAGCCCCTCCCAAAAGCCCGAGAGCGTCACGTAGACGCCGCTGATCGCGTTGAAACCGAACCTCCTCCTCGAAGTTCGATAAAGGCAGTAAAAGGTAAGAGCGAATGATAGTCAATATAATTCACACTAAGAAATATATTTCACAAAGCTGCTTCCGCGAGGTCATCACGACCCCGTTGCTTCGCGTTCATCGATGAAACCTGGATCAAGATCGAGCTGCCGCTGCAGTGGATGATCGGCACGGATCGAGAGCAGAAGGCCAGGTCCGTCGATACACGGCTACAATCTTGCGCACCGGCTGCCGCGCGTCTCGGTACGCAAGGTTGCCGGTGCGTTCAACCGCACGTCAGGCCTAACTCCCGACTTGCCTCCAGCCTCCGAACTGGCGTGATGGCGCTCGCAATGATGCTAGTATCTGACTAGGCAACCACCGAGACAGGTTCAGCGGGCGACCCGCCCAGAAGTGGGCGGCTGGTATCTATTGACGTGCTCGCATAGTGGATACCCTATAAGTTTGCGCTCATGACGAGCGATTACACCCGCATCCACTGGGTGGGGCCTCGCGGGCAACACGCGAGGCCTTTGTGTCCCCGGCTGAACGCACGCAATGCATTTCCAACTGATGGGGCTTAATAAAGTTGGGTGGTGCTACGACGCAAAAAGATGCACGCAAGTGCGGCGTCACCAATTCTTCTTGCCGTTTTGACATGGCCCGTAAACCTCTGAAGCCCTCGTCTAGCGTTGGCTGGCCCTGATCTTCGAACGCAAGTTCTCCTCTGCGAAGCTTCGTCAGGCGAGTGGCCGCCACCTATGCTTGTCATTTCCCGGGATCTTTCTTTTTGCGCAAAGAAACGAATCACCTATAGTTGCATCATCCAAATGCGTGGATATCTACCAGCCGTTGGTGTCGCGTGGGCCGGTTGCAGTCGCTATCTCCGGTCTAGGGAGCCCCGGAATGCATTTTGGCCGCTGGCCGCTTGGCCTCATCGCCGCGATTGCGGCCGTGCAGCTCTCCTGCGCGCAAAAACCTACTCCATCGACCACAGAGCCCAATCACACAGGATCGATCACTGCCACAAGCACAAACTCTGCGGGCGCGCCACTGAAGGTAGCGACTGAACCGGAAGCGCCCGTTTCCAACATGGGTTCGGCGGTACGTCGCGCTGTCGACTGGCACCCGGCAATTCGTGAGGCAATAGGGCGGATAAAGGAACAAGGTGAGAATATTGCTGACGCCAGATCAGGGTATCTTCCCTCGGTAGGCGGCGGCGTGAACTTCGGCTTTGAGCGGGACGATCGCGGCTCTTGGGCACCGCGCTTCAATCTCACGGCCAGCCAAATGATATATGACTTCGGCAAGGTGTCGGGTCGAGTAGAGGCAGAAACCGCGGTCGAAGACGTCAGAAAGGCCGAGTTTCTCGCGAGCGTTGACGACGTGATCAGGGATACCGCACTGGCATCAATGGAGGTTCTGCGTGCCCAGAACCTCTCTGGTGTGGCGACCAATCAGATCGACGACGTGCAATCGATCGCCAAGCTCGTCGAAGCAAGAACGGATCGCGGTGCCAGCACGCGATCCGACAAGCTGCAGGCGCAGGCGCGTGTGCAGACCGCTGAATCTCGTGCGATCGAAATCAGCGCGCAAAAGCAGCGATGGTCGAGCACGCTCAACGCGCTTGTGGGTGCGACGCGGCCGGTTGAACTCACATCGGCCTTGCCGGCGGAACTGGACCGTGCCTGCGCCGGTTCGCCGCCGCCATGGGATACTGTACCCGCCGTAGTCGCAGCAAAGTCGCGCAAGCGGGAGGCGGACGCCCGCGTCAAGCTCGCCCGCGCCGAGATGCTGCCAACCCTTGCGGTCGAGGCAACGGGCCAGGTCGACATGTGGGACAGCAAGGAGGATCCCGACTACATTGTCGGCCTCAAGATAAAGGGCGATCTCTATAATGGCGGCGCCTTCAAGGCTCGACAGAATGCCGCGAAATACGCCGCGCAGTCATCGGAAGCCGCACTTGCCGCGGCAACGCTCGATGCCCAGACGAGCTGGAACCAGTCCAGCGCACAGGTGCTGAGCCTGACTGCGCTGTTGAGATCGCTGGAATCACGGCAGCCGATGATGCGAGAGACGCGCGATCTCTATCAGAAGCAGTTCCTGGATCTTGGAACACGTACGCTGCTCGATGTCCTTAATGCCGATCAGGAACTCCATGCAGCACGCTTCGATGCGATCAATACGCGTTTCGATCTCTATAAGCTGAATATCGAGTGCGCCTACGCCGCCGGTCGGCTGCGTGATCTCTTTGGGCTAACATCCGGCTCCACGAGCCGTGTCGACAATATCGGCGGCAAATCCAAAGCACCCGGTCCAGCTTGAATATCAGCCCCACGGTGCTGTTCCGCAAACGGGCAGCTCGCTGCCAAGAGCCATGAGAATGACGGCGAGCATCCGTTTTCGGCTGTCCCGTTGCGGAACGCTTGCCCATAAGCCTAACGAGCTATTTCATAATCTCTAAATTGTAAGTGACATCGCGTCCATTCTTGCGGTTGAACCTGCCGCATATTGTGACAGGTTCTAAAGTACGCGGACGCTTTCCGGGCAATGACCCGGAGCCTCCCGTCGTTTCTGGGAGGCGGCACACACAACACGAGGGCAACATGTTGAACGCGACCGCGCAAGCGGGCGTGACCGCGAATGATTGCCTGCTGATGCGATACCGTACTGATGAGGAGCCTGTCGATGGTCGCAAGTGTTTCGGACAAGGTAAGTGGCAAGACGACAACGATGGCTGAGGACAAAATCGTCCTCGAAAGACCAAGCACGGTGAAGCTTTCCCTGTCGCCCAGCGACATCGTCTCGACCACCCGCTCTGGCAACGACCTCATTATCCATCTCAAAGATGGCCACGCCATTGATATCCACGGGTTCTATAACAGCCAGGGCGGCGAGCAGAGCGAGCTGCTGCTTCAAGATCCTTCCGGCAAGGTGTGGATCGGCGACGTTACCGATGCAGCCGGCGACATTGCCTTCGAACCCGCGGGCGCGGTCGACCAGTTGGTTGGCGCCGGAGCTGGTACCGGCGCCGGATCCGTACTCGGGATAGCGCTGCCGCTAGCGCTTGCAGCGGGCGGCCTTGCGATGGCCGCCGGAGGCGGCGGCGGTAGCTCTTCGGGCGATGACAGTGATTCAGACGCGGACTCCGACGCTGATGCGGACGCCGATGCCGATTCTGACTCTGATTCCGACGGCGACACGGATCCGCCGTCCGCCGCTACCAATCTCAATGTCAATGGAACGGGTACAGCGCTCACCGGGCTTGGAGAAGCCGGCGCGGCCGTATCAATCACCAATGCAGCTGGCCAGGTCGTTGGGACGGGAACAGTCGGTGCCAACGGCGTCTTTTCAATCACCCTTGGCCCTGCGCAAGCAGACGGCGGCGCGCTGACCGTCACGCTCACCGACAGCGCCGGCAATACGTCGACCGCGGCAACCGTCGGCACGCCGGATCTGATCGCTCCGGATCAAGCGACCGGGCTTGCCACCGCACAGGGCGGCGCGGTGCTGACCGGCCATGGTGAGGCCGGAACATCGGTTACTATCACGGATGCCAATGGCGTTACGATTGGACGTGGAACAGTTGCCAATGATGGCAGCTTTAGCGTCACCTTGTCCCCGGCCCCGACACAGGGCGGCGCGATCGGCGTCGTACTGACGGACGCGGCGGGCAACAAGTCGGTTCTAGCTACCCTCAACCTGATTGATCATCAAGCGCCAGACATGCCGACTGGTCTGCTTGTCAACGATGCCGGAACGACGGTATCGGGCCGTGGCGAGCCGGGTACTACCGTTACCGTTACCAATGCCGCGGGCGTCACGCTCGGATCGGACACCGTCAACCCGAATGGCACATTCACCGTTGTAATCGATCCCGCCCAAACCGACGGCGTCCCGCTAACCGTCGTGTTGACGGATGCTGCCGGAAATCATTCGCTGCCCGGCTCTGTCCTTGCTCCGGATCCCGACGCTCCTCCAGCACCCACCGATCTTGTCGTCAGCGCGCTCGGCACGATCCTCACCGGCGAAGGTACGAGCGGCACTACCGTCAAGGTCACCAATGCCGCCGGGGTCGTTGTCGGAACAGGCCAGGTCTCTGAGGCCGGTACGTTTTCGATAACGCTGGCACCGCCGCAAACCGATGGCGGCGATCTGCACGTTGTGCTGTCAAACCTCAATGGCACATCACAGCCCGGCATCATCGCCTCGCCCGATCTTATTGATCCGGCTGCGGCGACCAATCTTGATGTCAACGATGCCGGAACGCTTCTTGTCGGCCGGGGTGAACCGGGAGCAACGGTAACCGTCAAGAACGCCGCCGGCGATGCAGTCGCAACGGGAACGGTTCTGCCGAACGGCACCTTCGTCGTTTCGCTGGCACCGGCGCAAGCCAATGGCGGTGCGCTGCAGGTCACGCTGACCGACGCGGCTGGTCACAATTCGCCTCCCGCCATAGTGACGACCCCGGATCATTTGGCTCCCCCTGCCCCATCCGATCTTAACGTCAACGCGACAGGCACACTTCTCACAGGGCACGGCGAAGCTGGGACCACGGCAAAGGTCACGACCGCCGACGGCGTATTGGTCGGAACCGGTCTGGTCGGGGCCGATGGAACATTCAGCGTCACGCTCAATCCCGGGCAGGCGGACGGGCGCCCTTTGAGCGTGGTCCTTCAGGACACGGCCGGCAACACATCCGCATCGCAGGCGATCGGCACGACGGATAGTTCTGCTCCAGCCGCCGTATCCGATCTTAACGTCAACGGTGCTGGAACTGTTCTTACTGGACATGGCGAGGCCGGGGCCACGGCGACCGTGACCAATGCCGCAGGAACGGTGGTGGGCACAGCGACGGTCTCTCCGGGCGGACTTCTGACCGTCGGGCTCTCTCCCGCTCAGGCCGATGGCAGCGCGTTGACCGTCACGCTCACGGATCCTGCGGGCAACCAATCGGCCACTGCCACCGTTTCCACCCCCGACCTCACCGCACCGGGCCAACCGACGACGCTTGTGGTTGCCGACGACGGAAAGACCTTGAGCGGTCAGGGCGAACCGGGCGCCAAGGTAACCGTGACAGCGGCAAACGACGATCCCATTGGAACGGCGACGATCGGCGACGACGGTCACTTTTCCGTGGCGCTCGCACCGGCGCCGATAGACGGTAGCAATCTTGGCGTTGTGGTGACGGATGCCGCTGGCAACGCCTCGGCTCCCGTTCAAGTGCCATCGGCCGATCTTCTCGAACCTGATGCTCCCACCAATCTTTCACTTAACGTGTCGGGAACGCTGCTGACGGGGCGTGGCGAAGCCGGCGCGACCGTCGTTATCACCAATGCAGCGGGCGAGCCGGTCGCGACCGGCAGCGTCGGCCCAGACGGTGCCTTCTCGATCACGCTCAATCCGGCGCAGGCGAGCGGCGACGATCTCTCCGTGCGGCTGGAGGACGCTGCCGGAAACCCCTCAGACGCTGTTTCGATTGCGACCCCCGATCTCACCGCACCGCTGGCGCCGAGCAATGTCGCCGTCGATATAACGCGCGCGGTCCTGACCGGGAGTGGTGAAGCCGGCGCCACGGTGACGGTCAAGGACGCCGACGGCGTCACCGTGGGCACGGGGCTCGTTGGGACCAACGGCACCTTCACGATCACCCTCGATCCACCGCAGACGCAAGGTGGCAGCCTGGAAATCACCCTGCAGGATGCGGCCGGCAATGCCTCTCAGGCCGCAACCCTACCGTTGACGGATATCCAGGCACCGGATGCAGTGACGGCGTTGATGGTAAGCGGCAATGGCCTGCAATTGACGGGTCTCGGCGAGGCCGGCGCGAAAGTGACCGTCACTGGGCCGACCGGCACTATCCTCGGGACGGCAACCGTCGGCGCCAACGGCACCTTCAGCGTTCCTCTTTCGCAGGAACAACTCGACGGACAAACGCTGACCGTGATCCAGGCGGACGTCGCCGGCAACATTTCGACCGCCGCCACCGTGCTTGCTCCCGACCCGGGCGCTCCCGCAGCGCCCGATAACCTTGACGTGAACGACACTGGAACGGAGCTGACAGGTAGCGGCCTGGCCGGCACTACCGTTACCGTTTCGCGAGCCGACGGCACTGTGATCGCGACAGGAACGGTAGCGACCAACGGCACCTTCGAGATAGCCCTCAATCCACCACAGGTCGATGGCGGCGATCTACGGGTCACCTTGACCGACGGTGGCGGAACATCGCAACCCGGAACGATTGGGACGCCGGACCTGACCGCGCCCGACGCAGCCAGCAACCTTGCCGTCAACAGCGCGGGAACGGTGCTGACAGGCCGCGGCGAAGCGGGTGCGACGGTAACAGTCAAGAATGCGGCCGGCGATGAAGTCGGCACCGCAACGGTCGGCACAAACGGTGTCTTTACCGTGCCATTGTCGCCGTCCCAGGCCACCGGCGAAAATCTTTCCGTGGTGCTGGCCGACGCCGCAGGGAATGCATCGACGCCGGCAACGGCTGCGACCACGGACCTGACCGCCCCCGACGCGCCAGCCGGGCTTGGCGTCAATGCGACGGGAACCTCGCTTTCAGGCACCGGCGAGGCCGGCGCCACCGTGACAGTGACGAATGCTGCCGGTGTGGTGGTCGGAACCGGCGTGGTCGCATCGAACGGGGCGTTCACGATCGGCCTCTCTCCCGCCCAGGTTACCGGGGCACCACTCGAAGTCGTGCAGCGGGATGCCAGCGGAAACACCTCGGCGCCGGGAGCCACGGGTACGCCTGATTTCGTGGCGCCAACTGCTCCAACTGATCTTGTGCTTGGCAGCGGCGGCTCGACCCTGTCGGGTCATGGCGAAGTCGGTGCGACGGCGACGATCTTCAACGCGCTCGGCGTTGCGGTCGGAACAGCCCTTGTGGACGCCAGCGGCGCCTTCAGCGCCACGCTTTCGCCGGCACAGGCCGATGGCGGAGCGCTGACGGTCGTCCTCAAGGACGTCGCCGGCAACGCCTCCGATCCCGGCTCGATCGGAACCACGGATTTGCTGCCGCCCGACGCCCCCACCAGCCTTGCCGTCAACGCCTCGGGAACCGAGGTGACGGGTCACGGCGAGGCCGGATCGACCGTCAACATCGTGAATGCCAATGGAACCATTGTCGGCACTGGTCTGGTGGGTGTCGATGGGGCATTCAGCATCGGGCTGTCGCCGGCACAGGTCAATGGCGGGCAATTGGAGGTCACGCTGCATGACGCATCCGGAAACATCTCGCTTCCCACTGATATCCTCGCTCCTGGTCTGGATTTCAGTCTCTCCAACGCCAGCAACACGGCGTTTCTCGACCGCACGGTCACAGAGGTGCCCGAGGCGCAACCATCGACCGCGCACGACACGCAGTTCGACCTGCTGGGCCTGAACATCGGCACGCTGGCGAGCGTCAACCTCGGCTCAGCAAACCAGCCGGTCGTCAACTTCGATCTCAGCCAGAACACCAATAACGTTTCCATCGACCTCGGCATCGCCGGACTTTTGCAGATTGGCGTGCTCAGCAGCTACACGGTCATCATCGAGCGTTTCCAAGGTGGCGCCTGGATTCGCCCCGGGGATCTCGGCAACCAGGTCCAGAACGGCATTCTCGCTCTTGATCTTCTCGGGCTGGGCGGCACGCATGGGACGATTGCGTTGCATGACATTCCTGCAGGCACCTATCGTGCAACGCTGGTGCCCGACGCCGGGGTCAATATCGGCGTCGCGCTGACCCGCGACATTTCCGTCGTGGCCACTGACCTGACCGAGCACGTAACGCTTGCTGTCGGAGAAAAGGCCACCGGCAACTTCATCGACAGCGCAGCGTCCGGATCAGGCGTCGACGATTTGCAGATCGGCTCTGTCGCTTTTGGCGGACATGCGCATGCGATCGTCAATGGCAGCGTCAGCGTGGCTGGAAGCTTCGGCACGCTGGTGATCAACGCCGACGGAAGTTACACCTACACCCCCGATGCTGGCGTGGCGTCGGGCGGCACCGACCATTTCACCGTTACGGTGTTCGATCCCGACACGGGGAATGCGCTCAACGCTGATCTGAGCATAGGCGTTGGGGTGCACGATACGTCCACCGCCACGGCAGCAACGGCCGGGGTCATCAGCCTTGCCGTGGCAGATGGCGACGCATTGGACGCAAGCCACGACAGCACGCATACGGCGGCTGAACAAAGAGCCGACACCACGCACGACACTGTGAGCACGACGCATGCCGCCGACGATGCGATGGCACACCCGGTCGCGGACGGCAGCGCCGCTCTCATCCCCGATCAGGGCGGACAGGAGATAGATCTGTCGGGCCTCGCCAGTCTGTCGCACGATGCCGGCGTCGCCAATGCCGCTGCGGCGCTTGCTCCAGCTGTCTCCGACACGCCAGCGCCGGTGATTACGGCCGAACCCGCAGTGTCGGCGCCGATCGACCCGTTCGACCCGATCAAGCCTGACGACGACTTGGCATCACACAAGTTGCCGGTCGTGTAGAAGGCTCGGGAGATCTGCGATGGACGTGACAAACAACAGAGCGACCGAGCGCGGCACCCCTCAGGCCACCGGTGAACACAGCCATCCCGTCGGACCACAGTCGGCGCGAACGGACCCTACTGCGGCACCGAACGACGTGCGTGCTCTGCGCTGGATCGAGGTAACGGGGCTGCTCGCCAGCCACTACGGTATTGCCCACTCACGATCGGCCAACAGCTATCTGCCCATCATGCAGGAGCCGACGGCCGGATTGCGTCGGATCGAAAAGCTGGCGCGCCGCTTCGGCCTCGACGTCAAGCCGGTGGAGCCTGTTGAGAGCGGCATCACCCGCCGGCGGCTGCCGATGCTTCTCGAGCTCACCGACGGCTCGGTCGGCCTGATCACCGAGCTTGGCGACGGTGAGGCGAAGATCACCTTCGCGGAGGATAACGGCCAGTGGACATGGATTCCGCTCACGCATCTCAAGGACGGCATTGCGCATCTGCTGGTCGCCCGCGATACGCGCACCCGCACGGACGAGCGTGTCGATGCCTATATCGCGCCGGACACGCATGGCTGGTTTCGAAAGCTCGCCCTGGACGACCTGCGCCCCTACGGCTACGTGCTGCTCGCATCCCTCGTTGCCAACGCGATGTCGGTGACCGGCGTCCTGTTCTCGATGCAGGTCTATGACCGCGTCGTGCCGGCCAACTCCATGAGTACGCTGATCGTCCTCTTCATCGGTGTCATGCTGGCGATCGTATTCGATTTCATCATGCGCAAAATCAGGACGCTCATCATCGACATTCTCGGTAAGCGCGCGGATATCAAGATTTCGGACGTGGTCTTCGGGCACGCGCTGCGGGTGCGCAATCAGAACCGGCCCAAGGCGACGGGTACGTTCATCGCGCAGCTACGCGACCTTGAGCAGGTGCGTGACCTCTTCACATCGACGACGGTCGCCGCGATTGCCGACCTGCCGTTTTTTTTCGTGTTTCTGGCTCTGATGGCGCTGATCGGCGGCTGGCTCGCGGCTATTCCGGCGGTTGCTCTCATCTTGATGATCGCGCCCGGGCTGCTTGCTCAACGCAAGCTGAAACAATGCGCCGGCCAGGCCATGCGCGAGGCTTCCCTGCGCAATGCCATGCTAGTCGAAGCCGTCCAGGGTATCGAGGATATCAAGGCCCTGCAGGCAGAAGGCGTTTTCCAGGAGAAATGGAACAGCTTCAACAATGCCAGTGCCGATGCGCAGGTCCGCCTGCGCTACATCACCAGCATCCTCACCGGCTGGGGCCACAGCGTCCAGACGGGCGTTTTCGCCGTCATCGTCTTTTGCGGCGCGCCGATCGTAATGAAGGGAGACATGAGCACCGGTTCGCTTGTTGCATGCTCCATCCTCGGTTCGCGGATGATGGCGCCGATGGCGCAACTGACCCAGGTTCTCAGCCGCTTCCAGCATGCCAAGATCGGGCTTCACAGCCTCAACATGATCATGAAAATGCCTGTCGACCACCCGCCGGCCGAGACCCGTTTATCGGTCGGCTCGCTGCTTGGCCAATACCAGTTCCGCAATACGCAGTATTACTACGGACAGCCCTCTGGCAAACCCGCTTTGTCACTGACGGAGCTCAAGATCGACGCGGGAGAAACTGTCGCCCTCCTCGGCAAGAACGGCGCTGGCAAATCGACGCTGCTCCAGGCACTTTCCGGCCAGATCGAGCCGGCATCGGGCGAGGTGCTGATCGACAGCCTGGCGATGGAACAGATAGACCCCAATGACCTCAGGCGCGAAGTCGGCCTACTGACCCAGAATTCGCGGCTGTTTCACGGCACAATCCGCGAAAATGTTCTTCTGGGCGCACAAAGCGCGTCGCAGCAGGCCGTTCTCGAAGCGTTGCAGATGACGGGCGCCGACGATTTCATCCGCACGATGCCGAAGGGCTTGGATCATTTGATCGACGAAGGCGGGCGCGGACTGTCGGGCGGCCAACAACAGGCGCTGCTTTTGTCACGCCTGCTGATCCGCAACCCATCAGTGGTCCTGCTGGACGAGCCGACGGCCTCGATGGACGAGACGACGGAACGCCTTTTCATACGTCGCTTCGCGGTCTGGTGCCGCGGTAAGACAGTGGTGATTGCCACACACCGGATGCGCGTCCTCGACTTGATCGACCGTATCGTGGCGCTCGACAAGGGCCGCGTCGTCGTAGACGCGCCGAAAGAAGAGGCGCTCCGGTTGTTAAGGGGAGAACCAGCGACGTATCCGCCGGAAAGCGCGCTCGGCCAGCGCCAAAGGCTCGAACAGGCTTTCGAACAACACCCGTCGCACGGGAGCGGCACGCCATGAGCACATCCTTCTCTCGCGCCATCGACGATAGCTGGCACTTCGGCGGCGACGACGCGATGCGCCTTTCGGGCGCCATCAGGGTCGTCAAGCTGCTCGCGCTCATCCTCGTCATCGGGGTTGTCTGGGCGAACTACTCTGTTCTCGACGAAGTCTCGACCGGGGACGGCAAGGTGGTTCCGATCCGCCGCGAGCAGGTGATCCAATCGCTGGAAGGCGGGATCGTCTCAACGCTAATGGTGCAGGAAAACCAGATCGTCGAGGCAGGGCAGCTGCTGGCGCAGCTCGACCCGACGATCACCGAGTCTGCCGTGGGTGAATCGACGGCCAAGTACCGCGCCGCCTTGGCGAGTGCGGCGCGGTTGACGGCCGAGGTGAACCAGGCACCTCTCAGCTTTCCGAAGGAGCTCAACGATTATCCCGACCTAACCGCCACAGAGACCAAGCTCTACGAGGCTCGCCAGGGAAATCTGAAGGAAACGTTGCGGTGGATCAACGAAGCCCTGGGACTGATCCATCAGGAGCTCAGTGTGAACGAAGGGCTCACCAAGATGGGAGCTGCCAGCAGCGTTGAGATTATCCGGTTGAAGCGCGAACAAGCCGAACTCGAACTCAAGAAGGTCGAGGTCGAGACGCAGTACATCGTCGAGGCGCGCGAACAGCTTTCCAAGGCGAACGCCGATGTCGCATCGCTTCGATCGGTCATCAAGGGACGCACCGACAGCCTCTCGCGGCTGACCCTGCGCTCGCCCGTTCGCGGCATCGTCAAAAATGTCGAGGTGTCCACGATCGGTGGTGTCGTGCCGCCAAACGGCAAGCTGATGGACATCATACCGCTCGGCGACCAATTGATGATCGAAGCGCGCATGTCGCCGCGCGACATCGCCTTCGTCCACCCCGATCAGCGCGCGACAGTGAAGATCACCGCATATGACTACGCCATTTATGGTGGCTTGGACGGCAAGGTGGTAACGATCTCGCCCGACACGATCCAGGATGAGGTCGATCCCAAGATCTATTATTACCGGGTCTTCGTGAAGACGGACAAAGACGCACTGAGAAACGGCGCCGGCAAGGAGTTTCCGATCTCGCCTGGAATGATCGCCACCGTCGATATCCATACGGGTGAGAAGAGCGTACTCGACTACCTGATCAAGCCGTTCAACAAAGCGCGCGAAGCCATGCGGGAACGCTGACGCATGAGCTCGAAAGCGATAGCGGCAGGCGATCTGGCGGGTTTGCGCGAGCACGTTCGCGCAAACCGGCAGGAATTGCCCCATCCCTATCCCACGGTCGTGTTGTTCTTCTCGTTCACCGACGGAAGCGAGCGGGCGGTGGTGACAACGGTAAGCGACGCAGACTTCGATGCCGCCTGGAACATCGGCGTTGACAGGGTGATGGATCTGCGTCGACGCCTGATTGGTGATCGTTTCTGGCTGCGCGTCGATTGGCCGATGGCAGTGGCGCCCTCGTCACTTGCAGCGCTGGGCACGATCCTGGCTCAAACCAAGCGCAATTACTTTCGCTTCGGTCTGAGCCTGGACGAAAGGTTCGAGCGGGCGTTCATCGAACAGGAGCTGAACGCCAATGCCATGCTCGACCGCGGCGCTGGCGAAGCCATGGCAGGCATCAACGAACCCAACTTCAGCACCTATGCGCGTCGCCGCTTTCCCGACCGCCCGTCTCCCCGTCTCGACGATGCGACGCCCGTCCACATTTTCACATCGAAAGGTGTGTTCTTTGACGGCGATCTGATCCACGATCTCTACCCGACCGGCCGCAATGCTGGCCGGCGGGTCGTGGAGCGCCTCACGGTTCCAATGGTGACATCGCTCATTGACGACGGAGCCGACTATCTGGCGCGGCAAGTCGACCGGGCGGGACGCTTCCACTACGGCTTTCACGCCGCCTTCGGCCGCCGTATCGAAAACTACAATGCACTCAGGCACGCCAGCACGACCTATGCCATGGTCGAAGCGCTTGCGGTCACCGACAGCACGATCCTGGCGGAGGCGATCAAGCGATCCCTCTACTTCATGGTCTCCACGCTGATCCGGGATGTGATGCTGCCCGACGGAACGAAGGCTGCATTCCTGGTGGAAGCCGATGGCGAGATCAAGCTCGGCGGCAACGCAGCCGCGATCATCGCACTTGTCGAGCACGCAAGAGTGAGCGGCGATCGCGGCCATCTTGCGCTGATGCATCGTCTGGCGGCAGGCCTGTGTTTCATGCAAGACCGGGAAAGTGGCGGCTTCCGCCACGTTTTGCATTATCCGAGCCTGTGCACCAAGCAGGCCTTTCGCATCGTCTATTACGATGGCGAAGCGGTTTTGGCACTTCTGCGTCTATACGATCTGACGGCGGACACGAGTTTGTTAACGGCAGCGCGCGCGGCCTTCGATACGTTCATCGACGCCGGCCACGCCCGACACCATGATCACTGGCTGGCCTACTGCGCCAGGGACCTCACGCATCACTGCCCCGAGGAGCGCTACTACCGCTTCGCAATCGACAATATTGCTGACCACCTGGATTTCGTTTCGCGGCGCCTCACCACCTTTCCTACACTGCTCGAACTGATGATGGCGACCCGTGAGGTCTTCGCCCGCTTGGAAAGGGACCCGAAACACGGACATCTTCTCGCATGCGTGGATCTCGGTGCGTTCGATAAAGCGCTCACGCGGCGCGCGTATCATCTTCTCAACGGCCACTTCTGGCCCGAACTTGCCATGGACATGCAAGAGCCCGACCGGGTCGCTGGCTCATTCTTCATTCGTCACCACGCGTTTCGAACACGGATCGACGATGTCGAGCACTATCTTTCCGGTTTCATTGCGTATCGCCGGCACCTGGTGGCTCAAGACGAACACCAGGACGACGAACCATTGGCTGTCGCCAAATGGCAACAGTCGCGGCTGCGCACGACGCAGTAAGACGCAAACACAATGACATTTCTCGTTCGCGCCCTAAGATTCATTCAACCAGAAAGTGATTAAAACCTAGGGAGCCTTCGCGCATGCTGAAAACTGGAGCCGTTCTACTTTCGCTTCTAAGTCCCACTCTGGCCCTGGCAGAAGGGCGAAGCGTGGAGATCGATGGGGGGCAGGTCAGCACACCGGTGGGCCTAACTGTGCAAGTCAAGTCGGTGACGCTCGGCGAGGATGCGACGACAGTGCGGGTGCTCGCCAGCTTCGACAGCCATCAGACGAACTTCATCAACATGAACGACGACGAGAACGCCTTTCTCGCCTGGGGCGACGGAGCCGACCAGAAACTTCACCTGAGACAGATCACTGATAATAAATGGATGCGCATTTCCAACGGCCAGACGATGGAAGGCGACCTTGTATTCCCGGGAAAAATCCCAACAGGAACCGAACGCCTGACGCTCGTTTTCAACCCCGGTAAAACCGGCGAGGACACCAGCGCACCTGGCGTGACGCTTCCGCTGGATCTTGCGCCGTGAGAGGCGTCTTCGCCATAGGGCTGTCGCTCCTGATCGTGCCAGCATCGGCGCAGGCCTACACGGTCGTCTCAGACGGCCCCAGGGTTGGCGATCAACCATCCCGGTTCTCCGAAATCTCCCTCCCCGCCTCGCGATTGACACTTCGCGACAACACAAGCTCAGCCGGGTTGTCGCAGGGCGGATCGTCTTTCTCGCTAAAGAGCATGGACGAAGGAACGCGGCTCAAGACCGAAGCAACCCTTTCGGCACTGGGAGCGCGTCAGGAAAAGGATCGCATCGTCGTCGACCTTCCAAGCGACGTGCTTTTCGATTTCGACAAGGCGGACATTCGGCCGGAAGCCGCTGTTGTTCTGGCTGAGTTGGCGGGCATACTGAAGACCATGCCGGACGCGCCGGTATCAATCACAGGACACACCGATTCCAAGGGCAGCGATACTTACAATCAGCGCCTGTCGGAGCGACGCGCGTTATCTGTTCGAGAAGCTTTGGCAAAGCTGTCTGTCGCCGAAGGCCGCACGACGGTGGCGGGCAAAGGAGAAAGCCAGCCGGTGGCGCACAACGTAACCGCCGATGGACACGACAACCCCGCGGGACGTCAGAAGAACAGGCGCGTCGAATTCGCAATCAAGACAGGAGATTGACATGGCCCTCACAGCTTGCCCGGATTGCAACGGAAAAGTTTCTGACAAGGCCTTCGCCTGCCCCTCATGTGGCCATCCGATGAATTCGGGCAAGGGACGGAGCCAGTGGCCCGCCATCATTGGCGGTGTCGCAGGCACATACATCTCGGCCAATGCCGTCGTCACGGTGGTTCTCGGCAGTGTCATGATGATCGCGTTTGCTGCGATCATGATAGCAGCGGTCATGAGCAGCTGATTTGCAGCCCGTCAGTGCCTCGCCGGGCGCATTGTTGACGGGCCCGCGCTTTGTCTGAAGAACGCCCATCTCTGCGGATTGCGAGATCACACAAGTTTCCATTTGCCAATTAGATAGGATTCCTATATTTAACAAGTATGGAAACACCGAAGAACGCCCACTCCGTCAATTCTCGCATCCGTGAAGGCTTATCGCGGGTGGCCGCCGCTTTGCGGGCTGATGAGTGGGAAAGGGCTAAAATACTCGGTCTGAACCCGACGCAGCTTGCGATCCTGGTTCTTCTCGAAGGTAGAGTAGACGGGCTTGGCGTGAAAGAAATTGCCGCTCATCTTGGTGTATCGCAGCCGACGGCGACGGACTCCATCAATGCACTCGAAAAGAAGGGGCATGTCGAAAAACGGACAGGACTTACCGACGGGCGATCGGTCAGCGTGCGTTTGAGCACGAAAGGGGTAACGCTTCTGAGCCAGGACACCGAGAGCGGCATGATCGGCAGCGCCATCGGCGCTCTTGGAGATGCGGCGCAGGAAACTTTGCTGGTGACGCTGGTCACGATGATCCGGGAGTTGCAGGAGGAGAATTCCATTCCCGTGCAGCGCATGTGCGTCACCTGTCGCTATTTCGACCCATTTGCCCATCCTGAGAGCGACAAGCCCCACCACTGTCATTTCGTTGATGCGCCATTCGGCCAGCGGGAACTCCGCGTCGATTGCCGCGAACACGAACAAGCCGATCCCACGTCCCGGGCTGCCACCTGGGACGCATTTCAAGCGGGATAAACGAACGCCTCCAGGCAACAAAGAGAAAGGAAACCATCCATATGTTGAGATCACTTTTGACCGGCACGCTCGTCGTCGCCGGAACGGCGCTGCTATGCCAGTCGACTGCGAGCGCCCACGCAATCAAGGCGAAAGCGAACCAGGCGGTCAACGCCTCGCTCGATATCATCGAAACGAAGATCACGACCAAGGGCGACAAGGTGGTCTTTTCCACCCGCGTTCGCGGCGAGGCCGGCAAGGACAAGCCTGATGCAACCGGCAAGTTCGAAGGTTCGAGCGTTTATGCGTATGTCTGGCCAACCAGCCTCGATAGCAGCGATGTCGGCTTCGAGAAGAAGCAAGGCATCGTCGCACTTGCCGTTACCCTCCACCCGGATTTCGATGATGGCGCAAATGGCACCAAGAACCGTCATGTCTGGCATTCCCATTGGGTCGTGCTTGCCAAGGACAAGGCCTGCGGCGCCGGGCTGAAGGTGGAAGATATCCCGAAGGACACCAAGCCCAAAGTGCCGGCGACCTGGCCGGGCGTTCCACTTCTGATCGACAGCCCGGCTTATCCGACGACATTCACGGGCGATGAGGTCGACGTCGAGATACCGCTCTCACTGATTAACGACATCAAGGGCGCGGCATTTGACGGTGTGACAGCTGGTCTGAAGGTCAACGGCAACCTGCATGCGCCGCTTCTATGCGTCAGCGATGTCTTCAAGGTCGCGTCCGGTGATCTCAGCCTGCCGGGCAAGGTCGAACCCGCCAAGTGATGTCGTGAAACACGCGCCGGTTCGTCGACTGCCATCGACGAACCGGCATATTCTCCCCTCCAGGCTAATAGAGAGAAAGAACATGGGCAGTTTTACCCCCGATGCCCCGAACAAGGCAACAGCAACCGAAGGCAGGGCGACACCCAAAGCGCATATCGTGCCGGAGCTTGCCGTCAGTGAATGGTTCAACACGGCAGTGCCGTTGACGCTGGCGGGCCTGCGCGACCGTCCCGTCTTTCTTCACAGCTTCCAGCTGCTTTGCCCCGGTTGCGTGTCCGACGCCCTGCCGCAGGTCAAGCGTATCGAAAAGCTGTTTTCTCACACCGACTTGCAAGTAATCGGCCTCCATACAGTTTTCGAACATCATGCCGCGATGTCGCCCGTCACGCTGCGGGCCTTCCTCCACGAATACGGCATCACATCGCCGGTCGGCGTCGATATGGCCGATGGCACCTCGGACATTCCGGTCACGATGCGACGCTTCGGCCTGCGTGGAACTCCCTCCTCGGTGTTGATTGGCCGGGGCGGTACGCTTCTCCATCATGCCTTCGGCGTCGAGGAGGACATGATTGTGGGCGCTCGGATCGCCATGGCGCTGGCAACCCCCATTCCAGCGCATAATGACCGGTCCGAAGCCGGCTGCGCCGATGGTCGATGCGATATTCCCACAACCACCTGAGAAATGGACAACAGACCATGACAAAAACCGTTCTAGCGCTCCGGCACGTGCATTTCGAAGATCTCGGCCTCTTTGCCGATACTTTGACGGACGCCGGCTATGACATCCGATACAGCGACGTCGGCGATCTCGATTTCTGCGCCGGCGATCCACTTGCGCCCGATCTTCTCGTCATCCTCGGCGGGCCGATCGGGGTTTATGACGATCATTATTCGTTTCTAGAGGCCGAGCGTACATTCATCCGCACAAGGCTCGAAGGCGGCCTGCCGACGCTCGGGATCTGCCTCGGCGCTCAGCTGATTGCGGCAGCCCTCGGCGAGAAGGTGTTCGCGACAGGCTTGAAGGAGATCGGCTTTTCCCAGCTCATGCTGACCGACGACGGAATGTCGAGCCCGTTGAAGCACCTTGAGGACGTCCACGTTCTACATTGGCATGGCGACACCTATAGCCTGCCGCTGGGTGCTGCCAACCTGGCATCCTCTGCCCTGGTCGAGCAGCAGGCATTTTCGATCGGCGAGAACGTGCTCGGCCTGCAGTTTCATCCCGAGGCCGAAACCGATCGGTACCTTGAGCGCTGGCTGGTCGGCCATGCCGCCGAACTCGGATCGGCCGGCATCGATATCGCAGCCTTGCGGCGCGACGCTGCACGATATGGCCCGCCTTTGGCGACGGCTGCCCGCGCGTTGCTTCGAGAGTGGCTCGCCGGCCTCAAGACGGAACGGGCGATATGACACCGGCAAACGACATGACCAACCTGCCGGTTCTCAGTCTGCGGGTCGGTGCGGTTGCACCGCTTGGCCCGAACGGCGTTTTGAGCGGCATCGACAAATCGGAGGTTTCAGTACCGCTGCAACTGTCGGAGGCCGGCTTCGTCGGCGACATGCAGGGCGACACCGTCAGGCATGGCGGCCCGGAAAAGACAGTCCATCATTATCCTTTTGACCATTATGCTTTCTGGACAGGGGAGTTCGGCGAACAGCCGATCCTCGCAAACCCGGGAGCATTCGGCGAAAACATCGCAACGTTGGGCCTAACGGAGGAGGAAGCCGCCATCGGTGACGTCTTCAGGCTGGGCAGTGCCGTCATCGAGATCAGCCAGGGCCGGCAACCCTGCTGGAAGCTGAACGAACGCTTCGCGCAAAAGGACATGGCCCGCAAAGTCCAGGAAACCGGGCGTACCGGCTGGTATTATCGGGTGATAGAGCCCGGGACTGTCGTCCCTGGCGACCATCTCTCGCTTTTGGAGCGCCGCTCTCCAGAATGGACGCTTGCCCGTATCTGGAGCACGTTCTACGTCAATACGCTCGACCGATCCGAGCTTACAGCCATCGCAGGCCTCAGCCGCCTGGCCTCCGGCTGGCGTGCTCACGCTGCTAAACGACTGGAAAGTGGAACGGTGGAAGATTGGACGAGACGATTGCAAGGCATTCAGGGGTAAGCACATATGGTCGACGCTCTGAAAGATACGAGCTATCGACACCTCTTGATAGATCGACGAGTGTGAAAAAGCGCCGCCTTCTCAAATGAAATCGAGCTCAGGGCAATTCGATGACCGAATATTGCCTATAGGCTGAGGGGCTGCACCCCACGGTCTCTTGGAACTGCGTTGAGAGATGAAAGGCGGAGCTGAAACCAAGCAGTCCCGCCACCTCCTTTACCGATTTATCAGTATTGGCGAAGATGTCCTGCGCCCTTCGGATTCGCAGCGAGACCAGGTGCTGCTTGGGCGAGATGCCCGTCTTTTCACGAAAGACGCGCCTGAAGTGCGAGTAGCTTACCCCAAGTTCTTCAGCGAGCTTTTCCACGGAAACGCGCTGAGTACACCGCTCCATCAACAACACACGCGCCCGCTCCACGAGCCTGTCCGCCGGCGCCGCTGACGCGAGTTCGCTCTGCCTGGAAAGCAGCGCCAACAATTGCAGGCCGAGGGTCGAGATCAGTGATTGGTTGGAGAGACCTTCTTCAATCGCCAGTCCGTGGATCTTCTCGAACACCTCGGCAAATTCTGGGGTCGAGGGCAACACAGACCTCGCTGGGTCGATCAATCCAGCCGTGCGGGCAAAATCAAAGGCAGTGCTGCGGCATTCGATCCAGTTTTCGGTCCAGCCAAGCTCTGGATCGGGAGCAAAGCGATGCCAGACGCCAGGAAAGAGCAGAACGATTGACCCCGATTGCACGAGTTGGGTGCGACCACGGTGTGAGAATTCAAACAGTCCCTGCCCTTCCGAGATCAGGATCACCTGATACGCCTGCAGGATACGGCCTCGCTTCCAGTCGAAGTGATGATCGTCCGGATGGCGGATCGGCGGGTACTCAGAATGAGGCATGATTTTCGTATGCCCAATAGAGATCGCGGTGCATCCCCAAGCAGAACATAGCCGATTATCGGGTAAATAGAGGGAATAGTTCTGAGCCACGCGTCTCGCCAGATGATCATTTTTTGTATGCTTCAGATCATTTTTGAAGAAAAGATCGTGATGTCAACTTCTATCTCTGATGCTACGGTTCGCCAAGAGGATGGAGCCGACGGCAAAAGCTGGCGGACCAAGGCGATAGCCAAGCCGTAAGTTTCTGCGGCCGTGGAGGAGATTAGACAGTGTCATCATTCCCGAACGTGGTCGGCGCGAGCCCACCGCAAAGCGCTGTGTTTTGCCGCTTACCGGCGGAGCGCGCATGACGCACCGCAAGCTAAAGGTCGGCCTGTTCGGGATCGGACTGGCAACATACTGGCCGCAGTTCGAAGGATTGGAAGAAAGACTTTCGAGCTATGTCGGCCAGATGGCTGAGAAGCTGGCCCGTCCCGATATTGATGTCGTCAATCTCGGACTGATTGACACCCCCGAAAAAGCATTGGATGCGGGCCACCGCTTCCGTGAGGCGGATGTCGATATTATCTTTCTGCACGTTACGACCTATGCACTGTCGTCCACGGTCCTGCCTGCCGTCCGACGTGCACGTGTTCCTGTCGTGATCCTCAACCTGCAGCCCGAAGCCGCGATCGATTACCGCAGCTTCAATGCCCTCGGCGACCGGACGAAGATGACTGGCGAATGGCTGGCCTACTGCGGCGCTTGCCCGGTGCCGGAAATCGCAAACGTCTTTCGCCGCTCGGGCGTGGCCTTTCATCAGATCACCGGCATGTTGCACGGCGACGCGATCGTTGACCGCGAGATTGCCGACTGGATCGATGCAGCACGTGTCGCTCACGTCATGGCACATAACAGGCTGGGCGTCATGGGTCGGTACTACAATGGCATGCTTGATATATACTCTGACCTGACCGCACACACGGCTGCTTTCGGCACGCATATTGAAATTGTCGAGATTGACGAGTTGGCACGCCTGAGGCGGGAGACAACGCAAGACGAGCTAGAGGCATCTCTGGAAGCAATCAAGGATGCATTCGACATCGACCCTGAGTGCGACATTGGCGAATTGAGACGGGCTGCCCGCACAGCGGTTGCACTCAGGAAATTTGTCGACAACAAGGATCTCGGCTCTCTTGCCTATTACTATGAATCGACGCCCGGCCATGAGTACGAGGACGTGATCACCTCGGTGATCGTCGGCTGCTCAATTCTCACGGCCAAGGGTGTCCCGGTGGCCGGGGAGTATGAGGTGAAGAACGTCCAGGCGATGAAGATCATGGACAGCTTTGGTGCTGGTGGATCGTTTACCGAATACTACGCCATGGACCTCCTGGAAGACGTTGTACTGATGGGACATGATGGGCCCGGTCATATCAAGGTTGCGCAAGGAAAGACCAAGATCAAACCGCTCGAGGTTTATCACGGCAAGGTTGGATCAGGCGTCAGCGTCGAGATGTCCGTCAAGCATGGTCCGGTGACGCTTCTTTCCGTGATCGAGCGAGACGGACGGATCGTTCTGCTTTGCGCCGAAGGGCAGTCTGTGTCAGGGCCGGTGCTGGAGATCGGCAACACCAACAGCCGCTATCGGTTCGATATCGGCGCGCGCCGTTTCGTCGAAGACTGGAATGCGCAGGGCCCGGCGCACCACTGCGCCGTTGGCGTCGGGCATATCGCTACAAAAATTGAAAAACTCGGCAAGCTTCTCGATCTCGAAGTGGTCCAGGTTTGCTGAGGACGACGAAAGACGACGATACGGTACAGACCGCCATATAGAGTTCAACAGGGTGAGGAGGACCCGAAAATGCCAATGAAAAATATAAGGAAGCTTGCGCTAAGAGGCCAATGGCTTCTGGTCACCGCCGCCATGGCACTCGCCGGCCACGTGGCAAATTCGGCGGAAGTTCATCTGGACGCCCCGGCGCCGACGCCGCCGGCCGAAGTCGCCAAGTTCGAACCGATTGCTCCCGGCAGCGCCAAGGGGCTGACCCTCGGCTTCACGCAGCTTGTCCTCGGCGTTCCCTTCACGGATGCGCTGCAGCGCGGCATGGAAAAGGCGTCCGAGACCGCCGGCTTCAAGCTTGTAACCTGCGATTCCAAGATGGATGCGGCAACCGCGCTCGCCTGTGTGCGCCAATTCAAGACGCAAAATGTCGATGGTCTCATCACCTTCCAGGCAGATGCGGCCGCCGCCGCCAATATCTGCGCCGAAGGTCCTAAGGTTCCGGTTATCGCGATCGATATCCAACAGAAGCCTTGCGAAACCGCTTTCGTCGGTGCGGCTAATTCCTATGCCGGCGAGATCGTCGGCCACGAACTGGGCATGTATTTCGCGAAGAACTCCAATTGCCAATATGATGCGTTTATCTCGCTGGAATCCACCGCCGTGGGCGTCGTCAACGACCAGCGCATGGGCGGCATCCGCAAGGCGTTCGAAGCGGTGTGCGGGCCAGTCCAGAACCTTCGCATCATCGACACTGGCGCTGGGGGCCAGGCAGACGCCGCACAGCGACAGTTTACCGATACGCTGACCGCCTTGCCGGGCGCCGGCAAGATTATCACTGTCGGTATCAATGAGGATGTGATCACCGCAGCGCTTGCCGCAGCTCGCACGCAAGGTCGCAACCAGGACCTCTACCTCGGTGTTCAGAACTTCGATCCCGACAATTGCCAGATCTGGACAGCTCCGCACTTCATAGCCACGGCTGCCTACTTCCCCGAGCGCTATGCAGAGCTGATCGTACCGAACCTGGTAAAAGCCATCAAGGGCGAGAAGATCAATAGCCAGATCCTGGTGCCGCACGAGCTGATCACACCTGACAATGTCAGCAAGGTCTACCCGGAGTACGCCTGCAAATGACGAAGGACTTCCTTGCCGTCCGCGGCATCCGGAAATCGTTCGGCCCGGTCGAGGTTCTGCATGGCGTGGACCTCGATCTCGCCGGCGGCACGATAACAGCGCTTCTTGGGGAAAATGGCGCCGGGAAGTCTACCTTCGTGCGCATTCTGGCCGGAGACCACCGGCCAGACGAAGGAACGATAGCGGTGGATGGCAAGGCGTCATCTTTCCATAGCGTCAGCGATGCAAGACAAGCTGGCATAAGGCTGATTGCCCAGGAGATCGCAGACGCACCTACTCTAACGGTTGCCGAGAACATCGTTCTCGGCGCCTGGCCAACCAAAGGCGGGCTCATTGATCGACGCGCGGTGCTGCAGATGGCACGAGAGGCACTCGACCTTCTCGGCGCTGAACTGCCGCTGAAGGCGAAGGTCGCAAACCTTCGCCTCGGCGAGCGCCAGATCATCGAGATCGCGCGCGCGACGATTGGCGCATCGAAATGCATCATTTTCGACGAGGCGACGGCAGCACTCTCGGACGCGGAAGCGCGCAAACTCTTCCAGTTGATCCGGCGCCTGGCCGAACGCGGCGCGGCTGTTCTTTACATTACCCACCGTCTCGACGAGGTCTTTGCCCTCGCAGACCGGGTCTGCGTTCTGCGCGATGGCCGTGTTTCATTGGATCGCCCAACCGTTCAGGTCAATCAGGAGCAGGTGATCGAGGCGATGGTGGGACGGGCAGTTGCCCATGCCCGTCATTTGCTTGCCGCCCCCGCGTTGGCGACCAACCCGGTACTTGAGGTCGCTCATCTCGGCTCGGATGCTTTTTCGGATATCTCGTTCACGCTGAGACCCGGAGAGGTTCTCGGCATGTACGGCAAGGTCGGCTCTGGGGTTCAGGAGCTCTCAGCGTCCCTGGTTGGGGCGCGACCATTCGACAGCGGCACGCTTTTCGTCGACGGACGCCCAAAGCACTTCCGGCACCCCGCCGAGGCGATCGCCGCCTCGATCGGCCATTTGCCGGCTGACCGCGCCAGTGAAGGACTGCTGCGCACCATGACATTGGCGGAAAACCTTTCGGCACCCAGTTGGTCGAGATTGGCCAGGCACGGCATACTGAGCGGCGAGCGGCTGAGTTCCGCCTATGCCCGATGGCATCGTGAACTTCGCGTGAAAGCGGATCCCTCCGGCAATCAGACCATTACCGAGCTGTCTGGCGGCAATCAGCAGAAGGTTCTTCTCGGTCGTTGGCTTGAGGCAGGTTCGAGAATCCTCGTACTCACAGAACCGACGCGTGGTGTTGATGTCGGCGCCCGCCAGGAGATCTACCGCGTTCTCGCTGAACTGGCGGCCAAAGGCCACGCAATCATTATCGCGACCTCCGACTACGAAGACATCAATGCAGTGGCCAGCCGGGCACTGATCCTGGTCCGTGGACAGATTGTCGCGGAAATACCCCACGAGAAAATTTCGACTGAAACCCTGACCGAAGCCGCGGGAGGCGGTGTCCATGCATGACAATCTGCATTCCAAGGCGATGACAGCCATGACAGATATCGATCCAGCCCGCGATAAAACCCCGCTCTGGAGAAGGGCTCCGGAATCGGCGGCGCTGCTCGCTTTCCTATTGGCAGAGATTGTCTTCTTCTCGCTCAGCTCGCCATACTTTCTGACCTGGGGCAATTGGGTCAATGTGATCACTGCCCTTTCGATCACCGGCGTTCTCGCCGCCGGTGGAACGATGTTGCTTATTGCTGGTCAATTCGATCTATCGGTAGGCAGTGGCGTCGCCTTTGTCGCGCTGGTAATGGCGCTGACGGCAAACAGTATTGGGGTCGTACCGGCGAGCGCGCTCGCCTTGCTCGTCGGCATGGCTATCGGGGTCATCAACGGCTTCCTCGTTACCAAGATCGGCGTCAATGCGCTGATCACGACACTTGGGACCCTAGCGATCTTCCGAGGGCTGACCCAATCGATCGGTGGTGGCAAGAACCTGCTGATATCGAATTTCGACTGGGCAATCTGGCGACCGTTCCTCAACATCCCGGTTTCCGCACTCGTCTTTGTGCTGGTGGCCATCGTCGTCGGGATAGCTCTCAAACGCACGGTCTTCGGCCGGTCCATCTATGCAATCGGGGCCAATGAGAACGCTGCCCGCTTGGTCGGCATCAAAACGAAGCGCGTGGTCTTCCTGAGCTTTCTTCTATCCGGCGCCTTCATAGGTCTCTGCGGGCTCATGAGCGCCTCGCAGCTTGGATCGACGTCCGGCACGACCGGTCTCGGCCTGGAGCTTGCCGTCGTCACGGCGGTCATTCTTGGGGGAACTTCGTTGAAGGGCGGGACCGGCACGATGTTTGGCACAGTCATCGGCCTGCTGATTGTTGGCGTCTTGAACAATGGGCTGACGCTGATGAACATCAATTCGTCCTGGCAGCAGGCCGCTACCGGCATCCTGCTCATTCTCGCCGTTTCCTTCGACCAGCTTCGGCAGCGTCTCGTCGGGGGGCGTTGAGAGCGATGCAGGCGACATTCAAGCTGCTTGACAACGTGGACGTAACGATGCGCGACGGCGTCGTCCTGAAAACCGACATCTGGCTTCCGGCAACGGAGAGAGCCAGCCCGGTACTTTTGCAACGGACACCTTATCGAAAGGAGACGCCCTTCGGGTCGCAGTATATTTCGGCGCTCGAGTTTCAAACGGCGCTTCGTCGCGGCTATGCTATCGCGATACAGGATACGCGTGGGCGTTACCAATCAGGCGGCGATTTCGTCCCTTTCGAATTTGAAGGATGCGACGGCGCCGATACGATCGGCTGGCTTCGGTCGCAGCCGTTCTGCAACGGAAACGTCGCGATGTTCGGCGCATCCTATGTCGGCGCCACGCAGGTGCTAGCGCTGTCCGAAAACCCACCCGGTCTATCAGCGATCGCGCCACAGCTCACAACGCTCCGCCACGACGACACTTGGATGTACCGCGGCGGCGCCTTGGAACTGGCATTCACGCTGTTGTGGATAATCGAGTCGCTCGGCCCCGATCACCTCCAGCATCGATTGAAGGCAATGCCGCCGGGTGCGCGAGAACGCGCATTGGCTCTTCTCCAGCGTCTCCAACGGGACCCAGCATCGGCATTTGATCGGCTTCCCGTTCTCGATAGTGCATTGAGCGAGCTTGCACCCTACGTGCGTGAGTGGTTTGATCCAGAGGCAATAGGCGGCGAACGGACTATCGAGGCCGGTGGCTGGGCACAGCACAATAAGACACCAATGCTGACCGTTGCAGGCTGGAACGACATCTTTCTCGAAGGATCCCTTGAGCTTTTTGCAAAAGCCAAGTCGAGGTGGCCGGATCACGGATACATGCCAGACCGCCTGATCATTGGCCCATGGTCACATGGAAATCCGAGCGATTGGCAGGGAAGCGAATGGTTGGGCTATGCGGCCTCTACTGTCGATCTTCCTGAAGAAAACCTCGCTTTCTTCGACGACATACTGACGGGCCGCGAACCAGCTTCACCAGTGGTCCGCTATTTTCGTTCAGGATCGAATAGCTGGCATGCAGCTCCGGACTGGCCTTTGCCGGGCACGACCCTGGTCTCTCATTTTCTAAATTGCGAACGTAACAGCCTGGATACGCTGCCGGCATCAACAGCAAGCGCCAGCTTCGTTTCTGATCCTCGATCGCCAGTGCCAAGCGCCGGTGGCGCCACATTTCTTCCCGGGCTTCTGCAGGGACGAAATTCCGGTCCGATTGAGCAATTCAAGGTCGAAGCGCGAGATGATGTAATCGTATTCACCGGCCCGCCCTTGCGAGACGATTTGGACGTAACTGGTCTTGTGTCAACAAATCTCTGGGTAACGTCCTCTGCTCCTACTTGCGATTGGACTGCAAGAGTGTGTGAGGTCGATCTAGAGGGCCGCAGTGTCGGTGTCGTAGATGGTATCGCTCGGTGGAGACCGACTGCGACTGGCGAGGGGCCAGTCGAGGTCACGATCCGTCTCGGTCATATCAGCCGCCTGTTTAAAAAGGGACATCGCTTGCGTCTGCAAATTGCATCCTCAAATTTCCCGCGATTTGACCGTAACCCTCAATCCGGCGTGCCCTCGACGCTCGCCGATGAATCCAAGTTCAGGACTGCCACTCAGCATGTTTACTCAGGAGCGGCATTTCCAAGCTGTCTGAAGCTGCCGATAGTAGAAAGTGCGCACTCATGGTCGTCGCTTTCAGGGTCGAATTAAATGCTTTGTCGCTTTTCCCATCATCTTGAATTACTCGCCTGTCGCTCGCTTATACCAGGTTGGGTTTGATCATCTTGATGAAAATCTGACCCGAAATACGCGCTATAGACATCTAGGAATTGATGCCCTGGATCTGCTAGGCGTCCGGTGCAGATTGATGCCATAGCGGATGCAGTGGCAGTTGACGATCTCCTCAACGCGCTAGTTAGAAGCGGGTTAAGCAGAAGATCGGAGTCTAGATTGAAAGCCAGGATTGAAGACTATGCCCTGATCGGAGACTGCGAAACAGCAGCTCTTGTGTCCCGCGAAGGATCAATCGACTGGCTATGCTTCCCCCGATTTGACTCTCCCGCCTGCTTTGCAGCCCTGCTGGGAAACGAAGAGAATGGCAGATGGTCCATCTCCCCGTCCCAAAAATATCGCTCCGAACGGCGATATCAGAAAGACACGCTCATTCTGGAAACGACTTTCGAGACAGAAACCGGCGTCGCGGTCGTGCGTGATTTCATGCCGCTTCGAGATGGTGTGAATGACTTAGTTCGAATTGTTGAGGGCATAAGTGGCCACGTGGCGTTCGACTTTGAGCTTGTGATCCGCTTCGACTATGGGCGGACAGTGCCATGGGTGACACAGACCAAAGGCGGGACACTGACAGCCATCGCCGGTCCGGATATGCTTGTCCTCACCTCTCCTATCGAACTGGAAGGAGAGGACTTGAAGACGAAGGCATCTTTCGAAGTCTCAGCTGGCCACCAGCTTGCGTTCACACTCACATATTGCCCATCCCACCTGAAGATGCCGACCGCCGCAAAGATTGAAAACGCCATCCGAGAGACAACCACTTTCTGGGAGGACTTCGTCGCCAAATGCCCCGATGTTGGCGAGTGGACCGAACAGGTCAAGCGTTCGCTCATCACGCTCAAAGCGCTCACCTTCATGCCGACTGGTGGGATCGTGGCGGCCGCGACGACCTCGCTTCCAGAGCAGCTCGGCGGGACGCGTAATTGGGATTATCGGTATTGCTGGCTTCGCGACGCGACCTTGACGTTGATGGCATTTATGAAGCTTGGCTACTACGATGAAGCCGCCGCGTGGCGTAACTGGTTGCTGCGTGCGGTTGCCGGGTCGCCTCACCAGATGCAGATCATGTACGGTGTGGCCGGTGAACGAAACCTGATGGAGTGGGAAGCAACCTGGCTCGAAGGATACCGGGATTCCACTCCAGTCAGGATTGGGAATGCTGCGGCCGAGCAGTTTCAGCTCGATGTGTATGGCGAGGTCGCAGATGCCATGACACAAGCCATAAGGGGTGGTCTTCCCCCGCACCCCCGTGGCAAGTCGCTTAATTCCGCGTTGATCCCCTTCCTTTCAAAGGTCTGGCGCGATCCCGACGAGGGAATCTGGGAAGTCCGGGGCGACCGACAGCACTTCACATACTCGAAGGTCATGGCCTGGGTTGCTTTTGATCGTGCCTGCTGGATGGCGACCGAGGCTGGCGATCTGCAAGCTGCAAAGGAGCTGCGTGCTACCGCCGATGAAATCCACCGCGAAGTCTGCGAAAAGGCATACGACAAGACTATAGGGAGCTTCGTCCAAGCCTATGGATCAAAGACCCTCGACGCCAGTGTGCTGCACATAGGGCTGGTCGGCTTCCTGCCCGAAGATGATCCACGATACCTTGGGACCGTTGCAGCAATAGAGAACCGGCTTATGCGTGACGGACTGGTTCTGCGCTATGAGACAACCGAGGTTGAGGATGGATTGCCACCAGGCGAAGGGGCGTTCTTGGCGTGCAGTTTCTGGCTCGTAGATGCTCTTAGCCTGATCGGACGTCAGGAGGATGCCAAGACGCTCTTTGAAAGGCTTCTACGAGTTTGCAATGATGTGGGCCTGCTATCTGAGGAATACGATTCACATCAAGAAGCAATGCTTGGCAACTTTCCCCAGGCTTTCAGCCATGTCGGCCTCATCAACAGTGCCCTCAATCTGGCCCGTCGGAAAGGCCCGGCAGACGAGCGATCAGAGACTCAGACAAGCTGAAACCCAACACGGGCGCTGCCGCAAATCGCCCGCGCCTTCTCGAACCTCATGAGAAAGGAGCGTGATCTCTGTCTAAGCGCGTATCACGCACGGATATCTCGTCGTCAAAATGCACAAAGACAGACTGTGACGGCTCCTTGTCTCGCAGTAGCCCTTGATAATTCGGGGAACCCAACGAGATCTATCCAACCAGTCGCACAACGCAGGAAGCTTGATGACACATACCAAGGTTGACCAGGTCGCGGACCAACAAGTTCTTGCCGTCGATATCGGCGGAAACCATATCAAGATAATGAAGGATGGCTACGACGAGCGCAAAGTGAAGTCGGGGGCTTCATTGTCTGCGAAACACGCAGTCGACGCTATCAAACAACTCTCTGAGGGGATTTCCTTCGACGTTCTGTCGATTGGCTATCCTGGCCCGGTTAAGAATAATCGACCGTCACTAGAGCCTGTCAACCTTGGTCCCGGCTGGAAGGATTTCGATTTCGCTGAGGCGTTCGGAAAGCCGGTTAAATTGGTCAACGATGCACTAATGCAAGCGATTGGCAGCTACGAAGGCGGTAGGCTGCTTTTCCTAGGCCTAGGAACAGGCTTGGGTTCAGCGATGGTTATCGAAAATGTTGGGCAACCACTTGAGCTTGCTCACTTGCCATACAAAAAACACGGCACTTTTGAGGATTACGTGGGGAGGCGCGGCCTCGAACGCAGGGGCGCGAAGAAATGGAAAGCTTCTGTTTTTGACGTTGTTGCTCGTTTGCAGGCGGCTCTCCTGCCGGACTACATCGTAATCGGTGGAGGTCAGGTCGATGAGTTGGACGAGCTGCCAGATGGATGCCGCCGTGGTGACAATCGGCTGGCGTTTGTCGGCGCGAAGCGGCTATGGAGTGACGCGACTATTATCCAATGACGTCGGTTACCGCTATTCCGCTAGGAAAAAGGGGCAAACTTCTGCCCCGACATCACACATTGGCCAGCGTAATTGGAATTTGATTTCATTCGGTCAGATCGCATGTCATGGCTCGATTTTCCGTCCGCCGAAGAAACGGTCCCTCTCTGTCATGGCCGCATGCCCCGAAGCGTACAAGAATGAGATTGCTTTCTGGATGTCAGAAAGGGCCTTCACAGATCGTTGCGAGATATAGTCACCGTCCGCATCCACGTTTTGTTGCAACGCTCTCCCGCAAATTGCAGCGAGCTTATCCACCTCAGGTGCGATGCTGTACAGCTGTTGTATGATGGCGTCCAAGTCAACCTTCGCACGCTCAGACATCCTATCTGCCATTTCAAGCCTCCTGGATTTACTCGGGTTGGCGGCATCTCAAGCTAAGAGCTTCGGGAAGTAGGAACCAAACGGTCGATGGAAAGGGATCGGGCAATCTGTGTTTCTCCGTTGGAGAACATGATCCCCGATCCTTCCTGTCGTCCTGACAAACGGAAGTCCAGGCTCAACTACCGAGAGAGGCGTCAAAAAGAATCAGCGCGGCGAACTCGCAAGCAGACGAGGCATACCTCAAGTCGGCCTAAACAACGACACAGAAAGGTCGGTGCAGAGACAGGGGGCGCCCGGCCAATCTTGCGACAGTGTCGACGGAGGGGCTCGACGGGTCCACTTTGCTTCATTAAACAAATCGGGAGGGAGTGGGGCTTCCCCATTGGAGGAAAGAATGAGCGTTTCGGAGACGGCGCCGTCCGTCGTTTCACAGCCACGTGTGCATCTGCTGGTCCTGTTGTCGTTGGGCCTGTCTCACCTCTGCAACGACACCATCCAGTCGCTTACCCGCGGTCTACCCCATATTGAAGTCCAATTTCTCGCTCGACTTCATGCAGATCGGCATCATAACGCTGGTGTTCCAGATTGCAGGCGCGTTGCTGCAGCCAGCAATCGGCCTCTACACTGACCGCCATCCTCTGCCCTACTCGGCCGTATTCGGAATGGCCTTCACGCTCGCGGGCCTGATCAGCCTAGCCTATGCATCATCATATGTACTAATCTTGGTATCAGTAACGCTCGTGGGCATCGGCTCATCAATCTTCCATCCGGAAGCTACGCGCGCTGCACGTTATGCCTCTGGTGGGAGACAAGGCCTGGCGCAAGGCATCTTTCAGGTTGGTGGACAGATAGGTGGCGCCCTTGGTCCGCTCTGCGCGGCCATCTTCATCGTGTCGAATGGCAGGCACAGTCTAGTCTTCTTCTCATCAATGATCTTGCTCGCCATGCTTCTTCTTGGATGGAGCGCTCGTCAGTATTGGTCGATCCAGTCCCAGTTCGAGGCCGCGGCCCGCAGTTCAAATGCCAAGGGCGGGCGAAAGGAGCACTCTCGCGGGACCGTCACCATCGGCCTCATTGTTCTGACGCTGTTAATGGGATCGAAGCTGACCTATCTTGAAAGCTTCCGGTCCTTCTACACCTTCTACCTGATCGACCGCTTCGACATATCTGTGTCGACATCCCAGTTGATGCTGTTCGTATTCTTCATCTCTTCGGCTGCAGGCGTCCTACTTGGCGGCATCGTAGGGGACCGGATGGGCAGATATCGGATTATCTGGATTTCGATCCTGGGGCCGCTGCCCTTGACAATGTTGCTGCCCTACGCCGATCTTTTCTGGACGGGCGTACTCACGATTGGCATCAATCTTGTCATGGCAAGCGCGTTTGCCTCCATAATGATTTACGCGATGGATCTTGTGCCCAAGCGTATTGGTCTGATTGGCGGCATGTTCTACGGACTAAACTTCGCAATTGGTGGTATCGCCGCGGCATTTCTGGGCAGCCTGACTGACAAGATCGGAATCGAAGGGGTTTACCAGATCTGCTCATTCATTCCAATTGCAGGCTTCTTGGCAATCTTCCTGCCACGCCTTGCCCCAACCCTTCCTAGTAAAAGAAACCCAAAACCGTGAAACGGCTGCGCCATAGCTGCCTGCGAACAGACATTCACGCTCCAGTCTGGCCGTGTCGACTGGACAGCTATGGGAAATGCCCCTGCGGCCGCATAGAATAGCTTGATATTTAGAGCTACCGAGCCGAAGAGGCGCAAGTCATCGTCTGCCACCTGTAAACGTTTTTCTGCAGTTGACTCTTATTGCGAGCGCCGGAGAACGAGGGCTCGAATTTTATCCGTCAAAAGCGGAGACGGTGGGCGCACGCGTCTCTTTTGCGCGCGATTATATACGATGCAACTTAGTAAATTGCAGCTTCCAAAAACCCGACGGTCGCCGCAGGAGTGAGGGGCGGTTGAGGTTCTGAGCAAACATTTCTTTCCTGCTCTTACTGGTGAACTTCCCGCCATTGTCACAGCACCGTCATAAAATAAGGCGACATCTTGCGTCCGATTAATCTTGGATGCTGGCATGGATTATTTCAGACGCTTTAACTTCCTGTTCGCAACGCCCTCTTTCGACAGCGATGACCTGGAAGGCGTTCGTTACAAACAGATTATCCAAGAGATTGAGCGTTCCGGCTTTGAAGTGGTGCGTGCCCGCAATCTGGATGACGCCGAGATCGTCGTCCAGACCGACGCCGCCATTGGCTGCATGATGGTCGACTGGGGCAAGAAGGGTCTTGAAGGCAAGACCTCTCACCTAATAAACCTGATGCGCCGCCGCGGACTGGATTTCCCTATCATCCTGCTAATCCGCGGCAAGCGTTTCGAAGATGTGCCCGTCGAGGTGCTCGACTTCATAGATGGCTATGTTTTCTTGTCTGAGGAAACACCTGCTTTCATCGCGAAAAACCTCATCAGCCGTCTTAAACAATACGCCGAAACGCTGAAGACACCTTTTTTCGGTGCGCTTGTCGACTATGCCGAAGAAGGCAACCATCTTTGGACCTGTCCCGGGCATAATGGCGGCGTGTTCTACAGTCGTAGCCCGATCGGCCGCGTGTTCATGGAGCACCTCGGCGAAGCTGTATTCCGCGACGACCTCGACAATTCCGTGCTCGACCTCGGTGACCTACTGACCCACGAGGGACCAGCGCTGGCGGCGCAGAAGGAAGCAGCGAAAATCTTCGGTGCAGAGAAGACCTATTTCGTGCTCAACGGAACATCCACTTCAAACAAGGTTGCACTTTCCGCCCTTGTTACGGATGGCGACCTCGTCCTGTTTGACCGAAACAACCATAAAGCCGCTCACCATGGCGCGCTCATGATATCGGGTGGCATTCCCATCTATCTGCCGACCAAACGCAATGCGCACGGTCTCATTGGCCCAATTGACTATGCGTCACTGGACGAGACGGCACTGCGAGAGCGCATTCGAGCCAATCCTCTCGTCAAGGATACTGATGCCTGGCAAAAACCGCGGCCATTCCGCGTCGCCGTCGTCGAGCAATGCACCTATGACGGCACCATCCATAATGCAGAGATGATCCTTAAATCCATCGGTCACCTTTGCGACTACATTCTGTTCGACGAAGCCTGGGCCGGGTTCATGAAGTTCCACCCACTTTATGCCGGTCGTTTCGCCATGGGGCTTGCCGATCTCGGCCCGGACTCGCCCGGCATCATCGCCACCCAGTCTACCCACAAGCAGCTTGCTAGCTTTTCCCAAGCGTCGCAGATCCACATGAAGGATCGCCATATTGAAGGGCAGAAGCGGCGCGTGGAGCATCGGCGTTTTAACGAAAGCTTCATGCAGCACGCCTCCACCTCGCCCTTCTACCCATTGTTCGCCTCTCTTGATGTCGGCGCGCAGATGATGAAGGGCCGGTCCGGCGAAGTTCTGTGGGACGATACGATCCGCCTCGGGATCGAACTTAGGAAGAAAATGCGCGCCGTACGCCGGGAATTCGAGGAAAAGGAACCACGTGCAGAACGTCGATGGTTTTTTGAACCATTCGTTCCTGATCGGGCTTCGATCCCGGATGTTGCAAGCCCCGGCGCCTCGCACGATGTGCCATGGGAGAGCATTGCCACCGACCAACTGGCCACAAACCCGGCATTTTGGCACTTGACCCCCGGGGCACCCTGGCATGGTTTCAGCGGCATGGAGCAGGGGTTTGCCATGACGGACCCCAATAAGTTGACGGTGCTGACGCCCGGCTTCGACCGCAAGACAGGTCTCTATTCCGAACACGGTATTCCTGCCCCGATCGTGGCGCAATATCTTCGTGAGAACCGCATCGTTGCTGAGAAGAATGACCTCAACTCCTTGCTCTTCCTGCTGACACCCGGCGTCGAGGCCAGCAAGGCAGGGACCCTGATCAGCGGGCTTGTCGCGTTCAAGAAGCTGCATGACGACAATGCGATGCTGGAAGAGGTGATCCCGGAGTTCTACCGCCGGCGTCCAAGCCGCTATGCCGGCGTGCGTCTGCGCGATCTTTGCGGTGATCTGCACCGCTTCTTCCGCGATGCCAATGTCAGCGCCCTGCAGGCGAAGCAGTTTTCCGCCGCCCACCTGCCGCCAATGGCCATGTCGCCGCACGACGCAGCACGCAGCCTGGTGCGCAATGATGTCGACTACTTGCCGATCGATGAGATCGCGGGGCGCATTGCGACCACCCCGTTTGTGGTCTATCCGCCTGGGATCGCGACCATCGTCCCAGGCGAACGCCTGACGGACGCAGCAAAACCGATGATCGACTATCTCAAGATGTTCGAAACCTGCTTTAATGCCTTCCCGGGGTTTGATGTCGAGATCCAAGGTGTCTATCGCGAGACAGATGCATCGGGCCGCGTTCGGCTCTACACCTATGTGGTCGCGGAATAATTGCGCACGCCAGGATCGACAATGGAACAGGACAGCGGATTAACCATTCGCCCTTCACGGGACGCGGATGTGGAACCTATGCTAGCGATTTATCGTCGGCATATTCGTCGAGGGGTCGAGGAGGGTGTCGACGACAGCGATACGCCGGAGCCGGATGACCTGCGCGAGCGGCGCAAGAATCTGAAGAGCCGGCGCTTTCCGCATATTGTTGCGACCATCAACGGGACCGTGGTCGGCTATGCATATGTCGTGCTGTTTCGCAAACGCCCAGCCTACCGGTACACCGTCAAACATTCGATCTATGTGCATCACGATCATATTGGCAAGGGGGTCGGAAGTCAGCTCCTCCACGGGCTGATCGACGCCTGTGCTGCGGCAAGGTTCCGACAGATCATCGGCTACATTGACGCCGATAACACGGCGTCGCTTGCCCTGCACGAGCGCTTCAATTTCGTGCGCGTCGGCCTATTGCCGGCCGTCGCATACCGCTACGGCCACTGGGCCGACAGTGTGATGGTGCAGCGTTCGCTGGGGACAGGTTCGACCACACCGCCTCCCCCGCCGCCCTTATCCACTCGCTGAAGGCTTGTGACCGGGATCTTTTCAATGTTGCCGGAGTTCAGGCCTGCTGGAGTTCAGAGTGATCTTAGGACTATCGGGCTACCACGACATGATCTGAAGAAGTCGCGCGACACCACCTGGCCGGCTTGCGAGCCTAGCTAGCAGTTGATCTTTTGTCGGCAGATCACCCGCATCGCGGCCTGTTGCAAGCGACAACGCCTCGGCGAAGTTTCCAGCTCAATCACGCACATTGAACAATGCCTCGTCAACGAGGCGAGGCAAGCTGTTGAACTTATCGTCCGCTAACTTTGGAGAGTTGTCTACTCCCGAAGCTGACCGCCGCGATGCAGCGCGCATATCGCGACCGATCGAACAGCTATTTTTACAGCGGTGTCGCCAACCCGTGGAACGAAATATCGACCTGCGCTTTTCTCAGGAACCCGAACCGAGGAGATCCAAGCATGGGAAGCACAGCGGACAAAATCAAAGGCACGGCAAACGAAGTCGCAGGTAAGGCCCGCCAGGCCGCGGGCAAGGCGGTCGGCAATCACGAAGAGCACGTCAAGGGAAGCATTCAGGAAGCCAAGGGCAAGGCCCAGGTAGCAAAGGGCGATGCTAAGGACGCTGTGAAGAAGGTCGTCGACAAGGCTTGATGTCCACCGATGTATCAGCCCGCGCTAGTGCGGGCACTTCTTTTGGGAAAGCTAATGAAAATCAGAAAACTGATTGTTTGGAGCGTGGGATTTGCAGTGTTTTCGTGGAGCGCACAGGCACAGGGCCAGGCGCCTGCTGATCCGGCCGTCGACGCATGTAAATCGACCGGATTGCTCGCCCTTCAGGAGCGTTCGCCGGAAATAACCGACCTCGTTCTCGACATTGAAAGTCTTGCGGTCAGCAAGGCGGATACCAAGGTCGGCGATGTACCAGTGAAGACAGTCGTCCTTGGCGAAGCGTACATCAGTCGCAAACAGCAGACAGGCAAACCCGACCGCTTCGTTTGCCTCCTCGGTGAAAAAGGCAAGGTCCTGCTCACCTTCTTCACGGCGCAATAGACGTGGCAGAACCCCCGAAGTTCGATCGCAGGCCAGACCAGACGCCCTACCAGGGTCGGCGAACTCCCGACTCCGGAAAGAAACGGGGGATATCTATCTGGTCTGTGATAGGGCTGGCTCTCTTCATTGTGATGCTGGCGTTGCTCGTCTTCGACACCTGGCGCGGATGATTAAGTTTAGCCACCAAGTCCAGATTATCTTTTGGAAGGCGTCGGCGATAGTCGTCATTCGCATTCAAAATCATTCAAAGCGAGCTATACAGCTTTCAGTCCTACCAAGCAAAGAAGCGACTTGGTAATCGACTAGTCCGTTCAAGTGGCAGCGATCCGTGAGATGACTGCTACCGCCTTTGCTTTCGATGAGTGTTGCTGCTTCCGAAAATCAAAGTCGGATTGCATGGGGTGGCCGTCGGCAGGGGTGAACCCTCTTGGCGGTACTCATTGGGAAACGGTTTCTCATCCCTTCGATCGAATAAAACTCGGCACGGCTCCTGAGTATGTTTTCATGTGCCGGCTCGATTAAGAACATCGACGCTTTATTTCACAGTCACTAACGGACCATCGGCGGTACTTCACGAGATATGGGAGCGGCAATTGGCTGTGCAGAGATCGAACGCAACCAGCATGTCGGGCATTACTCCAACCCACGGCAGCCTGACCAATTCGACGATCTCCGGTCGAACGGTTCTGATCTTAATTGGCGTGGGTGCATTATTGCACATCGGCCAGGAAGTCTTCGTGCCGCTGGCCCTGGCTTTGCTGCTGACCTTCACGCTGGCGCCGATCGTCAATTTCCTGAGAAAACGTCACGTCCCGAAGATCGCGTCCGTTTTGCTGGCGGTGGCATCCGCCTTTGTGACAATCGCGCTTTTCAGCTTCGTCGTGGCTACCCAGGTCGCCAACCTCGCCGACAACATCCCGACCTATCAGCGTAACATTGTCGCAAAGGTCGACGCTCTGACCCAGGCCGGCTCCGGAAGCGGCGTACTGGATCACCTGAGCAAGGCTGTCGAGCGTATTGGTAACGAGCTCAAAATCCGGGCGAACGAAAGCCAGGACATGCCGACTGCTGCAGCACAAAGACCCGAACCTATTCCCGTCGAGATCGTGACGCAGTCAAACCCGATAGAGACACTTGGAAGCTTCATCCTACCGCTCGTCAGTCCATTCGCCTCAGCGGGCCTTGTCATCGTGCTCGTCATCTTCATGTTGCTCGAACGCGAAGCCCTGCGTGACCGTTTCATTCGGCTCGTCGGGCTGGGTGATCTCCACAAGACGACCTCTGCCCTACAGGACGCTGGTAAACGGGTCGGCAAATACTTGCTGATGCAGTTGGTGGTGAACTCTCTCTACGCCATCCCGATTACGATCGGCCTTTGGGTTCTAGGCATTCCAAACGCGATCCTCTGGGGACTTCTTACGCTGGTGTTGCGCTTCGTTCCCTATATCGGACCGGTGATCGGAATGATCCTGCCGCTATTTCTGGCACTCGCCATTGCGCCGGGTTGGTCGCTTGTTGCTTGGGTCGCGGGGCTGTTTATCGTGACAGAACTGGTCAGCAACAATGTTGTGGAGCCCTGGCTCTATGGCAGCCATACGGGACTTTCGCCGCTTGCGATCATTGTCTCGGCAATTTTCTGGTCGTGGCTCTGGGGGCCTGTCGGCCTGATGTTATCGACCCCTCTGACTGTCTGTCTCGTCGTGCTTGGTCGCTATGTCCCACAGTTCAACTTCCTCGACGTGCTACTGGGCAACGAGCCTGTCCTCGAGCCACAGGAAAAGCTCTATCAGCGTCTCCTCGCCGGTGATCCCAATGAAGCCACCGACAACGCCGAACAGCTTTTGGAGGAGGAATACCTCGTGGATTATTATGAGAAGGTTGCACTTCCGGCGTTGATTCTGGCTGAAACCGATCGCCAGCGCGGTGTGATGACGCGGGAACAGATAGCCCTGTTCGCATCGACCACGCGGACACTCATCGATAACCTCGCCGAGATCGCGGTCGAAGAGGAGAACGAGGAAGAAGACGAGTCTGCGGCGAATGGGAATGGCGCCACTGTTGGTCAGGCGCTTCCAGATGGCGAAGGACATACCGTGCTTTCGATCGGCGGTCGTGGGGCGATCGACGCGGCAGGAGCGGCTATGTTGTCGCAACTACTGTCAATTCAGGGAGCAGAGCTCATTGATGTGCCGCAGGCCTCGACCGACGAGGGCCCTACTATGCCCCCCGTCGGCGTCGCCGATACCGCGATCATCACATTTCTGAATGGAAACTCAATGTCTCATGCCCGCCAGATTGTTCGACGCTTGAAGCGTCAAAAGCCGGGTCTACGTGTCGGCGTCATGATGCCGACCGCAAATGGACAAGCATACCCTCAAATTGAAGCAGACGACGTAAACGCGGATTTCGTCTGCACAACAATGAGCGACGCCATCAGAGGTGCCCTGACAGATACAGGTCCAGCCCGGCCAGAGGTGGTGGTCAAGAAGTTGGCACGACCAAGAGTTCGGCGCGCGGCAAAAGCGTGAACGTTGACGTGTCGGCTCCCGATGCGCGCCACTTTCGCGCCGCCTGAAAACAGTGTCGTGAGGCGAATAAAATCGCCTGCAGCACGCATCAAGCCGCTATTAAAGCGCTGGCAATTTCCGGGCTTCCCGGAAAGAGATAAGCCGGCCTCGCCGCTCATCCCACAGCGCAAGTCGCACGCACCCGAAGCTTTCCCATAACGTTATGCGGCCAATGCCCGCCAATTCAGGATGAGCGCGCAGTACTTCTGGAAGTCGGTAGTATGGAATACGACTAGCGAGATGATGAATGTGGTGAACGCCAATATTCCCCGTCAGCCATCGAAGCACCAGCGGGAGGTCATAGTGTGAAGCGCCATGGAGAGCGGCTTTAGGAAATTGCCAGTCGTCTGCCTTTGACCAATGCGTTTCCTCAAACTGGTGTTGTACGTAAAACAGCCAAACGCCGGCAGCTCCCGCCAACAAGACAACAGGAAGATGCACCAAGAGGAACGGTACGAGCCCAACAAGCCAAATTGTCGATGCAGCGACGAGCGCGATCGCCAGATTGGTTGCCATCGTCGACACCCAAGGCAAGACTTCGGCTTTCATCATACCAATCGGCAGCCGTTGTTTCAGAAGGAATACCCAGATCGGGCCGATACCGAACATTACAACAGGATGCCTGTAGAGCCGGTATCCAAATCTCTTCGCCGGAGAGAGGGCGTGATACTCGTCGACAGTGAGTGTGGCGATGTCACCCACCCCGCGTTCGTCAAGATTGCCAGCAGAGGCATGGTGCTCGGCATGAGCTCGCCGCCAGTAGTCGTAGGGCGTAAGGGTAAGAACGCCAATTACACGCCCCGTCCATGTGTCCAATCTTCGCCGCGCGAAGAACGAGCCGTGCCCGCAGTCGTGCTGGATCATGAAAAGCCGCAGGAGAAAGGCTGCCGCAGGCAGAACAAGCACGCTGCCCAGCCACCAGCCTTGCATGATAAAGATGCATGCTCCGGCCCAGAACGCAGCGAACGGGACAGCCGTTACCACAAGCTCAAATACGCTGCGACCAAATCGAGGCTGCCGGTACTGCGCCATAATCTTGATCCAAGCGCCGGTCGTATCCCGGCTTGGTGAATTTGGTTTGTAATTTTGAGAGTTCATTTGATCCAAGCGTTTTTGTGCGCAGTACGGGACTTCCGGGCCCAGACCACGATTTAAATGTTCTGCCATTAGGCTCGACCTACCTTACGTGCCGCCTCATCTACTACGGCGTGGGAAGCGAAACCATCCATTTTCTCTATCGGGCTTGCGCGTCGGTCCGTCTCCTGTGTCCGCGCCGCCGCTGTCAAAGGGTGGCAGTTTCAACTGCGACAACAGTATCTGGACTTTTCTACTGATTTCGGCGTTCGGAAACGGTAAGGAAAGGAACCTGGGGGGCTGGGGCCCATCCATTATCGAAACCGCAGAAGCTCAAGAATGCTCGAGCCCGAAGAATAGCGCGACGCAAATTTTTGGCACATTTCCCTCGCATCGCAGCAAGTGTACGCGGATGTGGAAACTTGCTCGAACAAATAACAAGCCGCCAATGGCCGCGCCTCACCGATCCCCACCCCAATTACCATGGCTCTTCAATCCCCAAACCATCTGGCGGATGAGTTGGTGAAGCCGTTGAGGCTCCATATCGAGCCGGCCGGTGAGCAAGCGACTCCAGGCGAAGCCGGCCAGGAGTTCGATGGTGAGTTCCGGATCGGCGTCGGCGGAGATCTCGCCACGGCGCGTCGCGCGGCGCACGAGTTCGGCGGTCTGGTCGATGCGTTCGGCCATGTAGGTTCTGAGTGCTGCTGAGGTCGTGGCGTCGCTCTGGGCCTCAGCGAGGACAAAGCGGAAGATCGAGCCTGCCTCGCTGTCGCGCCAATAGTCGAAGAGCGCGGTGACGAAGGCGAACAGGTCACTTTCGATTGTGCCGGTATCAGGAACGGGTTCCACGTGCTTCTGATCATGGTAGACGTCAAGCAGAAGTGCGGCGCGCGATGACCACCAGCGATAGATCGTCGGCTTGCCGGCGTGCGCGCGCCTGGCGACGGCCTCGATGGAAAAACCGCTCAATCCCATCTCGCGCAGAATGTCGGCGGCAGCCTTCAGGATCGCTTCCTGGCTCGCCGGATTGCGCTGCGCGCCGATCGAGGTGCGTCGCCCGGCTATCACTGTCGATGTCACGAAACTCCTCCCTTATCCCTAGCTTTTGTAGCACAACGCAGGCTTGAATGAAACGCATCGTTTCGTTATGGCTTCATCGAAACGATGCGTTCTTATAATAGGGGAAAACCATGAGCGCCGACCATGACGATACCGCCGCATCTTCGGGCGATGCGGACAAGACGCCGCCTCACCAGATGCCCAGACCGTGCCGGTTTCGCCTGTCCTTCCTGCTGATCATCGCGGTCTACCCGCTGATCACCACGCTTCTCTATATTCTGATGCCGCTCACCAGCACATGGGAGACGTGGCATCGCACGCTTGTCATTACACCCGTCATGGTGTCGCTGATCGTGTTTCTCGTGACGCCGACCATCCAGCGGCATTTCGGCTGGTATGTGCTGCGCATGCCGCGTCCCGAGCGGTAAAGGCGGGCGGACCGCCATTTTCCGAACGATCCATCCATACGGCATGCCGGGCGGGGCACACTGTCCGGCCTTTGCGCTGTTGCGCGCCCTCCTCCGTCCCGGTCGTGCATATCTCTCGCAAAAAGGCAGCGGCCTGGACGCAAATTGATGCTTTTCGCATGCCGGCTTAAGGCCTAGTCAATGTCCATCAGATCGAAGAGGACACGGCGATGGCAACCCCATTTTACTGGAACGAGCTCAACACCTACGACTTCGCCGGGCTCTCCACCGACACCACGATCGCCATCCTGCCGATCGCGTCGACCGAGCAGCATGGGCCGCATCTGCCTATTGCGACCGACGTCGCCATTGCCAACGGCATGCTGCAGGAACTGCGCCGTCAGCGGCCAGACGATCTCGATATATTGGTGCTGCCGACGCAGGAGATCGGCAAGGCCAACGAGCATGTCCATGGCCCGGGCACGCTGTCTCTCAGCGCAGAACTCCTCATTCCCGTCTGGACCGCGATCGGCGCGAAGGTGGCGGAAACGGGCCTGCGCAAGATGGTGATCGTCAATTCGCATGGCGGCAATGTCGATATCATGAGCATCGTCGCGCGCGAGCTCCGGGTGCGTTACCAGATGGCCGTGGTCTCCACACAGTGGGGCCGCTTCGGCCATCCGGATGGAATGATCAGCGAGCATGAGACGCGCTACGGCATTCACGGCGGCGAGGTGGAGACGTCACTGATGCTGCATTTTCGGCCGGATCTGGTGCGCATGGAGAAGGCCGAGAACTTCACCTCGAAGGCCGAATGGATGCGCGAACAGTCGAAATTCATCCAGCCGCTGCCGCCGCATTCGCTGGCCTGGATCGCCCATGATCTCAACCCGAACGGCGTGGTCGGCGATGCCTCGCGCGGCACCGCCGAAAAGGGCGAGGCGATCTGCCGGCATCAGGTCAAGGGCTTCGTCGAGATGCTTGCGGACCTCAAGCGCTATTCGCTCGACAATCTCTACAGCAAATAGGCTGCCGGCCTGGCGGCCATGTCGTTACGTGGCGGCTGATCTGTCGGGCGCGATGTGGCCCTTGTCCTGCAGCTCGTGAACGAGGCCGGCAAGCTCGGCCAGCAGGTATTCGACGAACAGGCTCGTTGCGGCATCCAGCGGCGCGCGGGTGCGGGCGAAAAGCTTCATCGGCTGATGGCGGGCATGCGGTTCGGCGATCGGGCGGAACACCAGTTCGCCGGCACGGCATTCGGTCACCACGTCGAGCGGGTTCAGCATGGTCAGCCCTGCCCCGCATTTCACCAGCTTCTTCAGCATTTCCGAGGCGTTGCTCTCCAGCACCGGTTCGACGGACACATCAAGCCGCGCCAGCGCCAGATTGATGACGTCGCGCAGACTGGTGCCCTGCTGCGCCAGCAGCAGGCGTTCCTGGACGACATCGCCGAGATTGATCGGTCCATCGCCGATCAGCCGGTGGCCGGGCGGCAGTACGATACCGATCGGGATATCGAAGCTGCCGAGCGAGCGAATGCCGGGCGTGGCCGGAATGTTGAAACCGAGGCCGATATCGACCTCGCCTGAGAGAACCGGATTGACCGTCGTCGTGCCGGCGTCGTTCCGGATCTGGAAATAGACGCGCGGATGTTCGGTCTGGAAGCGGGTGATGATTTCGGCAAGCGGCCCGGATGCGAGACCAACCGTCGTCACCAGCCGCACCTTGCCGGCCTGTTGCATCTTCAGGCTGCGGATGCGACCTTCCAGGCGATCGTAATTTTTCAGTACCTCGCGGATATGCTCGATGCACAGTTCGCCTGCGGCCGTCAGTCTCAGCCCGCGCGGCAGTCGCTCGAACAACGGCGCTCCGATTTCCTCCTCGAGCGCCAGGATCTGCCGGTTGATGGCCGAGGATGCGACGTTGAGGCGCGCGGCGGCCTTGCGGATCGAGCCGGAGCGGGCGATCTCGTCGATGTATTGAAGCTTTTTGGAGTGCAGCATTCGACCCTCGGTGCATCTATTTTAAGCGTCGCGCACAAATTAGAAACAGGCGCGTTGTGAGATGCCAAAAAGGCATCGTTGCGCACGAATTTTGATGCTTTTCAAACAGCAAAGCAATCGCTCAAATGAAAGAAATGGAGCACTGTCGAAGACGCTCCTTGGCCTCAAAGGGGAACGGCTGACATGTCCAATGCATTGAAGACGATGGCTTTTACGGCGCTGCTCGGTCTCGGAACGGCGCTTTGCGCGGCCGCTCCTTCCTACGCGCTCGACAAGGTGAGCTACGGCACCAACTGGTTGGCGCAGGCAGAACATGGCGGCTTCTACCAGGCGGTCGCGGACGGCACCTACGCCAAGCATGGTCTAGATGTGACGATCGTTCAAGGTGGGCCGAATGCGGCAAACTCGGCGCTGCTGATCTCCGGCAAGATCGACTTCTACATGGGCAGCTCGCAGGGTGAGCTAACGGCCGTCGAGCAGGGTATTCCGCTGGTCGATGTCGCGGCGATCTTCCAGAAGGACCCGCAGGTGTTGATCGCGCATCCCGATGCCGGCGTCGAGAAGTTCGAGGATCTCGCCAAACTCAACACGCTGTTTCTCGGCAAGGATGGCTACCTTACCTTCTTCGAGTGGATGAAGGCCAACTATTCGGGCTTCAAGGACGAGCAGTACAAGCCTTATAACTTCAATCCCGGTCCCTTCATCGCCGACAAGTCCTCGGCGCAGCAGGGCTACCTGACGTCCGAACCTTACGAGATCCAGAAGCAGACCGGCTGGGAGCCGAAGGTCTTCCTGCTCGCCGACAACGGCTATAGCCCCTACTCCACGGCGATCACCACGACGCAGGCGATGATCGACGGCAAGTCCGACGTGGTGCAGCGCTTCGTCGACGCCTCGATCGAGGGCTGGTACAATTATCTCTATGGCGACAACGCCAAGGCCAACGAGCTGATCAAGAAAGACAATCCCGAGATGACCGATGGTCAGATCGCGTACTCCATCGCCAAGATGAAGGAATACGGGATCGTCGAGTCCGGCGAGGCGCTCGACAAGGGCATCGGCTGCATGACCGACGCGCACTACAAGAAGTTCTTCGACGAGATGGTCGGCATCAAGGTGCTGAAGGCAGACACGGATTACACCAAGGCGTTCACGACCAAATACGTCTGCAAGGGCGTGGGCATGGCGCTGAAGAAATAAGTCGGACTTCCTCCTCTCCTGTGTGGAGAGGAGGCCCATGGCATACCCAGGAAACGAACGGACCTCATGACTTCATCGCAGCCCACCCCGTCAGCGACACCAGCCGAAGCGCGCAGGCGGCCGCTCGTTGCGATGAAGCAGGTCTCCAAGGTCTTCTCCAGCGGCACGGTCGCGCTCTCGGGCATGACGCTGACGGTCGAGAGCGGTGAATTCATCAGCCTGCTCGGTCCATCGGGCTGCGGTAAGTCGACGGCGTTGCGGATCATGGCCGGGCTCGGCGACGTGTCATCCGGGACGATCGACTGGCCGAGCTCGCGCATCAATTCGCGCGGCCTGCCGGAAGGCGATATCAGCTTCGTGTTCCAGGAGCCTACGCTGATGCCCTGGAAAAACGTGTTTGACAATGTGCACTTGCCGTTGAAGCTGCGCGGTGTATCGAAGGCGGCGGCGCGGGCCGAGATCATGGCGGTGCTTGCGACTGTCGGGCTGCAGGATTTCGCGGAGGCCTATCCGCGCGAGCTCTCGGGCGGCATGAAGATGCGCGTATCGATCGCACGGGCGCTGGTGACGAAGCCGAAGCTGCTCCTGATGGACGAGCCATTCGCGGCGCTCGACGAAATCACCCGGCAAAAGCTCAACGACGATGTGCTTCGGCTCTGGAAGGAGACCGGCATCACGGTGATCTTCGTCACGCATTCGGTGTTCGAATCCGCCTACCTCTCCAACCGCATCGTCGTCATGAAGGCGCGGCCGGGGCGAGTGCATGCCGATCTGCCGCTCGTCACCAGTCTCGAGCGCGACGCGCATTATCGCACCTCCGAGGAATACCGCCAGGCGTGCGAGACAGTCTCGCACTCGCTGATCGGCGCGATCAACGCCGCGAAGGAAGACCACTGATGGCCGATATCGCCGAGACACCTGCCATCGACGTTGCCAAGCCGATCAATGCGCGCCGCCGCGATCTGGCGCTGCGGATCCTCGTTCCGGTGCTGACCGTTGCGGCGCTGGTCGTGATCTGGTGGCTATATGTGAAGCTGTCTGGCGTGCCGCCCTATATCCTGCCGGGTCCGGCGGCCGTGGCCAGCGCCTTCGTCAGCGATTGGGGGACGCTTGCCCCTGCCCTTTGGGTCACCACCAAGATCACCTTTATGTCGCTGATCCTGGCGCTGATCGGCGGCGTCGGCTTTGCCGTCTTTCTCGTGCAGTCGCGCTGGATCGAGATCGCGTTTTATCCTCTGGCGGTCATCCTCCAGGTGACGCCCGTCGTGGCAATCTCGCCGCTGATCCTCATCTATGCGCCGTCGACGCAGGTGGCGCTGCTGATCTGCGCCTTTCTGGTCGCCTTCTTCCCGATCCTGTCGAACATGGTGCAGGGCCTGAAGAGCGTGGATCACAACCTGATCAACCTCTTCGAGCTCTATGGCGCCTCGCGCTGGCAGACGCTGCTCTATCTGAAGCTGCCGGCGGCCCAGCCCTATTTCATGACGGGCCTTCGGATCGGCGGCGGGCTGGCGCTGATCGCAGCCGTCGTCGCCGAATTCGCGGCGGGTTCGGCGGGCGCCGGATCAGGTCTCGCCTTCCGCCTGCTCGAAGCGCAATACCGCATGAACATCCCTCGCCTCTTCGCCGCCCTGCTGATGCTATCGTTGCTTGGTGTGGCGATCTTCGCGATCACCTCATTCATCTCCTGGCTCAGCCTGCATCGCTGGCATGAGAGCAGCCTGAAGCGGGAAAACTGATGACCTATTCCTTCATGTCGCCGCCCAATTCCGCGCGCTTCGTGCTAAGTCACGCGACGCTGCCCGATATCGCCGTTGAAGGTTACGAGGGTATCTCGGCTGAGGGGCTGGTGAAGGCCGATCTCGTTATCGAGGACGGGTTGATCGCGGCGATCCTGCCGCCCGGCTCGGCGCCGCAGGAGTTGGCGAAATCCGACATGCGCGACGGCATGATCTGGCCGTGTTTCGCCGATGTCCACACGCATCTCGACAAGGGCCATATCTGGGCGCGCAACAGCAACCCGAATGGTACCTTCATGGGCGCGCTGACCTCTGTCGGTATCGACCGCGCCACGCACTGGAATGCCGCTGACGTGCGCAAGCGCATGGAGTTCTCACTGCGCTCGGCTTATGCGCATGGCACCAGCCTGATCCGCACGCATCTGGATTCGCCAGCGCCGCAGCATCGCATCTCGTTCGAGGTGTTCGCCGAGGTGCGCGACGCCTGGAAGGACAAGATCGCGCTGCAGGCAGCTGCCCTGTTTCCGATGGACGACATGGTCAACGAGGCCTACTTCGCCGAGCTCGTCCAAATCGTTCGCGACACAGGCTGCCTGCTTGGCGGCGTCACGAAGATGAGCGCGGATCTCACCTGGCAGCTCGACACGCTGCTGAAGGCCGCCGCCGACAATGGGCTCGACGTCGACCTGCATGTCGACGAGACCGACGATCCTGGTGCCGAGACGCTGAAGGCGATCGCCGAGGCGGTGCTGCGCAACGGCTTTACCGGCAAGGTGACAGCGGGCCATTGCTGCTCGCTTGCGAGACAGGACGACGATCTCGCCAAGCACACCATCGATCTGGTGCGAAAGGCGGAAATTTCGATCATTTCCCTGCCGATGTGCAACATGTACCTTCAGGACCGATACCCCGACCGGACGCCGCGCTGGCGAGGGGTGACGCTGTTCAAGGAGCTCGATACCGCCGGGGTGCTGACAGCCGTCGCCTCCGACAATACGCGCGATCCCTTCTATGCCTATGGCGATCTCGATCCGGTCGAAGTGTTCCGCGAGGCGGTGCGCATCCTGCAGCTCGACCATCCGCTCGACAGCGCCGCGCGTGTCGTGACCACCTCGGCCGCCGACATCGCAGGGCGCCCTGATATCGGTCGCATCGCTGTCGGCCTGCCCGCCGATCTCGTGCTTTTCAGCGCTCGGCGCTGGAGCGAATTTCTATCCCGTCCGCAGGCCGATCGCGTGGTGCTACGCCGCGGCAAGGTCATCGACCGCAGCCTGCCGGATTACCGTGAACTCGATAGCGTCGTTGGAGCCTGACATGCCGGATTACCACAAGATCAAACAGGAACTCGACGGCATCGCCATCGAGGACAATCCGGCGCTGGTGCGCCAGAAGAGTCGGGACTTCTATTGGTACTCCCCCGTGCTGAAGGCGCAGCTCGACGGCGTCACCGCCGATCTGGTGGTCACGCCGAAGAACGAGGCGGAAGTCATCCAGACGCTGAAGGTGGCGTTCGCGCATGGCGTTCCGGTCACCCCGCGCGGTGCCGGCACCGGCAATTACGGCCAGGCCATGCCGCTCTCCGGCGGTATCGTTCTCAATCTGGCGGCCATGGACCAGATCAAGGAAATCCATCCGGGCCGCGTGATCTGCGAGCCGGGGATCATCATCGCGCAGCTCGACAAGCAGACCAAGGCGCATTCCGGCCAGGAGCTGCGCTTCCATCCGTCCACGGCGCAGACAGCGACGATCGGCGGTTTCATCGCCGGCGGGTCCGGTGGCGTCGGCTCGATCACCTGGGGTGGCCTGCGCGATATCGGCAACATCATCCGGCTGCGGGTGGTGACCATGGAGGCCGAGCCGCGCGTGCTGGAGCTGACGGGCTGGGACCTGCAGAAGGTCAGCCACGCCTATGGCACCAACGGCATCATCACCGAGATCGAGATGCCGCTGGCGCCCGCCTACGACTGGATCGATGTGCTCGTCGGCTATGACCAGTTTATGGACGGCGTGCGCTACGCTGATGCGCTGGCGAAGTGCAACGGCATCCTGACCAAGGAGATCGCCCCGATCGCGGCCCCGATCCCCTACAGCTATTTCACCCGGCACAAGCCCTATATCCGCGAGGGGCAGTCGGTCGTGGTGGTGATGGTGGCACCGCATTCGATCGATGCCTTCGCCGCGTTTACGGCCTCGCAGAAGGGCGAGATCATCTTCCGCTCCGACAAGGTCGAGAGCATGAAGGGCATTCCGCATGCCTATGAGCTTGCGTGGAACCACACGACGCTGCGCGCGCTCAAAGTCGATCCCGAATACACCTATCTTCAGGTCCAGTATCCCGGCCCCGACCATGTGGCTAAGGTCGCCAAGATGGTCGAGCTCTTCGCCTACGAGGTGCCCGGCCATCTCGAGTTCATCCGGTTCGACGGGCAGATCCAGTGCTCGGGGCTGCCGCTGGTGCGCTACACGACGGAGGAGCGGCTGGAGGAGATCATCAAGATCCACCAGGACCATGGCTGCCCGATCTTCAACCCGCACCGCTACACGCTCGAGGAAGGCGGCATGAAGCAGACGGACAAGGTGCAGCTCGCCTTCAAGCACGAGACCGATCCGAGGGGGCTGCTCAACCCGGGAAAGATGATCGCCTGGGAGAACCCCAACTTCGATTTCTCCGCCGGCGAGAACTATCTGTTCCCGGGGCTCGCTTCGGTGATGGAGAGCGCATGAGGGTTCTGGTCCTTCACTCGCATCCGGTGGAATCGAGCTACGGCAAGGCGCTCTATCAAAAGACGCTGGAGAGCCTGGAGGCCGCAGGCCACGAGGTCGATGCCTGCGACCTCTACGCCGAGGAGTTCGATCCGGTTTTATCGCGGCACGACCGGCTAGTCTATCACGACTATCCCGAGAATACCGAGCTGGTGAAGGACCACGTCGAACGTCTGAAGCGGGCGGAGGGACTGGTCATCGTGACCCCGATCTGGAACTTCGGCTTCCCGGCAATCCTGAAGGGGTACTTCGACCGCGTCTGGCTGCCGGGCGTTTCCTTCGAACTGGCGGATGGGAAAGTGGAATCCCGTTTGCGGCATATCCGCAAGCTTGGCGCGGTGCTGACCTACGGGGCGACACCGTTCCGCGCCTTTGTCGCCGGCAATCCGCCAAAGAAAATCGTCAAGCGGGTCCTGAGGGCGCAGATCAACCCCGTGCGTCCGGTGACATTTCTCGCCCATTACGACATGAACAACTGTACGCAACAAACGAGGGCGGCGTTCATGGGGAAGGTCGAGACGGCGATGAGGCAGTTTTAGATTGTCTCCGGGTCGCCGTCCTGCCCGTTCCAACGAAAGTCGCTTTATGAATACAGCTCACCAGGCTTTGAGAGGCTGAAATTCTCCCAATCATCATCTATGCGTTACGGCGTTAGCACCTTTGCCGCCGTCACCTCTACCTCGACCAGAAACTCCGATCGCGTAAAGCCGCCGACAACGATCAGCGTTGACACAGGCTTGGGGTCTAGCGTGTAGCGGTCGCGCACCGCCATGTAGGCCGGGAAGTCCTCGCGGCGGGTCACGAAGCCGGAGATGCGGATCACGTCGGCATAGGTCAGGCCGGCCTCCTCCAGGATCGCGCCGATCGCCTTGAAGCAAAGTTCCGCCTGGGCGGTGACGCCTTCCGGAATGCTATCGTCAAGCGCGATGCCGAGCTGGCCCGATGTGACCAGTAGCGAGGCGCCTGGCGGCACGAGGAGGCCGTGATTGTAGTTGCCGAAGGGCTTGCGAACAGACGGGGGATTGATCGATTTCGTCATCAAGACCAGGATTTGAAATATCATTAGGGTGTAATGTTGATATCCGGCAGGAAGATCACACCGCCTTGTCGGACCGGTATACAATACTGGCATCGTTCACGATGGCAACATCGAATAGGCGGCTCGGCTGGCCGCAGGGCACGATCGCCGTGGCGATAACGTCGTGCTCGTCATAGTTGGCGGGGCCCGGGGAAACGCAAGTGCCCGCGGCGGAACGCCGCCACGTCCTTACGGCCGACATAAGGAACGAAACCAGGTCCGCACAGTGAACCGCTGTGATGAAGGAAGACGCCGGCGTCATCAACGTTTCCCGCAGAATATCTGGGTGCCGTCATGTATTCGCCGGTCAGCCCCATCACCTCGCCGGAATGGCTGGACTTAGTTCGAACCCAAAAGTGGCTTTCGAGCCTTCTGGCGTGAGGCCGACGACAGTGAGGAGCCGGTGCGAGGTCTGCGGTCGGTACTGACGAGGCGGCAACCATCATCTGGTTACGCGGAGTTTCGCTTAAAGATGCTGCAGGGAAGCCGCACGATGCCCGGCTCAAGTTTTTCCTGGCGCGATAGCCCCAGGATCGCGAGGCCTGCACGATGCCCGATCTCCTTTAGTTGCATGTCGATCGTCGTCAGGGGTGGTCGCGTCTGTTTCGAGACGACTTCCCAGTTGTCGAACCCGACCACCGCGACGTCGTCGGGGATCGAAATCCCTCGATCACGAAGCGCGTCGATAACACCGCGCGCGATTTCGTCGCTGCCGCAAAAGATTGCATCGGGCTTTGGGCCCGATTGAGAATAGATCTCATCGATCGCGGAGTGTCCCCATTCCTCGGACCACTCGCCGAACATAACCTGACCGGAAGGTCCGACGAGATCCTCGTAGGCGTGCGCACGGATGCGCGCAGCAAGGTAGTTCTCCTCGCCGGTGATGTGCACTATGCGTGTCCTGCCAATGGATTGGAGATGCTGCACGGCGACGCGCGCGCCCTGGGCATCATCAGGATGGAAGCTCACGCTGTCGGCAGGACCTTGCGCAAACGCGTAGATAACCGGAACTCGGAGTTTGAGGAGTTCGGGTGGCGGCTCAAGATCGATCCGCGTTGCCGTGAAGATAATCCCGTCGACTTGGCGATCTAGCAGCGCATCGAGATGGAGCTTGGCCAGCCGCGGATCATTGTTGGTCGCGCACAGGAAGAGCGAGACGCCGTGGTCGACGAGGATTTCGGAGACGCCCGCGGCCATCGGAAGCGTCAGTCGACCATAGGTGTCGTTCGTCAGCATACCGATCGCATGGCTGCGCTTCATCAGCAACCCACGCGCGAGTGCATTCGGCCGGAAGCCGAGTTCGTCAGCAATCCTTTTAACCTTTTCACGTGTCTCAGCGTTCGTCCGGCCAGTACCGTTAAGCGCGTTTGAGGCTGTCGAAATGCTCACCCCCGCGGCTTTCGCCACGTCGCGAATTGTTCGACGGCCATGGTCAGAATCGCTCAAATTCCGCTTCTCCTAGTCTTGTAGATAAAACGTTTTAACAGAAAAAATACAGAAGCTAAAAGGTTTTATCAGAAAGTCACTCATATTGCAGCGCACTCATGTCGACATGTAATATTTTCTCATCTAACGTTGCCTTCGTCCTGAGGTCTGGAGCCTCGCATAAGAGAAGGGGAACTCGCATGCGCCGTCTAAAAACTACCATTGCAGCTGTTGCACTATTGGCGAGCACGTCTCTCGCTAGCGCTGAGGAAATCACGCTATGGGTGCGCACGTCTTCGGGGGCTGTGCTCCAGGGGCTGGCTGAAAAATACAACGCCTCCCACACCGACAAGGTCAATGTAACACAGATCACCGCTGAACAGATGGTGCCGAAGTTGGGTGCCGCGATCGCCGGCGGCGCGGCACCTGATGGCGCGGTGCTCGACCTCATCTATCTCCCGACCTTCGCCGCAAACGACAGCCTCGAAGACATCAGCGAATTCGTAAAGGGCCTTCCATACGCTGCCGCCCTCAGCCCCTCACATATTCGCCTGGCGACCTATGACGGCAAAGTGTACGGCGTACCTGCATTACCTGACGCTTCGATCATTGCCTACAATACGGACCTCTTCAAGAAGGCGGGTCTCGATCCGGACAAGGCACCGGGCTCCCTCGAGGAGATTGCTGCCGACGCCAAGAAGATCCATGCGCTCGACAAGGAAACCTACGGCTTTTATTTCGTTGCCAATTCCGGAAGCTGGCTGATCTACGACTTCCTGCCGCATCTTTGGGCCGCAAGCGCCGATGTCCTGAGCGATGACGGCCGTACCGCAACCGTCGATACGCCAGCGCTGCGCGAGACCGTTGCCGCTTATCGCGACATGTGGACGTCCGGCGCCATCCACCCGACCTCGCGCTCGGGCAACGGCAACAATGCGGTTGAGGCCTTCGCATCGGGCAAGGTCGGCATCCTGATGACCGGTTCCTACATCGTCAACTTGCTCACCAGCAAATACCCGGATGTTAAGTTCGCCGTCGCTCCGATCCCGGGTCCGAAGGGCGGCGCATCGAGCTTTGCCGGCGGTGATACCCTGGCACTCATCAAGGGCCTTAGCGAGGAAAAAAAGAAGGTCGCCCTGGACTTTGTGAAGTTCTACATGGAGCCCGAGCAGCAGGTTTATATCACGCAGGAATCCGGTATGCCGTCGCGCACGGATCTTGCCAAGGAAGCCTACGCGAAGTTCGACCAGCGTAACCTCATTGCCTACGACATCCTGGCGAAAGCCCGCACGCCTTACACCTTCTCGTCGGATGAGCTTTTCGTTAGCCGCACCGGCCCATTCCTCAACCTGATCCAGGGCACGATCTTCGGCGATGACGTCGATGGATCGATCAAGAAGGCGCAGGACGACTTCACCAAGATCCTCGACCGCACCAATCCGTAACGGCTGCGTGCGGGGTGGGCTCTTCCGCCCCGCACTTCCCCAATCGCTGATGCGCATGTTCGAGTTCTTCGAGGAATGATTGTGGTCGACACCCCGACAAAGGATATGAAGCAGCCGATCTCTGGAGAACGGGAGCCGCAGGGCTGGCTTGGATTGGCGTTCATCCTGCCCGGCTTCCTGTTTATCCTGGTGCTGTTTCTGGTCCCGCTCGCCATGACGATATGGATGAGCTTCTACAACTGGCCGCTGCTTGGGCGGAAGAAGTTCATCGGCTTTGCCAATTACGCTGAACTGCTTGGCGACATGCAGCTCTGGCACTCGCTGGGCTTCACACTGCTCTACACGGTCCTCGTAACGGCCGCGATCTTTGCAGTGGCCTTTCCCTTGGCGCTGTTGGTCGATCGCCCGCTGCGATCTGCCGGCTTCTTCCGCACGATCTTCTTCATGCCTGTTGTCATCGGGTTTGGTGCGGCATCCACACTGTGGATGTGGTTGCTCAATCCCGACAGTGGCGTCTTTGCCCAGGTCCTGCGCGGCATTGGCCTTATCAGCGCAGCACCGCGGCCGCTTGAAAGCTTCTGGCCGGCGCTTGCCGTGATCATCCTGATGGTCGTCTGGAAGACAGCCGGCTTCACTATGGTCATTCTGCTGACCGGTCTGCAGGGCATCTCCAACGACGTGATCGAGGCTGCCAAGATCGACGGCGCTAGCGTCTTCAGCCGCTTTCGCCGGATCACGCTGCCGCTGATGCGCAATTCGCTCGTGCTCGCCCTGGTTCTCAATGTCACCTCGTCGATGCTCGCCTTCGACCAGTTCTTCATCATCACGCAAGGTGGCCCTGAAAATAGTACGATCTCGGCCGTGTTCTCCATCTACCTCGCATCGTTCTCGTCTTACCGGCTCGGCTACGGCTCTGCGCTCTCCTTTGCGCTGCTCATCGTTCTCGTTGCCATTAGTGCCATTCAATTCGTGCTGTTGCGCGAACGTGCGGAGGAAGGTTAATGACGTCCACCCAATCCAATACGGGCAGCAATCCTCGCGGTGGCAATACCGGCTATCTGCTCTTCCTGCTCGCTTCGATTCTGCTTGCTATCTTCTTCATCATGCCGATCGTCTGGTCACTGGCGAATTCGTTCAAGCCAGCCGCGGAAGCGCTCGCCAATCCGGCTTCGCTGTTTTCGAAGACCTTCTCGCTGGAAAATTACCGCCGCCTCGAGAATGTCGGTGCCGGATGGTACGTCTACGCGGGCAACTCCGTGCTGATCGCTGTCGGAACGGTGCTGCTGACAATCATCGTTTCAGTGCCCGCTGGTTACGGCTTCTCCAAGTTTAGGTTCCCCGGTCAGTCGATACTGTTCGTCCTGATCATGGCGACAATGATGATCCCGTTTCAGTCGATCCTGACACCGCTGTTCCTCATTCTGAAGATGCTCAGCTTGCAGAACAGCCTGTTCGGGCTCGTTTTGATCTACGTCACTTTCCAGCTGCCGTTCTCGGTCTTCATGATGCGTAATGCCTTTGATGCCGTGCCCAAGGCGCTGATCGAGGCGGCGCGTATCGACGGCGCCTCGCAGGCGACGATCCTGCGGCGCATCATGTTGCCGATCGCCTTGCCCGGTGTAGCGACGGTAGCGATGTTCGCCTTCCTGAATTCTTGGAACGAGTTCCTGGCCGCACTCATCTTCCTGTCGGATCAGAACAAGTTCACCCTGCCGATCATGCTGGTGAACGTGTCATCGGGCCTCTACGGTATCATCGATTGGGGCGCATTGCAGGCCGGCATCGCGGTTACCATGATCCCCTGCATCATCCTCTTCCTTCTTCTGCAACGCTACTATGTGCGCGGCCTGACGGCCGGCGCCGTGAAATAAGAAGCGGCACGTCCGCTCAAGGAGCCTCAATGTCTAACGCCCAGAAAGCACAGCCGCGGTTACCGATCGACCGCTACGTTCCCGCCGACCATACCCGCGTCACCTTCGACGGCGGCTTCTGGAAAAGCTGGACAGACACCGTCCGCGACGTCACCATTCCCACCCAGCACATGCGGCTCGACGAGGAAGGCTTTCTCGAAGTTCTGGATTTCGACAAGCCGGCCGGTCCGCTTGCTCGCCCGATCCAGCCGAGCGGCCTGTCGATGCAGCACTTCTTCGATTCTGATTTCGGCAAGTGGATCGAAGCCGCCAGCTACACGCTAAAGAACCATCCCAACCCTGATGTCGAGGCGAAGATCGACGCGATCGTCGAGAAACTCGAACACGGCCAGATGGCCGATGGCTATCTGAACAGCTGGTTCATCCGCCGCGAGCCGGAAAACCGTTGGACCAACCTGCGTGATCTTCACGAAATGTATTCGATGGGGCATCTGCTGGAAGGAGCCGTGGCCTATTTCGAAGCGACAGGAAAGCGCCGCTTCCTTGACGTGATGATCCGTGCTGTCGATCATATCATCGATACGTTCGGCCGCGAGCCGGACAAGCTTCGCGGCTATGACGCGCACGAGGAAATCGAGCTCGCACTCGTCAAGCTCTACCGCGTGACCAAGGACCCGCGGCACCTGAAGCTGGCGACCTACTTTGTCGACGAGCGTGGCCAGATGCCTTCCTACTACGACGAGGAAGCGCGCAAACGTGGCGAGGACCCCGCAGGCTACGTCTTCCAGACCTACGCCTACAGCCAGGCCCATATGCCGGTGCGGGAACAGACCCAGGTTGTCGGTCATGCCGTGCGCGCGATGTACCTGTTCTCCGCCATGGCTGATCTTGCCTTCGAGAACGACGATGAGAGCCTGAAGAGCGCCTGTGACCGGCTGTTTGACAATCTGGTCGGACGCCAGCTTTATGTCACCGGCGGCCTTGGCCCCTCGGCGTCCAACGAAGGATTTACACGCGAATACGATCTGCCGAACGAGACCGCTTATGCCGAGACCTGCGCGGCCGTCGCGCTCGGCTTCTTCAGCCACCGCATGGCCCAGATCGAGCTCGACAGCAAGTTTACCGACAAGCTCGAGACGGTGCTCTACAATGGCGCCCTTTCGGGTATCTCGCGCGATGGCGAACATTACTTCTACGAGAACGTCCTGGAGAGCCATGGGCATAACCGCCGCTGGAAGTGGCACTACTGCCCGTGCTGCCCGACCAACATCGCCCGGTTCATCACATCGCTCGGCCAGTATTTCTACTCCACCAAGGCCGATGAGGTGGCGATCCATCTCTATGGTGAGAACACGGCCGAGCTTTCCGTTGGCAATTCATTCCTCCGCTTGCAGCAGAAGAGCCAATATCCTTGGAACGGCGACGTCGCCATCTCACTTGGCCTCGGTCAGGCAACGCGCTTCACCTTGCGGCTTCGCATTCCAGGCTGGTGCCGCGTCGCACATGTCTTCGTCAATGGCCAGGCCACCAAGCTCGACGTTACCAAGGGTTACGTCGCGATCGAGCGGGAATGGAAGGACGGCGATACGGTCAGGCTGGCTTTCGACATGCCGGTCGACCGCCTCTATGCCCATCCCGCGGCGACCGAAGACAGCGGTCGCTTTGCGCTGCGGCGCGGTCCGGTGATTTTCTGCGTGGAGGAAGCCGATCTCGGCACCGAACCGCAACGGCTGCGGCTGCCGGCTGAGGGCGAGATCGCCGTAAGTTTCGACGAGACACTTCTTGGTGGAGCGACCGTCCTTGAAGGCGATGCACTTGAAGCCGATGCATCCGACTGGCAGGAGACGCTCTATCGTACGCAGCCGCCGGCGCTCAAGCCGACGCGCTTCAAGGCGATCCCATACCACCTCTGGGCAAACAGAGAGCCGGGCGCCATGGCCGTCTGGCTGCATGAGAAGTAGGGGGAACACCATGGCTCGCCTTGAACTTCGCAATGTGGTCAAATCTTACGGCATCTACGAAGCCGTGCGCGGCATCAACCTCACGATCGAGGACAACGAGTTTGTCGTTTTCGTCGGTCCGTCGGGCTGCGGCAAGTCCACGACGCTGCGCATGATCGCTGGCCTGGAACATATAACCGGTGGCGATATCGTCATCGGCGATCAGGTCGTCAATCGGCTTGGCCCAGGCAAACGCGATATCGCTATGGTCTTCCAGAACTATGCGCTCTATCCACATATGAGTGTCAGGGAAAACATCTCCTTCTGCCTCGAACAACAGAAGCTTCCCAAGGCGCAAATCGACGAGCGCATCACCCGCGCCGCCGATACACTGCATATCACCGAGCTTCTGTCGCGGCGCCCCGGCCAGCTTTCAGGCGGGCAGCGCCAGCGTGTCGCCATGGGGCGCGCTATCGTGCGCAACCCGAAAGTCTTCCTGTTCGACGAGCCACTTTCCAATCTCGACGCCAAGCTGCGTGTTCAGATGCGCACTGAGATCAAGCGCCTACACCAATTGCTCCCGACAACGACTGTTTATGTCACCCATGACCAGGTCGAGGCAATGACGATGGCCGATCGTGTCGTGGTCATGAACGGTGGCATCATTGAACAGGCGGGACCGCCTCAAGAGCTGTACCATCGTCCGGTCAGTCAGTTCGTGGCGGGCTTCATCGGCTCGCCGTCGATGAACTTCCTGAACGCAAAGCTTGAGAGCGCTGGCGACGGGCTGGTTGTCGTTCTTGACGATGGCAGCCGGCTTGCCGTTCCCGCATCCCGAACATCGGAATACATGTCGCATACGGGCAAGCGGGTTGTATTCGGCATCCGGCCTGAATCGATATCGAGCCTGATGCCAAAACCAGGCTTCGAAACGATAGAGGCGACTATCGATCTCGTCGAACCACTTGGCCCGGAAACGATGATTTACTTCAATATCGGGCCGGTCAGCCTGTGCGCCAATGTGGATCCGGAAAGTGAACCGCGTCCAGGTTCGCGCATGCCGCTTTCCTTCAACATGAACCGCATGCACCTTTTTGACCCAGCTGGAGGCCGTTCGCTTTCGTCCTGGTGACGTCCGGGATGATCACCTAGCAGCTTTCTGGTCGGCACGTTTGCCGGCCAGAGCAGGTCGTTCTCGGTTGGCCCATTTCGTTGCTAATTCAATCTCCCAACCGACAGGGGTAACGAGCTTGCACATTGGGGGTGGTCCTGATCCACGAGATACGCCGAAGCCGGTCGTTCAGGCAAAAATTCGTACTTGCGACATTTCCATGTCGACACGCTGAAGGTGAAGGTCTTGATTTTTCATTGACAGTTCGACTTCCCAACCGAAGTTCGGCGTTCTCCGGGCAATCTTGTTAGGTGGTCGATCAGCCTCATCTATCATGGAGATTGAGCTTGATGCCGGCCAGTTCCGGTTGTAGCCCGGTCTGAAGCGCAACATTGTTCAGGATTTCATTATGCTCGTCAGCGAATACACTATCCCCGGCATCTGCGTCCGTGACCATCTCGTTGATGTGCCGCTCGATTGGAAGAAGCCGGATGGCGCAACGATCAAGGTGTTCGCGCGCGAAGTTTGCGATCCCTCACGTAATAGGGAGACGCTGCCTGTGCTGCTCTTCCTGCAGGGCGGCCCGGGCGGCAAGTCGCCGCGTCCCGTGGGCGGCGGTCCATCGTGGCTGAGTGAAGCACTTAAGAATTATCGCGTCGTGCTGCTCGACCAGCGCGGCACTGGCAGAAGCACCCGAATCGAAAGCGCCACGATGGCGGTGTTTGCCGACGGAAACGCCGGAGCTCGCTATCTTAGCCACTTCCGGGCCGACAGCATCATCGCCGATTGTGAGCATCTCAGGAAGACAGTATTTGGTGGCGCGCGTTGGGAGACTCTCGGTCAGAGTTACGGTGGTTTCCTTACCCTCACCTATCTGTCTCGGGCTCCCGAGGGGCTGGCCGCCTGCTATGTTACGGGCGGCCTTGCGGGACTTTCGGCGTCCGCGGACGACGTCTACAGACGTACCTATCCGCGCGTGGCCGCCAAGAACCGCGAATACTACAAGAGATACCCTGACGATCGCGACCGCATCTCTCGGATCGCGGACAAGATTGGGGCGGAGAATATCCGCCTTCCCGATGGCGACCGGCTGACGGTCCGCCGATTGCAGACTATCGGCATCGATTTCGGTATGGCGCCGGGATATGAGAATATTCACTGGCTGATCGACGAGGCCTTCTCCGACCACGAGGAGACACGCTTCTCCGACACTTTCCTAGCATCCGTCATGTCGCTGACCTCGTATGACGGCAACCCGATGTTTGCCGCTCTGCAGGAAAGCATTTACGGCCAAGGCTCGGGTGCGACCGGCTGGGCTGCCGAGCGAGTTAGGCCCGAGTTTTCAGAATTTGGCGAAGGAAGCCGGCCGCTGCTCCTGACCGGCGAGATGATGTACCCGTGGATGTTTGAGGAGATTCGCTCGCTGCGGCCGTTCTGCAATGCGGTCGAGGCATTCGCACGCTACGACCAGTTCGAGCCGCTTTACGATCCCTTTCGGTTGGCCTCGAGCGAGATCCCCGTGGCGGCCGCCGTCTACTTCGATGATATGTATGTCGATGCCGAACTGTCGCTGGAAACTGCGCGAGATCTTGGCAACATCAGGGTCTGGGTGACCAATGAGTTCGAGCATGACGGCGTCCGCCAGTCTTCGGCGGTTTTCTCGCGCCTCCGTCAGATGGTGCGCGAGCGGGGAGGCCCCGTTGGGGTCCGTGGCAGCGATTCACAGCACAACTAAAAAAATCTGGATCTCGAGCGACTTCTATCGGCCTATTGGTGAGCGTGTGTCGAGCTACATCACATACTGGTGGGGAAAACCGAGAGAACCGTGTTAGACATCAAGACATCCGACGTTCGCGACATGGCAACGCTCGCCGGAGCGAAGGCACTTAACCGCAAAAATATCAGCCGGATCGCCGTCGACGCCAAGCCGAATTTCTTACTGATCGACCTCAACCATCCCGCCATACCGCCGGTTTACGACCCTCTGCGCAATCTTCTGCATTGCGCAGCGGAGCGGGCGGTGAAGGCCATCTATGTGAATGGCCGCTGCATTGCCAGCGACGGAAACTGGAGGGGCTTGATTACGACGGCTCAGTGCAGATCATTCGGCAAGCATCGAAATCAAAGACAGGCCGCATTTCCGCGGATGATCCGCGCGGAAGATCACTGGCGGAACTCGCGCCCCTCTTCCTGCCAATCAAGCGGTGACAGATCGAGCCTTCGAAACCAGCAACCTCAAGCGACGTCAGATTAGGTTCAGTCTTTGGCTATCGCGGCTTCGAGCAAGGCGATAATCGCGGAGAGCCCACGGGCACGCGCGTGGACCAGGGCGTTCTTTCCGTCGAAGTCGTTGATCTCAGCGTCTGCCCCCGCCGCGAGCAGGGCACTGACGATGCGCTGAGAGACAGGCCCGCCATCGGTTAGGATCGCGACTTCAAGCAAGGCCGTCCATCCCAGCTTGTTGACATGATCGACATCGACCCCCGCTGCGATCAGCATGTCCACGGCATCGGGATGCCCCTTCTCGGCAGCGGGAATCAGGGCAGTACCCCCAAATCGATTTGTGCTGGTGAGATCGGCTCCATGAGCAAGGATCATGCGCAGGATTTCCGTCCGACCATGAGCCCCGGCCACAAGGAAGGGGCTGTCCCGAAGACTGTCCTTGGCGTTAACATCGGCGCCGGCATCGAGAAGAAGACGCGCGGCTTGGATATCGTTTTTCCAGACCGCCACCAGTAACGCCGTTTGCCGGTTCGCATTCGTCTCATCGATAGGGTTACCCGAGGCCAACGCTTGCTCCAGCCCGCGATGATTGCCAGTTTCCACAGCGCCTAGCACCGTGGCCGAAACATTCCCGCCTAGCGCCATGATCAAGACTCCTGCCATAAGAAAACGTCGCATTGCTGCCTCGAAGTTTAAGCCCCCGCGCCGAATAAGCGCGCGGGCAAGAGAATTATTTCAGGTGCTTGGCATGGATTTCAAGAGCCTTCATGGCGCAGGACTCGTCAAACTGGCCACCCGAGGCACCGCGGACGCCAATAGCGCCGATCGTTGCCACGGTGCCTCGGAAATGCCGATCGGCATCTTCATTGCTGCGTTCTTCGTGTGTGTCATCATTGTGTTCTCTCGAGGAAGGTTGTCTCACCGAGCTGACTGCGGCCGGAAGAGGGCCTAGTTTTCTATAATTGAAACATATCAATTCGCGCGATTTCATATTTGCGAATTCAGCCGAACCGCAGCTAATCAGGTTGGGGAAACAGGGAATGTCCGGCAGGTAATCATGCTCACGTGAGCACGACGACGCCGCGATTGACGAAGTTGCAATTGGAAGTCTCAAAGGATTAGGGGGAAATCCGCGTATGTCTCACGTCATCATCAGCAGCTGATCAGATCTCTGTACTGACGATCTAGGCGGTGCGCTTGATCGCACGCCTTCACACAAACCCGACGACACAGGAATAGCGGATCCGATTTCTGCACTGATCCCCTGTGCCCAATCGAAAGAAGATTGAACCGACAATGAAAATCAAGACACTTCTTATTTGTTCGACCTCAGCACTGGCCGCTCTTTCAAGTGCACAGGCTGCGGACGCGATCGTCGCTGCTGAACCCGAAACTGTTGAGTATGTCCGCGTCTGCGATGCTTACGGTAGCGGGTATTTCTACATTCCTGGCACCGAGACCTGCCTTAAGATTAATGGCTATATTCGTTTCCAGGCCAATGCCGGGCCGAACGCGGTGACCGCGAACGCTTCGACGTCAGGCGCCTCGGACTGGGACGTTTTCACTCGTGGGCAGCTCCAGGTCACTGCAAAAAGCGACACGGAGTACGGGGCTCTGACTGGCGTGTTGGTGTTCCAGACCAATGCAGACAACGCTTCTGGACAGATCGCAAAGCTCGACTCTGCCTACATCGACATCGCGGGTCTGCGCGCCGGCTTGTTCTATAGTTGGTGGGACGATGACCTGTCTGGCGATACTGACGATATCAAGAGCAAGGTCACTCTCCATAATTCAATCCGCTACCAGTACGAGTCCAGCAACTTCTACACCGGGGTCAGCGTCGACGAACTCGAAGATGGGTATTACAGCGCGGGCGAGGCTCCCAACAACGTCGGCATTGCGTTCGGTGTTGGCGGCAAGGTCGGTGCACTGAGCTACCAGATCACGGGTGGCTACGACACCGATAATGAAGAAGGCGCAATCCGCGCGATGGGTAACGTAGCCATCGGCCCAGGAACGCTCGGCTTCGCCGGGATTTATTCCAGCGCTCCGAATTCGTATTATCAGACGGCCGAATGGATCGCTGCAGTTCAATACGCCATTGCCCCGACCGACAAAGTAAAGATCACTCCAGGGTTCCAGTACTACGGCCACTACGGCATCATCGGTGGTGATTTCAACGACAACAACGATGCGTGGAAGGTTGGCGTCACGCTCGACTATGAACTCGTCGAGAATCTATATGCAAAGGCAACAGTGAACTACCTCTACCAAGATCAGGGCAGCGACGTGACAACGGGTTTCTTCCGGCTTCAGCGCGCATTTTGATGGAATGGCTGAGACCGCGCTGAGGTATTCAGTGCGGTCCCCCTCGTGGCAAGCTTATAGCCACCAACTAATGACCTTGAAAAGCAGTGCCGCGAAATTGCGACGCCGACATCCGAAAGCGCGAGGTCGATCACGAAAGGCGGGTCGCACGGTTCCTGTCAATTGCCAGGTTGCGGCCGTTGACCTAAAGCGCGAGGCGATACTTGATTGTGACAAAACAGTTCCGCGTGTGACGCTGCGCAGTACTTCCTTCATGAGATGCCCCGCCAGTCTGGGCGGCGGTTCCTGGGTGTGAACGCCCGTACTTGGGGTTCACGCCTGATAACGTTGATTGGCATTTGAAGGCGCCATTTGTTAGCTCACGCTCACCGAAGTCGAAGCCAGTGCCCAAACGCGTGCGCGTGAAAGTTCGCCTGATAATGGGTCACCAAGTGGCTCCGACCCATTGCGGAGAAGAGCGTCGCAAAATGATCAGCGAACAGTTCCGCCAGTGGGAGGTGAGACGTCGGTCGATGTCGAACGAATAGCAACGACGGCGAACTAAACTCTCATGCAGCGCGTACCTTTTGAAGATTTGAAATCTACGAACGGCTTATGAGACCGGATTGACCGAGGACGAACGTGATGCGAATCGAACCGACGCTAGCACATTTGACGACAGCTCACTGAAAACACAAGTGGCGCCTGTGCCCGCCTTGCCGACCAACTCAGCGCCGCCATGATGATCTTGGCGGCGAGCGTCGCGAGGACGGCCGGGCGCTTGTCCTCCACGTCTGTCCAGCGGATCGGGCAGACGACCCGGTCGAACGGTTGGGGTGCTCGATCGCGCGCGACAGCCAGTTGCGAAACCGGGTCACTACCCAACCTTCCAGCGATTATACAGTCAGCTCCCAAAACGTGACCGATGCGTCAGCGCGAATTTGATGATCTTCCCCGCGCTCCAATGCTGATAGGCGCTAAATTACCGCGCAGACAGTTTTGAGCTCCAGGTAATTTTCGAGGCCTGGAGCACCATTCTCGTAGCCCCAGCCCGATTGCTTGTGTCCGCCCTTGGGAAGTTCCGGCGAGAAGTAAGAATGGCAGTTGATCCAGACCGTACCGGAACGGACGCGGGCGGAAAGCCGATGCGCGGCGCTGAGGTCCGCTGTCCAGACGCTGGCGGCAAGCCCATAGGGCGAATTGTTGGCGTATCTGATCGCCTCATCGACATCGTCGAACGGCGTGACCGCGACCACCGGCCCGAAGATTTCCTCCTGCATCATGCGCATGTCCTGGCGCACGCCTGTTACGACGGTCGGGCGATAGAAGGTCTGCTCCTCGCCCGCCTGCGCGCCTCCGGCGACAATCTCCACGCCGTCGGTCGCCGCTTCGCTGATGAAACCTGCAACACGATCGGCCTGCTTGCGGTTGACCAGCGGGCCCAGATCGGTCTGGGGATCGAGGCCGTGCCCAAGCCTCAGCTTGTCGGCCTCACGCGCAAGACCTTCCACCAGGCGTTCATAGACGGAGCGATCTGCATAAACCCTAGAGCCGGCGACGCAAACCTGACCGGCATTGGCAAAGATACCTCGCGCGATGCCGGGTATGGCAAGGTCCATATCCGCATCGGGCATGACGATCGCCGGCGACTTCCCGCCAAGCTCGAGTGTCAGCTTCTTGAGATTGCCCCGCGCCGCGCCGACGATCAGCTTGCCGACCTCGGTGGAGCCGGTGAAGGCCACCTTGTCGACGTCAGGATGACCTGTGAGCGCGGCCCCCGCCGTTTCACCAAGGCCGGTCACGATGTTGACAACGCCGGCCGGCAATCCGGCTTCGATCATCAATTCACCGAGCCGGAGGGCCGTCAGCGACGTCTCCTCGGCGGGCTTCAGAACAACTGTGCAACCGGCCGCCAGTGCCGGGGCAAGCTTCATTGCCGCCATCAGCATCGGCGAATTCCATGGCGTGATCGCCGCGACCACACCGATGGGCTCACGCGTCGTATAGGCGAATATCTTTCTGCCGGCAGGTTGGTAACCTATTGATGTCGGGATGGTCTCGCCTAGAATCTTGGTCGCAAATCCGGCAAAATAGCGGAACTGCTCGGCCGACGCCGGGATTTCGCCTAAGCGGCCCGTTTTCAGAGACTTGCCCTGATCAAGCGTTTCCAGTTCGGCAAGTTCGTCCACATGCGCATCGATGAGGTCGGCGATCCGCCACAGCAATTTGCCGCGGGCCGATGGGGTGAGACCGCGCCAGGGATCGCCGTCTAAAGCGCGCCGGGCGGCGGCAACGGCGGCATCGACATCGGTCTCGTTTGCGGCTGCCAATTCCGCCAGCAGGCGGCCGTTGGCAGGGTCGTATGTCGGGAAGGTCCGGCCGGACGTGGCATCGACCCATGAGCCGTCGATCAAAAGCGTCTTGCGAGGTTTGGAGAGGAACGCTCGAGCACCGTGGGTGGACGGTTCGAGGGCGGGAATGGACAAGGTCATGATTGATGATCTCCGATACCTTCGACCGACCGGGCGGCACAAAGTCTGTCTGCGGCATTAAGCGCGCCGCGTATGATGGAATGATAGCCGGTGCAGCGACAGATGTTGCCTTCCAGCGCCGTCAATATCTCCGCCTCTGCCGCCTGCGGGTTTGCGATGAAGAGTGCGGTCAGCGCCATCACGAAACCGGGTGCGCAATAGCCGCATTGAAATGCATTTTCCTCGGCCAGCGCGGCCATGACGATGGTGGCGGTCTCGAGGTCGTGCAGCCCTTCGGGGCTGATAATCTCAGCGCCTTGCAACTGCCAGGCCATGACGATGCAGCCGTTGACAGCTTGCCCGTTCATTAAGAGCGTGCAGGCGCCGCAGCGTCCTATCCCGCAGCCAATCTTGCTGGCTGCCAGGCCGATCTCCTCACGCAGGATATCCGAAAGCCGCATATCGGGCACAACGTCGATAACCTGGTCACGTCCGTTAAGGCGGAACGAAACCGGCGTGGTGAGTACCAAGCTCATTTGCGGTCCCTCATGGCCTCGAGGACCGCCTCGGGCGAGAACGGTATCGTCAACGGCCGAAAGTCGATGGCGTTGGCAACCGCATTGGCGATCGCTGGGCTAATCGCCCCAATGCCCAATTCGCCAGCGCCGCGCGGCCCGAGTTTATCCCCTTCGTCTAGCTCCTCAAGAGCAAAAACCGACATGCTTACCGCCGTGTCACGTATTCCAGGCAGCATATAGGTGTCGAGATTTGTCGTGAGGTAGCGACCGTCGTTGATGATCGCATTCTCTGTCAGGGTGAAGCCCAAGCCCTGAACCGCTCCCCCTTCCATCTGGCCAAGATAGGCCGCGACATCGATGATCGGACCGGCTGCAGTATGCTGGTGGATATCAAGCACGCGAACGGCGCCGGTGATGCGGTTGACAGCGACGCGGGCGAGACAGGCCCCGAAGGAGAAGATGTATCGCGCGTTTCCGGCGGTATAGGCGGTCTTCGGGAAGTCGAACGCCACCGTGGCTTCGGGCAAATCATTCGGTGCGAGCGCGCGCGAGAGATCCCGGTAGCTCAACAGCAAGTCGCCGCCTTTGCTGCTGACATCGCTGAAACCGCCAGCTCCCAGTCTCAGGCTTTCGGCGGGGCGTCCAAGGAGGCCGGATGCGGCGGCCAGCAGGTCGGGAACGAAGCGCTCAGCGGCCGCCCTCGCAACCTGCCAGACGACATAGCCGCCGCGCGATGCCGTGGTAGAGCCTGAATCGGGGGCGAGCTTGGTGTCGCCAATCAACGGTTCCACATCATCGCGGTGGCAGCCAAGCTCGGCGGCGACCGCAGCCTTGATCGAGGTCAGCAACCCCTGCCCCATCTCGTCAAGGCCATAGGCTGCTTCGATCATGCCGATCTCGGTTAATCTCAAGCGCCCGCCCGCCGGGTCTGGTACGACCGAGCCGAGGCCATTGCCCTGATAGTTCAGCGCCATCCCAACGCCTAAGATTTCGTCGGGATCGTCATCTTCGGTCGCTGCGCTCCAGAGCGGGCTTGCGGCCGCGGCCTCAAGCATCTCGGTCAGACGCTCGGAAGGTGCAACCACTTGGCCGAAATAGCCGGGCGTTCCTGGCTGCCGAAGATTTCGCCGGCGGATTTCCAGCGGCGTGAGACCACAGAGCTCGGCCAGAGTATCGATCTGGCATTCGATCGCATAAGTCATCTGATTGGCGCCGAAACCGCGAAAGGCACCGCATAGACCGTTGTTGGTGTAAACCAGCCGGCCGCGTGTCGTGACATTTTCCACGACATAGGGACCAGCCGAATGTTCGAGTGCCGTTTCGAGCACACCTGGTCCAAGCGAGGCGTAGGCACCGGCGTCGGCAAGCACGTCCACATCCTGTGCAAGGAGCCGACCATCGGCGTCGCATCCGGTCCGCATCCGGATCGTCATTGGATGGCGCCTTACGCCGCCGACGACGGATTCGGCGCGCGAAAGCTGGATGCGCACTGGACGGCCCGACTTCACCGCCAGAAGTGCCAGCGCCGGTTGGACCGTCAGCTCGTCCTTGCCGCCGAAGGCGCCACCCGTCGGGCTCGTGACCACGCGGATTCGGTCTTCCGGCATTGCCAGGATACGAGACAACTGCAGTCGGTCGCGGGCGCCATGCTGACCGCCGACGAAGACGGAAAGCATCCCATCGGGCTCCACCTGTGCATAGCCCCCTTCGGTTTCCAAGAAGCCGTGCATCTGGCGCGACGTCACATAGGTGCGCTCAACAATATGGGTGGCTTGCTCGAAGCCAACTGCGATGTCCCCACGGGAAAAATGCAGTATGGTCTGCAGGTTGCCGGCGGCATGCACCTCTGGCGCATCCTCAGCTAAAGCTGCTTGCGGATTGCTGACGGTGGGAAGCAGCTCGTATTCAACCTTGATCAAAGCCAGAGCCGCCTCGGCCGTTTGGGCATCAAGGGCCGCGACGGCGGCAACGATATCGCCTGCGTGACGGACCTTGTCGAAACACAATGCCGGCTGATCTTGCACGACAATACCGAAGGCGTTTTCGCCCTGGATGTCGCGATGGGTGACCACGGCGATGATGCCATCAAGCGCCTCGGCGGCGCTCGTGTCGATGGAGACGATGCGGGCGTGTGGGAGGCCTGCACGTAGGATGCGCCCGACGAGCATATCCGGGGAGCGTTTGTCCGTCAGGTATGGCAGTTGCCCGGACGTTTTTGATTCAACGTCGGGGCGCCGGTGCCAGCGATGTGGCTGTTCGGCCCGGCTAAGAAGGATCTCGCCCGCGATGTGTTTGTCTTTGGTCACGAGGTTGACCGGTGCCCGCGCTTTCGCGGTTGGGCGAAGACCTTGAGTCAAGGCGTTGGCAGCAACCATGCGCCGATAGCGTGCAGATCGAAATGCGTCATCGGGCGCGCAAACCTCTTCGAACAGGTGGGCTTTGAGCTCCTCCCAATCGATGTTGCTCCAGGATGCACCTTCAAGCAGCATCTCGGCCCGACGCAAACGTGCCGGTGGCACCATACCGCCGCCGACGGCAAAGCGCCCCGTGCGCACGTGGTCTCCGTCAAGCTCAATCAGGCCGGCAACGCCGATCATGCTCGGCGTGAACGCGGCCCGCAGTCCTGTCTTGCGCTGGGTCCAGCGACAGTCGGGTGCCATCGACGACAGGCAAATGGCTTCGACAACCTCGTCCTGTCGTATCGGCAGCGACAGCCAGTGTAACAGGTTCTCATGCGCTCTGCCGCCGATCCTTGAGACGTCGAGGGTGGCATCGAGTGCAAGCAATGACGGTAGGAGGCACCCTGCTCTTCCGGTTATATTGCCGCCGACCGTGGCGAGATTGCGGACGCCGGGTGCGGCAACCGTTCGTGCAGCCGCCGCTAGCAACGGCAAGCGGGCATTGATCGTGGCATCCGAGCAAACTGTCGACAAGGGTGTCAGGGCCCCGATGCGGATCATGTCGCCGGAAAGCGAGATGCCCGTGAGGCCTGGTATGTCGCCGAGACTGATCATCGTCGGCGGCTTGGGTAATCCCTTTGCCCATTCCAGCTGCAGGGCGGTTCCTCCGGCGACGAAACGGGCACCCTCGTGTTCGATCACCATCTGCAGCGATTGCCGCAAGGATGTCGGACGAAGCACTGAGAGTTGTCCCGCTATCATGCTCACGGCGCTCCCGCCGTCGTGCCGAAGAGCACGCCCTTTTCCTTCAGCCATCGCCTGTAGGCGACGGAGGAGCTGTCCGCGCGTGTCGGAATTTCCTGTCGTGGCTCAAGCGGGAGAAGCAGGGGCCGCTGATTTTCGACGATGATGCGATCCTGAAGGAAGATGACCTGCTCGAAATTGAGCAGAGCCGTCTGTGTCGAACTGCTGTCGACGAGATACATCACCGGCTGTGCGCGACAGAGGTCTTCTTCGATCGGGTGGATGAAGAGCGCGATTGCATCGAGCCGGTCGGGTGCAGTCGGACATACCCGATAGAGCATGACGACGAAGGGGGTGGGCACGCGATACGTAAGCTGCACGAAACCGCCCTCGCTTTCGGTCGCGGCAATGCGTGGCTGGAAGAAGGTACAGTTGGTTGCCCAGACCTCATCGACATCGCGGCGGATTTCGCTGAGATAACCCGGCACCTCTGTATGCGGCTCGGCCCCCAAAATATCCGCGTGCACAAAGGGGAAGTGCGCCATGTCGAGGAAGTTCTCGACCACCCTCAGCCCGGACGCGCGCATCTTCACCCAGCCGCACGGGACAAAGCGGCGGTCGCTTTCGAAGGCTTCGGTAATGTCGAAGACCTCCTTGTTGGGTTGCCCGAGCGTCGTCCATACGCAACCGTATTTCTCGCGGACCGGAAGTGCTGGACCGGAAGGCCAGCCGCCTTCGATCTCGCGAACAACCACCTCGCACGTTTCTCGGCGGAAGAGTTCAATGTCTTGGCCCAGCAAGCGCGTGCGGATCGGCTCGGTAGTCAGCTCCCTCGATGTTTCGACGGCGTACCATTCGTTCAGTGCTGCACGGTCGGTCGTCTTGGCCACATCAATCCCCTCAGCTCGCCTTCGTCCATTGCGCGGTGCCCTCGCGGTTTTCGGCCAGCCAGGCTGCGCGGCGGGCAAAATGCGGCGGTGCAATGCGGTGGATCTCGGCGATGATCTCCTTGAGATCGCCGGTCTTTAGCTGACCGTCTTCGACGAGGACCTTGCCATCGACCATGGTGAGGCTGACATCGCCGCCACGCACCGCATGGACCAGGTTGTGCTGCAGGTTGAAATACGGTCCTTCGCCGAAAAGCGGCGTCATGCGCGGTGTGTCCGTGCGCACGGCGATCAGGTCGGCGCGCTTGCCCGGCTCAAGCGAGCCTATCTCGTGGTCGAGGCCGATCGCCTTGGCGCCGGTTGTAGTGGCCATGCGAAGCACATCCCAGCTATCCATGGCGGCGGCATCAAGGTCTTTCAACTTGCCGAGCAGGGAAGCAACCTTCATCTCCTCAAACATATCGAAGTTGTTGTTTTCCTTCTCGCCATCTGTGCCGATGCCAACAGGAACGCCCACGGCAAGCATCTCTCCCACGCGGGCAATTCCACTGGCGAGTTTCATGTTGCTGACGGGATTGTGGGCAATCGAGACGTTATACTTCGAGATGAACTCAACCTCGGCGGAATCCAGCCAGACACCATGAGCAATCATCGTGCGCGGCGCCTCGAAGAAGCCGAGATCCGCCAACGCATACATCGGCCGCTTGCCATAGCGCTTGTCAAATTCGGCGAGCTCGATTTCTGCTTCGCTGCAGTGGGTATGGAAACCAGTGTCATGGGTCTTGGCGAGCTGGATTGCGCGCTGCTGGCCCGCGTCGTCGGCATAGAACAGGTGCTCAAGTCCCACCCAGACATTCACGCGGCCATCGGCCTTGCGGTGCCACGTCTCGATCATCGCCTCGTTCGTGTCGAGCGTATCGAAATAGTTATATTCCGGATGTTCGCCAACATAGGGCACCGCCACGAGGCGGTTACCGATTGCGCTCGCCGCCTTGGCGCTGCCCTCCATGAACCGCCACATGTCGACAATGGTCGTCGTGCCGGCGAGGACGGATTCGGCATAGCAGAGCCAGGACGCGGCCTCGGCTTCATGCGGCTGAAGTGCCCGATGCATCGGGTTGATGTGCAGCGTCAGCCAGTCCCACACCGGCAGGTGTTCCGCCGTACCCCTCAGAAAGCCGGAATGCGCATGGGCGTTGACCAGTCCTGGCATGATTGCGGAATTTGCGATTTTGCGGACGGGGACGTCGGGATTAGCCGCGACAAGCTCGCTAAGGGGGGCAACTGCTTCGATGACGCTGCCATCGATTAAAACTGCGCCATCCGACACAACGCGGTTTTCAGCGTCCATCGTCAAAAGGTAGTCGCCGGCGACAATTTGCTTATCCGTGGTCATGCCGTCATCCAGTTCGTTTGGGGTTCACGCAGTGCACGCAAGTTTCAGGCCTCCTCGAGAACGAAGTCGGCGGCGCGTTCGCCGATCATCGTCACCGGGGCATGGGTGTGGCAGGTGGGAATGATCGGGATGACGGAGGCATCGGCGATGCTCAGCCCATCGATGCCGCGCACCCGCAGCCTGCTGTCGACGACGGCGGCCTCACTGCTGCCCATCGCGCAGGTGCCGCTGACATGGAAAAAGCTCGAGCAGGCGTTCCTGATGTAGTCGACGATTTCCGCCCTGGAGAGCCGCCGCGAGGGTGCCGCGTAGCCGCCGAACCAATCGGCATAGGCCCTTGTTGCGGCGAGCTCCGTCATGGTTTCGACAGCGGTTACCAGCGCATCGAGGTCGCCGGGTTCTGCGAGATAGTTTGGCTGGATCTCGACCGCGCCGCCGGGTGCCGCAGACAGCAACCGCATGTAGCCGACGCTTTTCGAGTGCATCAGGCCGCAGCCGATCGAGAACACATCGCCGGAGAGGTCGTAGAGTTCGCGAATGCGCGGTTCGGCGCTATTGCCTTGCACCGGAAAGGCATGCAGGTCCGGCTGGGCCAAAGCTGCAGACGATTTCCAGTTGATGACCGCGCCACCGCCATTGTCGCGCACCGGGCCCAGCGGCTGCTTCGCGTGGAACACGCAGGCCTGGACCAGCGGGTGATCCTGGAGGTTTTGGCCCACGCCAGGGAGAGCAAGACGGACATCGACGCCAAGCCGTTTCAGCTCCTTGGGGTCGCCGATGCCGGACATCATCAGGAGCCGCGGTGTATCGATCGCGCCAAGCGCCAGGATGACATGCGTAGTGGCCCTCACCTCCCGCACCTCTCCCGCGTGGAGGTATTTGACCGACACGCAGCGACCATTTTCGACGCCGAGACAGATCGCCAGCGCATCGGTCAGGATCGTCAGACGTTCATTTTCGAAGATCGGCCAGAGGTAGCCTCTCGCCGAACTCCAGCGTTCGCCCGCCGACATGTTGAGGTTGGAGAGCGCCGCTCCTTCGTTGGACGGACCATTGGGGTCGTCGATGACGGGGATGCCGAGTTCCGCGGAGCCACCGAGCATGGCTTCGGCGACGGGATGAGGCGCCTTGCTGCGCTCGATGCGAAGAGGGCCGTCGGCGCCGCGCAGTTCGGTTGCTCCGCCTTCCCAGTCTTCGGCACGCTTGAAATAGGGCAGGACGTCCTTAAACGACCAGCCTTGTGCTCCGGCCGCTTCCCATCCGTCGTAGTCGCGCGGGTCTCCACGATACCACATCATTGCATTGATGCTGCTCGAACCACCAAGCACCTTGCCGCGCGGAATGCCTATGGTCCGGCTATTGACGCGCGGGTTCGGTGCGTAGTCGTATCCCCAGTCATAGCTGCTGCGCCCGAGCGGCACCCAAGAGGCGGGATTGTTGATCTCGGCAATGCCGATGCCGGGGCCGCCTGCTTCGATCAGCAAAACAGTTGCATCACTGCCATCGATCAGCCGCCGCGCAACCGCGCAACCACCCGAGCCGGCGCCGATGACGATATAGTCGTAGGCTGCGGCAATGGGCTTTGTCGGTATGGTCGGTGCGGGCATTGGACGCGGCAATCCTTATCTTCGCTGTGCCTCAGTTGTGTTCGCTGGGACCCATGATGACTATGCCTTCGGTCGCCTCGACATGGCGCACGAAGATGTATTTGTCTTCGCGGCCGTCGCTGTGCTTGCGCTTGATGTCCGGCTGAACGCTGCCGGACACCTTGGCAACGACGACATAGGGAACCTCCGCCTTCAAACCCGCTTGGCAATGCGTCTCGAATTCCTCCAACGAGCGGGCGGTATGGGCTTGTTCGACCCCTGCCCCGCGCGCGATGGCGGCAATATCGACGCGACCGGACGCCGTGTGGGTTGGTGGTCCGCCGATGGACTGGTAGCACTCGTTGTCCCAGACGACGACGAAGAGGTTCTTCGGCTGCTCGTTGCCGAGCGTGGCCAGGATGCCGAGATTGAACATCATGCCGCCATCGGTATCGAGGGAGACGATGCGGCGATGCGGCAGACCGGCTGCCAGGCCAAAGGCCTGCGGCGTGACACAGCCGAGCTGCTGCTGGAACAAACTTGCCTCGCGCATATGCGGCGCGGCGTTGTACCATTCGTCGACGCTGGCGCCGAGCGAGAGGATGACCAGTTCGTCCTTGAGCCGGGCCGAGAGGATCGTCATACAATCGAAGCGCTTCATCGAACGATCTCCCCGCCCAGAGCCACGGCCGAATGGTAGTAGGCGGCGTAGGACCATTCATACGCGTCGGCGATCGCCCGCTCGATGCGTTCTTCCTCGCGCACCACCTGATACGGAATGCGTAGCGCGTTGAGCACCGGCTCCATGGTGATGCCGTGAGGAATGGCCCACCAGTTGTTTTCACCCATCTCGCCGCGATAGCTCATCAGCATGACGACAGGGATGCCGGCGCCAAGGCCCATGCGGGCAAGCGGCTCGACCGACGCCCGCAGGCCGGAGTTCTCCATGATCAGCGCGGCCCTCTTTCCAGACAGGAACACACCGCCACAGATCGCCGCGCCCTCGCCCTCGTTGGTGACCCGGATGGTGCGAATATCAGGATCGGCGTCGAGCGCTGGATACAATTCCTTGAAAAGGGAATCGGGAAGGTAACAAACGATGCTCACGCCGGCCTTCTTCAGGCTTCGGATGACGGCATCAACTGCGGATTTTTTCATGGTGCGTCCTCTTTTCATGGGGAAGGTCGCAAACTGAAGATGTTCCGAATAGTCTGTAATTTCTGATCCAAGTGGTGCGTTCAACGCAACAACTTATATCCCTCGCTCGCCCAAGCGCTCGATCGCCTGCGACAGCAGCTTGCCGAGAGCGGAGGCCGCGTCGGACATCTCTTTTTCCGAGCGCGACAACAGCATCAGTTTTCGTGGGCTGAGCTTGGGATCGCGCAGCGGTATGAATGTCAGCGATCCGTCCAAGATCTCCTGCTCGATGCCGACACGTGTCTGCAACACCGTGCCGAGATTGCGCTTCGCCAGATCCACCATCAGCCCGATCGAGTTCGTGTGGCTGCGTTGCGTGATGTCGACCAGCGAGCGGCTGAAGGCTTCTTCGAGCCAGGCGCCAAGCGTCAGGCTGGAATCCGACAGGATGACGCGTTCGCCGGCAAGATCGAACAGCCGCAGCTCCGTCTTCTCGGCAAACCGACTTTCCGGCAAAGCGAGAACACCGAGCGGCAATGAGACCGCTGCAATCCGTCGAACGTTGCGTGGCACCTTGATGTCGAACATGACGGCAAGGTCGCACTCACCCTCGGCCACCGCGTTGACGGCCTGTTGGGAGCCCATGACGCGGACATCTACGGTCACACCAGGGTGGCGCTGCCAGAATTCCTGGAGCGCTTCCGGTATCAGTCCGCGCGAGACGCTTTCGATCACGGCGACAGAGACGGTTCCGCGATGCAGGCCATGCAGATCGGTGATCTCGCTGCAGGCGCGATTCAGCTCGGAGAGGCTGAGACGGGCGCGGTAGAGCATGAGCTCGCCGGCACTCGTCAACTTGAGGCGTTGGCGCACGCGCTCGAACAGGGATGTTCCAAGTTCGTCCTCCAACTGCCGCAGAATGCGGCTGACGGAGGACGGAGCGACGTTAAGAGCCTGGGATGCCTGACGGATCGAACCAAGCCTTGCAACCAGCTGAAAATAGTGGATGCGGGTGGCAACAAGGCCCAATCGGTATGGATCCATTATATCGTCTCGAAGAGTGGCTGTATTGCCATTTCGGGCACCAGTACGAGGCCCTTGTCGGTAATGCGAATCTCGGGGATGACCGACAGGGGGATTAAGTTGAAGCCCATATAGGCGATGGTGCACTCCGCCTTTTCCCATTCGATCTTGAGCGCTTTGACCTCTTCTGCGACTTCGTGCACGCGCTTGTCTGAGAGCAGTCCTGCAATCGGCAAAGGCACCATGGCGGTGACCTTGCCGTCCATGACGACGCAGACGCCGCCCTGTTTTTCCTCGATCGCCTGTAGGGCGACCTGCATGTCTGTCTCGTTGGTGCCCGCCACGATGATGTTATGGCTGTCGTGTCCGACGGACGAGGCGACCGCGCCCCTCTTGAGTCCGAAACTGTGCAGCAGACCGTGAGCGACGTTGCCTTGGGATTTGCCGTGGCGCTCGACGACGGTGACGAAGCAGAGGCCGTGACGATCGAAATGGGTTTGCCAGTCATTGGCAGGTTCCAGCGTCACCTTAAAATGGCCAAGCGTGATACCGGGCAGTTCGGTCTTGATGGTGTGGGCGATGACCAGTTCGGTCGGCAGGTCGGGGGTCAGCTTGAGATTTTTCGGCAGTTTGACCGTGTGATAAGCAGCATCGGGATAGCGATAGGGCTTGGACAGCGCCTCCTCAAGAACGGGTGTCACCTTGCGGTCTTCGACGACCAGTTCGCCGCCGTACCATGTGTTTACAGGCTTCAGGTCGTCGGTGAGCAGGACAAGATCGGCGCGCCGACCACCGCCAAGGCCGCCGATGTCGTTTTCCATGCCGAAGCGCGTTGCGCCATGCAGTGAGCCCATCGCCCAAGCCTGTTCCGGCGTCATGCCCGCCTTGACGGCTTCGCGCGTCACCCAGTCGAGGCCAAAGAGCAGCAGATCGTCGGCATCCCGGTCGTCGGTGCAGACCGCGATCCGCTTGTGCGAAGCGCCAAGCTCGGTGATCGTCTTGATGGCATGCGGCAAGCTGTGCCACGGCGTCGTCGGCGGGCCACCGCGCAGAAACAGCCAGATGCCGGCCTCCAGCAGGTCGTCTGCAATGTCGCGATCGATCGCCTCGTGTGTGTCCGTCACACCGGCTGCTGCATAGGCCGACACGAATTCGCGACCGTAGACGTGGCCGGAGACCGGCCGGCCGCGCTGCAGTGCCGCGGCCAGGATCGCATGGCTGCGCTCGTCGCCCATAGCGACCTGCACGAAATCCATCTTCTCGCCGAGCGCGACGGCTTCCGGCCATCTGTCAAAGAGGGCAGCGATCTTGTCGGGCGTCAGATCGCCGCCAGCGGTCTCAAGCTGCGGGGACGTCGCCGGCACAGTGCTCGGGACCGTGAGGAAAATCGACAAGGGCGCATGGCGCGCGTCTTCCAGCATCGCCTCAACGCCGGCGACATCCATGACGTTGCCGATCTCGTGGCTGTCGCAGAAGATCGTGGTTGTGCCGTTGAGAAGTGCTGCTTCCGCGTAAGCGCAGGCAGTCACCATGCTGGATTCGATATGGATATGCGGATCGACCAGCCCCGGCGCGATAATGCCACCCCGCGCGTCATAAAACTTGGCCAACCCGCCGTGATAGGTGCCCGAGGGCTTCACCGCCGCGATGCGGCCATTCGAGACCCAGATTTCCTTGTCGCCGAGGATGCGCTCGGAGTAGGTCGACAGGACGCGCGCCCCCTGGATTACAAGGTCCGGATCGGACCTCCTGGAGGCGACGTCCGCCAGGGTGCGCGTCAGTGTTGAAAGCGGCTTCACGGAGAAGCGGGTCAAAGGGCTCATGAAAACTCCGATCTGAAACTCAGTGGTAGTCGGGAATGCCCGGCATCGTGTGGAAGCCCTTCAGGGCACGGAAACGGCGAAGCCAACGGCGAAGCGCCGGATATTCGTCGTGTTCGACGCCATAGTCGCGACTGAGTGCGAAGGAGGGAAAGAGCGCCAGATCCGCGAGTGTCGGGCCATCACCGACGAACCACTCCTTGCCGTCGAAGTGACGTGCGGTCATGTGGTCGTCCATGATGCGAAACGCCTTGCGCGCGGCGCTCCGCAAAGCGGCTGCATCGCCCGGCGTGTCGAAGAGCGACTGCAGTCTGGCTTCGACGGCAGGTGCAATGGCCGTCTCGCTGAAGCCGAGCCATTGCGCCACCGCCCCAAAGGACGCAGGTTTTTCAGGCAGCCATTTGCCGGCGGGATCATAAGCCTTGGCAAGGTAAAGCAGGATTGACGCGGTGCCATGCAGCACGAGGTCGCCGTCGCGCACGACGGGGAGCGTACCTAGCGGGTTCAGCGCCAGCATCGCCGGCTTTCTCTGCTCCGCGCCCGGGAACATGTCGACTGCAATTGTCGTCCACTCGAGGCCCAGCATCGAAAGCGCAAGGCGCGCACGATAGCTCTGTTCGTCGAGTTCGTAATTGTAGAGCGTGATATCAGACATCAGGCGACCTCCGCCACGCGTTGCGCGGCCTCGATCTCGAACCTCAGTCCCCCAGCCCATTGCGCATAATGCTTCTGCTTCGCACCGCCATAAACCGCGATAGAGCCGCAAAGGACGATGTGAACGGCTGTCTTGGCCCCGGTCGTTGCCTGAAATGCGACAAACAGGACGTCGTCGCCATGGACGACTTTGCCGGCATTGGTGCCGAGGCCTGTCATTCCGGCGGCATTGAACGCAGCGAAGACCTCATCGATCGGCCGGTCGACATAAAGGCTGCGCACCGGCGTGATCTCCGTCGGGTCGGCATCCGGGATTGCCGCATCCTCTAACGTCGTCGTCCAGATGATGCCGTACTTCTCTTCGACCCGGTAGATCGGAACCTTGATCGTCTGCGGAACGTCGAGCGTGGGGTGCGCCGGGATGTAGCGGCACTGTCCTGCCGTATCGTACTGCCAGCCGTGATAGAGGCAGGCGATGTGATCGCCGCGTACGAACCCGAAGCTGAGGCGCATGCCGCGATGCGGACAACGGTCCTCCCAGGCATGTGCATTGCCGCTGTTGTCGCGCCAGACGACGATTTCGCTGCCCTCGATAGTCGTGCCCGCCGATGTCCCGGCTTCGATCGACGACGACAGCCCGACCGGCACCCATCCCTCACTCAGTTTCATAGTCCGCTCCTGTTCACGCGGTTGCGCGCTCGATATCGAGGATGATGCAATCATAAGGGCCGAGGCTGCAGGCCATTTCGAACGCGTCGAGCAGATCTTCCTGTCCCTTGACCGAAAGCGTGGCCGACGCCGTGTCGCAAGCGCCGATGCTGATCTCCAGATCCAGTCGTTGGGCGCGGTGAAGCGCGAACTCGGTGAAGCTCTCACACACCATCTGTCCCCGGAAGGTAAAATGTGCGCCTTGAATTATACCGGACATTGCTCGCCTATCGTCTGCACTCTGCCTCAACCTGCGCTCAAAATTGGAGCGTAATGCATAAAAAATAATCATGCTTTACTTTTGGGCATTTTAGGCATTGTCTGGAACGAAATTCAAGCCACTTTCCGTTGCGCCTTGTTGCCTTTTGCGCATCGGGGTCATCAGAAAATTCGCACTATTCGGAACATTGACGATTTGCCAGTCTCGCTTGGTCCCGTTGTTTCCGGCCCGTAATTGCCGCGCGCAGAGGACAATAAGCGACGTCGACATCCAGGCAGCCACCGCAGCCGAGAGCAGCTGAGAGGACACCTTGCGGACGTACCAGCTGCCGTGTGGCAACTGGCATAATTGTTGCGTCGAGAACAGCAGGACCGAACGGTCACATATCAAAAACGCGGCCAACCGCGTAAAAACCAGAAGGGGATCCCATGATTGACTTGCGTACGCTTTCCCGCCGCGGATTTCTGAACATGAGTGCCGTTGGTGCAGCGGCATTGTTGCTCCCGGCTGGCCTCGCCCGCCAGGCTCTAGCCGCCTCGCCGTTGCCTGCGATCAAGGAAGAAGACGCCGTCATCGGCTTCGGGCATGTCGGGCCGATCTCCGACGAGGGCTGGACGTGGGCACACCACCAGGGCCTGCTGGCCGTAAAGGAAGCCTATCCGAAGCTCAAGAAGATCCTCGAAGTCGAAAACATCCCCTACTCGGCTGACGCGACGCGCACCTATCGCCAGTTCGTCTCCGAAGGCGCGAACATGATCTTCGACACCTCGTCGAACGGCGACTTCCTACATGAGGTGGTCAAGCGCGCGACCGATGTCGCTTTCATGGAATGCAACGGCCACGTCACGATGGACAATCTCGGCTGGTACTACCTGGCCCATTGGTATCCGACCTATGTGCTCGGTGTTGCCGCGGGCCATCTATCGAAGACCGGCAAACTCGGCTACGTCGCTTCCTTCCCAGTTGCCTCGGTCTACGCCTCGACCAACGCCTTCCTGATGGGCGCACGCACCGTCAACCCGAATGCAACGGTGCAGACGATCGTCATCAATTCCTGGTTCGATCCGCAGGCGGCAACGCAGGCCGGTACGGCGCTGATCGACAATGGCTGCGACTTCCTCTTCGGCATCATGGACGAAGCGGGCTACCTGCAGGTTGCAGAAAGGCGCGGCGTCTGGGCGGCCATGTGGAATACCGACATCCGTCGCTACGGCCCGAACTCCTACGTTTCGTCGATCTTGATCGATTTCACCAAGTTCTATGTCGATCAGGTCGGCAAGCGTCTTGCCGGCACCTGGGCGCCGAGCGAGCAGCTGTTTGCGATGGGCGCCGGCGTTGATCGTGACAAGTGGGGCGAGAAGGTTCCGGCAGATGTTGCCGCAGCGGCCGATGCCGTCCGCGAGAAGATCATGGGCGGCTGGTCGCCTTTCACCGGCGAATTAAAGGATTCCACCGGCAAAGTGCGCGTTGCCGCCGGACAGACGATGACCGAGCTCGAACTCTACAACTGGGATTGGTCGGTCGAGGGTGTTACCGGCCTTACCTCCTGATCCGGCCTACCAAGCCAAGAGCCCGGCCACTATAGCCGGCCGGGCTCCCCGCCTTCAAGCTCCGGTGCCATTCCATGATCGAAAATGCGACCCATTACACGCCGCCTGCAGGAGCTCCGCCGCTCGTCCAGCTGAAGGGCATCGCGAAATACTTTCCAGGCGTCATTGCCAACGAGAACGTCGATCTGGAGGTGATGCCGGGTGAAATCCATGCGCTGCTTGGCGAAAATGGTGCCGGCAAGTCGACGCTGATGAACATCCTGACCGGCATCTACCAGCCGGACGCCGGCGAGATCATCATCGAAGGTTACGCCAAGGAATTCGCGACGCCGCTGCAGGCAATCGCCTCAGGCATCGGCATGGTGCACCAGCATTTTAAGCTGGTCCAGGCCTTCACGGTTGCCGAGAACATCCATCTCGGCTGGTCGCAAACGCCGCGTCGCGCCTCCGCGCAGGTACTGGAAGAGCGCACCGCCGTCTTGGCCGAGAAATTCAATCTAAAGACCCTTCCAGGCGCCCGCGTAAGCGATCTTTCGACCGGCGAACAGCAGCGCGTCGAGATCCTGCGTGTACTTGCCAGACAGGCACGCGTCCTTATCCTTGACGAGCCGACAGCCGTTTTGACGCCTCCCGAGGCGCGCGAACTGTTCAAGGCGCTGCGCGAATTCGTGGCCGCCGGCAATGCCGTCATCTTCATCAGCCACAAGCTGGATGAAGTGTTGGAGATTTCTGACCGCATCAGCATTCTGCGCGGCGGCCGCAAGATCGCCACCGAAAACACGGCCGATTGCAATCCGCGCATGCTTGCCAAGCTCATGGTTGGCCGTGACATCGTGCTGGCCGACATGCGACAGCGCCCGGAAGGCGCGGCCCCGATATCGGCACAGCCTGTGCTATCACTCGAAAATGTCTCGGCGATCGGTGACGGCGGCAATGAAGCACTGCACGGCATCTCGCTCGACGTCCGGGCCGGCGAGATCGTTGGCGTTGCGGGTGTCGCCGGCAACGGTCAGCGCGAGCTCAGCCAAGTCCTGACCGGCATTCGCCCGGTGAGTGCCGGCCGCATCCTGATTGCCGGCAGACCGGTGGACAAGAGCAACGCCGCAGCCTTTGCCGAAAGCGGCATCGGTCATATTCCGGAAGACCGCCTGCACAGCGGCCTCGCACCGGCGCTGAGCATCACCGTCAATGCCGTGATGCGCGAATACAAGAAGCCGCCGGTCTCGTCGGGCGGAAGCTACAAACCGGGTGCTGCAACCGCACTTGCCAAGGAGATCGCCTCGGCCGCCGAGGTTTCCATTCCGGACTTTGCAATGCCGATCCGCAATCTGTCTGGTGGCAACCAGCAGCGCCTTGTCGCTCGGCGCGAGATGCGCATTGCCGACAAGGTCCTGATCGCTGCTTATCCGAGCCGTGGCCTCGATGTCGGCGCCATCAACACGATGCTGCGCTACATCGTCGAGCTGCGCGATGCAGGCGCCGGCATCATTCTGATCTCCGAGGAACTCGAAGAACTGCTCAACCTCTCCGACCGCATTGCCGTGCTTTATGAAGGGAAGATCATGGGGATCGTCGACAACGACAAGACCGACATCGACGAAATCGGCCTGCTAATGGGTGGGCGTACCCAGGCCCGTGAGGTCGCATAGCATGGCAGGTTCCCTTCGCCTGCAGCGCCTGCCATCCGCCTCGCCCGGCATCGCGCTGGCTGCCCGCGCCACCGCCATCGTTCTGGCGCTCGTCTTTGCAGGCATCATTCTGGCGATGACCGGCGCCAATCCGATCGAACTTGCGTCCGAGGTCGTCGACGCCAGTTTTGGCTCTAGCTTCGGCATGGAGGACCTGGGTGTTCTCGTTATTCCGCTGATCCTGACCGGCCTGTCGGTCGCAGTCGCCCAGCAGATCGGTGCATGGAACATTGGCGCGGAAGGGCAGTTCTATGCCGGTGCCTTCGCGGCCGCCGCCGTTGGCCTCTTCGTGCCGGGACCGCCGGCACTCATTCTTGTGCTGATGTTCATCGCCGGCCTGGTTGGCGGCGCGGCCTGGATCCTCGTGCCGACGCTTGCGCGCGCCTATGCCAACGTCAACGAGCTGATCACCACGTTGCTGTTGAACTTCGTGGCGATTCTGCTCGTCTATTTCGTCTCCACCAACGCCTGGCGCGACAAGATGGCGAATTCGGCAACGCCGCGCCTTTCCGCCGAAATTCCGGAGTTCTGGGGTTCGATCCATTGGGGTCTGCCGATCGCAATTCTTGTGGCTTTGCTTGTCGCCGGCCTGCTTGCCTTCTCCCGCTGGGGCTATGAGGTGAGGCTTGTCGGTTCCAATCCCTCGGCTGCCAAATACGCTGGCATGCCTGTGCGTCGCCACCTGATCACCGTTATGCTGCTATCTGGCGCAATTGCCGGTCTTGCCGGCATGCTGGAGATTGCCGGCACAGTGCACCGCCTGCAGGGCGGCATCTCCAACAACTACGGTTACCTTGGTATCATGGTGGCTGTTCTCGCCAGAAGCTCCGCTGTCGGCGTTATCTTCTCGGCGGCCCTCATGGCCTTTATCCTGAACTCCGGCATCATCCTGCAAACACAGGGCCTGACCACATCGACGGTTCTGGCGATCACCGGCCTAATTCTGTTTCTGACGGCAATTGGCGACGAGCTCGCCCATTACCGCATCGCGCGTGACAAGGCTTGAGGAGAGCGACATGGATCTTTTGACAGGCCTCTTCACCACGGCCTTCCTGGCAGGGGGTGTGCTGGCGCTTGCAGCGCTTGGCGAGGTTCTTGCCGAACGTGTCGGCGTCGTTAACCTAGGCGTTGAAGGCCTGATGGCGATGGGCGCACTGACCGCGATCGCAACGGTTGCGGCGATACCGTCGCCCATGATCGGCTTCCTCGCTGCTCTTGCGGTCGGCGCCTTGTTCGGCGCGCTGTTTGCGTTCGCGACCGTCATCTTGCGCGCCAATCAGGTGCTTTGCGGTCTGGCGCTGACGTTGATGGGCAGCGGCATCGCGTCCACCATCGGCCGCGCCTACTCCGGGATGCCGGCTCGCGCAACGTTCGCGCCGATTGAGTTGCCGATCCTGAGCAAGATCCCGGTCATCGGCCCGGCCTTTTTCTCGCAGAGTATCCTGCTTTATCTGATCTTTATAATCCTGCCGGTCGGCCTAAGCTATCTCATGTTCCGCACCCGCCATGGTCTCAATCTGCGTGCCGTGGGCGAAAACCCGGCTGCTGCCGATGCCGCGGGCATCCCGGTCAATCTCATCCGCTTCGCCTATGTGACTGCCGGCTCCGCGCTGGCAGCGGGCGCCGGTGCCTACCTGACGCTCACCTTCGTGCCGTCGTGGTCCGATGGTGTCGTCGCGGGGCGCGGCTGGATCGCCGTTGCGCTCGTCATCTTCGCCGGATACCGGCCGATCCCGGCCGTGCTTTCAGGCCTGCTTTTCGGCTTCATCACCGCACTCGGCTTCGTCGGGCAAGCCCGCGGCTGGCCGGTCGCGCCGGCCTTCCTATCGATGCTGCCCTATCTCGGCACCATGGCCTTCATCATCGTGCCCGTCCTTGCCTGGCAACGCATGCGTCGGATCATGGCCGCTCCGTCGGCGATCGGCATACCCTACTACCGTGACGTCCGATAATCCTCGATGCGTCGCTGTTCGGCCGGCAAGGTTCGGCCGGCAAGTCATTGCCGATAGACTAATGAACTGCGAAAGATGATATCCATCGCAAAGAAAGAGAGCATGTCATGAGATGTTCCGACAAGGCGGCCCTCGATCAGTGGTATCCGCTTGGTACAGAAAAAGAGATCGCCTTCGGCCGCATGAACACGCGCCTGCTGGGCACAGGATTGACGATCGACCGCGCCGTTGACGGCACTCTTGTCGTCATGGCCGATGACAACGATCAACCGCTGCCGATCATCCGCCGCTTTGGCCTTGTCTGGGCAACGCTTGGTGAACCCAAGGGGGGCCTGTTTGCACTGCCGGAAGCCGACGAAGACGACCGCCGCGTGGTCAATTGCGGTGCGGTCACGGTGCGTGCGTCGGGGCTACGTATCATCGAAAATTTCCTCGACATGGCGCATTTCCCTTTCGTGCACACGAATATTCTGGGTGCGGAGCCGCATACGGAGGTCATGCACTACAATGCCGAAATCCGCCGCGACGTCGACGAGGTTTGGGCGACCAACTGCCAGTTCTTTCAGCCGCAAGCTGCGCTTTCGGCAACCAACGGCATCATGACCGACTATATCTACCGTGTCATGACACCGTTCACCACGCTGCTTTACAAGACCTGCCCGAACTCCGCCAATCGCTGGGACGTGATTTGCCTGTTCGTCCAACCGCTCGCCCCCGATCGCTGCATCGCCCATCCGGTGATGTTCCTGATCGACGACGTTTCCACGACGACCGAGCTCGTGCATTTCCAGCAGCTGATCTTCCTGCAGGACCGCATCATCTTGGAAAACCAACGCCCTTCGCTGCTTCCGATGGAAGCCCGGGCCGAAATCCCGACCCGCGCTGACGCAAGTTCAATCGCCTATCGCCGCTGGCTGAAGGAGAAGGGTATCACCTACGGCACGACCACAACGGCAGCCTGACAAGCGGCGCGCGCCGTCGGCTCATGCAGTCTTCCTGGCCGCTAGCATGGCATTGTTTACGAAGGCCTATCCCCGGCTGCCAGCCGACCTCCGGTAGACCGTCGGATCAGGAACCGGCACGGCTTGCATGAGGGCCTTCGTATAGTCGTCGCGGGGATTTTCGAATATCTTCCGACGCGTGTCGGCTTCCACGATCTCGCCACCGCGCATGACCGCAACCTTGTGCGACATGCGCTCGATAACTGCCATGTCATGCGAGATGAACAGGTAAGCGAGCCCCATCGTCTCTTGCAGTTCCAGCATCAGATCCAGAACCTGGGCCCGCACCGAGACATCGAGAGCCGCCACGCTTTCATCGGCAACGATCAGCTTCGGTTCGAGCGCCAGCGCACGGGCGATGCAGATACGTTGGCGCTGGCCGCCGGAAAATTCGTGCGGGTAACGCGTCGCCGCATCTGGCGTCAGCCCGACGCGGCGCAACAGGTCCGCGACCCGCTCGCGCCGCTCTGCAGCCGTGCCGATGCCATGAATGGTCATTGGTTCGGCGATCGCCCTGCCGACCGACATGCGTGGGTCGAGCGAGGCATAGGGGTCCTGGAAGATCATCTGCGCCGAGCGGCGCACGGGTCGCATCTCGTGATGCGATAGCCGCGATATGTCGTAGCCGTCGAGCTGCACTGTTCCGGAAAACGGTATCAGGCCGAGCACCGCCTTGCCGGTCGTCGACTTGCCCGATCCACTTTCGCCGACAAGCCCCATCGTCTCTCCCGGCATGATCTGAAAGGAAATATTGCGGACCGTCGCCGATGGTGCCTGCCGGCGAAACAGCATGCCGGAGCCTTTGCCATAGCTGACGCTCAGATCCTGCACGTTGAGGATCGGCGCCGTCGCTTGTTCTTTCGTCTGCGGCGCATCCGTCGAGACCCGTGGCGGGCCATCGGTTCCGGCGAGAGCGCCGAGCCGCGGCACGGCCGCCAGGAGCTTACGAGTGTAGGGTTCAGACGGATTGGCGAACAGATCCAGCGAAGCGCGCTGCTCGACAATACGGCCATGCTGCATGATCGCGACGCGATCGGCCATCTCTGCGACCACGCCCATGTCATGGGTGATCATCACGATCGACGTGCCGAACTCGCCCTTAAGTTCACGCATCAGCGTTAGGATCTGCGCCTGCACGGTGACGTCGAGCGCCGTGGTTGGTTCGTCGGCGATCAGCACTTTCGGACGGCATGACAGCGCCATGGCAATCATCACGCGCTGGCGCATGCCGCCAGATAATTCGTGCGGATATTGCTTCAGCCGCCTCGCCGGATCGGCGATCTGGACTGCCTCCAGCATCTGCCGGGCGATCGTCTCTGCATTGGCTACCTGCTGATGCTCGCGGATCGCCTCGGACAGTTGGGCGCCGATGCTCATCACAGGATTGAGCGAGGTCATCGGCTCCTGGAAGATCATGGCGATCTCGCCGCCGCGAACATGCCGCATCTGGCTGTTGGAAAGCCGTGTCAGGTCCTGATCGCCGAGGATAATACTGCCGGACGCGACACGCAGCGAAGCTTTCGGCAGAAGCCCCATAATCGAGAGCGAAGTCACCGACTTGCCGGAGCCGCTCTCACCGGCAAGGCAGAGCGTTTCGCCGGGCTCGAGGTCGAAGCTGATATCATCGAGGACGCGCTTCAGACCTTCTGGCGTTCGCGCGTCAACGCAAAGGTTCTCAACCCGCAGGACCGGGCTTTCGCTGCTATTTGCCTCCGTCACGAAAGAACGATCCGGGGGAAGTAGAAGGAGACCACCCAGTTCGGCATGTCGACGATCTCGCTGATGCGTAAATCGCCGCATACGGAGCAGAGCATGTAAGCGTCGACCGGGCTGTAGCCATGTTCGGCGGTCAGAAGATCGATCATCCGCATCACGGCGTCGCGGGCGCCGGTCATCAGGTCCGGACCGATACCGGTCGTGACCTCATAGCCCATGCCGTCTAGATGTCGCGTGACCGGCTCGGTGACGGTAAAGCGCGGTGTCTTCAGATTGGCGCCTTTGACCAGATCGAGCGTCAGTTCGACATTCATCTGGCTTTCGATCGCCGTGCCGCAAACCTCGCCATCGCCCTGGGCCGCATGCGTATCGCCGACCGAGAACAGCGCTCCTTCCACCTCGATTGGCAGATAAAGCGTCACGCCGGCGGATACATCGCGGATGTCCATGTTGCCGCCGACCTGGCGGGGCGGCACGACGGAATGCAAGCCAGGCTCGGCCGGTGCGACGCCGATCGTGCCGGTGAACGGTTTTAGCGGAACCTTGCCGCCAGGACCGAAGGCGGATGGCGCCATGGAGACCGTGTCATACTTCCAGACATGCAGCGCCGGATCCTTGAACTGATCGGCCAGCAGGCCGAAGCCCGGAATATTCGCCGTCCAGCCGACGCCCGACGGGTGGAACTTGCGGATCGTCACCTTTAGCGCATCGCCGGGCTTGGCGCCTTCGACATAGACGGGGCCGGATACCGGATTGATCTTGCCGAAGTCAAGATTGGCAAGTGTCGCAAGCGTTGCGTCGGCGCCGATCTGGCCGCCGGACGAGTCCATGCATTCGAAGAGGATCGTCTCACCCGGCTTTGCGGTCAGCGCCGGAGGAAAGTCGCGGTTCCAGCCGAAATTATGCTGAGCGCTGTGAATGGTGTGGTTGCAGATGCTGCACATGGGAATTCTCCGCAAGATGTGGGCCTTCCCGACGGAGTGCCGGGAAGGCGAGTTCCTTGGTGCTATTTCACGAAGATCGCGTCGTAGTTGATGACGCGGGTCGGATCGATATAGATGTTGTCTTCACCGCCCATGCGTAGCGACTTGGCAACGACGCGGCGCTCGTTGGTGACAGGGATCCATGGAGCGTCGTTCATCGCATCGGTGAAGATCTTCTTCCAGGCTTCCTCGCGTTCTCCCGCCTTCGCCGGATCCGACATGGAGTCGGCTGCCGTCGCGCGCTTGTCGAGATCGGCATTACAATACCACGACCAGTTCCAGCCGCCTTGTACGGCGCCTGCGCAACCGAGGATCGGGCCGTAGAAGTTGGACGGATCCGGGAAGTCGGCAATCCAGGCCATGCCGCCCGACCAGATCATCGGCGCCTCGCCCTCGGTGCCGCCGGCGGCAATCACGTTGCCCTGTGCCAGCGCGCGGATTTCAGCCTTGACGCCAATTGCCGCGAGATCCTGCTGGATTGCCTGCGCGATGCGTGGTTGCGGGTCGGTATTGGTGGCGTAGAGCACGGTCGAGAAGCCATCGGCCATACCGGCCTCCGCCAGAAGCGACTTAGCCTTAGCGACGTCATAAGCGTAGCCGGCATAATCCTTGTCATAGCCCGGCATCAGCGGCGGAAGCACTTCCTTGGCGGGCGTGGCGCGACCGTTGAGGATGCGCACGATGCGCTCCTTGTTGATAGCGTGGTTGACCGCCTGGCGAACCTTCAGGTCGTCGAAAGGCTTCACCTTGGTGTTGAGCGTTACATAGCCGGTATGAAGCTGCTCGCCGTCGACGATCATCTGTGCGCCATCGGCCGAGTTCTTGATTTCCAGGAACTTTGCCGGTGGAATGCCGTCGCCGGCGATGTCGACCTCGCCCTTCTGCAGGCGCAACAGCGCCACGAGCGGTTCCTGGCCAACCTCGACGGTAAAGCTGTCTATCTTTGGCGTGTCCTTGACATAGTAGCCTGGGTTCTTTTCGAACACGAGTTTCTGGCCGATCACCCAATCCTTCAATGTGAAGGTGCCGGAGCCAACCGGATGCTTGCCGAAATCACCGGCTGCCGCTTCGACAGCTTCCTTCGGCACGACCGAGGCGAAATTGATCGCCAGCACGTGCAGGAAGGTCGCATCGGGGCGGGACAGCTTGAACATGACCGTGCCATCATCCGGGATCTCGATGCCGGAAAGGCCGGTCGCCTTGCCACCGGTCAGGTCCTCGAAGCCGTTGATCGCGCCGAAGAAGCCGGCGCCCGGCCCTTGGGTCTTCGGATCGACGGCCCGCTCAATCGAGTATTTAACGTCGGAGGCGACCACATCGCGGCCGTTCGAGAATTTCACGCCCTTGCGCAGCTTGAACGTATAGGTGAGCCCGTCGGGCGCGACCTCGAAGCTTTCGGCGAGCGAAGGGACGAGCTTGGCGGTGCCGGGCTCATAGTCCATCAGTCGAGAATAGAGGCTTTTGATCATAGACCAGTTGACCCAGTCGTAGCCGATGGCAGGATCGAGCGTGACGATATCGTCCTTATAGGTGACGACGATATCCTTGCCCTCTGCCATCGCGGCAAAGGGTGCAAGCATGATCGTCGCGGCGGTGGTCGTTCCAAGTAACCAGCTCTTGAGCATTGTAAGTTCCCCTTTTGGCTCTGGTCAGGATGTTCTGATGCGTGGGTCGATGAAGGGCGCGATGATATCGGCAAGAAGGTTCCCGGCGACGATGGCAAGCGCGGATGTGAGCGTCACGCCCATGATGATCGGGATGTCGACCTGCTGGATTGCCTGCCAGGCGAGCTGGCCGATGCCCGGCCAGCCATAGACTGCCTCGACCACCACGACGCCGCCCATGAACTGGCCGATATCGATGCCGATCATCGCGACGATCGGCAGGATGGCGTTGGGCAGGGCATGGCGGAAGATGATACGACGCAACGACAAGCCCTTGGCGCGGGCGGTGCGCACATAATCCTGGTTCAACACGTCGATCATCGCCGAGCGCACCATGCGCGCGTACCAACCGGCCCCCAGCACGCCGAGCGTGGCGGCGGGAAGCACGACATGGGCAAAGCTTCCGTAGCCGCTCATCGGAAACCAGCCGAGGGTAACGGCAAAAATATAGAGAAGCAGCAATGCCACGACGAATTGCGGTGCGGATACACCAACGAAGGAGGCCATCATCACTAACCGGTCGACGAGACCACCGCGCTTCACCGCCGCGATCGTGCCGAAGGTGATGCCGAGAACGACTTCGACGAGGATGCCGGCCGCCATCAGCGTTAGCGTCGCCGGCAGACGCGCGACGATTAGCGTCCAGACCTCGGTTTTCTGCGCGTAGGAGCGACCGAGATCGCCCTGCGCGAGCCCCCAGAGATAGGTCCAGAACTGAACCAGCAGCGGCTGGTCGAGGCCGAGTTCGTGGCGGATGGAGGCAACCGTCTGGGCCGTTGCGCTGCGGCCGGCGATCATCCGCGCCGGATCCGCCGGCAGCGCGTAGAGCAGGACAAAGGTGATGGCGGCAACGCCGATGAGAATGAGCATTGCTTGGGTCAGGCGGCGAAGCAGCATGAAGGCCATCATCCCCTCCCCCGCTGCGTAGGATCGAGAATGTCGCGCAGCGCATCGCCGACCAAGTTGAATGCGAGCGCCGTCATCAGGATGACGATGCCGGGGAAGAACACCAGCCAGGGCGCGGCCTGGAAATAGCTCTGGCTTTCGAAGATGATGTTGCCCCAGGACGGTTCCGGCGGCTGTACGCCGATACCGAGAAACGACAGCGTCGCTTCGAGCAGCACGGTCGTGGCAATGCCCAGCGTGCCCCAGACGATCGCCGTCGGCACCAGATGCGGCAGGATATGGATGAACAGGATGCGGCCATGGCCGGCGCCGAGAGAGCGTTGCGCCATGATGAAGTCGCGCTCCACCAAACCGCGCGTCTCGGTATAGACGATGCGCGCCACCTGCACCCAGTTGACCAGCGCGATCACCATCGCGACGATCCAGAGGCTGGGCTTCAGCAGCGCCGCCAGCACGATGGCAAGCAGCAGTGCCGGAAAGGCCATCATCAGGTCGGTGAAGCGCATCAGGATATTGCTCGCCAGCCCCCGCAGATAGCCCGCGACGATGCCGACGAACAGGCCGATGGCGACCGCGATGCCATTGGCGACGAGACCGATGATCAGCGAGGTGCGCGCGCCGAACAGCATGCGCGAGAAGAGGTCGCGGCCGAGCGTGTCGGTGCCAAGCAGGAACTGCCCGCCTGGCGGCATGGGCGCGCCTTCCAGCGTCAGACCATCGAACATCTGCTCGTCGGGATTGAACGGTGCGATCATCGGAGCGGCAACGGCCAGCACCACAACGGCCACGACAATGATCAGCCCGAAGGCAGCCGTCGGCTGGCGCAGGAGCGAACGAAATATGCCCATCAGCCGACCTCCGGCAGGGCTTCTGCCCCGCCAAGCACGATAGCCGCTACCTGCTCCATCGTCAGGCGGCGCTGCATGGCAAAGCCACGCAATGTCGCATAGGCCTGGTTTTCGTCTAGCCCGCGGGCGGCGCGCAGCTTCTCGACCGCCGCATGGACGAGAGGCCGCATGCGTACCCGCTCCTCCAGATGGCGCAGCTCTTCGGCAACGGCCAGGCGTTCACGATGGATCGACACCGCCATGACAAGCGCCGGAAAGATGGCGGAGGCCGAAACCGGTTTTGCAATGATGGCGCTCGCACCCCTTCCCATCGCCCAGGCGATGCGGCCGGGCGCTTCGGATCCGAGCAGCGCAACGAGCGGCTTGCCGGACGCGCCATCGGTCGGCGGCAGAAGATCGTCCCAGCCCTGATCGGCATCGACGAGCACGAGATCGGTGTCGGCCCAGCTCGTCATCGGCTCCCAGCGGCGGGTCGAGAGGATACCGAGCAGCCCGATCTGGCGCTCCAGCCTTTCCGTATTACTGTCCTCGCGATGCAGGATCACAGCCCGCCAACCGGTGAAATTCGGTGTCCTGCTCATGACACGACCCTCAGCTTGGCGGGCATGGCGGTGCCACGCGCGGTGAGATAGGGATCGGCGGCGAGCGCCGGGCGCGAAGCAATGACATCGAAGCCGTTGTCGTCGTTGATGCGGCCGAGATGAAACGGCAGGGCGGCGTGGTTGGTCCGGGCGTCGATCTCGAGCGTTCCCAGCAGCGATGGCCACTTGCGGCCATGCACTTCGTGGCGCACCGCCCCAGGCTCGTCCGTTCCGGCCGCGACTATCGCGCCGATGCAGAGATCAACGGCGGCATAGGCGCTGGCAAAGACGCTCGAAATGCGCCGCTCATGTCCGTAGCGCAATGCGCTGCGGGATTTGAAATCGCGGTTTTCCGGCGTGTCCAGCGTGTCGAAATAGGAGGCCGCGCAGAGCTGGCCGGCTGCCGCCCGCTTGGCGATCAGCTCAAGCTCGCATTCCATTAGGTCGCAGCTGACGACCGGGCAGCTTTCCGGCCGGAAAAACGGGTCGCTATTGCCCAGCGCCTTCATCGCTTCGAGGAAAGCATAGCTGGACGGCCCGATCAGGTTGTTGAGGATGAAGCTCGGCCGCCGCTCTCTAATCTCGGCGATGATCCGCTCCACCGCCGTTTCCTCCAGCGGCAGATAACGCTCGCCCAATATCTCGCCCCCGGCATTGGCGATCAGCTCACGTGCCAGACGGTTCATCTCCCAGCCCCAGACATAATTGGCGCCTGTAAGATAGGGCCGCGCGCCAAATCGGGGGATGAGATATTCGAAGGCAGGGATCAGGTGCTGGTTCGGGCAGCCGCCGAGATAGATCACGCTCTCATTGGCCTCGAACCCCTCATAGGGACACATGTACCACAAGAGGCCGTCATGCTTTTCGACCAGCGGAATGACTTCCTTGCGGGCGGCGGACGTGATCGTGCCGACGATATGACGGCAATCGGCGCGCAGCATCTTCTGGGCGCCGTCGAGATAACCCTGCAGGTTGGCCTCCGGATCGTGCAGCACGGGCTCGATAATGCGTCCGGTTCTTTTGGCATTATGCTCGACAGCGAGCATCGCACCATCACGGGCGTCCACGCCCATCGCGCCATAAGGGCCGGTGGTTGAATAGAGAATGCCGATCTTCAGCGCGTCGTTCATGATAGCCCAATACAAAAACCCCATGACGTAGCCCCCGCTTGTTAGCGGGGCGTCATGGGGCGAAACTGCCCAGCGACATCGAAGTCATGTGAGACGCGGATCAGAACCTGCCTAATTCGCAGGCTTGATTAAAATACAGACATCAACTGCAAGTCAAGCGGCAGGACATAATAAATGACGTTTCGGAGGTGTATCACGTTGAATCCATCAGCAAGCACCTCTGCAAGATGCCGCAATGAGGCTGATGTGCCGGTAACGGCGTTCCAATGCGCACTGGCCGTGAGGCGTTGCAAGTGCGCCCATCTCCCTTGGCGTAGGGGGCCTGATCGATGACGAAGTCTAGTACGCCCTAGCCCATCATTGGTCTCGGGTTCTTTCGCTCGTGTCCAATCCAGATCGGCTTGGCATGCAGCGTCTCCATGATTGATGCTGTTTCGACGCTTGGAAACGAATGTCAACATACCGCAGAGCTATGCCGAGAGAGTCAACTCCCTGAAACTGGATTCCTTGCTGTCGGCACATCACGCGCGGGAAGAGATCTGGCATAAGCAGCAGCCTCGCCAGGGTATGGGAAATCCTCACCCACCTGGTCGGATCCATCATAAACCTTGAACGTCGGCCCATCGGTTTCGACGACCTTGTAACCATTCACATATTCGAATTTTGGTGTTTTCCAACCCATTCCCTGTCCCTTCGGTGCGCACGCGATCGATCGACCGTTGTCACCTCGCATTTAGCACGAGTTTCAGTTAGAGCAGAACCCCGACAAAGCGGCAACGCCACGGGCACTCGCTTTCCGCCCGAAGGAAAACTCGCCCAAGGGTCTGATATTAAATCAGATCGTATTCCACCGATCACGGTTCGAGATTGATTTGAACCGGCCCCGTGACGCCGCAGTTTATGTCCGGCCAGAGCAGGCTTGGGGCCTAAAAGTCTGGTCGACCCCTGTCCCGCCTGAATGCGTGGAGGCGTCGCTTGCGATTCACGACGATTACTATAAAGCGCTGCGAGCCTTTCTGAAGAGTATTGAGCGCAGACACCGCCAGTTTGTCGTGCTGGACGTACATAGCTATAATCACCGCCGCCGCGGCCCCGATGCGCCCCCTACCGACCCGGTACAAGCGCCGGATATTAACATCGGCACATCATCCATGGATCGGGAACGGTGGTCCGACGTCATTGATGGGTTGATGGAGCATTTTTCCAGCTACGAAATCGCCGGCCGGGCAGTTGATGTTCGCGAGAACGTAGCGTTCCAAGGGAAGGGTGAGCAAACCCGGTTCATCCACGAATTCTTTCCTCAGACGGGATGCGCGGTCGCAGTGGAATTTAAGAAGATTTTCATGGACGAGTGGACCGGAGAGCCAGACATCGACGTCTTGAATCAGCTCCGCTCGATGGTCTCGTCGGCTCAGCCGGTTCTCGAGCGGCTGTTGGCGTGTCGCCCATGAGAAGCGGACAGACAGCGGCGACGGACCTCGAGCTTGATTGGCTCGATGACGCTACAAAGGCCGTCCGGTCTGCAAAACCGGTGCGGCAGGAGTTCGCCGGCGGAGGTCGCCTTCATATTGATCGCCCATGGACTGCCCGAGATCAGCTACCCCTCCCATGACCGCGATGCCGTCGTCACCAATTGCGGGCGTCTCTGCATCCATCGCAAGAAGATCAACATCTCCACTGTCATGGCCGGCCAGAAACTCGGCCTCAAGGAAGTCGACGATGGCATTTGGCTTGTCAGCTTCCTGCGCTATGATCTCGGATATATCGATCTCGAACAGAGGACATTGCAAACAATCGACAACCCGTTCGGCACGAGGTTGTCACCTATGTCTTAGGTACGGATTGTTACCAATTTGTCCGGGTCGGACATAGAAACCATCGGCGATGTGAAGGGATTCGAACCGTCGACCCTTACGGCGATTTCGTCACTAGGCAGAATTTATAACAACTTTACCAAATAGAACCTCCACTAGCGATTAAGCGGATCACATTCGCCATCGCGAGCATTCGCCGATACCGACCGTTACGTGGCGCCAGAAAATGATGCTCCCGTCCCTGTCATGCGCCATCAGGATAAAGCCGTGGGAACAGGGTGTCGAGCGCCTTGACCGGGAAGCGCAGCGAAACGGGACCTTTTTCGGTCTTCGACGCGAGCATGCCGTCGTCAACAAGTGCCTTCAGGGCACGACGTGCGGATCGCTCAGGCAATCCGCTAATCCGCGTGGCCTCACCCCTATCGAACTCACCGCGAATGAGTGCCTCTTGAAGCAATGGTGCACATTCGGATGGTAGCGCTTCCTGCCGATCGACATAGCGCTTGAGGCGTGTGCCCAAGGTCTTCAAATCAAACAAGCTCTCCATGTAGTCGAGTTGGTCGACGCAAACACCTAAAAACCATTCCGTGAAGATCTCAAGCCCCTCCAGTGAGAGGTTTCCTCGTCCATCACGGTCGCCTTGCCGTGGTTCGTCTGCCCAAGCCATGTGCTGCTTGTACTCGGCACGCCCTTCTGGTCCGCCAGTCAGCCCTCTCGCCAGGCCGCGGGAAACTGACCAGAGACCATGGGCACCCACGCCGGCCGACTGTGCCATGGCGTGGCTCATCAAACGACTGACCCTGCCGTTCCCATCGGGAAATGGGTGGATATAGTTGAACCTGTGATGCGCGGTTGCCATTGCAAAGAGACGGGCGCTTCGGCTCTTTCCGACTGCAATCATTTCCCCTCCGGGGCGGGGCGTGAAAGCGAAGCGCTGATGAAAATACGCCATGAAATCCGGCACGCGGTCGCTGGCAGGTGGCAAGTGTCTCCCGATCACAACGTCTTGCTCTTTCCCTTGACGCCACTCACCGGGCGCCATGATGAAACTGTGGCTGTTGCTGGATATCGTCAGCATTTTCTCTGTGGCACCCTCATAAAAGGAGCGATGCAGATTTTGGATAAACGCCTCAGACGCAGGATCAGGCAAAGTACCAGCCGCGGCCTGCTCATCGAGCGCCTGCTGAACACGATAATGAGCGACAGCTTCGATTTTCAAGTCGCGTCGATCGTCTTCCGGAAGAATGCCATGGAGTGCCTGTTCAATTTCCCGTGGACGCGTGTTGTGTCCTTCGATCAGGTTGCTGTAATAGGTATTCATGATCCTGACGGTACGGGCCAACTGCGCTGCCGTCTCAGGATGGAGAGCGGCTCCGAGGCGTTCAGCCCTGGCGACAATATCAATTGAAAGGTCGAGAAGTTTACCGCTTGGGTGCTCAATCCGGGCGGGTTCGATCCGGGAGGATGCTTCTTCTACCGTCATATTGGCCGATATCCATTTTTTCTATCACTCTAAAATAATTATCGATTCTTGAAATTGCAATCCGATTTGGCCGATCTTTTGGCCGATCTTTTGTCGGTGTTCGTTCGCAATCATGTCTGCATAGCTATTACCAATCTGGCTGCCGCACACTTTAGAGCCGACCGCCTACAATGGGCGGCTTGATCGCCCCCAACAAAGCGGCGGCAACGACCAAACAAACGATTGCGGCCAAGCTCGTCGTCGTTCGAGGCAGTGATGAAGGCCGCAGCGCTTTCATCGCACCGTGCATTGAGGTCGAGAACACGACGGTCAGCGTGATCCAGGGGATCGACTATCAAGGACCGAAGGCTGCACTCGGTGAGTTTGCAGACCAAGCAAACGCCGCGGTCAAAGCCGCCGCGGAAAAACCTGCATTTCACCCTCTCTGTGGGTTGCGCAGACCAGCGATGATCATATTGTAGTTTCCAGATAGCTGGCCTTATTGCGTGGGGAGCAGCAGAAACGTTACGAGTAAGTCGCAGCGGCCGGTTTGTCCTCAGACATCTTATCTTGTTCCCCAGTTCCTCGTTGGTTATACTGTTTTTGTAAAACAGTATAACTCCGGAGCTGGCGATACCGTCTATAAGCGCGCGTCGGGCTACAAGGCTGAATATATTTATATCGCTTTTGAGCTCTTGATTGAAGTTGCAGTCGTTATCGCTCTGAAATTTCCTGGAATCCCACATGATCCGCCACCGCAGGCTGAAGGCGGCCATGTTATCGTCGAGGCAAAGCTCGCCGATACCCTTGGAATATCGAGGACGCCGCTGCGCGAGGCCCTGCAACGGCTTGAGGGTGAAGGACTCATCCGAAAGGGCGACGGCCACAACTAAGTCGTGCGCCGCGTGGACATCGGAGAATATCCGCAGAGCCTGCGGCTGCGCTTGCTGATCGAGCCGGAAGCCGCCGCCCTCGCCGTCCGCAACATTCCGCGCCGCCGGTTGATCGAGGTCAGACGCGAAATCCACGACCTCGTCGATGCGACGGCCTATCATACGGACGCGCGCCGGTTCTCCGACGACAATCTGCACAACATGATCATCGACTACTGCGGCAATGCCGTGATGGCCGAGGTGCTGCGTGAACTGGCGCGCCACCACCCGCCTCTTCGAGATCGACAGGCTGACAGACCGACTGAAGCCGGACTCGACCGAGCACCTCGTCATCATCGAGGCCATCGAACGTGGCGATCTCGACGTCACCCGTGCCACAGTCGCCACGCATTTCGAAAGCCTGATCTCGTTCACGCGTGACTATCTGGGCGCCGGTAGCTGCGGCGCCCCCGGCTGCGCTATCCACCACGCCACCAGTGAAGCCATTTTGTCATCGCTCGCACGCGAAAAGAGCAGTAGCCGGCATCGACGACCGATTCTAACGTGACGATGTCTTTCGACATCCAGGTGCACAATCCAGCCTCGCTGCAACGGCAGACACTCTGACAACCTGACGGTTCGCGAACCACAGATGCCATCGGCGCCTGCGGCGGCAACGGTTGTTGCCCGGATTGTACGCGCCACCGCGCAATGCCGCGTCATGTCGCATGACACGGCCTTCAGAATGGGAACACAAATGAAAAAATTCATGCGGTCACTGATAATACCCGCGCTGATGTTCGCGTCGCATGTTCATGCGGCCGATCTTCCGATCAAATTGACGCTCGACTGGAAGATCCAGGGTATCCACGCCTGGTTTTATCTTGCCAAGGAAAAAGGCTACTTCGCTGACGAGGGACTTGATGTCCAGATCGATCAGGGAGAAGGCTCGGCAGTGACGGTCACACGCATTATGTCTGGCGCCTACGATGCCGGCTTCGGCGACATCAACGCTATCATCCAGAATGCCTTGACGAAGCCCGACGTATCGCCTGTCATGGTCTATCAGATCTACAATCAGCCGCCGTTTTCAGTTCTGGTCAAGAAGGATGGCCCGGTCACCGACCTGAAAAAACTGGCTGGCCTCAAGGTCGGAAGTCCGGCCGGCTCGGCTGCGGGCCGCCTCTTCCCCGCGTTGACCTCGAATGTCGGCATCGATCCAAACAGCGTGGAAATGGTCAATGTCGCACCGAACATCCAGGAGCAGATGCTGATCCGTGGAAACGTGGATGCAAGCCTGGTCTTCAACGTCACGAGCTATCTGAACCTGATCGGTCTTGGTCTGGACCCCGACAAGGATTTCACTTGGTACAATTATGGTGATCACGGCGTGGACATCTATTCCAACGGCCTGATGGTCTCCCGCAAATTGATTAACGAACATCCGGAAGCCGTTCGGGGACTGGTGAAGGCCGTGAACAGGGCCATGATCGAGATCATGCATGACCCCGCGCTCGGCGCCGCGACAGTCAAAGCAGTCGAGCCGCTGATAAACGAACAGCTGGAAAAGCGCCGGATCGAGTTCGCGATAAAGAACCTGATCGTATCGGAAGAAACCGGCAAGGTTGGCGTCGGTGATGTGGATGTCTCGCGCCTGGCGAGATCGATCTCCAGCATCACGGCTGCCTACGAGCTTAAGGGCGACGTGACGCCAGACAAGGTATTCACAGCCGAATATCTGCCGCCTCTTGCTGAGAGAACCATCAACTGATCTCAAATAGGCGAGCTCCGGATTTCATCGGAGTTCGCCCATCATGAATGAGAATGCTTATGAGTGACCGTCAAATCACTGTGGCCAAGGCCCTCATCGGAGAGAGCTATGAGCCGGTTGGACCAGTCGAAATCCGGGTGGAATCGGGCCGTATCATCGCCATCCGATCAGCAACCGACGACGCAGCGACGCCGCGTATCCTGGCCATGCCCGCATTGGTCGATGGGCACAATCACGCAAGACCACTGTCGCCAACGTCGTTCGGCGCCGGCATGAAGCCGCTGGAGACCTGGCTGCCTTCGCTTGCCGTCATGCCGGCCGTTGATCCCTACCTCGCAGCGGCCGCGTCATTCGGGCGATCCGCGCGCGGCGGCTGTGTTGCCGTCATGGTGCACCTGATCCGTCCCATGGGCCATGAGCCGTTGACGAAAGAAGCGCACGACTATGCCCGCGCCGCGTCGGATGTCGGCGTGTCGATCGGCTTTGCGATCGCCATGCGGGACCGGAACCCGATCGTCTACGGTGACCATACCGACATCGCCGCAAAGCTCGCCGATCGATACAAGATCGACGATATCTGGCGAGCGGAGACGATGTCGCCCCAGGAACAGACCAAGCGCGTTTCCGACGTTGCCTTGGAACTGGAAAATGAGCTGCATGTGGATGTCCAGTTCGGACCTACCGGCGTGCAATGGTGCTCCGATGGCCTGTTGGAAGCGATCGCCCGCGCATCGGCAGAGAGCGGTCGTCGCGTCCACATCCACCTTCTGGAAACGCGTGAACAGCGCGGGTGGGCCGACCGCACTTATCCTGGTGGCATCATCGAACGTCTGCGTGAGATCGGCCTGCTGTCCCCTCGCCTGACGGTCGCGCATTGTGTTTGGGCAAGGCCGGAAGAACTGTTCGTCCTGGCCAGCCATGGCGTGAAGATCGCCGTCAACCCCTCCTCGAATTTACACCTGAAATCCGGCATCGCGCGCGCGGGACGGATGAAAGCGTCGGGGCTTCGCTACGGCATCGGCCTTGATGGATGCGCGTTCGACGAGGACGATGACGCGCTGCGGGAACTGCGCCTGTTTCGCATGCTCAATGCTGGCGTGGCTTTCGACGAGGAAATCACGCCCGCTGATGCGCTGACTGCGGCCTGTGCAACCGGACGCGAGATGGTCGGTCTTCCTGCCGGCGGACGCATAGAGGTCGGCATGCCCGCCGACCTCTTGCTGCTCGATCTCGACCGGCTGGACCGGGACCGCGTGATGGAGGTCGATCCCCGCCACTATCTCTTCGCGCGAGCAACACAAAGGGATGTCGTAGAGGTCATCCGTGGCGGAAGCACGATCGTGCGCGACGGCAAGGTACTTGGGATCGATCTCGAATCCGTTGAAACGGCGCTTCGCCAGCAATATCGCGCAGCGATTGGTTCGACGCAGCATATCCAGGAGGCGTTCGCGGCTCTCGAACCTCTGATCGGCGAGCATTATCGCGGTTGCTGCTAGGGCGCAGCGTCCGCGACGGAATTAGGAATGCGGCAACGGCTCGACCTACGTCATCGCCTTGACCAGCCGGTCCGCGAAGCTGGAAGCGGCGATCGGTAGGACGCGTCCCCTGAGTTGGCATAGCACGAGGTCGGAGTGTGGTATGTCGCGCTCGTCGATCGGCCGACCGACAAGCCCCATGCCGAAATCCTGTCGAGGCGCCCCGGCCTCGATCTGGAACGAGATCATGTTTCCGCGAAGAACCAGCCCTCTCAGCATCTCGAACGAATTCGATTCCGCCATGATGTCGAACCGGAAGTCGCGACGGGCGATGACCTCGTCGAGAACCTGTCTCCCCCCGAGGCTCTGATCCGGCAATGCGAGCGGCTGTCCGACACAGTCGGAAAGCCGAACCACCTGCTTGGACGCCAGCGGGTGATCTTCCCGCATGATCGCGACCAATCGCTGCGGCAGCGACGTCAAAATGCGTATGCCCGGCCGCATGTAAGCTCGGTAGACCAGGGCGAGATCGACATCGTATTCGACGAGCGCGTTGATCGCCGCGTTATGGTCCATCACCTTGAGATCGAAAACGAGCCGAGGGTTGTCCTTGCGGAACTCTCCGATCTGGAACGGCAGAAAATCGAGAGCAAGCGCCTGGCTGCAGGCGATCTTCACCGGTCCGCGCCTCAGGCCCCGCAGGTCTTCGACTTGTGAACTCAGCCGCTCCGCATCGGCGATCTGACTTCTGGCATAGCGGACAAACAATTCGCCCGCCGTGGTCAATTTCACGCCACGCGCACGCCGTTCGAATATCGGCGTTCCTATCTCCAACTCCAGATCCTGGATCTTGCGGTTCATTGCCGATGCCGTGATATTCATCCGCTCCGCCGCCTGGCGGATCGAGCCCGCTTTGGCGATTTCAGAGACTTGTTGCAGCAATTTCAGGTGACGCATCGCTTGCTCCGAGTGAGGCCTTTTTAGCACCGTTCACGCACAAAAATTGCGGTTGAGATACACACTGGACCGTGTACTCTCGCATTGCAACATCAAAGAACAAGCCGCGACAAAGGCGGCCTCCAACGACCAGACAAGGGGAACAACAATGGCTAATCACCAGATGAAGACGCGCGCCCGTATGCTGGCGCTTGTCGCCGCCATCGCATTTTCCGCATTCGCCGGCACCGCGGCCCATGCCGAAACCAGCATCAACATGGTCCTGAACTGGAAGTATGAGGGGCCACAAGGTCTGCTTTTCCTCGCCGAGGACAAGGGCTACTTCAAGGAGGAAGGCCTCGACGTGACGTTTGACCAGGGCAACGGCTCCGGTGCAGGCGTTCCGCTGGTTGCCAACGGCGCCTACGATATGGCGTTCGGCGACATCAACGCCTTGATCGAACTGGCAGCCAAGAAGCCGGAAGACGCGCCCGTTGGCGTCTTCATGATGTACAGCCAGCCGCCCTTCACTGTCGCCGTCAAGGCGGACAGCCCGATCAAGTCGCCGGCGGATTTTCCCGGCCACACGCTGGGTGGCGCGGCCAATGATGGCGCGCTCAAGCTCTTCCCGGCCCTGTGCTCCATCACCGAGATCGACTGCACCAAGGTGAACATCACCAACATGCAGCCGAACCTTCGCGAGCAGATGCTGATGAAGGGCCAGGTCGAAGGCGTCTTCGGCTACGTCAACACGATCCGCTTCAGCTCCAAGCTCATCGGCGTCGATCCCGACAAGGAGCTGCGCTTCATCCGCTACGGCGACTACGGAATGGATCTCTATTCGAACGCCATCATTGCCTCGAAGAAGCTGGTCAAGGACAATCCCGACGCGGTGAAGGGCTTCCTGCGCGCCATCAACAAGAGCATCAAGGACGCCATCAAGGATCCGGATGCAGCGATCGCTGCCGTTCAGAAGCGCGAACCGCTGATCAAGCCGGTCATCGAGCGCGAACGCTTCGACGCAACCATCGCCAACGAGATGAACCACGACGAAATCGCCAAGATCGGCTTCGGTGACGTCGATGACGCCCGTCTCAGCAAGTCTATCGACATCATCGTCAAGGCAAAGGAATTGCCGCGCACACCGGCGCTCACCGAAGTTTTCGATCGCAGCTTCCTCCCCGCCAAGGACGACCGTCTCACGGTCATGAACTGAGCCACCCAGTGACGGCGGCGCCAGCGCGCCGCCCCTCCCATCACAGCTGAAATAACGGAAACAACATCATGGACCTGATGCTGAAGGATAAAGTCGTGTTCATCACAGGCCCCGCCAAGGGGATGGGCGCGGCCATCACGCTCGCCTTTGCCAATGAAGGCGCCAAGCTCGCTCTCGTCGGCCGTGATACGGCAGCGATCGAGCCTGTCGCCGAGGAAGCCCGGTCCAAAGGCTGTTCCGTTGTCGTGATCGGATGCGACCTCACGGACGCCGGACAATGTGACGCGGCCGCCCTGAAGACTGTCGAAGCCTTCGGCCGTATCGATGTCCTCGTCAATGTCGCCGGCGGCTCCGGGCCGATGGGCAAGACCGGCGTCGAGACCACACCGGAAGAATTCGACGATATCGTCACGCTCAACATGAACGGCTGTTTCCACACGATCCGCGCGGTTCTGCCGTCGATGATCGAGAACAGCTACGGCAAGGTCGTCAATGTCGGGGGCACCTTCGGCATGAAGGGACGTGCCGGCCGCCTTGCCTATTCCGCCTCCAAATGGGGTCTGCGTGGGATCACCAAAAGCTTCGCGCTTGAGGTCGGCCAACACAACATCAACGTCAACTGCGTCGCCCCCGGCATGGTCGATGGACCCCGTTTCCGCGACAAGGTCTGCAAGACCATGGCTCTGAAGCTCGGCATCACGGAAGAAGAGGCAGCAAACCGCCACGCGGAAGCCTACGCGCTGAAGCGCATCACCGTCGACGACGACGTCGCCAATGCCTGCCTGTTCCTCGCCAGCGACGTCTCGCGCCAGATCACAGGCGTCGACCTGCCCGTCGATGGCGGCTGGGCTGCCCTTTAAGGAGATATGAGATGACCACCGACATCATTGCGGACCTTGTCGTCTACGGCGGCACGATCGTCACCTCCGACACCCAGTATCTGGCGAGCATCGCCATCAGGGATGGCAAGATCCTCGCGATCGGCGAGAAGGATGCGATGCCCGAGGCCAAGGACAGGCTGGATGCGACCGGGCTCCATATCCTGCCCGGCGCGATCGACGTCCATGTACACTTCCGTGATCCCGGCTATCCGCAGAAGGAGGATTTTGCGAGCGGCACGGCGGCGGCGGCCTTCGGCGGCGTCACGACCGTCTTCGACATGCCGAACACGTTGCCGGCGATCTCCGATGCCGCATCGCTTGCCGAAAAGCACGCAATCGCCGGCGCCAAAGCCCATGTCGACTATGGCCTCTATGCCGTGCTCGGCGAAGACAGCTTGCCGAATATAGGCGAACTGATCGAGGGAGGCGTCATTGGCTTCAAATGCTACATGGGCAACACGTTCGGCCGTATCCCGTCACCGACGACGGGCGCCATGCTCGAGCTCTTCGAAATCGTTGCGCCGACCGGCAAGCGCATTTCGCTGCACGCCGAGACGAATTCGATCATGGAGCGCCGCGAAGCACGATTGCGCGCCATGGGCCGCGCCGATCCGCTGGCTCACCTCGCCGCCCGCCCGGCCGTTGTGGCGACCGAAGCCGTTGCCCGCGCCGCCATCCTTGCAGAATGGACGGGCGCGCGCATCCACATCCTCCACATTTCGTCTGCCGCCGAGCTTCGGCCGCTGGCAGAAGCCAAGGTACGCGGTGTCGATATTACTGGCGAGACCTGCCCGCAATATCTCCTTCTGTCCGCCGATGATTACGAGGCGAAGCGTGGCGTCATCCGCGTCAACCCGCCGGTGCGCGAGACCGAAAACCAGGATCCGATCTGGCAGGCGCTTGCCGACGGCACGATCGACATGATCGCCACCGACCACGCCCCCCATTCGATCGAGGAAAAGACCCGCGACGACATCTGGACCGTCGATTGCGGCTTCCCTGGCGTCGAAACACAGATGCCGCTCATGCTGACGGAGCTTGATCGTCGCGGAGCAAGCCTGTCCGACTATGTGCGCTGGAGCGCCGAAAAACCCGCCAAGTGCTGGGGCCTTTACCCGACGAAGGGTGCGCTGATGGTGGGTTCGGACGCCGATCTCGCGATCGTCGATACGAACCACGAGTGGACGATCGACGACGCGCAGATCCAGTCGACGGCGAAAATCTCACCCTGGCACGGGATGAAGGCTACAGCGCTTCCGATCCACACCATCGTGCGCGGCCGCTTCGCGATGAAGAACCGTACGCTGCAGGACAGCGCCAAGGGGTGGGGCCGCTCTGTTCATGCGATCCAGCAAATGCCGGCACCGGACGTTCGCAACGCCGACCAGACCATGGCCGCCGTGACAGCGCCCAGGAAGGGCTAATCGCCATGAACCAACTTCTCGCAACCGGGGTGGTCCCCGGCAATCCCGTGATCGATCTGGAAAGAGTGAACGTCACTTTCGGTGGCGAGAAGAACAAGACGGTGGCGCTGGCCGAGACGTCGCTCAGTATTGAAAACGGTGAGTTCGTCGCCCTCGTCGGCCCGTCCGGCTGCGGCAAGTCGACGATTTTGAAACTCGTTGCCGGCACGCTTTCGCCATCGCAGGGCAATATTTTCGTCACCGGTCGGGAGATCGGCGCGAACGAGGTCAGAATCGGCATGGCCTTCCAGAACCCAACCCTGCTGCCCTGGCTCAACATCCGCGACAATGTGATGATGCCGCTGAAGATCGTTCCGCCGTTCAAGCACGGCTATGCCAGAAAAAAGAAGGGCGAATACCGCGATCGCGCCGAAGCGCTGCTCGCCAAGGTGGGGCTTTCAGGTTTCGGCGATAAGTTTCCCTGGCAGCTCTCCGGCGGCATGCAGCAGCGCGCCTCGCTCTGCCGCGCGCTGATCCATGATCCGACGCTTCTGCTTTTGGACGAACCGTTTGGCGCGCTCGACCAGTTCACCCGCGAGGAACTGTGGGAGATCATGCAGACGCTCTGGATCGAACGACGCCCAACCGTCGTACTCGTCACCCACGACCTGAAGGAAGCCGCCTATCTCGCCACCCGCATCTGCGTGATGCAGGCACGACCTGGCCGCATCATCGAGGACAGCACCGTTCCCTTTGCCCGTCCACGGACCATCGACGTCTCCTTCCAGCCCGAATTCGTGTCCCTGACGCAAAGGCTGCGTGAACGCATCGTCGCCGCACGCGCCGTCAACGAGGTGCAGTCATGACAGCCGCCGCTAAACGCCAGATCCTGTCCACCACCTGCATTGTCGGCTTCTTCGTGCTCTGGGAGATCATATGCCTCGCCTTCAACGTTTCGGATCTTGTCTTGCCGCGCCCGAGCCAAGTCATCGTAACGCTCTGGACGCAGTTCCCGGCCATTTGGCCGCATACAGTCCAGACGGTCTACACGACGCTGCTTGGTCTCGGCCTCGGCATCATTTTTGGACTGGCGCTCGGCATGCTGATCGGCTCGTCGCGGCTTGCCTATGATGTCGCCTATCCACTGCTCGTCGGCTTTTCGTCCATCCCGAAGGTCGCGATCGTGCCGATCCTCGTGCTCTGGTTCGGCTCAGGTACCGTTCCCGCCGTACTGACCGCCATGGTGATGTGCGTCTTCCCAATTGTCGTCAATGTCGCCGCCGGTCTCGCCTCGACCGAGCCGGAACTGCAAGACGTCATGCGGACATTGAAGGCGACGAAACTCGAGATCCTCTGGAATATCGGCCTGCCGCGCACCATGCCGTATTTCTTCGCATCGCTGAAGGTCGCGGCCACGCTCGCCTTCGTCGGCACCGTCATCTCCGAAACCGTCGCTTCCAACCGTGGGATCGGCAATGTGATGATGATCGCCAGCTCCAGCTTCGATGTGCCGCTGGTCTTTTCTGGCCTGTTCATTCTGGCAGCGCTCGGTGTCGCGCTCTACGTGATCTTCTCGGTGATCGAAGCGCGCGTTACCGGCTGGGCCAGACGCGGTGACAATTTTTCCGCTGGCGGCTGATAAGCCCGCCCGCTCTCCTCTATTCGCATTAACAGGAACAGCAATGACCAAGCTCAAGATCACCGCCGGCCCCTTCACCTTCGACGCCCGCCTGGAGGCGGAGGATGCGCCGAAGACCTGCGCTGCCTTCCTCAAGCGCCTGCCCTACGAAAGCAAGATCGTCCATGTCCGCTGGAGCGGCGAAGGCGTGTGGGTACCGCTCGGCGACGAGGACTTCGGCGTCGGGTATGAGAACCACACAAGCCATCCGGCCCCCGGCCACATCATCCTCTATCCCGGTGGCATTAGCGAAACGGAGATCCTGCTTGCCTATGGCGGCGTGGACTTCTCCTCAAAAATGGGCCAGCTTGCCGGCAATCACTTCATCACCCTCACGTCGGGCCTCGGGAACCTGAAGACACTCGGCAACCTGACGCTTTGGGAAGGTGCTCAACCCATCCGCTTCGAACTGGCTTGATCTAGCATGCCCCATCACGACGTCTTCCCCACACCGGACACCGTGCATTGGGGCCACCTCGATGCACGCCGCCGGCCAGTGATCGAGATCGATCCTGGCGACACCGTGACGATCCATAGCGTCAGCGGGTCGCCTTCCGAGACCTCGCGTAACCCGGCCCATTCGATCCGGCCCGAATTACAGGCGATCCACGCGGCGCTCGCGCCTTTGCCCGGCCCTCACATACTGACCGGCCCAATCCATGTCCGTGGCGCCAAGCCTGGTGACGCCTTGCGTGTCGAGATCCTGGACGTCAGGCTTCGGGATGATTGGGGTTTCAACATCATCAGAACGGGCAAGGGCGCGCTGCTGCATGATTTCACGCGAGACGAAACCCTGCATCTGACCATCGATCGCAAGGCCGGCACCATTACCACGCCTTGGGGCATGGTGATGCCGGCGCGACCGTTTTTCGGGATCATGGCAACCGCGCCGAAGCTAGAACATGGCCGCCTGACCTCGATCATTCCGGGCTATTTCGGTGGCAATATGGATAACCGCGAACTGACGGCCGGCTCGATCCTCTACCTGCCCGTCTCCGTCGAAGGTGCTTTGTTCTCGGCCGGCGATGGCCACGCGTCACAGGGAGATGGCGAAGTCTGCTTGACCGCTGTCGAAACGGGATTGAGCGGGACACTCAAGATTGATGTTATCAGTGGCGCACAGCTTGCGATGCCCTACGCTGAGACAGCAAATCACCTGATCACCATGGCGTTCGATGCGGACCTGCAGGAGGCGATGCAGGAGGCGCTCCGCCTGGCGATCCAGATGATTGTTGAAAGAACCCATCTGACATCCGTGCAAGCCTATAGCCTTTGCAGCATGGCTGCCGATGTACGCATCACGCAGGTCGTCAACGTCAAGAAAGGCGTCCATACAATGATCCCAAAGGCTTTGATCGCACAAGGTGTCAGAGACGTCTAACGGGCTATTCGGCGTGGCTATCCCGTCTTGGCTCCCGACTGCTTCGAGACACGCTACTGCCCGCCGAACTTCGTTTCCCCGATCTGCTCTTGTAGACAATCCGACGCCTGCTGGTTCTTTCCGGACGGGAATGGCTGAGCATTGTGATTCTTGAAAGGAATCGAACCATTGACCCACCTGTTAGGAAAGCTTGGTGTTTCAAATGCCCCGGGGACGTCCCTTAGTTTTATAAGGTCTTCTCGTCGCACCTCGTGGTTTCCACCGCGGCAGCCACCTGGCGGTCCTTAGAAATCAAGATTTCGGCCCCGACCAGCATGTCAGATGTACGTCGTAAGGGCGTACGCATGCGATGAAAGTTGACATGTACGTCGATGAGGCGTACAAAGCGGTCTAATTTCTAAGGCAGGAGGCGACTATGCTTGCTTTCAAAGACATCACTGTCGATATCGACGAGCCGAGCAATGCGCGGATGAATTTCCGTACGAAGCCTCGTATCAAGGATGCCATTCACCGGGCGGCAACACTTTCTGGCATGGACGATTCCGCCTTTACGATCAATGCAGCCTACAAGTCTGCAATCGAAACGATCGCGGCCCACGAAGCGACCGGTCTTAAGGCTGTCGATCACACGGCATTTTTCGAGGCTCTCGATAATCCGCCTGCGCCGACGAACAGCCTGAAGGACGCTTTCAAGCGTCATCGAGAGAGTGTCGTTTCCAAATAATGGCAGAAGACATAAAGCCGAAACTCCTCATCGAGCCGCTCGATCCTTCCAAACACGATCGGGCGGCTTTTTTGTGTGGCGTTAGCCAAGTCGATAACTTTATCAAGAAGACGGCCAACAAGCTCACGAAGGGAGATAACCTTCGTGTTTGGGTGCTGACTGCGAAGGACGAGAAGTCGATCATCGGCTTCTACGCGATCAACGCTCATTCGATCAATTACGACGAACTACCGGAAAAATTCGCCCGCAATCGTCCGGGGCACGGCGCGATCCCTGCCGCCTACATCTCCATGATCGGTCGCGACGAACGATTTAGAGGCGGTGGATACGGCGGCATTCTCCTTGCCGATTGCCTCCAACGGATTGCCCGGATTGCCGAGCAGATCGGCACGGCCGTCGTCGTCCTGGATGTACTCGATTGCGGAGACCCCCGAAAAACACAGCAGCGCAAGGACCTCTACATCGGATACGGGTTTCAGCCTTTTCCCTCTATGCCGATGCGGATGTTCATGACTATTGCAACGATCAAGGATCTCGTCGGGTGAGCCCGCTTACCATCCCAGCTTGAATCTCAGTTGCGGTATAGGACAGTTTGAGAGAATTGCCTGGTTGTCAGGGAATGGCCATCAGCCACATATTTCGGTTCCCGCCTAAGTTCGTTTTGATACTACTGGACGAAGTTCTTGAGCGGAATCGATCCTAAAACCCATTCCGGCGCTTTGGCCGAAGCATCTGAAACTCTGTGACATCTGACGCAGACTGGCCAGAGAGTGGATATAGACAATGGGCGGCGTTCCGCTCTCGCCTGACGCCTCATCTTAATTCGAACTATCACAACTGGGTGGTGATTGCCGGTTTCTGATCGACTGTCGTTGGAACACCTCGGGCGGCCGCTAAACTGTGTCGGATTAGGAGCTTGCAGCGTAGCAGATCCGGATTCCAGCGGATTTCCGCACACTTTTAAAAAATGCTGTGGAATTCCGCTTGCCTGTATAAAGGAAATATGCGCGGCTTTCCGCATTGCTCTCACAATAAAAGCGGAATTCCGCATGATCACAACTGTTTTTCAGTCACTCGGTGAACAACTGCTTGCAGCCCGGAAAAAGCGTGACCTAAGCCAACCGACGGTGGCCGAGCGACTTGGTCGAAATCGTGCCCGGATATCGGAACTGGAACGTGACCTTGCCAACAATCGCTTGGGCAGGGACCGTCTGACGCTGTTTGCCGAACTTTGCGATACGCTTGATCTCGTCCCCGTGCTGATCCCGAAATCGCGGATGGAAAGCGTGCGGCTGCTGATCGATGACATACCTGCTTCAAGACATTCGACCGAGGTTCCAAGAGCTTTCGACGAGCTCTTCATGTAGCACCGGCGCAGGCGGACAAGCTTTATCGTGAGCTCTCGGCGGGTTTCCAGATGCACGGCATCAACATCACAGGGCTTGTCTGTGGAGATACCTTGATGGTCCGTGGGCTGCCAAGTGGGCGACGATGTTCGACGCACGCTAACTAGCAAGCTAAGCGCATGCACGCCGGTTGCTCTCCCGATTGCTTATTTCGCTTCTGATCACGCAGTTGCTGACATTCGTGCTCGACGGACGAAGAAGCCCCGCTACGACCGTCATGCGGTCGCCTGCGTCGCGATGGCAAACCCGCGACGAACGACCTTTTCTTGCAAATGCAGAAAATCTGGATATTCTGGAAACTTCAATCGGAGTTCGTTTCATGCGCCATTTCACGACGGGTGACCTCAATAAACAGGTCGGTGACGTCACAGATGCTGCCAGCCGGGAGCCGGTCGTCCTGACAAAGCATAGGAAACCGCGCTTTGTTCTAATGAGCTACGATCATTACGAGCGTCTGCGCATGGGCGGCGATACTCGCAAAGTACATCGTGCGGCGGAAATGCCCGCAGAACATACAGACCTGTTTGAGGCGGAAATCGGTCGTCTGGCGCGCGGCGAAGGTTATGGCGATGAGCCGTGAATACGCAGGTCGGGCGCGACTTGCGTCCCTCTGTCTCTCCGCGGTCGTTCTGCCAAGCCCAGAGATAGGGATAGGCGATGATTTGTCCAGGCCCATGAGCTCCAGGGTACGGGATTCCGACCTGTAGCGGATCGGACGCCTGTACTCAGGCAGATTGCTGACGCGGGGTTGGCCGGCGCTGGCGGGAGACCAAACTTATCGTTCTTGATAATAGTTGATAAAAGACCTATCTTGTCTTCAATGGATTAGGTGGAGGACCACATGATCAGTGCCGATCTAGGAAAACAGCTTGAAAACTATATCCAGCAACTCGTCGACACGGGCCGCTATGGATCAAAAAGCGAAGTCCTGCGTGAAGGTGTGAGACTGGTCCAGGATCGCGAGACACGCCTCACCGCGCTGGATGCTTCCATCATGCGCGGCATTTCCGATGCGGACGCCGGCCGAGCGAAGCCCGCAAGCGATGTCTTCGACCGTCTCGAGGCTAAATATCGTGCGATGGCTGACAAAGCTGAAAAATCAGCATGATCCTGGAGTTCTCCAGCGAGGCGGAAAGCGATCTTGAGCAGATCGCTGATTATGTTGCTGAGCACAATCCGTTGCGCGCCCTGTCATTTATTCGGGAGCTGCGGAGCAAATGTGAGGGTCTCATTGATCGCCCGAACAGCTTCGCCCTCGTTCCGCGCTACGAGCACCATCATATTCGTCGCCGCGCTCATGGAAACTACCTGATCTTCTACCGTGTCGAAACCGGAAAGGTAATCATCATTCATATCTTACATAGGGCCACCGACTACGGCGCCGCCGTGTTCGGCGAGTAACATCGATGATCAACTGTATCGGCCGAAACCCGACAAAGCGCGTTGACTCGCTTAAGACATATCTTGGTTCTTGAAAGGGATCGAAGTCGCGCTCCTTTTCTCGAATTCTTAAGTGGCTGAGTTAAATACCTTTTCGCGGCATAGGCCGAGATTAACATTGTTCAAGTAGTAAAATATTCGGAAGATGCGACTTGTATAGATCTATGATTTCAGCCTCCGTGATGGGGCATTCTCTTCCGATAATGACCTTTTCTAGGTCGCTTCAGTCAGTTCCCGATATAACTCGATCGTAGGCAGATGTGCATCGATAGTCTCGCGAACACTCGCGGCCATCGGCAAGTTCTTCTTCTCCGCTTCCCACACATCCGTGAAGCGCCCGATAGTTTCGCGAGCGGTGTCGAGGACCAACTTTTCGGACAGGGCCGACTTGGCCGCCAGATGTGCAAGCTCGTCCGTCGACAGCTCCGCCATTCTTTTCGTGCGTGAAAAGTTAAGTGCGGCCGTATCCTCTCCCTCGATATAGGGGATGGTCGACAGAAGGTCGTAAGCCGGCGAGAGCGCAGGAGTGCGGCGATCGGGGTAGATCAGCGACCAGTTCTTCAGATGCATGTCGCCATTGCCGATCAGTGTGCTGAAGACTAACCGGCGGATGAACTCCGCCACGTCGGCCGTGCTCGTCTCTATGCCGAGGACGCGGGCGATCATCCGGTAATTGCCCTTACTGTACTTGTCATCGGGCTTCACGCCGAACACCTGCGCGAAATCCTCGATATGCACCGGCCCCTCCGGCGTACGGTCGAAACGCCTGATGGCTAGCGCCTGCCCGTGCAGTTCTCCCACCTCCTGTGGCAGGCCGTTCACCGCATCCAGCTCGACCAGCTGGATCTCCGGTATGTCCATGCCCATCATTCCGGCGATGGTCATCATGGAGAATTCGTTCTCCGGCATGCCACTATACTGCTGGGAGGGCAGTTTCACGATCCATGATCCACCTGTCCCCTCGGCTGGAATAGTCAGGCCGCCGCCCTTGGTGGCGTTCTCGAAGGCGGAGAATTTCAGCTGCACCCCGGCCAACGAAAAGCGCAACGCATTCGATCGCGCTTCAATAATCGATTGCTCGTCGTGCGGCGGTAGGACATCCCCTTCCGAGGGGTGGACGGTCACAGCGCCAGGCAGGTCTCGGCCAAGCATCCACAGCAGGAAGAACACCCGGGTTTGTTTTACACCGGCACGTTCGGCGAGGTATTTGCGCAGCCGTCCTTCGGGCAAGAGGTTCGAAAAGAATGGCGGGACGACGATGCTGTATGGCCGGAATTTGGTGATTAGGGCGCCAAACGGGTCCTTGAAGGACAGCCCGAGCGTCGGCCTCTTTTCGTTTTCAACATAGTCGTCGTTAAACGCAAAAATGGTGCGGCCGTCCTGTAGGTTCGTCAGGGTTGCGACCGGTTGTCCGTACAGCTTGACATCAAGTACAGTTACTTTAGGCATCATCGTCCTCCTCATCCAGGGCATAGGCCGAGCGCGGGACAGCGCCATCACGATCGCGATGCGCTGCGGCGTTGCGTAGCCGTCTTATCTCCTGAGCGATCTCTCTCATTTCCTGTCGCGGCATTTTTCCGGCCTGGTAGTGTTCGAGCCGCTCTGCGGTCCGTTTGAGAATGTCCAGTTCATCTAGTGTCAGAGGTAAATGCCGCAGCAGAACCAAGCTGTCCTTAAGGGCGAATGTGTATGAATTCGTCCCGATCTCCTGACTAAATTCCGAAGTCCAGCGTTCGAGACGCGCCACCAACTTACGCTGGCCGGACGTCAGGACATCAATCGACGCCGAGTTGCTATCAAGGATGTTGCGGATCGCTGGCATCAGTTTTTTCGGTGCCAGCACGATTTCGAGGTCAAGTGCGCGCGCCACATCTACAAGGCTGCCAAGACCTGGCTCCATTGTCCCACGTTCAATCTGGGAAATATGGCTCTGGGTCAGCCCCGAGCGTGCGCTCAGCTCACGCTGGCTTAGCCTTTGTGCTTCTCTCGCAGCGCGTAACTGCTGCGTTAAGTGCTGGGTTTTATATGCCACGATCATTATCCTATATCGTGTGATGGCGATTATACAGGATAATATATACGTAGTACTGTGAAGTTGCGCAACTTTGATATACAAAACCGTATCGCCGAACTCTCCTATATGGAATTATATATCGGTGAGGCAAGGCTGGGTTATTATGCAGAGCTTGGCTTCTGTCGCCGCCCATGAGGGCGCGCACCGGCGTTGTCACGTTGTTGGTAGCTTAACGGTCGAAGACTAGGTGATCTCTATGACCACGCCGAACGTCAGCTACAAGGACCATCTTTTTCCGCCGCAGATAATCGCCCATGCGGTCTGGCTGCATCTCCGGTTCCCGCTGAGCCTATGCCCCGAGACTTAATGCCCGTACTCAAAAGCACGCTTAACGTTACGCCACCATGTCCGCGATATGAGAGGTGACGTAAAGGATCTTATAAAGAGCACCCTGTAGCCTATGACATAAGGCAGGCAGAGCAATGCAGATCGATTTATAAACCCTTTGGTACTTAACCGTCGGAACGCTGCTGGTGTCAGCGTCGCTTCTCCTTTGGGAAGGGCAGGCTCTGTCCGCCAACTTTTCAAGCCAGGTAAGTATATTTAAATGTCAATGCTATGATTTGCCGCTGTAGGATCCCGATCTTGCCCTAGAACTCCCCGTACCCTCCCCGGCGGCGAGCCTGCGGATGCAGTATTTCAGGTTAGGAAGCAGCAAGGGATCAAAGCAACCTGTTACCGGAGGCACTGTCGTCGAGCGACTTTCCATTGAACGCCAACCGAGCGTGGAGCTGATCGATTGCACGCTCGAAGACGGCAGGATCGTCGAATGCCCGGGAGAGCACGATCGCGCCCTGGATGGCGAGAACGGCGTCTTCCGAGAGGAGGCGCGCCTGCTCGGCGTCACGGCCCTGCCGGACAAGCGCTGCCTGCAGAGCGTCTACCCAGGCGACGAAGTAGCCCCGGATGGCTTGGGCGAAGAGGTCTCGGGTGTTGGCGACAGCCAAGGCACCGACAACACAGACACGCCTGCCCGACCTGAAGTATTTCGCAGTTTCCTCGAGCATCGCCGCGATTGCGGCGTCGGCATCGTCTCCGTCCCGCAGGGGAGCGTAGACGGAATCTTCAAACCATTGCTCGATCTCGGCAAGCACAGCCCGGACCATCTCCTCCTTCCCGTTCGGGAAGAAGTGGTACAGGCTGCCCTTGCCTAGGCCCGTGGCCTTGCCGATCAAGGCAAGGCTCGCACCTTCGTATCCATGCTCGCGAAACACGTCGGCCAGGGAGGCGATGGCGTCGGATCTCTCAGCGACCATGCGGGCCATGATCAGAGGCCCAGATCGCTGAGACTGGGGTGGTCGTCCGGACGACGGCCCAGCGGCCAATGGTACAGGCGATCACTTTCAGCAATCGGCATTTCGTTGATGCATGCGTGGCGGTGCGCCATCAGGCCGTCCTCTGCGAATTCCCAGTTCTCGTTACCATAAGCACGGAACCACTGGCCACTGTCATCGCGATATTCGTAGGCGTAACGCACCGCAATGCGGTTGCCGGTGAATGCCCAGAGTTCCTTGATGAGGCGATATTCGTGCTCCTTGTTCCACTTGCGCTCCAGAAAAGCCTGGGCCTCCTCGCGGTTGGTGGCGAATTCGACGCGGTTTCGCCAGCGGGTGTCAGCGGTGTAGGCCAGCGCGACCTTGGCAGCGTCGCGGCTGTTCCAGCCGTCTTCGGCCAACCGGACCTTTTCGACAGCAGTTTCGTATGTGAACGGGGGGAGCGGAGGACGTGACATGTTGGGTTTCCTTTTCAAAACTCTTATTGTACTATTCGGTAAACTCTGTACTGTTTGGTACAGTAGCGACAATTATTTTGAGCGTCAACTCGTTTTTCTCGGTCGCGCGAGTTTGGGTGATCAGTAGTCGCGACTGCGGGATCCGGACATTGAACGGCCGCGCGCGCGCCATTGCCAACGGCATGCCGGTTTCGTCGATCAGTGGAAAGCACATCAGGCAGCCACCGCGGCAAGCGGATCAACGCCCCCGGCCGCGTCCAGGCACCCTACGATGTCAGCGAGTGACTTGAAGCTCGGAAGAATTCTCAAAGCGGAGACGGAGGCCGCCGCAGTTGTTAAGCGATTGCTAAGAGCTTATGAGCTTCGAAACGATCAATGACCAAAGAATTCCTGTTGGTCGACTTGGTCAACAATTTCGACAATCTGGCCGAGGACCGAGATCCGATACTGGCCCGCGTGAGGGAACGTGCCCGGCAAGGCAATCGTACCGCCCTCACCCGTGCCGTCAAAGAATACGGCATGGTGCGCACGCGGAAGTTCTTCAATGCTCTGGCGGTGGATACGCATGCCAGCTGATTTCCACCCGGCGTGCTGCCTCGTCCGGTGATACCCATGCAACACGCGCTGACCCTGCTCCTTGACGTCGGCTTGTCAAACAGCCACCGGAAGTTAGATAATTTTATGAAAAATTGAGGTTTTTCCCCGATTGTCCCTGCACGGGACGCATTTCGCGAAGGGGATTCAGATGATTGCAGACGCCGTGAGAAAACCACTTTGGATCAGGATCACGGGATATGGTTTCGCTGCCGTCCTCTTCGCGAGCGCGGTGATTGGCGGGTTGGCTTGGCACCGCCAGTCCGAAATGAATGACAGAGCGCTCCGGACCAAAGCGGCAAGCGACCTCAGCGTCATCCAAACCGACATGGATGCTGTTCAGCGTTCCGCATCAGCGCTTGCTTTGGCTTTTGCCGGTGAACCCGATGTTGCAGGATACATCCTCAGCAACGATCGCCAGCATCTCCTTAAAGAGTTTTCTGCCAATATCGAGGCAGTAGCTAAGACCGGCGGGTTGCAGAACATCACTATTGCCGATGCGCAAGGCAACGTGATTGCTCGAGCGCACGCGCCGGAAAAATTTGGCGACAACTACCTAAATCGCCGCAAGACTGTCGCTTCAGCCGTCTCGACGGGCAAGGTAGCGGCCGGAATTGAGCCCGGTCGCACGGGAATTGGTGTCTACGCAGTCGCGCCAGTAGTCATGGACGGCAAGGTCGTTGGCGTCGTCGATGTCGGCACTGAGCTCTCTAACGCCTATTTCGCACCTCTTGCAGAGCGGCTCGGCGCCGAGATCGCCGTGAACGTGCTTTCCGATGGCAAGCTTGTGAACCAGTCCTCAACCGAAAACGGCATGCCGCTTCTGCCTGCGGAGACGATCCAAGCTGCTTTCGATGGAAAGCCGGTGTTTGAGGCTTCGGTTCTCGACGGACGCAACATGCTCATCAAGGCAGTGCCCTTCAATTCTTTCTCGGGCGACAAAATTGGAGTGTTTGAGATAGGGACAGATGCTACCGCGATTATTGCCGAGGCGCACAAAGCGCTGTTGACGATGATCGGCGCCACCGCACTTACTTCCCTGATCGCAATGGTCGCCTTCTTCCTATTCGCAAAGTCACTTGGCAACGTTATTGGCGGCCTAGCAGGAACGATGTCGCGCCTTGCGGCGGGAGACCTTTCTGCCAAGATCGAGGGTGAGGAGCGTGCCGACGAAACAGGCGCCATGGCGCGCGCCGTGCAGGTATTCAAGGAAAATGCCTTAAAAACTCAGGAACTGGAACGCCAAGCTGCCGAGCAGCGCGAGATGACGGAGGAACAGCGGCGGCTGAACGCCGAGGAAGAGCGTGTCCGCGCCGAAGCGATGGCCGAGGCGACAAACGGTCTTGCCACTGGCCTAAAGCACCTTTCGTCGGGAGATCTGACGTTCGAGCTAAGCCGCCCATTTGCACCTGATTTCGAAAGCCTGCGCGCCGACTTTAACGCGGCCGTCGAACAACTGCGCGGCACGCTCGGCTCTGTTTCCCAATCCACTAGCTCGATCGATAGCGGTTCGCGCGAGGTCAGCAACAGTGCGGACGATCTGTCCAAGCGCACAGAACAGCAGGCCGCCTCACTGGAGGAGACTGCAGCAGCACTGGATGAGATCACTGTCAACGTCACAAACTCCTCGAAGCGCGCCGAAGAGGCACGCAGTGTGGCCATTCAGGCAAACGAGAGCGCTCGCCATTCCGGTGCTGTCGTTGCAAATGCCGTGGCGGCGATGAGCCGTATTGAGGAATCGTCAGGCCAGATCTCGAACATCATTGGCGTCATCGACGACATCGCTTTCCAGACCAACCTTTTGGCGTTGAACGCCGGTGTCGAAGCGGCGCGCGCGGGCGAGGCCGGTAAGGGTTTCGCCGTGGTTGCGCAAGAAGTCCGCGAATTGGCGCAACGTTCAGCCAAGGCTGCCAAGGAGATCAAAGATCTCATAGGCAAGTCCTCAATCGAAGTAGGCACCGGGGTTAAGCTTGTTAAGGATACAGGTGAGGCACTTCGCACCATCGAATCCCATATCATCACCATTAACCAGCACATGGACTCCATCGCCACATCGGCGCGTGAACAATCTGTCGGCCTTTCCGAGGTCAACACCGCGATCAACCAGATGGACCAAGTGACACAGCAGAACGCCGCCATGGTCGAAGAGGCAAATGCCGCCGGCGCCACACTCGCCGCCGAAGCCAGCCGCCTGCGCGAACTGATCAGCCAGTTTCAGCTCGGCCAAACCGCCATGGGCGACACCTATCAGGCTGCAGCGCTGCGTAGCACGGCATCCGCAATGACTGTGTCGCACAGTTCGACATTTTCGTCCTCGCCCGCCCGCGGTATGGTGGGTAAGATCGTCCGAGCCTTTGGTGGCCGTGGCGGCGCCGCAGCTGCTACCGCAAACGATACCTGGGAAGAATTCTGACACGGGTCACATAGTTCAAAGTGGCGGCGGGGCGGAAAACGTTCCCGCCGTTTCGTTTCACAGTTTTAACTCTCGATCTACTGACGAGACTGGAACCGGCAACCCGCAATGAGGGCGTAGGCAAAGCAAGGATTGATAACTCTCAGGCTGCCTCAAATGGGCTTGTATCTCGCGTCTCGAGGACGAGATTGTTTTCTGCTGCCGTATCGGCATTGTATCCATCAGCGTTCCCAATCGCCCTTCCAGATGTTCGGTCGCCAGCCATCAGCTCCGAGCAGAATTGAGCGATATCGACGTTGAAGGGCAGAATGCGCCCGTCAAAAGATCGGAAGAACTTCATCCTTGAAGACAGCAGCTCCAAGAATTTCGCGGCTTAGAAGCGGAAAACTCCTCTCGTGGAGTGGTAACACAACCGATCTGCCCATTAGGCCTGCCGTTGGCCCCTTTCGAATCTGACCTATCGCGATACAAGCTCGGAATTCTGAAGGGGCGGCGATCGACATTGTTAGGCAATTACAAGCCACACTAAGACTGTGGTTAAAAGCGACCTTGCCTGCGACTCATCCCTTTCTAAATCAACCCGATGGACGTCAACAGCGCAACAGACGCGGGAAGGCCATCAGGGGGAGAGGGTTTTTCACGTGGGCAATCGCAACGATTGAGCTCACAACTCGACAAGGAAGTTGAGCGGCAACTTCACGGGCGAACTCGGGACATCCGCCTCAATGGAGAACTCGTACATCTTTTTCGCGAGCGCTTCTGGTCTCAGACCTCGAAGATTATTCGCGCTTGGATGGTTTGGGTCATTGTGCTCGATGCGCTGACCCTTGCTCTCAATGCCGTCCTACTTCCGACCGAAACAGTCTGGTCAATGCTCCTGCCGGCCTCGATCCTGCCGCCAGCGGCTTTCGTCGCGACTGTGGTGTTCTCAAGACCGCGACAGTTATGGGTGCAGGGCACGGTCGTCCTAATATGTGTGTTCTTGATCCTCCTGTCGGTTGCATTGGTCGGAGTCAACACAGGCGGGGAATTCTACGAGCGCCACCTGACCATCATGCTTTTCGTTGCGGTCACTGCCATCGTCATCTTTCCGGTACCGCTTGGCTGGTCAATGACGATCGCAGCTTATGCGTTGGGACTCTACCTCTCGTTCCAGCTCAGAAACACAGACATCGGTGCGGGAAGCGCTCTGGCCGGGACGTTGTTTTTCGCGTGCGGCGTGGCCGCGACACTGGTAGCACGCCGCACGGCCACCATCCTCTCTCAGAAGACCTTCTTGCTCGAGCTGCGGGATCGCAGCCGACTGGCGGATCTAGCTGAAGCAAATGCTCGTCTCGAACTGTTGGCGCGAACGGATCCGCTGACTGGCGTTGCCAATCGGCGCTCAATGACTGAGGCCATCGAGCGCTGTTGGAACGCGGCGACCGAAACCAAGTTGGGCGCAGCCATGCTCATGTGCGATATCGATGACTTCAAGAAACTGAACGACAATCTCGGGCACGCGGAAGGCGACCGTTGCCTGGTCAAAGTGGCCGGCATCATTCAAAGCAGCATGCGCAACGAGCAGGACCAGGTCGCGCGTTACGGAGGTGAGGAATTTCTTGTACTACTTCCGGGGACATCGGAAGCAGATGCCAAAATTATAGCAGAAACCATCCGCAACAGGGTGGAAGCCGCCTCACTCCCCAACCCGACCTCGCGCGTGGCGTCACACGTCACCGTGAGCATTGGTATAGCCGTTTATGGACCAGGCCGCGACCGGGGATCTCCAGACCAGCTTCAGCGATGGGCGGACGCCGCGCTCTATGCCGCAAAAGCTAGCGGACGCAATCAGGTGGCGAGCTTCATACCGAAAGATGGGAAGACCTGACAGCCAGTGTACTGGGAAAGCGACTTCCTTTCCTGTCAGAGGTATCAGTTCCTCTGGTTGCCGAGGGACTTGTGGGGCGACAGGTCAAAACGTTCGGGCGTACACCTCGTCCATGCATTTTAGAAGCAGTTTGGCGCGACCATCGACAAGCAACAGACGGCTGACCGGTTCGAGTTCCCCTCCAGATTCAGCTGCCTAGCCGCACGGACACCTCGGTAGATTTCACAAAGAGCCAGGTCGATGTTGCCCTTCGCTATGGGACTGGCGTTTATCCTGCAGCGACGGCCGAGCGCATCATGAACGAGACGGTGTCACCGGTGTGTGCTCCAACGTATCTGAAACAGGTAGTCAGACTAGCCGAACATGATGACCTTGATAGATGCCAGCTCATCCACGAGATCGGAATGACCACGACATGGGAGCGGTGGTTCGCGTCGGTTGGTCTCCCGTATTCGAAAACACGCGGTCCGGGCTACAGCCACGGCAGTATGTCAATTGAAGCTGCCATCCGAGGCGAAGGCGTCGCGCTGGGGCGAAGTGTCCTGGTAGCCGAGGACCTCGCACAGGGGCGTCTCATTGCCCCTTTCCCGATCGCGAAGCTGGACGTCGAGTGGGGCTATGATCTCGTCTACCGAGCCGGGAACGGTCATCATCCGAAGGTCACCGCATTCCGAAACTGGATATTAGACGAGATACGGACAACGCCGTAAACGCGTTGAAGACCTGTTGCTGCTCCACCCCAGACACGACGAAGCCATCGACGAATTCTTCCAGGGGGCCTGGAGCCGCTCTTTCCAGTCGGTCATCTCGTTCGTCTCCTCTTCTTCACGGCTTCGTCCTGTAATTCGATCCAGACGGGCGCATGGTCGCTGCTGTGGTCCCAGCCCCGGACGTGCTTGTCGACCTCCGCCTTTGCAAGCCGGGGCGCCGCCTCCGGGCTCAGCAGGAAGTGGTCGATGCGAAGTCCGGCGTCACGGGCGTACGCATTCCGGAAGTAATCCCAGAATGTGTAGATGCGCTTGTCCGGATGGAGGCGTCGCAGCGCGTCCGTCCAGCCCTGATCGAGGAGTGCCTTGAAGGCCTCCCGGACTTCAACGCGAAACAGGGCGTCGTTCGTCCAGCGCTCCGGCTTGTATACGTCGAGTTCAGTCGGCATTACGTTGAAGTCGCCGACGAGGATGACGGGCACCTCCAGCTCGAGCAACTCGGCTGCGTAATCGTGCAGGCGTTTCAACCAGCGGAGCTTGTATTCGAACTTCGGCCCCGGATAAGGATTGCCGTTCGGCAGGTAGATGCCGCCGATAACGTGGCCATCGACAATGGCCTCGATGTAGCGACTGTGTTCATCCGCCGGTTCGCCGGGCAGCCCCTTCCTCGTTAGATGCGGCTCCCGCCCTTTCGACAAGATCGCGACGCCGTTCCAGGACTTCTGGCCCTGCCAGACCGCACCATATCCTGCGGCTTCGATGGCCTTGATCGGAAATTTCTCCTGAGGCGCCTTTAGTTCCTGCAAGCAGACGACGTCGGGCGACGCTGCCTCCAGCCACCGAAGTAGCACTTCTAGCCGACCGTTGACCCCGTTCACGTTGTAGGTGGCGATCTTCAAGGACAGTTTCCGTCCTCGTCAATGCACGGCAGCCGACGTCGGCGCGTTGACCCGCGTCGCATGGATGCCAACGTAGGTTCCGATAAGGACGGTCGCGATGTCGTCGGAGTTATAATGTCCTTCTCGACATAGGCCGATCGCTGCCTGGCAGAGGACGTCGGAAAGTCCTCTTTTCGGGTCGATTTCGTAAAAGCGATACCAGGCCTGAACGGCTTCGGACATCATCTTGAAGTCTGGATCATCCTTCTTGAACATTCTGCACTCCCTACCTTCCATATCACCTAGGCGTGAGACGAGGGCGTTCAACCTGCACGCCAGAGAGAGTTGGACCGCGAAGGCCGTCGCCCTAGATACCTCCCTCTAACGGAGGAAACGGAATGACGACTAGCCGAACGAGGAAACTCACATACCATGTCGGCGAGCATGACGGCGGATACGGATACAGGCTCGGCGACGTCTGGTCGGAGACCTTCGCCGATCATGACTCGGCCCTTGCTGCGGCGAAGTCGGCGGCCCAGCGACAGCATGTCGAAGGTCGCGACGCCGAGATCTTGTACCAGCTTGCAGACGGCCGCTGGCAGAGCGAGCACGTTGATGGGGAGGACCGGCCGGATACCGAGGTTGTTGACGATCGCAAAGGAAAGTCTACAGGACGAGGCTGACCGATCCGTGCAAATGCGGGAACGTCAGGGTTGCCGTGCACGGGTGCTCCGATCGGGATCGGCATCTGTCGCTGCACCGTCAGCAGGAGAGCGGATCTGCCTTCACGTTCTTTGCCGTGTCGCCAGCAAATGAATTTGAAGCGCGAGGCGAGACGAGCGAATTCGAACGGCGCTCTGCCCGAAGTGCGGCTCCAGACCGTTCTTGGCGAACGAGGACGAGGTCAAGCAGGGAATTCTCACCGCGGCGCCAACGCCGCTCGTGCGGGCGTTGAGCAGTACGACGAGGGTCGGCCGTCGCGCTCCGCAACATGAGAAAAGGGAGTTAGGTGCCGCTTCGGCGACGTGATCTTTCGGCAAGCTCCTCGACATTGCTGGCGTAGAAGTGGATGCCGAATGGGTTTTTACCCGGCACAAGCCAGTCCTCCGCAGGTTTCGTCAGATGGATTCGGCGCCGCCCACGTCATGAAGCATGATGTAGTCGCCGTATTCGAGGGCGCCCGGATACCGTCCGAACTCCAGCAACCATAAAGTTCCTGGCTGGCGGCAAGGTCGTTGCAGGGAATGAGGGCGACGACCCGTCTTCTCTCGACATCACACCTATCCAAGAACGGGGTGACGCTCAGCAGAGCGGGACCGCGGGAGACTACCGAATTATCTCATAAGCAACGGAACAAACTAGACTTTTCGAGGTTGTATCTCAGCAATAGAGGAGACACCCAATGAAAAAGATTACAGCCATCTCAGTCGGCCTACTTCTGTCGGCGAGCGCGGCGTTCGCCCAGAGCGAGACCCCGTCGACGTCGCAGACTACCCCGGCCGTCAACACAGAACAGAATCCGGGCGCTCCTGTCGCAGGCAAGAACAGCTTCACGGAAGCGCAGGCCAAGGAGCGCATCGAAGGCGCGGGCTACACGGACGTGATGGGCCTTAAGCTCGACGACCAGGGTGTGTGGCGGGCCACCGCCAAGAAGGACGGCAAGGATGCCGGCGTCTCCCTGGATTTCCAGGGCAACGTGACCATGGGCAAGTAAGACAGCGCGAGGAGAACGAACATGCGTACGATCACAGGACTCTATGACAGCTACGACGACGCCCGCGCAGCCGTAAAGGCACTCGAAAACGCAGGCGTCCCGTCGGACGACATTAGCATTGTTACCAACAAGGCGAACGGCGTCGAGGTCGAAGGCCAGGGTAGTTACGCCGAAGAAGGAGCTGGAACCGGCGCCGGCATCGGTGCGGTCGCAGGCGGCGCAGGTGGACTTCTGACCGGCCTCGGCATGATGGCCATTCCGGGCGTAGGCCCGGTCGTCGCTGCCGGCTGGCTTGCGGCAACGGCTGCGGGAGCGGTCGCAGGCGCCGTCGCAGGCGGCGCGGTCGGCGGCATTGTTGGCGCCATGGTCAAGGAAGGCGTCCCGGAGGAAGAAGCGAACTTCTACGCTGAAGGCATTCGACGCGGCGGCTCTGTCGTTACCGCGAAGGTCGACGAAGGCAAGGTGCCAGAAGCGCAGGCGATCCTGAACAGCTCCCGTCCTGTCGACGTGACGGCACGTCGCGCGAGCTACAACGAACAAGGCTGGACCCGCTTCGACGACGCTGCAGAACCTTATACGCCGGAGCAGATCGAGGCTGAGCGCCAGCGGTATCGCCGCGTCTAACTGTGATGAATTGGCGTTGAAGGGCGGCTGCGAAGGCCGCCCTTTTTCCTTTTGGAAGTCGATATATCCACAAAGCGAATCTCTCGCCTGCACGGTGATGTGTACGCGACAGGCATCAAGTCACACGCCGGACATCATATTTAGCTGGGAGAAGTGAACGGGTTGAACAGCTACGTCGTCACGCTCTTCATCTTCGGCGCGGTCGTGCTTCTGACGGCGTGGCTCCCCATGGCGCTCAGACGGATGCCTTTATCACTACCGATTTGCTGTATCGCGATCGGCATGCTGCTCGCATGGTCGCCCTTCACTCCCCTTCCTCGGTTCAACCCCCTCGATAATACCAAGTGGGCCGAACATCTGTTGGAGTTCGTCGTCATCGTCGCCCTGATGGGAGCCGGCCTTAAGATCGACCGCCCGCTTGGCTGGCGCAGATGGATGATCACCTGGCGGCTGCTGGGGATCGCGATGCCTTTGTCGATCGCTGCGATCGCGCTCATTGGCTGGGGCGTTCTCGGCCTAGGGGCGGCGTCGGCGCTACTTCTCGGCGCCGCGCTCTCACCGACTGATCCCGTGTTGGCTTCCGACGTCCAAGTCGGGCCACCGCAGACCGGTGAGGAAGACGACATCCGGTTCGCACTGACGTCGGAGGCCGGCCTTAACGACGGCTTGAGCTTTCCCTTCGTCCTGGCGGCGATGGCAATCGCTGGAAGCCAGGCCGACGACATGAGCTGGGTGGGTAGCTGGCTCCTGTTCGATGTCGTCTGGAAGCTGGCGGCGGGCGTCGCCATGGGTTGGATCGTTGGCCGGGTGCTTGGGTGGTTGACCTTCAAGGTTCCGGAGAGCGGACGGATCGCCCGGACCGGCGACGGTCTTGCGGCACTGGGCTTCACCTGCGTGGCTTACGCGGCGACCGAACTCGTTCACGGTTACGGTTTCGTCGCAGTCTTCGTGGCGGCGCTCACGCTCAGGAGCGTCGAACGCAAGAGCAGCTTCCACGGGGAGCTGCACGACTTCGGCGAACAGATAGAGCGCATGCTGATGATGGTGCTTCTGGTCTGCTTCGGATCGATCGTTGCGGAGGGCTCACTCCTCGCGCATGTGGACTGGCGGGTGGTGGCGGTCGCCACCGCCATCCTCCTGGTCGTACGTCCTCTTGCCGGATGGATCAGCCTTTTGGGCTGCGGTCATCCTGCCGCCGAGAAGGTCATCGTCTCGGTCTTCGGAATACGCGGGCTGGGATCGATCTATTATCTCGCCTACGCCACCGGGAAGACGAAGTTCGAGAATGTGGAAACCGTGTGGGCGACGGTGTTTGTCATCATCCTCGCCTCGATCGTTCTTCACGGTATCGCCGTGACGCCCGTCATGCGGTGGATCGACCGCCGACGCGACGTCGACAGCATGAAGCCAATGCGACCCGGATCGGCCTAGCACCGATCACTTATTTTCCGATGCCAGTTCGCCGGGCTTGAAGTTGCCCGGCTTGGCTGAAGGCACAGCATCCGAGTCGGTTTCGGAAAGCGGCGTCACGCCGCCGCTGTGATCGGACGACCATGTCTGGGGCGTCCCGGTCGAGTTCCCGAGAACAGCGGCTTCAGCTTCCTGCCAATGCCGTTCGTGCTGGCCTTCCGGACGACCTTCGTCTTCCCATTTCTTGTACGCGGCCTTGCGGATTTCGTCGTCCATGATGACGTCCTTTTCAGAGTTGCTGGGTCTGTTCCTGAGTTTGCAGCCGAGCCTACCGGAGACGCTGGGTCGTCGTTTCGCGGCGTCGCCGCTCATCCACGATCGTCTCGTGGGCGACGGCGTCCGTCCGCTCACGCGCGGCAAGCCGTTCGGCGGCCGTTATGAGTTTCCGCCTTTGGTGTCTCGGTCGCCTATCGTCGCGCCCTGCCACCCAACAAACGCGCGAGAACCGGAAATCGATCAGTACGGCAACGGACGATAGCGGTGTATAGTGCACCGGCTGCTGCTGCGGAGCGTAGCCGATGCTGAACGACATCTGCAGCGTCACTATCAGAGCACGCGCAGCGTCCCTGACCTCTATGATGACTCTGTCCGGGGTTGGAAAGCTTTTATAGGCGAACTGTGACAGAGCATTGAGAACGCCGTTAACGACGTCGTGGCCGTCGCAAAATTCGCGTCTATCTCCGCTTCGAGGCCGTCCATGATGTGCAGATAGAACTTCGGCATCCAACCTACTCGTGGTCGACGTTCAGCACAGCAGGACGAGCGGACGATGTTAGTATCGCCTGAGAGGGACGATCTCCAACGAGTTGTTGACGACGGCCTTGTCAGCCGCCGCCTCGACCGAGTCGAATAAGGCCCTCTTCTCGTGCCTGCCATCTTTGCGGGGAACACCGTCCGTACCGGAAACAATCACTTGGCAGCTTCTACGTGCGCAGCGAGTTCATCCCTCCCGATAAAGTTATCGGTGGTTCCTGCTTCGTGATCCGGGTGCGAGACCTCAAAATCTATTTCATCCGGAAGTGCGAGCGCTTGCTCGGCATTCATCAGACCTACTGGTATGCGATTGCCATTGGAATTGATGGCCACTTCGACGACCGATTTTCTCAAGATTGCCCCCTATCTTTCAAAGGCACATCGCAACGGCAAAAAACTGCAATCATGATACCCACATTTTAGTGTTTCGCTTGATGATCGCCGCGATCACCCTCGCCCGGCTTTGCGTCGGTCTTGGATTTGTGGCGCTTGTCCGCAGACAGGGATCGGCCCACATCGGTGGACTGCTTGAACTGCCCTGCTTGTCGCGGCGCACGTACCGTTTGTCTGTTCCCGTGTCGATAAGTTCGCGTTTGGACATAATGCTTTCCTCTGTTGAGAATCAGAAACGCACGGGATTCCAAAATCTTGCGCGCCGTTTCGAACTGAATGGCACATGGCGAATATAGAAATTTCTGGTCCCGCCTGCGAAGTCAGTCTCGCAAGCCACCGAAGAGGCGCAGGCAAACCAGCCTGACTTTCGCCACCGTGCCGGGCTCGACAAATGTCTGCCCAAGAGCGGTACTGACTGTGCCTGGAGAACCAGTCCTCGGAAAGGGCGAAGCGCTGACCGCGGCAAGTGGAAGATGTTGGGCATCAAACAGGATTAGGTCGGCAGAAACCAACGCGTGACGCTTTGACATATTCGAGACCGAGAAGGTGACCTGCATCGCAAACATTCCAGTGACAACGGGATCGGCTATTTCTCGGATAGCGAAGTAGTTGATCTTAACGCCGTTGAAGTTAGCGTCCAGGGACAGGAAGTCCTCGATCGTCGTACAGGCGAATGGCCCTAGATCCATCCCGCCCTGAGCCATCGCCGGTGCACTTGCAGCCACGAGGGCAGCGCACACCACGCCGACTCTCATCACTGCAACATCGCTTTCACCATGGGGTCCAGCGGCTCGTCCGGCTGCGGGTCGGGAACTGGGGTTTGGCCGGGGTCGCGGTCGGGTTCCGGCGGCGGCTCACTGGGCGGAATTACAGGGGGCAGGATCGGTTCGTTTGGAACGGACATTGTGGTTCCTCCTCGTCAACAACGTCAGTAACGATTGTGAGTTCCAGCGAAGATCGGTTGTCGCGCGTGTGTCTTTCTAAAAGCAGCGGCTGACCTTCAAGTCTTTCGACTGTTGCGGCCGTGCACTCGACGCCGAGGAGTTCAAATGCTTCTGTTCCACCGCAATCGAGAGAGCGCAAATGTGGTACGAGTGGGACGATGGCAAAGCGGGCAGACGGTTCTTGTTCAAATTCGCTTCCGCCTGGCTCATCACTGTGGCACTAAGTTTCCTCCCGGTTTGGTGGCTCGTCCAAGAAGCCGTTTTATGAGCGCCGCGAGCGCTGTCCGTGGATCTCGTCGAACTGCTCTTCGTGACCAATCTGTTGCTGGACGGCGTCCCCGATCGGCGGGTCATCTGCCGGGTCAGGATCCGCGGTATTCGCATCCCTGTAAGACTCCGCGGCATGGAACAAAGCAACCGCAATCTCTTGACTTGCCCAGCCTGCTTCATTCGCCTGCGCGATTACGTCGGCAAGCGCTTCCCGCGCAGCATACTTCACTTGCTGAAAGTGCTGGGTGGGGTTCTCCGTGTCCGGTGTCGGGAAATTCATTGTGCATCCTCCCGATCTTCCTCACCAATGCCGCTTACCTTTGTCGCGCTGATCTCGACACCTCGATCGCTGAAGCAGCTTCTCCGTCTTCCACCGTCCCTTCGGCCGAGGTGCCCAGCGAAGAGGAGGCAGGCGTCCTCGTTGGTTTGTCTGAAGATGGCGCGGTCGTCGTTGCCAAGTCTTCACTCAGCGCGTGATGTAATCCTTCGCTCGCATCATCAGCTAGACGAGTTCGCCTGAGCTCGGCGTCTCCTCCGTCGGACGATCTCGCGTCGTCGGTTGCGGGGTCCCGTTTCTCATTGATCATTACGTACTCCGAATTCAGGGTCACATATCAACATCTGAAACCTAGCGTAGTTCCAAAAGCTAGTTCGTAGTGTCCGCCACCCATGTCCTCCAAGGCGATCCAATAGCATCGGGCGCTGTCAAACCCGCGTGGCGAGCACCACGCAGAAAAGCGCTGCCGTGAGTACGGCGACAATTCTGACCCGTTTGTCTCGATCCTCAAAGGATGGGTTGCTGACAAGAGCCTGCCCGCGAGCGATGGCAAGCTGCTCCCGCAGACCTTCCACTTCCTTTCGCAGCCACGCCAATTCGATCTCATCGGAGCGATCTTGGCCGGGTTCAAAAGCATTGTCGTCGGATGCGTCGATCTCTTCCATCTGATCGTTAAAATCGGAATGATTTGAGAAGCCCCGCCTGCGTATATCGGTCATAGGAACTCTTTCTCTTCGCGGCTACGGTACCATACGACGAACGCCGGAAGTGTGATCCGGTTCCGTTGACGCGAGCGCCAGCGGGCACCATCTGAAGAGCCATGACCAAGACGACGAGAAAACAGAGTTGCAGACGATCCCGAATTCCTAAGAGAATGGTTGCCTCCCATCGAAGCTACGCTGGCATCCGGGTTAAAATAGGGTCCCGATTTTTCCCAGAAGTTCGAAACTCGCTCGAAATGCAGGGAAGCGCCTTGGTGATCCACGAGACCAAAAATGCGGCGTTCCGGGCCACGTCATCTGCGGTATCAGAAGCGCTCAAGGAGACGGCGAAGCTCTCCATCATCCCCCGCGAGATCGAAGACAAAAGACATTGGACAGCTTCGCTTTCGATGCTGTGCCTATGGTCTCAAAGGCACAGGTCATGGCAATCACCGCCGGCGACAGTTGGCTTGCCAAAGGAGCCAGTATTCTCATCTTCGGTCCGCCCGGCGGAGGAAAGAGCCATCTCGCTGCCGCTATCGGCTTGGCCCTGATCGAGAACGGCTGGAGGGTGTTGTTCACCCGGACCACCGATCTCGTCCAGAAGCTCCAGGTCGCCCGAAGGGAGTTGCAGCTTGAATCCGCCATCGACAAGCTCAACAGATACGACCTGCTCAACCTTGATGATCTTGCCTACGTCACCAAGGACCAGGCGGAAACGAGCGTCCTCTTCGAGCTGATCTAGGCCCGATACGAACACCGGTCGATCCTGATCATTGCAAACCAGCCGTTTGCAGAGTGGAACCGGGTCTTTCCCGATCCCGCTATGACACTCGCAGCAGTCGACCGGCTCGTAATCACGCCACGATCTTCGAGATGATTCGAGAGCTATCGGCGAAGAGCGGCCCTTGAGGAAAAGCGCCAACGGGACCGACCGGTTTCGTCCGCGACAATCAGGACCTTAGCCGTGCCTGTCGCGGAGCGGCAATCAGAAAACGACGAAGAACTTTTCAGCGGCAATCAGGGTGATAACTTCATCCCAACCGCGACCTAAAAATCTCATATTGTCGCCAGCGTCTCATCCTGATCGCCGCGCTATAGATGGAGCCATCGTCTTCACCCTTCTGCTTGCGTGTGAGGAGCGGAAACCGGCTTCGATTCCGGCGAGCCCTGTGGAAAGAAACTCGCTCTGCCAATTCTGAAGGGATTCGAACCAGAATTGAAGCACTCACGAGATGGTCGAGCATCGTTACCGGGGCCAGTCCGTGTATAACGCTTCGGCACTTTCCGCCTGTGCGCTATATCGCAAATGCAGCGCGAACGTGAAGCGATCTGTTACTGCGGCCCACTTCGGCCACAGGCGCAACTTATAGATGGTGGGAAGGAGACTGTTATGGAGCTAGACCGATGCTATAGCGGTCCGCCAGTTCCCAGAACCAGTTCTGATCGAGATCGATTTCGCGCATAACCTCGACAAAAGAGCCGATGGCGCTGTCGAAGAGCCCAAAGCACATTTCGTCATCGTCATGTCGCGAGTGGTAGGCGATGCCGTCAGCCTTTATCGGATGCTTCGACAGCGCAATGGACCAAGCCTGCGACGCAGCATACGGTAATCCTCCATGGGTCACCTCTGCCGTAGCCCCTAAGCGCGCAAGACCTGGACCGGCCATGCGTATGAAACGAAGGGAGCGGTTGGTCGTGACCTGGACGTATGCCTTACTGCTCAGGAGAGCAGCGTCGATCAGCGTTCTTCCAGGTGTGCGTAAAAAGGTCTCTGCAAAGGCACCTGCTTTGTTCTCCGATGCATAAAGAACACCGTAAGAGCCATCCGGCGCGTTGAAGCGACCGAGCGTCGACGTGTCAAAAAATATGGGATCATAGAAGCGGTGCAGGCTGGAGCCGTCAGGAAGTTCGAGCAACAGCGGGTCACGTCTATCAAGGTCACGCGGAGGGCGCGGTACCGTCACGCTCCCTGCTCACCATGTCTCTCGGCTGCATCAACAACGGTCGCCACGTCTCCCTCCTTCAACAAATCGATCGGCCGACGCGCATTCAAGCGCATATCGGGATTGATCAGGAAGTTAAGGATCGTCCACGGATTCGTCGTTCGCAGTGCATCGCGCACGGCCTTGAGGCCTGGCACGACTGTGCCGTCGCGCTCGAATTGAACGGTAGGATAGCTGCGACGATTGCTAGGACCGGGCACCGCAATGAGCGAACCTTCTTGCACGCGCTTGTCGACCGCTTGCCGGGAAACGCCTCGCATCAGTGTCCGTACCTGATCGAGATCAAAAGCCCCACCCGCTTCTCGCAGGTCTTCCTGTGCGATGCGAACCCCCGCAAGGACGGCGCGACTGCGCGCATCGGGTTCGAAGGCACTCTTGTCTATGACCGCCACGGATTTCTCCCGGCTTTTCCCGCGGCCACGTGCGACCACTTCCGTGACCCGCGTTACCCGGTCGCGAAACGTCTCTCTGATCTTTTAACGGTTTCAGGGCGAGTTGAGACGATAGCGATCTCGGCGCCGTCAGGCAGCTCGAGCCCTGCGAAAACCTTGACCGCCCCACGTTTCACAGTGAATACAGTCATGACATCGTGCGACGTCGTATGCCGCGCCCGTGTGGCGCGCGCGTGTGATTTGGATAACGGCTTCGTCGCCATTTCGCCGACCTCCGGTGCACGGACTATAGACGCCGACGCAACTTTGTCAACCAGAGCAACCTCGCCAACGCTTGTGCTTGCCGTCGTCTGCCCGCCTGGAGGCGTGTTGCAAACAACAAACGTGTTGGTCGTTTTCGGGGCTGACAAACAGAAGATTATCGCGATTCGATGCGATCTGAACCTGCCACCGGTATGAGCCAAGAGTGCGACGTGAATAACGTTTAAATTCAAAGACTACGCCGGCTGGCGCGGCTCGTTTGTTGGCGACGAGCCACCCTGCCTCAGTCGTCGCGGACGATCGCGTTGAACCCCCGGGGTACCAAGAGTTTGTTCGTGAAGGGATCTGAACCGATGGGTCCGCAGTTCTGCTGGCTTGTCCAATCCACACCAGACGAGCCCGAACAATTCATTTCGGCTTCCCGTTGACCGTCGAGGATCGCAGTATATTAAAAACCTTACGTAAGATCGATGTCATCGCACCAAATTCCAGGATCTTAACTAGATGTCGAGAGCCGCTCGAAGGATCTCCAGCCGTTCCATCGCTATAACTCCGTCAGCAATGCTAGGCGCCGGAGTTGATGCACCGGCGAGTGCAGGAACGACGTCTGCCAGGAGTGAGTGATAACCCTTCGGATCTTCATTTGCTGCCGCAGTGAAGTTCGGCTTCCACGTCAGCGTGTCGCTATCGTCTTTGAGCGTCGCGCCTAGGTCGTCGATCTTGAATGGGGGATTGCGGTGCCATTTGATCTCGATCACGTCGTCGACCTCAACCCTTTGGTGATCGCTCATCAGCTCAATACGCTCCACCGGCGTTCCGCGGAACTGAATGGTTCCCATAGCAATGTTGCCGATCGCGCCGCATTCAAATTCAAACCCTACATGGAAAAGCAAGCGACCGGGCGTTTTCTCGACCTTGCGGGCCGAAATGGTCCGCACGGGCGACACGAGGAATGAGACGAGGTCCATATAGTGGACGCAGTGGTGCAGGAAGAAGCCGGTGTAATCGTCGTTTCCGGCGAAGTACCCGGGTGCCGCCATGTAGTAGCCGGTCAGTCCCATCAGAGACGTCTAACGGGCTATTCGGTGGCGGGATGTTGCGATCGGTCACGCAAAGACCCATCATCGCCGGCTAAACGGCCTCGTCGATGTTTTCTGGCCGATAGAGCGCTTAATCATTAGGTGATTGGAATTAATAAGCGTACTCTGGAGTGTCGGCCTTTTCACCCCGGGCAGAGCCGATTGGGAGATTATATGAGCTCTTGCCTGAAGGTAGGAGATGCCATCATGATCTGTAGTATCCACAGCGACCTAACACGCTCAGTCGTTGCACTCAGGGTTACCACATACCTGACAAAAAACCCCAATCCTCCACGAGCACAAAGCAAGATGCACAAGTTCGCGATCAGTGGCGTTCCTGCAGGCGAACGCGTGCACGTTAAAGTTCACTCTACGATCGATTTACGACGCAGGCTGCAAGCGGGGTTTGCTTGTTCGGCCACCGCAGATGCACGTGGAGGAAGTCATGACTGCCTCACTGCCATTTGAAAAGGTGCCTTTGGATGAGAGAGAGGCAATTCTCAGGGCACTCGCTCAAAGGCTTCAGACCTGCGCCAGTGTCGCTAAAAACGCTGAGGATCCAGTTTGGCAGCAGTTGCTGGAACTCAGCGTTCGACTAGCTGGTTGCAGTGCGGAAATAGCTGCGGATCCATGCCGTGGCGATAATGTTGTCGAAAAGTCGCTCAGGTTGCTTAGCGGATTCGAACTACGTCGATCTAAAAGGCCATTTCCTGAGGTTGCAATGAAGCCGCCGCATTGAATTTTTTATGCCTATTTGGAGTGTGTGAACACCGAACAGGAGTGGTCGAACAAAGCCAAACATTCCTCACCGTGCCGACTTTGTCTGTGAGTCTGGATCCGATTTAGGAGAAGAATGCACATGACTGAGGTTAATAAGGTTCGATCACCGGGGAAGCCGGGCTTGCCGGGAAAGCCCGGAAACGGGGAAAACGGTCCCGGTATGGACGATGGTTGCCCATCGCCCCCCGGCCAGATCCGTACGTGCGGTGCTCTGATGCTATGATGCATGAAGTGTCCACCAAAAACAGGTGGACACCTAATCATGGACGATACTCCTAAAGTGCAGGTGCGGCTTGTTGATCGCGACCGGCCGCCTTCGATATGACCCGGCTTCTCGGGATCAACTAGTCGCAGCGTGCTTAGAGCCTGGTGCTTCGGTCTAGTCATCGAGCAACAGCAGATAAACGCGTGCAAGCTAGCGCCCGTCCGTATCCATCCGAGCAGGG
>UBQW01000049.1 GCA_900467745.1 Hyphomicrobiales bacterium
GAGCCGGGGAGTGGGGGAGCCGATTTTCGAAGGGTGCCGCAGGCGGCTGGAGAAAATTGGGGGAACCGCTCATCCTTGAGGTCGGCATGCGCGAGCGGCACACTCCCGGTTTCTGAGCAGCATTCCCCCTCTCGTGTGCCACCAAAAAAGCCGGACCAGGCTCGATGCCTGATTCGGCTTTGGGTCTTCCCCGAAGGAATGACCCCGCCCTTTCGGGCGGGGCCGGGATACTTAGTCCCGGTTCGGGCGGGACCAGATCAGCTGGTAGCCATCTTCGCCTTCGATGGAGATCAGGTTGGCGAAGATCGGAGCGGGGAAGCTCGGATCGTCGAGCTTGAGGACGAGATAGTCGCGTCCGGTCTGCTCAGAGTGCTTCTGCCAGGCCGCGCCGAGTTCGACGGCTCCCGCGAAGATGCGGAACTGTGGGCCTTTTTCGGAGGGATTTGACACACGCTCGATGCGGGCCTTGACGTTGAGGGCGAGGGTGCGGATCGAGCCGGTGAAGCCATTTTCGGTAGAGGTGAAGGTGCCGATGGTAGCCATTGTCGTATTCCTTTTCGCTGTTTCGGGCCGCTCCATTGCGGCCTCGATGGCAGTCGCAAAGGCCGGTGACGATCGGACCGCACCCGAAGGGCCGGAACAGCGTGAAGGGCGGCACGGAGTCGCTTTCTTGTTTCGCGAGGAATGACAGCGTCAGCTGGCAGGGGATGAAAGTGATGGAGTGCCGTTGCGGGAGTACGATCGAGGCGAAGCCGTTCTCCGGCCAGACATGCCTCATCGAGCCCGCGAATGGAGCCCTGTCGCCAAGGGAAAGGGATATGACAATGGCGGCCGACAATACCGGGCTGCGAATTGACGGCTAGCGGATCGGCCAGAACACTGAGTTCAGCATTGAGGCACTACATACACGTGATCTCCCGGCCAGCATGGCTTGCGGCCCCCATCCTTCTCGGTAGAGTGCGGTTCGATTCATTGCCTGGAGGATTTATGGCAAAGCAGACGAAACCGTTCATCGTCGAAATCAAGCAGCCCCGGAAAGTGAAGACCGGCGTTCAAAAGCCATCCATCTGGGGTTCGTTGGACCTGCGGATGGCCGATGATCGCGCTCCGGACGTGGACCGAACAAATGAACCGGCCGCCATCACATCTGGCGACCGTTCCTAGCGTATCAGCTCATCCGGCCGTTTCAGGCTGCGTCCCTGATTTCGGATTCGATGGCCTGTAGGCCATGGAGAAATGCGACGGCGCGCTGCGCATGGGCTGCCGCCTGAAAAATCGCCCGTTTGTCATTGGCCAGGACCGACAGCCACGACTGGAGGTACGCCGCATGATCCGGCCGGGGTTCGAGCTCGGGGACAATCCCGAGGTCAGCACATAGAAAGCAGCTTCCGAGCTCGGCGATCAATTCTTCTCGCGCCCTTTCGCTGCGGTCCTTGCCGTAACGAGACAGGTCCCGCCCGACGCGGTCCTTTGGAGATGTCCAATGGGTCGCCTCATGACTGAGGGTCGCGTAGTAACTCGCAACGTCCTTGAACGATTGAAGCGGCGGCATCTGAATGAGATCAGGCCCAGGAGCGTAATAGGCCTGATTGCCTCCGTGCCGGACGATCGCGCCAGTGTTGCGGAAGAAGCGCTCCGCAGCTTCTATCCGTTCGACCGGATCGGTGTTGGCGACCGGCTGATCAAAGTAATGATCTGGCAGGCCGTCGATCTGCTCGATATTAAAGACCGAGTAGGCCTTGAGGAAGGGGATCTCGCGATCGACTGCGCCGCCATTTCCGTCCGTCTCCGACTTCGTGAACCGGCTGGCGAAGACGACCGTCGAGCCCGTCTCGCCCTTGCGAACGGCAGCCCCCAATTCGAGGGTCTGCTTGAAGGTCATCCACATCGACGACGAAAAGCCGCGCGCCATCTGCTCCGACCAAAGCAGGAGCACGTTCATGCCCGAATACGGAAGGCCATTGTGACGAAGCGGTCGGGTGATGCGTCCCTCGGTATTTCCCGCGCTCCATGGCTTCATCCACGGGCGGACACCTCCTGCCAGTTCCTCGATAATCCGGTCGGTGATCTTGTTATAGATGTCGGCACGCTGTGATTCCGGGTTCCTGCTCATTTCCGTCTCCATAATTTCGGGAACCGCGCCAATCGCGGTCCCGTCGCGGAGGCCGAAGGCAGGAGCCCCAGAGGCGGAGCCAAGCACCGGAACGGCCGCAACAGCGTGGAGGACGGCGAAGCCGTTGCCTGGTGCCGGCGGCTCCTGTAGGCCGCAAGCGCAGACGGACCGCAGTGGTCGGATCCAAAGATCCTTCATTTCTTTCTTTTTCGCCCTTTGGCGCGGAGGCAAAAAAAGGCCGGCTCCCTGTGGGGCCGGCCCTGATCGTGCGAGAGCGGCGGGGCTGAACCCCGCCCGGATGTCAATCGAAAGCGTTCATCTGTGCTTCGGCCGCCTTGCGATCGAGGGATTGTCCGGGGTTCTCGACCGGGCGATCGAAAGGCTTCCAGACCTCGCCGACGATGTGCTTGTAGGCTGCGACCGCGCCTTCGGCCGCCATGCGCAGCGCGTGGGCCTGAATGCCCATGTCGGCTGCGAATTCTCGCTTGCGGTGCGCGGCACTATCGTAGCCGACGGGACCATCGAGATCCTCGTCACGCGCATCGTTTGCCGCCTTGGCGGTAGCATCGCGCGCTTCGGTGACGGCCTTGCTGTAGAATTGGCCGGCACCGTGAGCCGAGCCGACATAGGCGCCGACGATCCGCTGGAGGTGGATTTGCATGGCGCGCTCGCCAAGGCCTTCGCCGAGAGCATCCGCGGTCTCTGCTATCAGCCGTTCGTGAAGATCGCGGATGCCGTCGCTGTCGACGACAGCTGTCCCGAAACTTTCGGCGATCTTAAGCGCCTGGGCACTGTCTGGGCAAGTGAGGCGAACCATCTCGACGGTTGCGCCCTTGCGGAGCTGGACGACGCGAGCGGAAGAGCGATGGGTTGCAGGCTTTGCCATTGTAGTCTCCTTGGGAGTTATCCCGAAGCTCTCGAACCGGCTTCCTGCCGGCCCTTCCTCGGGTGCGGTCGACCAAAGCCGGCGAAAGACGGGCGGCTTCACAGGTCCGGATGCCCTGACCGAGCGAATTGGCTTTGCGGGCGCGCGGGGCGCCAGCCCTGCAAGCCCGCGAAGCCGGTTTGCGAGAGGAGGGGATGACGGCCGCAACGCGGCGCGTCAGCGGCCTTGAAACGACCGGCAGCAGGCTTAAGACCGTCACAAACCCGAGACAGGTCTGGCAGGATCCGATGTGGGTGCCGGGATGACGCGGAAGATCACGAATATAGCCCGCGCCACGATTTCAACCGACGATCCAATCCACGGGAGCACTTGGCAGCTGTACGCCCGCCGCACCCCGTTTTTGCTCAGCGCAAGATTGAGCGCATCGGGCAACCGGCCTCGTCGCGGCTCCCACCCTCATTCATAGCGTCGAGGTCAGCTCGCCTCTCGAAAACAAGGCGGTTTGCATGGTCTAGCAGCACAGCCCGGTGGGATCGACCGTGATAACGCCCACTCTGGCCGCGCCACCGGGCTAGCACCCTCGCTGTCACGGCCAACCGCCTTGCGCGATGAACGATCTGGCGCTGGATGCGATCGAAATCTTGATGCGGGCGTTCCTCGGAGACCGGCCGATACTTCGAACTCATGCCGCCGACCTCGACCAGCCAACGAAGGAAGACGGCCCGTCATAGGGCTGATGCCGCGCCTCATCGATGACGAAGCCGAAAGGACCGCGACCGGCATACTCGATGCCGTCAACGAGATATCGCCGCTCGACGTCATCGATCCCTTGTTCGGTGCCGAGACGCGCGACCACCTCCGTCATCCCGGCATGGTGTTCCGACAGGATCGCCGACGTCACGATCCAATGGCCTGCATGGATCCTCTCGAACTCCTGCCGATCCTTGCCCCGAGACTCTCCCGACGAAAGCGGCCGGCCATGCACCGTTTCCCAAAATTCTGGCCAGTGGTGTCGGATGGTCTCATCCGCGGCTCGTCGCTCGTAGCCCGTGAACAGGTCGGGAAAAGCATGAGCGACAGCAGCCCATTCGACATCCTCCTCGTACCAGCAGGTCTCGTTTCGGAGCGCTATCGGTACGGCAAGGTTTCCGTCGGGAGAAAGATGGAAGCCACCATGCCCGGCGGTCACATGGGACACGATCCCCGCACCGTAGATCGTCGCCATCTGTGACATGCCCCAAGGGGTGCTGCAGGTCATGCGTGCCTGAACTCGGCCAAGATCGTGCAGATCGCGCTGATGTAGGGCAGTTTCTATAACGCGGGCGATAAAGGCGGCCTCGTCCGCGAGGCTTCCGTCGTGGCCGTAGAAATCGCCGCGTTCGAGACTCAAAAGCGGGCGGCTCGCGCTCAAGATGGCGCTAGCCAGAAAGCCGCCCGCGGGTGTGGCGATCATGGCGAGCACAAGAGCGCCCATACGGGCTACCGGAAAACCGTCGGCGCTAAGGCTGAATTCTATGCCGAGCGCCTCGGCGATCGGGTTGGTCTGCTGTGTGGAAGGAATGGACATTGGAAGCTCCATAGATACAGGAAACGGAAGCGCCGCCGGGAATACCGGCGGCGCGATCAAGGTGTGTCGTGTGGCTGGCGGGCTATTCCGCGGCGATGCCGTAAACGGTCTCGTGATCGTCGAGATCGCCCTCGGCTGCATCTTCGGCGGCTCCGCCATCCGCATCGTCCTGCGACGGCAGCTCCGCCTCGTCATCCTCTCCAGATGTTTCCGCGTGGCGTAGCAATGCCGCTACCTCCTGTGGATCCGGCGCAAAGAGAGCACTTGGATGCACAAGATTTGCATCGCCAGCAAAGTGCTCGACGAGCGACGAGCGGGTATCGCCAACGCGCGCTTTCGGTTCGATGCCGGCGTCGGCCGCCGCAACCTCGAGCGCTCGGCGCGACAGGCACGCGAGGAAATCCTCATCACCCATATTCGGCAGGTAGGTATCGGCGCCGATTGCCTCGCCGGCGATGCGCGAGACCACACCACTGTTCGACATACCGCGCCGGCACGAAAGAACATCGATCAACGCCGCGCGTGCGGTGGCGCGAACGGTGTCCTTGTCGAACGACAGGCGACCGTCTTCCGTGAAGAGGCGCGCTGCATGTCGCCCGAAGCGAACGCCGCCGTAGAGTGCCCCGCCGGCGCCGGAATCGACCCGGACATTCAAACCGGCGAAGGCGAGCACGAGGAGCGCCATCAACATGTCGTCCTCGATCGGCGCACGGGCAAGGGCATCATGCAACGCATCGGTCCGGAAGTCGCCGATCATGTCCAGGCCCTTTTGGGTGACATCGGGCCGCTGCTTGGCTGTCGCGCTATCGTCGGTGACGTCAGCGCCATCGGGCGAGGCCGTCTGTCCTTTGGCTGGCTTCGTCTCCGGCACCCGATAATGCACCGACTGCACCTTGCCATCACGATCCAGGTAGAGACCGGTGACATCACCCTTGCTAGGCTTGCCGTAAACACGCTCCGCCTTCTTCGGCAGTTCCGGCTGGCCCCAGTTGTTAACCTCGACGATCGCGCCCTTCTTCGGCAGATTGCTGGTCATCCACTCTTGTTGGGCACCGAGAAACGCTTCGACATTTGTGGTGAAGCGATTGTCTTGATCCGCTGGGCCGAAGAGATCGTCGGCCCATTCGATGCCGTAGGCCTCGCGCAGATCGTCGCCAAAGCTCGCGTCGCGGGCGAACATGCGGGTCTTGGAGAGACCGTTGGCGATCGGCCACCATGAGGCGACATCGCCCTTCTTCGGCTTGTTGGCCTTCCAGACTTCCTTCTGATCCTCGAGCGATGCCGTCGCGATCGTGCGCAGTTGTTGCTCGTTCGGCATATCGCCGCGCGCCATATGGTCGAGCATCGCGGGCAACACATTTGCCAGCAGACGCAGCTTGCGGATTTGGCGGACGGGGAGGGAAAGCGCGACAGCGATCGCTTCCTCGGTCCAGCCGAGTGCGACCAACCGCTCGATGCCTCGCCACTGGTCGACCGGGTTCAACGGTTCGCGGGCAATGTTCTCGACCATCGAGCGCATGGCGCCATTGTCGGTAGCGGCATCGCTGACGACCACCTCGATTTCGTCGAGGCCGGCTTCGATCGCGGCCCGCACGCGGCGATGTCCGGCCTGGATCAGGTAGCCGTTACCGCCGTCGGCTTGCTGCGACACGACCGGCGGCTGGATGATGCCGACAGCCTTCACGGTCGCCAGCAACAGCGCATCGGCCTGCGGCGAGGACTTGGACTGCCTGATGTCGTCGGGGTTTGCGGTCAGCGCACGGGGGTCGATCTTGAGGATCTGCATGGGTGTTGCTCCTTGTCCGGTACGGAGCAGCAGGCTCGCTGCTCCTTCATGTCTTCTTTTTCTTTCGAAGACACCTTCCGAACCGCGGGGCAGGCGGGCCGACGCAATTGCGGCCGAGCAGCCCTGGCGTGATGCGCAAGCATGGCTAACAGCCATGCGCAGCGCGAAGGGCAGGGGTGAGGAGGCGGCGATTGAACGTGAGTGGCGGCGGGCCGACCGCCCTGCGATCGCTCATCCTCCCTTTCCCTCTCACCTCTCCTTCCTATTTCCGAAAGGCCGCCGTTATCGGCGGCCATAAAGGAAGGGGTAATCGTGCGATCGACTTTGGCAACGACACTGATGGTGATGATGATGGGCACGGCGGCATGGGCTGCAGACGGAGCGGGATCCGCGAGCCCTCCAGTCGACCCGACGGCGGTGCCTTGCACCATGGTCACGGCGAGTGAAATGGAGCAATTCGTCGGCGCTCCCGCCACGATCAAGGAGACGAGCGACAACCTTTGCACATGGGTTGGGAGCAAACCGGAGGCCTACGTGCAGGTGATGCACATCCCTAACAAGATGCGTGGCGTTCCTGCTGGGCAAGAGCGAGCCTATTTCGACCAGATTATGGGCAGCGAGAAGGACCAGCATGGCGCAGCCTTCACCGAGATCAGCGGCATTGGCGAAACTGCATGGGGTCTCAATATGGCTGGCAATGCCCAGAACTACTTCAAGGTCTACAGCTACAAGAACAAGGACAGCCTAACGATCGCCACCAACGGCGTTGGTTATGACGCAACGGTGGAGATTGCCCGATTGGCGACAGACCGGCTTTAGGCAAAAAAATGGGCCAGCGGAAGTCCGCGGCCCATGAAGTTTGAAGGTCAATAAACCTCCAGAGGGGAACAGCTGCTGCAGCGGAACTGGGAGGAGACCCGCCATGTGCATCAGCTGTAGTCGTTATGCCCGATTTTTGACCAATCGGATAACATTTTTTGTGCAGTGCAGCTATGCAGCTGCCGCTTGGGTCGATGTTTCGACGTCTGTGGCTAGAAGGGCCTCCAGCTCTTTCAGCTTAAGCCGCATCGCAGCGAGATCGTCAGCGAAGCCGAAGCGCCCGCCGTCACGCGAGCGATATGACGCTAGGCGCCGCTCTGCGTCTTCCAGGCGCTGGCGATAGCGGCGCCGCTCTTCCCCGAATCCATCAAGCCCATGCTCCAGCCTGGAGATGGCCCCGAGCGGCGTGACGGTGATGGCGAGATCGATCTCGTAGTCGGCGCCGGTGCGCTGGAGAATGGTCTGGTATCGATAGCCGTCACCCTTGCCGAAACGCTCCCCCTCGTAGACGAGATCGAAGCCGCCAATCGTCGCCAGATGAACCTCGCCCTCCTGCTGTAGCTGGAGAAGCGTGAGGACCTCCTTCATCATCGCGCGGCCAGCGTCTTTGCGCTCAGTATAGTCCTCGCCAAGCACCTTCATCGCGAAGGCGTCGCCGAATTTGGGCTGCATCCGCTCAATGTCCTGACCGATGTCGCCGATGCGCCGCGTCGAGACCTCGATTTCACGCTCGGCGTCGCGCATCTGCCGGCGAACGGCATATTGATCGTCTTCGTGGGCGGCGCGGAGCCGTTCCAGCCGTGCGATTTCGGCCTCCAGCCCAGCCTTCTGCATCAGCCGTTCGTCGCCCGACGCGATTGCCTTGGCCATGGCGAACTGGTTCGCTGCCCCTTCGCCGACATCTTCCAGGCGCCGGATCGAGGTGTCGCCCGAAAGAGCGGCCGCGATAAACCGGGCCTTGCGCTCGTTATTCTGCCACATCGAAGCGTCGAGCGAACCTTCGGTGGCATAGGCGAAGATATCGACCTCGTCATGTTGGTTGCCCTGACGGACGATCCGGCCCTCGCGCTGCTCGATCTGCGACGGCAGCCACGGGACATCGAGATGATGGAGCGCCTTCAGCCGCAGCTGCGCATTGACGCCCGTTCCCATCGTCTCCGATGATCCGATCAAGAAGCGGACCTTGCCGGCGCGGACATCACCAAACAACCGCTGCTTGGCCTCGGTCTTTTTGTAATCCTGCATGAAGGCGACCTCGGATGCCGGCACACCGAGGCGGACGAGCTCATCGCGAATGAAGCGATAGGCCGAGAAGCCGCGCGACTTTTCGACATTGATTGTGCCGAGATCGGAGAAGATCATCTGCGCGGCGCCCGGCAGGTCGAAGTCCTTTCCGTCGGTGCGACGATAGGTGGCGTCACCGGTCTCCTTCCAGATCCGGTGCGCATTGCGGACCAGCAGGTTGAGCTTGTTGTCATCCTCGTTGTCGGCATCAGGCATGACGAAGCGCAGATCGATCGCCGCATGACGACCATCTGTGATGACGGAAAGCAGGATGTCGTCCCCCGGCTTGGCCGGTCCCTCGCGCTGTTCGATCGACTTGATCCTGGCGTCAAGCGTTTGCTGATAGGTCTTGAACAACGCGGTCGGCTTTGCCGTCAGGATCTGCCGGCGGCCGGTCGAGAGGTTGGGCACCTTCACATACTGGCGAAGATCATCCGGCATGACGACATCGGCGAACGAGCGGAACATGGCAATCAGCTCGGGGACGTTGACGAAGGAGGCGAAGCGGCTGACCGGCTTGTATTTGCCCGATGGCTGGATTTCGAGTTCGGTCGTCGTGTCGCCGAAGCAGGACGCCCAGGCATCGAACTCGTGCAGGCCCCGTTCATGGAGCGCTTCGTGGCCGAGCAAGCGCTGGATCGAAAACATCTCGCCCAGCGTATTCGTAATGGGCGTGCCCGACGCCAGCACCAGTGCCCGGCCGGGATTTTTGGTCTCGATGTAGCGGGATTTCACATAGAGATCCCATGCGCGCTGCGAGCCATTCGGATCAATGCCCTTGAGCGTCGACATGTTGGTCGCGAAGGAAAGCTTACGAAACTCCTGCGCCTCGTCGACGACGATCTGATCGATACCGATCTCCGAGATGGTGAGAAGATCGTCCTTGCGGGTGGTGAGACCTTCGAGCCGCTCCTGCAATCCTTCCTTCAGCCGCTCGAGGCGCTTGCGTGAGACGCGGTCCTCACTGTCGACCTTGGTCAAAAGATCCTCGTAGAGCTGCAGCTCGTCCTGGATCATTTCCTGTTCGAAGGCCGAGGGGACGGCGATGAAGCGAAACGCCGAATGGGTGATGATGATCGCATCCCAGGTGGCGGTGGCTGCCCGCGACAGGAAGCGAGCGCGCTTGTCCTTCGTGAAGTTGGTCTCGTCTGCCACGAGGATACGGGCATTCGGATAGAGAGCCAGGAACTCACGCGCAGCCTGGGCCAGGCAATGGCCGGGCACAACCAGCATCGCCTTGGCGATCAGGCCGAGCCGGCGTTGTTCCATGATCGCGGCCGCCATCGTCATCGTCTTGCCGGCGCCGACGGCATGAGCAAGATAGGTCGAACCGTCGGCGATGATGCGCCAGATGCCGCGTTTCTGGTGCCCATAAAGAACGAAGGCGCCAGAGGCGCCGGGAAGCTTCAGATGGGAGCCGTCGAATTTTCGAGGCGCGATGTTGTTGAAGCGGTCATTATAATCCCGCGCCAGCCGCTCGGTGCGATCCGGATCAGTCCAGACCCAGTCCTGAAATGCCTGTTTGATCCGCTGCAGCTTGTCGCGCGCAGCCTCGGTGTCGACGACATTCAGCACGCGGCGCTCGCCGTCGACATCCTTGAACACGTCGAAGATCTGCGGAACGCGGCTGTTCAGCGCATCGGCGAGCAGCTCGCCGGCGTGGCGGCGGCTCGTGCCCCATTCCGATGTGCCGGCGGCGCTGTATCCGAGCTGGCGCGCTTCCACGGTCCAGGACCCAAGTTCCGGCATATGGTGGATGCGGATCTCGGCCTCCATCCTCTCCTTCACGAAGGCGACGACATCGGCGGCCGGGATCCAGGGTGCGCCGAGACGGGCGGTGATGTCCGATGGGCGAAGATCGGCCGGCTGGACATCAGTCAGGGCGCGCACGTTCCGCTCGTATGCCGGATCGAGCTCTGCCGCCGCCTGCGCGGCGATGAGCTTGGTGCGGACCGAGCCGGAGAGATAGGCGTCGGCAGTCTGCCAGCTACCGCTGGCCGGATCCTGAAACACCTCGTCGCCGAGCGCTTCGATGACTGTCGCCACGTCGAGATGCAGCAACTCGGCGATATGATCGAGGTCGACATAACCACGCTCGTTGAGTACGACCACCAGCGCATCAGCCGCATTGGTGATGACAGGCGACATCGGCGGAGCGATCACACGGGTGCTGAATATCGGGCCCGGCTTCGCGGTGTCGGTCTCCAGATCATAGTCCTCGATCGAGGCCACTAGCCAGCAATCGGGATCGTCGCGAAAAGGCGTCAGGTTCGGCTGGCGATGCATCTCCTTCACCTCGCCGGTCTCTGGATCCTCCTGGATGGCAATAATCGTGTGATTGATCGGGCCGAAGTCGCGGACGAAAGCTGACCAGGCGAGGCGGAGCCGAACCTGGAGATCGCGCCACGGCCGGTCGGTTTCCTGTGCCTTCAGCACCTCGCGCAGAGCGTCGCGGATCGGGATCAACTTGGTGATGATCCGGATGTGCTTTTCCGGCATGCCGTCACCCGAGCGCCCCTTGCGAACTGCGACGGGCACCGCCACGCCGTCGAGCATATGCTTCAAGCCCTTGGCACGATCAACGAAGAAGCTGCCTTCTCGCACGGGGCTGTCTTTCAGCCGGAGATCGACAATCTCAGCCAGCTCGCCCTCGAGATCGATGTCGATTGGCGTCGGCTCGCCGTCATAGAGACCGGCCGGAAGAAGATCGATCGCGGCCGAGAGATCGGATTCGAGATCCGATCCGCTGTGCGCGACGCAGGTATAGGTCTCCCCGAATTGGCCTGAGGTGAGGGCATGCGTGCCAAGCACGAAATCCGGATGGCGGGCAAACCAGCGATTCACGCGAATAGCGCCCTCATCGTCGGTGGCCGAACGCACCTCGTCGACATCGAGCCACATCTGGTCGCCTTCGGGCTCGCCGGCCTTGCGCTTGCGAAAGAAGAGGATATCGACGACGACATCCGTGCCGGCGTCACGGCGAAAGCTTCCTTCGGGCAGGCGGATCGCGGCAATGAGGTCGGCGGATTTGGCGATGTGCTCGCGGGCGGTCGTGTCGGCCTTGTCCATCGTACCGTGCGAGGTGACGAAGGCGGCAAGCGCGCCGGGCTTCAACAGATCGATCGAGCGGGCAATGAAGTAGTCGTGAAGCCGCAAGCCCAGCGATCGGTAGGCACGATCGGAGCGGACAGTACGATCGGAGAAGGGCGGATTGCCGATGGCGAGATCATAGCTCGCCGCCAGGTCCGTGCGAGCAAAATCGCCATCGATGATCCGCGCCTTCGGCTGCAGCAGGCCTACGATACGCGCGGTGACGGGATCGAGTTCGATCCCGGTGACATAGGCGGTGTCCCGGTATGCAGCAGGCATGAGGGCAGGGAAGAGACCTGTGCCAATGCCAGGTTCGAGCACGCGACCGCCGCGCCAGCCGAGCCGCTGAATGCCTGCCCAGATGGCCCGTATGACGAATTCCGGGGTGAAATGCGCATACTGGGTGCAGCGCGCCAGTGAGGCGTAGTCCGCCTCCGAAACCGCGGTCTCGAGCGATGATCCAAGCCCGTCCCAGCCATCACGAAAATCGACCTCGCCCGGTCGGCGGAACATGCCATTGGCCAGCTCGGAGGCCCCAAACCCGGTGAAGCGGATCAACTGGGCCTGCTCCTTGAATGTCGCCGGCCGCTCCTGCTTTGCGATACTGTCGGCAACCAGGATCGCTGCGACATTGGCACGCGCGCGATCCTTCCAGGAACTGCCAAGACCGCGATCTCCTTGCAGATAGTAATTTTGGCGCAGACCGTTGCGGACTGGAGGGCGAGCCGCGACCGGCGAAGCCGCTGCCGGGGCAGGGGTAGACGGCGTGGGATCGGGATTATCATCATTCGCTGCCAGGTCGATGCCACCAAATGCTGTGACACCGAGACCGAGGCCAGATGACAGCGCCGAGCTGCCAAACATATCGAGGGTAAACGCGTCATTGCTCATCGGAAATGCTCCTTTTTTAACGCGCGCCATCGCTCGCCAACCTTGGTGGCGGGCAGCAGACGCTAGAGAGATTGGGGGTGTTGGCGCTCAGGCCGCGAGATCAGGCAGGTGCCGCATATGGACAGGCAGTTTTGCTGCGATCTCGTCGTCGGTGAGGTCATTCAGCAGCTTCAGGATCGTACCGTTTGAGCCGCTCCAAAGCATGACTGTTCGCTGACCCTGCATCGCCGGCGGGAACCGATCACCGGCGTAGCCACGATAGGCATCTGCGGTGCTGCTCCAGATGTGCTCGAGGCGCTCTGGCCGGCTCATGGCGCGGACAGGTTTGCTTTCGCGTTCGAAGATCGCGACACGCATCGCCTCGACGGAGGCTTGATCGGAAAGATTGCAATAGCCGTGGAAATAGCGCGTCCGGCCGTCAATCCTGAGCGCGAAGAACACGCTGGTGACCGAGCCGGTGAGGAATTCTCTGAGAGCAAAGATCGGCCCGCGCATCCAGAGCGGCGGAAGGATATTGAGCATATAGTCGTAAAGCGCTTCGTCGATCTCGAACCATTCCCCGCTGTAAAGGGCGGCGGAATCTGTCTGCCAACGATCTGGGCGTTGGTTATGGCGATCGAACAACCGGAACATTTGCGGGCGTGTGGCGACGCCTTCGAAGACTTTGCGGATCGTGGAAGCGGAATGCATTTGCATCTCCTCTGTTGCTTTGGATACCGAAGCCGATGGATCCTCGCGATCTCATCTCTCTCTTCAGTTCCTCCTGACACCTTCCGGGCCGCCGGCGTCGCGACTGTCCGGGTCAAGGGCCGGCTTCAGCCGGGCGCAGCCTCCCTTGACGCGGGCGGGCGTGATGCGGCACGCCTCGCTCCACTTTCCATCTTCATCTTTTCCCTCTCTCCCCTCCTTTCCTTCACCCTTATCTGCAGGACCTCGTTCCAGTCGTCCGCGGTCGGGCGAAGCCGGAGCCACTCACGTCCGGTCTCTTCGGCAAGCCGTCGCAGCCGATCGGCAAACGTATCTCCCTGGGGGTTGGCGTCGGTGGCCGCGATCAGTTGAGCATCCTGACGCTGCAAAAGAGCGCGAAGGGCCGCTTCCGTTGTTGGTGACCACCCTCCACCGGTGCTGAGGTAGAGTGTTTTGCTTCGCAGGCCTTCGAGTGCGGCAAGGCTTATCGCGTCGATCGCCGCCTCGGTGACGCAAAGCCGCGTCGCCTCTGAGTCACCCAATCGGAACAGGACCTTCGATCCTCCGGACGCAAAACCGCGCCAGTCGGGACCGCGCTCCTCCCACCCAACGACAAGGCCGGCACTATCGGTATGTGCGGCCCACATACTTCCAAATGGCCCTTCGCGCAGCACACCGAGCTGCATCGCACGGCGAACGACGTTTGGCGGCAGAGCTCGCTCCCAGCATAGGTAGCGCCATGCGTCGGATCTCGGTCGCAGCGTCTTGCGCGCCTCCCAACGATCGCCGACAGAGAGGGATGGCGAGCGGGCCGTGGGTTCCGGCCTCTGCCATTGTGCTGGCGAAGGAATGAACCCGACCAGTGCCGCAACACGCGCGGCCGCTTCAGCAAAGCCGACACCGTCGAGCTGGCACGCCAGTGAGAACACGTCACCCTTGGCGTCGCTGAGCGGATCGAACCAGCCTTGCCCGTCGTGCGTGACGATGATGATATCCTGGGATCGACGGTACTTGACTGCCCGTCTGGTACTTTCCTTGGCGTCGACGGCGAAGCCGGCGGCTTCGAGGACGGCGCCGCAGGGCACTTTATCGCGAAGGCTTTCTATTTCTGCTCTGTTCATCTCTCGATCCGATCGCACCGCGATCGTCCTCTGTTTTCTTTCCACCTCAGCCGGACTTTCCTCCCGCCACGAAGAGCTGAGGGGGCAAGGGCGCGATTGACAAGGTGCAAATCTGCACCTTGCGCGGCGAAGCTTCCCTTGCGGCCGATTGCTCGGCAGTGGCAAACCGAGGCCGCCGAAGTGGCCGAGCTCGGCTCAGTGAGCCGACCAAGGATGGAATTCATGGATGACCGCGAGGTCGTCGCTTGCATCGATCTCGTCAGAGGGAAGAACGCCATATTCACCGTCGACTTCAAAGACGGTGACCGGGACCATGAGGTCGCGGGAAAGCTGGAACGCGTGGGACTGAGCGAGGACGAGATCGTGTGACATCTGATTGGCTCCATCTGGGAGCGGGCCATTCCCGCTCGATGGCTCCTCAAAGGTCTGGGACCGGGCGCGATCACCGCGCAGGCGCAGCCAAGCGGCCGCAGCTCGCTAGCGGACCCCCTGCGGGTTGATCGTGGAAGATCCGGGCCTGGACCAGGACGCCATCAACTGAGAGCGGGATTGGTTTCGACCCTCGAGGAGCATAAGCGTTCGCATTTCTCGGCCTCACCCTCGACGCATCAGCGGTTTGATTGAGCAAAGCTTTGGCCCAGACTGTCTTGGCAGAACGCCGAAATGGGATTCGTTCTCGGGAGTGGGTGCTCGCGCGCACTGGCCGCGCCAAAAGAAAAGCCCCGGTGGTGCCGGGGCGAATTGGGAAAGAGAGTGCTGGCGAATCATTTGCCAGCAGCGATTATAATGCGCTGCCCGCTCGTTTGGTTCCAAGCATGTCGGCGATTGACGTCGCCTCGGTACGCGCATCCGAGGATCCCTTGTAGGGATAGTGCTCCCAACACCACCACCGTGTTTCCGCTCCGAGCGCAGTAAAGAAGCCGTGGCCGCCGAACTTGCCGCAGTGGCAGTAATGAACGAAAGGGCCGGAAACTGTTGGCGTTGGTCTATCGGTGTCGCTCATCTCGACATATTCCCCACGTAAAGGGTTGCACCTTTTTTTCCACACTTGCATCGCATCGCTCGAGCCAAGGATCCCATCGTCAGATCCTTTCCGTACTTGCGCTGGACTTCCCAGCGGCTGACGGGCTTGCGGCGTTTGCACGCCAGGCACTGAGCGAAGATCGTGTTGTATTCAGCGAGTTCGCCGATCGTTTTGGCGTCATCGGCCTTCGGCTCCTCTTTTATCAACACAGGACCCGTTCCGGCGTAGGAGAGCTTGCAGGCGTCGTTCATCGGCGCACCCGGACCGCGAACGCAACCAAAGCGGCTCGCCAATTTGTATCGAAGGGTCGGCATGCTTTGATCGCCGAGGTCGGTGAGAAGATCGTCTGCCAAGGCAGAGCCTGCACGTTCGCATTTCAAGCAAAGGAACTCGATCGACTGTCCGGCGTATTCCGAAAGCCAGTAGGCGCCGCTGCGTGGCATCAGATCTGCTCAAGCGTCCAGCCACCTGTCGGCGCCTTTCCCCGGCGGGCGGCGGCACGACTGTCTGCCTCCCGGCAGGCAAGCCGCTTTGCTTCTCGGACACTCGCTGCCCAGACAGTTATCCGAAACTTGCCGACCCTGAAGACGAAGCGCTGCTTGTCCTTCCTTTGCCCAAACGCATACCCGGCCCTGAATACGGACCAGGCCAGCTTCTGGTCCATCCGTGCCGTCACTGCAGGACTTTGGCTTTCCCACCACTCGTGAAACGCTTTGACGAACGGGGTCTTCGGGGCGGGTCGATCTAGCATTGTCCAAAGCCGAGCTGAATAGTTTGTTCGCATTTTGTTCTATCGGTACTCGAGAGTCAACACCGGCCACCATGAACTGCTTTTTAAGTATTTGCTGATGCACTAGTGCGATGACAAAGCCGCCTCGTGCAAAGCCGCTTCTGCAGTCCGAAAAGCCTGTTCGATCCCGGGCTCGCAGGCCACGCGATCCCGACCAGCCAAATCTGCCTTTCGATCCAATGCCGGAGAGGATCGAACCTTGTCTCGCGCTCCTTAAAGCCAAGCCGCCCAAGGGCGACCAGTGGGCCTATGAGATCAAGTGGGATGGTTATCGCCTCGCCGTTCATATTGAACCGACCGGCGTCAGAATTATCACCCGCGGCGGTCACGATTGGACGCACAGGTTTCCAGCAATCGCGGATGCTGCCAGATCGCTCGGCGTATCCACGGCTATCCTTGACGGCGAGGCGGTCGTTCTCGACGAGCAAGGCCGATCAGATTTCAGCGGATTGCAACAATCACTTGGTGGCCGAGGTGGTAAGACGACGTCTCACGAAGCGATCTTCATGGCCTTTGACCTGTTGTATTTCGACGGGCACTCGTTTCTCGAAACCGAACTCACCACCCGTCGGCACCTTCTCGAAAGCTTGATCGACACCACCGGTGTAATTCGTCTGTCGGAGGAGGTGGATGCCGATGGCGACGCGCTTTTACGAAGCGCCTGCGAGCATGGCCTCGAGGGCATCATCGCTAAGGATCGCAATTCGCCTTATCGATCTGGCCGGGGTGGCGAGTGGGTGAAGATCAAATGCATTCTGTCCGAGAGTTTTGCGATCGTGGGCTATGAGCAATCCATGTCCGCCCGTGCAGGAATTGGCGCGCTTCTCCTTGCCGCGCGGCACGCCGGAAAGCTCGTCTATGTCGGATCCGTGGGAACAGGTTTTAAGGAAGCAGCGACCCAGCAGCTTCGTGAGAAGCTGGACAGACTGGAGACTGATAAGCCCGCGGTCGATTATGCCGGCCGGCGCAAGACGATCGTCTGGGCGCGACCGCGCCTAACTGCCGAGATCGAGTTTCGAGCCTGGACGGCTGACGGCAAGCTGAGACACGCCAGCTACAAGGGCCTGCGCGATAAGGCTGACCAGGCAGACATATTCGAGATCGACTGAGAGGCACCCACAGCATTCACTTCGACGAGGTGGCGATGAAAAGATCATTACCGACGAACCTCGATCAGCGTCGACCGTGACCTACAGCAGGCTTTGTTAAACCGAACCTGATAGGGTGTCCCTGGAACCAGGTTTACCGAGACCAATGTCGATCGACTACGCAACTATTCATCTGTGCAATGCGCTCCTCAATCTAAGCTATGCGGGCATGCTGCTAGCTTTGTGGTACAGGCGCCGTGAGCCCCATCTCATGCTGTGGGCGGTGAGCCTTCTCGTTGTGTCGGTTGCCGTCTACGGGTTCACGTTCACGCGCAACCCGATCGTAGTTGCGGTGTTGCTGACCGCGATATCTGTCAACATCTCGCTGGTCTGGGCGGGCGCACGCGCATTTGACGGACGGCCGCCGTATCACTGGAATCTGGTGGTTTGCCCAGCAGTCACACTCACTGGTTACCTGTACCTTTCCTATCTTGGGACAAGATCAGGCGCGGCGGCACTTGCCACCGCACTGCTCGCGATCAATGTCGCAATGGCAGGACTGTATTTGCTGCGGGGCGACGGCGGCTTTGCACGCAAGGCAACCGGATGGGTGCTCCTCGCATATGCGCCTGTGTACGTCGTATCGATATTTCTGGATCTAGCCTATGACGACAGTCAGCTCTCATCGGTCCTGATCCTGGTCAGTGATTTCGTGCTGAACAATGCGTTTGTGGTCGGTCTGTTTGCGATGATGGAGGAGCGAGCGAGAATTGCACTCAAGCAGCTTGCCATTACCGATCAGCTGACCGGCGCCCTGAACAGAGCCGGACTTCTAGGCAAGTTTCCCGATGGCAAAGTTTCTGCTGCTCGCACCTTGCTGCTCGCCGATCTGGACCACTTCAAAATCATCAACGATACCTTCGGCCACAGCGGCGGAGACACGGCGTTGAAAGCGTTTGTATCGCGCGCAAAGGAGTTTCTGAACAAGGGTGAATTCATCGCGAGGATAGGAGGCGAGGAGTTCGGGATTGTCCTTGCGGCGACAAGTCTGCAAGACGCCGCCGATCGTGCGGAGCAAATCAGGCAAGAGTTAGCGAACGCCCCTGTTATCTGGAATGGACAATCGATGCCCGTAACCGCGAGCTTCGGTGTCGCTGTCGGGGAACGCTCTGAAAGCTTCGAGGCAGTCATGACGCGTGCGGATGACGCGCTCTATCGTGCAAAGCGTGGCGGTCGAAATCAGGTCGTCGCCTGAGTAACAGCAATTCGTCCCATTGGCTGAGCTACGAATTGTTGGCAGCCTGGCGTTAGATCAAACGGCCGCGTCTGGTGTTTGTATCAGCTCGGGCACCGCGGTTGCGGACAGGTCCACGAGGTGAGGCCGAGCTGCGGAAATCAATTCATCACAATCTGTCGCGCCCTCTTTTGCAAGTCGGATCAACAGCGTTGCAATCTGAAGGACGGATTTGCGATCGCGCTCGACACCGAATTCGCGACTAAGCGCTTTCAACGCGCCGTTGACCACCGACACGTCAGACCATTCTTCCATAGTTCAATTCCTTCGACACGCAGCGTCATCAATAAAAAGAAACCCCGCCAAAGCGGGGCAGGAGGGAGGTCTTAGAAACGCTCTACAAGGAGAACACCGTGAGCGTATCAAAATCCTGGCGCGTTCGAAAACACTTTTCGCTGGCGAGATAAAGTTCTCGCGGCCTCAGCGAGCTCGGCCTTAGAGGACGGTGACGTTCTCTGCCTTGGATTTGCCGGTCCGCCGGTCCTGGCCGATGTCGTACTCGACCTTGTCGCCCTGCGCCAGCGAGCCACCGCGTGCGAGGCCGGAAACATGCACGAACACGTTGTCGCGCTGCGCGCGGTGGAAGTTGCACCTGTGCCGTCGGAACCAACCGCCGTTGAACGCGCTTCCGCTCTCGACGATGAGATTGAAGAGCTCCGATCAGAGTTGAGCGCCAAACTCCGTGAGCAAAACAATCAGATCAGAATGCTGCTGGATCGGTACGGCAATCATTGATCTGACGGATCTCAGATGCTCCTCGACAGCCACACCCGATAGTAGCCTGCGGTCAAAACGGTCAGCTGTAGCTAACTGATCGCCTGAGGGGGGTTCCCGGTTGTCTGGGCATACAGGCAACCAGTTAGCGCGGCAGATATGGTCAAGCTGGCGCGCTCGAACACTGCGAATTATCACGGGTTAATAGCGAGACGCCGGCCGGCTTAGCCTGCGGGTAGGTGCGCAGCTAGCCGCGAAGATAAAGTGTCCGCCGTCGACGCCCCTTGAACGAGATCTACGGCTGCCGTCATAGCATGTCGACCAGCTTCGCTATCAATGGAGCAATGGGCACGAGCGCACCAGTCATGGACGGCGGCTAGAACCAGTTCGATCTGGTGATCCTCAAGCGAAATCAGATTTTGAAACATGGAATTCTCCTGCTTAGAGCGGCAAGAGCACGATTATCTCCCAAGCGACCCTACCATCGGTACTTTGGGGCCGATGCTCTAATGTGCGCTTATTGCCGTGACAGCCCAATGAAATGTTAGTGAACTAATTAATGCATCGTTGCACTTTCGCTTTGCCGAGGGTCACCAATCACACACCCACACGCGCGCGGTCTTCGCAACATTCTGTTGGATTTGCGATCAGTTCACTCCAGAAAATGGGCTGGATTAACGCGTCAAAACGCCAACTTTCGATTGCCGTCTCAAATCAAAGAAGGCATTAGGCAGGGTATAGCGATTCAGAAGTTTGACGACTGCAAGTGCTGGCAAGAAACAGCTGCACCTATAGAGCCCAATGATCGAACCCATGCGCGAATATCTGACAGTACCGAACCGTGTGGAAGTCGTCCGCGCTCAGGAGATCATTGCTGCTTCGGAAACCGGCTGGGACGGCTTGCCGGACTGGGTTGGCGAGACCTATGAACGTGGCCAGATGATCGTTGCGACGACCGGCGTCACTTTGTTCAACGGCGCGATAGCGATAAGGGCGACGGCGGCTGATCTCGTCGTTCGCGCCCGTAGCGGAGTTTTCTCAGTTTACGACGAAACGGCTTTCGAGCAAAATTTCCTCCCTGCTCACTCAGCAGAAGTTTTCAAATTGTACGCAGCTTGAATGCCCGGGGTTGGCCCCTTGGCGCTGGCTATATGCGAGCGCTGGCGTAGGTCACTTGCTACCATCATGGTCTAGGGGAAAAGCGGCCCGGTTTCCCGAGCCGCTTTCCGAAATCGTTATCGCGGACCTTAGATGGTCTTGGCGAAGGCGACAGCCGTGTCCGACATGCGGCTGGAGAAGCCCCATTCGTTGTCGTACCAGGTGAGGATACGAACGAAGTTGCCTTCCATGACCTTGGTCTGGTCGGTCGCGAAGATCGAGGAGTGGCT